>NZ_JBHRYA010000017.1:0-14410 GCF_042648865.1 Luteimonas soli | reverse complement strand
ATTCAGCACACCCGCTGAGTAGCGCCGAACATAGGATGGCGAAGAGAACTTTCATGAGGCCTAACTACTAATTCAGCCTCTCCCCGGAGGCGTTGCGCAGAGTATGCACCCGCACAGCAGAAACCTTCCAATAGGAAAATTTCTCTGGAATCAGCCTTTTAACAGGAGCCGAACATTCCACCGGTTCGAGACTGGCGCTATCGCTCCCAAGCGAAGATGTAATGCTTACGCCCCCGAACAGCAGGACGTAACAGAGGGGCGACTGGCCGACACAAGTGGCTTCCCCTACCCCATCGGCAGCTTCAACCCCTGCTCCTTCGCACAAGCCTTCGCAATCTCGTACCCCGCATCCGCATGCCGCATCACGCCGGTGCCCGGGTCGTTCCACAGCACGCGGGCGATGCGCCTGTCGGCGGCTTCGGTGCCGTCGCAGACGATCACGATGCCGCTGTGTTGCGAGTAGCCCATCCCCACGCCGCCGCCGTGGTGCAGGCTCACCCAGGTGGCGCCGCCGGCGACGTTGAGCATGGCGTTGAGCAGCGGCCAGTCGCTGACGGCGTCGCTGCCGTCCTGCATGACTTCGGTTTCGCGATTGGAAAGAAGATGTGAGCCAATGAAGTCATGGACGTCTGCAGGCGACGAAAAGGGCCACGCTCCAAGAGAGCGTGGCCCGGATGTGCTCAGCGATGGTAGTCATGACGGTTGACGCCATCAAAACCTGCCCTTGGCACGGCAGCAGCCCTTGAAACAACCTCCGCGAGCCGCATGGGCAAGGGTCGTTGCGGCCCAACTTCTCCGTGAGTTCCTTGTGCCCATGGACGACACGGCGACCCCTCTTGACCTGGGTTTCGGAGGGGAAGCCTCTGCGACGCTTGCTCGTTACCTCAAAAGGAAACCTGGTCGGAATTGATGTGTTTCATGACGGTTCTCCCATCTCGCCCGGATGCGGGCGGCGGGATTCTAACCCGCAGGATGGGTAGAGCCGAAGGCGGCATTCAACAGCGAAGCTGGTCAACCCATCACCCACCCGCCGCACCGGATGCAAACCAATCACGGGCTTGCACGGCGATGGGTTTCGCTACGCTCTACCCATCCTACGGGCTTAAGCCGCATGCAGCGCCGCGCGCACCGTCTTGGCGGATTCACTTGCGCGTGCGCTTCTCCGCGGCACGATAAACCAGCCCCTTGTCGCGCTTGCCGACGGCCACAACGGTGACGACGACCACCTTGTCGTCGACTTGATAGACGAGCCGGTAGCCGACGGTGCGCAGTTTGATCTTGTAGCAGTTCGGCAGGCCATGCAGGCGTGCCGCGGGGACATGCGGATTGTCGAGGCGCTCTCGCAGCTTGCCTTTCAGCTGATCGCGAATGCCGGGCGTGAGCTTGCGCCATTCCTTCAGCGCGGATTCCACGAACTCCAGGCTATAGCGCATCAAGCTCGACCTTGATCCGGCGTTCGTTGGCGCGCGAGCGCACGAGTTCGGCCAGTTCAAGGTCTTCCAGCCGATCCAGAAGACGCTTGTAGGTGGCTGCCGGCACCAGGTAGGCGCTTGGCTTGTTATGCACCAGGACGGCCACCGATTCGCCGTCGGCCGCCTCGATCACTGCGCTCGGATTGCGCTTGAGCTCGGTGATGCTGATGCTTGCGTCGGCGAGGATGGCTTCCATATTTCGTCTCCAAATTCAGGGCCAAATATGGCACAAAAAGGGGTCGCCATCAAGTGCCGGCCAGTCAAGCCATCGGCAGCTTGAGCCCCTGCTCCTTCGCACAAGCCTTCGCAATCTCATACCCCGCATCCGCATGCCGCATCACGCCGGTGCCGGGATCGTTCCACAGCACGCGGGCGATGCGCTTGTCGGCGGCTTCGGTGCCGTCGCAGACGATGACGATGCCGCTGTGCTGCGAGTAGCCCATCCCCACGCCGCCGCCGTGGTGCAGTGACACCCAGGTGGCGCCGCCGGCGACGTTGAGCATGGCGTTGAGCAGCGGCCAGTCGCTGACGGCGTCGCTGCCGTCCATCATCGCTTCGGTTTCGCGGTTGGGTGAAGCGACGGAGCCGCTGTCGAGATGGTCGCGGCCGATGACGACGGGGGCCTTCAGTTCGCCGTTGCGGACCATCTCGTTGAACGCGAGGCCCAGCTTGTGGCGCTGGCCCAGGCCGACCCAGCAGATGCGCGCGGGCAGGCCCTGGAACTCGATGCGCTCGCGGGCCATGTCGAGCCAGTTGTGCAGGTGCTTGTCGTCGGGGATCAGTTCCTTGACCTTGGCGTCGGTTTTGTAGATGTCCTCGGGGTCGCCGCTCAGCGCGACCCAGCGGAACGGGCCGATGCCCTTGCAGAACAGCGGGCGCACGTAGGCGGGAACGAAGCCGGGGAAGTCGAAGGCGTCCTTGCAGCCTTCGTCGAACGCCATCTGACGGATGTTGTTGCCGTAGTCGAAGGTGGGGATGCCCCGCTTTTCGAACGCGAGCATCGCCTCGACGTGCACGCGCATGGACTGCTTGGCGGCGTCGCGGACTTTCCCGGGATGCTGCTTCTGTTCGGTGAGCCATTGCTCGACGGTCCAGCCGATGGGCAGGTAGCCGTGCACGGGGTCGTGGGCGCTGGTCTGGTCGGTGACGGCGTCGGGGCGCACGCCGCGTTCGACCAGCTGCGGCAGGATTTCGGCGGCGTTGCCGAGCAGGGCGATGGATTTCGCTTCGCCGGCCGCGGTGTATTTCGCGATGCGGGCGAGCGCGTCGTCGAGGTCGCTGGCCTGTTCGTCGACGTAGCGTGTGCGCAAGCGCATGTCGATGCGCGACTGCTGGCATTCGATGTTGAGGCTGCAGGCGCCGGCCAGGCTCGCAGCCAGCGGCTGCGCGCCGCCCATGCCGCCCAGGCCGGCGGTGAGGATCCACTTGCCCTTCAGGTTGCCGCCGTAGTGCTGGCGGCCCATCTCGACGAAGGTTTCGTAGGTGCCCTGCACGATGCCCTGGCTGCCGATGTAGATCCAGCTGCCGGCGGTCATCTGGCCGTACATCATCAGGCCTTTTTTATCGAGCTCGTTGAAGTGCTCCCAGGTGGCCCAGTGCGGGACGAGGTTGGAGTTGGCGATCAGCACGCGCGGGACGTCGGCGTGGGTGGGGAAGATGCCGACGGGCTTGCCGGACTGCACGAGCAGGGTTTCGTCGTCGCCCAGTGTCTTGAGCGACTTGAGGATGGCGTCGTAGCAGTCCCAGTCGCGTGCGGCGCGGCCGATGCCGCCGTAGACGACGAGTTCGGCGGGGTTTTCGGCCACTTCGGCGTCGAGGTTGTTCTGGATCATCCGGAACGGGGCCTCGGTGAGCCAGGACTTACAGCTGAGTTCGCTGCCGCGCGGGGCGCGGATGCTGCGGGTGGCGTCGAGGCGGGACGGCTTGCGATCGGACATGGCGGGGACCTGCGGGTGCATGTTGGCGGGGATTATCGCATCGAGGCTGCGTGGGCCGGCGGTGGCGCGGCACCGCTGCGGGACCATGGTCATGGTGACCACGGTCACTGGCCGCGGCGGCTACGCGGCGGCAGGCTTGGGCTCCTCCCCACAAACGGACTTTGATGATGCGATCACTCGCATGGCTCGCGCTGCTGGCCACTTCCCCCGTGCTCGCCGCCGAGCCCGCCGCCACGCCGCAGCTGCCCCACACGCTGCCGGCGACGATGGAGCACCACCGGTTCTTCGTCGACGCGCAGGCGCCTGGCGGGAAGACCCTGCGGCTGTTCACCGATTCGGGCGGTGGCATGAACCTCACCACGCGCGGCGCGGACAAGCTCGGGCTGTCGTACGACAAGGACAACAACCTCGGCTCGGAGCACGAGCCCGTCTACGGCGTGACGACGTGGCCCACCTACGCGGGCCCATGGATCCCGCCGCCGAAGTCCGCCGACGTCAAGCTGGCGATCATGCCGGGGCCGGCGTGGATGCACGACGGCATGCTGGGTACGGCGTGGTTCGGCGACCGCACCTGGGAGTGGGACTACCGCGCCGGCACGCTGCGGCTGCTGCCCGACGGCGCGCTGCCGGAGGCCGAGCCGGCGCACGTGGTGCAGCTGGGCTTCCAGGCGGACGCCGACGGCAGGCACACCACGCACTTCCCGCGCATCCCGGCGCGGATCGATGGCGAGGACCTGCAGTTCCTGTTCGACACCGGGGCGACGTTCCGCCTCGACGAAGCGGCGGCGGCACGGCTGGGCGATGCGTCGGTGCGCCAGCGTGCGGGCAACTTCATCACCCGCGAAGTGATGCAGCGCTGGCGCGAGCGCCACCCGGACTGGCCTTACATCGAGAAGGGCGACGGCGGGATGGCGATGATCCAGGTGCCGGCGGTGGAGATCGCCGGTTACACCACCGGGCCTGCGTGGTTCTCGGAGCGGCCGGACCGGGCGTTCCACGAGTTCATGGCGCAGTGGATGGACATGCCGGTGGATGGGGCGTTGGGGGGCGAGACGTTCCGCGGCTTCCGGATCACGGTGGATTATCCGGGGGCGACGGCGGTGTTCGAGCGTTGATTCTTCCGGATGATGACCAGGCCAGCGGGGAAGTCGTGGGACCCGGTACTTCAGCGACCTGGAAGATCGCGGGCATGGGTTCCCGCCTTCGCGGGAATGACGATCAAGAGCAATTGGCGATCCAGGAGTGCAGTTGTTGATGAAGATCCTGTCCGCCGGAGCCGCTTCAATGAAAACGCCCGGGCATGCCCGGGCGTTGTGTTGCAGCGACGCGGAGCCAGGTCAATGGATCGCGGGGTCCAGCATCTGCAGCGCCTGCTTCACGTCCGTGGCGCCGGTGCGTTCGATGTCCTCGCGGTCGTAGGCGCGACCGAAGGCGTTGGCGCACTTGTCGCCGGCCTTGCCAGCGCGGCGGGCCTTCGCGTTCTCGCTGGTAGTGATGCGCGAGCCGGTGTGGCGCAGGCAGTTGCGGTCGCTGACCGAGGCATCGCTGGCTTCGGTGCCGACCGCGGCGGCGCCCGGTTCGAGGCTCTGTTCGACCTCGGTGGGTTGCTGCGCGCCGGCAACGGATGCGAAACCGGCAGCGGCGAGGATGATCATCAAGCGTTTCATGGCACACCTCCGTGGGGTCGGGGTCGTTCGGGGTGTCGTGCACCCCTGCATCCACGACCATACGCCGCTCGTCGCGAACCGGCGCTGTGCGAGCCAGCGTGGTTTAGGCCCGCGTCAGGCACGGCGGCGCGCGAGGATGTCATGCGCTGCCCGTATCATGGCCCGATGACACGATTCCGCGACCACCCCACTCCCGCCCTGCTCCGCCGCCCGTTCGGGCTTCGCTTGCCTCTCCTGTTGCTGGTGCTGCTGTCGCTGGCCGCGTGCGTCTCGACGCCACCGGCCGCCCAGGCGCCTGACCCGCTGGTGCTGGTGTCGATCGACGGCTTCCGCGCCGACTACCTGGATGCCGGCCTCGTACCGAACCTGTCGCGCATCGCCGCCGAAGGCGTCCACGCGCAGTGGATGAATCCCTCGTATCCCTCGCTCACCTTCCCCAACCACTACAGCATCGTCACCGGCCTGCGTCCGGACCACCACGGCATCGTCCACAACACGATGCGCGACGCGGAACTGGGCGGGTTCAGGCTGTCCAACCGCGAGGCCGTGGGCGACGGGCGCTGGTGGGGCGGCGAGCCGATCTGGATCACCGCACAGAAGGCCGGGATGCGCAGCGCGACGATGTTCTGGCCCGGCAGCGAGGCGGCGATCGGCGGCGTGCGGCCGTCGCAGTGGCGGCCGTTCGACAAGCACGTCACCGCCGATCAGCGCGTGGACCAGGTGCTGGCGTGGCTGGACGAACCTGCGGCGACGCGGCCGCGGATCGTGACGCTGTATTTCGACATGGTCGATTCGGCCGCGCACGGCCATGGCCCGGATTCGCCGCAGGCACACGCTGCGCTGGCCGAGGTGGACGCGGCGATCGGCCGCCTGCGCGCCGGGCTGGCGGAACGCGGGCTGCTGGACCGCACCAACCTGGTGATCGTGTCCGACCACGGCATGGCGACGGTGGCGCCGGGACATGCCGTCGCCATCGAGGACATGGTGTCGCGGGACGAGGCGACGGTGGTATCGATCGGCCAGTCGGTCGGCATCGCGCCCAATCCGGGCTTCGAGGCGGCGGTGGAGGCGACATTGCTCGGCGCGCACGAGCATTACGACTGCTGGCGCAAGGGCGAACTGCCCGCGCGCTGGCATTACGGCACCCACCCGCGCATCCCGCCGATCGTGTGCCAGATGCACGAGGGCTGGGATGCGCTGCCGCGCGAGTACATCACCGGGCGGCCTGGCCATGCGCGTGGTTCGCATGGCTACGATCCGGCGTTGCCCTCGATGCGGGCGCTGTTCGTGGCGCGCGGGCCGGCGTTCCGGCAGGGCGTGGAGATTCCCGCGTTCGACAACGTCGACGTGTATCCGCTGCTGGCGCGGCTGCTGGGCATCGCGCCGGCGCCGAATGACGGCGACATCGCGCCGCTGTTGCCGGCGCTGCGCGATTCCGGACCGTAGGTCGGGGTTACATCCCCGACGCGCTCTTGGTCTGAGGGGATATCCCCGGCAACCGGAGATCAAGAGCCGTCGGGCGCGTAGGCCCGACCTACGTCCGTAGCGGGAGCGCCGTAGGTCGGGCCTACGTGCCCGACATGCACTTGATCCTGCATTCCCGCCGCAGCATCAATGTCCGAATCCGGCGAGTCCACGCGCCGGCGCGGTGCTAGCCTGCATCGCATGCCTTCCCCCGAATCCACCGCCCTGCCGCCGCGCCGGATCTGCGAGCAGGCACGCCTGAGCCGCGATCCGCGCTTCGACGGGCTGTTCTTCATCGCCGTGACCAGCACGCGCATCTACTGCCGGCCGGTGTGCCCGGTGCATCCGCCCAAGCCGTCCAACATCACCTACTACCGCACCGCCGCGGCGGCGGAAACGGCGGGCTTCCGGCCGTGCCTGCGCTGCCGGCCGGAGTTGTCGCCAACCGATGGCACGTGGCGGCGCGGCGACGCGGCGGTTGCGCGCGCGCTCAAGCTGATCGACCAGGGCGCGCTGGCCGGGCAATCGGTGTCGGCACTGGCGGGTCGCGTCAACATCGGCGAGCGGCAGCTGCGGCGACTGTTCGTCGAACGCCTCGGCGCCTCGCCGGCCAGCGTGCACGGCACGCGACGTTTACTGTTCGCCAAGCAGTTGCTGACCGAGACGTCGCTGCCGATCACCGGCGTCGCGCTGGCCGCCGGTTTCGGCAGCCTGCGCCGGTTCAACGCGACGTTCAAGGAGGCCTACCGGATGGCGCCGCGCGACCTGCGCCGCCGGCCGGCGACGGCGCGCCGGGCGCACGCCGGCGAACACCTGACGCTGCGCCTGGGCTACCGCCCGCCCTACGACTTCGAATCGATGCTCGGCTTCCTGCGCGGTCGCGCGCTGCCGGGCGTGGAGCACGTCGGCGACGACAGCTATGCGCGCGTGATCGCCGGCGATGGCGCGGGTGCGCCGCCTGGCTGGCTGCGTGTCAGCCGGTGGCCCGACGGCGAGCATGCGCTGAAGCTGGAGCTGCACGCGCCGCTGGCGTCGCGGCTGCTCGACATCGTTGGCCGGCTGCGGCGGATGTTCGACCTCGATGCCGATCCGCGCGCGGTCGCCGATGCGCTGTCCTCCGATCCGCGCCTGAAGCCGCTGCTGCGCAAGCGGCCAGGGCTGCGGCTGCCGAGTGGCTGGGACGGGTTCGAGATCGCGGTGCGGGCGATCCTCGGCCAGCAGGTCAGCGTGGCTGCGGCGCGCACGTTCGCCGCGCGGGTGGCAACGCGATTCGGCGAGCCGCTGCCGGCCGAGCACGCGGCGCACGGGCTGGCGCACCTGTTCCCCACGCCCGCCGCGCTGGCCGACGCGGACCTTGCCAGCATCGGCATCACCCGCACGCGGGCGCAGACGATTCGCACGATCGCCAGGGCGCTGCTCGACGGCGACGTCGACTTCCGCGTCGAGCGCACGCTCGACGATTTCGTCGCGCGCTGGACCGCCCTGCCCGGCATCGGCCCGTGGACGGCGCACTACATCGCGCTGCGCGCGCTCGGGCATCCGGACGCGTTTCCCGCCGACGACCTGGTGCTGCAGAAGGCGGTGCCGCTGGACGGGTCGCGCATGACCGCGAAGGCGCTGACCGCGCGCGCGGAAGCGTGGCGGCCGTGGCGCGGCTACGCGACGCTGCAGCTGTGGCGCGAGGCCATGGCGGCGCCCGCCGCGACCACTGCGAAGCGCGCGGTTCGCAAGCGCGATGATGTTTCGTCCGCCGCATCCAGGCATGCACCGATGCGAAACGACGGTGCGCGGAGGACGAACCCGTGAACCTCGTTTCCAAACACGTCCCGAGCCCGGTCGGGCCGCTGTTGCTGGGCGCGGACGACGAATTCCTGCGCCTGATCTGGTTCAGCACGCCGCGCCATCCGCTGCCGCGCAGCGTGGCGCTGGTGCAGGGCGACAACGCGGTGCTGCGCGAGACCGGCACGCAGCTGGAGGCGTACTTCAACGGCGCGCTGCGGGCCTTCGACCTGCCGCTGCGGCCGGTCGGCACGGCCTTCCAGCGCGAGGTGTGGTCGACGCTGGCGGAGATTCCCTTCGGGCAGACCTGGAGCTACGGCGACGTCGCGCGGCGCATCGGCAAGCCTCAGGCGGTGCGCGCCGTGGGCGCGGCGAACGGACGCAACCCGATCCCGATCGTGCTGCCCTGCCACCGCGTGATCGGCGCCGACGGCTCGCTGACCGGCTTCGGCGGTGGGCTGCCGGCCAAGCAGTACCTGCTGGCGCTGGAGGGTGCGCTGCCAGCTGGTGATCTGTTCGGAGCCGCCTGATGACACCCCCATGCTCTCGCAGGTCGTGAGCTTCTGCCCTGGCCCCTCCCCCTGCGAAGGCAGGGGGAGGCTGGGAGGGGGTGCCCACGGTTCGCACTGATCCGAAAGACACCCCTCCCCAGCCCTCCCCTGCCTTCGCAGGAGAGGGGGCAAAGGCTCGCGGCTTCCGCCGCTCCTGCAAAAGCAACAGATGGTCGCCATCACAACGGAGCCCGCAATGACACTCTCACCCCACGCCCAGTTCGTCGCCCTGCACGACACCGATGTGCCACTGCTGCTGCCCAACGCCTGGGACGCGGCCAGCGCGCGCCTCTGGCAGGAAGCCGGTGCAACCGCCATCGCCACCACGAGCGCCGCTGTCGCGTGGGCACTTGGTTACGCCGACGGCGGAAAGCTGCCGCGCGAAGAGTTGCTGGCTTCATTGCGCGGCATGCTGCGCGTGGTCTCGGTCCCGGTGACGGTGGATATCGAGGATGGCTACAGCGACGATCCGCGCGCCGTGGCGGAGCTGGCGCGGGCGATCGCCGGTGCCGGCGCGGTCGGCGTGAACATCGAAGACGGTGGCAGTGCTCCGACGCTGCTGGTCGACAAGATCCGCGCGATCCGTGAAGCAGAAGGCGCAGCGCCGCTGTTCGTCAACGCGCGCACCGACGTGTACCTGCGCGGACTGGCCAGCGGCGACGAGGCGGTGGCGATGGCGATCGAACGACTCGTGGCCTACCGCGATGCCGGCGCCGACGGCGGCTTCGTGCCCGGACTAGCGTCGGCGGAAGACGCGGCGAAGATCGTCGCCGCCGTGCCAGGCCTGGCGATCAACGTGATGGCGATGCCGGGACTGGCATCGCTCGACGCGCTGGCGCAGGCCGGCGTGCGGCGGATCAGCGCGGGACCGGCGTTCTTCAGGCATGCCTACGGCACCGCGGAAGTGTCGGTGAAGGCGTGGCTGGACGGAGACTTCGCGCCGTCGTTCGCCAACGGCCTCGACTACGCGCGCATGAACGCAATGTTCCTGTAGGTCGCGGCCACGCTTTGAAGCCCTCCCCTTCAAGGGGGTGAGGACGGCCCGTTTGCGCGGCACTGCCGCGCGGGCCGGCCGAACGACCGGCGCGCTGCGCCGGGCCGGACGGGTTGGGTGGGGGTGGGTTTCCCCAACGCCGCCACAAACCGAAAGCCGTCGGGGGCGTAGCCCCGACCTACGCCTTGAAACCCTCTCCTTCAAGGGAAGGGTTTGGGTGGGATGGGTTTCCACACGGCCGCGACGAAGATCAAAAGCCGTCGGGGGCGTAGCCCCGACCTACGTCAGGTCGAAGTCGGACGTGGAGCGGCAAACCAAAAGCCGTCGGGGGCGTAGCCCCGACCTACGCCAGGACTTCGATGGCCTTGCGATAGCGCATTGCAATCGCGTCGCGGTCGCGGTGGTGCCCGTCGATGACCACGCGGTCGCCGCCGACCACCACTTCGCGCACCAGGTTGCGGTTGCCGCTGAAGATCCAGCGGTCGGCGATGTCTTCGTCGGTGGCTCCGGCAAGGCTGGGCGCCGCGGCATCGAGCATGACGTGGTCGTCGACGTCGTCGAAACCGGTCGACCGTGCGCGGCTTGCGGCCACGCCCTGCAGCAGTGTTTCGCCGACGCTGGTCGAGCCGGCGCCCACGGCGATGTTGCGATGGTGGGTCACCAGCCGCTGGCCGTACTCCAGCCAGCGCAGCTCCTCGACTGGCGATACCGAGATGTGCGAGTCCGAACCGATGCCCCAGGCGCCGCGAGCGTCGAGGTAGGCGCGCAGCGGGAACAGGCCGTCGCCGAGGTTGGCTTCGGTGGTCGGGCAGACCGCAACGGTCGCGCCGCTTCCGGCGATACCGCGCGTTTCTTCCGGCGTCAGGTGGGTGGCGTGCACCAGCGTCCAGCGTTCATCGACGGCGGCGTTGGCCAGCAGCCATTCCACCGGCCGAGCGCCGCGGATCGCGAGGCAATCCTGTACTTCACCGATCTGCTCGGCGATGTGGACGTGCATGCGCGCATCGCCGGGCAGCGCCGCGATGACGTCGTGCATTGCATCGGCCGGCACCGCGCGCAGGCTGTGCAGGGCGCAGCCGACGCGCAGGCGTTCGTCCTGCCGTGCGTGCAGCGATTCGAACAGGCGCAGGTAGCCGTCGAGGTCGTGGCCGAAGCGCTTCTGCCGCTCGCCCAACGCACGGCCGTCGAAGCCGCCGGTCATGTACAGCACCGGCAGCAAAGTCAGGCGGATGCCGGTGTCGCGCGCGGCGGCGACCAGCGCCCGCGACATCGCCGCCGGATCGTCGTACGGCCGGCCGTCGGGCGCGTGGTGCAGGTAGTGGAACTCGCACACGCTGGTGTAGCCGGCCTCGAGCATCTCGACGTAGAGCTGCGCGGCCACCGCGTGCAGGGTGTCGGGATCGAAGCGTGCGGCGAAGCGGTACATCGTCTCGCGCCAGGTCCAGAACGAGTCTTCCGGATTGGTCTGGCGCTCGGCCATGCCGGCCATCGCGCGCTGGAAGGCGTGCGAATGCAGGTTGGCGATGCCGGGGGCGCGCCAGCCTTCCGGCGTGCGCTCGATCGTGGCGGAGGCGGCAACTGGCGTCGACATGCCGTCATTCTCCCCCGCCCGCGGGCGAAACGCGACCGCTACAATCGGGCACATGAACAAGCCAGTGCATGCTGCAGGAGATGGCCTGGTCACGGGCGCGACGCTGGTCACGCTCGACGGCGACGCCGGTTACGGCCTGGTCGAGGACGGCGCGCTTGCATGGCGCGACGGCATCATCCGTTTCGCCGGCCCGCGCTCCGAACTTCCCGCCGAGCTTGCCGGTGACGCGATCGACGCCGGTGGCGACTGCATCACGCCGGGGCTGGTCGACTGCCACACCCACGCGGTATTCGCCGGCGACCGCGCGGGCGAGTTCGAGCAGCGCCTGCAGGGCGCCGACTACGAACAGATCGCGCGCGCCGGTGGCGGCATCGTATCCACCGTGCGCCATACCCGCGCCGCCAGCGAGGACGATCTGCTGGCGCAGTCGCTGCAGCGCGCGCGCGCGCTGCTCGCCGACGGCGTGACCACGCTGGAGATCAAGTCCGGCTATGGCCTGGACTTCGACAACGAACGCAAGATGCTGCGCGTCGCACGCCAGGTCGGCGACGAGCTCGGCATCCAGGTCCGCACCACGTTCCTCGGCGCGCACGCGCTGCCGCCGGAGTTCGCCGGCAACGCGGAGGGCTACATCGACGCGGTCGTCGACTGGCTGCCGCGCCTGCACGCCGAGGGTTTGGTCGACGCGGTGGACGCGTTCTGCGAGCGGATCGGCTTCACCCTGGCGCAGACGCGACGGGTGTTCGAGGCCGCACGCGCGCTGGGGCTGCCGGTGAAGCTGCACGCCGACCAGCTCAGCGACGGCGAGGGCGCCGCGCTGGTGGCCGAGTTCGGAGGGCTGTCGGCCGACCACGTCGAACACACTTCGGTCGCCGGCGTCGCCGCGATGGCCGAGGCCGGCACGGTGGCGGTGCTGCTGCCCGGCGCCTTCCACGTACTGCGCGAAACGCAGCTGCCGCCGCTGCGCGAATTCCGCGCGCGGCACGTGCCGATGGCGGTGGCAACCGACTGCAACCCCGGCACCTCGCCGCTGCTGTCGCTGCGCCAGGCGATGCAGCTGGCCTGCACCCATTTCCGGCTGACGCCCGAAGAAGCGCTGCGCGGCGCGACCGTCAACGGCGCGCGTGCGCTCGGCCTCGAAGACCGCGGCGCGCTGCGCGCCGGCCTGCGCGCCGATTTCGTGCGCTGGCGCGTGCGGCAGCCGGCGGAGCTGTGCTACTGGCTCGGCGGGCGGCTGGCCGAAGGGGTGTACGCTGGCGGCCGGCGGGTTGCCTGAGCACCGCGTCACCTGCCTTGCTCCTCCCCCTGCGAAGGCAGGGGGAGGTTGGGAGGGGGTGGTCACGGGTCGCGCTGATCCGAAAGACACCCCTCCCCAGCCCTCCCCTGCCGTCGCAGGGGAGGGAGCAAAGCTCGCGGCTGAAGCCGCTCCTGCAGAAGCATCCGCAACATCACTCCGCGGAACCGATCCAACCCGCGGATTCCCCGTCCAACCCGGAGGCCACAATGCATCGCACCCTTCCCGTCCTGCTGCTCGCCCTTGTCCCCGCGCTCGCATCCGCGCAGGCCACCGATGCCTCCCGCGCGCTGGCGCAGGACGCGGTCATCGTCGACACCCACATCGACGCGCCCGGCATGCTGATGGACGGCTGGATGGATCTGGGCGAAGAAGCGGAGGGCCGCGAGTTCGACTACCCGAAGGCGCACGCCGGCGGACTGGACGTCGCCTTCATGTCGATCTACACCTCGCCGAAGCAGGACGAGGACGATAGCGCGTGGCAGGTGGCCAACGAGATGATCGACTCGGTCGAGGCCCTGGCGCAGCGCCACCCGGACAAGTTCGCGCTGCTGCTTTCGCCGAAGGATGTCGACAGCCTGCGCAAGGGCGACCGCGTGCTGCTGCCGCTGGGCATGGAGAATGGCGCGCCGATCGGCGACGACCTGTCCAACGTGCAGTTCTTCTTCGACCGCGGCGTGCGCTACATCACCCTCGCCCACAGCGCCGCCAACGCCATCGCCGATTCCTCGTACGCGATCGAGCGCAAGTGGCACGGCCTGAGCCCGTTCGGCAAGCAGGTGGTGGCCGAGATGAACCGGCTCGGCATCATGGTCGACGTTTCCCACCTGTCCGACGAGTCCGCGGCCGCGGCGATCGAGCTGAGCACGGTGCCGGTGATCGCCAGCCACTCGGCGTTCCGCCACTTCACCCCGGACTTCGAGCGCAACATCAGCGACGAGCTGGCCAAGGCGATCGCCGACGGCGGCGGCGTGGTGCAGATCCCGTTCGGCACCGCGTTCGTCAACCCGGAATCCGCGGCCGACACGCAGGCGCACTTCCGCGCGATCAACGACTTCAACAAGCGCAACGCGGAACTGAAGGCAGCCGGCAAGCCGCTCGAAAGCAGGGCTGCCTTCAACAAGGCATGGGAGGAAGCGCACCCGCCGCGGCAGACGCGGATCGACGCGGTGCTCGACCAGGTCGATTATGCGGTGAAGCTGATCGGCATCGACCACGTGGGCATCGGCTCGGATTTCGACGGCGTGGGCGGCGAGCTTCCCGACGAGCTGCGCACGGTGGCCGATTTCCCGAACTTCGTCGCCGGCCTGCAGGCGCGCGGCTACAAGGACGAGGACATCCGCAAGATCCTCGGCGGCAACCTGCTGCGGACCTGGGCGGCGATCGAGGCTGGTGCTGGCGGAGCCGCTGCGGCCCCCTGAAGTTCTGCTCCTCCCCCTGCGACGGCAGGGGGAGGTTGGGAGGGGGTGTCCACGGTTCGCGATGATCCCAACGGCACCCCTCCCCAACCCTCCCCAACCCTCCCCTGCCGTCGCAGGGGAGGGAGCAAAGGCCGGGGTTTCCGCCGCCCTGCGGAAGCTCTCTCGAGTTAAAGAAAAGGGGCTGACCTAGATAAGCCTCAGATGCCTACCCACGATCGCAGCGTAGCAAGCTGCTGACGC
>NZ_JBHRYA010000016.1:0-1418 GCF_042648865.1 Luteimonas soli | reverse complement strand
GCCGGCCACCGTGAGGGTCAGAGCTAGTAGCAAGATCGCCGTGTACTTCATGTGGGCTCTAACGCCTGAGTTAAGCCGACTTGCGTAGCGGAGGCAACAACATGGCAAGCTTTTCCTGCCATGTTGTTGGTGTAGCGAAGCAAGTTCGGCTTGAACGAATTGTTAGGCCCCGCCGCGACGAGCCTGAGAGCGTTTGACTATAAAGTTTGCGGCGGCAACGCCAAACCAAAAAAACAGCGCCAGAATAGCAAGGGCTGCAACGACGTAAGCAATGTTCCCAATAGCGGCACGGTAGATCTGTAGCGGCCACGATACGATAAGCACAGAAGCAAGCCACAGAACGTTGCGTACAGCATATGCCTGACGCGCGACGGGCGGCGTTTCAGGACCGAAAAAACCACGGCGCCACAAGCCGAAGCCCCAGAGAGCTAATCCGAATCCGAGGAGCGCGAGAAGCAAGTATGTGCTCATAGGGGCCTAACGCTTGAATTAAGCCGCGCCGCGAAGCGGTGTCGGCTTGAATGAATTGTTAGGCCGCTGCCATTTGCAGAAGTAGGCTGACTTGTCCACGTACGAAGCGACCACACTCGCGGCGTTGTCCACGCTAACGTTGCTGCATGCATGAGCACAACCTCCGCCAATGGCGGCACAGCCACTGCGAATGCAAGCAAGCATACAAGCGTCTACTGGCTCACACTCCAAGGCTATGTGCTCGAAGTAGGCTTTATCTTCAGCGCTATCCGTTGCTAAGCCTTCAGTTGTGCACTGGCGTCTCCAGTCGACGTTAGCAGCGGCCTGTGCTGCTTCGGTTGACTGTCCATCTTGGGTGCAACCAGTTATTGCACTGCAGATCCAGAGCGTTGCGATGAGAATAGATGAGCGCATGCTTTTAGCGGCCTAACGCTTGAGTTAACCCGACCTGCGTAGTGGAGCCAACAACATGGCAAGTTGTACCTGCCATGTTGTTGGTGGAACGAAGCGGGTTCGGGTTGAACGAATTGTTAGGGCGCACCAGTTGCTACTTGACGCGCCGCAGGTTGCCCAGCTCGCTGCGTGCAGTGTCTGGGCCGGTCATGGTGTAGCGGAAAGTTGTGCCCTTGGCGATGCCGTCTAAGTTGGTAACGAGAACGTCATTGCCCTCTCTCTTGTATGAGACCTTCTCGATCATGCCCATGGCCTCAGTCTCTCCCGCTCGGAAAGTGACAGTCATTGGCACAACGCCAGACATGTGCCAAGTGCCCTCAAGCGGGCCTGGGCTACGGCTGCCACTACAAGCGGCAAGAATGATGAGACTAGCTACGACTAAGAAACGAATAACGCTTTTCACGAATTCCCCCTGTTGCTGGTTGTGCGGCCTAACGCTTGAGTTAAGCCGAGCCGCGAAGCGGCTTCGGCTTGAACGAATTGTTAGGCCCCGC
>NZ_JBHRYA010000015.1:0-3364 GCF_042648865.1 Luteimonas soli | reverse complement strand
CCGAGCTTTGCCTCAGCGGCTTGGATGAATGTTTCAGTAGTTGGAAAGGGCATAAGCGGTCTAACGCCTGAGTTAAGCCGCGCCGCGAAGCGGTGTCGGCTTGAATGAATTGTTAGGCGCCAACCGCGACGCCCTACTGTACAAAAACTAGCAAAACCCCAGTTGGATCCCAGACGTGCAGGACTAATGAAGCATCTACTGGTTCTGGCGCTTTGACCCGCATGCCAGGGAAGGTGTTGCTGTTGAGCAGCTCAACTGCCCGCTGGTGCCAAGCCTCAATGTCCTCGATGCCAATGACAAACATGAAATTGTTTGCCCAATCCTGCACGTAGTAGTTCTGAAGCCGGAAGGCGTGGCCATTGAGCGAGAAATCCGCTGTGCCGCCCCAGCCCTCGGACAGGGTGAATCCAAGCGCGGTATAGAACCGCTTGGACAACTCAAAATCCTTGGAGGGAACGTAAGGCTTGAGGCTTGTGATACTCAATGGCATGGATGTTTCCATTGGCGCCTAACACCCTGAATTAAGCGGACCCGCGAAGCGGGTTCCGCTTGAATGAACTGTTAGGCCGCCGGCCGAGGAACCAACGCACCTGCGTGCCGGACTTTACGACAAATCTGGCCGAAGGGCGCGCTTGCGCCGGGCACGATCTGGAGTGAGCAACGGCAACGGTGTCCGTGAGCCAGCGGCTTGCGCCGTGAACGGTCGAGGGTGACCTGGCTGCGCTCACGACTGGGGCAAGTAGCTTGCGCCGAGAAGTGCCAGATGTACGGATCACCACGACCATTGAATCTGACCCGAGCGGCCTAACGCTTGAATTAAGCCGCGCCGCGAAGCGGCGTCGGCTTGAATGAATTGTTAGGCGCGCTACCCGGTCGAGCGAGCGCGCCATGCTTTGAACTGCTGAGTGCCGTAGACACAGAAATCATAGATGGTGAGGGCAAGCCAAGAAAGGCATTGCCAGATGAGCGGAACTAGCACGATGAGTATCTGGACAGCTATTGCTACGACAGCCATGACCAAGGCGGCAACAGCAACCACTGCGCCAGAATTTTTGCCCCAGCTCTGGCGGTAGCTAAGCCCAGGTATTCCGCTGCGAAGGCTGAAGCCCTTGGTGCCGATAGATCCATGCCGAGTCCGACGACTCAGTGAGCCACCAGAGCCGCTGGTGTTGAGACCCCAGCCGCCGCCTAGATTGATCCGTCGTTGAAAGCGAAACCCCATATGCGCGCCTAACGCCTGAGTTAAGCCGACTTGCGTAGTGGAGCCAAAGCCATGGCAAGCTCTTTCTGCCATGGATTTGGTGTAACGAAGCAAGTTCGGCTTGAACGAATTGTTAGGTGCCAACCCATTAGCTGGCACCGCTGCTTGTTTTGGGCGGACCGTTATACCTGACAACGATCCACGCGATGGCACAGGCTAGCAGAACCGCGCTCCATGCCGGGATGTAGAGAACCCAAGCCAGGCTGGATTCTTGCGGCGGAACAGCCAGTAGAACCCAAAGCTGGAAGGCAACGAGCACGCAGTTGAGCAAGGAGAGAACCCATACCAACGCAGGGGGACGAGCTCTTGGCCAGAAGGCGAGGGCGCCAACAAGAATGTGCGGCGCTGCCATGAACAGATAGTTGGGAAGCAGGTGTTCGAACCCGAAACCCCGGCTGATGTATAGCCCAACCAAAAGATAGATTGCTGCCGGAACGCAGAGCTGAGCCGCAACTAAGAACAGAAACCGCGATGAATTCCCCATTGGCACCTAACACCTGAGTTAAGCCGACTTGCGTAGTGGAGGCAAAGGTATGGCAAGCTTTTCTGCCATACCTTTGCCGTAACGAAGCAAGTTCGGCTTGAACGAATTGTTAGGGCGCATGTGCGGAGATGCAGGCCTTCTCGCCAAGTCGCATTGATCTGCCGTCCCCGTAGCCGGCGGCGAACCTGTCTAGCGGCCAAACGCATACAGACAAGCCAAGATTATCAAAGTCATAGCTTGAGGGGATGCCGCGCAGCACAACTCCGAGCACCTCATCCTTTCCCCTTGTGGTGCCGCACCTCAGGCATCTCCATGCAGATGCACTGTCATCACGATGTATCCAACGATTTTCACTGCGCGTATGACTTAAGCGCGATTCGACGTGCCTGGAGCTAAAAGCAACGAAGAATCCACGACCCATATCCACAGTCATTGTGGACGTGCCTGCCCGGGCGTTGTGTTGCATGACGAATTTTTGCGGCTGATCAGGGGCAGTGGCAACTATTTGTACACAGTACGTTGGGGCACAGGCTTGTGGATACTCCGCCGGAGGTGGGCCGGCAGCGAATGCTGGAGTACTCAGCAGTAGTGCCAGAAGATAGCCGAAACGTTTCATATGCGCCCTAACGCCTGAATTAAGCCGCGCTGCGTAGTGGAGCGAACACATGGCAAGCTTTAGCTGCCATGTGGCTCGCGGAACGAAGCGGCGTCGGCTTGAATGAACTGTTAGGCCTCAGCCACATAGCTCACCACTCGCTTTGGAAGCGGATAGGTCTGTTGTCATAGTTCTTGTCATGGACCACCCGGTCGCAGGAATGACAGTGCCACCACCCGCGTGTACTGGTGCTGCCCTGAAGCCTCACGAGCTTTCCATCGACGTCGTAGCACTTCTGGCAGTATGGGCCAACTCGCTCCTCACCCTTCATCTCCCAGTAGTAGGGAGCTTCGTAGGAAAGATTGGCGCGCGTATTCAATGCCGTTTCCAGCGAAGTGATCTTTTCGTCGCGCTCAAGTAGGGCCTCTTTGATTTCAGCTAGCTGCACCCTTGTGTCGGCAAGCGTGCCAATCAAATCCGCCATCTTTAGATTGATCTCGGCCTTCTCGAGAGTAGTCGTACTCTCCCTGACCATCTTTGCGATATCAGTCGCCGTCTTTAGACTCGAGAGCGCAGCGGAAATAGATGGGATATCCATGATCTCTCTCTGAGGCCTAACGCCTGAATTAAGCCGACCCGCAGCGCGAAGAGTAGGGGAACAATACGCTTGCCGGTGCGACGATGTTGCCGAAGCCGCGAAGCGGGTTCGGCTTGAATGAGTTGTTAGGCCGCCGGTCACGGAGCCACCGGCCCACCGTGGCGAACTTTACGACAGATCTGGACGAAAGGGGCGCTTGCGCCAGAAACGGTTGGGAGTGAGCAATTGCAACTCTGCCCGCGAGCCAGCGGCTTGCGCCATGAACTATCGAGGCCAGGCTGACTGCGCCCGCGTCTGGAGCACCAGGCTTGCGCCGTGATCTGTCAGACGCGCGAACCCGCACAGCCATTGATGTTTCCCGAGCGGCCTAACGCCTAAGTTAAGCCGCGCCGCGTAGTGGAGCCAAGCACATGGCAAGCTGTACCT
>NZ_JBHRYA010000014.1:0-1878 GCF_042648865.1 Luteimonas soli | reverse complement strand
GAAGATGGCTAGAAGTGTCAACACCCATCTCAGAGTCATTGCATTCTCCTGCGGGGCCTAACGCCGAAGCTAAGCCGACCCGCGAAGCGGGTTCGGCTTGAGCGCCTTGTTAGCTGGCGCACCACAAATAAGGAGAGACCGATGTTTGTCACACGAAGCCGATTTGAGCGCGAGATTGCCGATCTGCGGGACGACTTGCGCGACTTCCGGGTCCGGTATTGGAAGCTCCAGGAAGCCCATGACCGTCTGCTCGCGCACCTTGGGCTGGCGGAAGTGGAGGAAAGGCCGCGCACCCTACTTGTCCAGAAGGACGGGCCTGAGCGCAGTGCCAGCTAACAGTTGAGTTAAGCGGTGCCGCTGCCCGGAACTCACAAGTATGGAGAAACTACGATGCGGCATCCGCTTGAACGAATTGTTAGCTGGCTGGCTGCGCGACGAAAGCGAACAGTGATGCTTTACATGTACGACCACGACATAAAAATTGTCCGGGCGTACAAGACACAGGCCGGATGGATTGCGCGATGGATCGGAAATGACGATGCGTGGAGCCTGCTTCTCCCCGGGGGGAAAACTGAGGGCTGCACGCTGGTCAAGCGATGGCTTCCGCATTCCGGCTGGAAGCCTGGCGACTTTGCCAGCTAACGCCTGAATTAAGCCGAGCCGCGAAGCGGCTTCGGCTTGAATGAATTGTTATACGCCGCCGCTGCAGCAGGAACTGCCCTGCTGAATGGGTGGGCACTTGACCGTGCCATACGAGCAATAAACGCAGCAATCCCCGGGCAACGGTTTGAGCACTGCATGGCAAGCGCTGCACTCATAGAACCACTGGCATGCATTGGTGGGCATGGTTTCCCGCGTGGCAGTACCGCACTCGGGGCAGGTAATAACGGACTCTAGTTCGATGCTGGACACTGGACGGCTCTTACGGGACGCAGAAGATCAAGGATAGACGCGACAAGCATGAGGGCAATGCCCGCATAGAACAGGTAAATGCTCCAGTCATAGCTCCAGAAGACGAGAAGCGCAGCTAACACGGCAATTGGGCCGACGACCGAAAGCAAGCCGCGAGCAAGTTGGCGGTGCCTGTACCACGCCCAAGCGTTCACCAGGAGCGCAAGTACCGCTAGACCGGGCAGCAACTTACGGAACAGAAAGCCTTCGTACTGCCCGAGGAATCCCAGGCCTAGCGCGGCACCCAAAGACCCGAGGGCCGGAAAGCAGCCGGCGCACGACATTGCCGAGACCAGCGCACCGAAACTACTTGTTTTGTCCAACACACGCGTGACGCTCATGCTTTTTTCCTCAATTAACGAGACAGTTTCTGCGGCGTATAACGCCTGAATTAAGCCGAGCCGCGTAGCGGCTTCGGCTTGAATGAATTGTTAGGCCGCTGCTCGGCCCACATGTGTCGCGCAGCCCTACAAGCGGGGCACGAGAGCACTTGAACAATGCCACCCTTTTGACTCGGCAGGCGGCCGAACTCCACCTCATGCGAATGGGGGAACAATTGCTCCTCCGCAGCTAGGTATTCGGGGCTATGGACGGGAAGCTCAGGAACCATGCGCCCCTCCAGCCATTGCAATGGCTCATTGTGGATGTGGCAATGCAGCAGCAACGCTTGAGCGGCGGCGAAGTCAGTGATGAGAATTCCAGTAGCTTCGTTGAGCTTGGACAGCAGAGTCTCGTGCCAGTAGCGGAGGCGAGGCGAATCCTGGCGCGAGTACTCTCCGAGGGATTCTACGAGCCGTTCGTATCCTTCGCGGCCTGCGATCTCGATGAGGCTGGTTCGTGCAACCTTGCGCGGATCTTCCATAGCGGCCTAA
Organism: Luteimonas soli; assembly: GCF_042648865.1. NCBI lineage: Bacteria > Pseudomonadati > Pseudomonadota > Gammaproteobacteria > Lysobacterales > Lysobacteraceae > Luteimonas > Luteimonas soli. The sequence continues at coordinate 55 of NZ_JBHRYA010000014.1, read as the reverse complement.
CGCCTAAGTTAAGCCGCGCCGCGTAGTGGAGCCAAGCACATGGCAAGCTGTACCT
>NZ_JBHRYA010000013.1:0-691 GCF_042648865.1 Luteimonas soli | reverse complement strand
ATTCAGCACACCCGCTGAGTAGCGCCGAACATAGGATGGCGAAGAGAACTTTCATGAGGCCTAACACCTTGAGTTAACCCGACCTGCGTAGTGGAGCCAACAACATGGCAAGCTCTACCTGCCATGTTGTTGGCGGAACGAAGCGGGTTCGGGTTGAACGATCTGTTAGGCCGCGCCCCGTGTGGCATCTGACCTAGCCTTTTCCAACACATAGACACAGAGCATGCCTGTGACTGCGGAAATGAGCAGTACGAGCGATGGCTTTGGAGCTACGAAATAGTACAAGAAGACAGCAGCCGCACACGCCACAATAAGTGAGGCGATGGCTGCTGGTCGAAGAGCTAGGAAGGCCAAGATGAGAGGTGGCGCAAGCAGCCAGGCATGCCAGTCCAGAACGGCGACCCAGAATGGTGGAGCTGGATGACTTGGCACGGCGAGGTATGCCTCCACCTCACCCTCTTGGAACACCATGCCGGTTTGCATGGCTGTATCCAATTTGGCCTGTACTTGTCGAGCCTCTGTTGGATTGACTGGAGTGCCCATGAAAGATCCCACAACAAACGCAAGCGCGATGCTAATGCACACCGCCAGTAGTGCTTTCAAGTAGCTCGCCGAATTTTGTGTCATAGCGGCCTAACGCTCAAGTTAAGCCGAATTGCAGCGCGTAGCTGACAACATGGCAAGCTCTTTC
>NZ_JBHRYA010000012.1:0-147712 GCF_042648865.1 Luteimonas soli | reverse complement strand
CTGATGCGACAACGACTTAGCGCCATTTGCCATCCTAGATCGATCCGGTATCTAGGTCAGCCCCAACTTATTTGCGAACAACGCCGAGTAGCCGAAATGCAAACCGAAACAACCCACCTGTCCCGCCTGGCCGAGAACACCAGCCGCTACGCCCGCTACTCCCGCAGCGCCGGGGGCCTGAGCCTGGTGATCGGCGGCGTGCTGTGCCTGGCCACGTTCATCATCGGCGCCACGGTCGAGCTGACCCCGGCCTGGCGCTACGCGCTGGTCGCCGCGCCGCTGCTGTGGCTGGCATCGAAGGAACTGCTTCGCGCCTTCTACTACCAGCGCGCGGGCGCAGTGCGCGAGCGGCTGTCCGACAGGCAGCGGCGCGGGCACTTCTGGATGGTGGCCTACCTGGCCGCGATGGCGCTGCTGATCATCGGCGGCGTCGCCTGGTCCGCGGGCGCACGCACCTGGCAGTGGCCGGGCATCGCCTACGTCGCGATCGTGGCGGCGATGCCGTTGGTCGCAGCGCGCTGGTTCTGGTCGACCGGCGACTTCCTGGTCGGCGTGCTGCTGGTCTGCCAGGCCGCGGTCGTGATCGTCGGCCTCAACTATCCCTGGTACTGGATCCTGATCGCCGGACTCTACGCCGCCATCGCGATCCCAACCGGCTGGCGCGAGCACCGCGACTACCTGCGACTGCGCGACGAACTCGGCCTGCGCAATGCCACACGCGGCGAGGCCGCCGGCGCATGAAGCACGAAACGCAGGATGCGATCGATGCAGTCCTCGCCGTCGACCGGCTGGTCCACGAGCCGGCGCGGCTGGCGATCCTCACCGTGCTCGGCGGCGCGGAGCTGGTCGAATTCGGCTTCCTCGAAACCGTGTGCCGGCTCAGCAAGGGCAACCTGTCGAGCCACCTGTCCAAGCTCGAGACCGCCGGGCTGGTGTCGATCGACAAGAGCTTCCGCGGCAAGCGGCCGCTGACGCGCGTGTCCATTACCGGCCAGGGCCGCGATGCGCTGGAGCGCTACCGCCGGCAGATCGCCGCCCTGATCAATTCCACTCCCACTTCGAACGAGGAGACACCCTGATGTCCACGCAGATCCTGTCCGCCGGTCTCGCCGCGCTGCTGCTCGCCGTGTCGATGCCCGGCCATTCCCAGGCCTCCACGACCGCCGTGCCCACCGCCGACGCGACGCCGCAGGACGCTCCCGCGATGCAGGCCGGGCGCGAGCTGTCGCAGCTGTTCCTGCAGGGCGACACCGACGCCGTGTGGGCGCGCATGTCGCCGCAGATGCAGCAAGCGCTGGGCAGCGCCGCCGCACTGGCGCAGTTCCGCGCGCAGGTGGGCCAGCAGCTTGGCGAGGAACAGGCGGTGCTCGACGAGTCGGTCGGCACCGACCAGGGCGTGCATGCCTACGTCCGCACCTCGCGCTGGAGCAAGCTGCCGGCGCCGATCCTGATGCACTGGGCGCTGGACGATGCCGGCAAGGTTGCCGGATTCAGCGTACAGCCCAAGCCGCAGGCCGCACCGTCGCCGCATCTGGATTACCAGACGAAGGCGCACATGCGGCTGCCTTTCGACGGCCAGTGGTACGTGTTCTGGGGCGGCCACGACATCGAACAGAACTACCACGCCGCCTCGCCGGGCCAGCGCTTCGCCTACGACCTGGTCAAGCACGTCGACGGCAGCAGCCATCGGGGCGACGGAAAGGCGCTGGAGGACTACTACTGCTGGAACGAGAAGATCCTCGCACCCGCCGACGGCACCGTGCTCGAAGCCGTCGACGGTCTGCCCGACCAGGCAATCGGCACCCGCAACACCGAGGCCATCGCCGGCAACCACGTGATGCTCGACCTGGGCAACGGCGAGTACGCGCTGTTCGCGCATCTGCGCCAGGGCAGCGTGGCGGTGGAAGCCGGGCAGGAAGTCGCTCCGGGCGACGAGATCGGCCGCTGCGGCAACAGCGGCAACACCAGCGAGCCGCACCTGCACTTCCACCTGCAGGACGCGCCGGTGTTCGGCGAGGGCGACGGCCTGCCGGCGTTCTTCGAGCACTACACCGCCGATGGCGAGGCGGTCGAGCGCGGCGAGCCGGTGAAGGGGCAAACGATCGCGCCCATGGACGACGGCGCATCGAAGTAGATGGCGGGTCGGCGGCAGAGAATTGAGATCGTTGATGGGTAGAGCGTAGCGAAACCCATCGGCACGCCACGCACCACAGACCACACGCCGCATCAACCCGGCGCCCGCAGCTCCTCGTACTCGCCATGCCTGCGCATGTAGGCATCTGCGTACGAACACCGCGGCAGCACCTTCAGGCCTTCGTCGCGAGCGTACCGCAACACCGCCTCCACCAGCTTGCCGGCGATGCCACGGCCGCCGATCTCCGGCGGCACTTCGGTGTGGTTGATGGCGAGGGTGCTGCCCTCGCGCTCGTACTCGACGAAGGCATCATGGCCGTTCTCGCTGACCATGAAGCGTCCGTGGTCGCGGTCGTGGCGGATCTCGCTGCCATCCACTCGTTGTTCTCCCGTCTGCGTTTCAGCGATTATCGCGCTTGCCCTGGTCGTGACGGCCCTCGGTGCCGATGCTGCCCTGGGTGGCCTGCAGCCGGCTCTCGGCAGCGTGCAGTTCGGCCGCCTTGGCCGCGGCCTCACCGGACTGGTAGCCGCCGTGGGCATTCACGTCGTGGCCGCCGTCGAGCTGCTGCCACGGTTGCAGCTGCCGGTCGTGTTCGTGCTTGGCTTCGAGCAGCTTGCGGGTGTTCTCCAACGCCTGTTCGGGGGTGATCGCACCCGACCTGGCGGCGCGCTTCCTGCGGGCCGTGGTCCTGGCCGTGGAACTGCGCTTGGCAGTCGGCTTCTTCGCGGTCGATTTCTTCGCGGCTGCCTTCTTCGTGGTTGTCTTCTTTGCAACCACCTTCTTTGCCGCCGGTTTCCTGGCCGCGGCTCTCCGCACGGTTTTCTTCGCCGCGGTCTTCCTGGCGGCCTTCTTCGCGGCTTTCTTGACGACCTTCTTCACGGCTTTGCCGGCTGTCTTCTTCGCAACCTTCCGCGCAGCCTTCTTCGGGGCGGCCTTCCGCGTCGAAGCCTTGCCTGTTGCCTTGCGGGCGGCGGATTTCTTCGCTGTCGGCTTCTTCTTCACCGCGACCGCCCTGGCTGCGGCCTTCTTCGCCGCGGCCTTCTTCACTACGGTCTTCTTCACTGCTGCCTTCTTCGCCGTCTTCTTCGCCGTCTTCTTCGCAGTGGTCTTCTTCGCCGTCTTCCCGGTCTTCGCCGCTGTCCGCTTCACGGTCCGCCTGGTCGCCATCTCGACTCCACGTTCGCTGGGGGATGCGGCAGGGATAGCATCGGCGCCATTCACTCCGGGTGAGCATCCACGCCGGCCTTTGGTTGTCATTCAGCGGCCGAAGCACGCGATTTGCTGACACATTGCGTCACCCGCCGGCGGCCGCTGGACCGCATCGGTGCGTTGGCACGCTTGCTGCTTCCCCTCATGCGGAGAGGAGGAGCCGACATGTACGAACAAGACGAGAACGCCGAGCACGAGGCCATGACCCGCCTGTTCGATCTCACCCGCAACGGCGAGACCGACAACTGCGAATACAGCCAGCTCGACTCGATGATCTACGGACGCCTGGAGCAGGCCTACGGCAGCGACGGCGCCGCCGCACCGCGGCCCGGTGCAGTCCAGGTCCAGACGGCCGCGGCCTGACCAGCCGGCCGTCGCGCCGCACTAGCCGAACGACGGGTTGGCCAGCGCCGACAGGAAGTGCGGCAACAGCGCCGGCTCCATGACCAGCGCGAACAGCACGCCGTAACCCGCGCCCCACAGGTGGGCGCTGTGGTTGACGTTGTCGGTGCCGCGCCGGTCCATCCAGATGCTGTAGCCCACGTAGATCACTGCGTAGAGGATGGCGGGGATCGGGATCGGGATGAAGAAGATGTAGATCCCGGTCCACGGCGCCATCAGGATGAAGGCGAACAGCACTGCCGACACCGCGCCCGACGCGCCGAGGCTGCGGTACTGCGCGTCATGGCGATGCTTGAGGTAGGTCGGCAGGATCGCGACCACGATCGCCGACAGGTAGAACAGCACGAAGCCGATCGCGCCGATCCGCCCCGTGAAGGCCTGCTCCACCGGCCTGCCGAAGAAGAACAGCGTGATCATGTTGAACAGCAGGTGGCCGAGGTCGGCATGGATGAAGCCGTGCGTGACCAGGCGGTCGTACTGCTTGTGGCGGTCGATCGCTGGCGGCCACAGGATCAGGCGGTCGAGCAGCTGCCGGTTGTTGAACGCCAGCCACGAGACGATGCCAGTGGCGATGACGATGACGAGAGTGATGGACAGGTTCATCGGAAAATATGCTTCCTCATGCGGGTTTGACCGTAGCTCCGGCTAGCTCCGGTAGTGGTCCTGCAGCGGGTAGCGCCTGGCGTACCAGGCGAACACCGCCGCTGCGATGAAGGCGAAGATTGCGAAGAAGAACATCAGGAACGCCGTCTCGCTCATCCCGGTCTCGGCGATGCGCGCGGTGACCGCCTCGTTGCGCACCGCGGCGTTGGTCAGCAGCACCCACAGGTTGCCGTAGGACACCGACAGCAGCCAGAAGCTCATGATCACGCCCTTCATCGACCGCGGCGCCTGGCTGTAGGCGAACTCCAGGCCGGTGGCAGACACCAGCACCTCGCCCATCGTCAGCAGCGCATACGGCAACACCTGCCAGGTGATCGACACCGCGTCGCCGCCGTCCATCCACAGCTGCAGCATGCCGGCCGCGATCCAGGCGGTACCGGAGAACGCGATGCCCGCACCCATCCGCCGCAGCGCGGTGACTTCCACGCCCGCGCGCCGCAGCAGCGGGTACAGCACCAGGTTGTTGAACGGGATCAGCAGCATCACCAGCACCGGATTCAGCGCCTGCATCTGCGCGGCGGAGAACCAGTCCGGCTTGGCCATGTCCTCGCCCTGCAACACCCAGGTCGAGGCCTTCTGGTCGAACAGCGACCAGAACGGGGTGACCAGGGCGAACACGATCAGGATCCGCAGCACCGCACGCGCGCCGTCGACCGCCTCGTCGGGGTGCACGCCGCGGGCGCGATCGAGCTGCATCGACGCACCGACGCCACCAAAGGCGATCACGAGCCCCAGCGCGACCAGCACCACGATCACGCCGTTGGCGGCCGCCGCCGACGCCGACTCGGCGCCGCCGATCACCCCCGGCAGCGAGGCCAGCGCCACCAGCGCCAGCACCGCGCCGAGGCCGGCGACGACCAGTCCCATGCGCCCGCTCCCGGGCGCGGACAGCGCGGTACGCACCACGCGCAGGAACGAGTGCGGGTTCGAGGTCGTCGGCGGCACGTGCACGTACTTGTTGCGGCCGGCCCAGAAGACCACCGTCGCCACCGCCATCAGCAGCCCCGGGATGCCGAACGCGACGCTGGGGCCGTACTCGCGCAGGAAGATCGGCATCAGCAACGAGGCGAAGAACGAGCCGAAATTGATGATCCAGTAGAAGGCGTCGTAGACGACCTTGGCCAGGTGCTTGTTGCTGCGGTCGAACTGGTCGCCGACGAACGCCGACACCAACGGTTTGATGCCGCCCGAGCCCAGTGCGATCAGGAACAGGCCGGTGAAGAAGCCGGTGCGGTTGCCCTCGAACAACGCCAGGCAGGCGTGGCCGGCGACGTACACCAGCGACAGCCAGAACACGGTGTTGTACTTGCCGAAGAAGCGGTCGGAGATCCAGCCGCCCAGCAGCGGGAAGAAGTACACCCCGATGACGAAGATGTGGAAGATGTCCTTGGCCGCGCCCTCGCGCATCGACTCGGGCAGGTACGCAAGCAGGATGCTGCTGACCAGGAACGGCACCAGGATGTTGCGCATGCCGTAGAAGCTGAAGCGCTCGCAGCCTTCGTTGCCGATGATGTAGGGGATCTGCCGGGGCAGCTTCGCGGGGTGGCCTGCGGCCGCGGCGGGTGTGGTCATCCGGGAATCTTGGTCTGGTCCAGGCGCCAAGCCTAACCGATGGCGCGCCGATTCCCGCGGCTTGGGCGGATATCGGCCCGGATGCGCGCGGCGGGGCCGATTCCGGCGCGATCGATCCGCTCAGCCGGGTCCGGTCAGATCCATTCGGCGAGTCCCTCGCGTGCGTACAGCTCGCGGAACGAGGGCAAGGCACGCATCCGCCCGGCCAGCGCGTCCAGGTGCGGCCACGCGGTCGCCGGGCGCGGCATGTGCCGCGACCAGCGCATCAGCATCGTCAGGTAGAAGTCCGCCGCGCAAGGCCAGTCGCCCAGCAGGTACGGGCCGTGCTGCGCGAGGTGGGCGTCGATCCGTGCCCATGCGGATTCGATGCGCACGCGCGTTGCGGCGTGCACCGCCTCCTCGCGGCCTTCGCCGGCCGGTTCATGCGGGTACCACCACATGCGGAACAACGGCTGCAGCACGTTGGCCAGGTGGAAGGTCCATTGCAGGAAATCCAGGCGCCGCGGCGCGTCGACAGGCGGCGACAGCCGCGCTTCGGGATGCGTGTCGGCCAGGTGCACCAGCAGCGCCGCCGCTTCGGCGTGCGGCCGGCCGTCGATCACCAGCGTCGGCACCACGCCGTGGGGATTGAGTTCGAGGTAGGCGGGAGACTTCTGTGCCCGCGATTCGAAGTCGACCAGCGACAGTTCGTGCGGGATGGCAAGCTCGATCAACAGCCAGTGCACCGCCATGCTGGCGGCGCCCGGCGAATAGTAGAGCGTATGCATGTGCCGTGCTCCGGGGGAAGCGACCGCCGCATTATGGGTGCCCGGTGCCTCGCTCGGCAAAGCCGCGCAATCACCCCGGAAATACCGGCATGGATCGAAATGCCAACCCGCGCCCTGCCCGTCCGCGCCCGTTGCGGCATCATCCACCCTCCACACGATTCCCGGGATCGACATGCGCCAGCCGCTGACCTTCGCCGCCCTGCTCCTCGCCCTCGCCCTGCCGGTACCGCCGGCCGCGGCGCAGGAGCAGCCGCTGACCACCGTGGCCGAGCGCTCGGGCTTCGTGCAGACCGGCCGCTACGCCGAAGTGGTCGAGCTGTGCGGCGCGTTCGCCGAACGCTACCCGGACGCCGTGCGCTGCATCGACTTCGGCACCACGCCCGAGGGCCGGCCGATGAAGGCGCTGGTGGCCACGCATACCGGCGCGTTCACGCCGGAACAGGCACGCGCGCAGGACCTTCCCGTGCTGCTGGTGCAGGGCGGCATCCACGCCGGCGAAAGCGACGGCAAGGACGCCGGTTTCCTCGCCCTGCGCCAGGCGCTCGAGGGCGAGGCCGCGCCCGGCGCGCTCGACCGCCAGGTGCTGCTGTTCGTGCCGGTGTTCAACGTCGACGGCCACGAACGATTCGGACGCTGGAACCGCCCCAACCAGCGTGGTCCCGAGGAAATGGGCTGGCGCACCACCGCGCAGAACTACAACCTCAACCGCGACTACGTGAAGGCCGATGCACCGGAGATGCAGGCGATGCTGGCGCTGGTCAACGCCTGGGACCCGATCCTCTACGTCGACCTGCACGTCACCGACGGCGCCAAGTTCCGCCAGGACGTGTCGTACCAGGTCGAGCCCGTGCACGCCGGCGACGCGCAGCTGCGCAAGGACGGCCTGGCGATGCGCACGGCGCTGGTGGATGCGGTCGCGGCGCAGGGGGCGCATCCGCTGACGTTCTACCCCTCGTTCGTGGAGGAAGACAATCCGGCCTCCGGCTTCGTCGACGGCGTCGCCACGCCGCGCTTCTCGCACGGCTATTTCCAGCTGCGCAACCGCTTCGGCCTGCTGGTCGAGACACATTCGTGGAAGGAGTACCCGGTGCGGGTGAAGATCACCCGCGACACCGTCGTCTCGCTGCTCGAGCAGGTGGCCGCGCACGGCCGCGACTGGCTGGACGATGCGCACGCCGCCGACGAGCGTGCGGCGCGGCTCGGCGGCAAACCGGTACCGCTTTCGTGGAAGGCGACCGACAAGGTGCGCACCGTCGACTTCCTCGGCTACGCCTACACGCGCACGCCGTCGGAGGTGTCCGGGGCGCTGATGACGCGCTACGACGAAACAACGCCGCAGTTGTGGAAGCTGCCACTGCGCGACGAGATCGTCCCGGACCTGAGCATCGTCGCGCCGGAGGGCGGCTACCTGGTGCCCGCCGCGCACGCGGCGTGGGTCGGGGAGAAGCTGACGCAGCACGGGGTCAAGTTCCGCGAATTGGATGCCGCCCTGCCCGCTGCGAAGGTCGAGGCGTTCCGTGCCGACGAGGCCACGCTCGATGCAGGCTCGGTCGAAGGCCACCAGCGCCTGGCTCTGGCGGGCGACTGGAAGCCGGAGACGCGCGACGTCGCCGCCGGCGCGCTGTTCGTCCCGATCGCGCAGCCGAAGGCACGGCTGGTGATGGCGATCCTTGAACCGCAGGCGCCCGACGCGCTCGCGGCCTGGGGCGAGTTCAACAACGCCTTCGAGCGCAAGGAGTACATGGAGCCGTACGTGGCCGAGGAAGTCGCCCGCGAGATGTTGGCGAAGGACGCGGCGTTGAAGGCGCGCTTCGAGCAAAAGCTGCGCGATGACCCGGAGTTCGCGGCAAGCCCGCGCGCGCGGCTGGACTTCTTCTACCGCCTGCATCCGTCGTGGGACGAGCGCTACAACCTGTACCCGGTGCTGCACACGGCCACGGTTCCCGACGGGCGCTGAGCAACAATCGCTCGTCCCGAGGTCGCGCGACAACCGGAGTCCGCATGCACGCCACCGCCTTCCCTTCCCTCATGCGCCTGCTGGCACTGGCATCGGCTTTCGTGCTGGCCGCCTGCGCATCCCTGCCTGATCCCGCCACGCGCGCGGACGAAGCTTCGCCGGCGATCACCCTGGTCACCCTCAACCTCTGGCACGACAAGGGCGACTGGCCCGCGCGCCAGCGCGTGATCGTCGAAAAGCTGCGCGATCTGCAGCCGGACGTCGTCGTGCTGCAAGAAGTCTTCCAGCACGAGGGCCTGCCCAACCAGGCGCGGACGCTGGCCGGGGCGCTGGGTTACGAGTACGTGTTCGCATCGGTCGACGCGGCCGACAAGCCCAAGCGCTTCGGCAACGCCATCCTCAGCCGCCATCCGATCCTCGCCCACGACTGGAAGGCGCTCGAGCCGCTCGACGACTTCCGCAACATCGTCCACGTGCGGCTCGCCGTGGGCGGTCGCGAGATCAACGTCTACGACACCCACCTGCACTGGACCGAAGGCGGCGGCGCGATCCGCGCGGAGCAGGTCGCCGACGCGCTGCGCTACATCGCCGCCACCGACGACGGCCTGCCTTCTGTCCTGGCCGGCGACCTCAACGCCTCGATGGACGCGCCGGAACTGCAGCCGCTGCTCGGCCCCTTCCTCGACGCCTACACGGCGATGCACCCGGGCATCACACCGGACGACCGCGCCCACGCCACGCTCGACCTTGCGCAGTACCCGCCGCGCCACATCGACCAGGTCCTGCTGCAGCGCGGCGCGTTCGTGCCGCTGGAGGCGGCGGTGATCCTCGACCGGCCCGATACGGAAGGCGTCCTTGCCTCGGACCACTATGGCGTGATGGCGAGGTTCCGCTTCGCGCGGCCGTAGGTCGGGGCTATGCCCCCGACGGCTTTTGATCTCGGCCGTGGGAGGCGCATTTGATTCGCAGGGCGTCGGGGGCGTAGCCCCGACCTACGGCGCCCGTGATTCCTGGGGCGCGGCCGCGATCCACGGGGAGTCGGCCACGTCGATGCGGTCGCGGCCACCGGCCTTGGCGCGGTACATGGCCGCGTCCGCGCGCCGCACCCAGTCGTCGGCGTCGACCAGCAGGCGGTCCGCCTCGGCCAGGCCGATGCTCAGCGTGCAGTGCTCGGCGGCGGCCGCTTCGCCACGCTCTTCCAGGAAGCGCGTGCGGATGCGTTCGGCCACCGTGCGTGCGCCGCGGACGTCGGCTTCGGCCAGCAGGACGGCAAACTCGTCGCCGCCGTAGCGCGCCGGGGTGTCGATCTCGCGCACCGACGAGCGCAGCACCCGGGCCACGCAACGCAGCACTTCGTCGCCGGTGCCGTGGCCGTGGGCGTCGTTGACTTCCTTGAAGTTGTCGACGTCGATCAGCATCACCACCGCTGGCCGGCGCGAGCGCAGGTAACGCGCAAGCTCGCTGTCGGCGACCTCGTCCCAGTGCCGGCGATTGGGCAGGCCGGTCAGCACGTCGATCCGGTTCAGGCGCTCGAGCTGCCGGTTCTGCCGCCAGACGCGCTGGCCGAGCGCATGGGTCACCATGCTCAGCGCCAGCGGGTAGATGAACATGAAAGGCAGCGAGGCGACGATGTTCGCCATGCTGCTCTCCAGGCGTACGGGGGGAAAACCCGAAAGCGCCCACACCACCAGGCAGGCGGCTACCTGCGCAGGGCCGGTACGCGCGAGGAAACGCCATCCGGCGACGCCGATCTTGTCGACGGTCAGCATCGTCAGCAGCAATGCGCTCGGCAGCAGGTTGAACTGCATCACCGCGACCCAGGCACCGCCAGCCGCGGAGTCCAGGACCAGGTTGCGAAACTCGGTACCGCGCGGGTCACGGCTGCGTCGCGCCAGCCACCACGCCACGTGCGGCCACGCGAGCCCGTTGAACAGCAGCAGGCCCCAGGCCCAGGCAGACGCATCGTTCGCGTACAGCACCGATGCGATCGGCAGCATGCCGAGAGCGAGCCCGAGCATGCGCATGCGGTGCATACGGTCGATGAATTCCCGGTCCCGGGATTCGGATAGCTGGGATTCGAGGAAACCCATCCGCGGTCGTCGCCCCCTGATCGGCCGGCCGTCACTGATCTGTCAGGATACCGGCCGTCCCATCGCGCAAATCTGCGCTACGTCACGCTGCGCCTGCGCCGGGGAGGCTTGTTCAGCATCCGGCGCGCTCCCAATTGCCGGTCTTGTACTCGGCCAGCACCCCAGCCTGCGTGAAGCACCACGGCCGACACCTCAGCTGACCAGCGCATACGGCCCGCCGCGGTCCATCGCCCGTACCCACGCCGGGCGGGCGTGGATGCGCTGCAGCCAGTCGCGCAGGCGCGGATGCGCGTCGAACCCCAGCCGCGCTTCCAGCGCCTCGACAGGGAAGCTCATCTGGATGTCGGCCGCGCTGAAGCCCGCGCCGCAGAACCAGTCCGCGTTCGCCAGCTCGCCTTCCAGGTAGCCGGCGTGCAGCTTGAGCTGTGGGCGGACAAAGCCGGCCAGCGCCTTGCCGGCAATGCCGCGCGCGACCGGTCGGGCGAAGAACGGCATCGGCGACTCGGCGACGCGCGAGAACACCAGCGAGAGGAGCAGCGGCGGCATCGCAGAGCCCTCGGCGTAGTGCAGCCAGTACCGCCAGCGCAGGCGCTCGCGGCTGCCGGGTGGCGGCGCCAGCACGTGCGCGGCATCGTGGCGTTCGACCAGGGCTTCGATGATCGCGCCGGATTCGGCCAGCACGTCGTCGCCGTCGACCACCACCGGCGACTTGCCGAGTGGATGGATCGCGCGCAGCTCCGGCGGTGCGAGCAGGGTCTCCGGATCGCGCTTGTACTTCACAACTTCGTAGTCGAGGCCGAGTTCCTCCAGCAGCCACAGCACGCGCTGGGAGCGGGAATTTTCGAGGTGGTGGACGGTGATCATGGGAGTCGCCTGTCGTCTGGCCGTGGTGCCGGGTGCGGGTTCCCCGCGGGAGCGCCCCATGGGCGCGATTGCCTTACCCGCGCCGGGATCGCGCCCATGGGGCGCTCCTACGAACCTTCGAGCGCTTCCCAGCGCGCATAGGCTTCGTCAAGTTCGGTTTGCGCCTCGGCGACGGCCGCGTTATGCGCCGTGATCGCCGCGCCGTCGCGCTGGTAGAACGCGGGGTCGTTCATTGCCGCGGTCAACTCGGCGATCCGCGCCTCCAGCGCTTCGATGCGCGCGGGGAGCTGCTCGAGTTCACGCGCCTCCTTGAAGCCGAGCTTGCGCTTGGCCTTCGCGGGCTTGGCGACCTCGGGATCGGCGACCTGCTTCGGCGCGGATTCGTTGCCCGTCGCCGCGGCCTGCCCTCGTGGCGGCTGGCCCTGCGTGGCGTGCTGCGGCCTCTGACGAAGCCAATCGCTGTAACCGCCCACGTACTCGCCGATGCGCCCTTCCCCGCCGTCCTGCATCACCAGGGTCGAGGTCACGACGTTGTCGAGGAAGTCGCGGTCATGGCTGACCAGCAGCAGGGTGCCCGCATAGTCGGCGAGCAGTTCTTCCAGCAGTTCCAACGTCTCGACGTCGAGGTCGTTGGTCGGTTCGTCCATCACCAGCAGGTTGGACGGCTGCGCGAACAGCTTGGCCAGCAGTAGCCGGTTGCGCTCGCCGCCCGACAGCCGCGTGATCGGCGCGCGCGCGCGCTCGGGCGTGAACAGGAAGTCCTGCAGGTAGCCGATCACGTGCTTGCGCTTGCCGCCGACCTCGACGAACTCCAGGCCTTCGGCGACGTTTTCCAGCGCGTTCCAGTCCTCGCGCAGCATGGCGCGGTACTGGTCGAAATAGGCGACCTGCAGCTGGGTGCCGATGCGGATCTCGCCGGCCTGCGGCTGCAGGTCGCCCAGCAGCAGCTTGAGCAGCGTCGTCTTGCCACTGCCGTTCGCGCCGACCAGGCCGATGCGGTCGCCGCGCAGGATGGTGGTGGAAAAGTCGCGCACCAGCGCGCGATCGCCGAACGAGAACGACACGTCCTTCGCCTGGATGACCTTCTTTCCCGAGGCGCCGGCCTGCGCGGTGTCCATGCGCACGTTGCCGACCTGCTCGCGCCGCTGCGCGCGCTCGACGCGCATCGCCTTGAGCCGGCGCACGCGGCCTTCGTCGCGGGTGCGGCGGGCCTTGATGCCCTGGCGGATCCAGATCTCTTCCTGCGCCAGCAGCTTGTCGAAGCGGGCGTTCTCCTGCGCCTCGGCGTTGAGGCGTTCTTCCTTGCGGCGCAGGTAGTTGTCCCAGTCGCCGGGCCAGCTGCTGACCTGACCGCGATCGATCTCGACGATGCGCGTGGCCAGCGCGCGCAGGAAGCGGCGGTCATGGGTGATGAACACCAGCGCGCCGCTCCAGCCCTTGAGGAAGCCTTCCAGCCAGTCGATCGCGGCGATGTCGAGGTGGTTGGTGGGCTCGTCGAGCAGCAGCACGTCCGGCGCCGACACCAGCGCGCGGGCCAGCAGCACGCGCCGCTTCATGCCGCCGGACAGGCGGGCGAAGGCGGCGTCGCCGTCGAGTTCGAGCCGGGCCAGGGTATCGACCACGCGCTGGTCCAGGCTCCAGCCGTCGGCGGCCTCGATCCGGCCCTGCACCGCCGCCAGCGCGGCCATGTCGACCTCGGCGGCATGCGCCAGATGGTGGTACTCGGCCAGGTCCGCGCCGACGCTGCCCAGCCCTTCGGCCACCACGTCGAACACACTGCCCTCGGCGCCGGCGGGGACCTCCTGCTCCAGCCGCGCCACGCGCACTCCGCCCTCGCGACGGACCTCGCCGTCGTCGGGCTTGAGTTCGCCATCCAGCAGGCGCAGCAGGGTGGACTTGCCGGCGCCGTTGCGGCCGATCAGGGCGATGCGTTCGCCGGCCTCGATGGCCAGGTCGACGCGTTCGAGCAGCAATGGGCCGCCGACGCTGTAGTCGACGGCGTTCAGGGAAATCAGGGGCATGCGCATAGTGTAAGGGGGTGCCGCCGCCAGGCACTATGCGGCCGCTCCGCGGCGGCGTACATTTGCGCGGCGTCAACCACCAACCAGCGGAGACCGCCATGGCCAAGGGCCTGGACAAGAAGAAGGAAGAGAAGAAGAAACCGGAGAAGACGCTGAAGGAAAAGCGCGCTGCGAAGAAGGAAAAGAAAGCCGGCCATTGAGCCGGCTTTTTTTTGGTCCTTCTCCTGTCCAGAGTGCGGCGGCCAAGCACGCGGTTGCGTGCGCGGGCTTCGGAAACAGCGGCATCCCGGTTTTTATCGGCGCCAAGATCAAGAGCTTTTTTCGGTTCGTCCGAAAGTTGGTGGGCGCCGGATACGAATGCCCTTGGGGCAAATGTCCCCCGGCGCCAGCCTGCGGCCGGCGCCTCCTCCTTGATTTTGCCCCAAGGGCATTCGCACCCGGCGTTCCGCCTTGCGCAGCGAAAAACAGGGTGCCGGCATTCCCGGCAAGCCTGCGATCAGGCCGGTGCGGCCGGCAGGCCTTCGGGACGAAATAAAGGGAGAGGCATTCGCCGCCAGGCGGATGCCGGAGGACATTCGTCCCGAAGCCCTGCCGGCCGCGCCGGAACCCTCAGTTTGCAGCGTGACGTGCGATCACGACCGGATTGCCGCAGGGAACCCGGCGCGGGACGCGCGGCGCGTAAGGGGCGTAGCCCGACCCACGACCTCCTTTTGCGCGATGTCGCGGGTCGCGCCCTGGTGCGCTCTTACTTCGTGCAGCCTTCGAGCTTCAGGCGCTGCCCCTGCCTGATGGCGTAGCGTGGGGCCTTGAGGTTGTTGGCCTTGGCCAGGACCTTGGTGTCGCACGAATAGCGGCGCGAGATCGAGACCAGGGTGTCGCCGCGCTCGACGTGGTGTTCGCGCGGCTTGCGGGCCGGGGTGGCGACGCCGGTGGCGATCGTCGTCGGGCCGGGCACCATCGCTGTCACGGTCGGCGAACCCGTGGCCGGACCGGCATCGCCGGCATGGACGATGGCGGCGGCCGGGTCGCTCATCACCAGCTGCTGGGCAAGCTCGGCACGGGCGCCGCCCACGCAGTAATGCTTGTAGAGGCTGGCGATCCGGGTGGTGGCGCGCAGGGTGGTGCCAGCGGGCAGCCAGCTGTCGGCCTGGTAGCGCGGATTGAGGTTGCGCAGCGCGCGCATGTACCCGTCGCGGGTGCGGCCGTTGCCCAGGCAGATGGTCAGTTCGTAGATCGAGGCCGGCTTCTCCAGCTCCAGCAGCGCGGGCCTGGTCTGCACGCGCGGGAAATGTAGGCCGTACTGCTTCGGGTGCAGGAACAGCCACGCCGCCGCGATCACCATCGGCACGTAGTCGCGGGTCTCGGCGGGGAACTGGTTGTAGATGTCGGCGTTCCAGAAGCCGCGGCCGTTGCTGCCCTCGTAGACGCGCCGCGCCCGGCCCTCGCCGCCGTTGTAGGCAGCCAGGGACATCTCGATGCTGTTGTTGAGCTGGCCCAGGCGTTCGTTGAGGTAAGCGGCGGCGGCCTCGGCGGAAGCGTGGGGGTCGTAGCGGGTGTCGAAGCCGGTGCCGTCCGGCCCCAGGCCGAAGCGCTTGCCGGTGGCGTACATGAACTGCATCGGCCCCGCGGCGCCGGCGCGCGAGGTGGCGTGCGCCTTGCCGTTGGACTCCTTGGCCATGATCCCGAACAGCAGCGCCTCGGGCAGGCCGGCGCGCTCGAACGAGGGCCACATGGTCTGGCGCAGGTATTCGTAGTTTTCGTAGCTGTCCATCAGCGACGGACGCATGTCTGTGAGCCAGCGGCGGATGCCGGCCTGCACGGCGGGGTTGTACTGCACCATCTCGTCGAAGCGATGGCTGTCATCGAGCAGCGCCGCCGCGCGTGCGGCCTCGGGCACGTCGGCGGCCAGGTCGGCCTCGCCGACGTGGTCCGGGTCTGCGTCCAGCGGGTCGCCGTCGTCCCAGTCCTCGCCCAGGCCCGCCTCGGCGTCTGCGCCGAGCTTGAGCAGGCGCTTGAAGACGGCGACCTGGTCGTTGACCTGGCAGCCCTTCTGCTTCAGACAGGCGGCGACCACGTCCTCCATGTCCTCGATCGCGGCGTTGCTCTCGTCCACGGCGCCCGGTTCGGCGTTGCCGATCTTCACCAGCGCCTCGCGGTAGCGCTGCTCGGCGGCGGCCATGCGCTGGTTGAGCGCCTCCACGGCGGCAGCGTCGCGCCTGGACAACGCAGCCGCGTCGAATGGCAGCAGGGACAGGGAAACCACGGCAACAAGGGCGGCCCAGCGGGCCAAAGTGACGACAAGGGCGTGCATGAGGTGCAAGGTCTTCGGCGAGAAGCAACGCGCAGGGTATCGTCGCGGCGCGGAGCGCGGCAACCTCACACGTTCGCTAGAATCCGTCCATCTCCAGCCGAGGCAACGCGATGGACCCCATTCTCGTCGGCAAGGCCGTCACCACGCCCGCTTCGCTGCCGGCCAGCCAGGGCAAGGTCTTCCTGCTGCCGAAGTTCGGCAACCGCCACGGGCTGGTGGCCGGCGCCACCGGCACCGGCAAGACGGTCACGCTGACGACGATCGCCGAGGGTTTTTCACGCATCGGCGTGCCGGTGTTCATGGCCGACGTGAAGGGCGACGTGGCGGGCCTCGCCGCGGCCGGATCGCTCAACGAGAAGCTGCAGGCGCGGATCGACGAGATCGGCATCGACGGCTACACGTCCGAAGCCAGCCCGGTGATCTTCTGGGACCTGTACGGCAAGCTCGGCCACCCGGTGCGCACCACGGTCAGCGAGGTCGGCCCGACCCTGCTGGCGCGGATGCTGGAACTCAACGACACCCAGTCGGGCGTGCTGGAAATCGTGTTCCGCGTGGCCGACGACAGCGGTTGGCTGCTGCTGGACCTGGAAGACCTGCGCGCGCTGCTCAACCACGCCGCCGAGGCGCGCAAGGAAATCTCGGCGCAGTACGGGCTGATCAGCACGCAGTCGATCGGCGCGATCCAGCGCGCGATCCTGCGCATCGAGTCGCAGGGCGGCGAACTGTTCTTCGGCGAGCCGGCGCTGGAGCTGTCCGACATCATGCGTACCACGTCGGACGGACGCGGGGTTATCGGCATCCTCGCCGCCAACCAGCTGATCATGAAGCCGCGGCTGTATTCGAGCTTCCTGCTGTGGCTGCTGTCGGAGCTGTTCGAACAGCTGCCGGAAGTGGGCGACCTGGACAAGCCGAAGCTGGTGTTCGTGTTCGACGAGGCGCACCTGCTGTTCGATGACGCGCCGGACGCGCTGCGCCAGCGGGTCGAACAGGTGGTGCGGCTGATCCGCTCCAAGGGCGTGGGCGTGTACTTCTGCTCGCAGTTCCCGGACGACGTGCCCGACGAGATCCTCGGCCAGCTCGGCAACCGCGTGCAGCACGCGCTGCGTGCGTTCACCCCGCGCGACCAGAAGGCGGTGAAGACGGCTGCCGAGACCTTCGTTTCCAACCCCGACCTGGACGTGGCCGAGGTGATCGGCAAGCTCGGCACCGGCGAGGCGCTGGTGTCCACGCTGCAGGACAAGGGCATCCCGATGCCGGTGGAGAAGACGCTGATCGCGGCGCCGCGCTGCCGGATGGGTGCGATCACCGACGCCGAGCGCGCGCAGGTGCGCGCCGGCAGTCCGGTGGGCGGCAAGTACGACACCGCGGTCAATCGCGAATCGGCGGCGGAAATGCTGGCCGCGCGCCGCGTCGCGGTGGAGCCGGACACCAAGGCGACGGACAAATCGTCGCGCACCGCGCAGGCCGACGATGGCGATCGCGGCATCGGCGACGTGATGAAGGATGCGCTGTTCGGCACCAAGCGCCGCCAGGGCATGATCGAGACCATGGCCAAGCAGACCGCGCGCACCGTGGGCAGCCAGATGGGCCGGAAGATCCTGCGCGGCCTGCTGGGCGGCATTTTCGGCGGCAAGCGTTAGATGAAGCCTGGGCAATCGTGCTTTTGCTCGTCATCCCCGCTTTCGCGGGAGTGACGGCGAATTCAGAAACTCCTTGGCAAGCTCTGGACGACCGGGTCATCCAGGTTTCACAGCCTCCTTTCCCCGCGACATTCCCCCGATGGAGCATCCGATGACAAACCGCATTCTGTTCACCACCACCGTGCTCGCCGCCGCGATCGCCATGGCCGGCTGCAAGCCGTCGACCGACGCCGCAGCGCCTGAAGACTCCGCGACGCCCGCACCGGCCGTCGCGCCCGTGGCCAACGAACCGGCCGCGGACGAACATCCCACCGACGTGCTGCGCGAAGTCGACAACGCGCCCGCGCCGGAAGGCCTGGACGTGCGCGCCTTCGCCGGCAGCTTCGAGGGCACCCTGCCCTGCGCCGACTGCCCCGGCATCGACAGCACGCTCACGCTCAACGCCGACGGCACCTATTCGCTGCACGACGCGTACCGGGAGAGCGACGGCGCCACCAACGACGTCACCGGCACCTGGACGGTCGAGGAAGCCGGCAAGCGCATCCGCCTGGACCCCAACAGCAAGCAGGACCAGGACCGCCTGTACGAAGTCGTGTCCGACGACGAACTGCGGATGCTCGACATCGACGGCAATCCGATCGAAAGCGGCCTGGACTACAGCCTGCATCGCGCGCCGGCGGCGCACTGACCGGGACGACGTGGGACGCTGGCGTCCGCCGGGCGAGAAAAGCACCGCGCTGGTCACCCCGGCCGGGCATGCGCGGCTGAAATCCGAACTCGACGACCTGTGGCGGGTGCGTCGCCCGGAAGTGGTCCGCGCCCTGACCGCCGCGGCGGCCGAGGGCGACCGCTCCGAGAACGCCGAGTACACCTACCGCAAGAAGCAGCTCGGCGAGATCGACCGCCGCGTGCGCTACCTGAGCAAGCGCCTGGAAACCCTGCGCGTGGTGGACGCCGCGCCCGCGGACCGCAGCGCGGTGTTCTTCGGCGCGCGCGTCGAGGTGGAGGACGCGGAGAGCGGCGAAGCAACGCGCTACCGCATCGTCGGACCCGACGAGACAGACGCCGCGCAAGGCTGGATCAGCATCGACTCGCCGCTCGCCCGGGCAATGCTGAAGAAGCGGACGGACGACGAGTTCGAAGCGCAGCTGCCCGGCGGAACCCGGCGATTCTTCATCGTAGCGGTGGACTACGCCCCGTAGGTCGGGGTCCCGTCCCCGACGGCTTTCTGCGGGGCGGTGGCCGCGGATCACGGGCCGAAGATCAAGAGCCGTCGGGGGCGGGACCCCGACCTACGGTCACGGGGCGCATCGGCTAAAATGGGCGTCTCGCAGTCCACACCCCTCCCCGCATGGCCTCCGCATTTGGCACCGAAATGGTGCTGGATGTCCGTCACTGGACGGACGACTACTTCAGCTTCACCACCACCCGCGACGACGGTTTCCGCTTCGACAACGGCCAGTTCGTGATGATCGGGCTGGAGGTCGGCGGACGTCCGCTGCTGCGCGCTTACTCGATCGCCAGCGCGAACTGGGAGGAGCAGCTGGAGTTCTTCAGCATCAAGGTGCCCAACGGCCCGCTGACCTCGCGCCTGAAGGACATCCGCCCCGGCGACAGCGTGCTGGTCGGCCGCAAGCCCACCGGCACCCTGCTGATCCACGACCTGCATGCCGGCCGCAACCTGTACCTGTTCGGCACCGGCACCGGCCTGGCGCCGTGGCTGGCGATCATCAAGGACCCGGACACCTACGAGCGCTTCGAGCGCGTCGTGCTCTGCCACGGCGTGCGCAACGCCGGCGACCTTGCCTACCGCGACTACATCGTCAACGAGCTGCCGCGGCACGAGTTCCTCGGCGAGCAGATATCGAAGCAGCTGCTGTACTACCCGACCGTCTCGCGCGAGGACTTCGCCTTCGACGGCCGCGACCAGCGCGGGCGCCTGACCACCCTGCTCGACAGCGGCCGCATCGCCGCCGACCTCGGCCTCGACCCGCTCGACGCCGTGCACGACCGCGCCATGATCTGCGGCGGCCCGCAGATGCTGGCCGACTTCCGCAACCTGCTCGACGCCCGCGGCTTCACCGCCGCCCCGCGCATCGGCGTGCCCGGCCAGTACGTGTTCGAGCGCGCCTTCGTCGAAAAGTAGGTCGCCCCCCCGACACCACGGATGCAAGGCCGAAGACCCGCATCAAGGCGCGGCCGGCCAGCAAATCACCGGCCAGCACCGTATGCTCCCCCCATCCGACAAGGGGACGGGGAATGAAAACGATGCTGATCGCGGCCTGCATGGCCGCCGTGCTGTGCCTGCTGCCCGCCATGCCGGCTGGCGCCGGCGAAGACCTTCCGCCGCAGCCACGTCCCGGCGACATCCCGCCCGACGTGCTCGGCAACGACCGCGACGGCAACCCGGTCACGGTGAGCCAGTACCGCGGAAAGGTCGTGATCGTCACCTTCTGGGCCTCCTGGTGCGGGCCGTGCAGGCGCGAGTTGCCCGTGCTGGGCAAGGTGCAATCCATCGTCGGGCGCGATCACCTGGAAGTGATCGCGGTCAACTTCAAGGAAGACCGGCGCGACTTCAACGCCGTGATCCGCGCCAACAAGGACATCGACCTGCGCTACATCCGCGATCCCAAGGGCCGGATCAGCGACAGCTACGGCGTGAAAGCGCTACCGAACATGTTCATCGTCGACGTCGACGGCAAGGTCGCCCACGTCCATCGCGGCTACTCGGAAGAGATGATCGACGGCTTCATCCAAGAAATGCTCGCACTGCTGCCGCCGGAAGCGCTGGCGAAACCCGCCAACGGCTGACGCCGACGGCCCTACCGCTCGCCGTACTGGAGCCAGATGTCGGCCAGCGATTCGCTCTCGAACACCTTCGCCTCGATGCCGGCATCGCGCGCGAAGATCTCGCAGAACTCCACCTGCTGCAGCCCCAGCGGCTTGGCGTGGGCGATCCTCAGCTTCTCCAGCCCTTCGCCCTGCATGCTGGCCACCAGGGTCAGCCAGTCGGATTCGCCCAGCGGTTCGCCGATCATCTCGTCGACCAGCAGCAGCGAGGCCGCGCCGCACTCGCGGGCCTCGCGGGCGATCGCGCGCCAGTAGGCCAATGTGGTGTCGAGGCTGGATTCGCCGGCGACATGGGCACGCAGCCCCGAACCGTGCGGCGTGATTTCCAGGCGATAGCGATCGTTCGACGCAGCCATGGCTCAGCCCAGCGCCTGTTCGATGTCGCCTGCCAGCGACTCGGGCTTGTCGGCCGGCGCATAGCGCCTGATCGCCCGCCCGTCGCGACCGACGAGGAACTTGCTGAAGTTCCACTTGATCGCGTCGATGCCGAGCAGGCCGCCCTTCTCCTTCTTCAGCCATTTCCACAGCGGATGCGCGCCGTCGCCGTTGACGTCGACCTTGGAGAACATGGGGAAGTCGACGTCGTAGGTCAGCGAACAGAAATTCCTGATCGCAGCCTCGTCGCCCGGCTCCTGGTGGCCGAACTGGTCGCAGGGGAATCCGAGCACCACCAGGCCGCGGTCGCGGTAGTCGCGCCACAACTTCTGCAGGCCTTCGTACTGCGGCGTGAAGCCGCACTGCGAGGCCACGTTGACCACCAGCAACACCTTTCCGGCGTAGTCCGAGAGAGGCTTGTCGTGGCCGTCGATGTCGACGGCCGAAAAATCGTGGGCGGTAGTCATGGCGCGGGGTCCCTTTGCGTTCGTGGCATATCTCACCGCGTCGGCCGGCAAGTCGCAAGCCCCGCGGAAGCCCTCAATCCCTCGCACGGCAAAGCCGCGCCCATGCGGCCACCGCACGCCGCACAAGCGGACGCGCGCCGCAGGTCGAGGCTTGCGCCCCCGATGCGCGAAGGCCGCGACTTGCGACACCGCCGCCGCGCCACCACAATCGCCCGATGCAGCCGCCCGAGCCGGATCACGCCGTATCGCTCGCCAGCCAGTACCTGCACATCCGGGTCCTGCTGGGCATGGTGGTCGGCCTCGGCCTGACCCACCTGTTGCGCCACTTCGCCCGCATCATCGACCGTCCCGTGCGCGAACGCGTCTATTGGGTGCACCTGCTGTGGGCGGTGTCGATGTTCCTGTACCTGCTGCACTTCTGGTGGTGGGAATTCCGCCTGGTCAACATGGTGCACTGGACGTTCCTGCTGTACCTGTTCATCGCCCTGTACGCGCTGCTGCTGTACCTGCTGTGCGCGATCATCTTCCCCGACAGCCTCGACGGCTACCGCGACTACCGGGATTACTTCTTCTCGCGACGCAAGTGGTTCTTCGGCCTGCTCGGGCTGGCCTACGTCGTGGACCTGGCCGACACCTGGATCAAGGGCCGAGGCTACTTCGAAGGCTTCGGCCCGGAGCTCGAGTTGCGCAGCCTCGCCTACGTGGTGCTGTGCGCGATCGCGATGATCACCCCGAACCGCCGCTTCCACGCCGTGTTCGTGATCGCCAGCCTCGCCTACCAGGTTTCCTGGATCGTCCGCCAGTTCGAGACACTGTAGGCCGCGATCTCGCGCAGGAGCTGAGTGGCGTCTTGGTATTCCGGCATGACGCCCTGCGTCTACCCGTAACACCCCCACGGCGCGCCGTAGGTCGGGGCTATGCCCCCGACGCCCACGCCATCCCGTAGCCGTCGCACCATCCACGCCGGGAAAGCCGTCGGGGGTGTAGCCCCGACCTACGTCGGCCTCGGCGTTGTCGTCTTCGCGGGGAAGTCGGCGATGCGCCACAGGTACAGGCTGGCGTACGTCCGGTAGGGACCCCAGCTTTCGCCGCGCGCGGCCAGTTCCTTCGGGGTGGGCATGGCGTCGAGCCGGTCGACCTCCTGGGCACCCTTGCGGATGCCCAGGTCGTCCACGGGCAGCACGTCGGCGCGTCCGAGACGGAACATCAGCATCATCTCGACCGTCCAGCGGCCGATGCCGCGGATCGGCACGAGCGCGGCGATGATGTCGTCTTCGGCCATCGTGGACATGCGCCGCAGGTCGGGTATCTCGCCGCGCGATTCACGCAGGGCCAGGTCGCGAAGGGCGAGCGCCTTGTTGCCCGAAACGCCGCAGGCACGCAGGCTGGCGTCGTCGACGCGGCCCAGCGTGTCGCAGTGGAAGCGTTCGCTGCCGATGGCCTGCTCGACGCGGCCGACGATGGTCGCGGCCGCCTTGCCGCTGAGCTGCTGGTAGAGGATCGCGCGCGCGAGCGCATCGACCGGGTCGAACGACTTGCGCCAGCGCGCGTCCGCGTCGATCGGGCCGATCCGCTTCATCCACTTGCCAAGCTTGCGGTCGCGCCGGGCCAGGTGCGCGAATGCTTCCTGCGTATCGAAACCGCGCCTGTAGCGTGGCATCGGGTTATTTCCGCAGGACGTCGACGGCCCAGGCCAGCCACGCCACGATCAGCAGCGAGCCGCCGAACGGTGCGGTGCGCGCCGCTGCGCCGGTGAAGTGCGCGGCGACCAGGCCGCCGGAAAACAGCAGCGTGCCGGCCAGGATGGCAACGAGTGCGAACACGGCCACGCGCCGCTTCGCCTGGCGCGAGAGCGCGGCCAGTGCGAGGCCGTGACCGAAGGCGATGGCCGCGCCGACCAGCAGCGCGGCCTGCCCCGCGCCGACCGCGACATGCGACGCATAGGCCGACAGCCCCACCGATGCGGCGGCCAGGACGGCGCCGGCGAAGGCCAGCGAACGCTGCGCGGCGCCCGGGCCCGGAACCGCGGCCGTTGAGGTGGAATCGATCATGCAATCCCCGGAAACGCAGCACGCCGCACCATGGGATGCGGCGTGCCGGTCAACATCATCGAACCAACGAGCCTACTTCAGGGTCCAGTAGACCTCGTATTCGCCCTCGGCGGTGAACGCCTGGTCGATGCCGTTCTTGTAGATCTCGTAGGGACGGCCAACGACGTCGTCGCCCTGGGTCAGCGCCCAGGCACGCAGCGCATTGCGGACATTGTCCAGTTCGGCCATGAAGCCGGTGTAGTAGGTCATCGCCACGCGGCCGGGCTCGGTCTGCACGTACTCGACCGGGGCACCATCCGGAATCTTGACATCCAGCGGTTCGCCGGCGGCGACCACGGGGGTCTGGGTGTCGACGACGAACGTCGGCTCGTCGCCGTCCTGCTCGGCGGCGGTGGCGGTCTTCTCGTCCTCGTTCTCGTCGCCGTTTCCTGCGTCCTCGTCCGCGCCGGAGCCGGCCTTGCGCACCGGCTGGGCGATGTCGAAGGTGTAGTTCTCGCGGCCGAGTTCGGTGGAGATGATGCGCATCGGGCCCGCGGCCACCAGGCCGTTGGCGTCCATGGTGCGCTTGATCCACTCCATGTTGGACTTCATCGACGTCTTGATCTTCTCGTTGTTGCGCTCGATCGAGCCCGCCTTGACGACCAGCAGGTCCTCGGCCGGGCGCTCCATCACGGCCATGCCGCGCATCTTGCTGCCCTTCACGGCGTAATCGACGTTCGGCACGGAAGCCAGCATGCTGCTCAGGCGCGTCAGGCCCAGCTTCATGTCGTCGCCGACGTGGCGGCTGACGTAGAGACCGGCGTAGCGACCGATCAGGTTCCAGCCGTACTCGACGTCGTAGGTCTGGGTGATCTCGACGTTGCGCTTGACCGCACCGCGGCCGGTCGGGGTCAGGGTGAACTCGGTGACCTTGTCATGGCCGCGACGCTGGTCCTCGATCGCGTACTTGACGCTCTTGCGCGGGACCGACTCGATCAGCTCCCAGCTGCCTTCGCCAACCTGCTTGACGTCCGACGTCCAGGTCAGCTTGGCGCCGACACCCGACGCCGGGCCGGACAGGTCGAAATCCGCCTGCGGGTCGCGCAATGCCAGGGCGTTCCAGTCCGTGAAGCGGCGCAGGCTGTTGAGCGTGTCGAACACGATCGTCATCTTGCGGTTGGTTTCGACACTTTCACTCAGGTGCCGGCTGGACGGCAGGACAAGGCCCACGAGCAGCATCAGGGCAGCAACGATCGCAAGCGAAATCAGGATCTCGATGAGACGGGTCATTCAGGGTTCTCCAGGACCATTTCCGGCCGGGCCGGGCGCAGACGGGCAATCGTAGCAATTTGAGCGGGCACGGGCGAGACATCCGCGGGAGATGGGCATGACGCGGCGCCCGCATGCCCCCACGGGGCACGTAGGGCGGGTCTTGACCCGCCATCAACGGAGGCAGGCGGGCGTGGCGGGTCAAGACCCGCCCTACGATCAGACCAGCTGCAGCTCGAAGGCCTTGAGCACGGCCCGGGTGCGGTCGCGCACGCCGAGCTTGGACAGGATGTTCGACACGTGGTTCTTGATCGTGCCCTCGGCCACGCCCAGCGAATTGGCGATCTCCTTGTTGGAGAAGCCCGAGGCCATCAGCCGCAGGATTTCGGTCTCGCGGTCGGTAAGCGGGTCGGGCCGGTCGAGGCTGACGAAGTCGTTGCGCATGTGCTCCAGGCCCGACAGCAGGCGCTGGGTCACCGCCGGCTGGACCAGCGATCCGCCCTCGGCCACGGTGCGGATCGCGCCGACCAGCTGTTCCAGGGAGACGTCCTTGAGCAGGTAGCCCTTGGCACCGGCCTTCAGCCCGGCCAGCACCAGCTGGTCGTCGTCGAAGGTGGTCAGGATGATGGTTGGCGGCAGCGCATTCAGGTGCGCCAGGGCCTGCAGCGCCTCCAGGCCGGACATCACCGGCATGCGCATGTCCATCAGCACCACGTCGGGCTTGACCTGCGGCACCAGTTCCACCGCCTGCCGGCCGTCGTTCGCCTCGGCCACCACCTCGATGCCGTCGTCGAGCGCCAGCAGCGAGCGGATGCCCTGCCGTACCAGGGTTTGATCGTCCACCAGACACACGCGGATCATGTCGTTGCCTCCCAATCCTTCGAATCATGGCGCCCCGCGCACGGGATGCCCGCGGTGCAGGATGCACCCTCGACCACGCTGCATGCCGGCACCATGCCGCTCATGTCGCGGCAACCGGCCGCGGCGGCGCCGGCTTGCCGAGCCCCGCGCCGCTCCCGCGCGGAAGGCGCAGGTTCAGGGCAAAGCCCTGCCCCGGCGCGGATTCGACTTCCAGCTCGCCGCCATAGCTCGCCAGCCGCTCGCGCATGCCGGCCAGGCCGTTGCCGGCGTTCGGGTTCTCGGTGCCACGGCCGTCATCGCGCGCCTGCAGGCGGATCGCATCGCCGTCCCAGGCGTAGCGCAGCCGCAGCATCTGCGCCTGGGCGTGGCGCACGGCGTTGGTGATGATCTCCTGGGTGCAGCGCAGCAGGACGTGGGCGCGCTCGGGGTCGTCGAGCAGGAAGGGCCTGGGCATGACCATGTCGATGCGCAGCCCGGGCACGTTGTCGGCCAGCGGCAGCAGGGTCGCGGACATGTCGATCGCATCGTTGCCGCGGATCTGGTTGACCGCCTCGCGCACGTCGGAGAGCAGCAGCCGCGCCAGGGTGTGGGCCTGGCCGACGTGCTCGTGCGCCTTGCCCTCGGTGATGTGGCTGGCGACTTCCAGGTTCAGGCTCAGCGCGGTGAGGTGGTGGCCGAGCAGGTCGTGCAGCTCGCGCGAGATGCGGGTGCGCTCGTTGACCCGCGCGCTTTCGGCCAGCAGCGCGCGGGTGGCGCGCAGCTCGGCATTCAGCCGGCGTTGCTCATCGCGGGCCTGGGCTTGCTGGCGGGCGACCATGCTGGTGACGAAGACGAAGCCGGTCACCCCGAAGTACAGCACCGCCTGCATCACCGCTTCGCCCCAATACATGCCCAGGCCGCGCATGTATACCGGCACGATCACGAATTCGCACAGCACCAGCAGCGCCACGCCCACCGACAACGGCAGCAGCCAGGGCAGCACGCAGGCCACCACCATCAGCAGGATGCTGCCCAGGCCGCTGGCGCTGTAATAGCTGATCGCGATGGCGCTGCCGGTCAGCAGCACCAGCAGCAGGTAATCGAGCGCACCGGCCCGGCGCGCGCTCAGCGCCCGGGTCAGCCAGGCGTAGCTGAAGCCGAAGATCGCCCAGGCCAGCCAGGCCTGCCAGCCCAGGGCCGCGGCCACCACCAGTTCGTCGCCCTGGTCCACCGGCAGCGACAGCAGCAGCAGCGGCAGCCCCACGACGGCCCACGTGAACAGGCCGGCGAAGCGCAGCAGGCGGCTGTGGTCGAGGTGCGTGAACATACCCCATGGTAGGCGCAAAGCTGCGCGAAACGACCGTCCGAAAGTCATGCCGGCGACGGTCGCGGAAGTCGCCCCCGCGGGCCGGCCGTGCGATAATCGCGGCCGCGGCCAAGCGCCCGTTTCGTTATATCCGGCCGATGCCGCACTTTTGAAGCAAGGGAGTCAGGAATGTCGATTGTCGTCCGCGACGTGCGCGAGCACGAGCTGGATTCCATCCTTGCCCTGAACAACGCCGCCGGCCCCGCCATCCTGCCCCTCGATGCCGCGAGGCTGCGCCGGTTCTTCGACACCGCCGAGTATTTCCGCGTGGCCGTGCGCGACGGCACGCTGTCGGGCTTCCTGGTGGGTTTCGGCTCCGAAAGCGGCCACGACAGCAGCAATTTCCGCTGGTTCGGCGAGCGCTACGAGCGCTTTTTCTACATCGACCGCATCGTGGTCGCCAGCCGCCGCCGCGGAGGCGGCCTGGGCCGCGCGTTCTACGCCGACGTGCAGAGCTACGCCGAGCTGCGCTACCCGCAGATGGCCTGCGAGGTGTTCGTCGAGCACGACAGCGACCCGGCGCGCGTGTTCCACGGCAGCTTCGGCTTCCACGAGGTCGGCCAGCACGTGATGCCCGGGACCACCGACGAGCCGTCCGGCATCCGCGCCTCGATGCTGATCAAGGAATTGTGCAGCTACGCCTGGGTGCGCGAACACTACGGCGATGAACTGCCCAACGCCCCGTGGCTGACCCGGCCGCGCCCGCCGGCCCCCGCGCCCCACCGCGCGACGGGGACCTGAGCGTGGCATCGCCTTCGGCACACCCGGCCCACGACTACGAGCCCGCCGGCGAACTCAAGATCGGCCAGGTCGGCATCGCCAACCTGCGCGTGCGCACCCTCGACGTCGCCCGGCTGGCCGCGGAAATGGCCGACCGGGTCAAGCGCGCGCCCAAGCTGTTCGCCCGCGCCGCGGTGATCGTCGATTTCGGCGGCCTGGCCGCCACCCCGGACGCCGCCTCCGCCCGTGCGCTGCTCGACGGCCTGCGCGAAGCCGGCGTGCTTCCGGTGGCGCTGGCCTGGGGCAGCAGCGACAACGAAAAGCTGTCGGTGGAACTTGGCCTGCCGCTGCTGGCCAAGTTCCGCGCGCAGTACGAACCCACCGCCGGAGCGGCCGCAGGGGCGGCGGAAGCCGCGACCCCGGCAGCCCGGCAGCCGGTCGCGGCTTCCACTGCTCCTGCCAAGGCGGAAGCCAAGGCCCGCCCCGCCCCCGCCGGCCAGCCCGGCCTCATCCAGGCCACCCCGGTGCGCTCGGGCCAGCAGGTCTACGCCGACAACCGCGACCTGACCGTGCTGACCACGGTCGGCGCCGGCGCGGAGGTCATCGCCGACGGCTCGGTGCACATCTACGGCGCCCTGCGCGGCCGCGCGCTGGCCGGCGCGCAGGGCGACGAAAAGGCACGTATCTTCTGTCGTGCGTTCCACGCCGAGCTGGTGGCCATCGCCGGCAACTACAAGGTGCTGGAAGACATCCCGAAGGAACTGCACGGCAAGCCGGTGCAGGTCTGGCTGGAAAACGAAGAGTTGAAGATCGCGGTGCTGGAGTGAGCGTGGGCCGGTGGCGGTGGCCCACGAAACAGGGGGTCCAACGATCGCAGGCGCGCGCCCTTTTGCACGCCGATAACCAATCGCTAACCACGAATCATCGATAACCATCCCCGGCTCCACCACCAACAAGAATCACGGAGAAATCCTTTGGCTGAAATCATCGTAGTCACATCGGGCAAGGGCGGCGTCGGCAAGACCACCAGCAGCGCCAGCCTGGCGTGCGGACTGGCGCGCCGCGGCAAGAAGGTCGTGGTGATCGACTTCGACGTCGGCCTGCGCAACCTCGACCTGATCATGGGCTGCGAACGCCGCGTGGTGTACGACTTCGTCAACGTCACCCAGGGCGAAGCCTCGCTGCGCCAGGCGCTGATCAAGGACAAGCGCTTCGAGAACCTGTACGTACTGGCCGCCTCGCAGACCCGCGACAAGGACGCGCTGACCAAGGAAGGCGTGGAGAAGGTGCTCAAGGACCTGGCCGACGACGATTTCGACTACATCATCTGCGACTCGCCGGCCGGCATCGAGAAGGGCGCGTTCCTGGCGATGTACTTCGCCGACAAGGCCGTGGTGGTGGTGAACCCGGAAGTGTCCAGCGTGCGCGACTCCGACCGTATCCTGGGCCTGCTCGACTCCAAGACCCGCCACGCCGAGGACGGCGAATCGATCAGCGCCTACCTGCTGCTGACCCGCTACAACCCGCAGCGCGTGGACGGCGGCGAGATGCTGTCGGTCAAGGACGTCGAGGAAGTGCTCGGCCTGAAGACGATCGGCGTGATCCCCGAGTCCGGCGACGTGCTCAACGCCTCGAACAAGGGCGAGCCGGTGATCCTGGACATGGAATCGGCGGCCGGCCAGGCCTACGACGACGCGGTTGCGCGGCTGATGGGCGAGGAGCGGCCCATGCGCTTCACCCAGCTGGAGAAGAAAGGATTCTTCAGCAAGATCTTCGGGGGTTGAGGCATGGGCATGTTCGATTTCCTGAAGGCGAAGAAGAACACCGCCTCCATCGCCAAGGACCGCCTGCGCATCATCATCGCCCAGGAGCGCACCAACCGCAGCGCGCCGGACTACCTGCCCCTGCTGCAGCGCGAACTGCTGGAAGTGATCCGCAAGTACGTCAGCGTCGACGTCGACGCGGTGAAGGTGGACGTGGTGAAGGACGGCGAGCATGACGTGCTCGATATCTCGGTCGCCCTGCCGGAAGGGCGCGCGGCGACGGCCTGACAAAACCCTGCCTCTTCAAGAGCCCGAGCCAGAAGCCCTCCCCTTCAAGAGCCCGAGCCAGAAGCCCTCCCCTTCAAGGGGAGGGTTGGGTGGGGATGGGTTTCCCATCCGTCGCAATGAACTTACGCATGCCCCGCACCGAAGCCCATCCCCACCCCGACCCTCCGGAGGGAGCAAGGCCCGGCTCCCTTGAAGGAGAGGGAGCGGAGCGCAACGTGCTGCGGTTGCGCGACATTTCCTTCGCGGACGCCACCACCCTCCTCTCCCGCTACGACCTGCAACTTCAACGCGTAGCAGACGACGCGTCCATCCCCGGCAGCTACTGGGGCGACTGCGAAGCCGGCCTGATCGGTGCAACCGTGCATGCGCGCGGCGACACCCCGGTGCACTCGCTGCTGCACGAAGCCTGCCACCTGATCGTGCTGCCGCCCGAACGGCGCTCGGCCGTGCATACCGACGCCACCGATTCGGTCGAGGAAGAAGACGCCGTCTGCCTGCTGCAGGCATTGCTCGGCGACATGCTGCCCGGCGTTGGCCGCGCGCGCGTGCTGGCCGACATGGATGCCTGGGGCTACACGTTCCGGCTCGGCTCGGCGGCGGCGTATTTCGAACGCGATGCCGATACCGCCTGGGCCTGGCTGGTCGAACGCGGCCTGGTCGCGGCCGACCGTACGCTGCGCCTGCCTGGCTGACCTTCCAACCGCCGCCCGCGGCGTGCGAAGGCTGGTCAGCTGCCGGCAAGTGCCGGCCCCAGGTCCAGCGTCACCCGCGTGCCGCGCGGCGTGCGCGGCTCGATCTCCAGCCGCCAGCCAAGGTGTTCGCACAGCCGCGCGATCAGGTCCAGGCCGATGCCCGATCCATTGCGCCCGCCGTCGCCGCCGCGCGCCATCCGCGCGTAGATGATGCTGATTTCCTCCGGCGACATGCCGTGGCCGGGGTCCTCGATCACCACCACGCCGCCGCGCTCGAGCGCGATCGAGATCGTGCCGCGGTCGCTGTTCTCGATCGCGTTGCGCAGCAGGTTGCCGATGGCGGCCTGCACGATGGCCAGCGGCGCCAGCAGCTCGCAGGCGGGCAGCGGCCGCACGTCCAGCTCGAGATCCTTGTCGGCGCACAGGTGGAGGTGGTCGTCGACGATCTCCGGCAGCAGCTGGTCGAGGCGGAACTGGTCGCTGACCTGGGCCAGGCGCTGCGGGTCCTTGGCCAGCACCAGCAGCAGCGATAGCAGCTGCTCCACGCCGCGCGCGGTGCGCAGGATGCGCGAGAGCTGGTTGCGTACCGCATCGGGCGTGCCCGGCTGGTCGAGCGCCAGTTCGCTCGCGCCCGCGATCACCGCCACCGGCGTGCGCAACTCGTGGCTGCTGCTGTCGATGAAGGCGCGCTCGCGCTCGACGAAGCGCTCGTTGCGGGCGAGGTAGTCGTTGACCGCGTCGGAGATCACCACCAGCTCCGAACTCGCGCGACGCCCGACCGCCACGCGCTGGCCGCCGCGATCAGGCCGCAGGGCGGCGATGTCGCGTGCCAGGTCGGCCAGCGGCTTGACCAAACGCCCGAGGCCCCAGGCGACCAGCAGACCGGCGATCAGCAGGCCGCCGAGCGCGGAACCGGCCATCAGCACGGTCAGATGCTGCTCGCGCTGCTCGAACTCGGTGATGTCCAAGGTAAGCACCAGCCGGCGCCCGTCGACGTCCCTCACCAGCGCGACGCGTTGCCCGCCGTCGACGCGGACTTCGTCATGGATCCCGGGGGACAGCCGGGCGAGGCGGGCCGGCACCGTTGCGCCCGGCTCGCCGTACAGCGCCACGTCCTCGGTGTCGCGCCACCGGTAATCGGGGTCCTCCGCGGCGCGGCGCAGGTAGTGGTCCAGCTCGGACTGCAGCAGCGAGGTCCAGACCAGCTTCTCGGCGCGCTCGTTGACCACGTTGCCGTGGTAGACCACCGCCAGCGACAGCAGCAGCATGTACGCCACCACCAACAGCGTGATGCGCAGGCGCAGGCCGGTCCTACGCATCGCCGGCATCTTCCGCATCAACGGCCGCCAGGCGGTAGCCAACGCGCGGCAGGGTCTGGATCAGCTTGGTTTCGAATGGCGCGTCGACGCTGCGCCGCAGCTCGTAGACGTGCGAACGCAGCATGTCGCCGTCCGGCGGATCGTCGCCCCACAGCGCGTATTCGAGCCGGTCGCGCGTGACCGCGGCCGGGCTGGCCTGCATCAGCACTTCCAGCAGCTTGCGGCCGGCGGGAAACAGGTGCAGGCGGCGACCCGCGCGGGTCGCTTCAAGCGTGGCCAGGTCCAGGCGCAGGTCGGCGACTTCAAGCACGCGCCGGACCCGGCCGCTGGCGCGCGCGAGCAATGCCTCGAGCCGCACCTCCAGCTCCGGCAGCGCGAACGGCTTGGTGAGGTAGTCGTCGGCGCCGGCGCGGAAGCCGGCGATCTTGTCGGGCAGCTCATCCCGCGCGGTGAGCATGATCACCGGCGTGTCCCGGCCGTGCTCCTCGCGCAGGCGGCGCAGCACCCCCGGGCCGTCGAGGCCGGGCAGCATCCAGTCGAGCACGATCACGTCGTGGGCCTGCGTGCTGGCCAGGTGCAGGCCGGTCACGCCGTCGGGCGCGGCGTCGAGCACGTGGCCGCGCGCTTCGAAGTAATCAAACAGGTTGGCGACGAGATTGCGGTTGTCCTCGATGACCAGCAGTCGCATGCAATTGCTCCCCGGCCTCGACGGGGCCTGGCATCCGCGCAGGATCGCACCTGCGATGTCGGAATTGCATGGACATCGGTCGCGCTTAACGCCGCTCCAACCCGCGTCCTACCGCGCTCCGACACCCGCGCCGCCAATCTGCCGCGCAGCCGGGCGACCGCCCCCGGCCGGACGAGTGACCACCTTGATCGATCGATACCTGCCTGCCCGTCGTGCGCCGGCGCAGATCCACGGCCCCGGCACCGACCTGCCAGGCCCCGCCCGGCGCCGGGGCAGCGCCGGCGGCAGCGTCCGGATCCTGCAATCGGGCATGCCGGCATGGCTTGCGTGGCAGCTGCTGCTGCCGCTGGCGGTGTTCGTCGCGGCCAACTTCGTGCTGCTCCAGCTCGGCGGCGACCGCTGGCTGGCCGGCCACCTCTACCTGTGGGAAGGCGGCCACTGGGCGCTGAAGGACGGCTTCGTCACCAGCACGCTGGTCCACGAGGGCGGCAAGCGCCTGAGCGTGCTCGCCTGGCTGGGCGTGGTGGCCTGCGCGGCCGTCGCCTGGTGCAGGCCTCGATGGCGGTCGTGGCGCCGGCCGCTGCTGTACCTGGCGCTGGCGGTGCTGCTGTCGACCTCGGTCGTGGCCTGGATGAAGTCCTGGACGCACGTCGACTGCCCCTGGGACCTGGTCGGCTTCGGCGGCACGCGCAGCTACCACGACCTGCTCGCCGCCCTGCCCGCGCATGCGCCGCGCGGGCGCTGCTTCCCCGCCGGCCACGCCAGCGCGGGCTATGCGTGGGTGGCGCTGTTTTTCTTCTTCGGCAGCACGCGCCCACGATGGCGCTGGAAAGGACTTGCCGCGGGCCTGTGCGCGGGGCTGGTGTTCGGCGTTTCCCAACAGCTGCGCGGCGCGCATTTCGCCTCGCACGATGCCTGGACATTGACGATCTGCTGGCTGGTCGCGCTGCTGCTGCATCGAGCCATGCTCGCCCGCGGCGGAGCCGCGCCGGCGCCGCGGAATGCGCCCGCCCCTGCCGATGGAGGCAGGTGATGGTCGCCTCCGACATCTTCCACCCCCTTCCGCCACGCGCACTGGCGTGGCTGCGTGCGCGGCCGACGGTCCCGACCGAAGTGTTGGCGCTGCTGGCCAGCCTGTTCTTCACCGTCGCCTGCAACCACGAGCTGTGGCACACGCTGGTCGCGGACATCCACGCGGACGCGAGGCTGCTGGTGGCGGTGTTCGTGTTCGTCACCGCGCTGCAGGCATTCCTGCTCGGGCTGGTGCTGTCGCGCTGGACGGCGAAGCCGCTGTTGACAGTGTTGTTCGTGGCCACGGCGTTCGCCGCCCACTACATCGGCAGCTTCAAGGTCTACCTGGACCCGGACATGATCCGCAATGTCCTGGAAACAGACCCGAGGGAAGCGGGCGAGCTGATCGGGGCGGGCCTGGTCCTCCCGCTGCTGGCGCTGGCGGTGCTGCCGATCGCGATGCTGTGGCGACTGCGGCTTCGACGGCGCACCCTGCCGCGCGCGCTGTGGATTCGCCTGGCCTTTCTCGTCGCCATGCTGGTGCTGGCCGCGGCGAGCGCGCTGTTCGCGTTCCAGGACCTGTCGGCGCTGGCGCGCAACCACCGCGAAGTGCGTTACCTGGTGACGCCGTCCAACTACCTGGTGTCGCTCTCGAAAGTGCTGCTGTCCACCCCGCCCGGCCCGACCAGGCCACTGCTGCCAATCGGCGAGGACGCCCGCGAACTGCCACGCGCAGCCGGGGCGCGGCCGCGCCTGCTGGTGTTCGTGCTCGGCGAAACCGTGCGCGCGCAGAACTGGGGGTTGAACGGCTACATCCGCCAGACCACGCCGGAGCTGGCGGCGATGCAGGATATCGTCAACTTCCCCGACGTCGAATCCTGCGGCACCAGCACCGCGGTCTCGGTGCCGTGCATGT
The DNA here is from genome assembly GCF_042648865.1 of Luteimonas soli. Lineage (NCBI taxonomy): Bacteria > Pseudomonadati > Pseudomonadota > Gammaproteobacteria > Lysobacterales > Lysobacteraceae > Luteimonas > Luteimonas soli. Next base: position 113,488 of record NZ_JBHRYA010000012.1, on the reverse strand, counting down.
TCTCGCCCTACGGCCGCCACGACTACGACGCGAAGAAGATCCGCAGCCACCAGTCGCTGCTGCACGTGCTGCAGCACGCCGGCGTGCAGGTGCTGTGGCGCGACAACCAGTCCGGCTGCAAGCGCGTATGCGACGGGCTGGCGTTCGAGTCGATGGCCGATGCCACCGACCCGGCGCTGTGCAACGGAAACCGCTGCTTCGACGAGATCCTGCTGTCCGGCCTGCAGGCGCGGCTCGCGCCCGACGGCCGCGACCGCATCGTCGTGCTGCACATGCTCGGCAACCACGGGCCGGCGTACTACCAGCGCTACCCGCCGGCCTTCCGCCACTTCACCCCGGCCTGCGACACCGAGCAGCTGGGCAATTGCAGCCGCCGGGAAATCGTCAACAGCTACGACAACGCGGTGCTGTATGCCGACCATGTCCTCGCCCGCACGATCGACCTGCTGCGGAACCAAGCCGATTACGACACCGCATTGATCTACGTGTCCGACCACGGCGAGTCGCTGGGCGAGAACCGCCTGTACCTGCACGGCGTGCCGCGCGCGATCGCTCCCAGCCAGCAGACCCGGGTGCCGATGGTGATGTGGTTCTCGCCCGGATTCGCGCGCCAGGAGGGACTCGACCTGGAATGCATGCGGCACATTGCGGACGAGCCGGCCAGCCACGACAACCTGTTCCCCACCATCCTGGGCATGTTCCAGGTCCAGACCGGCATCTACGACCCGAAATCGGACCTGCTGCGCCGCTGCGAGCACGCACTGAGATGAGCAAGGATGCGTTCGCCAAGGTTCCAGAAGTCACCCTCGGGTTCTGGATCGTCAAGGTGCTGGTCACCACGCTTGGCGAAACCGGTGGCGACGCGATCACGATGTCGATGCAGCTCGGCTATGCGGCCGGTACCGCGATCTTCCTGGTGCTGTTCGCCGCCGCGGTTGCGGTGCAGGTTCGCGCCGAGCGCTTCCACCCCTTCCCGTACTGGGCGGCCATCATAATGTCCACGACCGTCGGCACCACGCTGGCTGACCTGGTCGACCGCTCACTGGGGATCGGTTACGCGGGCGGCAGCACTTTGCTCGTCCTGCTCCTGCTGGCCTCGCTCGCACTGTGGAAGCGCAGTACGGGCTCGATCGACATGGGCAGCGTCGCCTCTACCAGGTCCGAGGCGTTCTACTGGGTGACCATCGCGTTCTCGCAGACCTTGGGCACCGCCCTCGGCGACTGGACCGCGGATTCGGCCGGGCTCGGCTATGCGGGCAGCGCGGTGCTGTTCGGGTCGCTGCTGTTGCTGGTCGCGCTGGCGTACTTCAGGACATCCATCTCGCGTACCGTGCTGTTCTGGGCCGCTTTCGTCCTCACCCGGCCGCTCGGCGCAGTGGTCGGCGACTTCCTCGACAAGCCGCTGCAGCACGGCGGCCTGGGGCTGAGTCGCTATGTCGCCAGCGTGGTGCTGCTGGCACTGGTCGTGATGCTGGTGATGGCGCTTCCACAGCGACCAGCACGACGCGCACACTGATCGCCGCCCGATGCGTCGTGGCACCGCGTCGACGGGCCTGCGCGGAATATCGACCACGCCACGGCCCCCAGCGAACCGAGCGGAGGAACGGAAATGAACCACGGCATGGGCTGGTTCCACTGGGCGCTGCTTTCGGCCTGCTTCGCGGCGCTCACCGCGATCTTCGCCAAGCTCGGCCTGCAGCGCGTCGATTCGGATTTCGCCACGTTGATCCGAACGGTGGTGATCGTGGTGGTGCTGGCGGCCTTCGTCGCGGCGACGGGCAAGATGAGCAACCCGCTGGCGCTGCCGCCATCGACGCTGGGATTCCTGGTGCTCTCGGCGCTGGCGACAGGCGCTTCCTGGGTCTGCTACTTCCGCGCGCTGCAGATCGGCAACGCCTCGCAGGTCGCGCCGGTGGACAAGCTCAGCGTGGTGCTGGTGGCGGTGTTCGCATTCGCGTTCCTGCATGAGCGGCCCAGTCCGCGCGAATGGCTCGGGATCGCGCTGGTCGGCGCCGGCGTCCTGGTGCTGGGCTTCCGCCGCTAGCCCGCGCATTGCGGCGGCGCCCCTTGCGACCGCCACGGCCACGCACTAGCCTGCAGCCTTCCTGCCACGGCTTCCGGGGATTTCCGTGACCTATCGCCACCTGCTTCTTGCCCTGTCCATCGCCGGCGCTTTCGCGCTGTCGGCCTGCACGCGCGAATCCTCGCCCGGCCCCACGGTCCCCAAGGACGAGACTGCCGACCAGTTCATCGAGCGGGTCAATGACGAGCTCATGGCGATGTACCCCGAGATCACCGCCGCGCAGTGGATCTCCAACACCTACATCACCGACGACAGCAAGCTGATCGCGGCCAAGTCCAACGAGCGCTTCCTGACACAGCTCAACAGCTGGCTCGAGCAGGCCAAGCGTTTCGAGGGCAAGGAGATGTCGCCGCAGACCGCGCGCGCGATCAACCTGCTCAAGATCGGCACCGCGATGCCGCCGCCCAAGGACCCGGCCAAGCTGGCCGAGCTGACCCGCATCGCCACCGAGATGGAGGGCACGTACGGCTCGGGCACCTACTGCAAGGGCGAAGGCGACGACGAGGACTGCCGCCAGCTCGGCGATCTCGAGGACGTGCTGCGCAACGACCGCGACTACGACGACCAGCTCGACGCCTGGCGAGGCTGGCATTCGATCGCCAAGCCCATGCGCGGCAACTACACGCGTTTCGTCGAACTGGTCAACCAGGGTGCGCGCGACATGGGCTATGCCGACGCCGGCGAGCTGTGGCGTTCGGGCTACGACATGCCGCCCACGCAGATCGGCCCGGAAACCGACCGCCTGTGGAACCAGGTCAAGCCGCTGTACGACCAGCTGCACTGCTACGCGCGCACGCGGCTGGAGTCGAAGTACCCCGGTGAAGGCTCGGTCGACGGCCTGCTGCCCGCGCACCTGATGGGCAACATGTGGCAGCAGGACTGGAGCAACCTGTGGGACGTGCTCGAGCCCTATCCCGACGCCGGCAGCCTGGACGTCACCGGCGCGCTCAAGAAGCAGTACGAGGCCAACCTCAACGAGATGCTGGTCAAGCAGAACGTGATGCTCGATACCGACGGCCGCGCCGAGGTCGTCCACGCCGCGCAGCTCGAGATGGCGAAGAAGATGACCGAGCGCGCGCAGGACTTCTACGTCTCGCTGGGCATGCCCGAGCTGCCGGCCAACTATTGGGAGAAGGCGCAGTTCATCAAGCCGCGCGACCGCGACGTGGTCTGCCACGCCAGCGCCTGGGACATGAACATGTCCGGCGACGTGCGCACCAAGATGTGCATCAAGCCCAACGAGGAAGACTTCACCACCATCTACCACGAGCTGGGCCACGTCTATTACTACCTGGCCTACAACAAGCTGCCGCCGCTGTTCCAGGCCGGCGCCAACGACGGCTTCCACGAAGCTATCGGCGACACCATCGTGCTGGCGATGACGCCACAGTACCTGCATTCGATCGGCCTGGTGGGCGAACAGCAGCAGGGCCACGATGCGCTGATCAACTCGCAGATGCGCATGGCGCTGGCGAAGGTGGCGTTCCTGCCGTTCGGGCTGATGATCGACCGCTGGCGCTGGGGCGTGTTCGACGGCTCGATCAAGCCGTCCGAGTACAACGCCGCGTGGTGGCGGCTCAAGGCGCAGTACCAGGGCGTGGCGCCGGTGGAACCGCGCGGCGAGGAGTTCTTCGACCCGGGCGCCAAGTACCACGTGCCGGCCAACACGCCGTACACGCGCTACTTCCTCGCCCACATCCTGCAGTTCCAGTTCTACAAGTCACTGTGCGACGCGGCCGGCTACAAGGGCCCGCTGTACGAGTGCAGCTTCTACGGCAACAAGGTCGCCGGGCAGAAGTTCTGGGCGATGCTGGACAAGGGCGCGAGCCAGCCGTGGCAGCAGACGATGAAGGAACTGACCGGCAGCGAAAAGCTCGATGCCGCGCCCGTGCTGGAATACTTCGCGCCGCTGCAGGAATGGCTCAAGCAGCAGAACGAAGGCCAGTCCTGCGGCTGGCAGGTGCCGGCGCCGCAGGCGGCAGGCGCCACGGCAGGCGAAAAGCCGAAGGGCGGCTGACCTGCACCGGAGCCGGGGCCACGCGCCCCGGCTTGAAGGAAACGGGCTGAGCGGGCCGGCGGGAACCTTTTCCGCACTGCTGCATCCGATCGGTGAAGAGGAGCCCTCAATGCCCGATCGCGCCGCCACCGAAGCAATCGCCTGGTCCACCCTGCCCGACGCCGAGTTGGTGGCGCTGGCGCAGCGCGGCCAGCGCGGTGCGTTCCGCGAGCTGATGCAGCGCTGCAACCAGCGCCTGTTCCGGGTCGCGCGCGCCGTGGTACGCGACGATGCCGAGGCCGAGGACGTCGTGCAGGAGGCTTACACGCACGCCTTCGCCGCGCTCTCGACCTTCCGCGGCGAGTCGTCCCTGTCGACCTGGCTGACGCGCATCGTGCTCAACGAGGCGAACGGCCGCTTGCGCAGGCGTCGCCCGAGCGTCGACATCGCCACGTTCGAAGCCACGCCGCAGGAGGATTCGCGCGTGGTCTCGTTCCCCAACCGCTTCGGCAACGAAGACCCGGCCGCCGCCGCGGCACGGGCACAGATCCGTGGACTGATCGAGCACGCCATCGACGACCTGCCGGACGCCTTCCGCATCGTATTCATCATGCGCGAAGTCGAAGGCTGCTCGGTGGACGAGACCGCGACCACGCTCGGGGTCAGACCGGAAACGGTCAAGACCCGGCTGCACCGGGCGCGACGGCTGCTGCGCGGCACGCTGCAGGATTCGCTGGCCGCCACGCTGGGCGAAGCGTTCCCGTTCCTCGGCCCGCGCTGCGCGCGCATGACCGAGGCGGTGCTCGCGCGCCTTGCGGCGGCAACCGAAGCGACCACCGGCGACCGCCTGTAGGAGCGGTTTCAGCCGCGAGCTCTTGCTGTCGGTGGAGGCGGAGGCGGAGGCTCGCAGCTGAACTCGTTCCTGCAAGAACGCACGCACTCGACCATCAACGACAAGAGGAATCCGCCATGCTCACCTACGCACTCATCGTTTTCGCCGTCGCCGCGCTCGGCGGCCTCGTGCTGGCTTCCAGCGTGCTGCGCGGCAGGCTCGCGCCGTGGGCGATTTCCATCCTCCACGCCCTGCTCGGCGCCAGCGGGCTGGTGCTGCTGATCGTCACCGTGCTGCAGGGCCAGGGCGCAGGCCGCGTGACGGCGGCGCTCGGGATCCTGGTGCTCGCGGCGCTCGGCGGCTTCTATCTCGCCTCGCTGCACCTGCGCAAGCAGGTCGCGCCGAAGGCGATCGTGTTCGTGCATGCGAGCGTGGCGGTGGTCGGGTTCCTGACCCTGCTCAGCGCGGTGTTGGCGATCTAGCACCGCGTCGCCGGAGCATGCCGTGAACATCGCCCGCCATCCCTTGCATCCAGCGCTGGTTCACTTCCCGGTGGCCTGCTGGTCGCTGGCGACCATCGCCGACCTGGCGAGCCTGTGGTTCGGGCAGCCGGCGTGGTGGCTGGCCGGCGTGCTGCTGGTGATCGGCACGGTCGCCGCGCTGGCGGCGATGGGCGCCGGCCTGTTCGAGTTCGCGCGCATCGCGGAAGACAGCCCGGCGCTGGCCGATGCGCGCCGGCATATGCTGCTGGCGATGGCAGCCTGGGTGCTCTACGCCACCAGCCTGCTGCTGCGGCTGCAGGGCACTACCCTGGTTGCGCCAGCATGGCCAGCGCTGGCGACGAGCATCGCGGGCTTCCTGTGCCTGGCCGCCGCCGGGTGGCTGGGCGGCAAGCTGGTCTACCAGCACCACGTCGGCAGCGCCTGAATCGCGACGTCTGAACCGCGCCACGGCCGCTACAGCCGCTCGGCCACCACCAGCACATCGCCCGCGACTTCGCAGCAGTAGAGCCCGCTCGAAAGCGATGGCAGCCTGTACGGCAACGGCGACGCGCTGTACTACTGGCCGTGGCCGAACATCATGCCCAACATCCTGCCTGGCCGCCTGCAGACCAATCGCGTGGTACCACTGGGCGTGGACCGCTGCCGGGTGGAGTCCGACTTCCACTACCCGCCCGACGACTCCGGGGAGGCGCGCGCACCAGGGGCGCCAGGGTAATCCGCAAGGCCGCGGGGCTCCGCGACCGGCGTCAGCGCAACCGTCCGAGGCGGCGGAACGCGTTGTCGACCAGCTTCCTGTGCGCGGGCTGCTGGAACTGGAACGCGCGAAGGAAATCCATCCCGCCGTACCCCGGCCTGGCTTCGTGCAATCGCCCAAGGTTGCGTCGCGCATCTCCCTCGTGGCCTGCGAGCACGTCGCACACCGCAGCCATGGCGAACAGGTGGTAGTGTGCGTTCGGCTGCCGCACCGCGAGCGCCATGAGCTTGGCGGCCTGGTCGTAGCGACCCACCAATGCCAGGCTGAATCCGCGCACCCCGTTCATCGCGAAGCTCATGGGATCGAATGGACTCAGGCGTCGCGCCTTGTCCGCCATCTCGATGCTGCGCTCGGTTTCGCCGGCCTGCATCAGCGCGAATCCCAGGGTGTACTGGCCCACGGCGAAACTTGGATTCAGCGCCGTTGCCGTGCCCAGCTCTTCGATGGATCCAGCCACGTCGCCACGCAGCAGATGCGCCCGACCGAGCGCCCAGTGGCCAAGCGGTTCATCCGGATTGAGGGAGAAGCTCTGATGGGCCAGTTCGAACGCACGCTGGGCCTCGCCGGCCCTGTCGGGCGAGGTTTCGAAAAAGGCCCGCTGCCAATGCACGAAGGAAAGGCCCGCGAATGCCCGCGACGAATTCGGGTCGAGCCTTGCCGACAACTCGAAGAACTCCTCCGCACGGTCGTAATCTTCGGGTGTGAAGCGATACATGTGCCAGCACCCGCGATGGTAGGCGCTCCACGAGTCCAGGCTCGCCGGCATCTCGAGCAAGGCCCGCTGCCGCTCCGCCAACTCGATCTCCGACGCGATCGCCCCGACGACCAGGTCGGTGACCTCTTCCTGCGTCTCGAACACGTACTCCAGTCCGCGATGGAAGTCCTCCGCCCAGATTTCCCTGCCCTCGACGGCATCGGCAAGCGCCACGTTGATGCGCGCCCTTGAACCGACGATCCGGACATCGCCCTGCAAGACATAGCGGACACCAAGCCGGCGGGACACCTCGCGCACGTCATGCGGCCCCGTCGCGAACGCAAAGGCCGAACCGCGCGCGATCACGAAGAAAGAGTGGGTCTGCGCGATGCGGGTCATGATGTCGTGGGTCAGCCCGCGGGCAAAATTGCGGTGTTCCGCGTCGTCATCGGCATCGAAGGGAAGGACCACGATCGACGGCTGTGCCGGCAATGAAAGGTCGATGCTCCCGAAAGGGTCCGTGAAAAGACCCTCGGCCCCGCCCTGCTGCCCGGAAGCCACCATGGGCAACGGCGACGGTTGCACCCCGGGATCCCGCCGCATCCTGACCGGCGGAACGAGCTGGTACCCCACTCCACGGACGACACGCAGGTATCGCGGGCTGCGCGCGTCGTCGCCCAGGGCGTGGCGCAGCAACAGCACGCGCTGGTTCAACGTTTCGGGCGTCACCAGGCGTCCACGCCAGACCCGCTCGGCAAGGTCGTCGTGGGTCAGTACGCCCGGCGCCGCGTCCACGAGGGCAAGCAGCAGTTCGTAGGTCAGCTTCGGCAGGAGGATGCGCAGTGCACCGCGGAAAACCGCGCGCTGGCGCGCATCGAGCATCAGGTCCGCGAACTCGAAGATCGCCTGCTGGCTGGGAACTGCCGTCCTCGGGTCGGCCATCGTCCACCTCGGGCGCCGCCTTGGCGGTGGCGCGGGTCCAGATTAGCAAATCTTCGGGAAATCTTGAGGAAACCTTGGGGCAGTCTTCAAGCAGGCGGCCTGCGCGCGTGAATACTGGTTGGCGTGGCAAGTGGGGGGCTTGGACGCACGTTTTCCATACATGCGGATTCCACGGCCCTGCACCCGGTGTGCAGTGAACTGACGTTTACGAGGAGAACGAAATGAAATCCATGAAACTTCGCAGGATCGGGATTGCCGTGGTGGTCGCGGCAGCGGGCAGCCTGGCCGCCGTGACGACTCCGGCGGTCGCCGGAACCCTCCTTGGCGGCGCGACCGTCACCAACGGCGCCCGCGGTGCCGCGGATGGCCGGGTGATCGATGGTCCGGTGACGATCATCATGCCCAAGACCAGGCGCGGCAGGAAGTTCGACGTCATGGCCGCCAACATCAATCTTCCCGCCAACGGCGGCGGCGTCGACTGGCACACCCATCCCGGGCCGACCTTCGGCATCGTGACCGGCGGCGGCACGCTCACCATCATCGATGACGACTGCGTCGAGCACGAATACCAGACGGGGCAAGCATTCGTGGCGCCCAAGAACCCGCACACCGCGCGCAACTTCAGCAATGCGCCGGTCACGGTCCGGGCGACGTTCTTCCTGCCGCACACGGCTCCGCCAACCCCGCCGACGGTGTTCGTGCCGCCGGATGGCGACGACGTGCTGGACACGTACTGCCAACTGGTGGAGTGAACCTGATTCAAGGATCGCAGGTGCCAGGGGCTGCGGGCCCGCCTGCATACCGGTCCTGACGGCAGGAATGTCCCTTGGGCGCGATGAGCCATGTCGGCAAACCCTCATCGCGCCCATCGGGCCCTACAAGCGCTCAGTGGGCTCCAGTGCCGCGGCATCCTCGATGCACTCCGGCACGTGCCGCCCGGCCAACCCCATCTCCCAGCGCCAGAACACCCAGCCCAGCAGCGCGAACAGCGCCGAGGCGAGCGCGAGGTGGATGCCCCTGTGGCTGAGCAGCGGCGACAGTACGCCGGCCACGACCGCGTTCATCACCAACCCCGTGAACGCCTGCAGCGACGACGCCGAACCGCGCTGGCGCGGATACATGTCGAGCACCGCGAGGGTCAGGATCGGGAACACCAGCGCGATGCCGAACGAACCGACCGCCATCGGCAGCACCGCCCACGGGATCGACGGCACCGGCACGAGCAGGTTGTAGCCCACGTTGGCCACCGCGCCAACGCCGCAGCAGATGAAACCGATATTCGCCAGCCGCGCGCCGCTGATCCTGCCGGCCATGCGCCCGGAGGTGTACGCGCCCAGCATCATGCCGCCGATCATGGGGATGAAGAACCAGCCGAACTGGCGCTCGTTGAGGCCCATCAGGTCCATCACGAACGCCGGCGCCGAGGCGATGTACAGGAACAGCGCACTGAAGTTGAACGCACCCGATGCCGCCAGCCGCTGGAAGCGCGGATTGGCGAAGATCGCCCAGTAGTCACGCAGCAGGCGCTTCGGCGCCAGCGACATGCGCAACTGCGGCGGATGCGTTTCCGGCAGCGCCACCGACACCGCCAGCAACAGCAGCAGCGCGAACGCGACCAGGAACCAGAAGATCGCCGACCAGTGGCCCCAGCCGAGGATCCAGCCGCCGATGATCGGCGCGATCGCCGGCGCCACGCCGAAAATCATCGACACCTGGCTCATCAGCCGTTGCGCGTCGTCGCCGTGCAGCACGTCGCGGATCAGCGCGCGGCCCACGATCAGGCCCACACCCGCCGACAGGCCTTGCAGCGCGCGGAACGCCAGCAGCGTCGGCAGGTCGCGCGCCAGTGCGCAGCCCACCGAGGCGGCGACGAACACCGCCAGCCCGCCGATGATCACCCGCCGCCGTCCCAGCGCATCCGACAGCGGCCCGTGCACCAGGCTCATCAGCGCATACGCGATCAGGTAGACGCTGATCGTCTGCTGCATCGCCACCTTGTCGGCGTGCAGCTCGCGGCCGATGTGCTCGAACGCGGGGAAGATCGTGTCGATCGAGAACGGGCCGAACATCGCCAGCCCACCCAGCAGGAGGGCGAGGCGGCGGAGCGGGATGGTCGAGTTCGACTGGGCGGCTGGCATGGAAGATGGACGGGGAATGATCTTGTGGGAGCGGCTTCAGCCACGAGCTTTTGCTTCGGCCCCTCCCCCTGCGAAGGCAGGGGGAGGCTGGGAGGGGGTGCCCACGGTTAGCGCTGATCCAGAAGGCACCCCCTCACCCCTGCCTTCGCAGGGGAGGGAGTCAAAGCTCGCGGCCGAAGCCGTTCCCACAAGGCGTCAAGGCGCGGGGCCGGCCATCTTACGCGGCGCGCGGCCGCGCGACCGGGACGGATCGTCCCATTCACCCTCCAGCCCCCGTTGACCGCCGTCGCAGCGCGGCCCCCGCCCCCGCATACCGCAAGCCCACCCCCGGCAGCCGGGCTATAATCCGCCCGCTAGCACGCAGCGGGAGAAGCGGCCCTGCCGAACAGGCGCGGCCGCTGCCGAAGGCGCAATGCCCGTAATCGCTCAGGCCCCAGACCGCCGCGTGCAGGGTCTGTCGATACATGTGGAGTGGGCCTGGCTGTGCCTGAGGGCGCGCCAGGCAAGGAAGAGCGAAGGCGCGTATGTCGATACGCAACTGAGCGATGACGCCGTATCGCGCGGCTTCAGGCGCAGCCAGGCCCGCTCTGCATGTGTCGGCAGACCCAATCACTCTGGAGAGACCGGGGAGCCGTCAGAGGCAAAACCGGCGCCGAAGGGGCACGAAGCGCGCGATCCTCCCCCGCCCGCTTCCAAACTCTCAGGCAAAAGGACAGAGGGGCGCCCATCGTGCGGATTCGCACGCACGCCATTGCAGGCACGGCCTGCAGGCCACCTATGGACGCCCCACCATGACCACGACGCCCTCCCTGCGCGACCTCGAACACAACCAGGCGTTCGTCGAACGCCACATCGGCCCCAACGACGCCGAAATCGCGCACATGCTGCGCGTCGTCGGCCACGACTCGCTGGACGCGATGACCGACGCCATCGTCCCCGGCTCGATCCGCTCGAAGGACGCCCTCGCCCTGCCCGGCTCGCTGACCGAAGTCGACGCGCTGGCGAAGATCCGCGTCATCGCCGACTGTAACCAGGTCTTCCGCAGCTTCATCGGCCAAGGCTACTACGGCACCCACACGCCGAACGTCATCCTGCGCAACATCCTCGAAAACCCCGCCTGGTACACCGCGTACACGCCCTACCAGGCGGAGATCTCGCAGGGGCGCATGGAGGCGCTGATCAACTTCCAGACCATGGTCGCCGACCTGACGGGCATGGAGATCGCCAACGCCTCGCTGCTCGACGAGGCCACCGCCGCGGCCGAGGCGATGACGCTGGCCAAGCGTTCGTCGCGGTCGAAGTCCGACACCTTCCTGGTCGCCGGCGACACCCACCCGCAGACGCTGGAAGTGCTGCGCACCCGTGCGGTGCCGCTGGGCCTGGACGTCGAGATCGTGCGCTCCACGGACGCCTTCCACGAAAAGCTCGCAGCCGGCGACTATTTCGGCGTGCTGGTGCAGTACCCGGCATCCAGCGGCTGGATCGCGGACTGGACGCGCGACGCCGAGGTGGTCCATTCGCACAAAGCGCTGTTCGTGGTCGCCACCGACCTGCTCGCGCTGACCCTGCTCACGCCGCCGGGCGAGATGGGTGCCGACATCGTCATCGGCAACACCCAGCGCTTCGGCGTTCCGTTCGGCTTCGGCGGCCCGCACGCGGCGTTCATGGCCTGCCGCGACGCCTACAAGCGCTCGATGCCCGGCCGCCTGATCGGCGTGTCGGTCGATGCCGAAGGCAACCCCGCCTATCGCCTGACCCTGCAGACCCGCGAGCAGCACATCCGCCGCGAGAAGGCGACCTCCAACATCTGCACCGCGCAGGTGCTGCTGGCGGTGATGGCGGCGATGTACGCGGTCTACCACGGCCCCGACGGCCTGGCGCGCATCGCGTCGCGCGTGGCGCGGATGGCCGCGATCCTCGCTGCCGGCCTGCGCGAGATGGGCCATTCGGTGGTGCACGACAGCGCCTTCGACACTCTGTGCATCGAACCGGGCGACCGCGGCGCCACGATCCTGGAGCGCGCGAAGGCCATGCGCGCCAACCTGCGCGTGCGCGGCAACGGCTCGATCTGCGTATCGCTGGACGAAACCACCACCCGCGCCGACCTTGAGCTGCTGTGGCGCATCTTCGCGCCGTCCGACGACACGGCGCTGCCCTCGATCGACGCGCTGGACGCCACCGCGCCCTCGCTGATCCCCGCCGGGCTCAAGCGCACCAGCGCCTTCCTCACCCATCCGGTGTTCAACACCCACCACAGCGAGCACGAACTGCTGCGCTACCTGCGCGCGCTGGCCGACAAGGACCTGGCGATGGACCGCACGATGATCCCGCTGGGCTCGTGCACCATGAAACTCAACGCCACCGCCGAGATGATCCCGATCACCTGGCCGGAGTTCGCCAACATCCACCCGCTGGCACCGGCCGACCAGGTCGAAGGCTACAAGATGCTGATCGACGGCCTGGAGAAGATGCTGGCCGAGATCACCGGCTACGACGCGGTCAGCTTCCAGCCCAACTCCGGCGCGCAGGGCGAGTTCGCCGGCCTGCTGGCGATCCGCGCATACCATCGCTCGCGCGGCGAAGGCCACCGCGACGTGTGCCTGATCCCCGAATCCGCGCACGGCACCAACCCGGCTTCGGCGCAGATGTGCGGCATGACCGTCGTGGTCACGCGCTGCGACGCCAACGGCAACGTCGACGTCGAGGACATCCGCGCCAAGGCCGCCAAGCACGCCGACCGGCTGGCCGCGATCATGATCACCTACCCGTCCACGCACGGCGTGTTCGAGGAAGACGTGGTCGAGATCTGCGGGATCGTGCACAAGCACGGCGGGCAGGTGTACACCGACGGTGCCAACATGAACGCCCTGGTCGGCGTCGCCCGGCCCGGCAAGTGGGGCTCGGACGTCTCGCACCTGAACCTGCACAAGACCTTCTGCATCCCGCACGGCGGCGGCGGCCCCGGCGTGGGCCCGTGCGCGGTGAAGTCGCATCTCGCGCCCTTCCTGCCGCGCACCGCGCCTCTCGCGCCTGCGGAAGAGGCCGAAGGCACGGCTCCCGCGGTCGGCATGGTCTCCGCCGCCGCCCACGGCAGCGCCAGCATCCTGCCGATCAGCTGGATGTACGTCGCGCTGATGGGCGCCGACGGCCTGCGCAAGGCGACCCAGGCGGCCCTGCTCAACGCCAACTACATCGCGAAGAAACTCGAGCCGCATTACAGGACGCTCTACACCGGACGCAACGGACTGGTCGCGCACGAGTGCATCCTCGACCTGCGCCCGCTCAAGGACGCCACCGGCATCGGCGCCGAGGACGTGGCCAAGCGCCTGATCGACTTCGGCTTCCATGCGCCGACGCTGAGCTTCCCGGTCGCCGGTACGCTGATGGTCGAGCCGACCGAGAGCGAATCGATGCACGAACTGGACCGCTTCATCGACGCGATGATCCAGATCCGCGAGGAGATCCGCGCGGTGGAGGAAGGCAAGCTCGACCGCGAGGACAATCCGCTGCTCAACGCCCCGCACACCGCGGCCCAGGTCTCGGCCAGCGAATGGACCCGCTCCTACCCGCGCGAACTGGCGGCGTTCCCGCTGGCCACCCTGCGCCAGCAGAAGTACTGGCCGCCGGTCGCGCGCGTGGACAACGTGCACGGCGACAAGAACGTGTTCTGCAGCTGCATCCCGATCGGTTCGGCCGACGAGGAACCGGAAGCGTTCAGCGAGCCGGACGTGGTGTGAGTCCGCGCCTGCCCTGATCGACCATGGAAAGCCCCGCATCGCGGGGCTTTCCGTATCCGGCGCCGTAGGTCGGGGCTACGCCCCCGACGCCCGCGTCCGTGCCTCCATCACGCGTCGGGGGCGTAGCCCCGACCTGCTCCGCGGCCCTAATGAAAATCCCGCGATTCCGCGCGCAGCCCGCCGAGCATCGCGCTCAGGTCCTCCAGGTCGCGCGCGATGAGATGTTCGACGCCGTCGACCTGCTCCCAGCGCCCGCGCACCGCAAGCAGGGTCGAGTTGAGCAGCGCCTTGCGCCTGCGCTGCGCGACGCGCGGCCAGACGATCACGTTGACCACCCCATGTTCGTCTTCCAGCGTGACGAAGATCGTGCCGCCGGCGGTACCCGGCCGCTGGCGCTGGGTGACGATTCCGGCGGTGTACACGCTGCGGCCGTGGCGCTGGCCGTGCAAGTCGCCTGAGTCGAGCACGCGGCGCGCGCGCAGTTGTTCGCGCAGCAACGACAGCGGGTGCGCGGCCAGCGACAGGCCGGTGGCACGGTAGTCCGACAGGATTTCTTCGCCCATGCCCGGGGCCGGCAGCGCGATGGCGTCTTCGTCGGGACTGCCCGGCAGCAAGGGGCGCTGGCGTTCGATGCCCGCAACCTGCCAGCGCGCGTCGTTGCGATGGCCGGCCAGGCTGCGCAGCGCGCCGGCCTCGGCGAGCGCACGGCGCGCCTTTTCATCGAGGTTCGCGCGCAGGCACAGGTCGGCGACGTTGCGGAACGGCCGCTGCGCGCGCGCAGCGACGATGGCGGCGGCGGCATCTTCAGAAAGCCCGCGGACTTCGCGCAGCCCCAGGCGAATCACCGGCTGCCCGGCCGCCCTGCCCCTGTGGCTGCCATGGCCGCTCCCACAAGGGTCGTCCAACACCGGGACCTGGTCGGCCAGGGTGCAGTCCCAATCGCTGTGCACCACGTCAACCGGCAGGAAATCGACGCCGGGGCGGCCTTCGCTGCCGCCCTTGCCTCGCCGCGCGTCCTGCACGATCTGGCTCGGCGAGTAGAACCCCATCGGCTGCGAATTGAGCAGCGCGCAGGCGAACGCCGCCGGCTCGTGGCGCTTGAGCCAGCAACTGGCGTAGACCAGCTTGGCGAACGAGGCGGCGTGGCTCTGCGGGAAACCGTACGAGCCGAAACCCTTGATCTGCTCGAAGATCTGATCGATGAATTCGGGCGCGTAGTCCTGGTCCAGCATCAGCGCGCGGATGCGCTCGCGATGCGGTTCCATGTCGCCGCCATGGCGCCACGCGGCCATCGATCGACGCAGGCCGTCGGCTTCCTCCGGCGAATAGCCGGCGTGGATCACCAGTTCCATCACCTGTTCCTGGAACAGCGGAACGCCGAGCGTGGGGCCGAGGATTTCCTCGATGCCCGCCGACGGATACGTCACCCGTTCCTTGCCCTGCCGCCGACGCAGGTAGGGATGCACCATGTCGCCCTGGATCGGGCCCGGCCGCACGATCGCCACCTCGACCACCAGGTCGTAGAACTTCCTGGGCCGCAGCCGCGGCAGCATCGCCATCTGCGCGCGCGATTCGATCTGGAACACGCCGACGGTATCGGCCAGGCAGACCATGTCGTAGGTCGCCTCGTCGCCGGACGGAATCGTGGCGAGATCCAGATTGCGCCCGCGGTGCACGCGCACCAGGTCCAGCGCCTTGCGCAGGCAGGTCAGCATGCCCAGCGCGAGACAGTCGACCTTGAGCATGCCCATCGACTCGAGGTCGTCCTTCTCCCACTGGATGATGGTGCGATCGTCCATCGCCGCGTTCTCCACCGGCACCAGCTTCCACAGCGGCTGGTCGGAAATCACGAAGCCGCCGACGTGCTGCGACAGGTGGCGCGGTCGGCCGCGCAGCATGTCGGTCACCACCAGCACGCGCGCGATCAGCGGGTTGTCGATGTCGAAGCCGGTCTCGCGCAGGCGCTGCTCCATCGGCGTCTCGCCGTTGCCCCAGCCGTGACATTCGGCCAGCAGCGCGACCTGGTCGGGCGGCAAGCCGAATGCCTTGGCGACATCGCGCACCGCGCTCTTGCCCCGGTAGCGGATCACGGTTGCGGCCAGCGCGGCGCGCGTACGTCCGTACTTGTTGTAGACGTACTGGATGACCTCTTCGCGGCGCTCGTGCTCGAAATCGACGTCGATGTCGGGCGGTTCGTTGCGTTCCTTCGACAGGAAGCGCGCCAGCAGCAGGCGACTCTCGGCGGGGTCCACCGCGGTGATGCCGAGCGCGAAGCAGACCGCGGAGTTGGCGGACGAGCCGCGGCCCTGGCACAGGATCTTCCTTTCGTTGGCGAAGCGGACGATGTCCTCGACGGTAAGGAAGAAGGCCTCGTACTTCAGCTCGGCGATCAGCGCCAGCTCGTCGTTGATCTGCCTGGCGACCTGTGCGGGCGCGCCTCCAGGCCAGCGCTTGCGCATGCCGGCTTCGGTGAGCTTGCGCAGGTGCGAAGACGGCGTCTCGCCCTCGGGCACCAGTTCCGCCGGATAGTCGTACTTCACTTCGCGCAGGTTGAACGTGCAGCGCCGCGCCAGTTCCACCGCCGCCTGCAGCAGCGTCCGCCCGCCTTCCGTCGTCCCGTAGATGTTGCCCAGCGCGCGCCGCGTGCGCAGGTGGCGCTCGCCGTTGCGGAACAGGTGCGCGCCGCATTCGGCCAGCGGCAGGCCGTGGCGGATCGCGGTGACCGTATCCTGCAGCACGCGCTGGCGACGCGTGGCCATGTGCACGTCGCCGGCGGCGAGCGGTACGAGGCCCAGTTCGCCGGCCAGCGCGAGCAGGCGCGCCAGGCACGCGGCATCGTCGTCTTCGCGATGCAGTTCCACCGCCAGGTGCGCGCGGTTGCCGAACACGTTGCGCAGCCATGCGCCCTCGCCCGGGTCCGGTTCGGCACCGGGCAGCCACAGCGCGAACAGGCCGGTGGCGCCGGAGTCGAAGCATTCCTTTTCGACGTCGGCGCGGCCGAGGCGGTATTCGCCCTTCTCCGCGGCACGCCGGGCGACGGTGATCAGGCGGCACAGCTGCGAGTAGCCGGCGCGATTCTCGACCAGCAGCACCAGCCGCAGGCCGTCGTCGAGGCGGAACTCGGCGCCGACGACCAGGTGGATGCCGGTGACTTCCGCCGCGTCGCGCGCACGCACGATGCCGGCCAATGAGCACTCGTCAGTGACCGCCAGGGCCTCGTAACCGCACCGGGCGGCGCGTTCAAACAGCTCCTCCGCGCTGGCCGCACCGCGCAGGAAGGTGAAGTCGGACAGGCAGTGCAGTTCGGCGTACGCCGGCGCATCGCCGTGCGGATCGTCGTTGGCCGCACCGCGCAGGCGTTCGCGCATGCGGACGATGCGTGGGACGTGCGCGCCGGGGGTGTCGGGAGCGACGCCGGGCGGCAGGCCGTAGTCGTCATGGCCGCTCACGGATGCCCACCCGCCGGCAAGCGCGCGCCGGATCCGCTCCCGCTGCCATGCCGGCTCACGCGAACCAGCCGTGCAGCATCCAGCTTCCCTGCTCGCCTGCCGGGGCGAAGGCCCAGGCGCGCTGTCCCTGCGCGGTTTCGATGACGTAGTAGTCGCGGCGTGCGTCGTCGCCGTCCCACCAGCCGCTTTCGAGGCGCTCGGGGCCGGAGATGATGCGTGGGCACGGGTCGCGCAACGGGACAGGGCTGGCGAGCAGCCATGCCGGGCGCGGCGGGCGCGGCGGTGCGGGTCGTGCGCACAGGGCATCGTCACCGACGCCGGCACGGCGCCAGGCGCGCTCCGGGCGTGGATCGCCCGCGGGCGCGAGGCGCCAGACCGCTTCGTCGCCCAGCCGCGCGCGCAGGCGTTCGCGCAACTGCGGCCACGGCAGCGCCTGCGCCGGGCGGGTGTCGAACAGGTCGCGCGAGGCCGGCACGAACGGCGGCAGTTCGCGCGCCAGCAGGCGTACCGCAACCACCGGCTTCGGGATCGATGCCTGCTCGAGCCGGCTGCGGGTGAGTTCGAACAGCACGCCCGGCTCGCGTTCGGCGGCGAGCAGGCCGACCACCACGTCGGTGTGGTCCTGCTCGTGCTCCAGCCGCAGCACGAAGCGCTGCACGCCGCCGTCGCGCACCGACAGGTAGGTGGCAAGATCACCGGCCAGACGCCGCAGCGGGAACAGCAGCGCCTGGTGGCTTTCGACCTCGTAGCCGAGTTCGATGCGGGCATCGAAATGGTCCGGCGGCATGTAACAGGCGAGCGGATCGTCGACCTCCCCGTACAGGCGGTCGAGGTGGTCGAGCAGTTCGCTGCCGAAGCGGCGACGCAAGCCGTCGCGCGGCAACGCGCGCAGGGCGCCGAGCGTGCGCACGCCCATGCGGTGCAGGCGCTCGCCGGCATCGCCGTCGCGGTCCGGCAATGCGGCGCGGCGGACCGGGACCCGCGCCAGCGCCTCGTGCATGGCTTCGACGCCGGTCACCGCGAAGCCGTCACGCAGCCCCGCGAACACCAGCGCCGCGCGCGGCGTCGGCGCCAGCGCGATGCGGTGGGTGAAGCCCAGGCCGTCAAGCTCCTCGCGCAGCCGCGCCTCGAAGCGCGGCCACGGCCCGAACAGGCGGAAACTCGCCCGTACCTCGAGCACGATCGCACCCGGCCACTGCGCGCTGACCTGCGAGCTGTGGCGGTAGGCCCACGCGGCGAGGAATCGCTGCCAGCGCGCATCGGCGGAAGCGTCGTGTTCGACCAGCGCCACGTCGGACAACAGCGCGTGCGCTGCCGACAGCCGCATGCCGGGTTTCAGCCCGGCCTGCGCGGCGGTTTCGTTGACGGCGTGCAGGTGGCGCAGGTGCGCGGGACCCGAGACCAGCGCCAGCGGGCGTTCCGGGTCGGGGATGCGGCGCAGGACGGCGTCGAGCGCCAGCTGCGGCAGGTGGATGCAGGCCCAGAGCATGGCGCGCTCAACGAAGGCCTGCGATGGCGGCGGTTTTTGGAGCAGCTTTTGTGGATGCTGCCCTTATAGGAGCGGCTTCAGCCGCGAGCTTTTGCCTTGGCCCCTCCCCCTGCGACGGCAGGGGGAGGCTGGGAGGGGGTGCCCACGGTTCGCGGCGCTGCCCGAAGGCACCCCTCCCCAACCCTCCCCTGCCGTCGCAGGGGAGGGGGCAAGAGTTCGCGGCTTTCGCCGCTCCTACGAAAGCGGGCCACGGGAAAGTCCGCTCGGGCACGTTGCCGCCGCGGCACTTGCGCACGTGCCAGGCGCCGTTGGCGTGTTCCAGCCGCAGTGCGGCCGGGGACGGGTTGGCGGCGTGCTTGCGGTCGCGGAAGGCGAAGCCGAGGCAGTCGCCGCCGTCGGCCGCCACCTGCAGGCGTCGCAGCGACTGCGCGTCGGCGTGCAGCGGCCAGCCCAGCACGGCACCGCAGGCCGCGCTGCGCAGGCACTGCTCGAAGGCCCACAGCGCGCCGCGCGCATCGGCATCGATGATTTCGAGATGGCGCAGGTCCATACCCGCCGCCTGCCAGGCCGGCGCGTACGGCAGGTACGGCGGTGCCACCACCACGACCACCGCACCCGCCCGGGTCATGCGCGCAAGCGTGGGCAGCAGCAGCGACAGTTCGCCAACGCCGTCGGCCGGCAGCAGCAGCTCGGTCAATGCGCGCCGCGGCCAGCCGCCCTGCGGCAGCAGCGCGTCGAGCGCGGCGTGGCCGGTCGGCTCGCCGCCGGCCGTCGTCGCCGGCGCGCGCCCGGCGCGCCACACGGTCTGCGCCGACAGCATCGCGTCGAGGTTGGGCGCGGCGGCAGTGGCGTCCGCGGCGGCCATCAGTCGCTGCGCACCAGGCCGCAGTACAGGCCTTCGATGGCGAAGTCACTGCCCGGCTGCACCACGATCGGTGCGTAGTCGGGATTGCGCGGCAGCAGGCGGATCCGCGACTTCGTCTGTTCGAAGCGCTTGATGGTGATTTCGCCGTCCACGCGCGCCACCACCACCTGCCCGTTGCGCGCCTCGCGCGTGCGCTGTACCGCGACCAGGTCGCCGTCGAAGATGCCGTCGTCGCGCATCGAATCGCCCTGCACCCGCAGCAGGTAGTCGGGCCGGTTGGCGAACAGCGCGCGGTCGAGCAGCACGTGGCGCTCGACGCCGGCATCGGCGCCGATTGGCGCGCCGGCGGCGACGCGGCCGAGCACCGGCAGTTCCATCCGGTCTTCGCGCAGCCGCGTGCGCGCACCGCGGCCGCGAGTGCCGGCAAGGCGGATGCCGCGCGCCTCGTTGGGCCGCACGTCCAGGTAGCCGGCCTCCTGCAGCCGCCGCACGTGCTTGTGCGCCGCGCAGGCCTGGCGGAAGCCGAAGGCGTCGGCGATCTGCTGCAGCGTCGGCGGCAGGCCTTCGCTGGCCGCGTGCCCGCGGATGAAGTCGAGCACGGCGCGCTGGCGGTCGGTGAGGTCGTCGGTCATGGGTAAAAATCTATTTACCTTTGCGGGCGAGCGCAAGACCCGCGTCCACGGCGATTGCGCCAGTCGCGCGTCTCGCAAGCAGAGACTGTCACCAAATCAACGGCTTGCCGCGTACTCCTACCCCGCCACCCCCATCCGTCGCTTTGGGGGCGGAGACGTCACCCGCGCTCAAACCCGCATCGGCGACAGGCCATGCGGTGGCTGCTGCGCGATCGCGACCTGCGCCTGCACGGCAGCATCCGCCAGTTGCCGGTTGACGTCTTCCAGCCGCTGGTCCGATGCCGGCGTCGGCGTCGCCATCGCCGCTTCGGTCTTCGCGAACGTGCGCAGGTGCGCCGGATCGTTCAGCGCGCCCTGCACAAGGAAGATGTTTTCGCCAGCCCCCGCCCGCCCGCCGCCCACGCCCAGCACCACGTGGTCGACGCGGCGCAGGCCACTCGCCTTGGCCACCGGCAGCAACGCCCGGCACAGGTTCTCCGCGCGTTTGCCGTTCCCGCAGTCGAGGCCGGGAAGTCCGTGCACGCGCTCGCGGATATCCAGCAGCAGCGCGTGGTCGGGATGGCCGGGATCGGCCGGCCCGCGTGGATGCGGACGCGCATCCTGGTTGCGACCGGGTGCCGCGGGTCCGGGTCGATTGCGCGTGGGCGCCTCCACCTCCGGCATCCCGTTGACCCTGTCCTCCACATTGCGCCACATGCCGGGCGTGGTCGAGGTCAGGACGTATTGCCAGCGGGTCTGGGCGGGGTTGCCGGTGACGGCATTGATGAAGTCGTTGTATTCGTCTGGATGAATGGTCTGACAGCCCGCAGAGTCGGTATTTGCACGCGATCCGCGATGGATCTTGAAGCTGTCGTTCAGTGCCTGGATGCCATCGACGTCGGCCTGGGTGAACCAACCGTCGGCGTTCGTGTCCCGTTGCACGCGTCCTTCGCCCTGCCGCACCGCCTCAGCCGTCGGGCGCAGCGCGACATCGAGGGCGCCGCGTCCACCCGGCCGTGGATGCATGGCGCGCTGCATCTCTACAGTGCCCTCACTTAGGCGACCCAGGTCGCGCAGGCCGTCGCGGTCGACATCCTCGCCTTCGATCTTGCGCAGCTTCACGATATGCTCGTAGCCCGACGAGGGGGCGTGTTGCCGCGTATCACGGCCACCCGAGGAGTGGACACGCCGCCCGTCGCTGCCGGCATGATGATCGTACTGGGCTGTGGGTTCCGTATTGCCCCTCCTGGCCGCGAAGACGCGGCGCGTACCGTCCGCCTCTTTCCAGAGCACGACGATGCGGTCGTCGTAGACGCCGGTCCCCGCGCGCGATTCGTCGCGCTCGGGCGTTCCCGGCAAGTCAACCAGCGCGGCAAATGGCTTGTCGCGATCGTTACCTGCCAGCGTCGTGTTCTCCTGTCGCAGCCCCAGGATCACCCGCTCGTGGCCATCCAGGGCATCGCGCGCCGCATCGTTACCTCGGATCGCAACGATGCTGGCATAGACGTCGAAGCGCTGTGCTTGCGTCAATGCATCGATTTCGGGGATCGTGTCGGGCTCGCTGCCCTCGCCTTGCACCCACTGCCCGGGAAACCTGGGCGCGCGCGATGCGCGTTGCAGGCGTTCGAGAACCGGCTCAGGCGCAGCGTCGACTGCCCGTGGATCGCGCGCCAGCGCATCCAGCATCGCGCGCGCGTCCGTGGCCACATAGCGATCCAGCGCTTCCTGGATGATGCGCGGCTGTCCTTCGCGATATCGCTCCAGCTGCTCGATTGCGTCAAGCGTGCGCTGCTGCTGCAGCAACTCAACAACCTGGTCCGCAGACGCGCGGATATCAAATTCAGCTTCTCGGTTCATTGCGGCCTCCTTGCCATTGCGCTCAATGTTCTAATTTGACGAACGAATCGAATCCTGCATCTGGAAAATAGCTACATGGTTCGACTCCTCTTGGAACCGGCCTACACGGCCAGCGCGAACGCGGCACGGTTTGCCGAAGCTCAAATCGTTTGCCTGTCCACACCAGAAACCCGAAATGCGCATTCGCCCAGTCCCCGAACCGCCGGGGATCGCTCTCCGGGATCGGATTGTCCGGATCGAATTCCATGATCCAGCGCATCGTCGGCGCGTACTGCAGCTTGTCGAGAACCAGGAAAATGTCGTCATCCGATGCATCCATCAGGTTGTACCCAAGATGTAGCCCATAGCGCCTGCGCTCCTCCGCCGTCATCGTCGGCTTGGGTGGCAGCAGCTGCGAAGTAACGTCCTGCGGCGTCCCGTCGTCGACCGTGCGATACACCTTGAACGCGTAGTCCGTCCACGGCGGAGGTTCAGCCGATGGCTCAGGATCCTCCGGATGTGCTGCGTGCCAGATCACGATGGCCGAGTCTGGTCGGGGCGAGGGCGGCCGAAACAGGTAGACCGTGATCGCCGGATCCGGCCCCTCGAACGAGCGCAGCCATGCGCCGTCGGCCAGCGGTAACCAGAAATCCGGGCGACGGCCAAGGCCAGGCACTGCGTAATACTGCAACGCCTTGCGCGCCGACGCCTCGCGCATACTTCGCGGGAAGTAGACGTCCCGCGTCGGCAGCGCAACCAGCGTTGACGCCAAGTGCGCGGGCACCGGGCCGCGGCAAGGCTTGCGCGACACGTCGATCTCGTCGGGTTCCGGGCAGCGTGCGCCCAGCGCGCGTTCGACCGCATAGAATTCCGCCGCCGACGGCAGTGTCGCCGGCAACGTAATGCCGAAGGTCTCTTTCGCTGGTTCTCGCGGCCCGGGCGCAACGGGCACGCCCTGCTCGCCAGTGACCGACGCCGGGATATCCCGCGCGTCGCACGCAGCGACTGCAATCACACAACTGACCAGGCACAGCACGATCCCTGTACGCACGGCGTCCTCCGATGACGTTGGCCGATCCGGGTACAGCCTAGCAACCGGAGGACTGGCAGTCCAAGTCCTTCGTCAATCCCGCCACGCCATCACGCTCTCCCTCCAGGCGAACGAGAGAGGGTAACGAGCCGCGACGACTATGCGAACGGATCCTGCAGCACCATCGTGTGCTCGCGGTCCGGGCCGGTGCTGACGATCGACAGCGGGCAGCCGGCCAGTTCCTCCAGCGCGCGCAGGTAGGCACGGGCGGCGGGCGGGAGGTCGTCCCAGTCGGTGACGCCGTGGGTGTTCTCGCTCCAGCCGGGGAACTCCAGGTACACCGGCTCGCATTCGTCCCAGCCCTGGGCGTCGAGCGGGGCGTATTCGGTTTCCTTGCCGCGGTAGCGGTAGGCGATGCACATCTTCAGCGTGTCCATGCCGTCCAGCACGTCGAGCTTGGTGATGCACAGGCCGCTGATGCCGTTGATGGCCACCGCGCGCTTGAGCGCGACGATGTCGATCCAGCCGCAGCGGCGCGGGCGGCCGGTGGAGGCGCCGTATTCCTGGCCGCGGTCGCGGATGCCCTGCCCGACTTCGTCATCGAGTTCGGTCGGGAACGGACCACCGCCCACGCGCGTGGCGTAGGCCTTGCAGATGCCGAGCACGTAGTCGATCGCATCCGCGCCCACGCCGGTACCGGCCAGCGCGCCGCCGACGGTGGTGTTGGACGAGGTGACGTACGGATAGGTGCCGTGGTCGATGTCGAGCAGCGCGCCCTGCGCACCTTCGTACAGCACCTTCTTGCCCTGCTTGCGCAGGTCGTGGAGGATGCCGGCGACGTCGGACTTCATCGGCTCGACGTATTCGCCGAAGGCCAGCGCCTCGTCGAGCGTCTGCTGGTAGTCCACCGCATCGGCATCGAGATACTTGGTCAGCACGAAGTTGTGGTAATCGAGCGCGGTGCGCAGCAGTTCGGCCAGCTGCTCGGGGTAATGCAGGTCGGCCACGCGGATGCCGCGGCGCGCGACCTTGTCCTCGTAGGCCGGGCCGATGCCGCGCCCGGTGGTGCCGATGGCCTTGCCGCCGGCGGCCTTCTCGCGCGCCTGGTCCAGGGCGATGTGGTACGGCATGATCAGGGGCGTGGCCGGGCTGATCTTCAGGCGGCTGCGCACTTCCACGCCGGCTTCCTCGAGTTCGGCGATTTCCTTGACCAGCGCCGCCGGCGACAGCACCACGCCGTTGCCGATCAGGCACAGCGCGTCGTCGCGAAGGATGCCCGAGGGGATCAGGTGCAGCACGGTCTTCTTGCCGCCGATCACCAGCGTATGGCCGGCGTTGTGGCCACCCTGGAAGCGCACCACCGCGCCGATGTCCTGCGTCAGCAGGTCGACGATCTTGCCCTTGCCCTCGTCGCCCCACTGCGCGCCAAGCACCACCACTGACTGACCCATTGCAAGACTCCTGCTGCGAATTGGTGGAGCGGCTGCTGCCGCGATCCGGACTGGCCCACACGCGGAAAAAGCCGGCGGTCGGCTCCCTGGAGAACCTGCCCGTCCGGCTTTTGCGAATTATCCGGGTTTCGCGGCCCGCAGGCCAGCGGCGGCGGCCGAAGCGACATGGCAGGGCGTCCAGCTCCTGCAGGAGCGGCGGAAGCCGCGAGCCTTTCCCGCGGCCACCAACGTCCATGGCCCCCCGCCTTCGCGGGGATGACGATCAAGAGCGGCTCAGGTACAGCGCCACCAGCCCCGCCACGAGCACGATGGCGCCGGCAATACGCAACTGCCGGCTCTCCATCTCCTGCATCTGCTCGGCCATGCGCTTGAGCGCGTCCGGGAACGCGAACAGCACCAGCCCCTCCAGCACCGCGACCAGGCACAGCGCCGTCCACAGGTCCGACATCGCTATCTGTCGTTGCGCATGTACTGCAGGAACGGATCGCTGCTGTCGAGCACGATCACGCTGTCTCCGCCCTCGAACGCCGCGCGGTACGCCTCCAGGCTGCGCTGGAAGGCATAGAAGCCGGCGTCGCGGCCGGCGGCCTCGCCGTAGATGCGCGTGGCCTGTGCATCGCCCTCGCCGCGCAGCTTCTGCGCGTCGCGCTCGGCCTCGGCCAGGATCACCGTGCGTTCGCGGTCGGCCTCGGAGCGGATCGTCTGCGCCTGCTCCTCGCCCTCGGCGCGCAGGCGGCTGGCCACCTGCTGGCGCTGCGCGCTCATGCGCCGGTACACGTCGCGGATCACGGTGCTGTCGGTGGGCAGGTCGATCTTCTTGATGCGCAGGTCGACGATGCGGATGCCGATGTTCCTGGCACCGGTATTGATGTTGTCCAGCTGGCGCTCGATCACCTCCGAGCGGTCGCCGGACACCACTTCCGACAGCGTGCGCGAGTTGATCTCGTTGCGCAGCGCGTCCTTGATGATCGGCGCCAGGCGCTGCACCGCGGTTTCCTCGGCGACCATGCCGGCGCCGCCGGTTGCGCGATAGAACGCGCGCACGTCCTCGATCATGCCCACGGCGAAGAAGTCCACGGATACGTCCTTGCGTTCGGACGTCAGGTAGCGCTCGGGCGTGGCGTCGAGCACGTGCAGGCGGCGATCGAACACCAGCGCGCTCTCGATCAGCGGCCACTTGAAATGCAGGCCGGGGCCGATGTCGCTGCGCGCGACGCGGCCCAGGTTGAGCACGATCGCGGTGTGGCCTTCGGCGACCACGTAGACCGAGCCCATCAGCCCGAACAGCGCCACGAGCACCAGCGGGATCAGGATATTGAGTCTCATCGGCCGGCCTCCTCGCTACCGCGCGGATTACGCGCGGGGCGGATGTCGCTGTCGTTATTGGCGTTGACGGTCGGGGCGACCATGTCCGGCGTCAGCAGCGGCGGCGCCGAAGACGACGACTTGCCGCCGGTCTTGTCCATCGGCACGTAGATCAGCTGGCGACCGTCGCCGACGATGGTGCGGTTGTCGGCGAGCACCTGCTGCACGGTCTCCAGCCACAGGCGCTTGCGGGTGACTTCCGGCGCGCCGCGGTACTGGTCGAGCAGCAGGCTGAAGCGTTCCGCGTCACCGGTGGCGCGGGCGATCTCGGCGGTCTTGTAGCCCTCGGCCACGGTGCGCACGCGCGCGGCCTGGCCGCGCGCCTCGGGCACGATCTTGGCCGCGTAGGCTTCTGCCTCGCTGATCAGGCGGTCTTTGTCCTGCTGGGCGCTGTTGACGTCGTCGAACGCGGGCTTGACCTCTTCGGGCGGGCGCGCGTTGGGCAGGTTGAGTTCGGTGACCACCAGGCCGGTGCGGTAGGCGTCCAGCGAGGCCTGCAGCATCTTCCGCGCCGACACCGCCAGCGCCTCGCGGGCGCCGAGCACGGTGTCGAGGTTCGAACGGCCGACCTGCTCGCGCACGGTCGACAACGCCGCCTGCTGCAGCATCTGGTCCGCGTCGCGGGTGCCGAACAGGTATTGCTGCGCGTCGCCGACGTTGTACTGCACGTTGATCTCGACCTGCACGATGTTCTCGTCGGCGGTCAGGATCGGCACGTTGTCGCTGAAGGTCTTGATCTGGGTGGCGGCGACCTTGGTCACGCGCTCGACCGGCCACGGCAGCTTGAAGTGCGGGCCTGGCTCGAGGATCCGCGCGAACTGGCCGAAGCGCAGCACCACGCCGCGCTCCTGCTCGGCGACCAGCACGAAGCAGTTGAAGGCCAGCCACAGCACCAGCGCCAGGCCGATCCAGCGCAGCGGGCCACCGCCGCCACCGTCGAACATGCCGCGGAAGTTGTCGAACAGGCCGCCGAGGCCGCCACCTCCGCTGCCGCTGCCGCGGCGCGGCTTCCACTGGTTGCGACGGTCCTTTCCGGACCCGCCGTCATCGTTCTTGCCGGGAATGTTCCAGGCCATGCCTGCTCCAATCGGGGGTGTGGCGCGGCGACCTGGGCGGCCGCGTGCGGGACAGTTTACAAGGTCGGGCCGGGTTCGCCCGGAAGCAAGGCCGGCGCGCAAACCACGGGTTACAGGGCGGCGGGTTCTTCCAGCAGGCCGCGCAGAGGCGCGCCGTCGTCGCCGGCGGCCAGGCGCTGCACGTCGGCCGCGGGCAGGTCGACGGCCAGCGTCCAGCCATCTTCGTCATGCGCTTCACCGCGCACGGCATCGAGCGCGTGCAGCCGCGCACGCAGGCGGCCGGCTGAGGTCGGCAGGCGCAGCTGCGCGACGATGCGGCGCAGGCCGAGCCGGCCGGCGAGCGCGCCGCGCAGCAGGTCGAGGCCGAGGCCGTCGCGGGCCGAAACCCAGACCCGGTCGCGCACCGCCGCATCGGGCTGGTCGCCGCCGGGGCGGTCATGGCGCGGCTGCGGCGCGCGACGCGGTTCGACGTCGGGTGCCGCTTCGTCGGCCGCTGCATCGCCTCCGGCTTCGCGATGCGCCGCTTCGCCGAGCTTGTCGATCTTGTTGTAGACCAGCAGCTGCGGGATCTCGCCGGCGCCGACTTCGGCCAGCACCGCATCGACCTGGGCGATGCGCTCGGCGCGCAGCGGGTCGGAGGCATCGACGACGTGCAGCAGCAGGTCCGCTTCGCGCGCCTCGCTCAGGGTGGAGCGGAACGCAGCAACCAGTTCGTGCGGCAGGTCGCGGACGAAGCCCACGGTGTCGGCGATCGCCACGGTGCCGCCAGGCAGCTCAAGGCGGCGCACGGTGGGGTCGAGGGTGGCGAACAGCTTGTCGGCGGCGTAGGCATCGGCGCCGGTCAGGGCGTTGAACAGCGTCGACTTGCCGGCGTTGGTGTAGCCGACCAGCGCGACGCGCGGGATCTCGCTGCGCACCCGGGCGCGGCGCATCTGGGTGCGCTGCACCTCGACCTTGTCGAGCCGCTTCTGCAACTGCTCGACGCGCTTCTGCAGCAGCCGGCGGTCGGTTTCGAGCTGGGTTTCACCCGGGCCGCGCAGGCCGATCGAACCGCCGCGCTGGCGCTCCAGGTGGGTCCAGCCGCGCACCAGGCGGGTGGACATGTGGCGCAGCTGGGCCAGTTCGACCTGCAGCTTGCCCTCGGCGCTGCGCGCGCGCTGGGAGAAGATGTCGAGGATCAGGCCGGTGCGATCGACCACGCGTCGCTGCAGCACCTTCTCCAGGTTGCGTTCCTGGCCAGGCGTGAGCGGATGGTTGACCAGCACCAGGTCGGCGCCGCTGGCCTCGGCCGCGGCCTTCACCTCTTCGAGCTTGCCGCTGCCGATCAGGGTCGCGGGATTGGGCCGGTCGATGCGCGCGTTGACGACGGTCGCCACGGTGGCGCCGGCCGAGCGCGCGAGGTCGCCGAATTCCTCCAGCGCGCCCTCGTCCGGCGGACCGCCGGCGTGGGGCTGGATCAGCAGGGCGTGCTCGCCCTTGCGGGAGCGTTCGAACAGCGTGGTCGGCATCGTGGGCCCGGTTTCGGATCAGGGTCCGGATATGGCGGCGCCGACCCGCCGACGCAAGCCTCAGGCCTCGTCGCCGCCTTCCTCTTCGCCGTTGCCGCCGTTCTCGTCGTTTCCGGCCGGATGGACGTGGCCGCCGCCGGGTCCCACGCGCACGTTGCGCGCCGGCACCACGGTCGAGATCGCGTGCTTGTAGACCATCTGGCTGACCGTGTTGCGCAGCAGCACCACGAACTGGTCGAACGACTCGACCGTGCCCTGCAGCTTGATGCCGTTGACCAGGTAGATCGACACCGGCACGCGCTCGCGCCGCAGCGCATTCAGGAAAGGATCCTGCAGAGATTGCCCCTTGGACATGTGTTCCCCCAGCTTGGTTATTGTTGTTCTGGCTTGCGCCCCGCATCGCCCGACCCGTTCCCCACGGCGGCGACAGGCCGATGTTATACGACAGTTCAGGCTTGTGGGGGCCGCGTGTGTGACGCGTTTCGCACGATGCGGCGTTGGAGAGGCCTCTGGGAGCCACGCCGGAGCCGCAGGTCGGGGCTACGCCCCCGACGGCTCTTCGCGGGCCCCCAGAAACAACGCCAGCGCAGCGTCCAGCCGGCCCTGCTCCGATGCGGGGTCAAACCACCGCGCATCAAGCTCGCCGCGCAGCCAGGTCAGCTGGCGCTTGGCCAGCTGGCGGGTGGCGTGGATGGCGCGGTCGCGGAATTCGCCCGGCGACGTGACGCCACCCAGGTGCTCCCAGGCCTGGCGATAGCCGACCGCGCGGATCGCCGGCAGATCCAGCGGCGCCGGGTGCGCGCGCAGCTGCGACAGCTCACGCAGCGCCCGTACCTCGTCGAGGAAACCCGCGGCCAGCATCGCGTCGAAGCGCGCCTCGATGCGCGCGTGCAGGACACCGCGGTCGGCCGGCGCGATGACCAGCTTCAGCACCCGGCACGGCAGGCGCGGAGCCGTCGCCGGCTCGCGCTGCCACTCGCTGATCGGCCGGCCGCTGAGGCGGAACACTTCCAGCGCACGCTGGATGCGCTGCGCATCGGTTGCATGGATGCGCGCGGCGGCGGCCGGATCGACACCGGCCAGTTCGGCGTGCAGCGCCGGCCAGCCGCGCTCGCGGGCCTCGGCGTCGATCACCGCACGCACGGCGGCGTCAGCCTCCGGCATCGGAGACAGGCCCTGCAGCAGGGCGCGGAAGTACAGGCCGGTGCCGCCGGCCAGGATCGGCAGCCGGCCGCGGGCAAGGATGTCATCGATGGCGACGCGCGCATCGGCGGCGAATTCGGCCGCCGAGTACGCCTGCCACGGCTCGCGCAGATCGACCAGGTGGTGCGGGGCGGCGGCGCGCTCGTCGGCCGTCGGCTTGGCCGCGCCGATGTCGAGCCCGCGATAGACCAGCGCCGAATCTACGCTGACGATCTCGCCGTCCAGCGCCTGCGCCCACTCCAGCGCAAGCGCAGTCTTGCCCGAAGCCGTGGGCCCCATCAGTGCGATCGCCGGCGGACGCGGATCGTGCATGGCCTTCAGCCGGCTCGCATGGGGTCAGGGCATCAGTAGCCGGTTTCGCGCAGCGAGGCACGCACCTGTTGGTGGACGACCTGGATATCCTGCGGCGGCTCGCGGTCGAGGCGGCTGACCACCACGATGGCCACGGTCGCGGCGATGAAGCCCGGCACCATCTCGTACAGGCCCGAACCCATCTGGTCGACCGCGACCAGCTTCCACGCGATCACCGTCGCCGCGCCCACCACGATGCCGGCCAGCGCGCCGTTTCGGGTCATGCGCTGCCAGAACAGCGACAGGATCACCACCGGACCAAACGCGGCGCCGAACCCGGCCCACGCATAGCTGACCAGCCCGAGGACCTTGCTGTCGGGGTCGCGCGCCATCCACAGCGCGATCAGCGCGATGATCGCGACCGAAATGCGGCCGGCCCAGACCAGTTCCTTCTGGCTGGCGTTCTTGCGCAGGAAGCCGTGGTAGAAGTCCTGGGTCATCACGCTGGAGCACACCAGCAGCTGGCACGACAGCGTGCTCATCACCGCGGCGAGGATCGCCGACAGCAGCACGCCTGCGACCCAGGGATTGAACAGCAGGCTCGCCAGTTCGATGAACACCCGCTCGGCATTGGCTTCGACCGGACCAGCCTCGCCCGGATGGTTGGCGAAGTAGGCGATGCCGAAGAAACCCACGCCCAGCGACCCGGCCAGGCACAGGATCATCCAGGTCATGCCGATCCAGCGCGCCGGCCGGATCGTCCTGACGCTGTCGGCGGCCATGAAGCGCGCCAGGATGTGCGGCTGGCCGAAGTAGCCCAGTCCCCAGGCAAGCGCCGACACGACGCCCACCACGCCGACCGCGCCGCCGCCGAACCAGTCGAGCCGGGACGCGTCGAACTGGCGGACGACGTCCACGCTGGCCTCGAAACCGCCGTTGTTCATCAGGATCAGGCACGGCGCCAGCAGCAGCGCGAAGAACATCAGGCCGGCCTGCAGGGTATCGGTCCAGCTGACGGCCAGGAAGCCGCCGACCAGCGTGTAGAGGATGGTCGCAGCCGCGCCCCACCACAGGGCCTGCTCGTACGGCAGCCCGAACACGCTCTCGAACAGGCGCGCGCCGGCGACCACGCCGGAGGCGCAGTACACCGCGAAGAACACCAGGATCACGATCGCCGACAGCACCCGCAGCACGCGGTCGTGGTCGGCGAAGCGGTTGGTGAAGTAATCCGGGATGGTCAGCGCGTCGCCTGCGCGCTCGGTGTAGACGCGCAGCGGCCCGGCCACCCACCGCCAGTTGGCCAACGCGCCGAGGATCAGGCCGATCGCGATCCAGCTCTCGGACACACCGCCCAGGTACAGCGCGCCGGGCAACCCCATCAGCAGCCAACCGCTCATGTCCGAGGCGCCGGCGGCCAGCGCCACCACCCACGGCCCGAGCGAACGCCCGCCGAGGATGTAGTCGTCGAAGTCCTTGGTGGACTTCCACGCGACGAAGCCGATCATGACGACGACGAACAGGTAGATCAGGAAGGTGACCAGGAGCGGCGTGCTGGCTGTCATGGGTGCTGGTTTCCCCTTTGTTTCTTGCGAATGGGCGCCGCCATTGCGGCACGCGAATTCGCCACCCTAACGCACATCAAGGGGGCGTTTCAGCCCCGGTTGTTCACAGTGGCTGTGGACAACCGGGGCTCGGGGCTTGTGGACAAGTCGCGCGAGGCCAGTCATGCCGCGGCCTCGCGCGGGGCGGCGAAAGTTTGGCCAGGCGGTCCGCTGCGGGCCGCGGATCAGTCGTCGTCGGGCCAGCGGATCGCCGGTTTCGCCTCGACGCGTGGCATCGGCACCGCGGCGACCGCGTTCCACACCGCCAGCGCGTCGACGGTGGCGGCCACGTCGTGCACGCGCAGCAGCATCGCTCCGCGCTGGGCGGCGACCAGGTGCGCGGCGACCGAGCCGTGGATGCGGTCGGCAGGCAAGTCGCGCCCGGTGATCTCGCCGATGGTCTTCTTGCGCGACAGGCCGGCCAGCACCGGCACGCCGAGTTCGGTGAAGCGCTGCAGCTGCGCGAGCAGCGCGAGGTTGTGGTCGCGGGTCTTGCCGAACCCGAAGCCGGGGTCGGCGACGATCCGCTTCTTGTCGATGCCGGCCATCTCGGCGGCGAAGATGCGCTCGGCCAGGAAACGATGCACCTCGGCGACGACGTCGTCGTAGCGCGGGTCGTCCTGCATCGAGCGCGGCTCGCCCAGCATGTGCATCAGCACCACCGGCACGCCCAGTTCCGCCGCCGCATCGAGCGCACCTTCGCGGCGCAGTGCGTAGACGTCGTTGATCATGCCCGCGCCCGCGGCCACGGCGGCGCGCATCACTTCCGGATGCGAGGTGTCGACGCTGATCGGCAGCCCGGTTTCCTTCGCCAGGCGCTCGATGACGGGCAGGACGCGGCGCAGTTCCTCCTCCGGCGCCACGGCTTCCGCGCCCGGGCGCGTGGATTCGCCGCCGACGTCGAGGATGTCGGCGCCCTCCCCTGCCAGCTTAAACCCATGCGCGATGGCGGCATCGGCACCGAAGTGTTCGCCGCCGTCGGAAAACGAATCCGGGGTGACGTTGACGATGCCCATCACCTGCGGGCGATCGAACCTGAGGATGCGGCCGGCGCAGTCGAGTTGCGGAACGGTATCGAACATCTCAGTCCTGCTTCTTTTTCTCGCGGGCCACCAATCCGGCACCGATGGCAACGCCAATGGCGATGCCGACGGCGATGTTCTTCATCGCGATCCCGATCGCGACGCCCACGGCGATACCGACCGCCATCCCGGCGCCGGCGCGCCTGCCGGGACTGCCTCGCTGTTCGGTCATGTGCATGCTCCGGAGGCGAAAAGCCGAAGGGGGACTCTGCCCCGTCGCGACGCGATGCGCAATCCGCGCGCCCGGGCCGACGCCGGCCCATCCGCTGCGCCGGCAGCGATCAGCGCACGGGAATGGCCGTCCCGCGCGGCGCGTCGCCCTGCGCCTCCATCGGCGGCGGGTACTTCTTCAGCAGGGCGATGAAGCGCGGGTCGTCGCGGATCGGGTCGAGGTCGGGGTCGATTGGCAACAGCGCCGACGAATAGGCCATGCCGCCGATCGGCGACGCGAGGATCCGATCCAGCAGCGGCACTGCGCGGTCGGCACGCCCGGCACTCGCATAGAGGAAGGCATTGCTGCTGACCAGGATGGGGATCAGGTACGTGTCGTCGAGGCCTTCGACCAGGGCCTGCGCCCGATCGGTCAGCCGCAACGCCTCCGCGGTGCGCCCCAGTCCCAGTTCGACATCCGCCATGTACTGCAGCGCCTGCGCCAGCGTCACGGGGTCGCCGCCGGCCTCGGCATCGACGAGGGCCTGCCGGCTGCCGGACTCGGCCTGCAGGTAGTACCGGTGCGCCTGCGCGGCATCGCCCATGTCCCGGTACAGCCAGGCAAGCTGTGCCGCCTTGGTGGCGCCGCGCTGTCCGCCGAAATTGTCCGGTGTGTCCGGAATCGATTCCAGGACGGCAAGCGCTTCGGGATAGCGCCCCAGCATCCACAGCAACAACACCCTCTGCGATTGCACGGTGGGGTGCTTGCTCTGGAGCACCGCCAGCGCGCGCGCCGGATCGCCGGTCCGGTTGAGGATGGCAGCGCTCAGGAGCGCCAGCGCCGTCACGTTGTCCGGGTCGGCCGCCAGCGCACGCCGGTTGGCATCCTCGGCTTCGGCATAGCGCCGCACGACCATGTAGGTGGCCGCCAGGTTGCCCGCGATGCGCGAGTTGCGCGGGTCGTGGTCAAGCGCCTCTTCCAGCTTGCGGATGGAGTCGTCGAGGCGCCCCAGCCGCCGGTACACGTAGCCGGCAGCGGCCATCACGCCGGCATCGTTGGGACGCAGGCGCTGCGCGGTGGCGAACGCGGCCAGCGCCGCGTCGTAGTCCCTGCGTCCGTAGTAGTCGCTGAAGCCCTTGGCGACGTAGGCGTCGGCCAGTTCCGGGTCCAGCGCCAGTGCCCGCTCCGCGTTGCTGCGCGCGCTGGCCGCGAGCGCATCGGCATCCAGCCCGGCAATCCCCTCGCCGAACCAGGCCAGCAGGCTCTGCGCGTAGGACAGCCGCGCGAGCGCCAGCGCGAAGGACGGATCGCGGGCGATCGCGCGCTGGTACGGCGCCAGCGACTGTTCCAGCAGCACGGTATCGATGTCGGTTCCGCCGCGATCGGCAAGGTATTCGGCGCGCAGGAACAGGTCGTAGGCCATCGGGTCGGCGGTCGGCGCGCGCGCAATGGCCTGCGCCTCGGCGGGCTGCAGCTTCAGCTTGAGCGCCGATGCGATGCGGCCCGCGACGTCGCTCTGCACCGCGAACACGTCGTGCATCTGGCGATCGTAGCTATGCGCCCACAGGTGCGTGTCGCTCGCCGCGTCGATCAGCTGGACGGAGATGCGCACCTTGTCGGCGGCACGCTGCACGCTGCCTTCCACGATGGTGTCCACGCCCAGTTCGCGGCCGACCTCGCGCAGGTTTTCCGCGTGCGAGCGGTACTTTTCCGTGGAAGTGCGCGACACCACCTTGAGGTCGCCGATGTTCGCCAGCCGGGTCAGGATTTCATCCTGCATCCCGACCACGAAGTACTCGCCATCCTCGTCGCCACTCAGGTTCTCGAACGGCAGCACCGCGATCGACTTGCCGGACGCCGCGGCCTGCGCTTCGGTGCTTGGCATCAGGCGCTCGGTCAGCAGCAGCACCACGACCACCGCGAGGATGCCGATGATCCAGTAATCGAGTTTGCGCCCGGTCGCGCGCGCGATGGATTCGCCGGGCGCGACCTCGCTCTCGCGCTTCAGGCCGGCCGGCGTGAATTCGTAGAACCAGGCGAACGCGATCCAGAACGGAAAGCCGATCGCGGCCGCGACCAGTAGCGCGCGCGTGATCCATTCCGGCGCGCCGACCACCGGCTGCAACTGCGCGAACCCCTGCGCCAGCGCCCATACGGCCGCCAGGTAGATCGCAGCGGCGCGAAAGATGTTGCGGCGCCTGAGTTCGCCGAAGAACCCCCTTGCCCCCGCCACGATGGCGCCCCTTCCGCCGGCATCGCACCGGCCTCCACCCTCGAGTCTGCTGGATGGCCACCGGGCGCGCAACTGTGCGCGAGCACTGCCTCGGAAGCAGGCTCAGGAGCCCGCGGCGGCTGCCGCTCCTGCGAGAAACAGCGAAGGCCGGAGCGGGCTCCGGCCTTCAGGCATTGCATGCGACGGCAGTCAGGTCTGCGCCGCGGGTCCGCCGATGGTGATCGGCTTGGGCTTGTCCGTCGCCGGGCCACCCTCGGTCCAGCCCATCGGCGGCGGCGGATCGCGGCCGTCCATGATCGCGTCGATCTGCGGCACGTCGATCGTCTCGTACTCGAGCAGCAGCTTGGCCATGGCGTGCAGCTTGTCGAGGTTGTCGGTGAGGATCTTCGTCGTGCGGCCATAGGCCTTGTCGAGGATCCCGCGCACGACCTCGTCGATGCGCCGCGCGGTGTCGTCGGACACGCTCTTGTGCTGGGTGACCGAACGGCCGAGGAACACCTCGTCGTCCTCCTCGCCATAGGCGATCGGCCCCAGCTCGTCCGACAGACCCCACTTGGTGACCATGTTGCGCGCCATCTTGGTCGCGCGCTCGATGTCGTTGGACGCGCCGGTGGTGACCTTGTCCTCGCCGAAGATCAGCTCCTCGGCCACGCGGCCGCCATACAGCGAGCACAGCTGCGATTCGATCGCGGTGCGGTTGTAGCTGTACTTGTCGCCCTCGGGCAGGTACATGGTCACGCCCAGCGCGCGGCCGCGCGGGATGATCGTGACCTTGTAGACCGGGTCGTGCTCGGGTACCAGGCGGCCGACGATGGCGTGGCCGGCCTCGTGGTAGGCGGTCAGCGTCTTTTCGTCTTCGCTCATCGCCATCGAACGGCGCTCGGCGCCCATCATGATCTTGTCGCGCGCCTTGTCGAAATGGTCCATGCGGACTTCCTTCGCGTTCTCGCGCGCGGCGAACAGCGCCGCCTCGTTGACCAGGTTGGCCAGGTCCGCGCCGGAGAAACCGGGCGTGCCGCGGGCCACGATCATCGGCTCGACGTTGTCGGCCAGCGGAACCTTGCGCATGTGCACGCGCAGGATCTGCTCGCGGCCCTTCACGTCCGGCAGGCCGACCACGACCTGGCGGTCGAACCGGCCCGGGCGCAGCAGCGCCGGGTCGAGCACGTCGGGACGGTTGGTCGCCGCGACCACGATCACGCCCTCGCCACCCTCGAAGCCGTCCATCTCGACCAGCAGCTGGTTGAGCGTCTGCTCGCGCTCGTCGTGCCCACCGCCCAAGCCGGCGCCGCGATGGCGGCCGACCGCGTCGATCTCGTCGATGAAGATGATGCACGGCGCGTGCTTCTTGCCCTGCTCGAACATGTCGCGCACGCGGCTGGCGCCGACGCCGACGAACATCTCGACGAAGTCCGAACCGGAGATCGAGAAGAACGGCACCTTGGCCTCGCCTGCGATGGCCTTGGCCAGCAGCGTCTTGCCGGTGCCCGGCGGCCCGACCATCAGCACGCCGCGCGGGATCTTGCCGCCGAGCCTCTGGAACTTGGTCGGATCGCGCAGGAACTCGACCAGCTCGGACACTTCTTCCTTGGCCTCGTCGCAGCCGGCGACGTCAGCGAAGGTGACCTTGGTCTGGTCCTCATTGAGCAGCTTGGCGCGCGAGCGGCCGAAGGACATCGCGCCCTTGCTGCCGCCCTGCTGCATCTGCCGCATCATGAAGAACCAGAAGCCGATGATCAGCAGCACCGGCAGGAAGTTGATCAGCAGGCCCCAGATGGTGATGCCCGACTCGGGCGGCGCCTGCTTGATCTCCACGCGGTGGTTCATCAGGTCGTCGACCATGCGCTCGTCGCGGCGCGGGGCGGTGGTGATGCCCTTGCTGCCGTCGGTGCGGGTGAACTTGATCGAGCGCTCGTCGCTGGCGATGTCGACGGCCTTGATGCGGTCGTTGCGGACGTCGGTCATGAACTGCGAGTAGATGATCTCGTCGCTGCCACCCGCGGTTTTCGGGCTGAAGCTCTGGAACACCACCATCAGCACGACGGCGACGACCACCCAAAGCATCAGATTCTTGACCAGGTCATTCATTCAATTGCGCTCCGCGGCAACGCCGCAACCTTACTTGATTTGTGCCAGCTTGCCTTGCGCCAGCGCATACACTTCCGGCGAACGCTTGCGCGAGGCAGCCGGCTTGCGGATCACCACCTTGGCATAGCGCCGCCGCAGTTCCCGCACGTAATCGTCGAAGCCCACGCCCTGGAACAGCTTGATCAGCAGCGCGCCGCCGGTCCGCAGGTGGTGGTCGGCGAAATCCATCGCCAGCTCCGCCAGGTGCATGGCCCGCGGCAGGTCGACGGCATCCACACCACTCTTATTGGGGGCCATGTCGGACAGGACAAGGTCGACTTCGGCCCCGCCGAGCATCGTTTCCAGCGTCGATAGGACTTCATCCTCCCTGAAATCCCCATGAAGGAACTCCACCCCGGCCAGCGGCGGCATGTCCAGGATGTCCAGGGCCAGCACCCGTCCCGAGTCGCCCAGAGCCTGCCGGACCCACTGCGACCAGCCACCGGGGGCCGCGCCCAGGTCCACGACCACCATCCCGGGCCGGAGCAGGCGGTCGCGTTCGACCAGCTCCTCGAGCTTGTAGGCCGCGCGCGAACGCAACCCCTCCGCCTGCGCCTTCTTGACGTAGGGATCGGAGAAGTGCTCTTTCAGCCAGCGCTGGCTGCTCTTGCTGCGGGTGGCCATGGGAGAAGATCGGGAGCCGGGGGAAGTGCCCGGAAATCAGGGCGTTGCGGGGCCGCCATGATACCCTGCACGCCTGTTCCCCGACCTGATCCAGCGCATGCCGATCGTCCTGACCGCGGCCCAGAACCGTTTCCTGCGCGGGCAGGCGCACGACCTCAACGCCATGCTGCAGGTCGGCGGCAAGGGCCTGACCGACCCGGTCGTGGCCGAAGTCGCCGGTGCGCTGGAGCACCACGAGCTGATCAAGGTGAAGGTCGCCGCCACCGACCGCGAAGCGCGCGACGCGATCATCGGCGAACTGGCTGCCCGTACCGATGCGGTGCTGGTCCAGCGCATCGGCCACGTCGCGATCCTGTACCGGCCCAACGAGGAGCAGCGGCGGATCGTGCTGCCCAGGGCCCGGGATTAGGGATTCGGCCCCGTGCAACTCACCCTCGAACGCCCCGACTACGACTTCTTCCTGCGCGGCGCCGACGGCGCTTCGGCGCTGGTCAACGAGCGCAAGCTGGAGCGCAGCTTCGTCATCTCGCCGCGCACGCTGGTCGAGAAATGGTCGGTCGTGGACGTCACTGCGATGGCGCCGGCCGACCTGCAGCCGCTGTTCGAACTCGAACCCGAGCTGATCCTGCTGGGCAGCGGCCAAACCCAGGCCTTCCCGCCGGCGGAAACCATGGCCGCCTGCCTGTCACAGGGCATCGGCCTGGAAACCATGACCAATGCTGCAGCCGCGCGCACGTTCAACGTGCTGGCCAGCGAAGGGCGGAAGGTGGTGGCGGGGTTCGTTCTGTCGTAGGTCGGGGCTACGCCCCCGACGGCTTTTCGGCGGACGGCTTCGGATGCTGCGCGGGTGTCGGGGGCGTAGCCCCGACCTACGGGATCCCCGCGGCTCAGCGCTTCGGCAGATACGCCCTCGGATCGACCGGCTTGCCGTTGTAGCGGATCTCGAAGTGCAGCATGTCGCGGGCGGCGCCGCTGCGGCCCATCTCGGCGATCTGTTCGCCGGCCTTCACCACCTGGCCTTCGTTGACCAGCCGGGCGCGGTTGTGGCCGTAGGCCGAGAGCCATTCGTCGTTGTGCTTGACGATCACCAGTTCGCCGTAGCCGACCAGGCCCGAGCCCGAATACACCACCACGCCGCCCGCGGCCGCGCGCACCGGCTGGCCGCCGGTGCCGGCGATGTCGATGCCCTGCCGGGTCGGGTCGCCCGCGCGGTAGGTGCCGACGATCTGCCCTTCGGTGGGCCAGCGCCAGCTGAAGGGGCTGGAGGCGGCGGCAGGCGGCGGCGTGGGACGCGTGGCCGACGGCGCCGGCTGCTTCGTGGTCGATGCCGATCGCGATGGCGCAGGCCTGGCGGCGGTGCGGCGCCCATCGCTCGGGTAGAGCCGCAGCCGCTGGCCCGGATAGATCGTGTACGGCGGGTCGATGTCGTTCCACGTCGCCAGGTCGAGGGTGGTGATGCCGTTGTTGGTGGCGATCCGGTACAGGTTGTCGCCACGCTTGACCACGGCCGTGGCGCCATACTTCGGCGTCGATACGCGCGAACCGCCTTCGCGCACGACGGAGCTGGAGCAGGCGGCCAGAACGAGCAGCGCCAGCACTGCCAGGCCGGCGACGAAGATGCGGGGCGAGGTCTTTCCGGGACGTTTCGTCGTTGTCATGCGTCTTGCGGGTCTCCAGTCGGGCCAACTGCGGCGGCGCCATCTGTTGTGGACGAAGCGCTCAAGCGGCCAGCCGCTGCCACAGTTCGCGCGCGGCCACGCCGCCACCGCCGATCAGGATACCGAAGTAGATGATCGTTCCCACATTGGCCAGGTAGCCCAGCAGCACCGCGACGCCGTCACGCTGGATCAGACCGGCGGCCAGGAACAGCAGCGCCAGCGCTGGCAGCGTGTTGCTGAAGGGCACGAAGCCGAACGGCGCCATCAGCAGCAGCGCGGCGAGGATGAACGCGAGGTTGTTGAACAGGTTCTGGACGCGGCCGACGACCAGCGCGGGCAGCCTGTGAGGCCGGCTGATCCGTTCCAGCCGCCGCACCCAGGCCATGCCAGCGGTCAGTCCGGGGCGCAGCCGGTCGGCCGGCAGTGCCTTGTTCCGCAGCCGCGCCGGCAGCCACAGCGGCCGCCCGGCCAGCCGGCTGATGCCGACGAGCAGGATCGCTGCGCCGAATACGGTGCTCACGCCCGGGATCGACACCGGGATCAGGAACACCAGCGTCAGCAGCATCGTCAGCAGCAGCAGGCCCTCGTCGCCGAACACGTCGAGCAGCTCGCCGAGCGTCAGGTGGTCCTCGGGCAGGGCTTCGATGATCGCGGCGAGCTGCTCGCCGAGCGACGCCGAATCGTCGACGCCGGCTTGGGATCGGGGTTCATTCATGTCGCGTTCCCGTCACGGCAACCGGCACCTGCGTGCGGCCGCCATGGCGCTCAATCGACCAGGCCCGAAAGCAGTGGCACGAACACCACCGGCGCCAGGTTGGCCTGGTCAACCACGCCGTCGGCGTCCCTGCGCAGGCACAGCAGCGACTGCGCGCCGCTGCCGCCCACCGGCGCCACCAGTGTGCCGCCGGGCGCGAGCTGCGCGGTCAGCGCGTCGACCAGCGCGGGCGCGGCGGCGGTGACGACGATGCCGTCGAACGGGCCGTTCTCCGGCCAGCCGATGCGGCCGTCGTCGTGCTTGCTGCGGATGTTGAACCCGAGCGCGCGGAAGCGCTTGCGCGCGGTGCGCAGCAGCTCGCCGATGCGCTCGACCGTGTGCACCTCCAGCCCCAGCGCGGCCAGGATCGCGGCCTGGTAGCCCGAACCGGTGCCGACCTCCAGCACCTTCTTGGGCTGCGCGCCGTTGGCGAACAGCGCTTCGGTCATCTTCGCCACCACCCAGGGCTGCGAAATCGTCTGCCCGTGGCCGATCGGCAGCGCGGTGTCCTCGTAGGCACGCGTGGCCAGCGCCTCGTCGACGAACAGGTGCCGCGGCACGGTGCGCACGGCGTTGAGCACGCGCTCGTCGGCGATGCCGTTGTCGCGCAAGCGTTCGATCAGGCGGTCGCGGACCCGCTGCGAGGTCATGCCCACCCCGATCGCCTCGGGATGCAGGCGCATGCGCGCGGTCATGCGGCGTCCTCGCGCAGGCCCTGGGCCAGGCCGTCGACCCAGCTGGCGACCTGCTCCAGCGCCTGGTAGCGGGTCAGGTCGACGTGGATCGGGGTGATCGAGATGTGGCCGGTGCGCACGGCGTGGAAATCGGTGCCTGCGCCGCTGTCGAGCTCGGGGCCGGCCGGACCGATCCACCACCAGTCGCGGCCGCGCGGATCCTGCTGCGGAATGCAGGGCTCGGCGCGGTGGCGGTTGCCCAGGCGCGCGACCTCGAACCCGGCGACCTCCTCCCACGGCAGGTCCGGCACGTTGACGTTGAGGATGGTGTCGGCCGGCAGCGGATCGGCAGCCAGCCGCGCCACGATTTCCACCGCGGCGCGCGCGGCGGTGTCGTAGTGGCGGCCGTCGTGGTCGGCGGTGACCAGCGAAACCGCGACCGCGGGCAGGCCGAGGAAGCGGCCTTCCATCGCCGCGGCCACGGTGCCGGAATAGATGACGTCGTCGCCGAGGTTGGCGGTGTTGTTGATGCCGGAAACCACGATGTCCGGCTCTTCCTCGAGCATCCCGGTGATGGCGACGTGGACGCAGTCGGTCGGCGTGCCGTGCACGCGCCACACGGCCGGTGCCTGCTGGACCACCCGCACCGGCGCGTCCAGGGTCAGCGAGTTGCTGGCGCCGGAGCGGTCGCGGTCGGGCGCGACGACCAGCACTTCATGGCCGGCTGCGCGCAATCCCCTGGCCAGAGCCTGGATGCCGGGTGCATCCACACCGTCGTCGTTGCTCACCAGTACGCGCATGAACCCTTCTTCCGTGCCCCATCGCCGTGCATTGCACGACATGATAGCGGATGCGCGCGACCGCCTGCCGTGCGATGCGCGGCTGGCCGCGCCGCGCTAGGCTTCGGGCATGAGCAAGCGCCGCGACCCGCCCGGGGACGAACCGCCAGACGACGACGCCGCACTGTTTCGCGCCGCGGTCGGCCCGGTGCGCGAACTGCCGCCTGCCCCGCTCCCGCCGGCGTCGCCCAGGCCGCGCCCGGTACCGCGCATGGCCCGGCGCGACGAGGACGACGCGCGCAGCGAATTCCACCGCATGCTCGATGCGGGTGCGCTGGAAACCGGGGACGCCCT
Organism: Luteimonas soli; assembly: GCF_042648865.1. Classification (NCBI taxonomy): domain Bacteria; kingdom Pseudomonadati; phylum Pseudomonadota; class Gammaproteobacteria; order Lysobacterales; family Lysobacteraceae; genus Luteimonas; species Luteimonas soli. Next base: position 71,598 of record NZ_JBHRYA010000012.1, on the reverse strand, counting down.
GCAGTATCGGCGCGACGAAGTACCGCCGCGCGTGCTGCGGCGCCTGGGGCGCGGCGAGTATTCCGCGCAGGAGGAACTGGACCTGCACCACGCCGATCTCGCACAGGCCGAGGCGCTGCTGCGCGGTTTCCTGAAGGCCGCACGCGAGTCCGGCATCGGCTGCGTCCGGATCATCCACGGCAAGGGATTGCACTCGGACAGCCGCATCCCGCCGCTGAAGAACCTGGTCGACCGCATGCTGCGCCAGCGCGCCGACGTGCTGGCGTTCCATTCCGCGCCGTCCGCGCAGGGCGGCAGCGGCGCGGTGCTGGTGCTGCTCGGCAAGCGCTGAGCCGGAGCTTGCGCCGTTGCGTCAGCGGGAAACGATGGAAACGCGCTTGGTCGGCGGATTCACCCAGTGCACCCGCACGCCCTGCTGGCGGGCGAGCTTCTCGACTTCCGCCATGTACTCCGCCCTGGGGACCGTCCTTGTTTCAGGGACCGCCGCGTTGTCGACAGCGGCGGGAGCGACGTAGGCCGAACGCGTGCCGGCGCTGGTGCATCCCAGCAGGCCGACCGACAGCAGCGACACGACAACGATACCGGGAATGGCTTTCATGGCGATTCTCCTGGTTGCCGGCGCATGGCGCGATGCCATGCGTCGACTCCGACTCTACGCCGCCGGTTTCGCCCGGCCAGTGCCGCTCATGCGTTTCCGACGAACGGTCGCTGGCCGCCCTGCAGATCGTGTATGGGCCCCAGTTCCGCCAGTACCGTGGTCGCATAGGTACCAGGCGACAGGGAGAACGCGAGTACGAGCCCGTCGTCACCCTGCCACTCCCACGCCAGCGCCTCCGGGCGCAGGCGCGTTGCGCGTCGCTCCTGGCGCAGGCCGGCCGACTCCAGCCCGGCACGCAGCGCCATCGCGTCGTCATCGGCGAGGACGGCTTCCTCCATCCGCCGCGCGGCGCCGGTGGTGCGCAGTTCGCCGCGACCCCACAGCGGCGCACCTGGATGGATGTCGAAGCGGTCCAAGCGCTCGGCCAACACTTCGCTCCAGGGCTCGGGCCCGAACACGCTGCGGCTGCCGTCGAGCACCCAAACTTCGCCCTCCAGGCCACGGTTCCACGACCGGTCATGCACGCGCGCGGCCAGCACCCGGTTGAACAGTTCCGAACGCGCCGCCGACAGCAGGTGGGTGCGCTGCGCCCGGGCAACCCGCTTGCCGGCGAACATCGCCAGCGCGTTGCCGAGGTTCGCGCCTTCGCGGCCGAAGCGCTGTTCGCCGAAATAGTTGGGTACGCCGGTTTCCGCGATCATCCGCAGGCGCGCGTCGATCGCGGCGCGCGCGCCCTGCACGTCGCGCAGCACCAGCCGGAAGCGGTTGCCGGCCAGCGCGCCGCGCGGCAGCTTCTTCGCGTGCCATGCGTGATCAAGCACGCGCAGTCCTTCGACCTGCAGCGTTTCGATGTCGGGCGCAGGGCGGCCCGGCAAGTGCACGCTGAAGCGCTGCCGGGTCACGGCGTGGCGGTCCTTGAGTCCCGCGTAACCGATCGCCTGCTCGCCGACCCCGGCCCGCTGCGCAAGCAGCTTCGCGGCGAAGGCGGTGTTCATGCCGCGCTTCTCGACCGTCAGCAACAGGTGCTCGCCCGCACCGCTGGCGGCGAACGCATCGATTTCCTCGACGAAGAAATCCTCGGGGCTGGTCCGGATGGTCGCCGACAGCACCGCCCCGCCGTGGGCCGCCGGCAGTGCCGCCTCGCTCATGCAGGCACGAGCAGGCAAACCGCCTGGGCTGCGATGCCCTCGCCGCGGCCGATGAAGCCCAGCGCCTCGCTGGTCGTGGCCTTGACGCTGATCGCATCGATGTCGACGCCAAGGTCCCCCGCGATCAGCGTGCGCATCGCGTCGGCGTGCGGGCCGACTTTCGGCCGCTCGCAGATCACGGTGACGTCGGCGTTGCCGAGCTTCCAGCCGCGTTCGCGCAGCAGTTCGTTGCAGTGGCGGACGAAGGCGCGGCTATCGGCGCCCTTCCAGCGCGGATCCGACGGCGGGAAGTGGCGGCCAATGTCGCCCAGCGCCAGCGCGCCGAGCATCGCGTCGCACAGCGCGTGCAGCACCACGTCGCCGTCGCTGTGCGCGAGCACGCCGCGCCCGTGCGGCACGCGCACGCCGCCGAGCATGACGTGGTCGCCTTCGCCGAAGGCGTGGACGTCGTAACCCTGGCCGATGCGGATGTTCATAGGGATCTGGGGGCTGGGGGCTGGGGACTTGGAATCGGGGATCGGGGATGTGGGTTGGATCTTCCCAGACCCTAGCCCCCAGCTCCCAGCCCCCTCCTCGCCAACACGAACTCGAACCGCGCCAGGTCCGCCGGCGTGGTGACCTTGAAATTGTCCTCGGCGCCCTCGACCAGCAATGGACGGTGGCCCTGGCGCTCCATCGCCATCGATTCGTCGGTGATTTCGATGCCGGCGTCGCGTGCCGCCTCCAGCGCGCGGGACAGCTGCAGGCGACGAAACAGCTGCGGCGTCAGCGCGCGCCACAGCCGCTCGCGGGGCTCGGTGCGGTCGATGCCGCCGTCGTCGCCGGAGCGCTTGAGCGTGTCGCGCACCGGCGCGGCGAGGATCGCGCCGACCGGATCGCCGCGGCCGCGCTCGAGCAGCTGGTCGAGGTCGGCGGCCGAGAGGTTCGGGCGCGCGGCGTCGTGGACGAGCACGAAATCGTCGGCGCGCACCTCGTCCGGCAGCGCGGCGAGGCCAGCCAGCACCGAATCGGCGCGCGCATCGCCGCCGATGCAGGTTCGCAGGGGCTTGCCCTCGAACTCGGCCCAGCCCGGCCAGCGCTCGTCGCCATCGGCCAGCACCACCACCGCACCATTCACCTTGGGGTGCGCCAGCAGCGCGCGCAGCGCATGCGCCAGCAACGGTTCGCCGGCCACGTCGAGATACTGCTTGGGCACGTCGCCGCCGAAGCGCGCGCCGCGGCCGGCGGCAGGGACGACGGCCCAGAGCCTGCCGCGGACCTGGTCCGGGCTCACTGGCCACCCTCCGTTGCCGCATCGACCTCGCCGGCCGGACGCACCGGCCGCCGGTCCTCGACCACGCGGTAGAACGTCTCGCCCGGCTTGATCATGCCCAGCTCGCTGCGGGCGCGCTCCTCGACCGCGGCGCCGCCGTCTTCACTCTTGAGTTCGGCCACCTCGGCGGCCAGCGCGTCGTTGCGCTGCTGCAGGCCGCCGTTGTCGCGCCGCTGCTGCTCGACCTGCTGCGACAGCGCGCGCACGTCGCCGGCGCCGCCGTGCCCGAACCACAGCCGGTACTGCAGCCACGCCAGCAGCGCGATCAGTACCAGGGCCGTGATCCGCAGCACGCGCATCGGCGGCCTCGTCAGCGCTTCAGCGACACGAACGCATCGCGGCCTGCGTAGCGCGCATCGGCGCCCAGCGCCTGCTCGATGCGCAGCAACTGGTTGTACTTGGCCACGCGATCGCTGCGGCACAGCGAGCCGGTCTTGATCTGGGTGGCGGTGGTGGCCACGGCGATGTCGGCGATGGTCGTGTCCTCGGTTTCGCCGGAACGATGCGAGATCACCGCGGCGTAATTGGCCGCATCGGCCATCGCGATCGCTTCCAGGGTTTCGGTGAGCGTGCCGATCTGGTTGACCTTGACCAGGATCGCGTTGCCCACGCCGCGCTCGACGCCGTCCTTGAAGATGCGCGGGTTGGTCACGAACAGGTCGTCGCCAACCAGCTGCACCTTGCCACCCAGGCGCGTGGTCAGCTGCGTCCAGCCGTCCCAGTCGTCCTCGGACATGCCGTCCTCGATGGTGACGATCGGGTATTCCTCGCACCAGCCGGCGAGGAAATCGACGAACTGCTCGCTGGTCAGGCGCTTGCCCTCGCCGACCAGGTGGTACTTGCCGTTGTCGTGGAACTCGGTGCTGGCCACGTCCAGGCCCAGCAGCACGTCCTCGCCGGCGTGGTAGCCGGCCTTGCCGATGGCTTCGAGGATGGTGTCGAGGGCCTCGACGTTGCTGCGCAGGTCCGGCGCGAAGCCGCCCTCGTCGCCGACCGCGGTGGAAAGCCCGTGGCCCTTGAGCACGGACTTGAGCGCGTGGAAGATCTCGGCGCCGGCGCGCAAGGCTTCGGAGAACGAGTCGAAGCCCACCGGCAGCACCATGAACTCCTGCAGGTCGACGTTGTTGTCGGCGTGGGCACCGCCGTTGATGATATTCATCATCGGCACCGGCAGCACCGGTGCGCGATCGCCGGCCAGCAGCTTCCACAGCGGCAGCTTTTTCGACGCCGCCACCGCGTGCGCATTGGCCAGCGACACACCGAGCAGCGCATTGGCGCCCAGGCGACCCTTGTTCTCGGTGCCGTCGAGGTCGATCAAACGCTTGTCGAGCGCGACCTGGTCATCGGCATCGAAACCGGCCAGCGCCTGCGCGATGGTGGTGTTGACGTTCTCCACCGCCTTCAGCACGCCCTTGCCCAGGTAGCGGGTCCTGTCGCCGTCGCGCAGTTCCACCGCCTCCTTCGAACCGGTGGAAGCGCCGGACGGCACCATCGCGCGGCCAACATTGCCATCGGCGAGCGTGACTTCGGCTTCAAGCGTGGGGTTGCCACGGGAGTCGAGGATTTCGCGGGCGTGGACATGGGTAATCGTGGTCATGGCGAGGTCGAATTGGAGTGGGTGAAGTGGGATTCCAGGTCGGCCAATAAAGCCGCGCTGTGCCTGGTTGCGTCCAGGGGGAACGTGCCACGCAGCGGCACGAGCCGATCATCGTCGGAAGGCAGGTTTGCAAACAACACATAGTCCTGACCTTCTGTCAGGATGATTTCGCAATCAACGGAACCGCTCCGGATCGACACATTGGCCGGAACCTGTCCCTTGAAAATTCGCTCCACACTGAATTGCGCCGAACGGGCGGGATAGGAAAACGCCTCATCCATCGGCGGACGCTCCCAAAGGCGATGAAACTCGGCTTCTTCTTCGGGAGTCCGCCACCCGACCTGATCGACATGAATGACGGCCACGATATCGGCAGAGTCGGCAACTTTACGGATGTCCGGTGTCTCGATGGGCGGGAACGTGACGCAGGCATTGGCTCCGCTTACCCACAACAAAAGCAGCATGGAAGCGGCATGCGTAATGCAGCGCTTCATATGCAACCTTCTTCGGACAGGCCTTCCCTCCATCAGAGCGAACTTTCCAGGAACGCATTCTTCTTGGTGGTCGAATCCAGCGCCAGCAGGGTTTCCAGCAGCGCGCGCATCTTCGGCAGCGGCCACGCGTTGGGGCCGTCGCTCAGCGCCTCTTCCGGCCGCGGATGGGTTTCCATGAACAGTCCACTCACGCCCACAGCCACGGCCGCGCGCGCCAGTACCGGGATGAATTCACGCTGGCCGCCGCTGCTGCCGCCCTGCCCGCCCGGCAGCTGCACCGAGTGGGTGGCGTCGAAGACGACCGGGCAACCGGTGTCGCGCATCACCGCCAGCGAGCGCATGTCGCTGACCAGGTTGTTGTAGCCGAAGCTGGCGCCGCGCTCGCAGACCATGATGTCGTTGTTGCCGGTCGCCTTGGCCTTGTCGACGACGGGCTTCATTTCCCACGGCGACAGGAACTGGCCCTTCTTGATGTTGACCGGTTTGCCGGCGGCGCAGACCTTGGTGATGAAGTCGGTCTGGCGCACGAGGAAGGCCGGCGTTTGCAGCACGTCGACGACGCTGGCGACTTCGTCCATCGGCGTGTACTCGTGCACGTCGGTGAGCACCGGCACGCCAATCTGCTGTTTCACCGCGGCGAGCACTTTCAGGCCCTCTTCCAGCCCGGGGCCGCGGAAGCTGGTCCCCGACGTACGGTTGGCCTTGTCGAAGCTCGACTTGAAGATGAAGTTGATGCCGAGCGCGGAGGTGATCTCCTTGAGCTGGCCGGCGACGTCGAGCTGCAGCTGCATCGACTCGATCACGCAGGGGCCGGCGATCAGGAAGATCGGCTGGTCGAGACCAACGTCGAATCCGCAGAGTTTCATTGGCAACGCTCTGAAGCCCTCCCCTTCAAGGGGAGGGTTGGGTGGGGATGGGGTGGCTTTGCGAAGGCGGCGGGGAACACCATCCCCACCCCAGCCCTCCCCTTGAAGGGGAGGGAGCCGGTTCGCGGCGTGTTCAAACTCACGCCGACGCCTCCTTGAGGAGCTTGCCACCGGCCCGCTGCTCGCGCGCGGCGCGGACGAAGCCGATGAACAGCGGATGGCCGTGGCGCGGCGTGGACAAGAATTCCGGGTGCGCCTGGCAGGCGATGAACCACGGGTGGTTCGGCAGTTCCACCATTTCCACCAGCAAGTCGTCCATCGACTTGGCGCTGATCACCAGGCCCGCTTCCTCGAGCTGGGTGCGGTAGCGATTGTTGAACTCGTAGCGGTGGCGATGGCGCTCGGCGACGACGTCCCTGCCGTAGATCTCGTGCGCCCTGGTGCCGGGCTTGATGCGCTGCTCCTGCAGGCCCAGGCGCATGGTGCCGCCCAGGTCGCTGCCTTCGCTGCGGCGCTCGATCTCGCCGGACTGGGTGCGCCATTCGGTGATCAGGCCGATCACCGGGTGCGGGGTGCGCTTGTCGTTCTCGGTGCTGTTGGCGTCTTCCAGCCCGGCCAGGTTGCGGGCCACGTCGACGACGGCGGCCTGCATGCCGTAGCAGATGCCGAAATACGGGATGCCGTTCTCGCGCGCGTACTGCGCGGCCAGCACCTTGCCCTCGAAGCCACGGTCGCCGAAGCCGCCGGGCACCAGGATGCCGTCCAGCCCCTCGAGCACCTTGGCCGCGCCGTCGCGCTCGATGTCCTGCGACTCGAGCCACTTCAGGTTCACGCGCGTGCGCTGGCGGATGCCGCCGTGCTTGAGCGCCTCGCCGACCGACTTGTAGGCGTCCTTGTGGTCGACGTACTTGCCGACGATGCCGATGGTGACCTCGTCGATCGGGTACTCGGCGGCCTCGACCACGGCCAGCCACTCCGACAGGTCGGCCGACTCCGCGGCGCGGTCGTCCAGGCGCAGGCGTTCGGCCACCACCTGGTCCAGGCCCTGGGCATGCAGCCACATCGGGATCTTGTGGATGTTGTCCAGGTCCATGACCGAGATCACGGCCTTTTCCGAGACGTTGGTGAACGAGGCGATCTTGCGCCGCTCGCCGTCCGGCAGCGGCTGCTCGCTGCGGCACAGCAGCACGTCGGGCTGGATGCCGATCGAGCGCAGCTCCTTGACCGAGTGCTGGGTGGGCTTGGTCTTGAGCTCGCCCGCTGCGGCGATGTACGGCACCAGCGTCAGGTGCATGAACAGCGCCTTGTCCGGGCCGCGCTCGGTGCGGATCTGGCGGATCGCCTCCAGGAACGGCAGCGACTCGATGTCGCCCACCGTGCCGCCGATCTCCACCAGCCCCACGTCGAAGCCGGTGGTGGCGGTGTCGATGCAGCGCTTGATCTCGTCGGTGATGTGCGGGATCACCTGCACGGTGGCGCCGAGGTAGTCGCCGGCGCGCTCCTTGCGGATGACGTTCTCGTAGATCTTGCCGGCGGTGATCGAGTTCCTGCCCGAAAGCCGGGTGTTGACGAAGCGCTCGTAGTGGCCGAGGTCCAGGTCGGTCTCGGCGCCATCGTCGGTGACGTACACCTCGCCGTGCTGGAACGGGCTCATCGTGCCCGGGTCGACGTTGATGTAGGGGTCGAGCTTCATCATCGTCACGCGCAGGCCGCGCGCCTCGAGGATGGCCGCCAGGGAAGCCGCGGCAATGCCCTTGCCGAGGGAGGACACCACGCCGCCGGTGACGAAAACGAGCGGGGTGACGGAGCCAGGGGAAGTCATGGGATCGACAGGTCGCTGGAAATCCGCATTCTACCGGTTCGGCGCGCCCCCGTGAGCCTGCCGGCCGAAAAACGTGGCGTCCGCGGCATCGCCAGCCCGTGCCGCAACGAAAAACGCCCCGGCAAGCCGGGGCGTTGGTGTGCCTGGAACGGCAGCGCGATGCCGCGCAGCCTCAGTTCTCTTCTTCCTCGGGCTCGAGCTCTTCTTCGGGCTCGACCGGCTGCCCGGCGGCCGCGGCCGCGTCGTCGCTGGCGTCCATGGCCGTGGTGGCCTGGCCTTCGGCAGCCTGCGCCTGGTCCTCGGCGGCCTGGGCCTGCGCCTCGGCAGCCGTGGCCGCGGCCTCCGCGGCTTCGGCCGACTCCTGCGCCTGCTGCGCAGCCTGCTCGGCCTGCGCCGCGTCGGTCTGCGACTGGGCGAAGGCCGTCGGAGCGGCGAAAGCGGCGGTGATCACGGCGGCGAGCAGGATCCTGGATTGCTTCATGGGTGTTCTCCCGAAAGAAATGGTGGTGTTTCCGGCAATCGCTCCCCAAAGCGAGGGTCGAACGCTAGCCGGTCGACCCCCGCCGGCCACTGAACAACGGGCTTTTAACCCGCGCGCATCGTTAAGCTATGCGCTCGATCCCGCACACCTGCGCCGAACACGAATGGCCGAACACGAATGAATGCACGCTACGACGCCGCCGACATCGAAGTCCTGTCGGGGCTGGACCCGGTCAAACGCCGCCCGGGCATGTACACCGACACCACCCGCCCCAACCACCTCGCCCAGGAGGTGGTCGACAACGCGGTCGACGAGGCCCTGGCCGGGCACGCGCGCGAGATCGAGGTGGTGCTGCACGCCGACGGCAGCTGCGAGGTGGCCGACGACGGCCGCGGCATGCCGGTGGACATCCACCCCGAGGAAAAGATCCCGGGCGTGGAACTGATCCTCACCCGCCTGCATGCGGGCGGCAAGTTCAGCAACAAGAACTACACCTTCTCCGGCGGCCTGCACGGCGTCGGCGTGAGCGTGGTCAATGCGTTGTCGACGCGGCTGGACGTGTACATCAAGCGCGACGGCAGCGAATACCTGATGTCGTTCGCCAACGGCGACCGCGCCTCGAAGCTGGAGGAAGTGGGCAGCGTCGGCAAGCGCAATACCGGCACCCGGCTGCGCTTCTGGCCCGACCCGAAGTACTTCGACACCGCGAAGTTCAACCTGCGCGCACTGCGCCACCTGCTGCGCGCCAAGGCCGTGCTCTGCCCCGGACTGACCGTGCGCCTGCTGGACGAAGCCAGCGGCGAGAAGAACGAGTGGCGCTACGAGGACGGCCTGAGCGACTACCTGCGCGGCGAGCTGGTCGACCGCGAGCTGCTGCCGCCGCAGCTGTTCACCGGCTCGCAGAAGAAGGACACCGAAGTCGTCGACTGGGCCGTGGCCTGGGTGCCCGACGGCGACCTGGTGCAGGAGAGCTACGTCAACCTGATCCCCACCGCGCAGCACGGCACCCACGTCAACGGCCTGCGCACGGGTTTCACCGATGCGCTGCGCGAGTTCTGCGACTTCCGCAACCTGCTGCCGCGCGGCGTCAAGCTGGCGCCGGAAGACGTCTGGGACCGGGTCGCGTTCGTGCTCAGCGTCAAGATGACCGACCCGCAGTTCAGCGGCCAGACCAAGGAGCGGCTGTCGTCGCGCCAGGCCGCCGGTTTCGTCGAAGGCGCGGCGCACGACGCGTTCTCGCTGTGGCTGAACCAGAACGTCGCCACCGGCGAGAAGATCGCGCAGCTGGCGATCGAACGCGCCAGCGCGCGCCTGAAGACCGAGAAGCAGATCACCCGCAAGAAGGTCACCCAGGGCCCCGCCCTGCCCGGCAAGCTCGCCGACTGCATCAGCCAGGACCTCTCGCGCACCGAACTGTTCCTCGTCGAAGGCGACTCGGCCGGCGGCAGCGCGCGCCAGGCGCGCGACAAGGACTTCCAGGCGATCCTCCCGCTGCGCGGCAAGATCCTCAACACCTGGGAAGTCGCCTCCGGCGGGGTGCTGGCCTCGAACGAAGTCCACGACCTGGCCGTCGCCATCGGCTGCGATCCGGGCAAGGACGACGTCTCGGGCCTGCGCTACGGCAAGATCGTGATCCTCGCCGACGCCGACTCCGACGGATTGCACATCGCCACCCTGCTCTCGGCGCTGTTCCTGAAGCATTTCCCGCGCCTGGTCGCCGCCGGCCACGTGTTCGTGGCGATGCCTCCGCTGTTCCGCGTCGACGTGGGCAAGCAGGTGTTCTACGCGCTCGACGAGGAGGAAAAGCGCCTGCTGCTGGAAAAGATCGAACGCGAGAAGGGCGACCGCAAGAAGGGCCTGTCCGGCGCGGTCAACGTCACCCGCTTCAAGGGCCTGGGCGAGATGAACCCGTCGCAGCTGCGCGAGTCGACCATCCATCCCGACACCCGCCGGCTGGTGCAGCTGACCATCGACGACGCCGACCAGACGCGTTCGCTGATGGACATGTTGCTGGCGCGCAAGCGGGCCGGTGACAGGAAGGCATGGCTGGAGGAAAAGGGCGACCTGGCGACGCTGGAGGTCTGACAGCTGCACGCCATGGTCCGGCCGCAGCGATCTCCGACGTAGGTCGGGGCTACGTCCCCGACGCCCCCGGTTGCCGGAGAAGCGCGTCGGGGACGTAGCCCCGACCTACAGCGTCGCTTCCAGGAGCCTTCGGATGAGGGCCTGGGCGCGCACGGCCTTCGCGTCGTCGTAGACGTACGACTCCTCATCCATGTAGACGCGCTGGCTGATCTCCAGCTGCACCGCATCGACACCGTTGCCGGGATCGCCGTAGTGGCGGGTGATGTGGCCGCCCTTGAAGCGGCCGTTGGCGACGAAGCCGTAGTCGTCCTGCGCGGACAGCACCTGCTCCAGGCGCAACTGCAGCGCAGGCGAGCAGCTCGCGCCGTTCGCGGTACCAAGGTTGAGGTCCGGCAGGCGGCCGTCGAACAGGAACGGCAGCTCGCCGCGGATCGAATGGCCTTCCCACAGCACCGCGCGGCCGTGCTCGGCGCGGATGCGCGCCAGCTCGCCCTGCAGCGCCTCGTGGTAGGGGCGCCAGTAGCGGTCGACGCGCGCGCGCACCTCCGCTTCGTCCGGCTCTCCGCCCTTGAGGTACACCGGCTCGCCGGTGAACTGCACGACCGGGCACAGGCCGGTGGTGTTCTGGCCCGGATACAGCGAAACGTCGTCCTCGGCGCGGTTGAGGTCGACCACGTAGCGCGAATGCACCGGCACGATCATCGACGCGCCCATTCCGCGCGCGAAGGCGTACAGCTTGGCGATGTGCCAGTCGGTGTCGGGCACCCGGCGTGCGGAATCGCTCAGCCGCGAGGCGATGTCGGGCGGGATGCGGGTGCCGTCATGGGGCACGCTGACCAGCAGGGGCACGGTGCCGCGATGCAGGGTGAAGATGTCCATGGGCGAATCCTAACCCCGCCGGCGGCGCGGGTGGCGCTGGGCGGCCGATCGGTGCGGGCAAACTCTTCTCCCGCGTGTGGAAGAAGGTGGCGCGAAGCGCCGGATGAGGGGAGCGAGCAAAGCGAGTTGCTTTTGCGACGAACATCAAAAGCTTTCGCGCCGTGACGGCGCGAGCCACCTTTCTTTGCTTGTGCAAAAAAACCTGGCGCAAAGAAAGCACACCCCGCCTTCGCGCCCGGTGCTGCGCACCGGGTTCGCGAAGCCGGCGGGATTTTCCGAGAGGGCATCCTGCCCTCGCGGAAAACGCCGCGCATCCATGCGCGGCGCCCTGCGGGTCTGATCCGCCCCCTCCGCCGCTACGGAGGGGCCCCAAGATCAAGGTCAAGAGCGAGAACAACAGCAACAGCCCCACGATTCGTAGGAGCGGCGGAAGCCGCGAGCCTTTGCCCTGCCATTGCCCTTGTGGGAGCAGCTTTAGCCGCGAGCTTTTCGCAACGGCACCGGAGATCAAGAGCTCGCGGCTAAAGCTGCTCCCACAAGACTTGGGGAAGGAAGGAGCCTTTGCGGCCCTACCGCATCAGCACCACTTCCTCGGCGCTGGTGGGGTGGATCGCGACCGTGTCGCGCAGGTCGTCGAGGGTGATGCCCTTCTTCAGCGCCACTGCGAAGCCCTGCAGGATCTCGTCGGCCGCCTCGCCCAGCAGGTGGATGCCGACCACGCGCCGTTCCGGGCCCGTGCAGACCAGCTTGAACAGGCTGCGCTGGGGCATGTCCGCGAGCGCGTGCAGCATGTCGCGGAAATCGGCGCGGTACTCGTGCACGTCGTCGCCGTGCACCTCGCGCGCGCGCTCGGCAGTCAGGCCGACCGTGCCCAGCGGCGGATGCGAGAACAGCACGGTGGGGATGTTGTCGTAGTCGAGCCGCGCGTCGGCCACGCCGCCGAATACACGGTCCATCAGCCGGCGTGCGGCGGCGATCGCCACCGGCGTCAGCGCGACGCGGTCGGTCACGTCGCCGATTGCGTGCACGCCGTCGGCACTGGTGTCCTGCCACGCGTCCACGCACACGTGCCCGGCCGCATCGGTGTCCACCCCGGCCGCGTCCAGGCCGAGGCCGTCGGTGTTGGGCCGCCGGCCGGTGGCGAACAGCACCGCGTCGAAGGCTTTCGCGTGGCCGGCGATGCGCACGCGGCCGCCGTCGGCACGCTCGAGCGCGGCCACGTCGTGCTCCAGGCGCAGCGCGATGCCGGACTGGCGGTAGTTCTCCTGCAGCCGCTCGACCAGCTCGCGGTCGAAGCCGTGCAGCAGGCGCGGGCCGCGCGCGAACAGTTCGACGTCGCTGCCGAGCATCCGCAGCAGGCCCGACAGCTCGACGCCGATGTAGCCGCCGCCGACGACGGCCACCCGCGCCGGCGCGGCGCTGAGATGGAAGAAGTCGTCCGACACCAAGCCCAGCTCCGCGCCCGGGATCGACGGGACTCGCGGCCGCCCACCGGTGGCGATCACCACCCGGCCCGCGCGCAGGCGCACGCCGTCGGCGCATTCGACCGTGCGCGCGTCGACCAGGCGGCCGCGCGAGGCGACCGTGACGATGCCCGCCTCGTCCAGCCGGCGCCGGTAGCTGGCGTGGATGTTGGCGATGTAGCGCTGGCGATGGGTGATGAATTCGCACCAGTCGAACTCCGGCGCGCCGACTTCGAAACCCAGCTGCGCGGCCAGTTCGATGTGCCCGGCGATCTGCGCGGCCAGCCACATCGCCTTCTTGGGCACGCAGCCGACGTTGACGCAGGTGCCGCCGAGCTCACCCGGCTCGAGCAGGGCGACGCGGGCGCCGTGTTCGGCGGCGCGGAATGCCGCGGCCAGCCCGCCGGAACCGCCGCCGATGACGACCAGGTCGAAGTCGAGTTCGGCCCCCGCCGTGCTCATGCGAACCGCTGCGGCGAATACGGCAACGGGTCGATCCGCGGGGTGCGCCCGCAGACGAGGTCGGCAACCAGTTGTGCGGTGGCAACGCTCATGCTGACACCCAGCATGCCATGCCCGGTCGCCAGCCACGCGTGACGATGGCCGGGCGCGCGGCCGATGATCGGCATGTCGTCGACGCTGATCGGCCGCCAGCCAAACCACTCCTCGCGCTTCACCGGCCCGACCGGTTCGTGCAGGTACTCCGCCGCGCCGCGTTCGAGCGCGTCGAGCCGGCGCCGGTTGAGCGAGGTGTCGTAGCCGGAGAATTCCATCGTGCTGCCGAGGCGGTAGCCGCTGTCCCAGTTCGTCACGCAGACGCTGCGTTCGTACAGCACCAGCGGCCGCTTCGGCGCCAGCGCCGGGCGGTCGTAGGTGATCGAGTAGCCCTTGCCAGGCTGGATCGGCAGCTTCGAAAGGCCGGTTGTCTTCGCCAGCAGCGGCGACCAGGCGCCGGTGGCGACCAGCACGTCGCGCCCGCGGCGTTCGCCCTGCGAGGTGGCCAGGCGCATGCCGTCGCCGTCGTCGGCCATCGCGCGTACTTCGCAGTGTTCCTCGATCAGCCCGCCGGCCTCGCGCACCGCGCGCGCAAGCTCGGCCACGTAGCGGTCGGGGCGCAGGCGCGCGTCGCCGGGGAAACGGACGGCGCCAACCACGCCTTCGCGCAGGGCCGGTTCGTCGCGCAGGTAGGCGGCGCCATCGATCACCTCGCTGGCAACGCCGACCTCGGCCAGCGGCGGCAGCTCGGCGGCCAGGTGGTCGAGCTCGCGCTGGGTGTGGAACACGTAGTCCACGCCCAGCTCGGCGAACTCGCACTGCAGGTCGTAGCGCTCGACCCAGCGTGCCAGCTGTTCGCGCGATTCGAGCAGGATCGCCGCGCGCGGGGCCATCGCCGCGCGCCAGTCGCGCGCGTTGCAGCGCGCGGCGAAGCGCAGCATCCAGCTCCACAGGCCGGGGTCGTAGCGCGGTTTGACGTAGAACGGCGCGTCCGGCGTCAGCATCCAGTGCAGCGCCTTGAAGACCTTGCCGGGCGCGGTCAGCGGCGCGGCGTGGCTGGGCGTGATGGTGCCGCAGTTGCCGTGCGAACTGCCGCAGCCGGCGGTGTTGGCTTCCAGCACCCGCACGCTGCGGCCGGCATCGAGCAGCGCCAGCGCGCTGGCCAGCCCGATCACCCCGCCGCCGACCACCAGCACGTCATCGCGTTCGCTCATGGCGCAAGTCTAAGGCCGCCGTCAAGCTTTCCGCATCGGCGGCCGCGCGCCGTAGGTGAGCCAGCGCCACAGCCACTCCATCGGCCCGAAGCGGAAACGCGACAGCCACAGTGCGCTGAGCAGCAACTGCGCCGCGAACACGGCGAACACCAGCGCCACCTGCGCAGCGCGGCCCAGTTCTCCCCAGAGCGCCATGCCGTAACCGTGGAACACGAGCGCGGCGACCAGCGACTGCAGCAGGTAGTTGGTCAGCGCCATGCGCCCGGCCGGCGCCAGCCAGCCCAGCACGCGCCGCAGGCCGGGCACGCCGAGGCCGAGCACGAACAGCGCCAGGTAGCCCAGCGCCAGCGGCAGGCTGCCGGCCAGCATCACCGCGCTGGCCAGGGTCATCATCCCCATCTGGCTGCCGATGTCGAAGCTCGTGCCCAGCGCCACGCTGCAGGCGACCAGCGCCAGTCCGGAAGGAACCGCATACAGTGCCAGCCGGGCGAAGAAAGCACGCTGCGCCGCGACGTCGTGCATCCGTCCGCTGCGCACCAGCCAGACGCCGATCATGAACACGCCGATCGCCATCGGCACCACCACCACGTCGGACTCCAGCAGGCGCATGAAGTCCCGCCAGCGCTGGGCAGTGACCTGGATGAAGTCGCCGTGCGCATAGACCTGCGCCGCCGCGGCCGCGGCCTCGCGCGTCAGCCCGCTCGCCTTGGCAAGCTCCTCGCCGGCTTCGGCCGGCAGCACGCTCAGCATACCGCCGATCAGCAGGCTCAGCACCACCACCCCGGCATAGATCGCGATGCCCAGCCACAGCCGCTTGCGATCGGCCATCTCGCCGAACGCCAGCAGGATCAGCGCCGCGACCGCGTAGCTGTGCAGGATGTCGCCCGGCCACAGCAGCACGGCATGCGCCACGCCGAACAGCAGCAGCACCGCACAGCGTCGCAGGTAAGCCTTGTTGAACGTCGACGCGTCGCCGGCCCGCGCCGACATCACCGCGAAGCCCATGCCGAACAGCAGCGAGAACAACACCCAGAACTTGCCCTGCACGAACACGTACACCAGCCACGCCACGGCATGGTCCAGGCCAGTGGCGCCGGACGCGATGCCCGACCCCATCTCCTGCATCGGCCGGGTGAACCACTCGACGTTCATCAGGAAGATGCCCAGCAGCGCGAAGCCGCGGATCGCATCCAGGGCGAGGATGCGCCGCGGCGCGTCGATCGGCGCGAACGCCGCTGTGCCAGCGCTCATCGCGTGGTACCCCGTGGTGTCGTCGGCGTCAGTGCTCGTGGCCGCCGTCGCCGTGGACGTGGCCGTGCTCGATTTCTTCCGGGTTGGCCTCGCGCACGTCGACCACTTCGATGTCGAAGTGCAGGTCCTTGCCGGCCATCGGGTGGTTGAGGTCGACGTCGACCACGCTCATGCCGACCTTCTGGATCGTCACCGCGCGCGGGCCGAAGTTGGTGTTGAGCACCACCTGCATGCCCGGCGCCAGCTTCTGCTCCTTGAAGTGCTTCTTCGGCACGCGCTGGGTCAGGCCGTCGCGGCGCTCGCCGTAGGCGTCGGCCGCGGCCACGTCGACGCCAAAGCTGTCGCCGGCGACGTGGCCTTCGAGCGCCTTGTCCAGGCCCGGGATGATGTTGCCGTGGCCGGAGAGGATCGCCAGCGGGTCGCGCTCCTTCGACGTCTCCAGCGGCTCCTGGCCCGGCTCGGACACGGTGTAGTGGAAACGGACGACGCGGTCCTTCTCGATCTTCAGGGCTTCGGTGGTCATGGGGCTCTCGTTGCGTACGGGCGTGCAGCGCCCGGTCGCTTGTCAGTCGGAATGGGATTCGGCCAAGATGTCGGCCGTGATGGACACCGCGCATTATCCCGGCTCGCCCGCCGCCGCGCCAACCTGGCGTCGCCCGGGCGCCGCGCTGGCGCTGCTGGCCGCGCTGCTGGCCGGCTGCGGCGGCCACGACCAGGTCCGCCGCGCGCCGCCGCAGGCCTCCGCCGCCGGTTCCCACGCCTGGCCGAAGAACCAACCGGCCGACCCCGCCGCCGCCAACGCCGTGCTGATGCGCGCGATCAGCCTGGTCGGCACGCCCTACCGCTACGGCGGCAACACGCCCGAGGGCGGCTTCGACTGCAGCGGCCTGGTCAACTACGTCTACAGCGACATGCTCGACCTGAAGCTGCCGCGCACTTCGCGCGCCCTCGCCGCCTACCAGGGGCCACGCATCGCCCCCGAGCGCCTGACCACGGCGGACCTGGTGTTCTTCGGCAGCGGCGGCAACGTGAGCCACGTCGGCATCTACGTCGGCGAAGGCCGCTTCGTCCACGCCCCGAGCAGCGGCGGCACGGTGCGCCTGGACCGCCTGGACGGCCCCTACTGGCGCGACCACTACAGCGGTGCGAAGCGGGTCCTGCATTAGGACAGCCGGTGCCAGCCCTCCGGAATGGCGCATCCGCCCCACTCTTGCAGGAGCGGCTTCCTGTACGCGAAGCGCGAGCGGTCCGATTTGAGACTTCCAGCACATTCAGCTTCACGCAAATCTAACGAAACTTGAACAAAGCCGCCGCCCGAACGCGGCACCATCACGCGCTGCAGACAGCCGTGAATTCCGCGTGACGACGAAAGAACCAGCCCAAGGCCGCCAGGCCGCCCCCCGTCGTCGAATCCCGGCGCTCTCCCTTGCCCTCCCGCTCCTCGCCCTTGCGTTCGCCTCTCCGGCCTTCGCCGCGACGGGGCTGGCCGCCGATTCGGCCGACCAGCTGCACACCAGCACGCCGCTGAGCGAGACCGTTGCCGGGCCGATGCTTCCCGAACAGCGCTCGATGCTGTTCGCCAACGACGTCAGCATGCTGATCGACGCCGGCGCCAACCCCGCGATGATCCCGGTCGACGCCGACGGCCGCGTCCGGACCCTGCTCAAGCGCGCGCTGGCCCTGCTCGGCACGCCGTACCGCTGGGGCGGCAGCACCACCGACGGCTTCGACTGCAGCGGGCTGGTCGGCTACGTGTTCAGCAGCGCGCTGGGCATCGAGCTGCCGCGCGTCTCGCGGCAGATGGCGCACAGCGGCGAGAAGGTCGACCGCGACGCACTGAGCGCCGGAGACCTGGTGTTCTTCAGCCGCCGCGGCAAGCGCGTCGACCACGTCGGCATCTACCTGGGCAACGGCCGCTTCGTGCACGCCCCGCGCACCGGCAAGGACGTGATGGTGTCGAGCCTGGTCGATGGCTACTGGAGCCGCAAGTTCATGCAGGCCCGGCGCGTCACCGGCAGCTGACCGGGCCGCAGGCAAGTCCATCGGAGGCCGCGCAAGCGGCCTTCGCCGTTTCCGGGCGCACGAACCGGCTACGCGTCGCGATAGCGCGCCACGGTCTGCTCGATGCCCTTGCTCAGCGCCATCACCTGGGTGGCGTATTCGGACAGTCGCCGGTCGTCGTCGGTCCGCGGCACCCAGGTCGGCACCGCGACCGGATTGCCCTCGGCCTCGTCCAGGGCGACGAACACGATCACGCAGTGCGTGCACAGGCGCTCGTCGCCGCCCATCGGGTCGCGCGCATGCACGTCCACGGCGAAGTGCATCGAGGTGGTGCCGGTGTAGACCAGCTTGGCCGAGACCGTGACCAGGTCGCTGATCCTCACCGGCGCGACGAAACGGATGCCGCCCACCGCCACGGTGACGCTGTAGCGCCCGCTCCAGCCCACGGCCGCGGCATAGCCGACCTGGTCGATCCACTTCATCACCACCCCGCCGTGGACCTTGCCGCCGTAGTTGACGTCGGTGGGTTCGGCGAGGAACCGGAATTCGAGTTCGCGCTGCTGCCCGCTCATGCCATGCTCCGTGTCGACCGGCATCGGAAGAATGTCCCTGCCCGCATTGTGCATGCCGCGCAGGCGCCGGTCACAAATGTGCGGCGAACAGCTTGCAGCGACGGGAACGCGCGCCCATGCTTGCGCGACATCAGCACAAGGAGGTCGTGATGGTTCGTACTGTCCTGGGCGTCGTACTCGGCGCGATCGCCGCCGCACTCGTCCTGGCCGGCAGCGGCCATGCCGCGCTGGCCCTGCATCCGCTGCCCGACGGCGGCGCGATGCGCACGCTGGGCGATGCCGCCGGTTGGCTCGAACACGCGCCCCCGGGCGCGATGGCCTGCATCGTCGCCGGCTTCGGCGTCTCGGCGCTGCTCGGGGGATGGCTGGCGGCCTTCGTCGCCCGCCCGCACCGTGGCGGCGCCGCACTGATGATCGGCGCGCCGGTCACGGTGCTGGTCCTCGTTTGCGCCGCGCTTGTTCCGCAGCCGGACTGGATGCCGGTCGTCGCGATGCTGCTGCCGATCCCGCTCGCGCTGTGCGCGTGGCGGCTGGCGATCCCGCGCGCGGAGCTGTAGCCCGGAGAAACTGGAACCGCGCGCACGACGGGTCTGGCCGCAAGGCCGGCGATCGCCGAAACTGTTCCGCCCGCATCCGCCAGCCGTCCATGACCGCCCTGCGCATTTCCGTCCTCGCCTGCTCGCTGCTGCTCGCTGCCTCCGCGACGGCCGCCGAACCCGCCCTTCCCCAGCTCAAGGCCTACACCGTCAACGAAACCTGGCTCCGGCCGGTCGCGCCGCGGCAGGTCGCCGACCGCACCTGGCGCATCGGCACCGAAGGCATCCACGCGCTGCTGCTGAAGACCGACGCGGGTGCAGTGCTCATCGACGGCGGCATGCCGCAGGCGGCCGACATGCTGCTGGCGCAGATGCGTGGACTCGGCGTCGAACCCGACGACCTGAAGCTGATCCTGCACAGCCAGGCCCACGGCGACCACGTCGGCCCGCTGGCGGCGGTCAGGCGCGCGACCGGCGCGACGCTGGTGAGCAACGCCGAGTCCGCGCTGCTGCTCGCGGCTGGCGGCAGCGACGACATCCACTTCGGCGACGAAATCCTCTACCCGCCGGCGCATGCCGACCGCATCGTCCACGATGGCGAAGTGGTCAAGCTGGGAGGCCTGCGCCTCACCGTCCACTTCATGCCCGGCCATACGCCCGGCAGCATGGCCTGGACGTGGACCGATACCCGCGACGGCCAGCCGCTGCGCATCGCCTACGTCGACAGCCTCAGCACGCCCGGTTACCAGCTGATCGACAACCCGCGCATCCCGCGCCTGGTCGACGATTTCCGCCACAGCTTCGACGTGGTCCGCGCCCTGCCCTGCGACCTGCTCCTGACCCCGCATGTCGGCGCCGGCAGGCGCGAGGACAACGGCGCGCCACTGACCTGCCGCGAATATGCCGACAAGTCCGAGCGCGCATTCGACGCGGAACTGGCGAAGCAGCGCGGCGACGACAACTGATGCCGTACACCCCGATCGTCGCCACCCTCGGCTACGTGCTCTCGCCCGATGGCAGGCAAGTGCTGATGCTCCACCGCAACACGCGCGCCGACGACCACCACCTGGGCAAGTACAACGGCCTGGGCGGCAAGATCGAACCGGACGAGGACGTGCTCGCCGGCATGCGCCGCGAGATCGCCGAGGAAGCCGGGATCGATTGCACCGCACTGTCGCTGCGCGGCACGATCAGCTGGCCAGGCTTCGGCAAGCACGGCGAGGACTGGCTCGGATTCGTGTTCGTGGTGACCGCGTTCACCGGCACGCCGCTGCAGCGCAATCCGGAAGGCACGCTGGAGTGGGTCGACATCGACCGCCTCCACGAGTTGCCGATGTGGGAGGGCGACCGCGAATTCCTGCCGCTGGTGTTCGACGACGACCCGCGCCCCTTCCACGGCGTGATGCCGTACCGCGACGGCCGCATGCAGTCTTGGCGCTATTCGCGCACGTGAGGGCGTCGATTGACGGACCGCAATCACGTTGCAAATGCCCGCAGCTTTCTTCAGCCCCGACTCGAAAAGCTGTGCGCGGGCTTCGGGAGCAGCGGCGTCCCGACCGGAATGTCGATGCCTACGCCAGGGTGAGCCGTGTCCTGACGGGCGGGGGCCGCGACAAGCGCGCCATGGATGGCGCGCGCCCTCGTCAGGACATGGATGTCCTGCCGAGGGAGAAGCGGTTCCCGGCCGACAGGACACGGCGTCCCACCGGAGCCCGCATGAGCGACCGGTCGGTCGTGCGTCCCCTCAAGATGGGTGAAGAACCAAAAAAAGCCCCCGCATGCGGGGGCTCTTGCTGCCAGGACGTGGAGCTCACCCGCCCTTGGAATTGTCGATGTAATCGCGATAGTCGGACATCGACTCGGTGATCTGGTAGTCGCGCACCGAGCTGCCGATGATCGTGTTCTCGATGAAGCCGTTGGAGTCTTCCTTGATGCCTTCCAGGTACTGGTAGTCCTCCGGCAGGGCATCGATGATCGCCGCCTTGGCCTGGTCGGTCAGCTCGCCCTGGGCATTGGTGAGCAGCTCCTTCGGGATCGCGGCCAGCGAATCGGCGATGGTGTTGCGCACCTCCTCGCTCAGGCCACCAAGCGCGCTGGACACCCTGTCGGTGATCGCCTTGGCCGCGAAATCGCCGCCGACCGGGATCGCCGACACGGCTACGTCGATCACGACGCCCATGAACGCATCGCGCGCGGCCTGGTCGGCGCGAAGGTCGACGTAGCCAGAACTCACCGCATCCTGCAGCACCGCGCCGATCATGGCGGCCCGGCCGTTGCCGGTGTCGATGGCCTGGATGTCGGCTTCGTCGATCTTGCCATCGCCGTTGGCGTCGGTGTTTTCGGCCATGTTGCCGACACGGATGTTCTCGCTGGCGAAATCGCCGATTGCGGACATGATCGCGGCCGAGTGGCTGTTGTCCGGGTTCAGGCCGGTCAGGCGCACCAGGTTGGACAGCGCGGCCAGGTTGTCGCCGACCACGGTGGCGCGATCGTTGGTGGACCCGCTGGTCTGGGTCGGATTGGCCACCGTCAGGTCCTGCAGGATGGTGCCCGAATGGGTTTCGAACAGTTCGCCCAGCGCCTCGGCGCGCTGGTCGTAGGGCTTGTTGTCCCCGTCGAAGAACTGGTTCTCGAGGATGTTGCCGCTGGAGTGCTGGTTGACGTAGTTCACCAGGTCCAGGACCTCGGCGGAGGTGCCGTGGCGGGAAACGGCCTCGGTGAGGATCGCCATCGGGTCGCGCACGTCCGCACCGTCCAGGCCAGGGTTGCCGAAGGCAATGCCTTCCGCGCCAACGGCATCGCGCAGCGCGGACTGCTGTTCCGACGAGAGCTGCGACATCACGTTGTGGACGGCCGTGCTGCCGCCCGACTGGGACAGCGCATTGAGCAGCACGCCCGCGTAGGCGCCCTGCTCGTCCGGGGTGAACATCGGTGGGTCGACCAGCACGCGCTCGGCCAGGACGTCGGTGGCGAACTTCTCGATGAACTCGGAGGAATAGCCGCTGTTGCTGTCGGTCAGCGTCTGCATCAACGACTCGAGCTGGTCGGCCGACGGCGACAGCCCCATGGGCCCGACGGCGCCGCTGCCGAACAGGTTGGTGAACTGCAGCGCATCGACCAGTTCGATGTCGCCATTCACGTAGGACTCGCCGAACGCCTCCATCACCGCGCCACGCTCCTGCTCGGTGATCCGCCCCTCGGACACCAGCGTGTCCAGCCGGTCGGTCGTCAGCCATGACATCGGCGCGCCCGAATCCTGCTCCAGGATCTCGTCGAACAGCGCCGCGCGCGCGGCAGGGTCGAGCTTTTCCAGCTCCTGCGCGAAGTAGTCCATCCGCGCTTCGTAATCATCGGTCCAGAGGGTTCGGACGCCCTTGTCGAGGACGTTGGACGCGATCTGTTCTACATCGGACATCGGAAGCACCCTGCGGTTTTCGGATGCGCCATATCGTAGAAGCGCAGGCACCTGCCCGACATCTAGGGTCGACCCCAGTCAGGCCATGCCGGAGCCGCTTTTCCGGCGATCGACCGGCCTGTGCATGAATCGGTCGGCAACGACATCGCGCCTGCCGCCGCACGGCGGCCAGCCGTGCCCCCGCTGACGGCGCGATCCCCTTGCGCAGGATCCGGCGACCAGACCCGTCACGATGACGCGTCATAATGCCGCCTTCGCCCTTGCCGGAATCCCGAATGCGCGCGCTGACAATCACCTGCCTTGCCACCCTGCTCGCCGCCTGCAGCGGCAACGTACGCGAAGCGACGCCCGCTGCCGCCGCGGTCGCCGTGGTCGAAGTGCCGTCCGTTGCCCACCCGCAGGGCGAAACCGCGGCCTGGTGGTATCGCAGCGGCGCCGCGCGCGCGGCGGCCAACGGCGCGATGCAGGGCCAGGCGAAGAACGTGATCGTGTTCCTCGGCGACGGCATGAGCCTGACCACCGTGGCCGCGGCGCGGATCTTCGCCGGCCAGCGCGAAGGCCATCCGGGCGAGGAGAACCTGCTGTCCTGGGAGCATTTCCCGACCACCGCCTTCTCCAAGACCTACAACACCGACGCGCAGACGCCGGACTCGGCCGGGACCATGACCGCCATCGCCACCGGGGTGAAGACCCACATCGGCGCGATCGGCGTCAGCGCGGGAGGGCACAACGACTGCGCGCAGGCGCTCGGCCACCGCCTGCAGAGCTGGCTGGCGCTGGCGGCCGACGCCGGCATGGGGACCGGCATCGTCACCACCGCGCGCCTCACCCACGCCACGCCGGCGGCCACCTACGCCCACGTGCCGAATCGCAACTGGGAGAGCGATGCCTCGCTGCCCGCGGCCGCGCGCGAGGCCGGCTGCAGCGACATCGCCAGCCAGTTCATCGATTTCGCGCGCGGGCATGGCGCACCGCAGGTCGTGCTTGCCGGTGGCGCCCGCGAGTTCCTGCCCGACGAGGAAGTGATGCCCGGCGTCCGCGGCAAGCGCAAGGACGGCCGCAACCTGGTTGCCGAATGGCAGGTGCTCAATCCCGGGGGCGTGTTCGTCCACGACACCCGGCAGTTCGACGCGGCGCGCGGGAAGTCCCCCGTGCTCGGCCTGTTCGAGCTGAGCCACATGCAGTACGAACACGACCGCGACCGCGGGCCTGAAGGCGAGCCGGACCTGGAAGCCATGACCCGCTTCGCGATCGAGTCGCTGTCGCGCAATCCCGGCGGCTATGTGCTGCTGGTCGAGGGCGCGCGCATCGACCACGCCAACCACGAGGGCAATGCCTACCGGGCGCTGGACGAAACCGCTTCCCTGTCGCGCGCGGTGCAGGCGGCCGTCGACATGACGTCCGCCGACGACACCCTGATCGTGGTCACCGCCGACCATTCGCACGTGCTCAACTTCGCCGGCTATCCGCGGCGCGGCAACCCGATCCTGGGCAAGGTCCGCGAGGATGGCGAAGGCCCGGCGCTGGACGCCCTCGGCCTGCCGTACACCACGCTCAGCTACGCCAACGGCCCCGGCTATCCCGATGCCAGCGCCGACCAGTCCGGTGTCCAGCCCGCCGTCGGCCGCCCCGACCTCACCGATGTCGACACCACCGATCCCGACTACCGTCAGCAAGCCATGGTGCCGCTGGGATCGGAGACCCACGGCGGCGAGGACGTCGGCATCTGGGCGCGCGGCCCCGGCAGCGCCGCCTTCCGCGGCACCCTGGAGCAGAACGTGATCTACCACGTCATCGTCCAGGCCACGCCGGCACTGCGCGGGCAGCTGTGCGAGGCCGGCAACTGCAACGCCGACGGCGTGCCCGTGGAACTGCCGTCGATCGACGGTTCCGCGCCCGGCAAGTGAACCAGGCGCCCGCGCCACGCGCGGCATCGGACGAAAAGGCAGTGTCCGCCGGCGCCGGCACGGGCCATGATCCATGTACAACCGCAAGGAAACTTCCATGAACCGACTCGACAACAAGGTCTGCCTGGTCACCGGCGCCGCCAGCGGCATCGGCAAGCGCATCGCCGAGGTCTACGCCGCACACGGCGCCAAGGTGGTGATCGCCGACCTGAAGATCGACGCCGCGGAAGTCGCCGCCCGCGAGATCCGCGACGCAGGCGGCGACGCACTCGCCGTGGCCATGGACGTCACCGACGAGCAGCAGGTGGTCGACGGCGTGGCGAAAACCATCGCCCGTTACGGCCGCGTCGACGTGTTGGTCTCCAACGCCGGCATCCAGATCGTCAACCGCGTCACCGACTTCAGCTTCGGCGACTGGAAGAAGATGCTGGCGATCCACCTCGACGGCGCCTTCCTCACCACCCGCGAGTGCATGAAGGACATGCAGGCACGCGGCGAGGGCGGCGCGATCATCTACATGGGCTCGGTGCACTCGCATCTGGCTTCGAAGCTCAAGGCACCCTACGTCACCGCCAAGCACGGCCTGCTCGGCCTGTGTCGCACGGTGGCCAAGGAAGGCGGCGAACACGGCATCCGCGCCAACGTGATCTGCCCGGGCTTCGTGCGCACACCGCTGGTCGACAAGCAGATCCCCGAGCAGGCGAAGGAGCTGGGCATCAGCGAGGACGAGGTGGTGAAGAACGTGATGCTCAAGGACACCGTCGACGGCGAATTCACCACCGTCGACGACGTGGCCAACGTCGCGCTCACGCTGGCCGCGTTCGAGACCAACGCGCTGACCGGGCAGAGCCTCGTCGTCAGCCACGGCTGGTTCATGCAGTAGGGCGGGCCGCGACCCGCCGTATCGATACCGGAACTCCCGGTCATCCCGAATGGAGCAAGGCGGGTCGAGACCCGCCCCACACAGTGAGCAAGGTTTCACGCAAATCCCTGTCGGCCCTCGTCGCCCCCTATCCGGCCATCGCGCTGGTGCTGCAGGGCGGCGGCGCGCTCGGCGCCTACCAGTGCGGCGTCTACCAGGGCCTGCACGAGGCCGGCATCCGCCCCAACTGGTTCGCCGGGATTTCGATCGGCGCGATCAACGCGGCGATCATCGCCGGCAACGCGCCGGAAGACCGCGTCGATCGTTTGCAGGCCTTCTGGGACGAGATCTGCGAACCCGCCGAGATGCTCGCGCTGCCGGCGCTGGCCGTGCGTTCGGCCGCGGCGATGCTGCCCGACAACGCGATGGTCGACGCCTGGGCCGGCTCGCTGAGCGCCGTTGCCGCGCTGTGGCAGGGCCAGCGCGGTTTCTTCACGCCGCGCGCGGTGTCGCCGTTCCTGCTCAACGACGGCAGCGCAGGCGCCACCAGCTTCTACGACACCGGCGCGCTGCGCACGACGCTCGAACGGATGGTCGACTTCGACCGCATCCACGAAGACAAGCAGGTCCGGCTGACCGTCGGCGCCACCAACGTCGAGACGGGCAACTTCGAATACTTCGACAGCAGCCGCATCCACATCGGCGTCGAACACATCATGGCCTCGGGCGCACTGCCGCCGGCGTTCGCGCCGGTACGGATCGGCGACAAGGCTTACTGGGACGGCGGCCTGGTCTCCAACACCCCGCTCGAACACATCCTCGGCGAATGGCCGCGGCAGGACACGCTCGCCCTGCAGGTCGACCTGTGGAGCGCACGCGGCGAGCGGCCGCGCAACATGATGGACGTGCTCGAACGCGCCAAGGACATCCAGTATTCCAGCCGCACCCGCCACGGCACCGACACCGTGGCCCGCACCCAGCGCCTGCGCGCGGCGCTCGCCGAGCTGATCGAGGCCCTGCCCGACCGGAAGGTGCCCGAGCACTTGCAGGAAACCCTGGCGCCCTGGCTGGACGAGAGCGTGTTCAACATCATCCAGCTGATCTACCAGGCCAAGCCGATGGAGGAGCAGTACAAGGACTACGCCTTCGGCCGCATCGCCATGCGCCGGCACTGGGACGCCGGCCTGCAGGACATGCTCGACACGCTCGATCGCCCGGCCTTCTTCGCCCTGCCCGACCGCAGGCGCGGGGTGGCGACCCACGACGTGCACCGCATCTTCGCCCGCGACGACGCACGCGCCGGGGACTAGGAGCGCCCGCCGCGCACATCGCTCAGAACGGCTTGGCCAGCACCAGGTACACCACCGCCACGAGCAGCAGCACCGGCAGTTCGTTGAACCAGCGCAGCGCCTTCGACGACGGCAGCGCGCGGCCCTTGTCCAAGCCCTTGAGCCAGCGGCCGGAAACGATGAAATACGCCAGCAGCAAGACCACCAGCGCGAGCTTGGCGTGCAGCCAGCCGGTGCCGGCGCCGACCATCGTCGGGAAGTCGGGAATCACCCGGTAACCCAGCCACAGCACCAGTCCCAGCAGGAACGCCAGGCCGAACATGACGTGGCCGAAGCGGTACAGCCGCCGGCCCATCAGCACCAGGCGCGTGCGGACGCCGCGATCGCCGCCCGCCTCGGCCAGGTTGACCAGGATCCGCGGCAGGTAGAACACCGCCGCCATCCACGCGATCACGAACACCAGGTGCGCGGTCTTGGTCCAGAGATAGGCTTGCACGCTCGACGCTCCATTGGCTCTGCTGGCACTAGGATCGCACGGCTTCCGCCACGCGCGCAGTGCGATGCCTGTTCCCGGCCTCGTGGAAGCGACTGCGGCCAGTCCAGGCTCGTCCGCTACCCAACGCAGCGGACAGCCGCCATCATTGCGCGATGGAAAAGCAATACGACCGCGAATACTTCGACCGCTGGTACCACCGCGGCGACATCGGCGGCCGCCAGCGGCTGGCGCGCAAGGTGGCGCTGGCCGTGGCCACCGCCGAATACCACCTCGAGCGCCCGCTGCGCACCGTGCTCGACGTCGGCTGCGGCGAGGGCGCGTGGCGCGCGCCGCTGCTGAAACTGCGGCCCAAAGCGCAGTACCTCGGCTTCGACAGCAGCGAGTACGCGATCACGCGCTACGGCCGCAGCCGCAACCTGCACTTCGCGCGCTTCGCAGACTTCGAACACCTGCGCCCCTGTCCGCCCGTGGACCTGCTGGTGTGCAGCGACGTGCTCCACTACCTGCCTGCGCGCGAGATCGACAGCGGCCTGCCCGGCCTGGTCGAACTGTGCGGCGGCGTCGCCTTCCTCGAGACCTTCGGCCGCGAGGACCAGGCCGAAGGCGACGAACACGAGTTCAAGCAACGGCCGGCATCGTTCTACCGCAGGCGCTTCGAAGCCGCGGGCTTGCGCATGCTCGGCTCGCATTGCTGGCTGTCGCCGACGCTGGCGAGCGTGGCCACGGCGCTGGAGGTCAGCTGATCGGCAGGCGCGGCGCGCGCGGCATCCGCGGCGGTTCGGCCGCCTTGCGGCGCGCTGCCTGCAACGCGCCGGTGATCCATGGCTCCAGCGACCGGCTCGAATCCAGCGCCTCCGCCGGCACCGACCAGTAGCTGCTCGTGATCGTGCGCTGCTTGCTGCGGAAGGCGTACGGCAGCGATCCGGTGGCTTCGAACGCCGGGAGGTTCTCCGCGTCGGCCTTCAGGTAGACCTGCCCATCCGCCACCAGGGCCACCATGAGCCCGTCGAGGTAGACGCCCCGCACGCCGAACATGCGCTTGGCCTGCGCGTCGCCCAGCGGCGCCAAGAGCTCGATCAGGTGGTCAATGACAGGGTCGGGGCTGGCCATTACTGCGGCACAACGCAATACCGCTCACGCCCCGGCCAACGATCCGTTATGCTGCGCCGCAGCACCACAACTGGCGACCCAATGCTGCTCTACCAGATGCATGAACTCGGCCGCGCCTGGATGGCGCCCTTCACCTACTGGGCCGATGCGAACGCGCGCATGTTCTCCGCCGGCGACAGCTGGCTGTCATCCATTCCGGGCGCTTCGCGCATCGCCGCCGGCAACGAGCTGCTGCACCGCATCGGCAAGGACTACGAGAAGCCGGCCTTCGGCATCCACGCGGTCAAGGTGGCCGGCCACGACGTGCCGGTGATCGAGAAGGTCGTCGCCGAGAAGCCGTTCTGCCGCCTGCTGCGCTTCAAGCGCTACACCGACGACGTGGCCAACATCAAGGACATGAAGTCCGACCCCACCGTGCTGGTGGTCGCGCCGCTGTCGGGCCACCACGCCACCCTGCTGCGCGATACCGTGCGCACCCTGCTGCCCGACCACAAGGTCTACGTCACCGACTGGATCGACGCGCGCATGGTGCCGAAGGAATCGGGCACGTTCTCGCTCGACGACTACGTCGGCTACATCGAGGATTTCATCCGCAAGATCGGCGCCGACGACCTGCACGTGATCAGCGTCTGCCAGCCGACCGTGCCGGTGCTGGCTGCGGTCTCGCTGATGGCCGCACGCGGCGAGCAGACCCCGCGCTCGCTGGTGATGATGGGCGGCCCGATCGACACCCGCGAGTCGCCCACGGCGGTCAACAACCTCGCCACGCAAAAACCGCTGTGGTGGTTCGAGGCGAACGTGATCCACACCGTGCCGGCGAACTATCCGGGCAGCGGCCGCCTCGTGTACCCGGGCTTCCTGCAGCACGCCGGCTTCATGGCGATGAATCCGGAGCGCCACTTCGAATCGCACTGGGATTTCTACCGGGACCTGCTCAAGGGCGACCTCGAGGACGCCGAATCCCACCGCCGCTTCTATGACGAGTACAACGCCGTGCTCGACATGCCGGCGCGTTACTACCTCGACACCGTGCGCATCGCGTTCCAGGAACACCTGCTGCCGCGCGGCCTGTGGGACGTCGGCGGCGAACGCGTCAAGCCGTCGGCGATCCGCGACACCGCGCTGATGACCATCGAAGGCGAACTCGACGACATCTCCGGCGAAGGCCAGACCCGCGCCGCGCACAAGCTGTGCACTGGCGTGGCGGAAGACGATCGCGAGCACCTCACCGTCAAGGGCGCCGGCCATTACGGCATCTTCAGCGGCCGCCGCTGGCGCGAGCAGGTCTACCCGCAGGTGCGCGACTTCATCGCCGCGCATGCGGCTTCCGGCGCGAAACCGACAGCAGGGAAGCGTCCGCCGAAGGTTGCAAGGAAAGCTCTCAGAGCCACACGTTGACGGCCGGCAGGCTGTCTTTGCCAGCTTGTTACATCCGCCGCCCGATCATCATTCTCTTCTGGGACACCTCTGAACAGATCCTTGGTTCGTCATCCCGGCAAAAGGCGGAATTCATCTTCTTCAGGGACTTGCAAGCAACATGGATCCCGGCTTCCACCGCGATAGCGGGGCTCTCGGCTGTGTGGCCACGCACCACCTTAACGAAGCGGCAGTCAGTCAGGCTTTTCCATCGACAGCGGGATGCGCAGGTAACTATCCGTTCGCCATTCGATATCCAGCGGAATCGCCGCGTCGGCGATCGATTCGTCGCTGACGCCCCCGCCGGTGCCGTAGTTGACCTGGTGCATCGGATCCTTGACCACGTCCAGCACCACCAGCAGGCGACTGCCCTTTTCCAGTCTGCGACTCACCATCCGCGTTCGCTCGAACGGAATCGACGTCCACTCGCCCGGATCGAGCAGCTCGCGTGTAGCGATGTCCCGGGCGAAACTGGCGCGGCCCAGATAGTACGAAAGCTGCATCACGCGGCCGTCGGCCATCATCTCGTACAGGACGACGGTGAAATCGAAATCGCGCTTGTTGATGCGCGCCTTCAGTTCGCCCGAGAACGTCCCGGTGATCGTGACAGGATGTTCGAATGGCGCGCTGATGAAGGAAAACCCGCTTTCGACTGACAATGAATCGCGGAAGATGGGGGCCGGATAATAGCTATGGCTGAAGGTCGTACGGTCAGCGAAATCGATCTGTTGCGTAAGCACGGCGATACCGACCGGCTTCTTCTTCGAAAGCATCCGATTTCCACCGGTGAGTGCGTCGGATAGATAAAAATCGACCGAACCGCCGCCCGCAGCCGCCAGCGATGGCGCATGCCGCCATTCGTTTGCCCCCATCACCTCGTAGTTCACGCGATCCTTCAGTAATTCAGGCCTTGCACCGCCGCGCATTACGTAATCCAGCCACTGGAAGGTGACATCCACGGTGTCGAACTGCGCGACCGGGTCGATCCTGTAGCCATTCAGGACGGGGGGTTTGAACGGGGCCTGCGCGCCGAAATGGTCGTACGGCCCGATCAGCAGGTAATGTTCCGCGTCCGGTTTGTAGCGGTAATGTTCCTTGAAATAGTGCAATGCGGAAATCTGGCCATCGTCGTAATAGCCGGTAATCGACAGCACCGGGATGTCGATCCGTGAGAAGTCCTCCTTGTACGGCACCATCGCCTGCCAATAGGCATCGTAGGCGGGATGAAGCAGCCAGCGCTGCAGCAGTGGATTCGGCGTGCCATCCACCTGGTCGATCTCGCGGTACGGCCGGCCGCTCTTGAACCACTTTTCATCCAGCGTGTTCCAGCGTTCGCGCTGCGAGTAAGTGTCGTTATCGAGAAGCCGGTTGTTCGCAACGAAGAACGCCCAGCCGTAGTTGGCGCTGAGGAAAACATTGTTCTCCATCGGCAGGCCCTGCCCTGGAATGGCCGCGACGTAGGGAACGATGGTCTTCAATGCGGGATGGCCACGCTTCGCCGCGGCCCATGCGGCGAAGCCCGAATAGCTCCCGCCGTACATGCCAACCTCCCCGTTGCTCCACGGTTGCCGGCTGGCCCAATCGACCGCGGCATTCGCGTCGTCAGCCTCGTGCTCGTACGGCACGATCCGATCCATGCTCAGCCGCTTTCCGCGCGCATCAACGACCACGCCCACGTAGCCACGCGCAGCGGCCTGCATGGCCTGTTTCAGATGCTGCCCGAGATCCGTGTAGATGGTGAAAAGCAACGCTACAGGCTTGCGCTTCGGCTGCTTTCGCGCGCGCACCACTACCGCGGACAGCGTCGCACCCTGCGCCGTCGTGAAGACATGGTTCTCTTCGACGAGATAGCGTGCCCGTTCATCCTCCGCGATCAGTTCTGGACCAAGCCGCATCGCCGCTTCATAGACCTCGACGAATGCGTACTGCCGCGCCAGTTCGAGCGCATCAGGCAACGAAACGGATCTGCTGTCCACGTGCTCCTTCAACCCCCCGTCGAGATCCGAACGGGCACGATCGAGGTCGGCCGTGAACCAGTGCTGTGCACGATTGGCCGCCAAGTCGTCGGTGTTGCCGAAGCGCTCCCGGAAGGCCTGTCCATAGGCAACATCGAATGGAACTCCGCTACCGGATTCGATCGTCCTCGCCTGCGCATACACCAGATACGGCGTCCAGCGATCCGCGCGTCGTGCATTTCCGGCATCGACCAACTTACGCATGACGGCATGGATCGTCCCCACCGCATCAGCATGGCGCCCGGCCGCGATCTGCAGGTGAGCGAAACTGCCGTCGGGAAATCCCACCTCACCCGATTCGCGGGATGCAATCACCTTGTCGAAAAGGCCGATGATGGCCACCTCCGGCGCCGCTCCGCCATCCCGCCGTGGAAGCTCGAATTGTTGCGCCGATGCGGTCGCCGACCAGATCAGGAGTACCACGATCAACATGTACGCCTTCATCAGGTATCTCCGGAATGGCACGTCAAGGAAGAAAGGACGCGATCTCTGGATAGGTCAGGAGTACTGCGCCGACTTCACCAACAGGTTCTTGGCGAACAACCCGTGCAGCCGGCCGATGCCGCGTGCCATGTGCAGGGTCACGAACAGCAGCAGCACGCCGACCACGCTCAGCAGCGGCAGCAGCCACGGGGCCTGCGCCGGGATGTCGACCCCGAACATCCACACGTTCAGGTGTACGCCGGGAAGCAATGCCAGCGGCGAGAGCACCAGCGACAGCGACACGCTCACGAAGCTCACCGCCAGCGCGAAGTACAGGATCCCCAGCGGCAGCATGGCGAGGAAGTACAGCACCGTGCTCCAGGTGCGCGGGTCGAGGAACATGTCCTTGATCCGTTCCAGCAGCGGCTTTCCGCGATCGCCATACAGCGGCCTGCGCGGCATGCGCTCGCCCAGCATCGTCTCGACGATGCGTCCTTCCAGCAGCGACAGCATCCGGATCGAGCCCAGGAACAGGATCAGGAACGGAATGCCGATGATCAACACCGACAGGCCCGCCGACAGCGACGTGCCCGCCACCACCCAGATGAAGTAGAAGATGCCGGTGGCCAGGCTCAGCACCATGTAGAACAGCGCCGCATAGGCGCGCGGATCGGCGGCAACGCCGAAGAAGCGCCCCAACATCGACTTGCGCGGACGCGGCGGCGGCGCGCGCAGCGCGGTCTGCACCTTCACTTCGGTGTCGCGGTAGATGTCGGCGACTTCCTCCGGCGCGCCATAGCTCGACGCGACCGCGGCGATCACTTCGGCTTCGGACTGGTCGAGGTTGGCCGCCATTTCCGAGCGCAGGTATTCCTCCGCGTCGTACAGCGCGTCCTGCACCAGCGCCGGGTCGGCGCCGGCCAGCGCGCGGCGCAGCTGGTCGAGATATTCGGGAATGGTGGTCGGCAGCACGGTGGTCATGGTTCGAGTCCCCTGAGGACGGCATCGACGGAATCGCGGGTGGCGCGCCAGGCGGCGCTCCATTCGTGCAGGACGGCGCGGCCGGCGGCGGTGATCCGGTAGTAGCGCCGCGGCGGGCCGGACATCGACGGCTCGACATGGCTGTCCAGCAGCCCGGACGAACCGAGGTTGCGCAGCACCGGATACAGCGCGCTCTGCTTGCCGCTGAGCACGCCGTCACCGAAGCGCTCCAGCCGCTTGGCGATCTGGTAGCCGTACATCGGCTCCCCCGCGGCCCGCAGCACGGCCAGCAGCACCAGCGCCACGGTGCCGCCGCTGAGCTCCTTCTGGAACTTGCGCAGCTGGCCGGCGATGTCGGGATCGGGCTCGCCCATGGCGGCGCTCCTGTGGTTCGGATCCGATACTAGTGCGAAGTTCGCTATAGCGAATGTGCCGCTAGTAATGGCGAAGTCCGTCGCCTCTGGTGTGAGCGGCTTCAGCCGCGAGCCTTTGTCTTGGCCCCTCCCCCTGCGCAGGCAGGGGGAGGCTGGGAGGGGGTGTCCACGGTTCGCTGCGATGCCAACGGCGCCCCTCCCCAACCCGTCCGGCCCGCCAGCACAGCTGGCGGGCGTTCGTTGGCACGCGAACCAATGGTTCGCAAACGCGCCGCCTCACCCCCTGCCGTCGCAGGGGAGGGAGTCAAAGGCAGCTGCCGCAGGGCGCGGCTACACTCGAACGACCGCCATCCGCACGAGATCCACGAATGCGCCCTGCCCTGCTTGCCCTGCTGGTTGCCGCCGCCCTTTCACCGTCGCTCGCCGTCGCCGCCGATGAAACACCGAAGCCGAAGACCACGCAGGAGCTGCTGGACGCCTCGCAACCATCGGACTGGCGCACGCTCGACCCGGCCGACACGCTCTACCTCGAACTGGCCAGCGGCCGGGTGGTGGTCGAACTGGCGCCGGACTTCGCGCCGGAGCACGTGGGCAACATCCGCACCCTCGCCCACGAGGGCTACTGGGACGGCATGAGCATCAACCGCTCGCAGGACAACTTCGTCGTGCAGTGGGGCGACCCGGCCGAGGAAGGCCAGCCGCGCAAGTCGCTGGGCAGCGCGAAGACGCAGCTGCCGGCCGAGTTCGAGCGCCCTGCCGCCGGCCTCGACTTCCACGCGCTGCCGGACAAGGACGGCTGGGCGCCGCAGGTCGGCTTCGCCGCCGGCTTCCCCGCAGCGCGCGACCCCGCCGGGGGCAAGGCCTGGATGGCGCATTGCTACGGCGCGGTCGGCGCCGGGCGCGGCATGGCCGCGGACTCGAGCGACGGCACCGAGCTCTACGTGGTCGACGGCCAGTCGCCGCGCCAGCTCGACCGCAACATCACCCTGGTCGGGCGCGTGGTCGACGGCATGGAACTGCTGAGCGTGCTCCCGCGCGGCACCGGCCCGCTGGGCTTCTACGAGGACGCCGCGCAGCGCGTGCCGATCGAGGCGATCCGCCTGGCCACCGACGTGCCCGAGGCGGAGCGCCCGAAGCTGCAGGTGCTGCGCACCGACACCCCGCTGTTCGACGCGGTGGTCGAGTCGCGTCGCAACCGCCGCGACGACTGGTACAAGCGCCCCGCCGGCCACATCGACCTGTGCAACATCACCATCCCCACGCGCGAGCCACCGGCGGCCGACGCACCCTGACAGATCCGTCACGCGCGTTTAGCTTTTTCCCGACTAGCCTGCCTGCACCCCACACGTGCAAGGATCGAAGATGGCCCTGCTCCGCATCCGCCTGACCGGCAGCGACGACGCCGCCCGCGCGGTGATGAACCTGCTGCAGAGCTTGGACGGCATCGAACACGTCGAGGAAATCGGCGACCTGATGACGCACATGGACGACGCCGACTCGAGCTCGGCGGGACTGAGCGACGTGGAGGGTCCGCAGATGCACGAGATCGAGATCGGCGTGCCCAACGAGTCCACCGGCCGCAAGGTGCGCGACGCGGTCGACGCGCTGGCGTTCGACCTCGAAGCGC
The DNA here is from genome assembly GCF_042648865.1 of Luteimonas soli. NCBI lineage: Bacteria > Pseudomonadati > Pseudomonadota > Gammaproteobacteria > Lysobacterales > Lysobacteraceae > Luteimonas > Luteimonas soli. The sequence continues at coordinate 36,869 of NZ_JBHRYA010000012.1, read as the reverse complement.
TGGTGGAGTTCGAGGACGACGAAGACGAGTGAGGTCGCGTTTGGTGGCAGGTTGCCGTCCCTGCGATGCGGGTCATCGGCCGTCGTACGCGCCTTCGAGCGCCCCGACGTAGCGTTCCACCGAACGACGCAGCGCAGCGCGCGCATCTGTGGCGATGCTGCGCCCCCACCAGGCGCCGTGGATCGCATCGAACCGGTACGGCTCGACGGCCGCCGCAATCCCTCGCACCGCGCGCGCCGACAGCGGGATGTAGTTCGGGAAGCTGCGCATGAAGCCGGCGTGGCGGTTGTCCATCGCCACCTGGATCACGTCGCCAGTCAGCAGCGCGCCGCGACCGTCATGCAGGTGCGGCACGTGCGCGATCGCGCCGCCGGCGAAGTGACCGCCGCAACGGATGAGCGCCATGCCGTCCCACAGTTCGCGCGTTTCGCCGTCCCAGTATTCGATCGCAGGCGCGGCACGCATCACCCACTCGCGGTCGGCGGCATGCAGCAGGATCGGCACGTCGCCGAACGCGCGACTCCATTCGACCATGCCCGAGTAGTAGTGCGGGTGCGAGATCGCAATCGCGCGGATGCCGCCGGCTTCGCGCACGCGCGCCACGGTGTCCTCATCGACCAGCGCGATGCAGTCCCACAGCAGGTTGCCGCCCGGCGAACGCACCAGCAGCGCGCGCTGGCCGATCGCGAAGCCTGGCTCGGTGCCGATGCCGAGCAGGCCTTCGGCCTCCGGTTCGACGCGGTTGCGATGCGTGTCGCGCAGCGCTTCGAGCGTGGTCCACTGCTGCCCGCCGCGGCCGACGTACTGGCGCTCGTCCTCGCAGACCGGACAACGGTCCGGCTCGCGCGTGCCATCGACGAACTGGGTCCCGCAGGTGACGCAGATGAAGTTCACGATCCGGCTCCTGAGAAGGAGAGCCCAAGGTACCAGTCCGGTCCCCTGCCCTTGTGGGAGCGGCTTCAGCCGCGAGCTTTCCGGGGAAGTGCCGGCGAGATCAAAAGCTCGCGGCTTAAGCCGCTCCCACAGGTGCGCGTGCGGCATCGAGAAGCGCAAGGCGTTCGGCTTCAACCATCGCCCGGCTCCAGTGGATTGAAACCCAGCAGCCGCAGCCCCGTCTCGGTGCGCGGCCGGTGCGAGGAACCGGGCAGGAAGTGCAGCCAACTTCCGGCCGGGAAGCGCCGGTCGCCCTCGATCATCTCGCCTTCGAGCACGTACACGTCCTCGCCCGTCGGGTGCTCGTCGACGCGCGGCCATTCGCTGCCGGGCGCCATCTCGACGATCCACGCGCGCATGCCGCGTGCGGCCGGCAGGTCGCGGCGCACGCAGCCAGAGCCTACCTCGATCGCCGGCGCGTCCGCGGCGAGCAGCGCATGCATGTCGCCGGTGATGCCGGTCATCGCGCGCCCCGCTGGCTGATCGCCACGCTGCCCAGGATCATCGCGCCGGCGATGCCCATGGCCAGCGTCAGCGGTTCATCGAGCAGCATCCACGCCCAGGCCACGCCGAACAGCGGCACCAGGTAGGTCACGGTCGAGGCGCGGCTGGCACCGATGCGCGCAATCAGGCGGTAGTACATGACGAACGCGATGCCGGTGCACAGCACGCCCAGCATCGACGCCGAGAACCAGGACTGCATCGGGATCGCATGCTCCGGCCAGGACGCGACGGCGAACGGCAGCACCAGCAGCGCGGACGTGCCGAGCGTCGCCGCAGCCACCGCCGCCGGCGGCAGGCCGGTCAGGTGCCGCCGCACCAGGTTGATGCCGATGCCGTACAGGAACGAGGCCGTGGCCCCGGCCACCACCGCCCAGCCGATGCTCGCGCCCGCGATCTTGCTGCTGGCCAGCACCACCACGCCGGCGAACCCGGCCAGCAGCGCCAGCGAGCGCCGCGTCCCGATCTTCTCGCCGAAGAACAGGAAGCCGACCAGCGCTGTGAACAGCACCGTCATCGCGTTGGCGATCGCGCCGATGCCGGCCGGCGCGCGCTGCGCGGCCCATGCGAACAGGATGAACGGCACCGCCGAGTTGATCGCACCGATCAGCGCCAGCTTCGGCCACAGCGAACGCGGGAAATGCGTGCGCGACCGCCACAGGAACGGCAGCAGCACCAGCGCGCCGAGCCCGAGGCGCATCTCCACCAGCGGCACGGCGCCGAAGTCGTTCGCCGCAACCCGCATGAACAGGAACGATGCGCCCCAGATCGCGCCCAACACGGTCAGTTCGAGCGGGGTCATCCAGTCGCGCGTGGTCGCCTGTCGCAGGCCGGCTGTAGCGGCCGGGGTGCAGTCGATGCTGGTCATGCCGTGAATCCTGTGGGGGACTGGCCTGCATTGTCCGGGCTGACAGAGGCCCCACAAGCGCATACTTTGTGTCCGAGCCACAAATCAGACTTGTGTCTCAAGGAAGCCCCGGATGAACCTGCGCTCCGCCCTGTTGCCGTCGCTCGGCGTGTTCGCCGCGGCGGCCCGGCATCAGAACTTCGCCCACGCCGCGGACGAGCTGCACCTGACCGCCAGCGCGGTCAGCCATCACGTGCGCAAGCTCGAAGCGAGCCTCGGGGTGGCCCTGTTCCAGCGCCACGCGCGCGGCGTGACGCTGACCGGCGAGGGCCGACTGCTGGCCGACGCCGCCTCGGCTGCCGTCTCGGAGCTCGAAGCGGTCGCACAGTCGCTCGGACGCAGCGACGACCGCCAGCGCCTGCGCATCAATACCCTGCACTCGCTCGCCCATTGCTGGCTGCTGCCGCGACTGCCGGGCTTCCTGTCCGTGCACCCGGACATCCGCATCAGCCTCGACACCGGCACCGCGCTTGCGCGCTTCGACGACGGCGGCCCGGACCTTGCCATCCGCCACGGCCCCGGCCACTGGCCCGGGCTCAGGGCCCGTCACCTGATGGACGACGCGTTGTTCCCGGTTGCCGCGCCCTCGCTGCCTGGCATCGACGTCATCACCGCCCCCGGCGACCTGCTGGCGTTCCCGCTGCTCTCCGACCTCGCGCTGCAGGGCTGGCCGGACTGGTTCCGCGCCGCGGGCCTGCACGGGCAGCGGCTGCCGGACATGCACATGTTCAACGACAGCACCGACGTCATGCGCGCGGCTTCGGTGGGCCTCGGCATCGGCCTGGCGCGGCAGCACATCGCCGCGCCCTGGCTGCAGCGCGGCGAACTGCTGCGCCTGCCCGGCCCGGTGCTCAAGACCCGCTTCGCCTACTATGCCGTGCACCCCGCGCACCGCCGCCCGCGCGCACCGGCGGCGGCGTTCATCGAGTGGCTGCGCGAGGAGGCGCGGAACACGATGCCCGCACCGGAAACGGCATGACCCTGCAGGAGCGGGTCAGAAACTCGCGCCGTCCACTTGCGAGACTTTCAGGGCGGACAGGTCCACGTCCGGCAGGCAGCGCACGTTGACCGCGACCATCTTCGCCCCGGTGCGCGGATCTGCGCCTTCGCTGAAGGGGGCGATGCCGCAGGTCGGGCAGAAGTGGTGCGCGAGGTGCTCCTTGTTGAAGCGATAGGTGCCGTAGTTCGACTCCGGCGTGGTCAGCGTCAGCGCTTCGCGCGGGAAGAACGCGAGCAGGCCACCGCGGCGGCGGCACATCGAGCAGTTGCAGTCGATCGCGTCGCTCACCTCGCCCTCGAGGTCGAAGGCGATGGCGCCGCAGTGGCAGCTTCCGTGATGGGTCATGGCTGGACTCCTGATCAGGGGCCTGCACCTTAGCGCCGTGAACCGGCTCCGCGCCACCACGGACGAACGCCACATGGCACCGCGGCGGCTTCGTGACAGAATCGGCCCCTTCCCACGCACGACCGGAACCGCCATGCGCAAGACCCTGCCCGCTGTCGCCCTGCTCACCCTCGCCCTCGCCGCCTGCCAGCCACAGGCGCCGTCCACGCCCGCCGCCGACGGCGCGCAGCAGGACGCGGCCACCGCGCCCGACGCCGAGGCGGATGCCGCCTTCGCCGCGCTCTCGAAGGAATGGCTCGACGGCTGGCTGCGGCTCAACCCGGTCTACGCGACCCAGGTCGGCGACCACAGCCATGACGACCGGATCGACGACCTTGGCGCCGAAGGCCGCAAGGCCACCATCGATTTCAACAAGGCGATCCTCGCCAAGCTCGACGCGATCGACACCGCCGCGCTCTCGCGCAAGAACCAGGTCGACGCGCTGATCCTGCGCAACCAGGTCGAAGGCGACATCTGGAACGTCGAGACGCTGCAGTCCTGGGCCTGGGATCCGCAGGCCTACAACGGCCTGGCCGGCGGCGCGATCTACGGACTGATGGCGCGCGACTTCGCGCCGATGACCGAGCGCCTGAAGTCCGCCACCGCGCGCATGCAGAAGATCCCGGCGCTGTTCGCGCAGATGCGCGAGAACCTCGACCCGGCGCGCGTGCCGAAGATCCACGCCGAGACGGTGGCGAAGCAGAACGCCGGCCTGCTGGCGCTGGTCGACGAGTTCATCACGCCCAACGCCGGCCAGCTCGAAGGCGACGACCGCAAGCAGCTCGACGATGCCGTCGCCACGCTGCGCAAGACCGTTGCCGAGCAGCAGGAATGGCTCGACGACACCCTGGTGCCGAACGCGAAGGGCGACTTCCGCATCGGCGCCGAACTGTACGACCAGAAGCTGAAGTTCTCGCTCAACTCGGCGCTGTCGCGCGCGGAGATCAAGCAGCGCGCGGAAGCCGAACTCAAGCGCGTGCGCGACGAGATGTACGGCATCGCCCGCACCGTGCTCGCGGACAAGGCCGATGCGCCCGAGATGCCCGACGCGCCGAGCGATGGCCAGCGCCAGGCCGCGATCGAAGCCGCGCTGGAGCTCGCCTACGCCGACCGCCCCGCGCGCAGCGAGGTGGTCGACGCCGCCAAGCAGGCGCTGGCCGACGCCACCGCGTTCGTGAAGGAGAAGGACCTGGTCACGGTGCCCGACGATCCGGTCAAGATCATCCTGATGCCGGAATTCCAGCGCGGCGTGGCCGTGGCCTACTGCGACTCGCCCGGCCCGCTCGACAAGGGCCTGGACACCTACTTCGCGATCTCGCCGATCCCCGACGACTGGAGCGACGAGCAGGCAACGTCGTTCCTGCGCGAATACAACTCGCGCATGATCGACCTGCTGGCGATCCACGAGGCGATGCCCGGCCACTACCTGGAAGGCGCGCACTCGGCGCAGTTCCCGTCCACGCTGCGCGCGGTGCTGCGCTCGGGCCCGTTCGCGGAAGGCTGGGCGGTCTACACCGAGAAGATGATGACCGACGCCGGCTACCTCGACGGCGACCCGCTGTTCCGCCTGGTGCAGCTGAAGTTCTACCTGCGCAGCGTCGCCAACGCGATCCTCGACCAGGGCGTGCACGTCGACGGCTGGAGCCGCGAACAGGCGATGCACCTGATGACCCACGACACCTTCCAGCAGGAGCGCGAAGCCGCCGGCAAGTGGGTGCGCGCGCAGCTGACCTCGGCCCAGCTGCCGACGTACTTCGTCGGCGTGCAGGAACACTTCGACACGCGCAAGGCGGTGGAGGCGAAGCTGGGGGACAAGTTCGACCTCAAGGCCTACAACGACCAGGTGCTGTCCTACGGCGCCCCGCCCGTGCGCTTCGTGCGCCAGCTGATGCTGGACCAGCCGATCGAGTAACCACCCTGCAACACCAGGAACCGCAGGTCGGGGCTACGCCCCCGACGCTTCGTTTGCGGGCGTCGGGGCTGTAGCCCCGACCTGCGGCTCCAGCCGCGTTTACGGCTTCTCCACCGGCGCCAGGCGCAGGTCCTGGAAGTCGAAGCTGAAATCGGTGCGCGGCGAGACCGGCACCATCAGCGCCTGGACGATCTTCCCGTCCGGATCGAGCGAGAACGTCAGGAACGCGTCCGCGTTCAACCCACGGTCGCGCCAGCGCACGATGAAAGTGTCGTGCTGCCAGTGCTCCAGGTCGCCGAGCAGCTGCGCGGTCTTCGAGAACTGGATCTGCAGGCCCTTGCCGCTGCGGCTGATGACGACGTCGCCGTACCACGGGTCGCGGTAGGTCCCGGCGTAGCCGTCCAGCGGCAGCGACGGTTTCGAATCCGCATCGCGCGCGGCCAGGTGCTTGTTCCAGCTCTCGTCGGCCTTCTCCTGCGACTTCGCCATCGCGACGGCATACGCGGCCACCCAGTCGGTCTCCGGCGCGTCCAGGTAGGCGTCGAGCACGCGCATGGTGATCGCATTGAACGCCGAGCCGACCTCGGCACTGGTCAGCACCACCACGCCCAGTTCCTTTTCCGGCACCAGGGTCAGGCGCGAGACCATGCCCGGCCAGCCGCCGGTGTGGTAGACGAGCTTGCTGCCACGATAGTCGGTCAGCACCCAGCCCTCGCCGTAGCCGCGGAAGTTGGGCTTGGTCGCGGCAAGCTCAGGCACCGACGGCTCGGAGATCGGGATCGGCGTCAGCACCGACCACATTTCCTTCTGCCGCTTTTCGCTGAACAGCCGCTTCGCGTCGTCGCCTTCACCCGAGATCACGCCGCCGTCGAGCTGCACGCGCATCCACTTCGACAGGTCGTGCACGCTCGAATAGATGCCGCCGGCGCCGGCCACGTTCGACCAGGTCAGCGGCGCGACCGGCTTGAGGTCCTTGAAGTCGAACTTCGCGTGACCGGTGGCGAAGTTGTCACCGGGCTTCAGGTAATCGGCGTTGAAGCGGGTCTCGGCCATGCCGAGCGGCCCGAAGATGCGGGTGCGCAGGAACTGTTCGTACGACATCCCGCTCGCGGCTTCGATCACCTGCTGGGCGACGCCGAACAGGATGTTGTCGTAGGCGTAGCGCTCGCGGAAACCGCCGCTGATCGGCACGTCGCGCAGGCGCTCGGCGACCTCGCGCGCGGTGTAGGTGGTGGTCGGCCAGAACAGCAGGTCGCCGGCGCCCAGTCCGAGGCCGCTGCGGTGCGCGAGCAGGTCGCGGATGCGCATCTCGCGGGTGATGTAGGCATCGGACATGCGGAACCACGGCAGGTGGTCGATCACGCGGTCGTCGAGCTCGAGCTTGCCCTCGTCGGCGAGGATCGAGATCGACGCGGCGGTGAAGGCCTTGGTATTGGAGGCGATGGCGAACTGCGTATGCGCATCCACCTTCGCCGGCTCTCCGAGCTTGCGCACGCCGTAGCCGCGTTCGAGCACGACCTGCCCGTCCTTGACGACGGCCACCGCGATGCCGGGCACGTCGAACTGCTCGCGCACGCGCTCGACGTAGGCGTCCAGGTCCTGCAGCGCCTCCGGCAAGCTGCCGCCCGCATCGACGGCGGCAACCGGCGCGGCTGCGGGTGGCGCGGCAACGGCGGCGCCGCAGGACAGCGCGATGGACACGACGAGACAGGCGCTGCGCAGGAGCGTCGAGGCGGAAGGCATGCGTTTCCCCAGATGGAATGACCGCTGCATTGTAGTCAGACGCCGCCGCGCGTCGGAACCGCACGCCCGGCACGGGACGCGCGCGGCCGAAAGTCGTAGATTCGGGGCTCCGCCGAACCACAGGACGCCCACGATGTCCCTGGCCGCCGACACCACCGCCACCATCATCCCCTGCCTGCGCTACCGCGACGCCCACGCGGCGATCGACTGGCTGTGCCGCGCCTTCGGCTTCGAAAAGCAGGCTGTGTACGCCGACGGCGACACCGTGCACCACGCACAGCTCACCTTCGGCAACGGCATGATCATGCTCGGCTCGGCCGACAACGCCAGCGAGTGGGGCCGGCAGATCGCGCAGCCCGACGAGATCGGCATGCGCGACACCCAGAGTCCGTGCGTGATCGTCGTCGACACCGACGCGCACTACGCGCGGGCCAGGGCCGCCGGCGCGACCATCGTCATGGACATCGCCGACCAGGACTACGGCGGGCGCGGCTATTCCTGCCGCGACATCGAGGGCCACCTGTGGTGGTTCGGCAGCTACGACCCATGGAAGGACCATGGCTGACGAGCTGTTCACCGCGCACCCGCCGAAGGCCATCGACGGCATCCGCGCCGGCATCGGCGGCTGGACGTTCGCGCCCTGGCGCAGCAACTTCTACCCGTCCGGCCTGGTGCAGCGGCGCGAACTGGAATACGCAAGCCGCCACGTCAGCGCGATCGAGATCAACGGCACCTACTACGGCACGCAGAAACCGGCGGCGTACGCGAAGTGGCGCGACCAGACGCCGGAGGGCTTCGTGTTCTCGGCCAAGGCGCCGAAGCGGATCATGGCCTCGCGCACGCTGGCGAAGACGCGCGCGCAGGTCGAGGACTTCATCGGCGGCATCGTCGAACTGGGCGACCGGCTCGGACCGCTGGTGTGGCAGTTCGACCGCGGCACGAAGATCGACGCGGATGACTTCGCGGCGTTCCTCGAACTGCTGCCGGAAAAGGCAGGCGGACGCCGGCTGCGGCATGTGCTCGACGTGCGCGACCCCGGCTTCGTCGATGCGCGCTACCTGGCGCTGGCACGACAGCACGGCATGGCGACGGTGTTCACGGACTCGACCGAGCATCCCTCGTTCGCCGACGTCACCGCGGATTTCGTCTACGCGCGGCTGATGCGCTCGCGCGCGGAAGTTGCCACCGGCTATCCGGCCGCGGAACTCCAGCAGTGGGCCGGCCGCGCGCGGACATGGGCGGCCGGCGGCGATCCCGACGACCTGCCGCGGATCGAACCGGCCCCGGCACCTGCGGCAAAGCGCGACGTCTTCCTCTACTTCATCAGTGCTGCGAAGGAACGCAACCCGGCCGCCGCAGTGGCACTGCTACACGAACTGGGCGCCTGACCGCCCCCGTTTTGTCACCACCCCGTTTTTGTAGGAGCGGCTTCGCCGCGAGCTGTTGTTTCGGCCCCTCCCCCTGCGAAGGCAGGGGGAGGCTGGGAGGGGGTGGTCACGGTTCGAGCTGATCCGAAAGACACCCCTCCCCAACCCTCCCCTGCCTTCGCAGGGGAGGGAGTAAAAAGCTCGCGGCTTCCGCCGCTCCCACAACCACCCCGGAGGCGATAATGCGCGCAGCCTCCCTGCCCCGCCTTCCCCATGACCCCGACCGCCAAGGCTCAGTGGCAGATCCACCTCTGCGTCGTGTTGTGGGGCTTCACCGCCATCCTCGGCAAGCTCATCACCCTGCCCGCGCTGCCGCTGGTGTGGTGGCGGATGCTGCTGGTCACCGCCACCCTGGCGCTGCTGCCGAAAGTCTGGCGCGGGCTGCGCTCGATGTCGCCGCGATTGCTGCTGGCCTATGCCGGCATCGGCGCGCTGGTGGCGCTGCACTGGCTGACGTTCTATGGCGCGATCAAGCTGTCCAACGCCTCGGTCGGCGCCACCTGCATCGCGCTGGGCACGCCGATGACCGCGCTGCTGGAGCCGTGGCTGGCCGGGCGGCGCTTCTCGTGGCGCGACGTGCTGCTCGGCATCGCCGTGCTGCCGGGCGTGGCACTGGTCGTTGGCGGCGTGCCCGACGACATGCACCTGGGGATCGCGGTCGGCACGCTGTCGGCACTGCTGGTGGCGATCTTCGGCTCGCTCAACAAGCGCTTCGTCGAACGCGGCGAGCCGCTGGCGATCACCGCGCTGGAGCTCGGTGCGGGCACGCTGCTGCTCACCGTGCTCGCGCCGGCGATGCCGCTGATGTTCCCCGCGTTCTCCGGCTCGCTGTTCACGCTGCCCGACGCGCACGATATGGGCTTCCTGCTCGTGCTGGCGCTGGCCTGCACCTTGTTCCCCTTCGCCCTGTCGCTGGTGGCGCTGCGCCACATGAGCGCCTTCGCCGCGCAGCTGGCGGTCAACCTGGAACCGGTCTACGCGATCCTCCTGGCAATCGTGCTGCTCGGCGAGCAGCACGAGCTGTCGCCGAAGTTCTACCTCGGCGTGGTGATCATCCTCGGCGCGGTCCTGGCGTACCCCCTGTTCGGGCCAAGGCGGCGGATCGGGCACCCCGAGGTCCTGGCGACCGCGGAATCCAAGGGCATCATCGAGTAGCGCACAATCGTGCCGCCGCGGGGCCATTCCTTCGACGGCGTGACAAGACGGCCCGCGCCGCGAACCATGTCCATGACGGGCGCGATCGCCCACGGACCAGGACCAAGGATGCAAGCCGGCGCCACCACGACAGCGGACGACCGCCAGGCCTTCGGTGAACTGCTGCAGCAGCACCGCGGCATCGTGTTCAAGGTCGCCGGCGCCTACGCACGCTCGGCGGAGGACCGCGACGACCTGGCCCAGGAGATCGCCGTGCAGCTGTGGCGCGCCTGGCCGAACTACGACCCGGCGCGCCGGTTCTCGACCTGGATGTACCGCATCGCGCTGAACGTGGCGATCTCCTTCCTGCGCAGCGACGGCCACCGGCGCCGGCACGCCGTGCCGCTGGACGAGGCCATCCACGACATGGCCGACGACAACAGCGTCGACCACGAGACCGCCGCACAGCTGCGCATGCTGCATCGCTTCATCGCCACGCTCGAACCGCTCAACCGCGCACTGTTGCTGCTCTACCTCGACGAGCGCAGCACCCGCGAGATGGCCGAAGTGCTGGGCATCTCGGAAAGCAACGTCACCACCAAGATCAGCCGCCTCAGGCAGCGCATCCGCGACCACGTGGCGGCCCCCGGAAACGAATGACGATGGATTCGACCATGGAACTCGACGAACTCAAGCAGGCCTGGCAATCGCTGGATCGCCAGCTGCAGCAGCAGAAGCGGATCAACCTCGAACTGCTCACCGAAACCCGGATGCGCAAGGCGAAGGCTGGCCTGCGCTGGCTGCAGGCGCTCGCCGTCGGGCAAATCGCCGTCGGCCTGGCGGTGACGGTCTTCTGCGCCAGCTTCTGGAGTTCGCACATGCGCGAACCGGCGCTGCTGCTGTCCGGCATCGTCCTGCACGCCTACGGCGTCGCCATGATCATCACCGGGGTGATGGAGATGCTGCTGCTGGTGCGCACCGACTACGCCGCACAGATCGTCACGATCCAGAAGTACCTGGCGCTGCTGCGGCAGTGGCGCATCCGCACGAAGCGATGGTTCGGCCTGGCGCAGTGGATCCTGTGGATCCCGGTGACCCTGGTCATGCTCGAATACCTGATCGGCTTCGACCTGTGGGCGCATTCGCCGGCGACGGTCGGCGGATTCCTCGCCGCGGGCGTCGCCGGCCTGCTCTTTACGCTGTGGCTGATGTTCTGGTCGCCGCGCGCCCTGCGCCGGCGCGTAGGCGACTACATCGACGACAACAGCACCGGCTCGCTGCTCAGGCGCGCGCAGGCAACGCTCGACGAGATCGCCAGCTTCGAACGCGATTAATCCGACCCTGCCCTTGTGGGAGCGGCTTCAGCCGCGAGCTTTCGGCATGACGGCCGGCGTTCGCAAAGAGTTCGCGGCTGAAGTCGCTCCTACAGAAAACCCGCGCGCACAAAAAAGGGGCCGGTTTCCCGGCCCCCTGCTTCGCCTTGCTTCACTTGCCGTTGCTCGGCCCGCGCAGGCTGTAGCCCGACACGCGCCAGACCTTGTCTTCGTCCAGGCGGAACGACACCAGTTCGCGCACCGGCTCCTGCGACTTGGCGAACGTGGTGGGCACGGCGACGTTGAGGTAGAAGCCCTCCGGCACCTGCGCCCCGGCCGGGAACTGCGAGCGGCTCACCGCCGGATTGCCGCGCGAGGACATCGCGCCCAGCTTGTTGCGGTCGATGGTGATCTGCTTGACGAAATCGTCGCGGGTGACCAGCCGCTTCATGGTCGCCGAGGCGTTGTCCCAGATCTCGCCGATCTGGTTGGCGTCGACCATCTGCATGACCTGCAGCGCGGCCTTGCTCATGTCGCTGTTCTGCTTGGCCAGCTGCGCCTGCTGCTGCGGCGTCAGTTGCTGCTGGGCCGGACGAGCCTGCTGCTGCGCCGGCTGCGGCGGCTGCGCCTGTTGCTGCGCCGCGGCGGTGCCGATGAAGGCCAGGAGGACGGCGGACAGCAGGAAACGATGGTTCATGCGGGTTCCTCGATGCAGGTTCTGGATGTCGGGCAAGTCTACGCCAAGCCGCGGCATGGCCGGAAACCCCCGGATTCCACGTGGACCCCGGCAAACCTGCGGGGGGAGTATCGTTCGCCTGAACGGGCGAACGACCGGCCCGCGGCCTTTGCCACACGAGGGCTCGACATGGGAGGCGGATCGGAGTCGGAAGCCGGGGGAGGCTTCTTCGCGGACCTCAAGCGCAGGCGCGTGATCCGCGTGCTCCTGCTGTACGCCGTGGCGGGCTGGATCGTCATCGAGGTCGCCTCGGTGGTGCTGCCGGCGCTGAACCTGCCGCCCTGGTCGGTGACCCTGGTGATCGTGCTGGTCGCGCTCGGCTTCCCGATCGCGGTGGTCATGGGCTGGATGTTCGACCTCGGCCCCGGCGGCGTGGCGCGCACGAACGCCGTGCCCGTCCCGGCTCTCGCCCCTGCACCGTCGACGGAAGCGCCTGCGCCGGCCGAACCGGGGACGCCGCCCGGACGGCCCGCCCCGTCCGAACCGTCCGCGCCACCGGAAAGCCAGGCCAGCGACCGCCGCACCATCGCCGTTCTGCCGTTCGTCAACATGAGCGACGACCCGGCCAACGAGTACTTCAGCGACGGCATCTCCGAGGAAATCCTCAACCTGTTGAGCAAGCTGCCGCAGCTGAAGGTCGCCTCGCGGACTTCGGCGTTCAACTTCAAGGGCAAGGAGAGCAGCATCCCGGCCGTGGCGCGCGAACTCGGGGTCGGCACCGTGCTCGAGGGCAGCGTGCGCCGCGCGGGCAACCACGTGCGCATCACCGCGCAGCTGATCGACGCCGGTTCCGACTCCCACCTGTGGTCGGAGACCTACGACCGCGAGATGAAGGACGTCTTCGCGATCCAGGACGACATCGCGCACAGCATCGTCAAAGCGCTGCAGGTCACGCTCACGCCGCAGGAGCGTCGGGCGATGCAGTTCGTCGCCACCTCCGATCCGGAGGCCTACGACTATTACCTGCGCGGACGCAACTACATGTACTCGATGGCGCGCCGCGACTACGAGCACGCGATCCGCATGTTCGAGCAGGCCATCGCAGTGGATTCGATGTTCGCATTGGCCTACGCGGGCATGGCCGATGCGTACTCGCACCTCTATCGCTACGTCGAGGCGTCCCCTGAGAACGCCCGCAAGGCCGGACGCGCCAGCGAGCAGGCGGTGGCACTCGACCGCGACTCCGCCGAAGCGCACGCGTCGCGCGGCATGGCGCTGTTCATCGGCGAGGATTACGCCGCCGCCGAAGCAGAGTTCGAGAGCGCGATCGCGCTCGATCCCAACCTGTTCGAGGCCTGGTACTACTACGGCCTGGCATGTTCGTCCCAGGGCGATTTCGCCAAGGCCGCGTCGATGTACATCCGCGCTTCCGAAGTCAACCCGGCGGACTTCCAGGTACCGTTGTTCCTTGCCCAGACCTACGCCTCGCTGGGCAGGAAACAGGATGAGATGAAGGTGCGTCTCGGCGCCCTGGGAACGGTCGAGCGGCACCTGAAGCTCAATCCCCACGACACTCGCGCGCTCTACTTCGGCGCGCAGAACCTCTGGCGGGTGGGCGAACACGCGAAAGCCGTCGAGTTGGCCGAGCGCGCGTTGCGGCAGGACCAGGACGAGCCGATCGTGCTCTACAACATCGCCTGCTTCTACGCCGAGCAGGGCAACAGGACCCGCGCCATCGAGCTGCTCGAGAAGGCGGTGCAGATGGGCTGGGGCGACCGTGCCTGGATGGAGAACGACAGCGACCTCGACCCGCTGCACGACGATCCGCGCTTCAAGGCGCTGCTGGCGAGCATCCGCTGATGGAACGGCCGGAAAGGACTTCGATGGCCACGGGTTTCTTCGCGGAACTCCACCGCCGGCGCGTGATCCGCGTGGGGATCCTCTATGCCGTGGTTGGCTGGGTCGTCATCGAGGTCGCCTCGACGATGCTGCCGGGGCTGAACCTTCCCGACTGGACCGTCACGTTCGTGATCGCGCTGGTGGTGCTCGGCTTCCCGATCGCGGTGATCATGGGCTGGATGTTCGACCTCGGACCGAAGGACACTGCGAGTGCGCGCTCCCCGACGCCGCAGAACCGGGCGATCGCCTCGGCGGTCGACGCACCGAAGGCGCCCGATCCCGCCAGCGCGCCCGTGCCCATGGCCGTGCCGTCGCTTGAGGTGCAGGCGCCACCGGCGGAAGACCGCCGCACCATCGCCGTGCTGCCGTTCGTCAACATGAGCGGCGACGCCGAGAACGAATACTTCAGTGACGGCATTGCCGAGGAAATCCTCAACCTGCTGACCAAGCTCCCGCAGCTCAAGGTGGCCTCGCGCACCTCGTCGTTCGTGTTCAAGGGCAAGGAAGCCGGCATCCGCGCGGTCGCCACGGAACTCGACGTGGACTACGTGCTGGAGGGCAGCGTGCGCCGCGCCGGCGACCATGTGCGCATCACCGCGCAGCTGATCGAAGCCGACGGCGACTCGCACCTGTGGTCGGAAACCTACGATCGCGAGATGAAGGACGTGTTCGCCATCCAGGACGACATCGCCCGCAGCATCACCGACGCACTCAAGGTTGCGCTCAGCCCGAAGGAGCGCCGGGCGCTGCAGAACGTCGCCACCGCCGATGCACGGGCCTACGACTTCTACCTCAGGGGCCGGAAGTACCTGCACGCGATGACGAAAATCGGTTTCCTCAATGCCATCAACATGTTCGAGCGGGCGATCGGGATCGACGCGCGCTATGCGCTGGCCTACGCCGGCCTGGGCGACAGCTACGCGCTGCTCTACCGCTATGCCGAACCCGCGCGGGAGAACCTGCACCAGGCCGAAGTAGCCAGCCGCAAGGCGATCGAACTCGACCCCGATGCCGCCGAGGCGCATCTGTCGCTGGGCATGGCCCTCTACGCCGCCGGTCGCCTCGACGATGCCGCCGCACCGTTCGAGACCGCGATGCTGATCAATCCGAACCTGTTCGAGATCTACCTGTTCTACGGCCGCGCATGCCTGGCCGATGGCAAGTACGACAAGGCAGCGCGGCTGCTCCTGCGCGCACGCGAGACCAACCCGACGGACTACCAGGCGCCCAGCTACCTCGGCATGGCGTATCGATCATCGGGGCGAGACGAACTTGCGCGGGAAGCGGACACCGCGGCCCTCGACCTGATCGAGCGCCACGTGGCGCTCAACCCGGACGACCACCGGTCGCTGTACATGGGCTCGGCGATGCTTGCCGCGCTGGGGCGGCGGGAGCAGGCGATCGAATGGGCAGAAGCCGCCTTGCGTGCACGGGAGAACGACCCCCAGACCCTGTACAACGTCGGCTGCACGTATGCCGTGCTCGGCGACACGGAGCGCGCGCTCGACCTGCTCGAAAGTTCCTGCGACAACGGCTGGTACGACCGGCAATGGCTCGAACACGACTCGGACCTGGCAATCCTGCGATCCAATCCCCGGTTCGAGCGACTCCTCGAGCGGATGGCATCCTATCCCCAGCCGGCGACCGGCGTTCCGGGACACGACACACCGACCTCATGACCGTCATCGACTTCACTCTCGACCGCGACTTCATCGAACTCAACCAGTTGCTCAAGCTGGCAGGGGTCTGCGACAGCGGCGGCGCCGGCAAGGCGCTGGTCGCCAGCGGCGCGGTGTGCGTGGACGGTGCAGTCGAGTTGCGCAAGACCTGCAAGATCCGCGCGGGGCAGCGGGTCGAGGTCGGTGATGTCCGGATCGAGGTCGCCGCCGGCTGAGGATGCCGCACCCGCTCTTGCAGGAGCGGCAGCCGCCGCGGGCCCTTCGCTCCTCCCCCTGCGGCCGTTTCCCCGAAAGCCGATAAAGTACCGGCATCACCGCGAACGGACCGCCGCATGACGACCTACCTGCTGCCGGCCATCCTCGTCGCCGCCCTGCTCGCCTGGGCGGTGACGCTGTTCAACCGCCTGGTCCGGCTGCGCAACCAGGTGCGCACGGCCTGGGCGGACATCGACGTGCAGCTGACCCGCCGCCACGACCTGGTGCCGTCGCTGGTCGCTGCGGTCAAGGGCTATGCCGGCCACGAGGCTGCCGTGCTCGAAGCGGTCACCACCCTGCGCGCGCGGGCGACGGCCGAACGCGCCCCCGGCCGGCTCGGAGAACTGGAAGGCGAGCTGGAACACGCACTGGGAAGGCTGGTCGCGCTGCAGGAGGCCTACCCCGACCTCAGGGCCAGCGAAAACTTTTCGCAGCTGCAGCGCGACCTGGTCGAAGTCGAGGAACACCTGCAGTACGCGCGCCGTTTCTACAACGGCGCCGTGCGCGACTACAACGACGCGGTGCAGCGCGTGCCCGACCTGCTGGTGGCGCGCAGCTTCGGCTTCACCGCCGCCGAATTCTTCCAGGCCGACGACGACAAGCGCGCCGCGGTGAACGTGGAGCTGTCACGGTGATCCGCGCAATGATGGAAGCGGCCGTGGCCTCCGCGCGCGCCATCGCGGCTGCGGCCGCTCCCGCCGCGCTGGTGGTGCTGGCGCTTCTCGGCGCGCCGCAGGCACAGGCGAACGAACGCATCGTGTCCTACGACAGCGTGATCGAGGTGCACGCCGACGGCAGCCTCGACATCACCGAGGACATCCGCGTGCGCGCCGAGGGCAGCGCCATCCGCCGCGGCATCTACCGCGACTTCCCCACCCGCTACCGCGACCGGTTCGGCAACCGCATGGTGGTCGATTTCGAGGTACTGGACCTGCAGCGCGACGGCCAGCCCGAGCCCTGGTTCACCGAACGCCATGGCAACGGCGTGCGCGTCAACACCGGCAACGACGATTTCCTGAAGGTGCCCGCCGAGTACACCTACACGCTGCGCTACCGCACCGACCGCCAGCTCGGCTTCTTCGACGACCACGACGAGCTGTACTTCAATGCCATCGGCACCGGCTGGAACTTCCCCATCGAACGCGGCAGCGTCGAGGTGCGCCTGCCGCAGGCGGTCCCGGCGACGCAGCTGGATACCTTGAGCTACCTCGGCGGCTACGGCTCCGCCGAACGGGGCTTCGAAGGCACCGTCCCGAGCCCGGGCGTGGCCCGCTGGACGCTGTCGCGCCCGCTGGCCCGCGGCGAAGGCACGACCGTGGTGCTGTCCTTCCCCAAGGGCATCGTCGACGCACCCACCACCACGCAAAAGGCGTGGTGGCTGCTGCGCGACAACAGCGCGGCGCTCATCGCGCTGTGCGGGCTGGTGGTGCTGCTGGTGTTCTGCATCGCGCGCTGGCACCGCGTCGGTCGCGACCCGCCACCGGGCGTGGTGGTGGTGCGCTACGAACCACCAGGCGACTACTCGCCTGCCGACCTGCGCTTCGTCAGGCGGATGGCCTACGACGACCGCTGCTTCTCTTCGGACCTGCTGGCAAGCGCCGTCGACGGCAAGGTGCGCATCCACAAGGAAGGGGATGCGTCGGCGGAGACGTGGCGCCTGGAATACCTGGCCGCGCCGGGCGCGAGCTCCACGCCGGGCACGACATCCACCCCGCGCGAGATCCTGGAACTGCTGGTCAAGGGCGGTCGCGGGATGGAATCGGACGGCATCCCCGGCCCGCGCAGGCTGCTCGATGCGCTGTTCAAGGACGGTCGCGAGCTGGAACTCGACAACGCCAACGCGGCGACCGTGGCCAATGCGCGCATGCTGCATTCGCTGCAGCTGGAAAAACGCTTCAAGCCGCGCATGTTCAAGCGCCACGGCGGCAGCATCCTGGTCGCGATGCTGATCATGGCGGTGACGCTGGCCCTGGCGATCGGCATCGGCGTGGCGTGGCTCGGCTCGGGGATCGTGCTGGTGCTGCCGATCGCGCTGGCGATGCTGGCGACCGTGATCACGTTCGGCATCGTGGTCAAGGCGCCGACGCCCGAGGGCCGCAGGTTGCTCGACGCGACCGAGGGCTTCCGCCGCTACCTGGCCGTGGCCGAGCGCGACGAACTGGCCGGCATGCAGGGCCCGGGCGAACCGCCGATGCTCGACGCCGAACGCTACGAACGGCTGCTGCCCTACGCGGTGGCGCTGGACGTCGAGGACGCCTGGACGAAGCATTTCACCCTCGCCGTCGGCGCGGCGGCCGCCGCGGCCACGACCGCCGCGATCACCTGGTACCGCGGCGGGCAGGTCGGCGACCTCGGCAGCATGACCCGGGCCATCGGCAACAGCCTCAGCTCGCAGATCGCCTCGTCAGCCTCCCCGCCCGGCAGTTCCTCCGGTGGTGGGGGCGGCGGCTTCTCCGGCGGCGGCGGCGGTGGCGGTGGCGGCGGCGGACGCTGAGATCCCGCCCGCGCGGCGCAGCTTCGCGAGCGGGCCGTCGGCGGCGCAGTGCTCGTCCGGGAATCCGTACTCGGCACCGAGCGACAGCGCGCAGGCATCGATCGCGTCCTGTCCGCCGTCGACCCGGCACTGCCTTGCGTAGGCACGCAGGAAGGCGTCCCTGCGCTTGACGAATTCGTCGCCGCACTTGCGCGCCAGGATGATGCGGTCCAGGTCGTCCTGCACCGCGTTGGCGCCGGACAGGCCGTACTCGCGCAGCTCGCTGTCGTCGAGCAGGCGCAGGCTGCGGTTGGGCACGGTCATCATCAGGTCGGCGACGGCCACCGACGCGCCGTTGCGCTCCAGGTATTCCTTGATCTCGCCGTAGACCTCGCGCAGTTCCTGGCTCAGCTCGGCGCGCGTGGTGGCCTGCGAGCCCACCCGCACCATGCGGTGAATGCCGACCTTGCCGGCGATCTCGCGATCGTCACCGGCGGCGAGCACCAGCACGCAGGCGCTGTGGCAGATCGAATCGGCGCGCACGCGGATCGTCCAGCGCGAGCCGGCGATCGCGTCGCCGGCGGGCATCGCATCCTCGACGCGGCCGCCGGTCGAGTCGATGTCGAGGATGCGCGTGGGGATGTCCATGCGGTCGGCCATTGCCGCGGTGCGCTGGACCAGCGCGGTGAAGTCGCCGCTGATCTTGCCCTCGTAACGCAGGCGCATCGAGCCTCGCTCGCGGCAGGGCGCCATCGCGGCCTGGACGTCCTCGAATCCGAGGTCGACCAGCGGCCGCGGCGTGTCGAAGGGGCCGTCGGCAATCCCGCTGTCGGCGACATCCTGTTCCGTGCCACCGGACGCAGCGTCACCGGGCCCTGCTTCGTCGGATGCTTCATCTGCCACCGGCGCCGGTGCGGGCGCCGGCGGCGACACGGGCGTGGCAACGGCATCGGACACGCCCAGCGCGACGGCGGCGGCATCCCCGCCCGGCGACGGCGCAACGGCGGCTTGCGGCAGGAGTACGGGCATGATCGCGACCGTGCCCGGCGGCGGCGCGCCCGCCACGTCGCAATCGATCCACGCATCGCCCGATACCAGCCGCAGTGTCGGCCAATCGGTCCCCTTGAGCACCTCGGCCTGAGTCGGCACGGCCGGCTTCGCGTCGCTGCTGACCGCACCGGCGTCTTCGCTGCCGCTGGCCACCACTGTTTTCGGCGGCGGCTCCACGGGCACTGGCGCCTGCTGCCGGCAGGCCACGGGCAGCAGGCAGGCGACCGCCAGGCAGGACAGCAGCGACGGGGAGCGGAACCGGGCGGGGATCACGAGGTGGGGACTCTGCGGGTTACTCGACGTCCTAGTCTATGGCCCAGCCCCGCCGACGCCACAATGCGCGATGAACGCTCCGTCCCGTCGCCAGGCGCATCACGCGACGGCCGTCCGGGACATCGCATCGACACGGCGCGACAATTGCGTAACCCCGAAACGCGACGTACCGATGCCTCGAGAGCCGGCTGCCTGCTATCCGCCGCTGAACACGCTCAAGCCGATCTCCACCGACGCGTGGATCGTCGACGGCCCGATCATCCGCTTCGGCATGCCGTGGCCGAAGATGCCCTTCCCCACCCGCATGACGCTGCTGCGCCTGGGCGACGGCGACCTGTTCGTGCACTCGCCGACACCGCTGACTGACGGCTTGCGCGAGGAAATCACCGCGCTCGGCACGCCGCGCTGGATCATCGGCCCCAACCGCATCCACTACTGGTGGATCCCGGAGTGGAAGCGCGCCTACCCCGGTGCCGGCGTCTGGCTGGCGCCGCGTATCCGCGAGCAGGCCGGCGCGCACATCGACTTCGACGCGCATCCGCTGGACGCCGAAAGCGGCTACCCGTGGGATGGCGCGATCTCGACGCTGCCGGTCGCCGGCAGCTTCATGACCGAGGTCGAGTTCTTCCACCACGCCAGTCGCACGCTGGTGCTGACCGACTTCATCGAAAACTTCGAACCCGGCAAGCTCGGCAGTTGGTGGATGCGCTGGCTCACCCGGCTGGGCGGCGTGCAGGACCCGCACGGCTCGATGCCACGCGACATGCGCCGCACCTTCGTGCGCCAGCGCCCGCAGCTCAAGGCGGCGGTCGAACGCATGCTGGCCTGGGAACCCGAACGCATCGTGCTGGCCCACGGCCGCTGGTACGAACGCGACGGCGCCGCCGAACTGCGCCGGGCCTTCGGCTGGCTCCTCGCGTAGGTCGGGCCTACGCGTCAGACGGCTCTTGATCTCCGCGCCGAATGGCCCTCGGCCACCAACAGAAGAGCACGTCGGGGGTGTAACCCCGACCTACGCGCGTCGCAAGCCGGGAATGCAGCCGGCATTAGCCACGCGAAGGAATCTTCAAGCCCCGCTGCACCGCCGGCCGCGCCAGTCCGCGTTCGAGCCAGGCCGCTACGTTGCCGAAACCGTCGAACCCGACCAGCTCGCGCGCCTCGTAGAAGCCGATCAGGTTGTCCACCCAACCCAGCGTGGCGATGTCGGCAATGGTGTACTCGTCGCCCATGATCCACGTCCGGCCCTCGAGCCGCCCGTCGAGCACGCCCAGCAGCCGCTTCGATTCATTGACGTAGCGCTGCAGCGGCCGCTTGTCCTCGTACTCCTTGCCGGCGAACTTGTTGAAGAATCCCAGCTGCCCGAACATCGGCCCGATCGACGCCATCTGGAAGAACACCCACTGGATCGTCTCCCAGCGCGCGGCGGCGTCGGCGGGGATGAACTTGCCGGTCTTGTCGGCCAGGTACAGCAGGATCGCGCCGGACTCGAACAACCCCAGCGGCTTCCCGCCCGGGCCGTCGGGGTCGATGATCGCCGGGATCTTGCCGTTGGGGTTGAGCGCCAGGAACTCCGGCAGGTGGCTCTCGTTTTCCATGATGTCGACCAGGTGCGCCTCGTAGGGCAGCCCGGTTTCCTCGAGCATGATCGAGGCCTTCACCCCGTTGGGGGTGTTGAGCGAATACAGCTGGATGCGGTCGGGGTGCTTCGCCGGCCAGCGGCTTGCGATCGGGAATGCGGAAAGGTCGGCCACGTCGTGCTCCTGCGGGGGGATCAGCCAAAGGTGTGGCAACCGGCACGCGATCGCAACCGGACGCTGTGTTGCCGTGGCGCGTCGAGTGCGCGCGGTCAGCCCGGTCCCGGCGCCAGCACGCGCGCGGGATTGCCCACCACCGTCGCCCCGGCCGGCACGTCGCGCGTGACCACGCTGCCCGCACCGACCAGGGCATCGTCGCCGATCGTCACCCCGGGCAGGACCAGCGCGCCGGCGCCGATCCAGACATTGCGGCCGATCCGCACCGGGCGTCCGAACTCCAGCCCCGTGGCGCGCGCCGCCGGGTCGCGCGGGTGGTCGGCGGCGAGGATCTGCACGCCTGGCGCGATCTGGGTGCGGTCGCCGATCACCACCTCGCACACGTCGAGGATCACGCAGTTGAAGTTGAGGAACACGCCGTCGCCCAGGCGGATGTTGGTGCCGTAGTCGCAATGGAAAGGCGGCCGCACGTCGACGCCAACGCCCACCGCGCCGAAGCATTCGCGCAGCAGCGCATGCCGCGCCGCCGGCGGCTGGCCGAGCGAGGCGTTGTAGCGAGCCAGCCACGCGTGCGCCGCGGCCTGGTCGGCCTGGATCTGCGCGTCGCTGGCGTCGTACAGCTCGCCGGCGAGCATCTTTTCCTTCTCCGTCCGCATCACGTTCCTCCTTTCAGCGCCGCGCCATGCAGCGCTTCCAGCGGTCGTTGACGCGGTTGGCGAACCACGCGGTGGTCAGCTTGCGCGTGATCTTCGGACTCTCCAGCCGGATGCCCGGCAGCACGGCGCGCGGCAGCGGCTTGCCCGCGGCGGCTTCCGCCAGGGCAAAGACGCGCGCGTACAGGTCGGTCTCCTCGAACTCCTGCTCGTCGCCCTTCTCCAGCGCGCGCCGGATCGCCGCGTCGCTCATGTCCAGCCGCAGCGCGCGCACCGCGCGCTCGGTCGCGCCCGGTTCGTCGAGCGATGCGCCCGGCCGCAGCAGGTCGCCGTCGAGCGCGAGCTCGATGCCGGAGGCACGGCTGACCGCCGCCTGGAACGCCGCGTTGCGGCTCGCCTGCCAGCCGGCGTTGAAATCGGCGAAGCGGTACAGTGGCTCGGTGTAGCTGCCGGGGTAGCCGAGCAGGTGCATCGTGCCGAAGTACATGCCGCCGCGGCGGCTGAACACTTCGTGGCGGATCGAGCCGTCCACCGTGTACGGGTAGTCGCGCGCGTGCGCCTCGGCGAAGTCGATGCGGACCTGCATCGGCCCGCCCGTCTCGACCGGGTTGAGGCCGCCGAACAGGCGCTTGCCCGCCGGCACCATGTCGATGAAATCCTCGAACACCGCACTCAGCTCGCGCTCGGTGCGCACGGCCTCGATCCGTTCGGCATAGCTGCGGCCGTCGGGCGAACGGATGCGAAGCGCCGCGTTCACCACGAACTTCGGCACGTGCATCGACGCCGCGCGCCGGTCGATCTCCTGGCGCGCGATCCGGGCCAGCCCCGGTACCCGCGGGTCGGCCGTGAACGTCGACTCCTGCTCGGTCACCGCCAGCACCGCGCACAGGTTTTCCGAAGTCGGCGCGATGCCCTGCGACGAAAACGCCACCTGGATGTCGCGCGCCCAGCCTTCGCGGTCGCGCGTACCGGCCGGCATCCGCTGCACGATCTCCGCGCGCACCTCGTCGGGCGTGCGTCGCGGCTCCATCGGCTGCCGCGTCGCGCAGCCGGCAAGCAGCAGGACGCAGGCGACCAGGCAGATGTAGAGGTGACGGGGCGTGGCGGCTGGAGGCATCTTCCGTGCACGGCGGGAAACTGCACGCAGCCTAGCAAAGCAGGCGACCGGCGCCTGCCGACGCCAGACCGCCGCCTGTTGCCTTGTCGTAACCAAGGGGGCCGCACGCTTGCCGGTTTCGTGACGGTTGCCATGGCCCGCCATCCGCTACGCGCCAGGACGGCCCGACTCCTGCAATCACCTGCCCGCGGGCGGCGGCTCCACGAGCTTGCCGGCCGATGTCGTCCGGTAATACCGCCCCGTCGCCGGATCGAGGGCACGCTCCGGCCCCACCCGCAGCATGCCGTCCAGCGGCCGCCCGCCCGCATCGAACACGCGGGTCGGTGCCGGGTCGGGCACGGTGCGCGCCTGCGGCGGCTCCGGTGGCAGGAGCTTCGCCGGCCCCTCGCTCGGGACCGGGCTGGCCGACCGGGGTCGCTGGCCGGAATCGGAGGGAACGGCTTGTCGCTGCACCGGTTGCGCCGCGGGCTGCACGCCGCGGGGCTCGGGCTGGCCGATCTGCTGCGACCACGCAGGCCCCGCTGCCAGCGCCAGCGCGCACGCGATAAGCAATGGGGACAGGCGCGCCATGGAGGTCTCCCGCGCATTCATGATTCGTGAAGCCTAGTCCCCACCGCATGCACGGGCGATGAAGCGCCACGCTTCAAATACGCAACCTTCCTGTTGCGTTTTAACCCGCATGCGCGCAGCATCGCGAATACGCAACCACGAGGTGGCACATGAACGACAGGATCGAGAAACGCATCGAACTGGCCGCGCCGGTCTCCCGCGTCTGGCGCGCGCTCACCGACCACCGCGAATTCGGCGAATGGTTCCGGGTCGCGATCGAGGCCCCCTTCGCCCCCGGCGAGGAATCCCGCGGCCACATCACCTATCCCGGCTACGAGCACATCCAGTGGCGCGCCGTGGTCCGGGACATGGCCCCCGAACGGCTGTTCTCGTTCAGCTGGCACCCGTACGCGATCGAGCCGGGGGTGGACTACTCCGGCGAACCACCGACCCTGGTCGAGTTCCGCCTCGAACCGCACGGCGACGGCACCCTGCTGACCGTGACTGAATCCGGTTTCGACCGCATCCCCGCGCACCGCCGCGACGAGGCCTTCCGCATGAACGACGGCGGCTGGGCCGAACAGGTGCAGAACATCAAGCGCCATGTCGAGTGACGCGCGGTCGAGCGAGGCGCGGCGGCGCAGCGCGCGGTCCCGCTGGTCGCGGCGCGCGCCGGGCGCCGCGGTCGTGTTCGCCGCGCTCGGCGACCCGACCCGCCTGGCGCTGGTCGGCAAGCTCGGCGACCGCGCGCAGCGATCGATCACCGAGCTCGGCCGCGACAGCGCCCTCAGCCGCCAGGCGATCAGCAAGCACCTGCGGGTGCTGGAGGACGCAGGCGTCGTCCGCAGCCGGCGCGAGGGCCGCGAGAGCCTGTTCGCGCTGAATCCGAAGGCCATCACCGGCCTGCAGGAGTACCTCGCGCTGGTGTCCGGCCAGTGGGACGACGCACTTGACCGCCTGAAGGCGTTCGTGGAGCGCTGAAACCACGTTTGCCGCGACGGTTGTCGAATCCGCGCCCGCCCGTTCGTCGTCCCCTGCAAGCCCCCAAACCAAGGAGATCCCCATGCCCGGCACCGTCGAACTGCACCGCGTCCTGCGCGCCCCGGCCGAACGCATCTACCGCGCCTTCCTCGACGCCGACGCGAAGGCCAGGTGGCTGCCGCCCTACGGCTTCATCGGCAAGGTCGAGCACCTGGAGGCGAAAGTCGGCGGCACCTACCGGATGTCGTTCACCAACTTCTCCACCGGCCACAGCCACTCGTTCGGCGGCACCTACGTCGAACTCGTGCCCAACCAGCGCATCCGCTACAACGATCGCTTCGACGACCCCAACCTGCCCGGCGAGATGAGCGTCACCGTCACCCTCACCGAGGTGTCCTGCGGCACCGACCTGCACGTGGTCCAGGAAGGCATCCCGGACGTCATTCCCGTCGAGCAGTGCTATCTCGGCTGGCAGGAATCGCTGCTGCAGCTCGGCAGGCTGGTCGAACCGGAAATCCCGGACGGCGCGTGAGTTGCCACCCACCTCCCCCCACCGAACAGGAGCAATGCCATGAGCTACATCGATGGTTTCGTGATTGCCGTGCCCACCGCCAACCGGCAGAAGTTCATCGAGCACGCGAAGACCGGCGACTCGGTCTTCATCGAGTACGGCGCGACCCGCGTGCTGGAGTGCTGGGGTGACGACGTGCCCGTCGGCAAGCAGACCGACTTCCGCAAGGCCGTGCAGGCGAAGGACGACGAGACGGTGGTGTTCTCGTGGATCGAGTGGCCCGACAAGGCCACCCGCGACGCCGGCATGAAGAAGATGATGGGCGACGATCCGGACCCACGCGTGGATCCGGCGAAGAACCCGATGCCGTTCGACGGCGCGCGCCTGATCTACGGCGGCTTCGCGCCCGTGGTCGAACTGGTGGCCTGACGCAGCTAGGCCAGGCCACGCGGGACATCGGCCGCCGCATTGAAGCCCTCCCCTCGGAGGGGAGGGTTTCCGCGACCCGGCGACTTTCGCTAGCCGATCCAGCCGCGCGCAGCCGCCTTGCGCGCAAACCACACCAGCAACACCGCGATCGCCGTGACCAGGACGGGCATCGGCAGCGCCTGCGCGGCGCCCAGCAGTTCGATCATGCGGCCGGGGAACAGGCAGTAGCCGAACAGCACCACCACCGCGACCAGCGAGACCCAGAACATCGGCAAGGCAAACCGCCTGCCCATCAGCAGCAGGATCGAGCCCAGCACGCCCGCGATCACTGCCACGAAATCGACCACCCACAGCCAGCCGGGCATGGCCGCGTGGATGGTGCGCTGCGCCTCGGACAGCTGCGCCAGCTGGTCGGGCGTCATCGAGTACTGCATCCAGGCCATCGCCAGGCCCATCAGGTTCCACAACAGCGCAAGCGCGGCCACGATCCAGAACCAGGCCGGACGCTTGATGGCAGGTGCGTTCATGGACTTCTCCCCAAACCGCTATCGGGCATCGGATCGATGCGGAGGCGAGCTTAGCCCAGCGATGGAGCCGACGGGAGGCGCCAGGCCACCACCGCGGGCAGCCTGCGTGCGGGACTGGAACCGCGCCTGGCTCGACCAGCCGGCGCTGCCCGGAGCAGCGCTGCTCAGAACGGCGTCAGCATCGACGACGGCCCCGATTCGACCGGGGCGGCATCCACCGTGCCGGCGTGCGAGACGGCGAAGCCGAGCGCGATCGCCGCGACGATGAACGTGGCCAGGCACAGGACGTGGAAGTTGATGTGCTTCATGACAGGCTCCCGGATGGTTCGTGGACGGTTTGATCAGGGCCGAAGCATTCTTCGATGGCGCAAGTTTGCGCCCGCACCCGGGACTGCATCCCTGACCTGGATCAAGCCGGGATCACGTGCCGCGACGGGCCCGGCCCCTGTCGCATGACCGTCATCAAACCGACATACCGTGCCGGCATGGACATCCTGCTGGTGTCGGACGTGTACTTCCCGCGGGTCAACGGGGTCTCCACCTCGATCCGCGTGTTCGCCCGCAACCTCGTGCGGCTCGGCCACCGGGTCACGCTGGTGGCGCCCGACTATGGCGAAGCCGATGCGCAGCGCGAACGCGACGGCGAGTTCGGCGACGGCTTCCGCGTGCTGCGCCTGCCCGCGCGCAGGATCTTCTTCGACCCCGAGGACCGGCTGTTCACCAGCGCCGGGCTGCGTGGCGCCTTCAGGCAACTCGCCACGCAGCATTGGGACGTGGTGCACGTGCACACGCCGTTCCGCGCGCACCGGCTCGGCGTGAAACTCGGGCGTGCGCTCGGCATGCCGGTGGTGGAGACCTACCACACGTATTTCGAGGAATACGTGGCGCACTACCTGCCGTGGCTGCCCTCGCCGCTGCTGCGCCTGGCCGCGCGCGCGCTGTCGCGCAAGCTGTGCCACGAAGTCGACCACCTGATCGTGCCGACCGACGAGATGACGCAGGTGCTGCGGGGCTACGGCGTACATACGCCCTCCACCGTGCTGCCCACCGGCGTGGACCTGGATGAGTTCGCCGGCGGCGACGGCGCGCGCTTCCGCGCAGCGCACGGCATCCCGCCCGGGCAGCCGATGCTCGTCACCGTCAGCCGGCTGGCGGTCGAGAAGAACATCCCGTTCCTGATCGATGTCGCGCAGCGATTGCTGGACCGGTTCCCGACGCTGCTGCTGGTGATCGCCGGCGAAGGCCCGGACGCTGCGCGGCTGCGCGCGAAAGTGGCGCAGGCGGGCCTGCAGGCGAACGTGCGCTTCGTCGGCAACCTCGACCGCCGCACCGCCCTGCTCGACTGCTATCGCGCAGCGGACGCCTTCGTGTTCGCCAGCCCCACCGAGACCCAGGGCCTGGTGCTGATCGAAGCCATGGCGTTGGGCGTGCCGATCGTCTCGACCGCCGTGATGGGCACGGCCACCGTGCTGCGCGGCGCTCACAGTGCCCTGGTCAGCACGGAGGAGGTCGACGCCTTCGCCGCACGGGTGGCACGCGTGCTGGACAGCCCGGCGCTGCGCGCCACGCTCGCCGCCGCGGGCCCGCGCGATGCCGCCGCCTGGGGCATGGACGCGCTGCTGCCGCGGCTGATGGAGGTCTACGCCCTGCCCGCGCGCAGCGGGGCCGGGCTGCCCGGCGTCGCAAGCCGCGCGTAGCGCCGGGCGGAGCGAACACCCCGGCTTGCCGTCAGTCAGGCGCTGCCGGCGAAGGGGATGGTGGAAGCGAGCTGGCACATGATCGCCAGCGCGCAGGCCAGCGCCGCGAGCATGAACGCCACCGTCAACGCCACGCCCAGTCGTGAAGCCCTCCCCTTCAAGGGGAGGGTTTGGGTGGGGATGGGGTTTCTCACCGCAACGACCATTTCCACCGCAACCCATCCCCATCCCGGCCTTCCCCTTGAAGGGGAAGGAGACAAGCCAGGAAGAGGAAGGAGGCAAGCCAGCGACAACCAACCCTGCGATCATGGCGGGATGACATCCGCGACCCGCTTCTCCGACCTCCCGCTCTCCCCCGCCCTGATGCCCGGCCTTGAAGCCCTGGGCTACTCGGAGTTGACCCCGATCCAGGCGCAGGGACTGCCCGCCGTCCTCGAGCGCCGCGACGTGATCGCGCAGGCCCCCACCGGCAGCGGCAAGACCGCCGCCTTCGGCCTGGGCGTGCTGCAGGCGATCGACGCCGAGACCGTCCGCACCCAGGCGCTGGTGCTGTGTCCCACCCGCGAACTGGCCGACCAGGTCGGCAAGCAGCTGCGCAAGCTCGCCACCGGCATCCCCAACCTCAAGCTCTCGGTGTTGTGCGGCGGCATCCCGCTCGGCCCGCAGCTGGCATCGCTGGAGCACGCGCCGCACGTGGTCGTCGGCACCCCGGGCCGTATCCAGGAACTCGCCGCGAAGAAATCGCTGCAACTGTCCGCCGTCCGCACCCTCGTGCTGGACGAGGCCGACCGCATGCTGGACATGGGCTTCGAGGACCAGATCCGCGACATCGTCAGGAAACTCCCGAAGGACCGGCAGACGCTGTTGTTCTCCGCCACCTTCCCCGAAGCGATCCGTTCGCTGGGCAACGCGATGCTGCGCGAGGCGGTCGAAGTAAGCGTCGGCAGCGGCAGCGAGCCGGCGACCATCGAGCAGCTGTTCTTCGAAGTCGAATCCAGCCGCCGGGCGCCCACGATCGCCGCGCTGCTGATGCGCCATCAGCCCGAATCGTGCGTGGTGTTCTGCAACACCCGCCGCGACGTCGCGGAACTGGTCGGCTCGCTCGCCCACTACGGTTTCAGCGCGCTGGCGCTGCATGGCGACATGGAACAGCGCGACCGCGACGAAGTGCTGGTGCGCTTCGCCAACCGCAGCTGCAGCGTGCTGGTCGCCAGCGACGTCGCAGCGCGCGGGCTCGACGTCGACGACATCGGCGCGGTGATCAACCACGAACTGCCGACCGACGCCGACACCTACCTGCACCGCGTCGGCCGCACCGGCCGCGCAGGCCGCAGCGGACTGGCGCTGAGCCTGTGCACGCCGCGCGAACTGCCGCGCGCGAAGATGATCGAGGAACGCCAGGGCCAGCCGCTGCGCTGGGAACAGGTCGCGCCCCTGTCCGGCAAACCGCGGGCCGTACCGCAGGCGGCCATGGCGACGCTGCGCATCGACGCCGGTCGCACCGACAAGCTGCGCCCCGGCGACATCGTCGGCGCGCTGACCGGTGATGCCGGCCTGCACAAGGACGCGATCGGAAAGATCGACGTGTATGCCACCCGCAGCTACGTGGCGATCGCGCGCAAGCAGGCCGAACACGCGCTGGCACGCCTGCGCGCCGGCAAGATCAAGGGACGCAAGTTCCGGGTGAATGCGCTTTGAGCCAGACCGATCGATTGCAGGCTGCACTGGCGCTGCTGGAGGCGATCGTCGCCGACCGCAGCGTGCTGGCGGAACTCCCCTCCGACGAACGTACGCGCCTGCTGCAGGCCGTCGCGCTGGTCCACCACCCGGAGCCGCGCGCCCGCCGACGCCGGGCCAAGGCCCAGGCCCGCGAGCGCGCGCAGGAAAAAATGCGCAAGACCGAGCAACTGCTCGACCAGACCGGCATCCGCACCCTGCGCCGCAAGCCGGTGTTTTCCACGCCGAACTATTTCCCGCCGCAGGCGCCCGGGCAACACGACCCGCACAACCGGGCGTCGGACCCTGTCTCGCACAACGAATCGCCGGAACTGCTGCACTGCTACGTCTGCAAGCGCAAGTACACGCAGGTCCACCACTTCTACGACCAGCTGTGCCCCGCCTGCGCCGAGCTGAACTTCTTCAAGCGCACCGAGACCGCCGACCTGCGCGGCCGCGTCGCGCTGCTGACCGGCGGCCGCGTCAAGATCGGCTACCAGGCCGGCCTGAAGCTGCTGCGCGCCGGCGCCGAACTGATCGTCACCACGCGCTTCCCCCGCGATTCCGCCGCGCGCTACGCCGCCGAACCTGATTTCGGCGAGTGGAGCCACCGGCTGGAAGTGTTCGGCCTGGACCTGCGGCACACGCCCAGCGTGGAGGCGTTCTGCGCGCAGCTGCTGGCCACGCGCCCGCGCCTGGACTTCATCATCAACAACGCCTGCCAGACCGTGCGCCGCCCGCCCGCGTTCTACGCGCACATGATGGAAGGCGAAACCGCCGCCGTGCGCGACATGCCCGATGAAGTGCGCAAGCTGCTTGGCAACTACGAAGGCCTGCGCAGCCCCGACCTGCTGCCGCAGGACGATGCACGCGCGCTGCAGGCCCACGCGCACGCCATCACCGACGCGGCCGGGCTCACCCGCGCGGCGGAACTCTCGCAGCTGCCGCTGCTGGCCGACGAACTGCTCGGCCAGGCGCACCTGTTCCCCGAAGGCCGGCTCGACCAGGACCTGCAGCAGGTCGACCTGCGCGGGCGCAACTCATGGCGCCTGCAGATGGACGAAGTGCCGTCGGTGGAACTGCTGGAGACGCAGCTGGTCAACGCGGTCGCGCCCTTCATCATCAACGCACGGCTCAAGCCGCTGATGCTGCGCACGCCCGACGGCGAGGCGCCGACCCGCGACAAACACGTCGTCAACGTGTCGGCGGTCGAAGGCCAGTTCTACCGCAACTTCAAGACCACCCGGCACCCGCACACCAACATGGCCAAGGCCGCGCTCAACATGATGACGCGCACCGCCGCCGCCGATTACCACGGCGACGGCATCCACATGAACAGCGTCGACACCGGCTGGGTGACCGACGAGGACCCGGCCGAGATCGCCGCGCGCAAGGTCATCGAGGAACGCTTCCACCCGCCGCTGGACATCGTCGACGGCGCCGCACGCATCGTCGACCCGATCATCCACGGGTTCAACACCGGCGAGCACGTGTGGGGACAGTTCCTGAAGGACTACGCGCCCACCGATTGGTGAACCAGCGACTGCCGCCCCTGCCTTGAAGCCCTCCCCTTCAAGGGGGTGAGGGCGGCCTGCTTGCGCGGCACTGCCGCGCAGGCCGAACGAACGCCCGGCGCGCTGCGCCGGGCCGGACGGGTTTGGGTGGGGATGGGTTCCCCCACCGCCGCGGCACACTCAACGAAACCGCGAGCGCCCCGCGCACCCGATCAGGTCACGCGAAAGATCGGCAGCCGCGAACGGCCAGGCGTGTAGCCGGTGCTGCGCCGACGGTGCCGGGGCGTCTGGTGGCGGAGCGGGACAGGCGCCGGATGGGCGCCCTGGAACAGGCCGGACGCGAGGTCGGCCGTGGAAACGCGGGTCTTGCGAAGGGACTTGCCCCGGGGCTTGCGACGAAACAGGGACATGACCATGATCTTGTTTTCCAACCTCCTTTTTTCTGCAATTACAACAAGTTACGCCGCATATTGTAGCAGACTTCCCCTTTCCTGAATAGGGACCGCACCGTAGGTCGAGGCTACGCCCCCGACGGCCCTCTGGAAATACGGATGCCCAGGCGCCCCGGCGATCAAGCTCCTGCAGCCCTCGGTGGGAAAACAGCGCGCCGCCCCCCTGCTCCTCCGCCCTCAGGACTGCGGGTCGAACCCGAAGACCCTCAACTCCTGGTCGCAGCGACAGGCTTTCGCGATGCGCGCGGCCCACGCGACCGCCTCTTCGCGCGACGGCAGTTCAAGCACGGTGAAACCGCCGTCGAGCGAGGGTGCCCACGAATAGCCGCCCTCGGTGACCGCGCCGTCGGCCGAGACAAGCGCGGGCGGCACGTCTTCGTCGATGCCGCCTCCGAAAACGTAGACGCCTGCAACCTTCGCCTCTTCGATCACCGCGTGCGAGTCGCGGACCACCGCTTCCCACTCGCCGTCGGGCACGACCATCGCCGCGCTGGGAAAGGAGATCAGGTACTTGGCCATGGGGTGTCCCCTTCCGGGCGCGCGCCGATGCGGAACAAGGATTCGAAGGTCACCGATCGGGACGCAGGCGCGCGACGGGCGTCTCGTTGCTCACCACCCGGGCGTCGGCGCGCTCGGGTTCGATCTGCCGGATCTCGAACTCCAGCCCGCAGGCCAACGTCGGGTTCTGCGTCATGATCGCCGCGGCCTCGTCGAGGCTGGCCGCGAGCACGTGCCAGTAGCCACCGATCACCTCCCTGCTCTCGCTGAACGGCCCGTCGGTCACCGCATCGCGCGACACCCGCCGGGCATCCCGCTTCAGCCGCTGGCCCGTCCGCATCTTCCCCTCGTCGACGAGGCGGGCGTGCCAGGCGTAGAAGTCGTCGATCGCGGCCTGGATCTCGTCCTCGGACAGGTCTTCGTCCCATCGTCCGCGGGACAGGACAAGGAACTCGGACTGCGGCGCGTTGCTCATGGCATCTCCTGCGGAAGCATCGACGGGCGAACGCGGATGATCGTCTTCCCCTTGCGTCGCTCGGTCGGGTTGAAGGCGGCGACGGCGTCGTCGAGGGTCGGGAAGGCGCCCATTTCCGTCCGCAGCCGTTCGTCCCGGGAATGCACTCTGGCCCCATGTTTTCCCGAACGCAAACCCGTTCAACCGCCTGCGTGGCGATGGGTCGGCCAGCTTCGCCCCCGGACCAGGGCCTTGCCGGCAACGCGACATCCCACCCATCGGGAATGGCTTGGCAACGTAGCCGGGCCGATCCATCCTTGGCACCCCGCCTTGCAAGCACCGGGAGCACCCATGTCCGACCTGAGCGCCTCCGACCTGCGCGCCTTCATCCCGGCCAGGGACTATGCCTCGTCAAAACGGTTCTACGCCTCGCTGGGCTGGGAGACGAGGGACGTCGACACCGGCCTCGCACTGGTACGGGTGGCGGACGGGCAGCATTTCTACATCCAGGACTACTACATCCAGCAAGTGGCGGAAAACAGCATGCTCCACCTGACCGTCACCGACGCGCAGGCGTGGCACCAGCATGTCGCTTCCGTGCTGCGGGATGGCGCGTTCCCGGACGCGCGCGTGCAACCGCCGAAGCCGCAGCCCTACGGCGCGCTCGTCACGTTCGTGCACGACCCCTCGGGTGTGCTGTTGCACCTGTGCCAGTGGCAACGATGAAGGGTCACCCCACTCTGACCCCTTGCCTTGATGACCTCCGCGACGTCGCAGATGGGGTTGCAGAGGTCATCGATGAGGTCGGGAAGGCCATCGATGGGGTCAGCAACCTCAACGGTGGAGTCCGGACGGCCATCGACGGGGTCAGCAACCCTAAGCGATGGGGTCCGGAAGGTCATCGACGGGGCCTGCAACCCCAACGATGGGGTCCGGGAGGCCATCGACGGGGTCGCCGACCCCAAACGATGGGGTCCAGGAGGTCATCGATGGGGTCAGCAACCCAAACGATGGGGTCCGGAAGGCCATCGACGGGGTCGGCAACCCCAACGATGGGGTCCGGGAGGCCATCGATGGGGTCAGCAACCCCAACAAGGGGCCGCGAAAGTGCCCTCTGATCCTGTTCTTGCGTGGCCGCAAACCGCGGCGGCCGTTACCAGAAGTCGTACTCCACCTGCAGGGTGAACGAACGCCCGCGCGGATCGGCAACACGCGATTCCCACGCGGCGCCGTCGCCGTGGTCGAGGTAGCGCAGGGTGAACGGCGGATCGGTGTCGAGCAGGTTGCGGATGCCGAAGGTCGCCGTCAGCGCGTCCGAGACCTCCCAGCCCAGGCTGTAGTTGTAGGTGATGTACGCCTCCACGTCCGGGTCGTAGGCCGGCGGGATGTACGTGCCATTGCGCATGCCCGGCGGCAGGTAGTCCTCGTAGCCGTCGCGATACACCTGGGTCAGCGTGTGGGTGAAGGCGCCCTTGTTCCAGCCGAAGCTCAGCGTGTGCTTCCACTCCAGCGGCAGGTTCAGGTAGGGCTCGTACTTGCCCACCAGGTTGTCGCCATAAGGCTCGGCGTTGAAGTCCTTCTTCCGGTAGGTATCGAGATAGCTGCCATTGAGATTGAGGTGGTAGTTGCCGCCCCACAGCTCACCGGTGAGGTTGGCGTCCAGCTCGATGCCACGCGTCAGGCTGCCGCCGGTATTGATGAATCGCTGGTCGATCAGCAGGATGTCGCCGTTCGCATCGCGGATGAAGTTGGCCGCATACCGGTCGTAGTCGGCCCGCATGTCGTCCAGGTCGAAGCCGCTGCGGATGGTGTTGAGCCGCTCGATCTCCCACCAGTCGATGCTGACGTTGAAGTTCGCCGTCGGCGCGATGACGACGCCGAAGCTCTTCTGCTTCGATTCCTCCGGCTCGAGCGCGGGGTTGCCGCCGATCAGGATGTCGGGCTGGATCTGCACGTCGCAGCCGGCGACCTGCGGGTTGTAGATGCCGCCAGGGCAAGTGGCCGGATCCGCAAGGTCCAGGTTCGTGTACTGCGTCTCGGCAGAGTCGCGGAACAGCTGCGCGAACGACGGCACCTTGAACCCGGTGCTGTAGGCGCCGCGGAACGCGAGCCAGTCGGCGGGCTGGTACTTGAACGAATACTTCGGGTTGGTCGTGCCGCCGAAGCCGTCGTAGCGGTCGTGGCGGCCGGCGATGGTCACCTCCAGCGAATCGAAGACCGGCAGGTAGATCTCGGCGAATGCCGCCTTGACGTCACGGCTGACCTTGGGCAGGTAGTTCTGCGAGTCGCCCGGCGCGCCGAAGACCCATGCGTTGCCCAGCGCGGCTTCCTCCGGGCCGGTGAACTCGTACTCCTCGCGGCGCAGGTCCACGCCGACCGCCGCCTGCACTTCACCGCCGGGCAGTTCGAAGCCCAGGCCGCCGGAGAAGCTCGCATCGAAGATCGTGCTGGTGCTCTCGCCGCCGTACAGCTGCACGCCGCTCGCCGACGCCGCCTGCAGGGCAGCCAGGGCCTCCGCGCTCTGCTCCTGCCCCGCAAGCAGGAACGGATTGAGCAGGCCGCTGCCGAGGATCTGCTTCAGCTGCGGCGTGAAGTAATAGCCGCCGGCCAGCACGGACTCCGCCCTGCTCACCGCGCGCGACAGGCCGGCGCTGTAATCCCAGCTGCCGATCACGCCCTCGAAGCCGAGCAGCAGGCGCGTGGCCTTGGTCGTGGTCTCGATCTCGCGCGGGCCGCACGCGATGCAGCGCCAGCGGTAGGCGATGGGATTGCCGTAGGCCAGGTTGTCCTCGCCGAAGTAGGCGGCCAGCCCGTCGTACACCATGTCGTAGGTGTCCTGCGTCAGGCTGTTGAGCGGATACCAGGTGCTCGGATCGAGCGACGACGCCGAAACCGTCGTCGAGGAAGAAAACTGCTGCGCCTCGAACTGGCGCCTGGACTCGACGCGCGACCCCATGAACTCGAGGTAGGCCCGATGCTCGTCGGCCATCTGGAACGTGGCGCGGCCGATGACCTGCGTCGACTCGACCGGCTGCTGGATCACGCGCGCCCGGCCGTAATCCCACGCGCACGCGTACTTCGAACCGCTGGAGCTCCAGATCTGGTGGTCGTACGGCCCCATCAGGTCGCCGCCGGCCTCGCAGCCGGGCCCGCCCGGCAGGTCGAGGAGGTTGACCGCGGTGCGCGATTCCCCGTCCTCAGGATCGACCAGGCTGCCGATGATGATGCCGCCGGTCTGGTTGAACACGGTGGCGAACGGCGGGCCGCGCGTGTCCGGCGACAGGCCGCGATCGGGCTGGAAGCTGTTGGCGAAGTCACGGTCGACGCCGCGCAGGATCTTGTTCTCCTTGACGCTCAGCGCGCCCCACACGTTCCAGCGATCGCTGTCGAGGTCGCCGAAGCCACCGAACACGCTGGCGCGGTAGATGTCGCCGCCGCCCTCCTGCGTGACGTCGGCGCCGGCGGTCACCGACAGGCCCTGGAATTCGGTGCGGGTGATGAAGTTGATGACGCCGCCGATGGCGTCGGTTCCGTAGACGGCGGACGCGCCGTCGCGCAGCACCTCGACGCGCTCGATCGCGGCGAACGGAATCGAGTTCAGGTCCACCACCTGGCCGGCAAGCCCGTGGGTGGCGACGCGGCGCCCGTTGAGCAGCACCAGCGTCGCATCCGAGCCCTGCCCGCGCAGGTTGGCCCCGGACACACCGTTGTTGCCGCGGGTGTCGGGCGGCGCGATGCCGCTATTGGCGGCCAGGCTGTCTGCGCTGTTGCTGGCGACGTTGAGGAACTGCAGCAACTGCTCGGCGGAGGTGATGCCCTGCGCATCGATCTCTTCCCTCTGCAGCACCATGACCGGCAGCGCCGCCGCCACCTCGGTGCGCTTGATGCGGGTGCCGGTCACGGTGACCGCGTCCAGGGTCGTGGCCCGGGCCTCATCCCCTCCGGCCGGCTCCTGCCCGGCGTTGCCGGAGTCCTGTAGCGCCATGGCCGGCAGAGCCAGCGCGAGCAGCGATGCGCAGCACAGGCTGCGCAGACAAGCGAAGCGAATCCCGATCATGTGGTTTCTCCCCGACGTTCGATGGTCCGTGGCGCAGGCTCCCCAAAGCCTGGCCGACCCTGCCGGATCCCACGTCCGGCCACCGCATTGGGGCACGCAGGCGCGGCGGCGTCAATGCGGCGGCGTCAATCCCGCAAAACGCCGGGTTTTCCATGGAAGTTGACCTGGCCCCGTTCGGTTGGCTTCACCGACACCAACGACGCGGTCGCAAACGCCAGCGATGCGGTGGAATGCTCCAATGACGGGCTGGCGGACCCCAGCGAAGAGGTCGCGGACCTCACCGATGGAGTGGCGGAGGCCGACGATGGAACTGAAACTCCGAACTGCCGGAGACTTTCCTAGCGGCCTAACGCTCAAGTTAAGCCGAATTGCAGCGCGTAGCTGACAACATGGCAAGCTCTTTC
>NZ_JBHRYA010000011.1:0-74480 GCF_042648865.1 Luteimonas soli | reverse complement strand
TGATGCGACAACGACTTAGCGCCATTTGCCATCCTAGATCGATCCGGTATCTAGGTCAGCCCCAAAGAAAAAGGCCGCGCAGTGCGCGGCCTTCTTCATGTTGCCGGCCGCCGCGACGGCGGCCAGCCCGGCGCGCCTTACGGGCGGCGCGCCAGCGCTTCGAGGTCCTTGGCCTTGGGCATCAGGTCCTGCTTGCTGACCTTGAGGAAGCCGATGGTCAGCAGCGGGCAGGCGATGAAGATCGAGGAGATCGTGCCGATCACGATGCCCATCATCTGCGACAGCGCCATGCCCTCCAGCGAACCACCGCCGTACAGGAACAGCGCCAGCGCGCTGAGGAAGGCGACGAAGGACGTGATGATGGTGCGCGACAGGGTCTGGTTGATCGACCGGTTGAGCAGTTCCACCGGCTCAACGCGCAGGTTGCGGAAGTTCTCGCGCACGCGGTCGAACACCACGATGGTGTCGTTGATCGAGAAACCCATCACCGACAACAGGCCGGCGAGCACGGTGAGGTCGAACTCGCGCCCGGTGAAGGCGAAGAAGCCGGCCACGATCAGCACGTCGTGCAGGGTGGTCAGGATCGCGGCGATCGCGAACTTCCACTCGAAGCGGAACGCAATGTAGATCAGGAAGCCGATGATCACGAACAGCAGCGCCCAGACCGCGTTGCGCGCCAGGTCCTTGCCCACTTGCGGGCCGACGAACTCGGAACGGGTGATGTGGGCCGGGTTTTCGGCGCTGTTCACCGCCTCGAGCACCGCCTTGGCGGCGGCATTGCTGGCTGCGGCGTTGTCCTGGCCGTGTTCGGTCTGCAGGCGCACCAGCAGGTCGCTGCCGCTGCCATAGGTCTGGACCTGGGCGCCCTCGTAGCCGGCAGTGGCCAGCTGCTCGCGCACGTGGTCGACGTTGGCCGGGCGGTCGAAGTGCATCTCGACCAGCGTGCCGCCGGTGAAGTCGAGCGCGTAGTTGAAGCCCTTGATGCCCATCGCGGCGGACGCGGCCACGGCCAGCAGGATCGCCACGCCGATGGAGATCCAGCGCAGGCGCATGAAATTGACGTTCGGGCTGGCCGGGATGAGGTGCAGCGGGAAAAGTTTCATATGCGTATCCGGTCAGATGGCGATCGTCTTGAGCTTCTTGCGCCGCGCGTAGATCAGCGTCGCCAGTCCACGCGAGACGGTGACCGCGGTGTACAGCGAGGCCAGGATGCCGACGATCATGGTGATCGCGAAGCCCTTGAGCGGCCCCGTACCGAAAGCGAACAACGCCACGCCGGCCAGCAGCGCGGTCATGTTGGAGTCGAAGATCGTGCCCGACGCCCGGTCGTAGCCGGTGGCGATCGCGGTCTTGGCCGGCATGCCCGCGCGCAACTCCTCGCGGATGCGCTCGTTGATCAGCACGTTGGCGTCGACCGACATGCCCACCGACAGCGCCAGGCCGGCGAAGCCCGGCAGGGTCATGGTGGCATTGAACAGCGACATCACCGCGATCACGATCAGCAGGTTCAGCAGCAGCGCGACACAGGTCAGGATGCCGAACATGCGGTAGTAGATGAGGAAGAACGCAAGCGCGAACAGGAACGCATACAGCACCGCCTTGGTGCCGCGCTCGACGTTGTCCTTGCCCAGGCTCGGGCCGACCACGCGCTCCTCGACGAAGTCCATGGGCGCTGCCAGCGAGCCGGCGCGCAGCTGCAGCGCCAGGTCCTGGGCAAACTGCGGGCTTTCAAGGCCGGTGGTCTGGAAGTTCTTGCCGAACACGCCCTGGATGGTGGCGACGTTGATCACCTCCTCGGTGGTGCGCGTGCTGCGCACTTCCTCGCCGTCGACTTCCTTCACGTCCTGGATGCGCTCGATGTACACCACCGCCATCGGCCTGCCGACGTTCTGGCTGGTGAAGTCGAACATGCGCTGGCCGCCGGGGCCGTTGAGCGTCACCGAAACCGCCGGCGTGCCGCTCTGCGGGTCCGGCTGGTACTTGGCGTCGACCAGTTGCTCGCCGGTCGCGATCACGCGCTTGCTGAGCAGGACCGGGATCGGCTTGCCGTCCGGGCCGAGCTCCTTGCGGTAGTACACGCGCGCATCGGGCGGCACGCTGCCGCTGGCAACCGCGTCGTAGGCGTTGCCTTCGACCACGGCGCGGTATTCGAGCGTGGCGGTCGCGCCGATGATGCGCTTGGCCTGGGCGGTGTCCTGCACGCCCGGCAGTTCCACCACCACCCGGTCGGCGCCCTGGCGCTGGATGATCGGCTCGGCCACGCCGATCTCGTTGATGCGGTTGCGCAGCGTGCCGACGTTCTGCTCGATCGCGCCGCTGACGATCTGGTTGACCTCGGCGTCGGGCACCTTGGCGGTAACCACGCTGCCCTGCATCGACAGCTGGATCGTCGGCAGCACCGCGAGGATCGCTTTCTGCGCAGCGTCCTGGTCGGCACCCTCGCCGAGGGTGGCGACGATGGTGCCGTCGATGCCGCGGCGTTCCACCGATTCGTAGGCCACGCGCGCCTCGCGCAGCGCTACCCGGATGTCCTCGGCGTAGGCGTCGAGGCGCTTTTCAAGCGCGGCTTTCTGGTCGACCTGGAGCAGGAAGTGCACGCCGCCCTGCAAGTCGAGGCCAAGCAGCATCGGCCGCGCACGCAGCGTCTCGAGCCACGACGGCACCGTCGACGCCAGGTTCAGCGCCACCACGTAGTTCTCGCCCAGCACCGGGCGCAGCGTGTCGGCGGCGCGGGTCTGCTCGTCCAGGCCGGGCAGGCGCACCAGCATGTTGCCGTCCTCGACCGCCACCGATTTGGTCGCGATCCCCTCCTTGGCCAGCGTCGACTCCACCGTCTGGCGCAGCGCGTCGTCGATCTGCGCGCCGCGGTTGGCGGTGATCTGCACGGAGGGATCCTGCGGGTAGATGTTGGGCAGCGCGTACAGCGTGCTCAGCAACACCACGATCAGGATGACGACGTATTTCCAGCGCGGGAATTCAAGCATCGGAACGTTTCCAGGGCGTCACGCGGTCCGGCCGGCGGGGCCCGGGGCGCGGCGTGTCTGTCGGATCCGGGCGCGACGGGTGCCGCGCCGGAAGATGGGTGGGATCAGGCGGACTTCAGCGTGCCCTTGGGCAGCACGTTGCCGATCGCGGCCTTCTGCACGCGCACGCGCACGTTGTCGGCGATCTCGATGGTGATGAAGCTGTCGCCGATCTCGCGCACCACGCCGGCGATGCCGCCGTTGGTGATCACTTCGTCGCCGTTGCCGAGCTTGTCGAGCATGGCGCGGTGTTCCTTGGCGCGCTTCATCTGCGGGCGGATCATCAGGAAGTACATCACCGCGATCAGCACGATCGGCATGATCAGGAAGCTCAGGCCGCCGCCCTGGGGCGCTTGCCCGGCCTGGGCGTAGGCGGGGGAGATCAGGAGGTCGAGCGGATTGAACGAAGTCATCTGGAGTTCCACGGGCAAAATAGCGGGGAATTATGCCACGGCGACGGCCCGGAAGCCGCGGAACGGCGTCCGGAGCGGGGTTTGAGCGCGGTCCCGGCCACGAAACGGCGCCGGGCACCAATGGACATCCGCCGGCCGGGAAGGTTCCTGATCCGGCCGCCGGCCGCTTCCCCGAATCTGGCATCCCCCGGTGGCCGCAGGTCGGGGTTACGCCCCCGACGCGTCGGATCGTCAACCGCGTGTTGGCGTCGGGCATGGGATCGCCAGCCATTCGGGGGCGTCGGGGGCGTAGCCCCGACCTACGGCGACGACCCGCCACCCCGCATGGCGTGGAAGGATTCCCGGAAGCTGGAGAACGTGCCTTCCGCGATCGCCTCGCGCATCCCCGCCATCAGCGACTGGTAGTACCAGAGGTTGTGCAGGGTGCCCAGGATCGGGCCGAGCATCTCGTTGCAGCGGTCCAGGTGGCGCAGGTAGGCGCGGCTGTAGCCGTTGCTGCAGGCATGGCAGCCGCAGCCTTCCTCGATCGGGCGCGTGTCGTTCTCGTACTTCGCGTTACGGATGCGCACGGTGCCGGTGCTGGTGAAGTAGTGGCCGTTGCGCGCGTTGCGGGTCGGCATCACGCAATCGAACATGTCGACGCCGCGCGCGACCGCTTCCACCAGGTCCTCCGGCCGCCCCACCCCCATCAGGTAGCGCGGGCGCTCGCCCGGCAGCTGCGGGCAGGTGTGTTCGAGCATGGCGTTGCGCTCGGCCTCGGTCTCGCCGACGGCAAGGCCGCCGATGGCGTAGCCGTCGAAGCCGATCGCCTTGAGCCCCTCCGCCGAGCGCGTGCGCAGGTCGCGGTGCACGCCGCCCTGGACGATGCCGAACAGCGCCGCGTCGTTGCCTTCGTGCGCACGCTTCGAACGCTCCGCCCAGCGCAACGAGAGTTGCATCGAGCGATCCACCACGTCCACGCCGACCGGCTTGCCGTCCACGTGCACCGGCGGGCACTCGTCGAAGATCATCACGATGTCCGAACCGAGCACCTTCTGGATGCGCATGCTTTCCTCGGGGCCGAGGAACACGGTCGAGCCGTCGGTGGGCGCCTGGAAGGTGACGCCCCGCTCGGTGATCTTGCGCCGGTGCGCCAGCGAGAACACCTGGAAGCCGCCCGAGTCGGTGAGGATCGGCCCGTCCCAGCGCGCGAAGCCGTGCAGGCCGCCGTGGGCCTCGATCACCTCCAGCCCCGGCCGCAGGTACAGGTGGAAGGTGTTGCCGAGGATGATCTCGGCGCCGAGCGCGCGCAGCTGCTCCGGCAGCATGCCCTTGACCGAGCCGTAGGTGCCGACCGGCATGAAGGCAGGCGTTTCCACCGTGCCGCGCGGGAACGTCAGCCGGCCGCGGCGGGCGGCGCCGTCGGTCCGGGTCAGTTCGAAGGACATGCGGCTCATGCGGGGCTGTCCCCTCGTGCATGCTGCAAGAGCAAATCCCCCCTGCCCCCCTTTTGCAAAGGGGGGAAACGCAGGCGCGGGCGCCGGCAGTCCGGTCCGCCGCCTGAAAGCATCGGCTTTTGCCCCCTCCTTTGAAAAAGGAGGGCTGGGGAGGATTTGCTCTTGATCGTCGCGGCAATCACGCCCCCTCCCCCGGCCACAGCAGCATCGCATCGCCGTACGAGAAAAACCGGTAGCGTTCGCGTACCGCATGCTCATAGGCGGCAAAGATCCGCGACTTGCCCGCGAACGCCGACACCAGCATCAGCAGCGTCGACTCGGGCAGGTGGAAGTTGGTCAGCAGCGCGTCGACGGAGCGGATGCGATAGCCGGGGAAGATGAAGATCCGGGTCTCGCCGGCGAACGGTTGCAGCTCGCCGTCGACGAGCGCGCTCTCCAGTGCGCGCACCACGGTGGTGCCGACCGCGATGACCCGCCCGCCGGCCGCACGCGTGCGCCGCACCTGTTCGACCAGCCCGGCGCCGACGTTGAGCCACTCGCTGTGCATGCGGTGCTGCGCGATGTCGTCCACGCGCACCGGCTGGAAGGTACCGGCGCCCACGTGCAGCGTGACGTGGCCGGACTGCACGCCGCGCTCGCGCAGGGCCTGCAGCAGCGCATCGTCGAAGTGCAGCCCCGCGGTCGGCGCGGCCACCGCGCCGACCCGGCGCGCGAACACGGTCTGGTAGCGCTCGTCGTCGTCGACGCCGGGCTCGCGGCGGATGTAGGGCGGCAGCGGCATCCGGCCGGCGCGCAGCAGCCACGACTCCAGCGCGTCGTCGACGTGGAAGCGCAGGTGGTAGAACTCGCCGTCGCGACCCAGCACCTCGGCCTCGCCGCCGGCATCGAGTTCGATGCGGCCGCCGGGCTTCAGCGGCTTGCTCGCGCCGACCTGCGCCCGCGCCTCGTTGCCCGGCTGCAACCGCTCGATCAGGATCTCCACCCGCCCGCCGCTGCCGGCCTTGTGGCCGAACAGCCGCGCCGGGATCACCC
Source organism: Luteimonas soli (assembly GCF_042648865.1). Taxonomy (NCBI): domain Bacteria; kingdom Pseudomonadati; phylum Pseudomonadota; class Gammaproteobacteria; order Lysobacterales; family Lysobacteraceae; genus Luteimonas; species Luteimonas soli. The sequence continues at coordinate 68,576 of NZ_JBHRYA010000011.1, read as the reverse complement.
GCGTGTCGTTGAACACAAGCAGGTCGCCCTCGCGCAGCAGCCCGGGCAGGTCGCGCACGTGGCGATCGTCGAAACCGGCCTCGCCCGGCGGCACCACCAGCAGGCGGCTGGCCGAGCGCTCGGGCAACGGCGCCTGCGCGATCAGCTCGGCGGGCAGGTCGTAGTGGAAGTCGGATTTCTTCAAGGCGATGCGGACGGCGGCAGGGCGCGCATTGTAAGGCCGCGGCGGCGGCAGCTCTTGCGAAGGCGCGGCCGAACCGCCTCAAACCCGGGATGAGCGAGCGCCTTTGCAGTTGCGGTTGCTATTGCTCTTGCTCTTGCCTTTGACCTTGCCCTTGACCTTCGGGCCCCCTCCGCAGCGGCGGAGCCGGCGGACAAGACCCGCAGGGCGCCGCACAGGGATGTGCGGCGTTTTCCGCGGGGGCAGGATGCCCCCTCGGAAAATCCCGTCGGCTCCGCGAACCCGGTGCAACGCACCGGGCGCGAAGGCGGGGTGTGCTTTCTTTGCGCCAGGTTTCTTTGCACAAGCAAAGAAAGGTGGCTCGCGCCGTCACGGCGCGAAAGCTTTTGATCTTGATCTCAGAGAAACCGGAACAGCAGGCGGGTCAAGACCCGCCCTACGGGTTGCGGCGAAGAGCACGTCGGGGGCGTAGCCCCGACCTACGGCGCTGGCCGGTACGGCAGCGAATCGAGGCCATCCGACGCTGCGGGCACCGCCCTATGCGCGGTGGTAGGGATGGTTGGCCAGCAGCGCGCAGGCGCGGTAGAGCTGTTCGGCCAGGACCAGGCGCACCAGCATGTGCGGCAGGGTCAACGGCCCGAGCGACCACTGCTCGTCAGCACGCGCGATGACATCGGCGGCGTGTCCCTCCGGCCCACCGACAAGGAACGCCAGGTCGCGCCCCAGCCCGCGCCAGTGCTCCATGCGCGCGGCAAGCTGTTCGGAGGAATGCTGGCGCCCGCGCCCGTCGAGCGCGACCACCTGTGCGTTCTTCGGCAGCGCCGCCAGCACGCGCGCGCCTTCGTCCTGCGTGGCGCGCGCGGCGTCGCGGTGCTTGCCGCGCAGGCCCGGCGCGATCTCGACCAGCTCCAGCGGCAACCAGTGCGACAGGCGTTTTTCGTACTCGGCGTAGCCTTCGGCAACCCAGTGCGGGGCGCGTTCACCGACGGCGATCAGGCGGGCCTTCACGCCAGCGGCCCGGCGCCCCGGTGGCGTCCGGTCGACGGGCATCCGCGATCCGCGTCGTTCGCGCGCGGCTGCGCCGCCCCGCGGCAGGGCTCAGCCGCGTTCGTCCGCATCCGCTTCCAGCGCGTGTTCGGCCGGCGGCTGGTCGCCGACCGTCCACAGGCGCTCGAGCGCATAGAACTCGCGCACGCGCGGCAGCATGACGTGGACGACGACGTCGCCAAGGTCGACGAGCACCCATTCGGCCTCGCGCTCGCCTTCGACGCCCAGCGGCTGGCAGTCGAGCTTCTTGGCGAAGCGCACGACTTCATCGGCGATCGCCTTGACGTGCCGGCTCGAGGTGCCGGAGGCGACGACCATGAAGTCGCAGACGCTGGTCTTGCCGCGGACGTCGATCTCGACGACATCGTTGGCCTTGAGTTCGGTGACCGCGGCGCGGACGGTTTCGAGCAGGGCGTCCGCGGAAGGCGGCGGGTCGGGAAGGCGGGTCTTGATGACTTGCGCGGTATTGGTCAAGTGGGCTTGGCTCTGGGTCCGGTGCGTCGGTCGATTATAGGCGAGGTGGCGTGTCCGGCCCGCGACCCTCGTCCCCGTTCAGGTACAGCCGGTGGTACTGGATGTAATCGGCCACGGCCGCGGGGACCTGGTCGCGCCACGGCTCGCCGGCGGCGATCCGGGCGCGGATCGAGGTGGCCGATTCGTCGTGCAGCGGCTGCTGCAGCCGCAATACCCGGCCAGCCGGGACCTCGCGCAGCGCCTCGGGCGAGGTGCACCAGCGGCCAGCCAGCGCGGCAGCCAGCTCGGGGCGCAGGTCGTGGTCGAGCGGGCTTCCGGGGCGCTGCGCGACGACGAAATGGACGTGGTCGAAGAGCTCGCGCCAGCGGTGCCAGTCCGGCAGGCCGACGAAGCTGTCGGCGCCGACCAGCAGCGCGGCCGGCGCGTCGCCGCCGATCTGCGCGCGCAGTTCCAGCAGCGTGTCGATGCTGTAGCTGCGACCTTCGCGGCGCAGCTCGCGGCGGTCCACGCACAGGCCCGGTTCGCCCGCGACGGCCAGGTCGAGCATCTCGGCGCGCTGCCCTGCGGTGGCGCCGGGCGGCGCGCGATGCGGCGGATCAGCGGCCGGCATCAGGCGGATGGTTGCCTGCAGCAGGTCGCGTGCCGCGCGGGCGATGGCCAGGTGGCCGTCGTGGACCGGATCGAAGGTGCCGCCGTACAGGACGAAGAGGGGGCTGGGAGCTGGGGACTGGGGGCTGGGGGGCATGGCGGCAGCCTAACGCCAAGTCCGGACCGGGTGGAGCCAACCTCCGCCGACAGCCGCAGCGGCGCGTGTCGCTGTTGCCCTTCCCAGCCCCTAGCCCCTAGCCCCCAGCCGCCAGCCCCCGCTCCACCAGCGGCCTCGCCTTCGCGTCAGCCACCACCAGCAGCAGGCGCTCGAGCACCTGCCAGGCGTCGCCGGGCGCGCGGCCCTTGGCGATGCGGTCGATGCGCCCGGCCTCGGCGACGAAGCGCTCCCAGTGCGGCGCGGCATGGCGCTGCAGCGCGCGGCGGTAGGTGGCCTGCTTCGAATCCCACACACGCTGCGCCCTGAACTCCGCGGCCATGTTGCCGCCGCGCGCCTGCACCCGCGCCAGCGTGGCGACCGTCAACAGTTCCTTGACCACCATGCCCATCAGCGCGGGGATGACCTCGCCCTCGGCGCGAAGCCCGGCGAGCATGCGCGAGGCACGCGCGCCCTGCCCGTTCAGCGCCGCGTCGAGCATGCGGAACACGTCGAAGCGCGCCGCGTCGGCGACCAGCGATTCCATCCGCGCCGCGTCGATCGGTTCGCCGTCGGCGAGCAGCGCCAGCTTGTCGATCTCCTGCGCGGCGGCCAGCAGGTTGCCCTCGACCCGTTCGACCAGCCGCTGCACCGCGCCGCGGTCGGCCTTGACCCCGCGCTTGCGCAGGCGCGCCTCGACCCAGCCGGTCATCTGGTCGGGCCTCACCTGCCTGGCCACGACCAGGCAGCCGGTGCGGGCGATGGCTTCGCTCCACTTGCCGCCGTGCTTCTTGCTCCACTCCCCGCCGGTGATCAGGAGCGTGATGTCCGCGGGCGGCTGCGCGCAGAAATCGGCGATCACTTCCGCGCCCGCCTTGCCCGGCCGGGCGGTGGGCAGGCGCAGTTCGATCAACCGCTTCGCCGAGAACAGGCTGGGCGCGTTGAAGGTCGCCTGCAGCGGATCCCAGTCGAATTCGCGTCCGTCGGCATCGAAGACCTCGCGCTCGGCGCAGCCTTCCTCGCGGGCGCGGGCGCGCACGGCGTCGGCGGCCTCCAGCACCAGCAGCGGCTCGGGCCCGGTGATCATGTAGACCGGCCGCAGAGGCTCGCCCGGCAGCCGTCCGAGCAGGCTTTCCGGCGTCAGTTCCACGAGCGGTTCACGGGCGGCGTCGGCGCGACACGCCGCTCAGGGCGTGGCCGCCGGTTCCGGAACGGGGTCGGGCGCCGGTTCGGCCGGGACGGCTTCATCGACTGGCGGCGCGACCGGCATCCCGATCGGCTGCGGCGCGCGCGAGGCGGCGTCGATGCGGCGCAGGATCGAAGCGGTCATTTCCTTCTGCATCTCGCGCGCAAGCAGTTCGCGTTCGCCCTCGGTGCCGGTCGAGCGCGTCGGCACCGACACGTAGTCGCGCGCCAGCTCCACGGTCTGCTGCGGCACCACGTTGGTGCCATCGGCCTTGTCGAGGCTGAACACCACCGCGTAGCGCAGTGTGTATTCCTGCGCACGGCCGAACTGGTCGATGCTGATCGGCGTCGAGCCCCACTTCTCCAGATGGATGCGCAGCGTGGCCACGTCCGCGGCCGCATCCTCCGCGGCCGGCGTCGCACCGGCCTGCTCCATCGCCACGGACAGCGATTCGGCCAGCGGACTGTAGGGATCCTTGGCGACCACGCGCACCGGCCCGAGGTCCGGCGGCAGGGTGAGCGCGCTGCGCAGGTGGAAACCGCAGGCCGTCAGGCCCAGCGCAAGGACGAGGATCGCGATCAGTCGGGTCATGCGCGCAAGTCTGTACGACGCCGGATGGCCCGGCAAGCGGGACGTCGGCACCGTTCAGGCAACAACTACGATATTCACGATCTTGCCCGGCACCACGATCACCTTGCGCACCTGGCCGTCGCCGATGAACTTCGCCACGTGCGGCTCGGCCAGCGCGGCGGCCTCGACCGCATCGCGCGGCCAGTCGGGCGCGACCTCGATCGTGCCACGCAGCTTGCCGTTGACCTGCACGGCGAGGGTCACCAGGTCGCGCACCAGCGCGGCGGGGTCTGCCTGCGGGAACGGCTGGTCCTCGAGCAGCGTCTCCGTGTGTCCGAGCGCCTGCCACAGCGCATGGCACACGTGCGGGGTGACCGGATTGAGCAGCAGCACCATCGCCTGCAGCACCTCGTGGCGCACGGCACGGCCCTGGTCGGACATGTCGTTGAACTTCGCCACGTGGTTGAGCAGCTCCATCAGCGCGGCGATCGCTGTGTTGAAGCTGTGGCGGCGGCCGTAATCGTCGCCGACCTTCTGGATCGTCTCATGCAGCTGGCGGCGCAGCGCCTTCTGCCCGGCGTCGAGCGCGCTCGCGTCGACTTCCGGATGATCCGGCTGCGCGACGTGCTGCTGCACCTCGCGCCAGAAGCGGCGCAGGAAGCGCGCCATGCCTTCCACGCCGGCCTCGTTCCACTCCAGCGACAGCGTCGGCGGCGAGGCGAACATCGAGAACAGGCGCACGGTGTCGGCGCCGTAGCGGTCGACCATCGCCTGCGGGTCGACGCCGTTGTTCTTCGACTTCGACATCTTCTCGATGCCGCCGATGTGCACCGGCTTGCCGTCGGCCCGCAGCATCGCTCCGGCGACGTGGCCGCGCTCGTCGCGCTGCACGTCGACGTCGGCCGGGTTGATCCATTCGCGGCGGCCGTCGCCTGATTCACGATAGTAGGTCTCGGCGACCACCATGCCCTGGGTGAGCAGGTTGGTCGCCGGCTCGTCGCTCTTCACCAGGCCCTGGTCGCGCAGGAGCTTGTGGTAGAAGCGGAAGTACAGCAGGTGCAGGATCGCGTGCTCGACGCCGCCGATGTACTGGTCGACCGGCAGCCAGTGGTCGGCGCGCGCGTCGACCATGTCCTTCGCACCGGGCGAGGTGTAGCGCGCGTAGTACCAGCTCGACTCCATGAAAGTGTCGAAGGTGTCGGTCTCGCGCTCGGCAGGGCCGCCGCACTGCGGGCAGGTCGCCTTGCGCCACTCGGGGTCGGACTTGATCGGCGAATGCACCACGCCGGGGTTCGAGAACGCATCGGCCACGTCCTCGGGCAGCAACACCGGCAGCTGCTCCTCGGGCACGGGCAGCGCGCCGCACTTTTCGCAGTAGATGACGGGGATCGGGCAGCCCCAGTAGCGCTGGCGGCTCACGCCCCAGTCGCGCAGGCGGAAGTTGACCTTGCGCGCGCCGCGGCCGTCGGCCTCGAAACGCCGGGCCAGCGCGTCGAACGAGGCGTCGAAGTCCAGGCCGCTGTACTCGCCCGAGTTGACCAGGGTGCCGCGCCCGGTAAAGGCGCCTTCCTGCTGGATCGCGTCGAGATAATCGCGCACCATCGACACGGCGGCGCCGGTGTCGAAGGCGTCGACCGTTCCGCCCGACAGCGCGGCCTGGAACGGATCGGCATCGGCCTCGACGTCGTGGCCCACTTCGCGCAGCGCGTCGCGCACGCCGTCGGGCACGATCACCGGCCGCACCGGCAACCCGTAGGCCTTGGCGAACTCCCAGTCGCGCTGGTCGTGCGCCGGCACCGCCATCACCGCGCCGGTGCCGTAGTTCATCAGCACGAAGTTGGCGACGTAGATCGGCACGTCTTCGCCGGTGACCGGGTGGATCGCCCACTGCCCGGTCGCCATGCCGCGCTTTTCCTGCGCTTCCAGCTCGGCCTCGGACACGCCGCCGCGGCGCAGCTCTTCGAGGAACGCCGCCAGCGCCGGGTTGTCGCGCGCGGCCTTGACCGCCAGCGGATGCTCGCCGGCGATGCTCAGGAAGGTCACGCCCATCAGGGTGTCCGGGCGCGTGGTGTAGACGGTGACCGGTTCGTCCTCGCCGTCGACGTCGAAGCGGATCTCCAGCCCTTCGCTGCGGCCGATCCAGTTGCGCTGCATGGTCTTGACCGAATCCGGCCAGCCGTCGAGCGTGTCCAGCCCGTCGAGCAGCTCCTGCGCGTAGTCGGTGATCTTCAGGAACCACTGCGGGATCTCGCGCTTCTCCACCAGCGCGCCGGTGCGCCAGCCGCGGCCGTCGATCACCTGCTCGTTGGCCAGCACGGTCTTGTCGACCGGGTCCCAGTTCACCACCGAGTTGCGGCGGTAGGCCAGGCCCTTTTTCATCAGCCGCACGAACATGCGCTGCTCGTGCACGTAGTAGTCGGGATCGCAGGTGGCGAACTCGCGCGACCAGTCGATCGCGTAGCCCATGGTCTTGAGCTGGGCGCGCATGTGCTCGATGTTGGCGCGGGTCCACTTCGCCGGCGCGGTCGCATTCTTGATCGCGGCGTTCTCGGCCGGCAGGCCGAAGGCGTCCCAGCCCATCGGCTGCAGCACGTTGTGGCCGCACATGCGCTGGTAGCGGCTGATGACGTCGCTGATCGTGTAGTTGCGCACGTGGCCCACGTGCAGCGCGCCGGACGGATACGGCAGCATCGACAGGCAGTAGTACTTCGGCTTCGGCGACTGTCCCCCCACCTCGAACGCGCGGGTGTCGTTCCAGAAGCCCTGGGCGGCGGATTCGACGGCTCGGGGGTCGTAGGCGGCGGGGTCGGTGGACACGGCGGGCGGTTTCAGGGGCGGCTCGCAAGCCTACCGCAGTGCACAAATTGCCGCCATCGGGCCGCAATATGATGCGTGTGCCCTCGGGAGAAAGCGCATGAGTCAACCCGCGAGCGAGCCACCGATGGCCGGGGCATCGCTGCCGCCGGCGCCGGAGTGGACGGTGTCACGCTGGTTCAACGCCGATGGCGCGCCGTCGCTGCAATCCCTGCGCGGGCGGGTGGTGTTCCTGCACGCCTTCCAGATGCTGTGCCCGGCCTGCGTGCAGCACGCCGTACCGCAGAGCCTGAAGGTGGCCGCCGCATTCGCGTCCACGGACCTGGCCGTCGTCGGCCTGCACACGGTGTTCGAACACCACGCGGTGATGGGTCCGGACGCGCTGCAGGTGTACCTGCACGAGAACCGCATCGGCTATCCGGTTGGCGTCGACTCCCATCGCGACGACGACCCGGCTACGCACCCGCTTCCGCTGACCATGCAGGCCTACGCCATGCAGGGCACGCCGACGCTGATGCTGATCGACCACCAGGGCCGGTTGCGAAGGCAGCGTTTTGGCCTCGTCGACGACCTGCGCCTGGGCGCCGAGATCGCAACGCTCCTCGCGGAGCCGTAGGTCGGGGGCGTAGCCCCGACCTACGGGCGGGCACTCGCCTCCCACCCCACGACGACCACCCACGCCAGCCACGCCGCGAACACCACGCGCTGCGCCACCGCCGGCGCCAGCAAGTCCAGCGGCAGCATCGCCAGCAGCATGATGACGACCGCCAGCACGGCGCTCGCCGCGGTCAGCAAGCGCCACGGTCCGCGCGCACGCGATCCGATCGCCAGCAGCACCGCCGCCGGCAGCAAAGCCACCCACCACAGCGTCCACATGGTCGCGTGCAGGCGGCTGGCATCGGACTCCAGGTCGCTCGGGTCCAGCGGCAACAACCCCTGCGCGGTGAATGCCAGCGCCGACAGCAGCGCCAGCCACGCACCGATGCGCGCGGCCCACGGCGCGGCATCGCCCATCGTCACGCGCAGGCGCCACGCGACGAATGCCGCCAGCACGCCCGGCAGCACGAAGCCCAGCACGTTGAACGCCAACGCATGCGGCAGCCCGCGCGCGCCCAGCAGCCCGACCGGGTGCGTCACTTGCGAATAACCATCGAGCGCCGCACCAAGACCGGCGACCGCAGCACCGAACAGGACCGCCGCCGCGATCGCAGCGAGCATCGCCAACCGCCTCATTTCGACTCCCACCGGAACACCTCTTCCACCCCGACCCCGAACGCCCGCGCGATCCGGAACGCCAGCTCCAGCGACGGCGCGTACCGCCCCGCTTCCAGCGCGATGATCGTCTGCCGGGTCACGCCGCAGGCCTGTGCCAGCGCCTCCTGGGTCATCTCGCCGTGCTCGAAGCGCAGGCGGCGGATCTCGTTGGCGATCGGCGTTCCGCTCACCGCCGGTCGCGCCAGTAGTAGACGATGGTGGCCGCGTTCTCGAACAGCCAGCCCAGCAGCAGGCCCAGGAACAGCAGCAAGGCCACCGTTGGCGGGTTCGCCCACGCCAGCTTGTGCGCCGGCGACATGCCCAGGGCGACCATCAGTACGACGACGCAGGCGATCAGCGCGTGGCGCCCCCACTTGGCGGCACTGCGCCTGATCGCGCGATCACGCTCGTCCTCCTGCACAGCCTCGCCGCGGCGCCCGCGCAGCACCGTCGTAATGACCACGTAGGCCACCACGATCTCCAGCAGCGTAACGCTCGTCGCCTTGTTCCCCATCCAGGACACCGTGAACGCGGAAGCATTGGACAGCAGCCAGGCGATCAGCACGCCGGTATAGACCAGGGCCAGCCAGGCATCGACCTCCGCTGGCGCGGCCATTCCCTCGAAGCCGGTCCGCGGGCGTACCGAAAACTGGATCGCGGCGACCACGCTGCCGGCCGCCAGCAGCAGCGGCCCGATCGCGTACAGCGGCGATTCGTCGAGCGGACCGGGCTCCCAGAACACGAACCAGAGCCCGACCAGCACGGCAACCAGGCCGGCGGCGAACTTTGCGGAGCTGTACCTGATTTCCATGTCGGATCTTCCGTACAAAATGTAAGCTACACATTACATTTGCTTTGCCCGATGTCAAGTATTTTTGACATCCTGTTGGAAACAGGGCCAGCTGGCACAATCTCCCGCTGAACGCGCTACGGAACCCCCTGCATGTCCCTCGAATCGGCACCCCACGCCACCCGCCCCCACGTCTTCGACGCCACCACCGCCACTTTCGAGGCCGAAGTGCTGCAGAAATCCCTGCAGACACCGGTCCTGGTCGACTTCTGGGCCGAATGGTGCGGGCCGTGCAAGGCGCTGGGCCCGATCCTCGAAAAGCTGGCCGCCGAGTTCAACGGCGCCTTCGAGCTGGCCAAGGTCGACACCGAGGCCGAGCCGCAGATCGCCGGCGCGTTCCAGATCCGCTCGATCCCGACCGTGTTCCTGGTCAAGGACGGGCAGATCGTCGACGGCTTCCAGGGCGCGCTGCCCGAGGGCCAGGTGCGCGAGTTCCTGACCCACCACGGCGTCGCGCCCGCCGAGGCCGCGGCGGCCGACGAAGCCGCGCCCGAACAACCCGCGCCGCCCGCCGACCCGCACGCCGAGGTGCTGCGCCTGCGCAAGGCGATCGAGGCCGAGCCTGGCAAGGACGAACTCAGGCTCGACCTCGCCCTGGCCCTGCTGCAGACGGGCGCCGCCGCCGAGGCCGGGAAGCTGATCGACGCCCTGCCCGCCAACCTCGCCACCGACGACCGCACGATCCGTGCGCGGGCGCGGCTGGGCTTCGCGGCCGTGCTCCAGGACGCCCCGCCGCCGCAGGCACTGGAAGCCGCCATCGCCTCCAACCCGGACGACCTCAAGGCCCGCCACCTGCTCGGCGTGCACCACATCGTCAGCGGCGACGCCGAGGCCGGGTTCGAACAATTCCTCGAAATGCTGCGCCGCAATCGCGACTTCGAGGACGCGCTGCCGAAGAAGGCGCTGATCGATGCCTTCCGCGTGGTCGAGGACGAGGACCTGGTCGGCCGCTACCGGCGCAAGATGTCGTCGCTGCTGCTGGTATAGACCCGCAGGTCGGGGCTACGCCCCCGACGGTTCTTCGCCGGATACCAAAAGCATGTCGGGGACGTAGCCCCGACCTACGGCATTCCTGGCACGAAGCTGTCATCCCGCACGGATCACCATGGCCCGCAAGGTTTCCGCCTCCACCCTCCGCCGCGTACTCAACGTCTGGCCGCCATTCCTGTTCGCGGGCATCCGCGTGCGCACGGTTTCCGACGACTACCGCCACGCGCGCGTGGAGCTTCGGCAGCACTGGTACAACCGCAACTTCGTCGGCACCCACTTCGGCGGCAGCCTGTTCGCGATGACCGATCCGTTCTGGATGATCATGACGATGCAGGCGCTGGGCGACGGCTACATCGTCTGGGACAAGGCCGCGGAAATCGAGTTCGTCAAACCCGGGCGCGGCACGGTGGCGGCGGAATTCCGGCTCGATGACGCGGTGCTGGAACAAATCCGCGCCGCCACCGCCGGTGGCGACAAGCACCTGCGCTGGTTCGAAACACCGATCAGCGACGCTGAAGGCGACACGGTCGCGCTGGTGCGCAAGCAGGTCTACGTGCGGCGCAAGAAACCGCGCGACGCAACCGCCTGAGCAGGATCAGTCTTGCGACTGCCGCACGGCCGGCAGCGGCAGCTTCCACCAAGCCCGGTGCGACGCGTCGAACTGCCGAAGTTCCACACCCTCTCCACCATCGACGAAGCGCAGTTCGCGGTTGCGGCTGCGCGTTTCGGCCCAGAACCGGCGCAGGCGCTCCTCGCGTGTGGACGGATCGACGTCCAAACCGTGCAGAGATGCGACGCCGCGCAGCAGGTCCAGCCGCGCACCCGAATCCTGCGCGCGCCGGCCATATGCGACATAGGCTGGCGTAGCGATGTCGGCCAGGATGCACCCGGCAAGATTGGCGACACATTCCATGCGCAACAGCGGGCGATGCTCCTGCGACCAGTCCCACGACTCGTCCGCGGCAAGCATCGCCCGGGTCGCCCGGCTGCACGCCAGCGCGAAGTTCCCCGCGATCAACGCCCTGCTCTTTTCCGGGTCGTAGAACAGCTGGTTCCACGCGGCCTGCAGGGTTCCGGCACGACTTGGGCTTTCGACCGCTTCGATCGCCGCCGCACTGGATGCATACTCGCCTCGCATCGCCTCGCAGATGGAGAGTTCATCCACCGACACCGGCGCCAACGCCGCTTCGCATGCGGGCGGCAGCGGATGACCGGCGGGAAGTTCGGCCAGCATCTGCGCCAGCAGGCGACCATAGCCGTCCGTGGCCAGCCCGATGCCCAGCATCTTCACGATCAGCGAATCGGCATTCCTACCCAACCCGCGCCACGTCCGCACGCCCGTGCATGCCCGGGCAAGGCCTGCGTCGACGTCGCCCGACGCGTACGCCTGCGCAGCACGCGTGATCCCCAGGGGCGCCAGCGAGAATATCGGCATCGGTGCCCTGACATCGGCCGGCACCTGGCTTCGATAGAAGTCGTATCCGGACAACGCGGCGATCCGGTCGAGCAGCACCCGATGCCGCGCCACCAACGCCGCGTAGCCGTCGGGATCTGTACGCACCTGCTGCAGGCAGTCACCGCGCAGGGGACAGAACAGCGCCTTGTCGGCGTCGTTGGGCTGCAGGTCGCGATACTGCGGGGCCGCACCCTTGCCCGGCCGCGCGTCCGGTGACCGGGCCAGTTCCGCGCGAATGCGTTGCATGTCGGCCGTCGCGACCTGCCGCAGCCGCGCGTCGGGAACATCGCGATCCAGCAGCCAGAGCGCGGCGAACGCATTGCGCCCCTCCGGCTCCGGCGATGGTTGCAGCAGCGCCATTGCATCGCGCTGCATCGGCGTCGGCGGTTGCAGGCGTGACCACGTCCACAGCAGCGCCCCCACGATCAAACCGCCTGCCAGCACCAGCAGGGCCACCCGGGCGAACCTGAGCATCGACACCCCCTATCCTTCCAGCATCACCTTATCGGAACCGCGAGCGTCGTTCATCCCCAACCTGCGCACACGACGTATGCTTGGCCGGCCACGGGGGGAACCATGCGCGACACGCTGTCTGACGAGAGCGGAAAGGCATCGCTGCCGGAGATCACCGGTTACACGCTGCTGCGCGCGATCGGGCATGGCGGGATGTCGACGGTGTACCTGGGCGAGCAGGTTTCGCTGTCGCGCCAGGTCGCGATCAAGGTGATGCTGCCCGAGGCGCTGGCCGACGAGGTCAGCCGGCGGCGGTTCGAAAACGAAGCGCGCACCATCGCCCGGCTGGAACACCCGCACATCGTCGGCATCCATGACGTCGGCCGCACGCGCGACGGCCTTCCCTACTATTCGATGCCGCACCTCACGCGCGGCCACCTCGGCCAGCGCATCAACGCCAGCAACCGCGGCATGGACCAGGCCCGGGTCCGCGAGATACTGCATGCGCTGCTGTCCGCGCTGGGCTACGCGCACGCGCGCGGCACCATCCACCGCGACGTCAAGGCCGAGAACGTGCTGTTCGACGAAACCGACCGGCCACTGCTGGCCGACTTCGGCATCGCCCTGCGGCGCGGCTACGGCACCCGCGTCACCACCACCGGCATGGCCGTGGGCAGCACCGCCTACATGGCGCCGGAACAGGCCCGCGGCGAGGAGGTCGACCACCGCACCGACCTGTACGCGATCGGCGTGCTGGCCTGGGAGATGCTCACCGGCAAGCTGCCCTACGACGCGGGCGACGCGGTGTCGATGGCGATCATGCACGTCAAGGACCCGATCCCGCGCCTGCCACCGAGCCTGCGCCACTGGCAGCGGTTCATCGACCGTGCCCTGGCCAAGGGGCCGATCAAGCGCTACCACGACGCGGCCCACATGCTGTCCGCGCTCGAGCGCGTGCCGCAGCGCAGCGGCACCCACGAGATGCTGGCCCTGCCCGCGCTGCGCGAGCAGGTCGCGAAGGTGCGCACGATGCCGGTATGGGCGTGGCTGGGCGTGGCGCTGGTGGTGGCGGCGGGCGTGGGCGTGTTCCTGCGCCAGGGTGGCGGCGACAAGGACTATTTCCGCGTCGCCAGTCCCGACGTGGTGGCCATGACCGAGAACGAGGCCACGTTCGCCTTGCCGGCACCGCCTGATCCAAACGGCCGGCCGGTCGCCGGCGATCCCGCCAGCGCCCTGCTGCGCGCCGCACCCGTCTCGAACGCCGAGCACTGGGTGACGAAGGCCGACGAGCAGATCCGGCGCGGTCGCCTCGGCACGCCCGCGGACGGCAACGCCCGCGACAGCCTGCTCGCTGCGCAGCGCAGCGATGCCAGCTACCTGGGCCTGCCCGCGGCCGTGGACAGGTTCGTCGATGCGAGCGCGGACGCGGCCGTGCGCGGCATCCGCGACAACGAGTTCAAGCTCGCCGCCGCGCGCATGCGCGATGCGATGAAGGTCGCCGAGGCCACGCAGCGCGCCGACGGTGGTGCCGTCGACAAACTGCACCGGCGCGTGGCGCAGGCGCTGCAGGCGCGCATCGACGCCAGCGCCGCGACATTCGACCGCGCGGGCGCGCAGCAGGTCGTGGAAGCGGCGCGTACCCTGGGCCTGTCGCGCGCGGACCTGGGGAAACTGTCCGCGCGCGCAAACGACATCCCGGCGCCCGGCGAACCGCTCGACAAGCTGCCCGGCGACATGGTGCTGGTGCGCAACGGCGGCAGCGTGTTCGCCGCATCGCAACGCCCGGTCAGCCGCGACGAGTACGCACGATTCGCCAACGCCACCGGCCGCGAACCCGCGCGCTGCCGCGCAAGCGCGTCGCTGCTGCGGGTGCTGGCACCGCGCGACTGGACGTCGCCCGGGTTCGAGCAGTCCGGAAGCGACCCCGTCGTCTGCGTGTCGTGGGAAGACGCCAACGCCTACGCCCGCTGGCTCGACCAGCGCAGCGACCATGCCTATCGCCTGCCGCATGCGCGCGAGGCGGAACTGCTGCCGGCGGCGAAGTCGGCGCGGCAGGTCTCGGCCTGGAACAGCGACTGCAGCGGGAACTGCAGCCGTCGCATCGGCAGCGGGGCAAGCTGGCGCGGCGAGACCGGCACCCGCCCGCTCGATGCCACGCGCGGCTACGACGACGTCGGCATCCGCCTGGTCAGCGACCTGCCGCACGGCGGCGCCGCACGCTGATGCACGCTGCCGGGCATGGCGCCGGCCGGTAGAATCGCGCCATCTCCATCCGGTCGTAGAACATGTCCACGCAAGGTGCGCCGCCGCCACGCCACGGCTTCAAGAAGACCCTGCTCACGGGCCTGCTCACCCTGCTGCCGATCTGGCTGACCTGGGTGGTGGTGAAGTTCGTGTTCGTGCTGCTCAGCGACCTGAGCGCGCCCTGGGTGCTGCCGCTGTCGCGCCGCATCGCCGCCAGCGACCCGCGGCTGCTCGGCTGGTTCGCCGACGCGTGGGTGCAGACCACCATCGCCATGGTCGCCACGGTGCTGGTGATCCTGCTCGTCGGCTGGCTGGCGCGGCGCGTGGTGGGGCAACGGCTGCTGGCGTGGTTCGAAGCGCTGGTCGCACGCGTGCCGCTTGCGAGCACGATCTACGGCAGCGCGCGCAAGCTGCTCGACATCCTGCAGACCAAGCCAGACGGCACCCAGCGCGTGGTGCTGATCGACTTCCCGCACGACCAGATGAAATCGGTCGGCTTCGTCACCCGCGTAATCCGCGAACATGGCACCGGCCGCGAACTCGCCGCGGTATACGTGCCGACCACGCCGAACCCGACGTCGGGTTACCTGGAGATCGTGCCGGTGGAGAAGATCACGCCCACCGACTGGACGGTCGACCAGGCGATGAGCTTCATCATCTCCGGCGGCGCGGTGTCGCCCGACTCGATCCCGTTCGCGGTGCCGGGTGCCGCGCAGGCACACGACAACGCAGGGCGCGAACTGCCGTGACCGCGCCCTCTGTCATCGCATGAACCGCCTGATCGACGACCGCACCACCCGGCTGTTCATCGCGCTGGCCGCGTTCTTCTGCGTCAACGCGGTGCTGGCCGAGTTCATCGGCGTCAAGATCTTCGCGCTCGAGGACACGCTCGGCATCGCGCCGCTGGAGTGGAACCTGTTCGGCCAGAGCGGCTCGCTCAGCTTCACCGCCGGCACGCTGCTGTGGCCGATCGTGTTCATCATGACCGACACGATCAACGAGTACTTCGGCCGCAGCGGCGTGCGCTTCATCAGCTGGCTGGCGGCGGCGCTGATCGTGTACGGCTTCGCGTTCGCGTTCATCGCCATCCACCTGGCGCCGGCGGCGTGGTGGACGGGCATCGCGGCCGACCAGGGCGTACCGGATTACCAGGCTGCGTTCGCAGCGGTGTTCGGGCAGGGGCTGTGGACGATCTGGGGCTCGCTGGTCGCCTTCATGCTCGGCCAGCTGATCGACGTGAGCGTCTACCACCGCATCCGCCGCCGCACCGGCGATCGCCATGCGTGGTTGCGGGCGACCGGTTCGACTGCCGTATCGCAGCTGATCGACAGTTTCGTGGTGCTGTACATCGCGTTCGTGCTCGGGCCGCAGCACTGGGAGCTGTCGCTGTTCTTCGCGGTCGGCACGCTCAACTACATCTACAAGATGCTGGCGGCGGTCGCGCTGATCCCGCTGCTGTACCTGGCGCGCGCGGGCATCCGCCGCTACCTCGGCGACGCCCGCGCGGCCGAGCTGCAGGCGCACGCGGCCGCTGGCTGACCCTGCGTACGGCGCGCAGGCGCAGGTCCATGGACTTGCGCGGGAGCGGCGGCAAGAGCTCGCGGCCGAAGCCGCTCCTGCAGGGGGTTGGCTATTCCTGCGGAGATTCGATGACCTTTGGCCCATGCCGTGGCCGGGTCATCGGGTGAGAGTCGGAGTTTGCCACCGCTCCGGGGAACCCCATGACCGCCCGACCGCTGCTGCTCAGCCTCGCCATCGCCGCCACGCTCACCGGGGCGCTCGCCATCCCGTCGCCCGCCTTCGCGCAGGAAGCCACGACCGCCACGGCGCCCGCCAGCGACAAGGCCGCCAGGCTCGACGCCCTGTACGAACAGTACTGGGAAGAATTGCTCAAGCTCAACCCGCTGCAGGCGACGTTCCAGGGCGACAACCGCTACAACGACCAGCTGCCCGACTTCTACAGCGCGCAGTTCCGTGCGAAGTCGCACGACTTCACCACGAAGTGGCTGCAGAAGATCGAGTCGGTCGGCAGCGAGGGCCTCTCCGGGCAGGACCTGCTGAGCTACGAGATCTTCGTGCGCGACGCGAAGGACGAACTCGAATCGGAGAAGTACCCGGGCTGGATGATGCCGGTCAACCAGATGGGCAGCATCGCCAGCTACGCGATCATGCTCGGCTCGGGCACCGGCGCGCAGCCGTTCAAGACGGTGCAGGACTACGACAACTGGCTGGCGCGCGGCAACCGCCTGCCGGTGCTGTTCGACAGCGCGATCGACAACATGCGCCAGGGCATGAAGGCCGGCGTGGTGCAGCCGCGCGCGCTGATGGAAAAGGTGGTGCCGCAGCTCGACGCGCTGATCAAGGACAAGCCCGGGGACACGCTGTTGTGGGGGCCGATCAAGTCGATGCCGGCCGATTTCAGCGACGCCGACAAGGCGCGCCTGACCGCGGCCTACCGCGAGATGATCGGCGAGCGCATCGTGCCTTCGTTCCGCAAGCTGCGCGACTTCATCGCCGACGAATACCTGCCCGCCACGCGCGACAGCGTGGGCCTGGACAAGCTGCCCGACGGTGCGCAGTGGTACGCCTTCAACGCGCACCAGTCGACCACCACCGACATGACGCCCGCCGAAATCCACCAGCTGGGCCTGGACGAAGTCGCGCGCATCCACGGCGAGATCCGCAAGGTGATGGCCGAGGTCGGCTTCGAAGGCACGCTGCAGGAGTTCTTCGAGTTCATGAAGACCGACCCGAAGTTCAGCTTCGAAAGCGAGGACGCGCTGCTCACGTACTACCGCTCGCTGGAGGACCGCATCAACAAGCGCATCCCCGAGCAGTTCTCGCTGGTGCCCAAGGCGCCGTTCGAAATCCGCCCGGTGGAACCGTTCCGCGCCAAGTCCGCCGCCGGTGGCAGCTACATGTCGCCCAGCGAGGATGGTTCGCGCCCGGGCATCTTCTACGTCAACACCTACGACCTGCCCACGCGCAAGACCTGGGATGCGGAAGACCTGTTCCTGCATGAAGCGATCCCCGGCCACCACTTCCAGCTCGCGCTGCAGCAGGAACTGACCGGGCTGCCGAAAT
Source organism: Luteimonas soli (assembly GCF_042648865.1). Taxonomy (NCBI): domain Bacteria; kingdom Pseudomonadati; phylum Pseudomonadota; class Gammaproteobacteria; order Lysobacterales; family Lysobacteraceae; genus Luteimonas; species Luteimonas soli. The sequence goes on along the minus strand of NZ_JBHRYA010000011.1, from coordinate 51,231 downwards.
TCCGCCGCTTCGGCGGCGAGACCGCCTTCATCGAAGGCTGGGGCCTGTACGCTGAGTCGCTGGGCAAGTCGCTGGGCGTGTACGAGACGCCGTACGACTACTTCGGCTACCTGCAGAACGAACTGTGGCGCGCGATCCGCCTGGTCACCGATACCGGCCTGCACAGCAAGGACTGGACCCGCGAGCAGGTCATCAAGTACATGCTCGAGAATTCCGCCGAAAGCGAAACCCAGGCGACCGCCGAAGCCGAACGCTACATCGCCTGGCCCGGCCAGGCGCTGGCCTACAAGATCGGCGCACTGAAGATCCAGTCCCTGCGCGCGAAGGCGGAGAAGGCGCTGGGGCCGAAGTTCGACGTGCGCGAATTCCACGCCGAGGTGCTCAAGGACGGCGCCGTGCCACTGCAGATCCTCGAAGGCAAGATCGATCGCTGGATCGCCGGGAAGCAGAAGGGCTGAGGCCAGTAGAAGTCGCGGGTTTCTGTCCGTCATTCCCGCGCAGGCGGGAATCCATGCCCGGATACACGAAACCGTGACCAGAGCCTGCAATCCCGCAGGGTCCCGGGCCAGCAGTGCCGTCGTCGTGAAGATCTCCGGCATGGATCCCCGCCTGCGCGGGGATGACGGCAGGAAAGTGCAGCGATCGCGTCCATGACTTTCGCCGCGCGGCAAACGTCGCGCGCAGCGTTTAGGATGTCCGCTGCTTCCGGGGACCCGCCATCCATGCTCAAGATCCGAGATCTGTCCAAGACCTACGCCAACGGCGTGCAGGCCCTGAAGGGCATCAGCCTCGACATCCCGACCGGCATGTTCGGCCTGCTCGGGCCCAACGGCGCCGGCAAGTCCACGCTGATGCGCACCATCGCCACCTTGCAGGATGCCGATTCGGGCAGCGTGCACCTGGGCGACCTGGACGTGCTGGCCGACAAGACCGAGGCGCGGCGGCGGCTGGGCTACCTACCGCAGGAATTCGGCGTGTATCCCAAGGTTTCGGCGATGGCGATGCTGGACCACTTCGCGATCCTCAAGGGCGTGGTCGACGGCAGGCAGCGCAAGGATCTGGTGAAGGCGCTGCTGCAGCAGGTCAACCTGTGGCCGGTGCGGCACCGCAAGCTCGGCACGTTCTCGGGCGGCATGCGCCAGCGCTTCGGCATCGCCCAGGCGCTGATCGGGCAGCCGCAGCTGATCATCGTCGACGAACCCACCGCGGGCCTGGACCCGCAGGAACGCAACCGCTTCCTCAACCTGCTGGCCGAGGTCGGCGAGCAGGTTGTGGTGATCCTGTCCACGCACATCGTCGAGGACGTCACCGACCTGTGCCCGCGCATGGCGATCATCGCCCAGGGCGAACTGCGCCTGACCGGCGAGCCGCGCGAGGCGATCGCCTCGCTCGACGGCCGGGTGTGGAAGAAGACCGTCGACAAGGCCGCGCTCGACGAGCATTTCGCCGCGCACAGCGTGCTGTCGTCGCGCCTGGTCGCCGGCCAGCCGGTGATCCACGTGCTCAGCGACGGCAATCCGGGTGAAGGCTTCACTGCCGTGCCGCCCGACCTGGAGGACGTGTACTTCGGCGAGCTGCGGCGTGCCGCGGCCAGCGACGCCGCCACCGCGAAGGCGGCCTGACCATGCTGCGCCACCTGCTGGGATTCGAGCTGGGCCAGCTGCTGAAGAACGGCGTGTTCTGGATCGTCGTCGCGGTCTACGCGCTGATGGGCTTCGGCACCATGGCCTCCGACGACGTCAGCATCGGCGGCGGCGTCGGCAACATCATGCGCAATGCGCCTGCAGTGGTCATCTCGATCCTCGGCTCGTTCAGCGTGATCAGCGTGCTGCTGGCGACGATCTTCGTCGCCGGCATCGCGATCCGCGACTTTGAGCAGCGCACCGCCGAGCTGTTCTTCGCCACGCCGATGAAGAAGCGCGACTACCTGCTGGGCCGCTTCGGCGGCGGCGTGATCGCCACCTTCGCGATCATGCTGGCGATGGCCATCGGCCTGTACGTCGGCAGCCTGATGCCATGGCTGGACAGCTCGCGCCTGGGGCCGACGCCGTGGCTGGCCTACGCCTGGGCGTTCGGCGTGCTGGTGCTGCCGAACCTGCTGTTCGTGTCGTCGCTGATGTTCCTGCTGGCGACGCTGACGCGGTCGATGCTCTACACGTACCTGGGCGTGATCGTGTTCTTCGTGCTGTGGACGATGTCCGGCTCGTTCACCAACGACCTCGAAAGCCGCTGGATCGGCGCCCTGGTCGACCCGTCGGGCGGCACCGCCGTGGCCGAGCACATCCGCTACTGGTCCAGCGCCCAGTTCAACAGCCAGCTGCCGGAACTCACCGGCCTGCTGCTGGGCAACCGCGCGCTGTGGCTGGGCATTTCGCTCGTCATGCTGGTGGCCGCGTTCAGCCTGTTCCGCGCCGACCGCGAGGGCATCGTGCTGCGCCGGCGCAAGGCGACGGCCGAGGCCGCCGACGACGACGCAGGCACGGCATCGACGCTGCCGCAGGTCGCCCTGCGCAGCGACTGGCGCGCGCAGTGGCGCCAGTACCTGCACCAGTCCTGGTTCGACCTGCGCAACACGCTGCGCGGCGCGCCGTTCATCGTGATGGTGGTGCTGGGACTGCTGCTGACCTTCACCGTCATCAAGTTCAGCGGCCTGATCTACGGCACCAAGACCCTGCCGGTCACCGCGCAGATGCTCGACATGATCGGTGGCGGCATGAGCCTGTTCCTGATCATCATCATCACCTTCTACGCCGGCGAGATGGTGTGGCGCGAGCGCAGCATGCGCGTGGCCGAGGCCACCGACGCCTACGCCGCGCCGGACTGGGTGCCGCTGGCGGCGAAGATGACCGCGCTTTCGGGCCTGGTCGCGGTGGTGTTGCTCGCCTGCGCGCTGTTCACAGTCTGCTACCAGCTGGTCGACGGCTACACCAACATCGAGCCGATGCTGTACGCAAAGGGCCTGGGCATCCAGCTGGCTTCGTTCGTGCTGATGGCAGCGCTGGCGGTGTTCTTCCAGGTCGTCACCGGCAACATGTTCGTCGGCTACGTGCTGATGATCGCCTACCTGGTCGTGCGCGTGGTCATCCGCATGTACGACTTCGACCACCTCCTCTACAACTACGGCGCCGCAGTGCGGACGCCGTACTCGGACATGAACGGTTACGGCCATTTCATCGGTCCGTGGCTGTGGTCGCGCGCGTACTGGGGCGCGTTCGCCGTGTTGCTGCTGGGCGTGGCGACAGCGATGTGGCCGCGCGGCACTTCGCTGGGCTGGAAGGACCGGCTCAAGACCGCGAAGCTGCGCCTGCGCAGCACGCCGCTGCGCGCGACGCTGGTGATTGCCCTGCTGGCCTTCGTCGGTGCGGGCGGCTGGATCTACTACAACACCAACGTGCTCAACGAGTACGTACCCGGCGACCTGGCCAAGCAGCGCCAGGCCGACTACGAGAAGGCCTACGGCAAGTACCGCGACCTGCCGCAGCCGCGCATCACCGACATCCGCGCCGACGTGGACATCTTCCCCGAGGCGCGCAGCGTGACGATCAGCGGCAGCTACCGCATGGTCAATCGGACCGCGGAGCCCATCGCCGAACTGCATGTCACCATCAGCCCGGACCTGGACGACATCCGGCTCGACTTCCCCGCCCACACGCTGGTCGAATCCGATCCCGTCTCCGGCTACCGCATCTACCGGCTGGACACGCCGCTGGCACCTGGCGCCGCGATGGACCTGGAGTTCGGCTACACGTCCCGTCCGCACGGCTTTCCGCTCAACGGCGGCGACACCGCGGTGGTCTACAACGGCACCTTCTTCAACAACTTCGCCGCGCTCCCGCAGATCGGCTACGACGCGCGCCGGCAACTGCAGGACAGCAACGACCGCAGGAAGTACGACCTGCCCGAGCAGCCGCGGATGCCGCCGATCGACGACCGCAACGAGTGGAACAACAACTACATCTCCGGCAACGCGGACTGGGTGAACTTCCAGACCACGGTCTCGACGTCATCCGGGCAGATCGCGCTCGCGCCTGGCTACCTGCAGCGCAAGTGGACGAAGGACGGCCGCAACTACTTCGAGTACAAGTCCGAAGCAAAGCTGCTGCCGTTTTTCTCCTGGCTGTCGGCCGACTGGCAGGTCAAGCGCGACCGCTGGAACGACGTGGCGCTCGAGGTCTATTACGACGCCAAGCACCCTTACAACGTCGACCGCATGATCCAGTCGGCGAAGAAGTCGCTGGACTACTACACGCGCGAGTTCTCGCCCTACCAGTTCCGCCAGCTGCGCATCCTGGAGTTCCCCAGCTACGCCAGTTTCGCCCAGGCCTTCGCCGGCACCGTGCCCTACTCCGAATCGATCGGATTCATCGCCGACCTGCGCGACAAGGACGACATCGACTACGTGTTCTACGTGACCGCGCACGAGGTCGCGCACCAGTGGTGGGCGCACCAGGTGGTGGGCGCCAACGTGCAGGGCGCGACGATGCTGTCCGAATCGCTGGCGCAGTACTCGGCGCTGATGGTGATGGAGCACGAGTACGGGCCGCAGAAGATGCGCAAGTTCCTCCGCCACGAACTCGACACCTACCTGATGAGCCGTGCCACCGAGCGCGTGCAGGAACTGCCGCTGGCGCTCAACGAGAACCAGCAGTACATCCACTACAACAAGGGCTCGGTGGTGTTCTACGCGCTCAAGGACGCGATCGGGGAGGAAGCGTTCAACCGCATCCTGGCCGGCTTCCTCGACAAGTGGGCGTTCAAGGGCCCGCCCTACCCGACCACGCGCGATTTCCTGGCCGACCTGTACGCGGGCACCGACGAGAAGTACCACCCGCTGATCCGCGACATGTTCGAACGCATCGTGTTCTTCGACAACCGCGCGGTCGAGGCGACCGCGAAGAAGCGGCCCGACGGCAAGTACGCGCTGACCCTGAAGGTGCACTCGGCCAAGCTGGTCGCCCAGGGCAAGGGCAAGGAGGCCGAGGAGCCGATGGACGAGATCGTCGACATCGGCGTGTTCTCGCGCCCGCCCGGCGGCGAGGAGTCCGACGAGAAAGTGCTGTACCTGCAGAAGCACCACATCACCGGCACCGACAACACAATCGAGCTGGTGCTGGACGAGGAGCCCTACGAGGCCGGCATCGACCCGTACAACAAGCTGGTCGACCGCAGCTCCGGCGACAACCGCAAGCGGGTGACGGTGCAGTAACGCACCACCCGTTTGTCGTAGGAGCGGCGGAAGCCGCGAGCTTTTCGATCCGGCAAAAAGCGACGAAGAGCTCGCGGCTTCCGCCGCTCCTACATGAACCTCATGCACGAAAAAGGGCCGGCATTGCCGGCCCTTTTTCATGCTGCGAGCGCAACCGTCAGCCGACGCGCGTACCGCGACGCCCGGCATACGCGCCCTGCCCGCTCTTGCGCTTCGGGCCGGCGTGGCCCGGGGCACCGTTGCGCGCGCCCGGCTTGCCGTGCGCGCGGTGCGCGGGCTTGCCCGGCGGACGCTGGCCACCCTGGCGCTGGCCGCCGCCGTTCTTCGGGATCGGTGCATCCAGGCGGATCGGCTTGCTCGGCGCGAAACCGTCGACGGTGTCCATCACGATCTCGGCCTTGAGCATGCGCTGGATCTGCCGCAGCAGCCCGCCTTCTTCCGGCGACACCAGCGACAGCGCCTCGCCCGTGGCGCCGTTGCGGCCGGTGCGGCCGATGCGGTGCACGTAATCCTCGGCGACCATCGGCAGGTCGTGGTTGATCACCAGCGGCAGGTCGGGGATGTCGAGGCCGCGCGCGGCGACGTCGGTGGCCACCAGCACGCGCGCCTTGCCGGCCTTGAACAGGTTCAACGCCTTCTGCCGCTGCGCCTGGCTCTTGTTGCCGTGGATCGCGACGGCGCGCAGGCCGGCGGTTTCCAGCTGTTCGGCCAGGCGGTTGCAGCCGTGCTTGGTCTTGCCGAACACCAGCACCTGGTCGGTGTGGCGACGGGTGAGGATGTCGATCAGCAGGTCGCGCTTGCGCGAGCCGTCGACCGGATGCGCGCGGTGCACGATGGTTTCGGCGATGGTGTTGTTCGCCGCCACCTGCACCTGCTGCGGGTTGCGCATGAACTCCATCGCCAGCGCCTTGATCCGCGCCTCGAACGTGGCCGAGAACAGCAGCGTCTGGCGCTCCTTCGGCACGCGGTTGACGATGCGCTTGATCGCCGGCAGGAAGCCCATGTCGAGCATGCGGTCGGCTTCGTCGAGCACCAGCACCTCGATCGCGTCGAGCTTGGCGCTGCCGCGCTCGAGGTGGTCGATCAGGCGGCCGGGGGTGGCGACGAGGATGTCGACGCCGCGACGCAGGTTGTCGACCTGCGGGCCCATGCCGGCGCCACCGAAGATGGTGGTCACGTTCATGCGCAGGTGGCGGCCGTAGGTCTTGATGCTGTCGGCGACCTGCACCGCGAGCTCGCGCGTGGGCACCAGCACCAGCGCGCGCGGCTTGCGCGAGCCGTTGGGCGGGGTCAACTTCGACAGCCGCTGCAGCAGGGGCAGGCCGAACGCGGCGGTCTTGCCGGTGCCGGTCTGGGCGCCGCCGAGCAGGTCGTGGCCGGCGAGCGCCAGCGGGATGGCTTCGAGCTGGATCGGGGTCGGCGCGTTGTAGCCGTTTTCGGACAGCGCGCGCAGCAGTGCGGGCGAAAGCCCGAGTGTTTCGAACGTCATTGGTTTCTTGCTCCTGGAATCGACGCCCGCCGGCAACGAGTCCGCGCATGGCGCGCGGGCTCCCGTCGGGAGGATCGATGGTTTGCCCGGAGCTATCCGTAACCGCGCCGCGGGCAAGGGTTTGACGGTTGCCGGATGCTCCGGACCGTGCCTGCGCGACGAAGGACGTGCGGGATAAGGCCGCGGGGAGCCGACTGCTCGGCCGTCGCGGCAGGCGTACCAGGATCGTAACTGCCCGGGAATCGATCCGGGGCAGCGGCAGCCGTGTTGCAGGACCGGGGGAGTCTACGTGAATGCGGGTGCCGTCGCCAGCCGGCGCGGGCGGCCGTTCAGCCGCGCGCAGGCGCCGCGCGGGTCACTTGGCCGCCAGCAGGTCGACGCTGGTGACCTGCGGCGGGCGCGCCAGCAGCTCCTCGGTCCGTTCCAGCAGCAGCCTGGCCACCTCGCCTTCCAGGTGTGCATGCGGCCCTGCCTCGCTGTCGAAGGTGTCGAAGATGCCGAACGTCGACGGCCCGGACTTGAACGCGTACCAGCTGCGCGTACCCGCCTCTGCCCGCGCCAGCGGCAGCGCGCCGAGCGGCAGCGCGCCGAGCAGCAGCGCCTCGACCTCGGCCTCCTTGCCCGACTTCGCCTCGATGTTCACCAGCACGGCCAGTCTCGCCATCCCACGCCTCCTCGCTGCGGTGCGATCCGGTGCAGCATCGCAGGCGCCGGGTGAGCATCCGGTGTTGGCGCGCCGCACGGATGCCGGGCCGGCGCCGGTTATATTGGCGCGCCGCCCACCGGAGAACGCCCATGTCCGCCGAATTCGATGCCGGGCAACTGGTCCGCGTGGTCGCCCTGCTGGGCTCGGCGGTGGTGGTAGTGCCACTGTTCCGGCGACTGGGCCTGGGTTCGGTACTGGGTTACCTCGCCGCGGGACTGGCGATCGGGCCGTTCGGCCTGGGCTGGTTTTCCGATCCGCAGGCAATCCTGCACGTCGCCGAGCTGGGCGTGGTGATGTTCCTGTTCGTGATCGGCCTGGAAATGCGGCCCTCGCACCTGTGGAGCCTGCGTCGGCAGATCTTCGGCCTGGGCTCGCTGCAGATCGCCACCTGCACGCTCGCGTTGACCCTGGTCGGACGGCTGCTGGGGCTGGCGTGGCCGTCGGCGTTCATCCTCGGCGCCGGCTTCGTGCTCACGTCCACCGCGATCGTGATGCAGCTGCTCGACGAGCGCGGCGACATCACCCAGCCGCGCGGGCAGAAGATCGTGTCGATCCTGCTGTTCGAGGACCTGCTGATCGTGCCGCTGCTGGCGCTGGTGGCGTTCATGTCGCCGCAGGCGGCCGAAGGCGGCGTGGGCGCGCGGCTGGCCGACATCGCGGTCGCGGTCGGCGCGCTGGCCGGGCTGATCGTCGCCGGCATCTACCTGCTCAACCCGATGTTCCGCATCCTCGCCGCCGCCGGCGCGCGCGAGGTGATGACCGCCGCCGCGCTGCTGGTGGTGCTGGGCGCCGCACTGCTGATGCAGCTGGGCGGGCTGTCGATGGCGATGGGCGCGTTCCTGGCCGGCGTGCTGCTGTCCGAATCGACGTTCCGGCACCAGATCGAGGCGGACATCGAGCCGTTCCGCGGCATCCTGCTGGGGCTGTTCTTCCTCGGCGTGGGCATGGCGCTGGACCTGTCGGTGGTCGCCGAGAACTGGCCGCTGGTGGTCGCCGGCGTGCTGGCGCTGATGGCCGCCAAGGCGCTGTGCATCTATGCCGTCGCGCGCGTGCTGCGCAGCCCGCACGCCGAGGCGATGGACCGTGCGGTACTGATGGCGCAGGGCGGCGAGTTCGCCTTCGTGCTGTTCGCCGCCGCCGGCGCGTCCGGCGTGATCGACGCGCGCGCCGACGCGAACGCCACCGCGATCGTGGTGCTGTCGATGGTGCTCACGCCGCTGTGCATGCTGGCGCTACGGCGCTTCGCGCGCGAGGCGCAGGCATCGATGGACGGCATCGAGGAAGTGCACGACCGCACCGGCAGCGTGCTGATCATCGGCTTCGGCCGCTTCGGCCAGGTCATGAGCCAGTCGCTGCTGGCGCGGGACGTGGACGTGACCATCATCGACAACGACATCGAGATGATCCGCAGCGCCGCGGATTTCGGCTTCAAGATCTACTACGGCGACGGTACCCGGCTGGACGTCCTGCACGCCTCCGGCGGCGGCGTGGCGCGGGTGATCGCGGTGTGCGTGGACGACCGCGCGGCCGCGGACCGGATCGTCGAACTGGCCACGCACGAATTCCCGCACGCGAAGCTGCTGGTGCGCTCCTACGACCGCGAGCACTCGCTGCAGCTGATCGCCGCCGGGGTGGACTACCAGATCCGCGAGACCTTCGAGTCGGCGGTGGAGTTCGGCAAGGCGGCGCTGCAGGCCATGGGCATCCCCCAGGAGGACGCCGACATGATCGCGACCGAGATCCGGCGCCGCGACGCCGAGCGCTTCGAACTGGAGATGGCCGCGTCCGGCGACCTGCGCGCAGGGGCCGGAATGCTGATCGGCAACGGCCCCCGGCCCACCCCATTCACCCCGCCGCGGCGCGAGAGCCGCTCGCTGAACGCCGACCAGCCGCCCGCCCCGGCGGCCGGCGACGCCCCGCCGGCGCCATGACCTTCGACACCCCCGACCCGCCGGACGCGGGGGTATCGTGCCCTGATGCCCGGAACCGTCCGGCGGGCCGGCATGCTTCTTTCCATCCAATGCCCTGACGGGCCCGGAGATCCAAGTGACCGTGAGAAAACCGCAAGCCCTGCTCCTTTCGCTGGCCGTGGCGCTGGCGCTGTCCGCATGCACCGGCGACAAGGCCGACAACGCCGCCGCAACCGACGCCAACGCCGACACCCCGAACGAAACTCCGGCGCTGACCCTGGACGAGAGCAAGCTGCCGCCGGTCAACCGCTTCCAGTTCGCCGACATCGACGACAGCAAGAACGCCTGCACCGACCTCAACGCCTACGCCAACGGCAAGTGGCTGGCCGCCAACCCGGTGCCAGGCGACCGCACCAGCTGGGGCGCGTTCGAGATGCTCGATGAGCGTTCGGTCGGCGTGCAGCACCAGCTCGCCGAGCAGGCCGCAGCCGACGCCGACGCCACCGGCGTGGAGAAGATCGTCGGCGACTTCTGGGCCACCGGCATGGACGAGGCCGCAATCAACGCGCAGGGCATCGCGCCGATCCAGGACCGCCTGGACGCGATCGCGAAGCTCGACAGCGCGGACGCCATCGCCGACTACCTGCGCGCGACCGCGGCCAAGGGCGAGAATTTCCTGTTCGGCTTCGGCGCCGAGGCCGACTTCAAGGATTCGGCGATGAACATGGCCTACGCCATGCAGGGCGGCCTGGGCCTTCCCGACAAGGGCTACTACTTCGACGCCGACAAGAAGGCCAAGCTCGACGCCTACGAACAGCACGTGGCCAAGGTGCTGGAACTGTCCGGCGTACCGGCCGCCGATGCCGCCGAACAGGCGAAGTCCGTGATCGCGTTCGAGACCCGCCTGGCCAAGGTGTCGAAGTCGAGCGAGGAGATGTCGCGCGACGTGTCGCTGTTCTACAACCCGGTCACCATGGAAGAGGCCGACAAGCTGACGCCGAACTTCTCGTGGACGAAGTTCTTCGAGTCGCAGGGCGTCGCGCCACAGGAGAAGTTCTCGCTCGCGATCCCCGCCTTCCAGGAGGAGTGGAGCAAGATGCTGGCCGACACCGCGCCGGCCACCTGGCAGGCCTACCTGCGCTTCCACACCGTCGACGGCGCCGCGCCGTACCTGAGCGATGCCTTCGTGCAGGAGAACTACAACTTCTACGGCAAGGCGCTGCGCGGCCAGGCGGAGATCAAGCCGCGCTGGAAGCGCGTGCTGTCCACGATCGAATCCAACGCCGGCGAGGCGTTCGGCCAGATGTACGTCAAGGTCGCGTTCTCGCCCGAGTCCAAGGCCAAGATGGAAACCCTGGTCAAGAACCTCGGCGTCGCGCTCAAGGCCCGCATCGAGAAGCTCGAGTGGATGAGCGACGAGACCAAGAAGAAGGCCATCGCCAAGTGGGAGACCTTCACGCCCAAGATCGGCTACCCCGACAAGTGGCGCGACTGGTCGGGCCTGGCGACCAACCGCGACAGTTACATCGGCAACGTGCTTGCGGCCAACGAGTTCAACTACAAGTGGAACCTGTCGAAGATCGGCAAGCCGGTCGACAAGACCGAGTGGGGCATGACGCCGCAGACGGTCAACGCCTACTACAACCCGCTGCAGAACGAGATCGTGTTCCCGGCCGCCATCCTGCAGCCGCCGTTCTTCGACCCGGACGCCGACGACGCCACCAACTACGGCGGCATCGGCGCGGTGATCGGCCACGAGATGACCCACGGCTACGACGACCAGGGCGCGCGCTTCGGGCCGACCGGCAACTTCGAGAACTGGTGGACCGACGCCGACGCCAAGGGTTTCGCCGCGCGCACCGGCAAGCTGGTCGACCAGTTCAACGGCTACACCACCGAGGCCGGCGGCAAGGTCAACGGCAAGCTGACGCTGGGCGAGAACATCGCCGACCTGGGCGGCCTGAGCACCGCCTATGACGCGATGAAGGCCGCGACCGAAGGCAAGGAAGACCCGAAGACCGACGGCCTGACCCGCGACCAGCGCTTCTTCCTCAACTGGGCCACGGTGTGGCGCCGCAACTTCACGCCCGACGAGCTGAAGGTGCGCCTGACCACCGACCCGCACGCGCCGGCCAACTTCCGCGCGATCGGCGCGCCGTCGAACATGCCCGCATTCGCGGAAGCGTTCGGCTGCAAGGCCGGCGACGCGATGGTGCGGGGCGACGACGAAAAGGTCGTGATCTGGTGACGGCAAAGCGTCCCCGGCACTTCACTATCCCGGCGCGCTGCGGCGCGTTCGACAACCGGGTGTGCGAGTGCCGCGGGGGCGCGGTGGTGATCTGGTGATGCACGCCACGCGCGGCTGAGCCGCGCGCCGTGCAACCGCTGCACGAACGGCCGTCGGGGTTCGCCACGACGGCCGTTTTCATTCCGGCCACGACATCCTCCCGCTTCCAAGTCCGCAACACGCAAGGAGAACACCATGCCCGCATCCGCGCTCAAGCCACTCGCCCTCGCCACCGCACTCGTACTGGCCGCACCGCAGGCATCGCTGCACGCCGCGCAGCCGGTTGCCGCGCCCGCCCCCGTGTACGACGTGGGCGACCTTGACCCGTCCATCTCCGCCTGCAAGGACTTCAACGCCTACGCCAACGGCAAGTGGATCGCGGCCAACCCGATCCCCGCCGACCGCACTCGCTGGGGCGCGTTCGACCAGCTGCGCGAACAGAGCCTGCAGGCGCAGCGCGGCATCGTCGAGGCGGCGGACGCCGGCGCGGACGCGGCGAAGACCGGCTCGATCGAACAGAAGATCGGCTGGCTGTACCGTTCGGGCATGGACGAGGCGGCGATCGACGCCGCCGGCTTCGACCCGATCAAGCCCGACCTCGACGCGATCGCGAAGCTCGACGACACCGCCGCCATCGTCGCCTGGCTTGGCGACGCCTTCGCGAAGGGCGAAGGCCAGGGCTTCCGCTTCGGCTCCGGCTCCGATTTCCAGGACGCGTCGCGGCAGATCGCGTTCGCAAGGCAGGGCGGCCTCGGCCTGCCGACGCCGGACTACTACGCCAAGGACGAGTACAAGGACATCCGCAGCGCTTACCTGGCCCACATCGCCAGGGTGTTCGAACTCACCGGCGTGCCGGCGGACGAAGCGAAGGCCAAGGCCGACGGCATCCTCGCCTTCGAGACCCGGCTGGCGCAGGCCTCGCTGTCGCGCGTCGAACTGCGCGACCCGAAGAACCAGTACCACTTCATGTCCATTGACGAAGCCAACAAGGTCACGCCGCACCTGGACTGGGCCGCGTTCTTCAAGGCCATCGACGTGCCGGTGGGCGACGGCTTCTCGCTGTCGCAGCCAAAGTTCTTTGCCGAGTTCGACGCCATGCTCGCGGACGTCCCGGCGGAGCAGTGGCGCGATTACCTCGCCTTCCACACCATCGACGACGCCTCCGAATACCTGTCGAAGCCGTTCCAGGACGAAAACTTCGCCTTCTATGGCAAGACCCTCAACGGCCAGCCCGAGCAGCGTGCGCGCTGGAAGCGCGTGCTCGATACGGTCAACGGCGGCATGGGCCAGGCACTGGGCCAGCTGTATGTGAAGGAGTACTTCCCGCCCGCGGCCAAGGCGCGCGCGCAGGAACTGGTCGACAACGTGCGCAACGCGCTCAAGGCGCGCATCGAGCACCTGGCATGGATGAGCGACGAGACCAAGGCCCGTGCGCTGGAGAAGTGGAGCACCTTCCTGCCCAAGATCGGCTACCCGGACAAGTGGCGCGGCTGGGGCGGGCTGGAAATCGTGCCCGACGACTACTTCGCCAACGTGCGCGCGGCCAATGCCTTCAACGAGCGCTACGACCTCGACAAGATCGGCAAGCCCACCGACCGCTACGAGTGGCACATGACGCCGCAGACGGTGAACGCCTACTACAGCTCCGGCACCAACACGATCAACTTCCCCGCCGCGATCCTGCAGCCGCCGTTCTTCTACGCCGACGGCGACGACGCGATCAACTACGGCGGCATCGGCGCGGTGATCGGCCACGAGGCCGGGCACGGCTTCGACGACAAGGGCAGCCAGTTCGACGGCGCCGGCAACAACGTCAACTGGTGGACGAAGGAAGACCGCGCGCGGTTCGAGGCGCGTGCCGACAAGCTGGTCGCCCAGTTCGACGGTTACGCACCGCTGGCCAGCCACCCCGACAAGCACGTCAACGGCCGGTTGACGCTGGGCGAGAACATCGGCGACCTGGGTGGCCTGAGCTTCGCCTACGACGCGCTGCAGGCGGCCGACGGCGACAAGCCCGACCCGATGATCGACGGCCTGTCGCGCGACCAGCGTTTCTTCCTGAGCTGGGCGCGGGTCTGGCGCGGCAACATCCGCGACAAGGCGCAGCTGGTGCTGCTCAACACCGATCCGCACGCGCCGGCGAAGTTCCGCGCGATCGGCGCGCCGTCGAACATGCCGGCGTTCGCCGAGGCGTTCGGCTGCAAGGCCGGCGACCCGATGGTGCGGCCGGACGACCAGCGGGTCCGGATCTGGTAACCGGTCCTCGATACCCCCGGCAGGAGGCCCGCCCCGTGCGGGCCTTCTTTTTTCGACGGGGTGTTCAGAGAGACGCCCGGGCGGCTTGTTAAACTCGCCCGACTCCATCGACCGGTACCCGCAATGCCCAACGCGCGCCCCGCCTGCCTCAGGTATTCCGTCCTCGCCCTGGCCGTGGTCCTGGCCGCCGGCCTGCCGCAGGACGCCGACGCGGCGAAGAAGAAGAAGAAGGCCCAGCCCACGGTCACCGCCTGCACCGACTTCTACACCTTCACCAACAAGGACTGGCTGGCAGCCAACGTCATCGTCGAGGGCACCGGCTCGGTTTCGGTCCTTGGCCAGCTGCGCGACCTTGCCCAGCAGCAGCAGCGCGACCTGCTCGACTCGGCGATGCAGGCACCGCAGAACCACGTGCAGAAGCTGCTCGGCGACTTCTGGGCCAGCGGCCTGGACGTGGCCGCGGTGGAGGCCGACGGCGCGCAGCCGATCGCCCCGTTGCTCTCGCGCATCGACGGCATCCGCCGCGACAAGGACATCCCGCCGGCGATCGCGGCGCTGCACCAGGTCGGCATCCCGGTGCTGTTCCAGTTCACGCCCGACGTGGACCTGGCCAACCTCGACCGCCACATCGGCTACTTCACCCAGGGCGGGCTCGGCCTGACCGACCCCACCTACTACACCCGCGCCGACCCCGACACCCAGGCCCTGCTCGGCCGCTACAAGGACTACGTCGAAAAGATCCTCGTGCTCACCGGCACGCCGGTGGACAAGGCCGCGGCGCAGGCGCAGCAGGTGATCGACATCGAGACGCGCATCGCCAACGCCTCGCGGCCGCTGTCGCTGATGCGCGACCCGCGCAACAACTACGCGCTGGTCGAAACGGCCACGCTCGGCAAGTCGTACCGGCACCTGCAGCTCGACGATTTCCTCGCCGCGCAGGCCGTCAAGGACGACGTGGTGTCGCTGGCCAACCCGGCGCTGTTCACCGAACTCGACGCCATGGTCGACAAGATCAAGCCGGACCAGTGGAAGGCCTACCTGCGCTTCCACGTCGGCAACGCGATGGCGCCGTACCTGTCGAAGAGCTTCCGCGACGCCGACTTCGAGTTCCGCGGCCGCGTGCTGCGCGGCGAGACCGTCCAGCCGCCGCGCGACCAGCTGGTGCTCGACGCGATCAACCTCGCCGCCGGGCCGATGCTGGCGCGCGAATACGTCTCGCGCTACCTGCCGGCCACCACCGTCTCGCGCGCCGAGTCGATCGCCGGCGAGGTCCGCGACGCCCTCTCGGCCGCGGTCGACCGCAGCACGTGGATGAGCGAACCGGCCAAGGCCGAAGCCCGTGCCAAGCTCGGGAAGCTGAAGATCGAGGTCGGCCGGCCCAAGCGCGACCTGGACTACAGCGTGCAGCCGATGGGCCGCGGCAGCTTCGGCGGCAACATGCTGATCGCCTCGACCTGGCGCCATCGCGAGGAGATGAAGCGCATCGGCAACGCCAACGCTTCCCGCCGCTGGGACGTGCTGGCGCAGCAGCCGGCGCTGGCCTACGACATGGCCCACAACCGCCTCATCGTCAGCGCCGCGGTGCTGCAGCCGCCGGTGCTGGACATGACGAAGAACGCCGCCAGCCACTACGGCAGCTTCGGCGCGCTGGTCGGCCACGAACTCGGCCGCAGCGTCGATGCCAAGGGCAAGTACATCGACGCGGCGGGCGAACTCAAGACCTGGTGGACGCCCGCCGACGACACCGCCTGGAGCCTGCGCATCGCGCCGCTGGTCGCGCAGTACTCGGCCTACCCTTTCCCCGGCCTGCGCGAGGTCAAGGTCAACGGCAACCAGACCCAGGAAGAGAACGCCGCGGACCTGGCCGGCGTCGAACTCGCCTGGGACGCACTCGTGGCCTCGCAGCCGGAGCTGCCGGAGGAATCGAAGCAGGCCTTCTTCGACGGCTGGGCCCGCCTGTGGCCGCAGCAGATGACCGAGGAAGAGGCCACCCGCCGCGCCGCCGTCGCCGTGCACGCCCCGGGCCAATGGCGCGCCAACGGCCCCCTGGTCAACCTGCCCGCCTTCGGCGAAGCCTACGGCTGCAAGGCCGGCACCGCGATGCAGGCCAAGCCGGGGCAGCAGGTCGGCATCTGGCGATAAGCATCATCGTCGCGACACGAAACAGGCGCGGATATCCGCGCCTGTTTTCGTTGTAGGGCGGGTCTTGACCCGCCGCTCCCACCATGATCACCCGCGCCCGGGCGGCAATGGCGGGTCAAGACCCGAAGAGCCTGCCCCGTACTTGATACGGGGGCGACGCACAGGGATGTGCGGCGTTTTTCGCAGGGGCAGGATGCCCCTTCGAAAAATCCCGCCGGCTCCGCGAACCCGGTGCGCAGCACCGGGCGCGAAGGCGGGGTGTGCTTTCTTTGCGCCAGGTTTCTTTGCACAAGCAAAGAAAGGTGGCTCGCGCCGTCACGGCGCGAAAGCTCTTGTCTTTGATCTCCACCGAACAGCAGGCGGGTCAAGACCCGCCCTACCTAGAACCGCCGCACCCGCGACCCGCTGCGGCTGAAGGGCGGCTTCCCCCGCCAGTAGTTGATCAACAGCCAGCCGAACAGCATCCCGCCCAGGTGCGCGAAGTGCGCCACGCCCGGCTGCAGGCCAGTGAAGCCCAGCAGCAGCTCGATCGCGCCGTAGATGATCACCAGCGTGCGCGCCTTCATCGGGATCGGCGGGATCAGCAGCATCACCCGCTGGTTCGGGAACAGCATGCCGTAGGCCAGCAGCAGGCCGAACACCCCGCCCGACGCGCCCAGCGTACGTCCGGCCGGCAGTCCCTGCGAAATCATCCAGGTCGTGACCAGCAGCTGGCACAACCCCGCACCCGCGATGCACACTAGGTAATAAGTTACGAAACGCCGCTGGCCCCATGTGTATTCCAGCGGCGCGCCGAACATCAGCAGGGCCAGCATGTTGAACAGCAAGTGGGCGAAATTGGACGGGTCGTGCAGGAAGCCGTAGGTCAGCAGTTGCCACGGCATGAAGGCTTGGCCGCCACCAAGCGCATCTATGCCACCAGGAACCCAGGGCCACAGTTCGAAGATCGCGTAGGCACGCTCGCCCAGCATGATCTGCAGGAGGAAGACGATGCCGTTGATAATCAACAGCGCCTTCGTGACGGGGGGGAGATTGGTGAACATCGGAATCCTTGGTGCGGCCGGCACATGATAAAGCGTGGGCCGGAGTGGCGCTCTCGGCAGGGCCGGGGCCGGCGCTGCAACGCCGTAGGTCGGGGCTACGCCCCCGACACCGGGGATGCGTGGGTCATGTCGTTCTCTGGATCGACGACGTGTGGTGTCGGGGGCGTAATCCCGACCTACGCCTCGGGGAGCGTGGTGATGGGTGCGGCGCGACCGTCGGGGGCGCAGCCCCGACCTACGGCCCCCAGATCATCTCGTCCAGCGTCGCGTCGGCTTTCGGCATGCGCACGCGGCCGCGTTCGACCACCACGCCCTCGGCCCGCAGCCGCTGCGACTGCTCGCGCCAGCCGCGCGAGCCTTCCGGGAAGGCGATGCGACCGTCGCTGCGAAGGATGCGGTGCCAGGGCAGGTCCGGATCCTCGTTGCCGCCCAGGATCCGCGCGACCAGCCGCGCGCGGCCCGGCAGCCCCGCCCGGCGCGCGATGTGGCCATAGCCGGCCACCTGCCCGCGCGGCACGGCGCGGATCGCGGCGAGGATGCGCTGCTCGGCGGACGCGTCGGCCATTGGGCTAGCATAGCGGCCATACGCGACCGGGAAACAGCGCCATGCAGAACTTCGAGCAGATCCGCCGCCACATCAGCGCCGGCGACTACCGCGTCACCATGCAGGACCCCTACGTGATGTGCGTGGAGCTCTCGCTCGACGGCGGCCGCCGGCACCAGGCGATCTTCCTGTCCGAGCTGCACGACGACGACGGCCGCAACTACCTGCGCGTGAATACCGTGATCGCGCCGATCACCGGCATCGATGCCCGCCGCGCACTGGCGTTCAACTGGCAGAGCCGGATCGGCTACCTCGCCATCGACGAGCTCGACGGCGTGCCCTACCTGCAGCTGTGCGAGAACCGCCCCTACGACGCGCTGACCGCGGCCGAGGTCGACCGCTTGCTGCTGGAGATCGGCGGCGTGGGCGACAGCTTGGAGCGCGCGCTGTCGGCGGAGGGCGACCTGCTGTAGATCGGGGCTACGCCCAGCCCATCAACTCGAGCAGCATGAACAGTCCGTAGGCGACGCCGCCCGCGGCCGGGATCGTCAGGATCCAGGCCCACACGATGCGTTCGATCACGCCCAGCCGCAGCGCGCGCGGGTTCTTGGCGAAACCCACGCCCATGATCGCGGTGGAGATGCTGTGGGTGGTCGACACCGGCATGCCGAAGTGGGCCGCGAGCGTGAGGATGGTGGCCGAGCTGGTCTCCGCGGCGAAGCCGTGGATCGGGTGCAGCTTGACCATCTTGTGGCCCATCGTCTTGATGATCTTCCAGCCGCCCGATGCCGTGCCCAGCGCCATCACCACGGCGCAGGTCACCACGATCCAGACGGCGATTTCCTGCTCGCTGCTGGCGGGATGCAGGAAGGCGGCCCAGCCCGGCAGGTCGTCCAGCGCGCCGGAAGCTTCGGCGCCGAACAGCGTCAGGGCGATGATGCCCATGGTCTTCTGCGCATCGTTGTGGCCGTGCGCGTAGCCCATGTAGGCCGCCGACACCAGCTGCGCCTTGCCGAAGAAGGCATTGACCCAGCGCGGCCGCGCCAGGCGCCGCAGCACCCCGCCCGCGCGCACCATCGCGGCGATGATCGCCCACAGCAGCAGCATCACCACGATGCCGAGCCCGAAGCCGGCGGCCGGCGAGGTGATCATCGGCAACACCACCTTCCACAGCAGGCCGCCGTTTTCCGTCCAGCCGCCGAGCGATTGGGACCAGATCAGCGCGCTCCAGTCGTTGTGCGCGGCAGAGACCGCGGCGCCGCACAGGCCGCCGATCAGCGCGTGCGACGACGACGACGGCAGCCCCTTCCACCAGGTGATCAGGTTCCAGATGATGCCGCCGCCCAGTGCGCACAGGATCACCTGCGAGGTGACCGCGACCACGTCGGTATCGACCAGGCCCGAGGCGATCGTCATCGCCACCGCGGTACCGGTCAGCGCGCCGATCAGGTTCATCACCGCCGCCAGGATGACCGCCTGCCCGGGCGTGAGCACCTTGGTCGCCACCACGGTGGCAATGGAGTTGGCGGTGTCGTGGAAGCCGTTGATGAACTCGAATACGAGCGCGGCGAAGATCACCACCAGCACGAGGGTCAGCATGCGACAGGCCCCGTGTCAGCTGTTCTTGAGCACGATCTGGTAGGCCACCACGCCCGCCTCGCGGCAGCGGTCGATGGCCTTTTCAAGGATCTCGAAGAACTCCTTGAGCAGGAACATCTGCAGGTGGTCGAGCTTGCCCGAGTAGATGTCGCGGTACAGCTCCAGCATCAGCCGGTCGGCCTCGTTCTCCAGCGAGCGCAGCTTCTCGTTGAGCACGCTCATGCGGTCCAGGTCCATGTGCTTGAGCTCGTGGATCATCTCCACGACCACCGAGGCGGCCTGCTCGAGCATCGCCGCGCGCGGCGCGAAATCGATGTGTTCCAGGTGCTGCAGGGCCAGCGAATAGCGGTCGGCGAACTTCTCGATCTGCTTGGGGATCTTGTACAGCGCCGAGCCCAGCGACTCGATGTCCTCGCGCTCGATCGGGACCATGAAGCTCTCGACCAGGGCCTTGCCGATCTTGTCCGAGGCGCTGCGCTCGCGCACCCGGGCCAGCTTGAAGGCGTCCAGCGCCGGCTGCCGGTCGGCTTCCTTCAACATCGCGTGGAGGGCCTTGGCGGCCTCGTAAGCCGCGTCGGCGGACTCGTCCAGCAGTTCGTAGAACTGCTTGCCGGAGCCGAAGATCGTCTGCAGTGAGAACATCGGTGGGGTCCCTTCGCGGGCTGGCGATCGAAGCGAAGGCGCAATTATGACCGGAAAATGACACCAGCCGAAGCCGTGCGGTGTCCGCCCCGCCGCGCTTCGCCCGCCTCGCGTGCCCTCGCCGCATGGCCTGGCCGCCCGGGGCCCCGCGACGCCCCTGCTATCATGCGGCCGCGCCCCCGGCGCGCCCCTATGGACGAACCACCGCCTCCCCCGCCCAATCCGCCTTCCGGCGCCGGTATCCCGGTAGCCGGGCGCCATGGCGTCCGCAGCAGGGGCCAGCCATGATCGAACTGCTGGTCGTTGCCGCCCTGATCCTCCTCAACGCCTTCTTCGCAATGTCGGAGATGGCGCTGATGACCTCTCGCAAGATCCGCCTCAAGCAGATGTCCGAGACCAGCCGCGGCGCGCGCAAGGCGCTGGCGCTGGCCGAGCAGCCGGACAACCTGTTGTCGACGGTGCAGATCGGAATCACCCTGATCGCGATCCTGACCGGCATGCTCGGTGGCGATTCGATCGGCGCGAAGATCGCCGCATGGTTCGGCGGCTCGCTGCCGGTGCTGGGCGAGTATGCGCACACCATCGGCCTGGTGGTGGCCGTGGGCCTGATCACCTCGGCGTCGGTGATCTTCGGCGAGCTGATCCCCAAGCGCCTGGCGCTGACCAATGCCGAGGCGATCGCCAGCGTCGTGGCGCTCCCGCTCGACATGCTGGCCCGCGCCGCCAAGCCGGTGGTCTTCACCCTCGGCTCGATCAACCGCCTGGTGCTGCGCCTGCTCGGGATCAGGGACGACGCACGCAACGCCATCACCGAGGAGGAGATCCGCCTGCTGGTCAGCGAAAGCCACGAGCAGGGCGTGATCGACGCCGACGAGCGCAACATGATGAACCGGGTGATGCGCCTGGGCGACCGTGACGCCGAGAGCCTGATGACGCCGCGCACCCGCATCGCCTGGCTGGACGCGTCCGAGAGCTACGAGGAGAACCTGGCCACGATGCGCGCCACGCCGTTCTCGCGCTATCCGGTCTACCGCGATGGCGACGAGGAAGTGCTGGGCGTGCTCGAGGTCAAGTCGCTGCTCGACCGCCTCGACCAGCGCGAGCAGGACCTGTTCCGCGACCTGCGCGCGGCCCTGTTCGTGTCCGAATCGACGCCGGCGCTGAAGCTGCTGGAGATCCTGCGCGAGGACCAGCAGTCGCTGGCGATGGTGGTCGACGAGTACGGCGACATCACCGGCCTGGTCACGGTCAACGACGTGGTCGAAGCGGTGATCGGGCGCACCCAGGGCGGCGGCGGCGACGCGGCCGCGCTGGTGGTCGCTCGCGATGACGGCTCGCTGCTGGTCGACGGCAGCCTGACGGTGGACAACCTGCGCGAACTGCTCGGCACCGGCGTCCTGCCGCTGGAGGACGAGCACGAATACCACACCGCCGCGGGCATGATCATCGCCCAGTTCGGCCGCATCCCCAACGTCGGCGAGCATTTCGAGTGGAACGGCTGGCGGATCGAGATCATCGACCTCGACGGCCCGCGCATCGACAAGCTGCTGCTGCAGCAGGTCGCCGCGACCAGCACGCACGATGCGGACTGACCGGCCGGCCGGCGACGACGACAGCCCTCCTCGCCCGCCGGGGACACGCGCGCTGCTGGCCCTCCTCGCGGCCGGCGACCCGGACGAAACGATCCACTTCTGCGACGTGTTCGCGGGCCTGGGCGAACGCGCATTCGGCATGCTGCTGTTCGTGGCCACGCTGCCGGCCTTCATTCCGATCCCGGGCGTGGGCGGCGCGGTCAGCGGCCCGCTGGCGATCCTGATCGGGCTGCAGCTGCTCGCCGGCCGTCGCACCCCGTGGCTGCCGAAGTTCATCGCCCGCCGCGGCCCGCACCGCCACGCCATGGTGCGCTTCGAGCGGATGCTCTCGCCCTGGCTGCGGCGCCTGGAGCACCTGGTCAAGCCGCGCTTGTCACTGCTGCTCGACCACCGCGTCGCCGGCATGTTCAGCGGCCTGCTGCTGGTCCTGCTCGGCCTGCTGCTGGCGCTGCCGATCCCGTTCACCAACTACATCTTCGGCGGCCTGCTGCTGCTGTTCGCCCTGGCCCTGCTCGAACGCGACGGCGCGCTGATGGTCGTCGCCTGGGGCCTGGGAGTGGTGGCGGTGGCGGTATTCGGCGTGCTCAGCGGCGCACTGGCCGCCGCGGCGGCGGAGTGGCTGGACCGGTTGGGATAGCCCGGGGCACCGGGTCGGCGGAGGCCGGCCTTGCCGCTCCGATGGGGTCCGGGACCCCGTCGATGACCTCCGCAACCCCAACGATGGGGTCTGGAACCCCATCGGTGACCTTCGCAACCCCAACGATGGGGTCTGGAACCCCGTCGATGGCCTTCGCGGCCCCAACAATCGCCTCCGGAACCCCGGCGATGACCTCGACGACCCCATGTGATGGGGTCCGGAACCCCATCGATGGCCTTCGCGACCCCATCGACGGCCTCCGGAACCCCGACGACGGGGTCCGGAACCCCATCCTCCGCGCCTCAACCCAGCAGCTGCATGAAATCCCGCATCGTCATCGGGTGGCCGAGCCAGTAGCCCTGCGCGAGGTCGCAGCCGCGTTCGCGCAGGATGTCGTACTGGCCTTCCTTCTCCACGCCCTCGGCGACGACGGTGATGCCCAGCGAGTGCGCCATCGCGATGATCGCGGTGGTCAGGGCGAGGTCGTCGGGGTCGCGCAGGACGTCGGCGACGAAGCTGCGGTCGATCTTCACGCCGTCGATCGGCACCCGGCGCAAGTGGCTCAGGCCGGAGAAGCCGGTGCCGAAGTCGTCCAGCCAGACCTTCACGCCGGTGTTGCGCAGGCGCCCGAGCAGGGTGCTGGCGCGGATCTCGTCGCCGATCACCGCGGTCTCGGTGAGTTCGACGTGCAGGCGTTCGGGCACGAGGCCCGTGTCGGCCAGCGCCTGCGCGACCTGTTCGGACAGGTCGCCGTTGCGCAGCTGCCGCGGCGACACGTTGACCGATACGAACAGTTCGCCGGCGCCGGGATGTTCATCGGTCCAGCGCATCGCGTCCACGCACGCCGCGCGCAGCACCGCCGGGCCGATGGTCTCGATCAGGCCGCTCTGCTCGGCCACGTCGATGAACACCGACGGCGCGATCGGGCCGTGCTCGGGGTGCTGCCAGCGCAGCAGCGCCTCGGCGCCCGCGAGCCTGTTGTCCGACATCCGGTAGACCGGCTGGTAGACCAGGCTCAGTTCGCCGCGCTCCCAGGCGCCGCGCAGGTCCTGCTCCATGTGCACGCGGCGCTCGACCGCCTGGTCCATGGCGCGGCTGTAGAAGCGGTGGCAGTTCTTGCCGGCGACCTTGGCCTGGTACATGGCGATGTCGCCGTTCTTCATCAGCATCGCCGCGTTGGACGCGTCGTCCGGGAACAGCGTGATGCCGATCGACGTGCCCAGGAACACCTGCCGCCCGCGCACCAGGATCGGCTGGCCCAGTTCGGCGACCAGCGCCCCGGCCAGCCTGCTGGCCCGCGCGCGGATGCCGTCGTTGCCGCCGTCGGGCAGCTCCAGCAGGATCACGAACTCGTCGCCGCCGAAGCGCGCAAGCGTGGCATGGCCGTCGTTCTCGCGCTCGATCACGTCGCGGATGCGGTTCGAGAACTGCACCAGCACTTCGTCGCCGGCGTCGTGGCCGAGGGTGTCGTTGACGCGCTTGAAATCGTCGATGTCGGCGAACAGCAGCGCCATCTGCCGCGCCGCGCCGCGCACCAGCATCAGCTGCTGGTCGAGGTATTCGCGGAACGCCAGCCGGTTCGACAGCCCGGTCAGCGCGTCGGTGTAGGCCATGCGGCGGATGTCGCGGTCGTGGCGCACGATGCTGTCGCCCATGCGCGAGAACGCGCGGGTCAGGTCGCCGACCTCGTCGTTGCGCGGGGTCACGGGCACCTCGGCGGCGAAGTTGCCCGCCTCGATCTCGCGCGCGGCGTTGGCCAGCTGCCGGATCGGGCGCACCAGCGAGCGCTGCACGACCAGGCTCACCAGCACCCCGATCGCCACCAGCACCAGCATCATCAGGATGATCCACAGCGCGTGGTGGTAGCCGATGTCGTCCATCCGCGCCTGCATCGCCTCGGTCGCGCGGTGCTGCTCGGCCACGACCGAGTCGAGCGAATAGCCGACGCGGACGCCGCCGATGCGCTGGTCGCCGATCCGGATCGGCGCGGACACGTCCATGATGCTTTCCTTCATCTGCACCTGCACGTGCACGTCGCGCGCGGCGACCGCTTCGTAGGCAAGCGGATCCTGCATCGCCTGGCCGTAGGTGGAAATGTCGCTGGAACCGTCGTGGATCACCGCGCCGGCGTTGTCGTAGACGATGACGTAGCTCACGTCCGACTGGCGCAGCACGTTGCGCACCACCACGCCGATCGCATCGAGGTCGAAGTAGTACAACGGGTTGACCAGCGAGTCCGCGAGCTGGGCGGCCACCGCCTCGCCACGCTCCTGCACCCGGTTGAACAGCAGTCCGTGGATCGACTCCTGGCTGAGCGCGACCACGTCGCGCTGCATCGTCGCCTGCCGGTGCAGCATCACCCCGACCACCGCGGCCACCACCACCAGCACGCCCGCGGCAAGCAGCAGGAAGCGCGGATACAGGCCGTGGCGCAGCTTCATTCGATCTCTTTCCCGACCCGCGCGATGCCCGCGCGCAGCGACTCGAGCGCCTGCCGGGCCTGCTCGTCGACCGGCAGGAAGCGGGTGGTCTTGAAGAAGCGCAGCATCGGCTCGCGCGCGTCGGGGTCGTCCGCGGCCTCGGCCAGCACTTGCTGCAGGCGTTCGCGCACGCGCTCGTCGAGGTCGCCGCGGGCCATCTCCACCGCGCGCGGGTAGTCGCCGGTCTGGTAGATGATCTTCATGCTGGCGCGGTAGGCCGGCGGCATGCGCCGCGGGTTGTCCCAGTCGAGGTTGCTCATCACGCCGGCATCGACCAGGCGCTTGTCCACCCAGGTCGAGATGTTGAGCTCGGACCGCGCGAACAGGTAGCCGACCGAGCCGGCGGCCGGGCGGTCCATCGGCGAGAGCAGGATCTCCATCGGCAGGCCGCGTTCGAGCAGTTCGGTCGCCGGCACGAAGTAGGCGCTGGTGGAGGCGTTGTTCTGGAACGCGATGCTGTGGCCGGGCAGGTCTTCGAGCGAACCGATGTTGCTGTCGTTGCGGACGAAGAACACCGAGTGGTACCGGTTCACGCCGTTGCGCTCGGTGATCAGCATCGGGACCGCACCAGCCTGCTGCTGGAGTTGCATCGCGGTACCCGCGGTTTCGGTGACCCAGTCGACGCGGCCACGGCGCAGGTAGCTGGCCATCTGCTGCGCATCGCGGGCCATCAGGATCCGGCCTTCCGTGATGCCCACGTCGCGCATCCGCGGCACCACGTAGTCGAGCAGCGGCTTGAGCTGTTCGTAATGCGCCTTCGGGTTGTCGCTGATGCGGCCCAGGACCAGGACGTTGTCGTCGTCGTTGGCCAGCGCGCCCGATGGCAATGCCAGCAGGAGCAGGCCGACGACCAGTGCCCTGCCCATGCGATCAAGCGTGTCGATCAAGGTTGCCATGCCGGGATTCGGGAATCCTGCGAGCCTAGCCGAAATACCGTCTGGCAGCACGCAATGGGCTGCCCGGCTGGCACGGCTCAGCGCCGCTCCCCGGCCAGTCGCGCCATGCGCTGGGCGTCGGCGAGGATGCCGCGCAGCAGCCGCACCTCGCGTTCGTCCAGGCCGCTGCGCAGGAACAGCCGTCGCAGCTTCCGCATCGCCGAATCCGGCGCCCGGCCCTTGTGGAAGTCGATGTCGTCCAGGGCCTGGGCCAGCTGCGAGAACAACCCCTCCATCTGGGCGTGGCTGGCGGGCAGGTCAACCTGTCCGGCCTGCCCGTGCCCACCGGGCGCCGGCGCGGTGGCATCCTCGTCCAACAGCGCCACCCGCAGCTCGTAGGCCAGTACCTGCACCGCGGCGGCCAGGTTCAGCGAGCTGTAGCCCGGGTTGGCAGGAATGTGCACGGCCGCGTGGCACAGCTGCAACTCGTCGTTCTCGAGGCCCGTGCGCTCGCGGCCGAACACCAGCGCCACTTCCGTCCCCGCCAGCGCCGCGGCCCGCGTCCGGGCGGCGGCCGCCCGCGGCGACAGTTCCTCCAGCGGCACGCGCCGGCTGCGCGCGGTGCAGCCCAGCACCAGGCGGCAGTCGGCCACGGCTTCGGCCAGGGTCTGCACGCGCAGCGCGGATTCGAGCACGTCGTCTGCGCCGGCGGCCATGGCGATGGCATCGGCGTGCGGGAAACGCTGCGGCGCGACCAGCACCAGCCGGTCGAGCCCCATGGTCTTGAGCGCCCGCGCGGCCGAGCCGATGTTGCCCGGATGCTGGGTGCCGACCAGCACGACGCGGATGCGGCCGACGGCGGAGGGATCGAGGTTCATGCGCAAATGGTAAACTGCGCGGCCGGCCTTGGCGCCGGACCGTTCTTTTCCCTCCCGATCCCCGCCTGCGCCCGGAGCTGTCCGCGATGCAACAACCCGCTGTCAATGTCATGGTCAAGGCGGCGCGCGCCGGCGGCAACGTCCTGCTGCGCAACATGCACAAGCTCGATGCGCTGAACGTGGTCGAGAAGGAGCGCATGGACTACGCCAGCGAGGTCGACGGCCTCGCCGAGGAAGCGATCATCAAGGAACTGCGCCGGGCCAACCCCGACTACGCCATCCTCGGCGAGGAAGGCGGCGCGCAGAAGGGCAATCGCGGCCCCAGCCGGTACACCTGGGTCATCGACCCGCTGGACGGCACCAGCAACTACCTGCGCGGCTTCCCCCACTGGTGCGTCTCGATCGCGCTGTGCGAGGGCCCCGAGCCGATCCATGCCGTGATCTTCGACCCGCTGCGAAACGAACTGTTCACCGCCAGCCGCGGCAGCGGCGCGCAGCTCAACGAGCGCCGCATCCGCGTGGCCGAGCGCAGGGAGCTGGCCGGTGCGGTGTTCACGACCGGCTTCCCGCCGCGCGAGCGCAAGCGCGCGGGCGCGCAGCTCAAGTGCGTGGGCGACCTGCTGTCCTCGGCCGAGGACGTGCGCCGCACCGGTTCGGCGGCGCTGGACCTTGCCTATGTCGCCTGCGGGCGCAGCGACGCCTACTTCGAATCCGGCGTGCAGCCGTGGGACATCGCGGCCGGCGTCCTGCTGGTCCGCGAAGCGGGCGGCCGGGTCAGCGACTTCCGCGGCGCGGCCACCGGCCCGCTGCACATCGAGACCGGCCCGCGCCATCTGGTCGCAGGCAACGTCAGGATCGTCGATCCGCTGCTGAAGACCATCGTTTCGTCGGGGTATCTGCAGGCGTTTTCCTGACGCTTGCAGGTATTCGCGGCCATCGGAGGCGGCGCGGGTGTCGGGGGCGTAGCCCCGACCTACGTGAGGCATCGTGCTATGCGCTCACGAAAAAGCCCCGCGGGCGCGGGGCTTTTCTTTCACGCCTGCGGGGCGGGCGCTTACTCCTTGACGACGGTCTTCTTGGCCACGACCTTCTTCGCCGGTGCCCTGGTCGCCTTCGTCGCGGCCTTCTTCGCCACCGGGGCCGAAGCCGCGCCGGTCGCCTTGGTGGCCACGTGCGAACGGGCGTTGCCGTAGCTGGAGTTGTAGCGCTTGCCCTTGGCGGTCTTGCGGTCGCCCTTGCCCATGTCGTGCTCCTGGATTCGTGTCTTTCGGAATGTCGATCGCGACGCGCGCGAGGCCGGCGATTCTACCATGCGCCAATACCCAGGCCCTGCAGAGGCACCCTCCGGAGCAAAGCCCCCTGAGTCAGGGGGCGCCCCGAAGGGGCGGGGTGTGGAGACACGAAGCGGGGCCCGAAATACGCGAAGCGGATTTTGGGATTGAACCAATGCGAAGCATTGGTTCAATGCGCGCAGCTGGCGTCGTGCACGTGGCGCAGGTTGAGCAGGTGGGCCGCGCCGATCAGGGTCCCGCCCAGGGTCATCACCGCGGCATGCAGCGCCACCGAGCCGTGGTGCCACGGGCTGTACAGCAAACCGGTCCAAAGCAGCGCCAGTCCGGCCAGCAGCACGCCCAGCGCGCGGATGCGGCGGTGCCGGCGATAGCCGTAGACCAGGCTGAAGATTCCCACCGAGGTGGCGAACACGACGAAGGCCAGCTCGAAGCCGTCGCCGAGCCATTCGGAAAGTCCGAGCGAGGGGATCGCGGCCAGCAACAGCGGCAACAGCGCGCAGTGGACGGCGCAGATAAGTGACCCCGTGGCGCCGAAGCGGTCGAGGAAGGCGTGGAGGCTTGGGCTCATGGGTGGGGAATCGTGACTTGCGGCAGGGTCGATGTCCAGAATTGATATGTTATAACATTTACATCGTTTCGTCACCCGCCAAGGTATCCCCCGTGACCCGAACCACACGCGCTCCCGCCGCGACCCGCTCCCTGCCTCCCGCTCCTGCAGTAACCATGCCGACCCCTGCCCGCCTTGCGCTGGCGCTGGCCGCCGCGCTGGCCCTGCCCGGCGCTGCCCTCGCGGTGCAGCCGCCCGATGGCGGCGCAACGGACCCGACGCCCGGCTCCGCCCCGGCTCCAGCGGACGAAGCCGCGCAGGACGACCGCCACGTCAAGGACCTGGACAGCGTCATCGTCACCGCCAGCCCGCTGCCGGACACGGCCGAGAACCTGATCCGCCCGGTCGAAGTGCTGGCTGGCGCGCGACTGGACGAGGCCAAGTCGAATTCGCTCGGCAACACCGTCAACAAGCTGCCCGGCGTGCAGTCGTCCTACTTCGGCCCGGGCGTCGGACGGCCGATCATCCGCGGCTTCGACGGTGCGCGCGTGCAGGTGCTCAGCGACGGCCTGGGCTCGGGCGACGTGTCCACCGTCAGCGTCGACCACGCGGTCACCATCGAGCCCTTCCTCGCCGACCAGATCGAAGTGCTGAAGGGGCCGGCCACCCTGCTCTACGGCAGCGGCGCCATCGGCGGTGCGGTCAACGTCGTCGACGGCCGGGTCCCGCAGGCGGCGACCGACGAACCCCTGCAGGGGCGCGCCGAACTGCGCGCCGGCAGCGTCAACGACGAGAAGACCGGCATGGCACGACTGGACGGCACTTCGGCCTCGGGCAACCTGGTGTTCCATTTCGACGCCCTGCATCGCGAGACCGGCGACTACGACATCCCCGGCTACGCCGAGAGCGCCGAACACATGGCCGAGGAAGGCGAAGCCCCGGACCCGGCGACGCGCGGCACCCTCGCCAACAGCGCGCTGCGCACCGACAGCGGCGCGCTGGGCGTGAGCTGGGTCGGCGACCGCGGCTTCCTGGGCGTCGGCTACAGCCTGTTCAACACCCGCTACGGCGTGCCCGGCCATGAGCACGCGCACGGTGAAGGCGACGACCACGATCATGACCATGATCACGACGAAGACGCGCACGCGGAGGAAGGTGGCGTGCACATCGTGATGGACCAGCGCCGCGGCGAACTGCGCGGCGGCCTGGACGACCTCGGCCCGTTCGCCTCGCTGCGGGTCAAGCTCGCGCACACCGATTACACGCACACCGAGTTCGAGGGCGATGAAGTGGGCACGGTGTTCGAGAACGAAAGCACCGAAGGCCGCGTGGAGCTGGTGCACAGGCCGTGGGCCGGCTGGGACGGCGCGTTCGGGCTGCAGTGGGCGCAGCGCGACTTCGAGGCGGTCGGCGACGAGGCTTTCGTCCCGGCTTCGCAGACGCGCGATGCCGGCCTGTTCTGGATCGGGCACAGGCAGTTCGATGCGCTGCGCCTGGAACTCGGCGCGCGCCATGACCGCAACGAGATCGACATCGACAACACCGGTCCGGCCGCACGGCCCGACCGCGACTTCAACACCACCAGCCTGTCGGCGGCGCTGCGGTGGGACGTGAGCGACGCGCTCCACCTTTCGCTCGGGCTCGACCGCGCGCAGCGTTCGCCGACCGCCGAAGAGCTGTATTCGGGCGGCCTGCACGTCGCCACCGGCAGCGTCGAACTCGGCGACGCCGGCCTCGATCCCGAGACCGCGAACCGCGCCGAGATCGGCGCGCACTGGCACAGCGGCCCGCTGACGCTGGGCGCTTCGCTGTACCACGTGCGCTACGCCGACTTCATCTACCTGGCCGACACCGGCATCGACGAGCACGACGGGCCGCTGCGCGCCTGGACCCAGGACGACGCGCGCTTCAACGGCGCCGAGGCGAGCATGGACTGGGCGTTCGCCGACAACGACAGCGGCCTGTGGAACCTGCGCCTGTTCGGCGACGTGGTGCGCGCCGAGCTCAGCGGCAGTGGCACGCGGCAGCTGGATCTTTCGGTGCCGCACGGCGACCACGCGCACGCGTACAGCGTCGAACTGGCGCGCGGCGGCAACCTGCCGCGGATCGCGCCGTGGCGCGTGGGCGGCGAGCTGCGCTGGGAGCGCGGACCGCTGCGCGCCTCGCTGGGCGCGGTGCGCTATGCCGAACAGGACCGGGTGGCCGAGTTCGAGCGCGCCACGCCCGGCTACACGCTGGTCGACGCGCACCTGGCGTGGCACGCCGACACCGCGCAGGGCAACGCATGGGAAATCTTCCTCGACGGCAGCAACCTGCTCGACGAGGAAGCGCGCGTGCACACGTCGTTCCTGAAGGACGTCGCACCCCTGCCCGGCCGCGGCGTATCGTTCGGCGCGCGGGTGTTCTTCTGACGTGGAGGCGACCGTGGACATCGTGCTGCGGGCAGTCGTCGTCGGCATCGGCGCGACGCTGGTGCTCGACCTGTGGGCGCTGGCGCTGCGGCGCGCATCCGGCGTGCGCCCGCTGGACTGGGCGCTCGTCGGCCGCTGGATCGGGCACCTCCGCCGCGGCAGGTTCATGCACGACAGCATCGCCGCCGCGGCGCCGGTGCGCCGCGAACGGCTGCTCGGCTGGGGCTTCCACTACGCCACGGGAATCGCGTTCGCCGGCCTGCTGCTCGCCGCGTGCGGCCCGGACTGGGCGCGGCAGCCGACGTGGCCGCCGTGCCTGGCGCTCGGCGTGTTGACGGTGCTGTTCCCCTTTTTCGTCATGCAGCCGGCGATGGGCGCGGGCGTCGCCGCATCGAAGACGCCCAGGCCCGCGCAGGCGCGCCTGCGCAGCCTTGCCACGCACGTGGTGTTCGGCGTCGGGCTGTACCTGGCGGCGCTGCTGGCGGCGGCGCTGTTCCCGCGTTGAGCGGCGGTCGCTTGCTGCTACCCGTGCGCAAGGCGATGTAATTCGAAGTCCTTCGCCGCGGCGGTCCCGGTGCTCCCTCTCCCATCATGCACCGGGCACGTCGCGGCATTTTTCCCGCGCGGGTGCGAGGTAGTTGCGCGCTGGATGTTCAGGCCGCGCAGCGCGCGCAGATGCCGTGCACTTCCAGCGTCTGCGCCTGTGGCCGGAAGCCCAGCGCCTTCGCCCGCTGCTCGAGCTGCGCGACCACGTCGAGGTCCTCGAGTTCGATCGCGCTGTGGCAGCGGTCGCAGATCAGGAACGGCACCGAATGCTGCGCCGTGCTCGGGTGGTGGCAGGCGACGAACGCGTTGACCGACTCGAGCTTGTGGATGAAGCCGTTGGCGAGCAGGAAGTCGAGCGCGCGGTAGACGGTCGGCGGCGCGGCCGCGCCTGCGCCCTCGCCGCCGGCGTCGTTGCCGGCGCGGATCAGTTCGAGCAGGTCGTAGGCCTTGATCGGCTGGCCCGCGTCGGCGACCAGGCCGAGCACGCGCGCGCGGACCGGGGTCAGGCGCAGGCCGCGCTCGTGGCAGGCGCGCTCGACCGCTTCCACGAAACCTTCGGCGTCGTGGACGTGGTGCTTGGGATCGGTGCAGGCGTGCCGGGGCATGCCTTGATGATGGTGGCGTTGGCCGCGGGACTCAAGCCGAAGCGCGTAGGGCGGGTCTTGACCCGTCACTTCGTGCGCTTGATGCGTCGCTTGGTGGCAAGGCGGGTCAAGACCCGCCCTACCGGCTATCCAGCGGCAGGAATCCTGGTCAACGCCGCGTCGATGCGCCCGAGCGCTTCATCGCGACCTGCCAGGTAAATCGTGTGCGCGATGTCGGGGCTGACCTGGGTGCCGGTGATCGCCACGCGCAGCGGCTGGGCGACCTTGCCCATGCCAAGTTCGAGCGTTTCCACCGTGGCGTGGAACGCGGCGTCGATGGCCTCGGCCGTCCACTCAGGCAGCGCGGCCAGGCGCTCGCGCATGTCGCGCAGCGGCGCGGCGGCTTCCGGCTTGAGGTGCTTGGCGACGGCCTTGTCGTCGTACTGCGTCAGTGGCTGGTACCAGACCAGTGCGCGCTCGGCCATGTCCTTGAGCGTCTGCACGCGGTCGCGCAGCGCGACGACCACGTCAGCCGGCGCGGGGCCGTTGGAGAGGTCGCAGCCGGCCTGCTGCAGGTGCCATTCGAGGTGCTTCGCGACCGCCGCCGGATCGTCGCTCTTGAGGTACTGCTGGTTGAGCCAGCCGAGCTTGGCCGGGTCCAGGCGCGAGGCCTTGGCGTTGACGTCGCGCAGGTCGAACAGCGACTGCATTTCACTGATCGAGAATATCTCCTGGTCGCCGTGCGACCAGCCCAGCCGCACCAGGTAGTTGAGCAGCGCGTGCGGCAGGTAGCCGGCGTCGCGATACTGCATCACGTCGGCGGCGCCGGTGCGCTTGGACAGCTTGGCGCCCTCCTCGTCGAGGATCATCGGCAGGTGCGCGAACGCGGGCACTTCGGCGCCGAGCGCACGGTAGATGTTGATCTGGCGCGGGGTGTTGTTGACATGGTCATCGCCGCGCACCACGTCGGTGATCTTCATGTCGAGGTCGTCGACGACCACCGCGAAGTTGTAGGTCGGATAGCCGTCCGGGCGGAAGATCACCAGGTCGTCGAGCTCGCTGTTGGCGATCTCGATCCGGCCCTTGACCTTGTCGTCCCAGGCGACGACGCCGTCGAGGGGATTCTTCAGCCGGATGACGCGATTGGGATCGTCCCGGTACGGCGCGCCCTGCTCGCGATAGGCGCCGTTGTAGCGCGGCTTCTCGCCCTTCGCCATCGCGGCCTCGCGCATCGCATCGAGTTCTTCCTTCGACTCGTAGGCGTAGTAGGCGCTGCCGGTCGCGACCATCTGTTCGGCGACTTCGCGGTAACGCTCGACGCGCTGCGTCTGGTAGACCGGGCCCTCATCGTAGTCGAGCCCGAGCCAGTCCATCGCGACCAGGATCGCGTCGATGGCTTCCTGCGTGCTGCGCTCGCGGTCGGTGTCCTCGATACGCAGGATGAACTGCCCGCCGCGGCGGCGCGCTTCCAGCCAGCAGTACAGCGCGGTGCGCGCGCCGCCGATGTGCAGGTAGCCGGTGGGACTGGGGGCGAAGCGGGTGCGGCAGGTCATGGCAGGCAGGCGAAAGCGGGAGAACCCGAATTTTACCGTAGGTCGGGGCTACGCCCCCGACACCACGCCTGCCCACGTCCTTGTGGGAGCGGCTTCAGCCGCGGGCTTTTGCACGAAGCCGTCCCCGGCGAAGAACCCGCGGCTGAAGCCGCTCCCACAAGAGCATCGGGCGTCGTGTCGGGGGCGTAGCCCCGACCCCGTATCGCGTACGGGGCGGGCTCTACAATGGGGCAATGACGATCCTTTTCATTTCCGACCTGCACCTGGACCCCGCCCGTCCGGAGATCACCCGCCTGTTCGGCGAGTTCCTTGAGGGCGAGGCGCGAGGCGCCGAGGCGCTGTACATCCTTGGCGACCTGTTCGAGGCCTGGGTGGGCGACGACGACCCCTCCGAAACGGGCGCCTTCGTCGCGGAGAAGCTCAAGGCCCTGGCCGACAGCGGCGTGCCGGTGTCGTTCATGCATGGCAACCGCGACTTCCTCCTCGGCGGGGACTACGCGCGACGCGCCGGCATGGCATTGCTCACCGATCCGACGCGCATCGACCTGTACGGCAAGCCCACGCTGCTGATGCACGGCGACACGCTGTGCACGGACGACGTGGCCTACCAGCAGTTCCGCGCGCAGACGCGAGACCCGGCGTGGCAGGCGCAGTTCCTGTCGCAGCCGCTGGCCGCGAGGCTGGCGTTCGCGCAGCAGGCGCGCGCGGCCAGCCAGGCGCGCCAGGGCGAGCTGCGCGAGGCCGGGACGATGGAGACGATCACCGACGTATCGCCGGCAACGGTGGAGGCCACCTTCGTCGAATACGATGTCGACGCGATCATCCATGGGCATACGCATCGGCCAGCCGTGCATGAACTGGAAGTCGCCGGCCGTCCCCGGCGGCGCGTGGTGCTCGGGGATTGGTACGAGCAGGGGTCGGTGCTGCAGGTATCGCCGCAGGGGTTCGATTTGTCGGCGCTGGCAGCGCCGTCGCGCTGACGACGCCCTCGCAGGAGCGGCGGAAGCCGCGAGCTTTCCCATGCAGTCCCACACCGCGGGCGTCGGGGCGTAGCCCCGACCCACGGCGGTCACTCGCTCGTACGCGCGCAGCCGTGCATGCGCTGGCCGGCGTAGTCCCAGGTCGCGGTGAACTCGAACTCCTGGCCTGACATCGAGTCGCTGCACCCGACGCGGGTGATGTCGAGGTTGAACGGCCGGCCGTCGTCCTCCCCGGAGAACGCGACGCCCTTCGCATGGGCGATGCGCACGCCCTGCAGGGTGCGCCCTTCCGGCATCTCCGGGGTGACGAAGTGCAGGACGTCACCCTCGACGTCGATCGCCCAGAACGGCTCGTTGCCCTGCGCGCGGAAGCCCTCGCCGGCGAGCACGTCGCCCTCTCCCGATGCGGGCGCCGTGGCATCCACCGGCTCGCCGGCACCGGCGGCCGGGGCGGCCCCCGCAGGGTCGCCGGCACGGTCCGGCGCGGTGCAGGCGGCCGTGCACGCCAGCACGAAGATCAGGGACAAACGATTGCATCGGGTCATGCGGACATTCCCTCCGGAGTCACCGTGCGCACGCTAGCGGCATGGCCTGCAAGCCCGGGTGATGGTCGCGGCCGGAGGTGGCCTCCGTTCAGCTTTCAGCCGGACAGCTGCCGCAGCGCCGCCAGCTCATCCTCGCCGAATCCCGCCGCCGCGCGGGCCTCGAAGTTGAATGGTCCATGCAGCACGGCGCGTGCGTACTCGGCCAGGAGCTCGCGGAATTTCGGCCCGGGCGCGACGCCGGCGCGCTCGCAATGCCAGCGGAACCAGCGCGACCCGGCGGCGACGTGGGCCACTTCCTCGCGCAGGATGACTTCGAGGATCGCGGCGGTTTCTTCGTCGCCCAGCGCGCGCAGTTTCACGATCATGCCGGGCGTGACATCGAGGCCTCGCGCCTCCAGCACGCGCGGCACCAGCGCCATCCGCGCCAGGCCGTCGTGCGCGGTCTTCTCGGCCATCTCCCACAGGCCGTTGTGGGCGTCGAAGTCGCCATAGTCGTGATCGAGTTCGCGCAGGCGCCCGCGCAGCATCGTGAAATGGCGCGCCTCGTCGCTGGCGACCGACACCCAGTCCGCGTAGAAGCCCGCCGGCATGCCGCGGAAGCGGTACACCGCGTCCCAGCCCAGGTCGATGGCGTTGAACTCGATGTGCGCGATCGAATGGATGAAGGCGGCGCGGCCCTCGTCCGTGCCGAAGCCGCGCCGCGGCAGCTCGCGCGGATGCACCAGCCGCGGACGCGGCGGACGGCCGGGCATGGCGATGGGTTCGGGCGCGGGCGCGGCGTCGTCGATCACCAGTTCGCCACGGGCGAAGGCTTCTGCGGCGGCGAAGGTGGCGGCGACCTTGTCGTCAGGCGAGGCGGCGTCGAGGCAGGCGCGGGCGGCGGTGAAGAGGGATGTCCTCACCGCTCTATTCCTGCAGGAGCGGCGGAAGCCGCAAGCTTTTGCGTAACGAAGAGCAAATCCCCCATACCCCCTTTTTCAAAGGGGGCAAGAGCTAAAAGATCGCGGCTGAAGCCGCTCCCACAAGGATCGCCACCATCACGGCGATCGCCCGCCTCACGACGCCAGGCGGCGCTTGCGCTTGGCCTCGTCCGAGCGCAGCTGCCGGATGCGTTCGAAATAGCCGGGCTCGATCCCGGTCACGTACTCGCCGCTGAAGCACGAGCTGTCGAAGCGCATGCCGGGAAATTTCGGCCCGGCCACGGCGGCTTCCAGGTCGGGCAGGTCCTGGTAGACCAGCCAGTCGCAGCCCAGTATCTGCTCGATCTCCTTCTCGCTGCGCCCGTTGGCGACCAGTTCGTCGGCCGACG
Source organism: Luteimonas soli (assembly GCF_042648865.1). NCBI lineage: Bacteria > Pseudomonadati > Pseudomonadota > Gammaproteobacteria > Lysobacterales > Lysobacteraceae > Luteimonas > Luteimonas soli. Next base: position 15,178 of record NZ_JBHRYA010000011.1, on the reverse strand, counting down.
GCATGTCGATGCCGTAGATGTTCGGGTGCCGCACCGGCGGCGCGGCCGAGGCCAGGTAGACCTTGCGCGCGCCTGCGTCACGCGCCATCTGCACGATTTGCGTGGAAGTGGTGCCGCGCACGATCGAGTCGTCGACCAGCAGCACCACGCGGTTGCGGAATTCCAGCGGGATCGCGTTGAGCTTGCGCTTGACCGACTTCGCGCGCTCGCCCTGCCCCGGCATGATGAAGGTGCGGCCGACGTAGCGGTTCTTGACGAAGCCCTCGCGGTACTTCACCCCCAGCACGTTGGCGATCTCCATCGCCGAGTCGCGCGAGGTGTCGGGGATCGGGATCACCACGTCGATGTCGTGGCCGGGCCGCTCGCGCAGGATCTTCTCGCCCAGGGTCACGCCCATGCGCATGCGCGCCTTGTGCACCGAGATGTTCTCGATCATCGAGTCCGGGCGGGCGAAGTACACGTATTCGAAGATGCACGGCGTGCTGCCGGCGGGCTCGGTGCACTGGTGCACGTGCAGTTCGCCGCGCGCGGTGACGACCACGCCCTCGCCCGGCGCCACGTCGCGCATGCGCTCGAAGCCGAGGATGTCCAGCGCGACCGACTCCGACGCCACCGCGTACTCCGTGCCGCCTTCGGCTTCGCGCTTGCCGAGCACCAGCGGACGGATGCCGTGCGGGTCGCGGAATGCCACCAGGCCCAGTCCGAGCACGGTCGCGACCACGGCGTAGCCGCCTCGCGCGCGACGGTTGACGCCCTCGATCGCGCGGAACGCGGCCTCCGGGCCCAGCACCTGCTGCCGGTCGAGCTCATGCGCGAACACGTTGAGCAGCACTTCCGAATCCGACTCGGTGTTGATGTTGCGCCGATCCTGTTCGAACACCTCGCGCCGCAGCGCATCGGTGTTGATCAGGTTGCCGTTGTGCGCCAGCGCAATGCCGTAGGGCGAGTTGACGTAGAACGGCTGGGCCTCGTCCAGGCCCTCGCTGCCTGCCGTGGGGTAGCGGCAGTGGCCGATGCCCACGCGGCCTTCCAGCAGCGCCATCGCGCGGTTGTCGAACACGTCGCGCACCAGGCCGTTGCCCTTGTGCACGCGCAGCTGGGTGCCGTTGGCAGTGGCGATGCCCGCCGCGTCCTGGCCGCGATGCTGCAGCACGGTCAGTCCGTCGTACAGCGCTGCCGCGACTTCAGTGGTTCCGACGATGCCGACGATGCCGCACATGGAGGTTCTGCCGTTTGCTGGAGGGAGTCAGGCGCGGCGGGCCGCACCGGGAATGTGGGGTCAGGGGTGCGAGCGCACCAGTCCGTTGCTGATGCCGAGCCTGGCGCGGAGGCGACCGTTGAGCTGCTCGGCCTCGGGCCGGCTGACCACCGGCCCGGCCAGCACCCGGGTCAGGGTGCCCTTGTCGGTCTGGACGGTTTCGGTGAAGGCGCTGAAACCGGCAGCGCGCAGCTCATCGCGCTTGGCGGTGGCCTGGGCGGCATTGCTGAAGGCCCCGATCTGGACCGCGAAGCCGACGCCGGCCGTCGCGGCGGGCTTCGGCGGCTCCACGGGCTTGGTCGCCGGTTTCGGCGCCTCGGCAGGCTTTTCGGCGGGCTTGCTGGCGACAGGTTCGGCCGGCGCCGGGCGCGCCGGTGGCACCGGTTCGGGCGCGGGCTTGGCCGCAACCTGCGCGGCGGGTTCGGCCGCGTCCAGTGCGATCACGCGCGCCCCGGCGTACTTGCCGGCGCGCGCGGCTTCCACCCGCGCGATCTCCGCGTCGGCGCGGGTTGCGTATGGGCCGATCCGTACCCGCCAGGCCTGCTTGTCGCCGACCTGGCTGGCCTCGCGATACGCAGGCAGCCGCGCGTCGCGCAGGCGCGCGACGACGGTGTCGGCGCTCACGCTGCTGTCGTAGGCGGCGAAGTGCACCGCGTAGTCGCCACCGGCGGCGGTGGGCGGCAGCATCGTGGCCTGCGCGTCAGGACCACCCGCCTGCGGCGTGTCGCGGCCGGAAGGCGCAGTGGTGGTGTCGACGGTCGGCAGCGCGCCGTCATCAACGTCCGGCGCCTGCAGGCCGACCACGCCGCCCGCGGGCGCCTCGTCGGGCACCACCAGCGGCAGGTCGCGGGTTTCGTACTCGCCCTGCGGGGCGTCGGGCACCTTCAGCGATACGTCCGAGACGCCGCTGTCGGGCGCCGGCCCCTTGACCAGCATCGGCAGGAAGATCACCGCGAGCGCAACCAGCACGGCGGCACCGATCAGGCGCTGCTTCAGTTGTGAGTCCACGGTCCGGTTTCCATCGCAGCCGCGAGGCGGCGGGCCGGCAAATTATACGCGGGCCGCGCGGGTGCTCATGAACCCCGGGCTGCCAGCCACTGCAGCGCGGCAGTGGCGGTGTGGAAAGAACCGAACGCGAGGATCCGGTCCCCCGCACGCGCCTGCGCGAGCGCCGCCGACAGCGCGGTGTCCACGTCGGGATGGCGGTCGCCGCGCGCCGCGGCCGTGCCGGCCAGGCGTCCGGCCAGCCCCTCGACCGGGACGCCGCGCGGTCCGTCCGATTCGAGCCCGGCGAGGAACCAGGCGTCGATCCGCTCCCCCAGCGCGCCCACTACGCCGGCCACGTCCTTGTCGCCGAGGGCGGCGTAGACGACCAGTTCGCGGCCGATGGCCGGCGCGGCGTCCAGCCATGCCGCCAGCTCACGCGCGGCCTGCGGGTTGTGGCCGACGTCGACCACGATCTCCACGCCGTCGCGCACGAACCGCTGCAGGCGCCCGGGCAGGCGCGCCGTGGCGACGCCCTCGGCCCATGCCGCATCCGGGATCGGCGCGTCGAGCGCGCGCAGCGCGGCGATCGCGGTCGCCGCGTTGCGCAGCTGCACCGGCGCGGCGAGCCGAGGCAGCGGCAGTTCCAGCTCGCAGCCGACTTCGCGCCAGCGCCAGCGGTCGGCCTCGATCCGCTCGAAGAAGAAATCGTTGTCGATGCGCCAGGCCGAGGCCCCGATCGCATAGGCGTGGCCGAGCACGCTCGACGGCGGGTCGGCCTCGCCCAGCACCAGCGGCTTCCATGGCCTTGCGATGCCGGCCTTCTCGGAGCCGATCAGTTCACGGTCGCTGCCGAGCCAGTCCTGGTGGTCGAGGTCGACGGTGGTGATCACCGCGACGTCGGGGTCGACGACATTGACCGCGTCCAGGCGCCCGCCGAGGCCGATTTCCAGGACCGCCAGGTCCAGCGCACTGCGTTCGAACAGCCACAGCGCGGCGAGCGTGCCGTACTCGAAATAGGTCAGCGGGACCTCGTCGCGCCCGTCGCCATCCACACCGGTGCGCGCGACCTCGACCGCCTCGAATGCTGCCACCAGCGAGGCGTCGTCCGCATCACGGCCATCGATGCGCACGCGCTCGTTGTAGGCCAGCAGGTGCGGCGAGGTGTAGGCGCCGACCTTCCAGCCGGCCGCACGCGCGATCGCCTCGACGAAGGCAACGGTCGAACCCTTGCCGTTGGTGCCGCCGACGGTGATGACCCGCCGTGCCGGGCGCGCCAGACCCATGCGTGAGACAACTTCGCGCACGCGATCCAGGCCCATGGCGATGGATCGCGGGTGCTGGCGCTCGATGTAGGCGAGCCAGTCGGGGAGGGTGTGGGACACGGGGCCGATTGCCGATTGCCGATTGCCGATTGCCGATTGCCGATTGCCGATTGCCGGGATTGTAGGACGGGTCTCGATCCGTCGCCGGCCGATGACGCAGCGTCGGCAGGTCGACGTTGGCGACTGGCGGGTCGAGACCCGCCCTACAGTGCCCGATGCACCGCTTCCCCGAACAGCGGCGTGTGGTGCGAGCAGTCGTTGAGGCGGACGACTTCGAGATGGTCGACGTCCGCGCCTTCGAGCAGGTTCAGCGTGGTCGGCGCCTGGCGGAAGGTCCACAGGCGCGCCAGCGGGATGCCGAGCACGCGGCACAGCAGGACGCGGTTGACGGCATCGTGGGCGACGACGAGCAAGGTGTCGTCCGCGCCGAGGCCCTCGACTGCGCGCGCCAGCGCCGGCCAGGCGCGGTCGAATACGTGCTGCAGCGATTCGCCGTCCGGCATCAGCACTTCGTGCGGTGCGTCGCGCCAGGCGACCAGGCGCGCGGGGTCGCGTTCATGGATCTCGGCGGCAAGCAACCCTTCCCAGGTGCCGTGCGCGATCTCCATCAGCCCCGGATCGAGCGTGAGCATGCCGACGCGCGCCTCGCCCAGCGCAAGTTCGGCGGTACGGCGCGCGCGCGACAGCGGCGAGGCGACGGCGCGGTCGATGCGCACATCGCGCAGGCGTTCACCCAGCGCGCGCGCCTGGGCCTCGCCCACCGGCGACAGCGCGATGTCTTCCTGGCCCTGGTAACGGCCTTCGGCATTCCACTGCGTTTCGCCGTGGCGGGCGAGCAGTATCTTCATGGGGCGAGTCCACCTCCGCGGGGGCGGCGGCAGCGTAGCAGACACGTGGCTGTGGGCGACAGGTCCGCGTGGAAAACTCTTGCAGGTGGCTGAAGCCGCCCCTGCAATGGCCTCGCGGGCATGGGAACACCGCGTGCAACGACGCGCAGCGGAACAGCCGTTGCCCGTCGCAAAAAACGCAACCGATGCACATTGCGGCGTGACGCATTCCGCAAAGGTGCAATGGTGCATCGCGTCGTCGAAAATCTTCATCGATGACTAACGGAACCCGAACATTTTTCCTCCTAGCTTCGTCACGCCGGAAAACGTGCCGGTGCATCCGTCCGCAGGTTGCCGGTCATCCGCCGCGACCTGCATCGCAACCATTCCAGGAGAATCGCTCCATGCGCATCAAACTCGTCATCGCCCTCGGACTTTCGGTCGCACTGGCCGCGGGACTCGCCATCGCCAAGCCGCGAAACGGCGCCCTGGGCGTCTACCTCGACGACAGCGGCAACGTCGTCGGCACCTTCAGCGTCAGTTGCGATGGCGTCTTCGGCTACAGCGGCACCCGCACCAGCCATCCGGTGACCAACGGCCAGCTGATGTGCAACCTGCCCTGAGCGGGCGGTAGGAGTTGCATGAAAAACGGCGGCCCGAGGGCCGCCGTTTCCATTCCAGCATCGGGATTCAGCGCTTCGGCGCGAGCCCGAGTTCCTCCAGCACCTGCGGCGCCGGGTAGACCTCCTGCATGATCCAGCGCACGTAGCGGCCGTCGACGGCGATCATCCGCGTCATGTCCGGGTCGAACACCCAGTTCGACACCACCGCTTCCCAGTTCATGTCGAAGGCCAGGCCGACCAGCCGCCCGCGCGCGTCCATCACCGGCGAACCGGAGTTGCCGCCGGTGATGTCCAGGTCGGACAGGAAGTTCACCGGCACCGTGCCCAGGCGCTTGTCGGCCAGCCCGCCGTAGCGCTTGGCCTCGATCGCGTCGAGCAGGGGCTGCGGCGAATCGAACGGCTCCTTGCCGGTGGTCTTGGCCGCGATCTGTTCGAGGGTGGTGAACGGCAGCTGCTTCGCGCCGTTGAGCTTGGTGTAGGGCTGCACGTGGCCGAAGGTGATGCGCAGCGAACCGTTGGCGTCCGGGTACACCGCCTCGCCCTCGTCCTTGCGGTAGTCGGCAACCGCCTGCAGGTACACCGGGCGTGACAGCAGCGCGTCGCCGGCGCGCGCCTTGCGCTCGGCCTCGCGCTCGAGCAGCGAGGGCATGACCGCGACCGCATACTCGATCGCGGGATCCTTGCTCGACTCGAAATCCTCGCGCGAGGCCTGCAGCCAGCGCAGGCGTTCGCCGGTGCCGTCCAGCTTCGTCTTCGCCAGCGCGTCCAGGGCCTTCTCGACGTGTTCCTCGTCGCCGCCGCCAAGCCACTGATCGAGCGCGGCGTCGTGCTGGGCCTCGGGCAACGCAACGTACTGCTGCAGCCAGTAGCGCTGCAGCTGGCGGTCCATCTCCGGCACGTAGCGGCGCTCCATCTGCTGCATCGCGCCTTCGATCCTGGCGTCGTCGCGGTCCTGGTAACCGGCCTCGCGCTGCGCGTCGGGCTTCTCGTGCTCGATCGCACGGCGGTACAGCGTCAGCGCGGCGTCGATCACGCCGGTGTTGTTGAAGCGCGACACGACCAGGTCGCGCTCGCGCGTGGCGCGGGCATCGGTGGCAAGCGCGACGAGCTTGTCGTGCGCTTCCAGCGCCGGCTTGCCGTCATCGCCCTGTTCGCGCAGCCATGCGAGCACGGCGGCCTCCTCGTCGCGCTTGCGCTGCGCGGCGCCGATGCGCTCGAAGCCTTCCACCTGGCCGGTGTAGTTCTTCATCGTGTTTTCCCAGCCGCGCACGGTGCTGGCGTACTTCACCGCGATGTCCGGGTCCTTGATGCCGGCCGCGTCGACCAGCGCCGCGAGCGCGCGGTAGTGCTTGGCGATCGCCGGGTAGCTCCAGCCAGCGGCGTTGTCGAATTCGTCGGCCAGCGCGTAGCGCGCGGTGCGGCCGGGATAGCCGGCGACCATGACGAAGTCGCCTGCGCCCAGCGGCTTGTCGGCGAACTTCAGCCAGTGCTCTGGCTTGTACGGCACGTTGTCTTCGGCGTACGCGGCGGGCTTTCCGTCCTTGCCGACGTAGGCGCGGTAGAAGGAGAAGTCGCCGGTGTGGCGCGGCCACATCCAGTTGTCGATGTCGCCACCGAAAGCACCGACGCTGCCCGGCGGCGCGTAGACCAGGCGCACGTCGCGGATTTCAAGGTTCTTGAACAGGCGGTAGGTGTTGCCGCCTGCGAAGCTGTAGAGGCGGCAGCGGTAACCGCCGCCTGCCTCGCAGCCGGCTACCAGCTGCTTCTCGATGTCGTCGAGCGCGTTGGCGCGGCCCAGCGCATCGGGCGCGGCGTCGATCGCGGCCTTGACCCTGTCGGTGACGTCCTGGATCGATTCGAGCGCGTAGATGCGCGCGTTCGGGCCGGCGGACAGCTCGTCGCCGCGCTGCGCGGCGTTGAAGCCGTCGGTCATCAGGTTGCGTTCGGGCGTTGAGTTGAGCTGGATCGCGCCGTAGGCGCAGTGGTGGTTGGTGATCACCAGGCCTTCGGGGGACACGAAGCTGGCGGTGCAGCCGCCGAGCGAGACCACGGCGCCCATCGGGTCGCCGGTGAGGTCGGCCAGGTCGTCGGGGTCGAGCTTGAGGCCGGCCTTTTTCAGGGTCCTGGATATCTCCGGCAACTGCTGCGGCACCCACATGCCCTCGCCGGCACGGGCATTGCCCGGCAGCGTGGCCGCCAGCGTCGCCACGGCGGCGGTCGCCGCGGCCAGAATCGTCATTCGCATGTCTGTTTCCTGCTTGTTGGATCGTGGTGGTGATGCGTGGATGGCGCGCGCCTACTCGGCGGGCAGGCGCATTTCCTCGAGCAGCCATGGCGCCGGATAGACCTTGGACATCAGCCAGCGCATGTAGCGGGTGTCGACATGGATGCCGCGTTTGTAGCGGGGGTCGAACATCCAGCTGGCGCTGACCGCCTCCCAGTTGCTGTCGAAGTGCAGGCCGATCAGGCGGCCGTTGGCGTCGAGCACCGCCGAGCCGGAGTTGCCGCCGGTGGTGTCAAGGTTGGTCAGGAAGTCGACCGTCTGGGTCTTGAGCACAGGATCGATGGTGCTGCCGAAGTCGCCCTTGGCGATCGCCTCGAGCAGCACGTCGGGCGCGTCGAAGGGGGCTTCGCCGGTGTGCTTCTCGACGATGCCGGCCACGGTGCTCAGCGGCGCGTAACGCACCGCGTCGCGCGGGTGCAGGTCGATGACGTTGCCGAAGGCGATGCGCAGGGTCGAGTTGGCGTCCGGGTAGACCGCCCTGCCCTGCGACTCGCGGTAGCCGATCAGGCCCTCCATGTACGACGGGCGCAGCCGCAGCAGTTCGCCGGCGAGCTGCTTGTCGGCGTCCTCTTCGCGCAAGGCCGCCGGGAGCAGCCTGGCCGCCGCCTGCATCAGCGGATCGGTCGAAGCCTTGACGGCAGTCGGCTCGGCGACGAGCAGGCGCAGGCGTTCGGCTTCATCGTCGAGCGCGGTGTCGGCGTACAGCCGGTCCATCGTCTTCGCGACCGCCGCGGCATCGGTTCCGAACACGGCGTCGATCTCCGCGATGTGCTGATCCGCGGGAAGCGCGCGATGGCGCTCCAGAAGCTCGGCCAGCAGGGCCTTCTCGACCTTCGGGTCGAAGCGCCGCGTGGCCTGCTCGAGCGCGGCCTTGATCCGGGCCTCGTCGCGCTCCTGGTAGCCGCGCTCACGCCCGGCGTCCGGCTTGCCGCGTTCCAGCGCCAGCCGCTGCAGGCGGTAGGCGGCAGCCAGCAGTTCGGTGCGGCCGCGGATCTGCGCGAACAGCTGCGAGGCCTCGTCGCCGGCGTGCGAGGCGGCGATCAGCGCCTGCGCGGCGTGGATGTCGGCTTCGAGCGCGTCCGCGCCCGGCTGCCCGTCCAGCCATGCCAGCATCGCAGTCTCGTCGGCGCGCCGCACCGCGACCGCGTCGCTGCGCTGCATGCCGTCGAGTTCGCCGCGGGCACGCTTGAGCCCGTTCTTCAGGCCAGCCACGGTCGAGGCATACGCCACTTCGGCGGCCTTGTCGCCAGCGGAAGCGGCTTCGATCGCGTCGATCATCGCGCCGTACAGGTCGATCCGCGACGGCAGCCCGATCTCGACCTGGTGCGCGAATTCCATCGCCATGCGGTGGCGGTAGGTGCGGCCGGGATAGCCGGCCAGCATCGCGTAGTCGCCCTCGGCGACCGGGTCGGTGGAGACTTCCAGCCATGCCTGCGGCTCGAATGGCACGTTGTCCTTCGAAAACTCCGCGGGCTTGCCATCCTTGCCGACGTAGGCGCGGTAGAAGGCGAAATCGCCGCTGTGGCGCGGCCACATGAAGTTGTCGATCTCGTCGCCGTAGTTGCCGACCGCCTCCGGCGGCGCGTACACCAGCCGGATGTCCTTCAGCTCGAGCTGCTTGATCAGGTAGAAGTCGGTGCCGTAGTACATGTCGGCGACGCTGCAGCGATAGCCCTCGTCGGCCTCGCATTCGGCGACCAGCGCCTTCTCCGCGACGTCCACCGCGTCGTAGTAGGCGCGGCCGGTCTTGCCGCGCGCATCGGCGAGGATGCGGTCGGTGACCTTGTCGAAGGCAACCGTCACCAGCACCCGCGCGCCCGGGCCGGCGGACCGCTCCGCGGCGCGGTCGGCGGCGATGAAACCCTTCTCCAGCAGGTTGTCTTCCGGCGTCGAGTTCAACTGGATCGCGCCGCGGGCGCAGTGGTGGTTGGTGACCACCAGGCCCTGCGGCGAGACGAAGCTGGCGGTGCAGCCGCCCAGCGACACCACCGCGTTCATCGGCGGCTTCGTGAGGTCCGCCAGCGCGGCGGGGTCGCCCTTGTAGCCGGCGGCGCGCAGCTGGTCGGCGATGGCCGGCAGCTGCGACGGCAACCACATGCCTTCGCCACCCGCATCGTCGGCGTGCGTCGGCGCGGCGGCCAGGCAGAGGGCCGCCGCGAGGGCGGCGGCAATCGGGTTCTTCTTGTCAGTCATGCGGCAGTCCCATCTCCTCGAGCAGGCGCTCGGCGTGGTCGATCTCGTCCATCACCCAGCGCATGTAGCGCGTGTCGACGTGGATCGAACGGGTCAGGTCGGGGTTGAAGATCCAATCGGCGCTCAGGCTTTCGTAGTTGCCGTCGAACAGCAGGCCGACGATCTCGCCCTTGCCGTTGAGCGTGGGCGAGCCGGAGTTGCCGCCGGTGGTGTCGACGTCGCTGAGGAAGTTCACCGGCACGTCGCCCAGTGACTCCATGCGGTACTGCGCGCCCTTGCCCGCCGCGATCGCCTCGAGTTCGGCCTTCGGCGCGTCGAACGGCTCGACGCCGGTGTCCTTCTCGACGATGCCGGCCAGCGTGGTGAACGGCTCCATCTGCACGGCATCGCGCGGCGAGTAGCCGCGCACGGTGCCGAAGGTGATGCGCAGGGAGGAGTTCGCGTCCGGATACACGGGCTTGCCCTGGGAGGCGTTGAAATCGATCATCGCCTGCATGAACTGTGGTCGCAGCGCCGATATCCGTCCGCTGCGCGCCTCGCCTTCGTCCTCCAGCCGCAGCAGCGCCGGCACCACCTGCACCGCGAACTGCAGCGCGGAGTCGTCCGAGGCCTCGATCGCCGCGCGGTCGGCTTCGAGCAGCTGCAGGCGCACGGCTTCGTCGCCGAGCCTGCTGCCTGCGTACAGCGCGTCGAGCTTCGCGTCGAGGCCGGGCGCGGACTTGTCGCCCGTGCCGACGCCGAGCCACCGGTCGAGTTCCGGCACCCGGTGTTCCGCCGGTACCTGTGCCAGGTAGCGCTCGATGCGCAGCTTCATCAGCGCCTTGTCGACGTTCGCGTCGTAGCGCTTGTCCATCGACTTCATGCGCCCCTCCAGGCGCGCGGCGTCGCGCTCCTGGTAGCCGCTTTCGCGCTCCGCGTCGGGCTTGGCCTGCTCGATCGCGTTGCGATAAAGGCTGACCGCGGTGCCGGTGAGGCCGCCGGAGGCGACGCTCGGGAACCAGCGGTCGCGCTCGCGTGTCGCTTCGTCCGCGGCGAGCTCGCGCTCGAGATCGGCGAGCGCCTCGACCTGCGCCTTGCCCTCGGCGCCGCGCTGCGCCAGCCACGCCTTCAGCGCGTCTTCGCGGGCGCGCTTCATGCCGACCGGGTCGTCCATCTGCGCGAAGCCGTCGAGCTGGCCCTGGTAGAGCTTGAGCGCATTGTTGATGCCGGCAACGGTCGAGGCGTACTTCAGCGCCGCGGCCTTGTCGCCCGCGGTGGTGCGCTCGATGGTGGACAGGTAATCCTTGAAGTAGGCGACCGATTCCGGATAGCCGTAATCGATGGTGTCCTTCACTTCGGAGGCCAGCCGGTAGCGGTTGGTGCGGCCCGGGTAACCGGTCACCATCACGTAGTCGCCCGCCGCCAGCGGCTCCTGCGACACGGTCAGCCAGCTTTCGGGCTCGAACGGAACATTGTCCTTCGAGTACGGCGCCGGCTTGCCGTCCTTGCCGACGTAGGCACGCAGGAAGCCCCAGTCGCCGGTATGGCGCGGCCACTCGAAGTTGTCCTCGTCGCCGCCATACTTGCCGATCGACGCCGGCGGCGCGTAGACGAGCCGCACGTCCTCGATCTCGAGCTGGCGGATCAGCGAGAACTCGAGCCCGCCGTTGAAGTTGTAGACGTTGCAGCGCAGGCCGCCCGGCTCCTCGCATTGCGCGACCAGTGCCTTGCTGCGCGCGTCGATAGCGTCGTAACGGCCCTTGCCGTCCATGCCATCGAGGCCCTCGACGATCCGGTCGGTGACGTCGGTGATCGCCTGGGTCACGTAGACGCGCGCGTTGGGGTCGGCCGGCAATTCATCGGCGAAGCTGCCGGCGACGAAGCCGTTGGCGAGCAGGTCGTTCTCGGGCGTCGAGTTGTAGGCGACCGCGCCGTAGACGCAGTGGTGGTTGGTGATCACCAGCCCCTGCGGGGAGACGAAGCTGGCCGTGCACCCGCCGAGGCTGATGACCGCGTCGAGCGGCTTGGCGGCGAGGTTCGACAGGTCTTCCGGCGCGATCTGCAGGCCGCGCGCCTTGAGCTGCGCGGCCAGTTCGGGCATCTGTTTCGGTTGCCACATGCCTTCGTCGGCACTGGCGGCGGTGGACAACACGGCGACCACAAGGGCCGCGGGCAACAGGCGCAGGTGCACGGTCTCTCCTTGAAACGGGTGATGGCAAGGCAACTTCGAACCTTAGACACAGGGGGGCCATGGAGGCAAATGCCGGCGGTCACGGCGAGGCCCGCGGTCCGGGCGGGCGGTACAATCGCGCATCCGCACCGACCTCCAGGCCACGCCATGCCGCCAGTCACCAGCCAGACCCCGCAGATCCCCTCCACCATGAAGGCGCTGGTCAAGCGCGAAGCGGCCAAGGGCATCTGGATGGAAGAGGTCCCGGTCCCGCAGCCGGGCCCGAACGAGGTCCTGATCAAGCTCGAGAAGACCGCGATCTGCGGCACCGACCTGCACATCTACCTGTGGGACGAGTGGAGCCAGCGCACGATCAGGCCGGGACTGGTGATCGGCCACGAGTTCGTCGGCCGCATCGTCGAGCTCGGGTCCGCGGTGAACGGCTATGCGATCGGCCAGCGGGTCTCGGCCGAAGGCCACATCGTCTGCGGCCATTGCCGCAACTGCCGTGCCGGCAAGCAGCACCTGTGCCCGAACACCGTCGGCATCGGCGTCAACCGCGACGGCGCGTTCGCCGAGTACATCGTGATGCCGGCCACCAACCTGTGGCCGATCCCCGACCAGATCCCGTCCGAACTCGCCGCGTTCTTCGACCCGTATGGCAACGCCGCGCACTGCGCGCTGGAGTTCGACGTGGTCGGCGAGGACGTGCTGATCACCGGCGCCGGCCCGATCGGGGTCATGGCCGCCGGCATCTGCAAGCACATCGGCGCTCGCAACGTGGTGGTCACCGACGTCAACGACTATCGCCTGAAACTCGCGGCCGACATGGGCGCCACGCGCGTGGTCAACGTGACCAACCAGTCGGTCAAGGACGTGATGGCGGACCTGCACATGGAAGGCTTCGACGTGGGCCTGGAGATGAGCGGCAACCCGCGCGCGTTCAACGACATGCTCGACTGCATGTACAACGGCGGCAAGGTCGCCCTGCTCGGCCTGCTGCCCAAGGGCGCGGGCGTGGACTGGGACCGGATCATCTTCAAGGGCCTGACCATCCACGGCATCTACGGCCGGCGCATGTACGAGACCTGGTACAAGATGACCCAGCTCGTGCTCGACGGCTTCCCGCTGGGCAAGGTGCTCAGCCACCAGCTGCCGGCGGACGACTTCCAGAAGGGCTTCGACCTGATGGAATCGGGGAAATCCGGCAAGGTCGTGCTGAGCTGGAATTGACGCAGGGCGGGCCTCGACCCGCCTTCCGCGCATCAGGCGGGTCGAGACCCGCCCTACAGGAATCGACATGTCACTCACCCAACGCTACGCCGACACCCTCGACGAAATCCGCGACGCCGGCCTGTTCAAGGCCGAACGGATCATCACCAGCCCGCAGGCGGCCGAAATCACGCTGGAAGACGGCCGCACGGTGTTGAATTTCTGCGCCAACAACTACCTCGGCCTGGCCGACCACCCGGCGATGATCGAGGCGGCCAAGGCCGCGCTCGATACCCATGGCTTCGGCATGGCCTCGGTGCGCTTCATCTGCGGCACCCAGGACCTGCACAAGCAGCTGGAAAAGACGATCGCCGACTTCTTCGGCAAGGGCGACACGATCCTCTACGCCGCCTGCTTCGACGCCAACGGCGGCCTGTTCGAACCGCTGCTGGGCGAGAACGACGCCATCATCTCCGACGCACTCAACCATGCCTCGATCATCGACGGCGTACGGCTGTGCAAGGCCAGGCGCTACCGCTATGCCAACTGCGACATGGCGGACCTGGAAAAGCAGCTGCAGCAGGCGCGTGCCGACGGTGCCGGCACGATCATGATCACCACCGACGGCGTGTTCTCGATGGATGGCTTCATCGCCCCGCTCGACGAGATCACCGCACTGGCGGCGAAGTACGACGCCCTGGTCCACATCGACGAATGCCACGCCACCGGCTTCATCGGCGCCACCGGCCGCGGCTCGGCCGAGGTCAAGGGCGTGCTGGACCGCATCGACATCATCACCGGCACGCTGGGCAAGGCGATGGGCGGCGCGCTGGGCGGATTCACGACGGCCTCGGCGGACGTGGTCGAACTGCTGCGCCAGCGCTCGCGCCCCTACCTGTTTTCCAACTCGCTGCCGCCGCACGTGGTGGCTGCGGGTACCAAGGCGTTCGAGATGCTCGACGCCGCCGGCGAGCTGCGCGAGCGGCTGGCCGCCAACACCGCGTACTTCCGCGAGAAGATGACCGCAGCCGGCTTCGACCTGAGGCCCGGCGTGCATCCGATCTGCCCGGTGATGCTCCACGACGCCCCACTGGCGCAGAAATTCGCGCAGCGCCTGCTCGAGGAAGGGATCTACGCGATCGGGTTCTTCTTCCCGGTGGTGCCGAAGGGCCAGGCCCGCATCCGCACCCAGGTCAGCGCGGCGCATACGCGTGAGCACCTGGACCAGGCCATCGATGCGTTCACCCGCATCGGCCGCGAGCTGGGCGTCATCAAGGCCTGAGCGCAGTCCCTGCCTCGTGGGAGCGGCTTCAGCCGCGAGCTTTTCGACCCGATGCCGGGCACGCAAAAAGCTCGCGGCTGAAGCCGCTCCTACATGTATCGAGGGGACGGTGCCCGGATCACGTGCATCAAGCGGCCGTGATCATGACTGCAGGCGCTCGTTGCCGATGGATTACTGCGTGGCGGGCTCCCCGCCCTGTTCGTCTGTCGGCGGCTGCGCAGGCGACGGCTCCTCGACCGGCTGCGCAGCGGGAGCCGGGACAGTAGCCGGCAAGGTGCCGGGAGGCGTCCCCGGAACGGGGGCCTGTACTTCGGCCGGCACGGTGCCGGGCGGCGTGCCCGGCGCCGGTGCTGCCTGCGCATCGGTGGCGGGCGCGGCGCCCGGAGCGGGTGCCGCTGCAGGTGCCGGCGCGGCCGGCGCAGCGCCCTTGGCAACGCGCACGCCGCGCGATTCCATCCATGCGCTGAACTCGTCGGCCGTCATGCGCTTGCCGTTCTGGCTCATGTCGAAACGCCAGGGCGTGTTGTCGAATTCGGTCTTCGGCTTGTAGGCGGCCGGGTCGTTGGGGTTGATCGCACTGGGCGCGGGGATTGCCTTGGCGACGTTCTGGCAACCCTCGATGCGCAGGCGCAGCAGCACCTGGTCAGCGGATTGCGACTCGTCATACGCCTGGCTGAGCACGCTGACCTGCGTGCCAAGCTGGTATGACGATGCCGCGAGCTCGCTGGAAACCGGCGCGATGACCGTCGGACGCAGCGGCGCTGCCTGCGGCACGGTCGTGGACGAACAGTCCACGGCGGCGTGCGCGAATCCCGGGACGACCATCAGGCACAGCAGGAATACAGCGGTCTTGCGCATGTCCAGCACCTTCTCTTCGGTGCCCGCGAGTGTAGGTTCGCAGCCGGAATCGGACAAGCCTTGCGCACGCTTGTTCATGTAAAACGTGAACATTGTCGATGTGCGGCAGCCCGGAAAAACGAAGCCCGGCGTGAGCCGGGCTTCGGGGTACTGCATGGAGCGTCGAACTCAGTTCTGGACGTT
>NZ_JBHRYA010000010.1:0-916 GCF_042648865.1 Luteimonas soli | reverse complement strand
GGGCACTTGTCGTCGCAATCGTTCACGCCGTCGCCGTCGCTGTCCATGTCGGCGCAGCTCGGGGCGGCCGGGGCCGGGGCGATCGGAGCGGTCGGCTCCGGACCCAGCGGAATCACCACGCCGACCGAGGCGAGGATGTCGCCGAACGCATCTTCATTGGGAGCGGCATGGCTGGCGTCGTTGAAATCGACGCGATAGCCCAGCTCGGCGCGGACGCCGACGCGCTGGCTCAGCGTGCTCTGCACGCCGACACCGACCTTGGCGGCGAAGTTGCCGTCCTCGACCTGGCGGGGCGAGTCCGGGCTCGGGAACGCGTCGTACTCTTCCTCGGAACGCTGGTAGCCCAGTCCGAACAGGAAGTACGGGTTCCAGCTGCGGCCTTCGGCGATGAGGTGGCGGCGCAAGTCGAGCGAGATCCCGTACTGGCTCCAGTTCAGGTCGTCGTTGGCCTCGAAGTTGGCGTTCTGGTAGTTCAGCTCACCATCGACCGACCAGGTCGGGCTGATGAACTTGCCCAGGCCGAGGGTGACGAACGGCACGCTGTCGGTGGTGCGGTCACTGCTCTGGAAGTTGTAACCGGCGCTGCCGGTCAGGTACCAGCGATCGTCGAACTCCTGTGCATTGGCGGCCTGCGCGAAGGCAAGGCCCGCGAGAAGGGCGACACTCAACATGCGGATCTTCATTGCAGACTCCTTATGTATGGATATAAAGCCAAGAACAGAACGAAAAATCTGACCGCCCGATACAGGCGACACCGGCGGCCATCCCCCGTACAGCCGCGCAAGCGCCGCAATCATATCGTATTAGCACAATCTTAACTATACCAGCGGTCGCTGGCGGAACGCCCAAAGACGAAGCCCGGCGTGAGCCGGGCTTCGGGGTACTGCATGGAGCGTCGAACTCAGTTCTGGACGTT
>NZ_JBHRYA010000009.1:109638-308969 GCF_042648865.1 Luteimonas soli | reverse complement strand
GCGGGGCCTAACAATTCGTTCAAGCCGAAGCCGCTTCGCGGCTCGGCTTAACTCAAGCGTTAGGCAGCAGACCAGACCATGCCGTACTTTAAAGTCATCCTTGCTGGTAGCGGCATCAACTTGATCTTTGAGGGCGTCCCAGTTGCTGGGTTCTTCACTACCAGATTGGTTAGAGCCGACAGCTTGGCCAGTGCTGAACACTTGGCAAAGGAACTTGTTATGTGTGAGTGGCGCTCCGGCGGCACTTACGCAAAGGACAATCAGGGGTCTGTGCCTACACTCGCTGTTGAGCAGTCGTTCTCTGTCGGGTGGTTTGCCGGCACCTTCGGGCGCAAACCTTTCGGCTATACCTTCTATCGTCGTGAGGACTAGACTGCTGCCTAACAATGCGTTCAAGCCGAAGTCGCTTCGTTCCGCAAAGCACATGGCAGATACAGCTTGCCATGTGCTTTGCTCCACTACGCGCCTCGGCTTAACTTAGGTGTTAGAGGTGATAGCCAATGTCTCGCAGTATCATTTTAAGTTTCCTGTTGCTTCTCGCGTCCTTGCCTGCGGTCGCCTCAGACTCGCCAAGCCAAAAGCATGACTGGCTTACCGGCACTTGGGTCCTCTGCGAGGATCCTGATGGCAGTCCAAAGGATTCACTTCAGTTCAACCCTGATGGCACTGGGACAGTCATCCGCGCCAAGGGCAACATTGAGTTTTTACACAAGCATTCGGGCCTGGCGGTGTCGCTTTTGGCCAATGCCAATGGCAATGCCATTCCCATCGAGCTAACCGCGTCTCCTAGCCACGACAAGCTTCAATTGCATAGTGACCAAACTGGCAACACATCCATTTATGTTCGTTCTGAGAGCCAAGAGGCAGCCACTTGTAGTGTCAAGTGATCACCTCTAACAATTCGTTCAAGCCGAACGCGCTTCGCTACACCAACAACATGGCAGGTAGAGCTTGCCATGTTGTTGGCTCCGCTACGCACGTCGGCTTAACTCAAGCGTTAGTCCGCTCGGGAAAGATCAATGGCTGTGCGGGTTCGGGCGTCTGACAGATCACGGCGCAAGCCTGACGCTCCAGACACGATCGCAGTCGCCCTACCCCCTACAGTTCACGGCGCAAGCCGCTGGCTCACGGCCAGGGTCGCCATTCCTCACTCCAGATCGCACGCAGCGCAAGCGCGCCCTCCGGCCAGATTTATCGTACAGTCCGCCACGGCGGGCCGTTGGCTCCGTGGCCGGCGGTCTAACAATTCGTTCAACCCGAACCCGCTTCGTTGCTTCATTCAACCGTGTTGCAAGCTGTTCCGACGCAAGCTCACGATCGTCGTGGCAGCGGGTCGGGTTAACTCAATCGTTAGGCAGCAGACCAAACCATGCCGTACTTCAAAGTCATCCTTGCTGGTAGCGGCATCAACTTGATCTTTGAGGACGTCCCAGTTGCTGGGTTCTTCACTACCAGATTGGTTAGAGCCGACAGCTTGGCCAGTGCTGAACACTTGGCAAAGGAGCTTGTTTTGTGTGAGTGGCGCTCCGGCGGCGCTTACGCAAAGGACAATCAGGGGTCTGTGCCTACACTCGCTGTTGAGCAGTCGTTCTCTGCCGGGTGGTTTGCCGGCACCTTCGGGCGCAAACCTTTCGGCTATACCTTCTATCGCCGTGAGGACTAGACTGCTGCCTAACAATGCGTTCAAGCCGAACGCGCTTCGCTCCACCAACAACATGGCAGGTAGAGCTTGCCATGTTGTTGGCTCCGCTACGCACGTCGGCTTAACTTAGGTGTTAGGCGGCCAACCCAATATGATCGTTAGCCTTGTTAAAACAATTCTATTCTTTGGGCTTGTCGGTCCGCTGGTTGGTCTTTGCTGCATCGTTGCCCAAGACCTGAGCGGTTTCAGCTCAGTTCTTCCTAGCATACTGGTGACAATTTCATTCGCCTTTGGGGTGACGCCTGCAGTTTTAACCGGGCTGGCGGCGTGGTCATTTCGCTACAAGCTGCCACGCTACTTGGGCGGGCTCACATGTGGAGTCATTGGGGCACTCGCCTCGGCCTTGTTCTTATTCTTGCTGCCACTCGGCATGTCATCGTGGGAATCACTTGTTCGGCTTGGGGTGTTACCTGGTGGCATGGCTGGCTTTGTATGTGGGGTGCTCTACTTCTGGCCGCCTAACAAATCGTTCAAGCCGAACGCGCTTCGCTCCACCAACCACATGGCAGGTTAAGCTTGCCATGTGGTCGGCTCCGCTACGCACGTCGGCTTAACTCAAGCGTTAGGCCCCGGTGGTGACAAGTGAAGGTGACGATCCACAAGAAGCCCAGCAAGGTAACGTTGTTCGGAGCACTGGGGCTTATCCTGGCGTTCTGCTTAGCCACCCTGCTAATCGATGACCTGAATACCTACTTCATCCTGGTCTTTGGTCTGGGAATCGCCATTGTCTTCCTGCTCATCAAGAGCTTTGCGGCGCCTTGGTTCCATTCGGTTGAAATCAAGAGCGGCGAGATTGAGGCGTTCACCAGCTTGGGAGGCTTGATCAATATACGCGTAAGTGAGATAGACCATGAGAAGAGCTCACTTACTCCACTTGGCTTGCAAATAGTTCCATACAGCGGGGAGTCGCTTACTCTATCCGCAACCGAATATTCTACGGAGGACATCTTGCGCGTAGCTCACTACGCGGGCATATCTGACTCCGGATGGTCCCAGTGCGTTTGAATCTCTCGCGCCGGGGCCTAACAATTCGTTCAAGCCGAACGCGCTTCGCTACACCAACAACATGGCAGAACAGCTTGCCATGTTGTTGGCTCCGCTACGCACGTCGGCTTAACTCAAGCGTTAGGCAACACAAGGGAGTGAGTCGTGACTTTGCCGAAAAACAAGCAAATCATCGGGTTCCTTGCCTGGCTCACGGTCAGCTTCATTGCTGCCGCCATCGGCAGCGCAGCGTCCATACAAGCTGGTCCGTTCTATACCGAACTCATACGCCCGGAGTGGGCGCCGCCGCCCAACCTGTTCGGTCCTGTCTGGACAATCCTCTACGCGCTCATGGGCATTGCGGCATGGTTGGTCTGGCGTGTCGGAGGGTTCCGTGCTGCACGCACAGCCCTTACTCTGTTTCTGGTGCAACTCGCAGTCAATGCGCTCTGGAGTTGGCTGTTCTTCGGGTGGCACTTGGGCGGATTGGCTTTCGCGGACATCGTTCTGCTTTGGGTGCTTATCGTTGCAACGCTTATTGCATTCTCGCGCGTCAAACCATTGGCGGGTGCGTTGCTCATCCCGTACCTGCTTTGGGTAAGCTTCGCCTCGGCGCTCAACTATTCAGTGTGGCAACTCAACCCGCAGATTCTGGGGTAGCGGGGTGCGTTGCCTAACAATTCGTTCAAGCCGAACTTGCTTCGCTCCACCAACAACATGGCAGGAAAAGCTTGCCATGTTGTTGCCTCCGCTACGCAAGTCGGCTTAACTCAGGCGTTAGGCCGCAGGGGAAAGCGTCGTGGCATTTGAAACGCCAGTGTTCACTCGCCGGGTTCTCGGCTCAGTTCCGGTTCTCTTCCAGCTGGCTGAATGGCTTCTCATCATTGTCGCCTTCCAGTACGCAGACGTTCGCTTTGGATACATTGCTGCAAAGGTCACCCGGATAGCTCTGGGAGCCGCGTTCTGTCTCTACGTGGGAGTACTTAACACTCACGCGCTTTGGCAAATCACAGACCCTCGTAAGTCGCGTGCAATGGACTTCTTTGGCCAATATATACTGCCTCTGTTGGGCGGGGCGCTCGTCTACGGACTCCAGCTCCTTGTTAAACAAATGGTCGCAGCTCAAATGGGGGCTGCGGCCTAACAATTCGTTCAAGCCGAACTTGCTTCGCTCCACCAACAACATGGCAGGAAAATCTTGCCATGTTGTTGGCTCCGCTACGCAAGTCGGCTTAACTCAGGCGTTAGGCGGCAAGTGAAGTCCCCTGCAACTTGAACCAGGAGGTGACACATGAATCGGCATTTACAACTCGCAGCATCTTTGTTCGCCCTCATGAGCTGTGGGGCCGCATTTGCACAAGACAACGCTGACAATTCTCCAATGACGCGTGATATCAGCAACCCGGACAAGATTTTTATGTCTGCCGTTCACGGAGACCTGGAAAAGGGTAACGCTGATGTGGTGGTCAAGTTCCCAGCGAACTCCATCTCTCGACATCACTGGCACACCACTGCGGAGCGCATGGTTCTTCTTTCCGGTGAATTGCATCTAACGTACGACGGCCACGAAACGATGATCCTCAAGCCTGGATCCTATGCCTATGGCCCCGCGAAGCTACCGCACACTACGGCTTGTACAAAAGACGCACCTTGCGTTCTGTTCATTGCGACTGAATTGCCGTTTGACGAAGTTCCAGACCTGGCGCACATGGACGCAGACCGCGATGCCCGGGTGTCACTGGCCGAATTCCAGGATGGGCTTTTCGACTGGGACGCCATGGACCACGATCACGATCAGGTGGTGAGCCGCGATGAACCGCGGCCGGGCGGCGGCACCAAGCCCTTCACCCGCGCCGAGTATCGCGCGCGAATGGCGACGCCTCTGGCAAAGATGTTCGGTGCCCAAGACAGCGACGGCGACGGCTATCTCGACGCCAAGGAACTGGCCGCGCCGCCGAGCCCGGAGCCTGCTTCGGCATCCAAGGACGGTTAAGTTCGGCGCGCTCGGTGGCGGCTGAGTACGACCGGGGTTGCCGCCTAACAATTCGTTCAAGCCGAACTTGCTTCGTTCCACCAAAGCCATGGCAGAAATAGCTTGCCATGGCTTTGGCTCCACTACGCAAGTCGGCTTAACTCAGGCGTTAGGGCGCAATGGCAAAACTCTCGCTACTGATTCTTCTGATCCTCGGCATGGCGGCGTGCGCTGGCACCGCGCAACGATCCGGTTGCACCTCACAGATCCAAGAGGCTCAAGCAAACCTGAGAGCGGCTGAGGCCAAGCTTGAGCTGGCCAAAGCTGCGGCCACAGACACCCCAACTCCTCAAGCATTTGGCAAAATTGCGTCCGCCGCTGCTGATGTTGCTGGTGCACAAGCAGCTCTAGACTCAGTACAGGGCGATTGCGGTGTTGCGCCCTAACAATTCATTCAAGCCGACGCCGCTTCGCGGCGCGGCTTAATTCAGGCGTTAGGCGCCATGAGAAACATTGCCGCACTTCTCATCTTCATGACTTCGTTCAACTCATTCGCACATGAGCTTGTCGAGCAATTTCCAGAGATGATATCCGTCGCAACCAACGACGGAGAAACCATTGTGGAGTACTGCCCGGACAACACATGTGAGGTGGTCAAAGCCGTCGGTCCAGTAGACGCGATGGAGATCCAAGACTTCGCTTACCTGTACCTTTTCACTAGCTCTCCGTACAACTATCTCAAAGAGTTCCAGCAGGGCACGCGCTCCGGTCGCACCGGGGCGGTCCTTGATCGTTACAGTTACGGCTGCCCTCAAGTCTCCGCGCAAGAGGCGGCCAGGTGTGTGCTGGGCCGCTTGGGCGCAAAGTATGAGATCCAGGTGGAGTTCGTGCGCTATGACGAGGGCGAGAGAAATGTTGGTTCTGTTGATGCCTTCTAGGTGTCGGTGGCTGGCGCCTAACAATGCGTTCAAGCCGAAGCCGCTTCGTTCCGCAAAGCACATGGCAGAAGGAGCTTGCCATGTGCTTCGCTCCACTACGCGTCTCGGCTTAACTTAGGTGTTAGGCCGCATGTCAAGAACCCTCTCACTGTTAGCTCTCTTAGCACTCTTGGCTTGCGCTTGCACTCCAAGCTTGCCTTTCTCCGATGCAAGCATTGTTGTTGCTCAGGGCAATCAATTGTTGTTGCATCACCCGGACGGCCGCATCGATAAGAATGAATGGCCTCAAGCAATTGCGGCACTTGATCCCGAGCACGTTCGTGCAGCCCCCGAAGGGCTATACATCTGCACTCGTGAGCTATTTGTGGACCAAGAAGGCTTCTTTGTACCTCGCCCTGGCGCCGCAATTCCCCATTCACCGACAGGCGACCCTAGCTATACTCCGTTACGCGATGGACTTTTTACTTATCACTTCAGAGGTTAGGGGCTGCGGCCTAACAGTTCGTTCAACCCGAACCCGCTTCGTTCCACCAACCACATGGCAGATAGAGCTTGCCATGTGGTTGGCTCCACTACGCAGGTCGGGTTAACTCAAGCGTTAGGCCTCAAGTCGAGATCCTATGCGCGTTGATCTAGCTCTGTTCCAAGGTGATGATCTGCTAGATCGCGGTGAGATCATGGTCAGCTCTGAGCAGAGAACTGACAGCTTCAATCTGTTTCTGGCGCATCATCAACTGGCCGGTGACGTTGCCGATATCGTTCTCGACCGCTTCTCGGACTCAGTCGGCCTCAAGCGGGTAACACTTGATATGCCGGTCCACGAGTCCAAGGATTGGGAGTCAATAGAGTTGGGCAAATTCACGGTGGCCTTCTGGTGCCGGGTTGAGGCCTAACAATGCGTTCAAGCCGAACCCGCTTCGTTACGTGGCCCAGGCGGCAGGTAAAGCTTGCCACCTGGTCCGCTCCACTGCGCGGCGCGGCTTAACTTAGGTGTTAGTCCGCTCGGGAAAGATCAATGGCTGTGTGGGTTCGGGTGTTTGACAGGTCGCGGCGCAAGCCTGGCGCTCCAGACACAATCGCCGTTGCCCAACCTCGACAGTTCACGGCGCAAGCCGCTGGCTCTCGGACAGGGTTGTAATGGCTCACTCCAGATCGCGCCCGGCGCAAGCGCGCCCTCCGGCCAGATTTGTCGTAAAGTCCGGCACGGTGGGCCGTTGGCTCCGTGGCCGGCGGTCTAACAATTCGTTCAACCCGAACCCGCTTCGTTGCTTCGTTCAAACGTATTGCTGGCTGTGATACTGCAGGCTCACGATCGTCGTGGCAGCGGGTCGGGTTAACTCAAGTGTTAGGCCGCGAAGGATGAATCCAAATTACTCCAGCATTAGAAGTAGCCTGCTTGAAACCCTAGAGTTTCTGGCCAGCACCGAGAAGCAGAGGCGTTTTGCTCGTGAGACCTACTATCGGTCGTACCAAGACGAGTTCGCTTGCTGGTGGTTGGACGAGTATCATCCAGAAGAAGCAGTAGCCTCTGGTATGTTCACACCCGAGCAGGCCGAAATACTCGATGCGTTTAGCACTTGCTTGGATGCAAATACTGAGCAACTTGGCGATCAGCCACTAACCATTGAACAACTGCAAGCTACTCTTCAGTGGCAGTAAGTAGTGGCCAGCGCTCAGGCGGCAGACAAACTGCTGCGGCGCGCGGCCTAACAATTCATTCAAGCCGACACCGCTTCGCGGCGCGGCTTAATTCAGGCGTTAGGCTTGCAAGAGAACATGGCGTATCGTGATGTCGTTACAACAACAGGAGACATATCGTGGTCAAAGTAGCGTTGTTCGTTCGCCTTGAAGCGAAACCCGGAAAAGAGAAAGAGGTGGAGAGCTTCCTTATGGGCGGTCTTCCCATTGTCAATGAGGAGCCTGCCACCACTGCTTGGTTTGGCATTCGCCTTGGGCCAAGTACTTTCGGAATCTTTGATGCCTTTCCGGATGAAGCGGGTCGGCAAGCCCATCTCTCCGGCAAGGTCGCAGCAGCGTTAATGGCAAAGGCCGGTGAGTTGTTCTCCGAGCCGCCGTCCATCGAGAAAGTTGACGTACTTGCGGCAAAGCTACCCGGCTAAGCAAGCCTAACAATTCGTTCAAGCCGAACTTGCTTCGTTACGGCAAAAGCGTGGCAGAAAAAGCTTGCCACGCTTTTGCCTCCACTACGCAAGTCGGCTTAACTCAGCAACTGTCTTGAAGCGCTCCGCTCAAGACATTGCTCCGCCCTCCATCCTCAGTTCGTCACGCCGCCTGGCGTTGACGATGCCCAGCAGCTTGCGCATGCAGGCCACCAAGGCAACCTTGGCCAGCTTTCCACGTGCTCTCAGCTGCTGGTAGTGCGCCTTCATCAGTGGATCCCATCGCACGGCCGATAGCGTGGCCATGTACAGCGCCGTGCGCACGGGGGCACGGCCGCCACGAATGCGGCGCTTACCTTGGCCTTGGCCGCTATCCCGGTTCATGGGCGCCACGCCTGTGAGCTTGGCGATCTCCCTGCGATTCAGATGCCCGAGGTCGGGTAGCAGCGCCAGCATGGTGGCTTGGAACACCGGGCCCAGGCCTTTGTTCGAGCGCAATGCAGGCGTGGCGTGCTGCTGGATCAATGCCTTCATCGTTCGCTCGATGGCCGCAAGTTCGCGGCTGAGTGC
This sequence comes from Luteimonas soli, assembly GCF_042648865.1. Taxonomy (NCBI): domain Bacteria; kingdom Pseudomonadati; phylum Pseudomonadota; class Gammaproteobacteria; order Lysobacterales; family Lysobacteraceae; genus Luteimonas; species Luteimonas soli. Next base: position 300,683 of record NZ_JBHRYA010000009.1, on the reverse strand, counting down.
GGCGACCGTACGCGCCACCAGTTTGCGCACCGCGGGCGGGGCCATCGCCGCTTGCTGCTTCTGCGCCTGGATCAGCACGACCACCTGGCTGCGACGACGCAGCCAGTCGCGCAGCTCGCGTTGCCATATCGGCGGCGCCACATGGCGCCGCAGGCGATCGCCGAACATCCGGGCCATCAGCGCCAACAGACGGGCATCGATGGCATCGGTCTTGGCCAGCTCGCCGGTCGCGCGAGCGAAGTCGCGCGCCTGCCGCGGGTTGACCCGGGCGATCCAAAGCCCGGCGTCGCAACAGGCTTCCAGCAACGGCTCTTCATAGCCACCGGTGGCTTCCAACACGATCCGCTCCGCGTCTAAAGCCTGCAGGCGCTTGATTAGCTTGCCGATCCCCGCATGGTTATTGGCGAACCGGGTCACGCCGACCTGCCCGTCCATGGCCAGGTCCAGGTTGGCCTTGCCCACATCGATCCCCGCTGCCGTCATCCCCGTTCTCCGCTAAAGTTGGCCCGTCGAGAGCATCGCGCCCGAGGCCCACGCTTATCGGTTCGAGGGCAACCTCGTTCAACTGTCCGGGCGCAGGGCGCGAGATCCGGCGTGCGGCCCCCTGCTGAGTTACGGTGGTGCTGACACCGAGGCGTTATCGGGCGCGCACGCCGGGCTCTCGGCGCTTAGGCTAGGGGAAACGAAAGACATAAGGCGTTAGGCCTTTGCCCCAGCCACTTGCACACCCAAAAGTGATACTATAGTATCACTCCATGCGCACCGAACTTGTTACGACCCTCAAACGCCAGGCTACCGAGCTCCTCTCGGACATTGAGCGGGACAAAGAGCCAATCCTCATCACTCAGCACGGCCTGCCGAGCGCCTATCTGCTGGACGTTGAGACTTATCAACTCATGCAGCAACGCATGGCCATCCTTGAGGGTATTGCCCGTGGAGAACAGGCAATCGCTGAGGGCCGTGTAGCAACCCATGCTCAAGCCAAGAAGCGCCTCGCCAGATGGCTGAAATAGTCTGGTCAGAGCCCGCGCTGGCAGACCTTGATGCAATTGCTGACTACATTGCGCTGGAAAATCCGGTCGCAGCGGCGGAGCTTGTCAAACGTATCTTCGGCCACATCGAGCAGCTTACCGACCACCCTGACAGCGGCAGTCGCCCTCAAGAACTCGGGCGCTCCCGTTATCGCCAGATAGTGGAGCCGCCCTGCCGCGTCTTCTACCGCCATGACGGACACAAGGTCTTTATCCTGCATGTCATGCGTTCAGAGCGTCTATTGCGCAAGGGACGGCTCACCTCGCGCTCCAAGCAAGCAAAGGCCTAACAATTCATTCAGGCCAACGTAGCTTCGCGAAGCGGCTCGATTCAGACGTTAGAGGCAGGGCCTGCTTGTAGCTCGCGAGCTGGCTCCTGGCAATTTGTTCAACCCGAACCCACCGCATCCGGCAGCCCGATGCTTCCTAGTCGTGTCGCCGTTCGCGTAGCCATTTGGTCGCGATCCACTTTTCGCCGGCCAGCACCGGGGCGCCGCCGTGCAAGGTGCGGGTCATCGCGTGCGGGCGGTCGTAGCTGAAGAACACGGCGTTGCCCTTGACTGCGGCGACCTCGAAATTCACTTCCGGGAACGTCGTCGCGCCGCCACGCTCGGGAGTGTTGAGATACATCACCAGCGACGCGACCCGCTGGCCACCGCGCTTGAGGGGCCCGGCCGATCCGGACCAGTCGGGATCGAAGTAGTCATGGTGCGGCTTGTACTGCGCGCCCACGCCGTAGCGCAGGATCTGGGTCGCCTCGCCGTTCTCGACCGGCCAGTCCAGCAATGTCGCGATCCGCGCCTCGATGCGCGACACCAGCGCATTGCCGCCGCGTGCGAAGTGGGTGCCGGCGCTGGTGCGGTCATCGTGTACCTGGTCGCCGCCTGTCTCGGCGTCGAGGACGGTCGAGCGCTTCAGTGTCGCGCGGGACAGCTCCATCAACTCGTCGCACTCGGCCACGTCCAGCAATCCACCGAAGACGATCACGCGTGGCAGCAACATGTTCGCCAGCACGTGCACCTGCCGGTCGCCGGCATCGAGCACGGAAGCGCCGTTGAGTTCGATCGGCGACGGCACGGGCACTGAAGGCGGCAGCCCGCTGTCGCGCGCATGCGCATCCAGGTAGCCACGCATCGCCTGCTCGACCGCATCGATCGCGCCGTCTTCATCCCAGCCGTTGTCGATCAGCGGCTTGAGCAGCGTTTCGGGCGGATGCCCATTACGTGCCTGTTCGACGATCCATTCGATGGTCTGCGGTGGAACCTGCCTGCTCATTGCCGTGTACGCCGTTCGCCTGATTGCGCCTGTTTTATGTCATCCGGGTTGCAGTTTGACGACAGTGCGCGCCGGGCTTTCCCGCTGCATGAAGAAATCGTTATCTCTGCAAGCCCACTGTCATGAAGCCTGCCTATAACGATTCCCCGAATCGACGCGCTCGGGGAAGCGGCGCATTCGATCGGGGCCGCAGGCGGCCACGGTCGGGGCCTTTCCCCGGGAGTCGGGACCACCCACCGATCGGAGAAAGTTCCAGATGGCTTCTTCCCGCAATACCAGAACCTTGTTGATGACCGTCGGCGCCGTGCTGGCGCTGAGCGCCTGCGGCGGCGGTGCCGATCGCGTCGCTTCGCCGGGCGAGGGCGCGTTCCCGCCGCCGCCCACCACTCCACCCCCGCCACCGCCTCCGCCGCCGCCCCCGCCGCCGCCGCCGCCGCCGACCGCGGCCGATTGCCCGGCCGGCACCACCGACGTGGGCGAGATCGCAGGCCTGGTCAACTGCCAGCTGCCGTCGCGCATCATCGGCGACTTCACCCTGCCGAAGGTCGATGGGGTGGTGTTCTCGCTCAACGGTCGCACCGACGTGGGCGAAGACATGGGTGGCGACGCCGCCAACCCTGCCCCGCAGGCGCGCAAGGGCACGCTGACCGTCGAGCCGGGCGTGACCGTGTTCGGTTCTTCGGGCGCCGACTTCCTGATGGTCAACCGCGGTTCGCAGATCTTCGCCGAGGGCACCGCGACCGAGCCGGTCGTGTTCACCAGCCGCCAGAGCGTCGAAGGCACGACCGACATCGATTCCATCGGCCAGTGGGGCGGCCTCGTGCTGCTCGGACGCGCTGCGATCAGCACCTGCCCGGGCACCTCGCAGCCCGGCAGCGCGACTTGTGAAGCACAGGTCGAGGGTGCCAACGGCTTCTACGGCGGCAACGATGACGCCGACAACAGCGGCGTGCTCAAGTACGTGCGCGTGATGCACTCGGGCTTCGAAGTGCTGCCCGACGTGGAACTCAACGGCATCACCCTGGCCGGCCTGGGCTCGGGCACCACGGTCGAGTACGTGCAGGTGCACAACAGCTCCGACGACGGCTTCGAGTGGTTCGGCGGCACGGTCAACGGCAAGTACCTGGTCGGCACCGGCAACGACGACGACACGTTCGACACCGACTCGGGCTTCCGTGGCGGCGTCCAGTTCGGCCTGATCGTCCAGCGCGCGGGCGGCGGCGACCGCATGAACGAGATGAGCTCGCAGGACCTGCCCTACCGCTCGATGCCCAACCTGGCCAACGTCACCTTCGTCGGCGCGGGGCACGACAACGCGGTGGTGCTCAACCAGGGCACCCTGGTCGGCTACTACAACGCGGTGATCACCGGCGGCCTGCCTGCCTGCGTCGAGTTCCAGTCCGACACCACCGAAGGCACCTTCGATTCGACCTACCTGTCGTGCGACGTGGCGTTCGCGGGCGGTGATTCCGGTGCCGAGGCCGCGGCATTTGCTGCGGGCAGCAACAACTCGACCGGCGCCTCGACGTTGACCAGCACCTTCATCAACGGTGCGAACGAAACCGCGGTCCCGGCGTACGCCGGCCTGGCCTCGATCAACCCGTCGTTCGTCGACGTCGACTACATCGGTGCGGTCAAGGATGCCAACGACACCTGGTGGCAGGGCTGGACGTGCGGCCTGACCAGCGACACCCCCTGTCAGTAAGCGCCCCGGGAACGCTTCGGCGTTCCCGGTCGGGGAGCGGTGCCAGGGTCCGCGGCACCGCCCTTTCGCCAATGCCGCGGCCCGACCGCGGCATTGGTTTGTCGGACGCTCGAAACCCATCGAAAGGCTGCCATCCATGAAGCTCACTTCCGCACGCACAGGCCCACGCACAGGCGTGTTTCTGGCGATCTCGGCCCTGCTCGCGCCCGCCAGTGCGCTGGCCCAGGCACAGGCCGAACCGCAAGCACCCGCCACCGAACAGACGACCGCGCCGTCGTCGGCCACCGAACTCGACGCCGTCGAGGTGCGTGGCGAGTACATCCCCGAGCCGATGCTCGCCAGCCCGGCGATCATGACCCACGTGTCGAAGCAGGACCTCGAGCGCCAGGGCGACAGCACCGCCGCCGACGCCCTGACCCGCGTCGCCGGCATCAGCGTCAACCAGGGCAAGTACGTGTACGTGCGCGGTCTCAACGAACGCTATTCGTCTGCCCTGCTGAACAACTCGCCGCTGCCCAGCCCCGAGCCGCTCAAGCGCGTGGTGCCGCTGGACCTGTTCCCGACCAACGTGCTCGAGACCATCGAGGTGCAGAAGACCTACTCGGCGCGGATGCCGGGTGAGTTCGGCGGTGGCGTGATCAACCTGTCCAGCGCGGTGATCCCGGAGGAAGCCTTCCTCGATATCAAGATCGGCACCGGCGGCAACAGCGAAACCACGTTCCAGCCCGGCCTCACCCATTACGGCGGAGGCGATTCCGACCTGCTCGGCTACGACGACGGCACCCGCAAGATGTCGGCCGAACTCAAGGACGCGATCGCCACCGGCCACCGCATCACTCCCGGCCTGAACTTCACCAGCGACGAAGTCAAGAAGATCGCGCGCAGCTTCACCAACGCGCCACTGAACCTGCTGCAGACCACCGACAGCGTCAACCCGGACTTCAGCGCGCAGATCAGCACCGGCAACTCGTTCGGGATCGGCGAGGACTCCGTTCTGGGCATCGTCGCCACCGCCTCGATCCGCAACAGCTGGAAGACCCAGCTGGGCGTGCAGCAGGACGGCGCGGTCGAGAGCGGCGCGATGGCGGTGCAGAGCGACTACGAGTTCATGTCGACCACCAACAACGCGACCATCAACGGCCTGGTCGGCGCGAACCTGGGTTTCGGCGACCACAAGGTCGGCGTGATGACCATGTACGTGCACGACACCGACAAGGAAACCCGCAGCAGCGAGGGCTACAGCCTGCTGACCGGCGACAACGTCCGCGACGACACCACGCACTGGATCGAGCGCGAGATGATCAACACCCAGCTGACCGGCGAGCACGCCTTCGGCGAGTACCGCGACGTCCAGGTGGACTGGCGCGCCGGGCATTCACGCGCCAGCCGCAGCGCGCCCTACGAGAAGGGCTTCCGCTACCGTGAGGATGCGTACGGCTTCTGGGCGCATGACGCCTCGCAGGCACAGAACTACACCCGCTTCAGCCAGGTCGACGAGCGCGTCGACAATGCCGGTGTCGACGCCGCATGGCGCCTGCCGACCGAGATGGACCTCACGCTGAACTTCGGCGGTGCGTGGTCGGACACCGAGCGCAGTGCGGTCACGCGCGAGTTCCGCCTGCTCTCGCTGGGCAACCTGCCGTTCTACGAACGCTACCAGCGGCCGGACTACCTGCTCTCGGACTACAACATCAGCCAGGGCTACCTGACCCTGCGCGAGACCACCGGCGGCACCGGCGCGGCGGCTTACGATGCCTCGCTGGAAACCCGTGCGGCCTATGTTGAAGTCGAGTCGCAGCTGACCGGCACCGTGCGCGCCAGCCTGGGCGTGCGCTACGAGGACGCGACCCAGGAAGTGCAGCCGATCGACCTGTTCGGCGAAGGCCAGCCGCTGCCCACCGCCGCGCCGCTGGAGAACGACTACTTCCTGCCCGCGCTCACCCTGACCTGGAACTTCGCCGACAACCAGCAACTGCGCTTCGCCGCGTCGCAGACGATTGCCAGGCCGCAGTTCCGCGAACTGGCGCCGCAGCAGTACCTGGACCTGGACAACGACCGCCTGGTGATCGGCAACCCGTTCCTGGTCGACAGCGAGCTGCTCAACCTCGACGCGCGCTACGAGTGGTACTACGGCGCCGGCGAGTACTTCAGTGCCGGCGTGTTCTACAAGGACATCGACAAGCCGATCGAAGCGGTCCTCAACGGGCGTTCGGGTTCGAACTGGCAGCAGAGCTTCATCAACGCGCCCTCGGCGACGGTGATGGGCCTGGAGCTGGACTACCGCAGGTACTTCGACAGCCCCTTCAGCTGGACCGGCGACGGCCGCCTGTTCGTGGCCGCCAACTACACCTGGTCGGATTCCGAAGTGCAGGTCGACGAAGGCGACCTGGCGTACACGCTCGCCGGCAACGGCCGCCCGCAGGCCGCATCCGAGCTGGTCCAGGACGGCAGCCGCCTGCAGGGCCAGTCCGAGCACCTGGCCAACGTCCAGTTCGGCATCGAGAACCCGAACACCGGCAGCCAGGCGATCGTGATGGTCGGCTACGCAAGCGAGCGCATCAACGCCCGCGGCATCCGCGGTTTCGACCCGGCCACGGGCGACATCGTGGTGGTGCAGCCGGACTACCTGCAGGAGCCGGGCACGACGGTCGACCTGGTGCTCAAGAAGGGCTTCCGCATGTGGGACACGGACCTGACACTGAGCTTCGAGGCCCGCAACATCCTCGGCGAGGAGTACCGGGAGTACCAGGAGTACGGCGGCGGCCGCGCCGACGTCATGCGCTACGACCTGGGCACCACGTATTCGTTCGAGATCAGCGCCTCGTTCTGAGGCAGCGGTATCCGGCGCCGGAGCTTGGGGAAGTGTCCGGCGGCGGCAAGCCCGGCAGGGAAACCTGCCGGGCTTTCTTGTCTTCCCTTGCAGGGAATGATGTGGGCCCAAAAGCGGACGGATTGTTTGCGGACTTCGGAAAAAAAATGACATCCACGCCCGGGCTTCTTCATCGGATCAAGAGCTGATCGCCCGTGCTGGCTTCGGTGGGTCGCCATGCCCTGTCGCCTGGGAGCCGCTTTTCCCTCCGCAGGACATCCCCCGCCTTCGCGGGGGCAGGCTCTGTCCTGAGTCGGGCGCGCGCCATCCATGGCGCGCTTGTCGCGGCCCCCAGCCGCCAGGGCATGGCTCACCTGATCGTGAGCTTCATCCGCTTTGGCTTCAACAAATGTCGCGACAACGAATCGCCGAAGCGGCGTCACGGCCGGGGGGTGCGGAAAGCAGGCCATGGATGGCCTGCGGCGGCGAGTCAGGCATGGATGAGCGCGGGCTGCCTGCGCGGCATTGCCGCGCGCCCGTGCGAATGCCCGGCGCGCTGCGCCGGGCCGGGGGAACCGCGCAGCGGCGTCCTGACCGAGCCGAGGAGCCTCCCCCGGCCGGGACGCCGCTGCCTCCGAAGCCCGCGCCACCAATCGCTCCTTTTCACACGCGCAGTGACGCATACACATGAAGCCACCCGCCATGTGTCAACCGACATCGAACTGTCACGAATCCGTCTCATCCTGTGCGCATTCGTGGAATAGCCCTCCCTTTCGACCCTTCGGTTCGACCCTTCACTTCCTTGCACCGGATGAACGTCCGTACCCTGTCATTCGAACGCGACCGGCTTGCCGACTGGCGGCACTGGCTGCCCCCCGCGCTGGAGGTGGTCCTGGTCGTGCTGCTCGCCGCGCAGGCCGCGCGGCTGCTGTGGATGCTGCTGGTTCCCGTTGCGCCGATCGGCGTTGCCGCGGCGACGGTTCCGTTGCAGGCCTCGGCGCCGTCGCTGCCGTTGGTCGACCTGTTCTTCCGCAGTGCCAGCCACGCGGCCTCGCCCGGCAGCGGCGAAGCGCTCGGCTACAGCCTGCACGGCGTGCGCACAGACGGCACGGGCGGCTCGGCGATCCTCGAAAAGGACGGCCGCCAGACATCGTATGCCGTCGGGCGCGAGATCGCGCCCGGGATCCGGCTCGAAGCGGTGGGCGCCGACCATGCGGTCCTCGTGTCGGGTAGCGAACGCCATCGCCTGGAGCTGCCGCGCCACTCCACTGCGCGCACCGCACCGGGGCCGGCGGCGCGCTCGTCCAGGTCACGGGTGAAACCCGTCGCGCCCGCCCCGGCGTCGACACCCGGACCGGCGAACGCGAGCTCGTCGAAGACCGCAACGGTCAACCCGTCGTCCAGCAGCGCCGCTGCCGCGCAGCAGGAAGACGGCTACGCGATTCCTCCCGGCGAAGGCAACCCGTTGCTCCGTCTTGCCGGCCTGCAACCCGGCGACGTCGTGCTGTCAGTCAACGGACGCGCCGTCGATCCGGCCAGGCTCGGCGATCTCAAGCAGGCACTCGCCGGCCAGCCGCAGGCAACGATCCGCTACCGCCGCGGCGGTACGACCCACACCACTACAGTGAAGGCGCCGCAATGACCCTCCGTTCCATCGGCGCGTTGCTCGCCCTCGCCCTCGCCGCGTCGTTCGCGCCGTCCGCGCCAGCGCAACAGCAGCCCGCCGGCCAGGTCGCGCCCCAGGCGTTCAACGTCCGCGACGCCGACATCCGCGCCTTCATCGAGGACGTCGCCCGCGCCACCGGCACCACCTTCATCGTCGACCCGAGCGTGCAGGGCACGGTCAACTTCTCCAACGACGAGACGATGAACGAGTCGGAACTGCTCGGCGTGCTGCTGACCATCCTGCGCAGCAACGGCCTGGTCGCGGTGCCGGCCGGCAAGGCCACCTATCGCGTCGTCCCTGACGACACCGCCGCGCAGCAGGCACGCGGCACGCTGGGGTTCGCGACCGAGGTGATCCCCCTGCAACAGGTCGATGCGCGGATCGCCGCGGAAACGATCAAGCCGCTGGTCGGCCGCGGCGGCATCGTCGTCGCCACGCGCCATGGCAACAGCCTGCTGGTGGCCGACTACGCCGACAACCTGCGCCGCATCCGCGGGCTGATCTCGCAGATCGACCGCGACCGCGCCGACATCGACACCGTCACCCTGCGCAACAGCTCCGCGCGCGAGATCGCGGCCACCGTCAACGGCCTGTTCGCCACGGGCGGCGGCGAGGGCGGCAACGCCGCGCTGTCGATCCTGCCGGTCGAAAGCAGCAACTCGATCGTCGTGCGCGGCGACCCCGCGCTGATCCAGCGCGTGGTGCAGATGGTGCTCGAACTCGACCGCCGCGCCGAAAGCACCGGCGACGTGCGCGTGGTGATGCTCGAGCACGCCAGCGCCGAACAGCTGCTGCCGGTGCTGCAGCAGTTGGTCGGCCAGCCGCCGGATGCCGGCAGCGGCGACGCGCCCGTTTCCAGCGCCGTGTCGACCAGCGTCGATCCCAGCCAGGCGCAAGTCATCGCCGCCACGCCCGGCAAGCGCCCGACGATCGTGCGCGCGCCCGGCCAGAACGCGCTGATCATCAACGCCGACCCGGAAACCCAGCGCACCCTGGTCGACGTCATCCGCCAGCTCGACACCCGCCGCAAGCAGGTGCTGGTGGAAGCGATCGTGGTCGAGATCTCCGACGACGCGGCAAGCGAGCTGGGCGCGCAGATCGCGCTGGCCAACCGCGACGGCGTGCCGTTCGGCGTGAGCCAGTTTCCCAACGCATCGGGCCCCGGCATCAACGAGCTGGTCGGCGCCGGCCTGCTCGAGGACGACGACTCGGACCTGGCACAGGTCGCGCGCCGCGCGGCGCTGCAGTCGCTGCTGGGCCTGACCGGCGGCCTGGCCGGGATCGGCGGCAGCGCCGGCAACACCCTGTTCGGGCTGGTGATCAACGCGGTCAAGAGCGACACCGGCTCCAACCTGCTGTCGACGCCGTCGATCATGACGCTCGACAACGAGCCGGCGCGGATCCTGGTCGGCCAGGAAGTGCCGGTGACCTCGGGCGAGGTGCTCGGCGATTCCAACTCCAACCCGTTCCGCACCATCGAGCGCGAGGACGTCGGCATCAAGCTGGAAGTCACCCCGCAGATCAACGCCGGCGGCGGCATCACCCTGCAGCTGCGGCAGGAAGTGTCGTCGGTGGCTGGCCCGGTCTCGGCCGACTACAACGAGCTGATCATCAACAAGCGCGAGGTCGAGACGCGGGTGCTGGTCGACGACGGCGCGATCGTCGTGATCGGCGGCCTGCTCGACCAGGCCGAGCGCAGTTCCGTCGACAAGGTGCCGCTGCTGGGCGACATCCCGCTGCTGGGCAGCCTGTTCCGGTCAAAGGCGAAGTCGAAGGACAAGACCAACCTGATGGTCTTCATCCGCCCGACCATCGTCGGCGATCCGGCCGCCGCGCAGCGCGTGACCGCGCCGCGCTACGACTACATGCGCGACTCGCAGTTGCAGCTGCACGATTCGAAGCAGCGCGAAGCCGCACTCGACGCGCTGGTGCGCGACTACCTGCGCACGCACCCGCCGGTGGCGCCGCCGGCTCCTGCTCCTGCGCCTGCGCCCGCCCCTGCAGCGACCCTGCCCGCACCGGCCGTGGCCGAACCGCTGCCCAATCCGTGACCACTGCGGCGCCACCGCTGGCCTACGCCTTCGCCAAGCGCCACGGCGTGCTGGTGCTGGGCGAAGCGCCCGCGCCCGGCGACGCTGCGCAGGCCGACGCGCCGCTGCACGTCGGCCTGCGCGAAGACGCGGCGTCGACCGCGCTGGTGGAAGTGCGACGCGCGCTCGGCCGGCCGCTGCACGTGGAACGGCTGGCACGGGGCGCGTTCGACCGCCGGCTGTCGGAGATCTACGCCGACGCCGGCATCGACACCGGCGACGCGGTCGACCAGCTCGACGTGCACGGCAGCCTGGACGCGCTGGTCGAGGACATCCCGGCCACGGCCGACCTGCTCGAAAGCCAGGACGACGCGCCGATCATCCGCCTGATCAACGGCATCATCGCCGAGGGTGCGCGCCAGGGCGCGTCCGACATCCACATCGAACCGTCCGAGTCGACGCTGCGCGTGCGCCTGCGCGTCGACGGCGTGATGCGCGAGGCCGCCCGCCTGCCCGGGCGGATCGCGCCGCTGCTGGTGTCGCGCGTCAAGGTGATGGCGCGCCTGGACATCGCGGAAAAACGCATCCCGCAGGACGGGCGCATCTCGCTGGCGATGGGAGCGAAGGCGCTCGACGTGCGCGTGTCCACCCTGCCCGCGCGCGGCGGTGAGCGCGTGGTGCTGCGCATCCTCGACAAGGACCAGGGCGTGCTGGAGCTGGAGCAGCTGGCGATGCCCCAAGTCGTGCTGGCCGCGCTGCGCAAGGCGCTGCACGTGCCCAACGGCATCGTGCTGGTGACCGGCCCGACCGGCTCGGGCAAGACCACCACGCTGTACGCCGGGCTGGCCGCGCTCAACGACGGCAGCCGCACCATCCTCACCGTCGAGGACCCGGTGGAGTACGCGATCGAAGGCGTCGGCCAGGCCCAGGTCAACACCAAGGTCGGCATGACCTTCGCCGCAGGCCTGCGCGCGATCCTGCGCCAGGACCCGGACGTAGTGATGGTCGGCGAGATCCGCGACCCGGAGACCGCGCAGATCGCGGTGCAAGCCAGCCTCACCGGCCACCTGGTGCTGTCGACCGTGCACACCAACGATGCGGTCGGCGCGATCACGCGACTGCGCGACATGGGCATCGAACCGTTCCTGCTCGCCTCCACCGTGCGCCTGGTGCTGGCGCAGCGGCTGGTGCGGCGACTGTGCACGCAGTGCCGCGCGCCGCGCGAAACCGATGCGCGCGCGCGGCAGCTGATGGGCGACGGCTTCGATGGCCTGCTGTACCGCGCTGTCGGCTGCGCGCACTGCAACCACACCGGCTACGCCGGCCGTCTCGGCGTGTACGAGGCGATCACCATCGACGACCAGATGCGCCGCCTGATCGGCGACGACGCCAGCGAGGACGAGCTGGCCGCGGCCGCGTTCGCCCGCGCCGACCGGCTGGCGGCGTCGGCTCGTGCCGCGGTGGCGGCGGGCCTGACCACGCTGGAGGAAGCGCTGCGCGTCACCCGCCAGGACGATGGCCACGACGACGGCGCGCAGCAGTGCGCGGAGGGCCTCGGCGATGCCGGCGTTTGACTACGCCGCTCTCGACGAGCGTGGACAGACCCGCCACGGCCGCATCGACGCGGCCGATCCGGGCGCTGCGCGCAGCCAGCTCGAACGCCGGCGACTGGTGCCGGTGCGGCTCGATCCGGCCAGCGCGCGCACCGCGCCCCCGGCACGCAAGGACATCGGCGGCGCCTTCGACCGCTTCACCGCCAAGGACGTCGCCCTGGTCACGCGCCAGCTGGCGACCCTGGTCACCGCCGCGCCGCTCGAGGAAGCGCTGCGCACGATCGCCGCACAGGCCGAGAAGCGCGCGGTGCGCCGGGTGCTGGGCGGCGTGCACGCGCAGGTGCTCGAAGGCTTCCGCCTGTCCGACGCGATGGCGCGCCAGGGCAATGCGTTCCCGCCGCTGTACCGGGCGATGGTCGCCGCCGGCGAAGGCTCCGGCGCGCTGCCCGACATCCTCGAACGCCTGGCCGACCTGCTCGAACGCCAGCAGCAGGTGCGCGGAAAGCTGGTCGCGGCACTCGTCTATCCCGCTGCCCTGGCACTGACCGCGCTCGCCGTGGTGATCGCGCTGATGGCGTTCGTGGTGCCCAAGGTGGTGGACCAGTTCGACTCGATGGGCCGCGAACTGCCGACGCTGACGAAGATCGTGATCGGCCTGTCCGACCTGATGACGCGCTGGGGCCTTCCCGTGCTGGTGCTGCTGGCGGTCGGCGCGGTGGCCTTCGCTCGGCTGCTGCGGCGTCCGGAATTCCGCCTGCGTTTCGACGCCTTGGTGCTGCGCACGCCGCTGGTCGGGCGGCTGGTGCGCGACATGCATGCCGCGCAGCTGGCGCGCACGCTGTCGATCATGCTCGCCAGCGGGCTGCCGATGATGGAAGGCCTGGTGATCACCGCGCGCACCGTGCACAACCGCGTGCTGCGCGCGGCCACCGACACCATGGTCGCCTCGATCCGCGAAGGCGGCAGCCTGTCGAGCGCGATGCGGCGCGCCGCGGTATTCCCTCCCACGCTGCTGTACATGGCCGGCAGCGGCGAGAACAGCGGGCGCCTGGCGCCGATGCTCGAACGCGCCGCCGACTATCTCGAACGCGAGTTCAACACCTTCACCACGGCCACGATGAGCCTGCTTGAGCCGGTGATCATCGTCGCCATGGGCGGGGTCGTAGCCGTGATCGTGCTGTCGATCCTGCTGCCGATCCTGCAGTTCAACTCCCTCGTCCTTGGCTGAATCCCGGAAACACGCATGAACAAGCACACGCCCCGTTCCACCCGCGCCGCCGGCTTCACGCTGGTCGAACTCATGGTCGTGATCGTCATCATCGGCCTGCTCGCCACGGTGGTCATGATCAACGTGATGCCGAGCCAGGACCGCGCCATGGTCGAGAAGGCGCGCGCCGACGTGTCGACGCTGGAGCAGGCGGTGGAAACCTACCGCCTCGAGAACCTGGTCTATCCGCGCACCGACCAGGGCCTGGACGCGCTGCTGCGTGCGCCCGCCGGGCTGGCGCGACCGGAGCGCTACCGCAGCGGCGGCTACATCCGCCGCCTGCCGGCCGACCCTTGGGGCAACCCCTATCAGTACCGCCAACCGGGCGAGCGCGGCGCCTTCGACATCTTCTCGATGGGCGCCGACGGCGCCGTCGGCGGCGAAGGCGACAACGCCGATATCGGCAACTGGAACTGACGCGGCCACGCTCGTTCGCCGTGAACACACGTCTTCGCCATTGCAGCGTTCTGCCCGCTTGCCGTTCGAGTGCGATCGCGCGCACGCGGCCGGCGTCGCGCCTGCACGCATCCGCGACCGTGGCGATGCGCGACTGCCGCGGCTTCGGTCCGGCCACGCAGCATAGCTGCGCGGCGTTCAGCCGGCCTGGCGGCAGTGCCGCCAAAGCAGCCGGCTTCACCCTGGTCGAACTGATGGTGGTGCTGGTGATCGTCGGCCTGATGGGCGCGGCGGTCGTGCTCACCGCGCCGGACGATAGCCGCACGCTGGTGCGCGAAGCCGATACCTTCGCCGCGCGGCTCGTGCACGCGGGCGAGGAGGCCATCCTCACCGCGCGCGTGGTGCAGGTGACGGTGGATGCGCACGGCTATGCGTTCGCGCGCCAGAGCTTCGGCCAGTGGCAGGCGCTGGACGAAGGCCCGTTCGAACCGGTGGCCTGGGCCGAGGGCACGACGCCCATGCTCGACGGGCGGCAGGTGCAGGCCAGCTTCCGCTTCGAACCGACCGGCGGCAGCGCGGAGCAACGGGTGCTGCTGGCCCGCAACGGGCGGCAGGTCGAAGTGGCCGTGGGTGCGTCCGGCAAGGTGCGGGTCCATGTGCCGCGCTGACCGCAGCGCGCCCGCGCGCGGCTTCTCGCTGATCGAGATGCTGGTCGCGGTCGCCGTGCTCAGCCTGATCGCGCTGGCGCTGCTGAACCTGGCCGGCGAGAACACGCGTACCGCGCTGGTGGTCGAGGAGCGCGTGCTGGCCGGGATCGTGGCCGACAACCGTGCGGTCGAGGCGATGCTCGCCGCGCCGGGCGAGCTGTCGGCGCATGCCGAAGGCAGCGAGCCGGCTGGCGACCGCGAATGGCGCTGGAGCCGCAACGTCAGCTCGACCGACATGGACGCGATCGTGCGCGTCGACGTCACGGTGATGGCCCCCGGCGAGGAACGCATCGCCGCCGAGGCCAGCGTGTTCCGGAGCGCGCGATGAAGGCGCGCGGCTTCACGCTGGTGGAAATGCTGGTGGCGCTGCTGATCTTCGCCATGCTCTCGGCGGTGGGCGTCACGGTGATGGCCTATGCCGCCGACAACCAGGGCGTGGTGAAGGCGCGCATGGATCGCCTCGGCGAATTGCAAAGCGCCCGCGCGCTGCTCAAGGCCGACCTCGCGCAGGCCGCGGTACGGCGCGTGCGCGGGCGCGACGGCAGCCCCGCTCGCAACGCCTTCGTCGGCAGCACCTCGGGCGCGACGCGCGCGATGTCCGGCAACGAACCGCTGCTGGCGCTGGTGCGCCGCGGCTGGGTCAATCCGGACGCCGAGCCGCGCGCTTCGATGCAGTACGTCGAATACCGCCTGGTCGACGGCCAGCTCGAACGCAGCGTGCGCGAAGCGCTCGACGGCGCCGCGCCGGGCGAACCGCGGGTGATGCTGCGCGGCATCGAGTCGGCGACGATCGGCTACCACTACCGCGGCCAGTGGCTCGACGGCTGGCCGGGTGGCGCGAACGCGATGCCCGACGCGGTGCGCCTGCAGCTGCAGCTGGCCGGGCTCGGCCGCATCGAGCAGCTGTTCCTGCTTCCGGGGACGCGCACGTGAGCCGGCAACGCGCCAACCAGCGTGGCGTCGCCCTGCTGACGGTACTGCTGCTGGTCGCGGTGATGTCGGTGCTGGTGATGGGCATGCTCGACGACATCCGCTTCGGCCTGCGCCGCGCGTCCAACGCGCAGTCGATGGCGCAGGCGCAGTGGTACGCGCGGGGCGCCGAATCGCTGGCGATGGCGCAGATCGACCGGCTGTCCACGCACGCCGCCGCGCAGGCCGGGCTGGCCGACCTGGAACAGCGCCCGCTGGTGTTCCCGATCGAACACGGTTTGATCCGCGCGCGCCTGTCCGATTCGACCGCCTGCTTCAACCTCAACAGCGTGGTCGAAGGCACCGGCGAGCTGTGGCAGCGGCGCGAGTCCGGCAGTCGCCAGTTCGCCGCGCTGCTGCGCGCGCTCGACGTGCCGCAAGTGCAGGCCGACGGCCTTGTCGACAGCCTGGTCGACTGGATCGACTTCGACCAGGCGCCTGGCCCCGCCGGGGCCGAGGACGCCAGCTACCAGGTGCGCAGCCCCGCCTACCGCACCGGCGGCGAGCTGCTGGCCGAGGTCACCGAGCTGCGCGCGATTTCCGGCTTCGACGACGCGATCTACCGACGCCTGCGTCCTCACGTCTGCGCGCTGCCCACCGCCGAGTTGTCGCCGATCAACCTCAACGCTCTGGGCGAAGACGACGCGGTGCTGCTGACCATGCTCACCGATGGCGAACTCGCGCCCGAGGCCGCACTGCGACTGCTGCGTGCACGGCCGGATGGTGGCTGGAGCGAGCTGCCCGCCTTCTGGGCCCAGCCGGCGCTGGCCGGGATTACGCCTTCGGAAAGCGTGCGCGGCCAGGTCAGGCTGCGCAGCCGCTACTTCGCGCTGCAGGCGGAAGTCGAATACGCAGGCGCGCAGGCCGTGACCAGCGCGCTGTTCGAGAATGACGCCGGCGCCACGCACCTTGTCTCGCGCCGCCTGGCGCCGCTGGAATGAACGTTTCTTCGGTCCGCAACGCAATGAGTACTTCGCTCCAGCTGCTACTGCTCCCGGAACGCACCGACGCGGCGGCCGTCCGCCTGCAGGTCGACGCGGGCGGACGGATCCTCGCACGCGAGACGATCACGACCGATGACGCATCGACCGTCACCGCCGGACACGACGCCGCGCGCCAGGTGCTGGCCGTTCCTGGCAGCGACTGCCTGGCACTGTGGCTGCGCTTGCCGGCGCGCAACCCGGTGCAGGCGCTGGCGGCGGCGCGCGTGCTGGTCGACGGCCACGTCGCCGCACCTGCCGGCGCGCTGCACCTGGCCATCGCCGCGCCGTCGGCGGCGGACGAAGAGCGGCTGGTGGTCGCGGTCGAACCCGCGCGGATGCAGGACTGGCTCGACCGCGCCGCGGCGCTGGGCATGAGCCCCGACGTCGTGGTGCCGATGCCGCTGCTGCTGCCAGCGCCCGACGCCACCGACGGCGCCGATGACGTGGTTGCGGGCAACTTCGACGGCCAGGCACTGGTCCGCGGCGCGCAACTTGCGTTCGCCGGAGAACCCGGACTTGCCGCGCACGTGATCGGCGAACGAACGGTGCGCACACTCGACCACGCCGCCACCGAGGCCGCACTCGCCGCCGGCGCGCTGTCGCCCCCCATCGATCTGCTGCAATACGAATTCGCCCGCACCGCGCCGCGCCGCGAAGGCTGGTCGGCATGGCGCCGCGCGACGATCCTCGCCGGCGTGCTGGCCGCCACGCCGCTGGTGCTGCTGGCCGCGCAGGTGCTGCAGTACGAACTCTCCGCCCGCGACCTGCAGGCGCAGGCCCACGCGCAGGCCCGCACCGTGCTTCCGCAACTGGCCGACGAAACCGACCCACTGCCCGCGATCCGCGCGCAGCTGTCCGGCCTGCAGGCCGGCGACCGCTTCGGCCATGCCGTCGGCGCGTTGCTGTCGGCGGTGGCATCGGCCAAGGGCGCCGAACTCGACGCCCTCGCCTACGCCGACGGCATCGTGCAGGCAACGCTGGTCGTGGATGCACCCGCGAGGCTCGAACATGTCCGCGCCGCGCTCGCTGCCGCCGGGCTGGAAATGACCGCCACCGGCAGCCAGGGCGCGGGTGGCCGCCTGCGCCACGACATCACCATCGGGCCGGGCACATGAACGCGCATCCGCAGGGCACGCTGTCGAAGATCGGCGCTTGGTGGCAGGCACTCGCGCCGCGCGAACGCGCGATGCTGGGCGCGATGTTCATCGCCATCGGCGCCTTCGCATTGTGGCTCGGCGCGATCCGGCCGCTGCAGCACGCGCGCGACGCGGCGATCGATCGTTACGATCGCGCGGCGGCAGACTTGCAGGAAGTCGGAGCCGCTGTCGACGCGATCGCGGAGCTGCGCACGCAGCGCCCGACGCCACCACCGGGCGACGCTTTCGCCGACACCATCCTCGAGGCCGCGGCCGCCGCGCGCGTGCCGGTCGCGCGCCAGCGCGGCGACGACGCCGGCGGGCTGGAAATCGGCATCGATGCCGTCGCAGCGCCTGCCCTGCTGGGCTGGCTGGAAGGGCTGCGCCAGCGCCACGGCATCGCGCCGTCCATGCTCGACATCACCGAATACAATGGGCAGCTGCGCGTGCAGGCGAGATTCGCAGCGCCCGCAACACCATGAGCCGCCGCGCCCTGGTCGTCGTGTTCGTGCTGGCGCTGCCCGTGCTGCTGGCAGCAACGCTGCCGCTGCGGGCGGTCATCGCGATGGGCTCGGGCGACACGTTCGAAAGCATCGGCCTGTCGGCGGTCGAAGCATCTGGGCCCGCATGGTCGGGCCAGCTGAGAGCGGTGCGATGGCGCGGCGTTGCGCATGGCGACGTTGCAGTGTCGTTGCGCCCGCTGGCGCTGCTGGCCGGCACGCGGCGCGTGCACCTGGCCGCGCGCGGCCTTTCCATCGACTTGCTGCAAGGCCGGCGCAGCGGTTTCGAAAGCGCCAGCGGGCAGCTGGACATGTCCGTCCGCCGGCCGCTTGCAGCCACCGTGCAACTTTCGCTCGCCGGCGCCAGCCTCGTGTTCATCGACGGCCGGTGCCACGAAGCCGGCGGCGCGGTCACCGCGCAGCTCACGGGAATGCCCGGATCGCCGCTGCAGCTGGAAGGGACCGTGCGCTGCGACGGTGCCCGCGGCAGGCTCGCCCTCGAGACGGTCGAGCCGGCAACCCTGCCGGTCGAAACGGACCTCGTCATCGACGCACGGGGCGGCGTCGAGCTCGAATCGCGCGTGCGCCCGCCCGACGAGGCGTCGTCGCTGGCCCTGCAGGCGGCCGGGTTCCGGTCCACACCGGACGGCCTGGTGCGCGCGGACAGCTGGCGCCTTGCCGATTGACGGGGTTCCTGGCCGGCTTACGGGCAGTCACATATCTGACATCCGGCATTCAAATGGTCACATGAGTGTCATCGAATCATCATAGTCTGCGCGCACTTCCCCTGTAGCAGACCCCAATGAAACTCCGAGCAGACCGTCTTGCGTTCGCCCTTCTCCTCACCAGCCTTGCCCCCCTGGCCCACGCCGGCGTCGTGATCGACACGGTCGGCGGCTCCGAGGTTTCCATCGAGGGCCTCATCCAGGCCGACGGCAACTGGTTCAACAGCGACCTGGCCGATCTGAACGGCATCGGTGCCAATGGCGACGACAGCGAGTTCGAGCTGCGTCGCGCCGAGTTCGTGCTCAAGGGCAAGGGCCCGGGCAATCTCGACTGGGTGGTCGGCTACGACGCCAAGGCCGACAAGTTCCTCGACACCAACGTCAGGTACACGTTCGGCGGTGGCAGCCAGTACCTGCAGGTCGGCCAGTTCAAGCAACCCAACAGCCTGGAAGAGCTGTCCTCGACCAAGAACAACGACTTCATCTCCAAGTCCATGGCGACCAACACCTATGCGGTGGCGCGCCGCCTTGGCGTCGGTTACGGCTACGGCAACGACAGCTGGAGCGTGGCGGCCAGCTGGTTCGGCCGCGAACTCACGCGCAACCTCGCGCACGGCAGCGGCTACGGCCTGCGTGGCACCTGGGCGCCGGTCAACGACAAGGGCAACATCCTGCATTTCGGCCTGGCATACGTGAACCATGACACCGACGCCGATACGTTCCGCCTGCGCGCGCGTCCGGATGCCGATCTCGCGGCCGTGCGCCTGGTCGATACCGGCAGCATGACCGACACCGACCGCGTCGCCACCACCAGCCTCGAAGGGCTGTGGGTCCACGGTCCGTTCAAGCTGCAGGGCGAGTACTACACCAGCGACATCGAGCGCCTGGCCAACCGCGACTACACCAGCACCGCCGCCTACGTGCAGGGGCTGTGGAACGTCACCGGCGAGACCTGGGGCTACAAGGGTGGCGTGCCGACCACGGCCAAGCCCGCCCGGCCCGGCAGCGGCATGTGGCAGCTGGGCCTGCGCTACGACACCATCGACCTCGATGACGGCGCGGTGGAAGGCGGCAGGATGGACACCTGGACCGCCGGCGTGAACTGGTACTGGCGCTCGAACTTCAAGTTCATGCTGAACTACGTGAAGGTCGACAGCGAGCGCCAGGGGCTGGACGACGATCCGAGCATCGTCGAGGCGCGCGCGCAGTTCTACTGGTAACCAGCGGATCCAGGCATCGGGGCTGCGCTGGCACGCAGCTCCATCTCCGGGCGGCGGCATTACCTTCCCGCAACACCGCCGCTGTCACCGGCAACCGGAGATCAAGAGCCGTCGGGGACGTAACCCCGACCTACGCAGTTTCAACCGAGGCGACGAAGGCCACGCCAAGGTGAGCCGTGTCCTGGCGGGCGGGGGCCGCGACAAGCGCGCCATGGATGGCGCGCGCCCTCGTCAGGACATGGATGTCCTGCCGAGGGAAAAGCTGCTCCCGGCCGACAGGACACGGCGACCCACCGGAGCCCGCATGAGCGGCCGCTCGGTCGCCCGCCCCCTCAGATGGGTGAAGGACCGTTTTATTGGCTCCCCTGCCCACGGATGCACGGCCAAGTCGACCACGCAGGCTCCGGCGGGACGCCGTGTCCGAAGCCCCGCGCCATGGCCTTCCCCGCGCCCCGCGCTCCTGCCTGGCCCTGAACGGCTGTCTTTTCGAGCCCTCGCGTCCCCGCAGGCCCGATCGCGACAAACT
Source organism: Luteimonas soli (assembly GCF_042648865.1). Taxonomy (NCBI): domain Bacteria; kingdom Pseudomonadati; phylum Pseudomonadota; class Gammaproteobacteria; order Lysobacterales; family Lysobacteraceae; genus Luteimonas; species Luteimonas soli. The sequence goes on along the minus strand of NZ_JBHRYA010000009.1, from coordinate 280,185 downwards.
GTCATCGGGATGTAACAAAAACATCATTTCATGTGCGGACCCCAAGCAGGCGCGCCGCGCCACCCCATCGGAGCCCACATGAACACGTCCACCTTCCGCACCACCGCGCTCGCGCTGTCCACGTTGCTGTTCGTCGCGGCGTGCCAGCCGTCGGGCAACCAGGCGCAGACCGGCGAAGCCAACGCTCCGGGCGCAAACGCACCCGCCGATGCCGGCGACAAGATCGCGGCCAACATCACCGGCGCAGGCGCGACGTTCATCTTCCCGCTGATCTCCAAGTGGTCGGCCGACTACAACGCCGCCACCGGCAACAAGGTCAACTACCAGTCGATCGGCTCGGGCGGCGGCATCGCCCAGATCAAGGCCGGCACGGTGGACTTCGGCTCGTCCGACGCGCCGCTGTCGAGCGAGGAACTGGCCGAGGCCGGCCTGCTGCAGTTCCCGTCGGTGATCGGCGGCGTGGTGCCGGTCGTCAACGTCGAAGGCATCGAGGCCGGCGAACTGAAGCTCACCGGCCCGCTGCTGGCCGACATCTACCTGGGCAAGGTCAAGACCTGGAACGACCCGGCGATCGCCGCGGTCAACCCGGGCGTCGAACTGCCGGCCACCAAGATCAACCTGGTGCAGCGTTCGGACGGTTCGGGTACCACCTTCAACTTCACCAACTACCTGACCAAGGTCAGCCCGGCGTGGAAGGACGCGGTCGGCGAAGGCAAGTCGGTGCAGTGGCCCGACGGCGTCGGCGGCAAGGGCAACGAGGGCGTGGCGTCGTATGTGCAGCAGATCGACGGCTCGATCGGCTACGTCGAGCTGGCCTACGCGCTGCAGAACAAGATGGCCTACGCGATGATGCGCAACGCCGCCGGCAACTTCGTCGCCCCGAGCGCCGAGGCCTTCGCGGCGGCCGCCGCGACCGCCGACTGGACCAGCGTGCAGGACTTCAACCTGGTCATCACCAACGCCCCCGGCGAGCAGGCGTGGCCGATCACCGCCACCAACTTCATCCTGATGTACGAACAGCCAGCCGACCCGAAGCGCAGCGCAGCGGCCCGCGAGTTCTTCACCTGGGCGCTGGAGAACGGTGGGCAGCAGGCCGCGGAGCTCGACTACGTGCCGCTGCCGCCGGAACTGGTGGGCCAGATCGAGCAGTACTGGGCGGCCGAGTTCAAGACCGCCCAGTAACCTGCTCTGAAGCCCTCCCCTTCAAGGGGAGGGTTTGGGAGGGGATGGTTTTCCCACCCGCCGCGACAGCGCCCGAATACCCCCAAACCCATCCCCATCCTGGCCTTCCCCTTGAAGGGGAAGGAACAAAGAGCAAATGACCACCATCGCCCTCCCCGCCACGCGAGACCACAAGGACGCCCGCAACGACCGGCTGTTCCGTTACGCCCTGGTCGCCACCGTGGTGTTCGTGCTGCTGGCGCTGGCAGGCGCGGCGCTGTCGATGCTGTGGGGTGGCCGCCACGCACTCGAGGCTTCGGGCCTCGACTTCTTCTTCACCGCCGACTGGAACCCGGTCGAGAACCGCTACGGCGCGCTGGTGCCGATCTACGGCACCGTGGTCACCGCGATCATCGCGATGGTCATCGCGATCCCGGTCAGCTTCGGCATCGCCTTCTTCCTGACCGAGGTCGCGCCGCGCTGGTTGCGCGGGCCGGTCGGCACCGCGATCGAACTGCTGGCCGGCATCCCGTCGATCATCTACGGCATGTGGGGCCTGTTCGTGCTGGTGCCGGTGATGACCACGCATGTCACGCCCTGGGCCAACGAGCACCTGGGCACGCTGCCGCTGGTCGGCAAGCTGTTCCAGGGGCCACCGATCGGCATCGGCATGCTCACCGCCGGCATCGTGCTGGCGATCATGGTCATCCCCTTCATCTCCTCGGTGATGCGCGAGGTGTTCCTGACCGTGCCCACCCGGCTCAAGGAATCGGCCTACGCGCTCGGCTCGACGAAGTGGGAAGTCAGCTGGGACATCGTGCTGCCCTACACCCGCTCGGCGGTGATCGGCGGCATCTTCCTCGGCCTCGGCCGCGCGCTCGGCGAGACCATGGCGGTCGCCTTCGTGATCGGCAACTCGACCCGCTTCACCGCGTCCCTGCTGGAGCCGGGCACCACCATCGCCGCGCTGATCGCCAACGACTTCGGCGAGGCGACCGAGACCTACCGCTCGGCGTTGCTGCTGCTCGGCTTCGTGCTGTTCATCGTGACCTTCATCGTGCTCGCGATCGCACGCCTGATGCTCGGCCACCTGTCGCGCAGGGAGGGCAACTGATGGCCGCCGTCGCGGACAGCGCCACCTTGCGCACCGCCGACGCGCTGTACCGTCGGCGCAAGATCACCAACGCCGTGTCGCTGGTGCTCGCGTGCCTGGCGGCCGGGCTTGGCCTGCTGTTCCTGGGCTGGATCCTGTGGACGCTGGTGGCCAAGGGCATCGGCGGCATCGACCTGGCGCTGTTCACGCAGGACACGCCGCCGCCGATGAGCGCGGGCGGCCTGCGCAATGCCTTCTTCGGCAGCGCGGTGATGTGCCTGATGGCGATCGGCATCGGCACGCCGCTGGGCATCGCCGCCGGTACCTGGCTGGCCGAGTACGGCGCGGCCAGCAAGATCGGCACCGTGGTGCGCTTCGTCAACGACATCCTGCTGTCGGCGCCGTCGATCGTGCTCGGCCTGTTCGTGTACACGCTGCTGGTGATGCAGGCCGGCGGCAACTTTTCTGCGGTCGCAGGCGCGGTGTCGCTGGCTTTCATCGTGCTGCCGGTGGTGCTGCGCACCACCGACGAGATGCTGCGGCTGGTGCCCGCGCAGATGCGCGAGGCGGCGCTGTCGCTGGGCGTGCCGCAGTGGAAGGTGATCGTGCAGGTGATGTATCGATCGGCGATGCCGGGCATCGTCACCGGCATCCTGCTCGCTCTTGCCAGGATCAGCGGCGAGACCGCGCCGCTGCTGTTCACCGCCTTCGGCAACCAGTACTGGAGCGCCGACGTCACCGGCCCGATGGCGAGCGTGCCGGTGGTGATGTACCAGTTCGCCGGCAGCCCGTACACGTGGTGGCAGGATATCGCCTGGGCCGGGGCGCTGGTGCTGACCGGTTTCGTGCTGCTGATCAGCCTGGCGGCGCGCGCGATCGTCTCGCGCAAGCGGGTGAGCCATGACTGAGCTGGCTTCCCGCGTCGCCACCCCCTCCTCCATTCCCATTCGGGCCACGCCCATGAACGACGTCCCCCTTCCCCGCGTCGCGCCAACCGGCCGGCCCATCGAGGCCGCCGCGCCCGCAAAGCTGGCGGCCCGCGGACTCGACTTCCATTACGACCGCTTCCACGCGCTCAAGGGCATCGACCTCGATATCCCGGAGAAGCAGGTCACCGCGCTGATCGGGCCCTCGGGCTGCGGCAAGTCGACCCTGCTGCGCGTGTTCAACCGGATCTACGCGCTGTATCCCAAGCAGGTCGCATCCGGCCAGGTGCTGCTGGACGGCGAGGACATCCTCGACCCCAGGTATCCGATGAACCGGCTGCGCAGCAAGGTCGGCATGGTGTTCCAGAAGCCGGTGCCGTTCCCGATGACGATCTTCGAGAACATCGCCTATGCCATCCGCCACCACGAGAAGCTGTCGAAGGCGGAGATGAACGTCCGCGTCGAGCATGCGCTGCGCCAGGCGGCGCTGTGGGACGAGGTCAAGGACAAGCTCGGCCAGAGCGCGCTGGGCCTGTCCGGCGGCCAGCAGCAGCGGCTGTGCATCGCGCGCGCCGTGGCGCTGCGGCCGGACGTGCTGCTGCTCGACGAGCCGACCTCGGCGCTGGACCCGATTTCCACCAGCCGCATCGAGCAGCTGGTCGAGGAGCTGAAGGTCGACTACACCATCGCCATCGTCACCCACAACATGCAGCAGGCCGCGCGCGTGTCCGACTTCACCGCCTTCATGTACCTGGGCGACCTGGTCGAGCACGGCCCGACCGAGACGATCTTCTCGAACCCGGCGAAGCAGCAGACCGAGGATTACATTACGGGGCGGTTTGGGTGAGGGATGCGCACATCGGACGCCTTCAGGGCGTCCGATGCATCCCGAACGCCCGGCCATGAATGGCCGGGCCGGGCGACCCGGCGCCCGCACTCCCTCGCCAGGGATGGCAGCGACACCCCATCGAACGAAACGCGACCCAGGACACGCCATGACCACCCAACCCCACAGCCACATCGTCAAGAGCCACGACGAAGAACGCAATCGCGTCATCAGCGAGATCCTGCGGATGGGTGGCATGGCGGCCGCGCAGCTGGAGGCGGCGCTGGACGTTCTCGAACGGCGCGACGACAAGGCCGCCGAGCGGATCATCGGCAACGACGAGGAGATCGACAAGCTCGAGCGCGAGATCAGCCAGGACGCGATGACGCTGGCGCTGCGCGGCCCGCTGGCGCGCGACCTGCGCGAGATCCTCGCGACCCTGCGCATCGTTTCGGACATCGAGCGCATCGGCGACTACGCAGCCAACGCGGCCAAGCGATCGATCGCCCTGAACACCCTCCCGCCATTGCCGCACACGCGCGGGCTGCGCGGACTTGGCACGCTGGCCGTGCAGCAGCTGCGCGACGTGCTGGAGGCCTATCGCGACAACGATCCCGACGCCGCGCAGCGCGTCCGCGCGCGTGATGCCGAACTCGACATGGCCTACACCAGCCTGTTCCGCGAGCTGCTGACCTACATGATGGAAGACGCGCGCGCGATCACGCCGTGCACGCACCTGCTGTTCATCGCCAAGAACCTCGAACGCGTCGGCGACCACGTCACCAACATCGCCGAGAACATCTGGTTCCAGGTCCACGCCGACGCGCCGCTGCCGCCGCGCGAAAAGCGCGACGAGACCAATACCGCGACCTGACGCACCGCACTTGCACGGCCCGGCAAGCGCACCGGGCCGCGCCTGCGGGCGAAAGCCCTGAATGCGGGCAGGAAGACAGCCGGCCAGGGCAATTCCACATGTCGGCCGGCGCGGTACCATCGCCTCTCCATACCCGGGCTCCCGCCCGCCCCCAGGAGAGAAGCCATGACCCAGAACAGGAAACCCGTCGCCCTCGCCATCGGCGCCACGCTCGCCGGTGGGCTGATGCTGTCCGGATCGGCGTTCGCATCCACCCCGCTCGCCCAGGGCTACCTGCTCGGCGCGCAGGAAGCCGGCAGCGCCGACAAGGCCAGGGAAGGATCCTGCGGCGCCGACAAGGCGAAGGAAGGCAAGTGCGGCGTCGCCGCGATGGATTCGGACAAGGACGGCAAGGTCTCGCGCGCCGAGTTCGCCGCCGCGCACGCCGACAAGGCCGGCAAGTTCGACGAGATCGACACCAACAAGGACGGCTTCATGGACGCCGAAGAAGGCAAGGCGCACCACGAAGGCCGCTGCGGCTCGGACAAGAAGGCCGACGGCGCGAAATCCGCCGACAAGACCGGCATGGAAGGCAAGTGCGGCGAGGGCAAGTGCGGCGGAATGTGATGCCAGCGCTTCGCCACGCATCGCACGCTGCCAACCGCTGTCGTTGAGGGTCGCTCGAGCGTGGACCTGAAGGACGACGGCGTGGGCCTGGGCCTGCGGCGCTCCCTGCTGGGATCGCTGCGGGCTGCGCCGGCCGGCACGTTCGACTTCCTCGAAGCCGCGCCGGAAAACTGGATCGGCGTCGGCGGCACGCTCGGCGAAGCCTTTGCCGGGCTCGTCTCGCGCCACCCGCTGGTCTGCCACGGACTGTCGCTGTCGCTCGGAGGCCCGGCCGAACTCGACGAGACCTTCCTGCAGCGGCTGCGACGGTTCCTCGATACGCACGACGTCGCGATCTACAGCGAGCACCTGAGCGCCTGCGGTGACAGCCGCGGCCAGCTCTACGACCTGCTGCCACTGCCGTTCACCGCCGAGGCCGTCGCCCACGTCGCGGCGCGCATCCGGCGCGCGCAGGATGTCCTCGGCCGGCGGATCGCGGTCGAGAACATCTCCTATTACGCCGCGCCCTTCCAGGCGATGGACGAGATCGACTTCGTCAACGCAGTGCTCGCCGAAGCCGACTGCGACCTGCTGCTGGACGTCAACAACATCGTCGTCAACGCCACCAACCACGGCTACGACGCGCAAGAATTCCTGCGCGCGCTGCCCTCGGCGCGCGTCCGCTACATCCACGTCGCCGGCCACCGCGACGAAGCGCCGGACCTGAAGATCGACACCCACGGCGCCGCCGTGTCCGACCCGGTCTGGGCGCTGCTGGCCGAGGCCTACCGTGTGCATGGGCGGCGACCGACGCTGCTGGAGCGCGATTTCAACTTCCCGCCGTTCGCGGAACTCGTCGACGAACTCGACATCGTGCGCCGGCAGCTTGCGGATGCGGGCCACGGGGCGCGCCATGTCGCCTGAAGCGCCTGTCGACGGCCTGCACGCGCAGCTCGACGCGCTCGCAAGCTGGATTCGCGAGCCGGCCACGCAGGCGCCGCCGCCGGGCGTCGAACAGCGTCGCCTGGACGTCTACCGCGAACTGTTCTTCAACAATGTCGCCGGCCTGCTGGGCGGTAATTTCCCCGTGTTGCGGCGCATCCACGGCGACGAGCGCTGGCAGGCGCTGGTGCACGCGTTCTACCGCGACCACGACAGCCACACGCCGCTGTTCACCGAGCTTGGGCGCGAGTTCCTGCGCTACCTCGAAGCGCGCGACGAGGACGCGGCGATGCCGTGGCTTCGCGAGCTTGCGCACTACGAATGGGCCGAACTCGCACTGCAGATCAGCGAGGCCACGCGCGAAGACATCGCGCACGACGCGCATGGCAATCTGCTTGCCGGGCGCCCGCTCCCGTCGCCGCTGGCGTGGCCGCTGGCCTACGCATGGCCGGTGCACCGCATCGGTCCCGACTATCAGCCGATGGAGCAGCCGACCGAGCCGACCCTGCTGCTGTTGCGTCGCGAGCCGGATGGGCACGTCAGCTTCCACAGCCTCAGCCCACTGACCTTCCGCCTGTTGCAGCGGCTGGAGCAAGCGCCGGAGCTTTCCGGCCACGAGCAGCTCGAAGCCCTCGCCGCCGAAGCGGGCGCACAGGACGCCGATGCCTTCGTCCGCGACGGCGCCGCAATGCTGGCGCAGCTGCTCCACGAAGGCACTCTCATCGGCACCCGCCCGTAGGTCGGGGCTACGCCCCCGACGCCTTGTCCCTCAACCACGACAGGATGCACGGCGTGACGGTCGACGGACGGTGCGGGCGTCGGGGTCATGCCCCCGACCTACGGCATCGGCCGCGGGACCGTCTGCTAGGCTGGCGCGATGACGCAGACCGACACCGCCGCCCCCGCCTTCCGCAAGATGTCCGAACGCTTCCGCGGCTACCTGCCGGTCGTGGTCGACGTGGAAACCGGCGGCTTCGACTGGAACCGCCACGCGCTGCTGGAGATCGCGGCGATCCCGATCGAACTCGACGACGCCGGCGAACTGGTGCCCGGCGAAGTGGCCTGCGCGCACGTCGTGCCGGCGCCGGGTACCGAGATCGACCCGAAGTCGCTGGAAGTCACCGGCATCATCCTCGACCATCCCTTCCGCCTCGCCAAGCCCGAGCGCGAAGCCCTCGACCACGTCTTCGCCGCGGTGCGTGCGGCGGTGAAGAAGCATGAATGCCAGCGCGCGATCCTGGTCGGCCACAACGCCCACTTCGACCTCAACTTCCTCAACGCCGCAGTGGCGCGCGTGGCGCACAAGCGCAACCCGTTCCATCCCTTCAGCGTGTTCGACACGGTGACCCTGGCGGGCGTGGCCTACGGCCAGACCGTGCTGGCACGCGCGGTGAAGGCCGCGGGTCTGGAGTGGAACACCGAGGAGGCACACTCGGCCATCTACGACGCCGAGCGCACCGCGCAGGTGTTCTGCCGGATCGCCAACGCCTGGCCGCGGGCGGTGGGCGACGACGCGCCCGTTCCGCCCCCCGCGAACCCGTAGGAGCGGCGAAAGCCGCGAGCTTTTGCCTTGGCCCCTCCCCCTGCGAAGGCAGGGGGAGGCTGGGAGGGGGTGCCCACGGTTCGCGCCGATCTCGAAGACACCCCTCCCCAACCCGTCCGGCCCGCCAGCACAGCTGGCGTGCGTTCGTCGGCGCGCGAGCCAATGGCTCGCAAGCGCGCCTCCTCACCCCCTGCCTTCGCAGGGGAGGGAACAAAGCTCGCGGCTGAAGCCGCTCCTGCAAGGACCAGGGGCGCTGCCGAAGATCAGCCCAGCCGCTGCCGCACCGCCTCGAACAGCGTCACGCCGGCCGCCACCGAGACGTTGAGGCTTTCGACGCCCTGCGCGGCGTCGCCGGGCATGGGGATGGTCACCAGCTGGTCGCACTGTTCGCGCGTGAGCCGGCGCAGGCCGTCGGCCTCGCCGCCGAGCACGAGGGCGACGTTGCCGCGCAGATCAAGCGCGTACAGCGATGCATTCGCATCGCCGGCCAGGCCGTAGATCCAAACCCCCAGCTTCTGCACCTCGCGCAGCGTGCGCGACAGGTTGGTCACGCGCACCACCGGCACGCTGTCGGCGGCGCCGGCCGAGGTCTTGCGCACGGTGGCGTTGACCTGCACCGCCTTGTCCTTCGGGATCACGACCGCGGTCGCGCCGGCCGCCGCCGCGCTGCGCAGGCAGGCGCCGAGGTTGTGCGGGTCCTGCACGCCGTCGAGCACCAGCAGCAACGCCTTGCCTTCGGCCGCTTCGACCAGGCCGGGCAATGCGTCCTCGTCCCAGGTCTTCGCCGCGGCGTAGCGCGCCACGGCGCCCTGGTGGCGCAGGCCGCCGGCGACACCGTCGAGTGCGCTCGAAGCGACCCGGCGCACGTCGATGTCCTTGCGTCGCGCGCTGGTTTCGATCTCGGCGATGCGCGGGTTCTTCGCACCTGCCTCGAGCAGCACCTCCCGCACGTTGCCGGCGTCATGTTCGACGGCCGCGGCCACGGCGTTGATGCCGGCGATCCATTGGTTGTCTTTGCTCATGGAGTTGTGTGTTGAAAGGAGGCTGGAGATTGGGGAAAAGTCTGTGGGAGCGGCTTCAGCCGCGAGCTCTTGCTCTGGCCCCTCCCCCTGCGACGGCAGGGGGAGGCTGGGAGGGGGTGCTCACGGTTCGCGATGATCCAGAAGGCACCCCTCCCCAACCCGTCCGGCCCGCCAGCACAGCTGGCGTGCGTTCGTCGGCGCGCGAGCCAATGGCTCGCAAGCGCGCCTCCTCACCCCCTGCCTTCGCAGGGGAGGGAGCAAAGCTCGCGGCTGAAGCCGCTCCCACGACAAAGTTCACTACTGATCCCGCTTTATCCGTGTCGTTCCGTGAAGATCCGTGGCTAATACTTCTTCTTGACCCGCTTCGCCGGCTGCCCCCGCGGCGGCAGCGGCTTCACGCCGTCGCCATCGCCATCCCCGCGAACCAGCCGGAAGTCGATCTTGCGCTCCTCCAGGCTGGCCTTGAGTACCACGATGCGGGCGCGGTCGCCGAGGCGGTACTGGCGGCCGGAGCGCTCGCCGGTGAGGGTCTTGCGGATCGGGTCGAAGTGGTAGTAATCGTTCGGCAGCTGGGTCACGTGCACCAGGCCGTTGACCTTCGACTCGTCGAGCTCCACGAACAGGCCGAAGCTGGTCACGCCGCTGATCACGCCGTCGAACTCGCTGCCCACGTGCTCCTCCATCCACGCCGCGCGGTAGCGCTCGTCCACCTCGCGCTGGGCCTCGTCGGCGCGGCGCGAGCGTTCGGAGCACTGCAGCGACAGCGTCGACATGTCGCTGTGCGAGTAGCGGTAACGCTCGGCGTCGCCGCCGGCCAGGGCGTGCTTGATCGCACGATGCACCAGCAGGTCCGGGTAGCGGCGGATCGGCGAGGTGAAGTGCGCGTAGGCCTCCAGCGCCAGGCCGAAGTGGCCGATGTTCTCCGGCGCGTACACGGCCAGGCTCTGGCTGCGCAGCACCACGGATTCGAGCAGCGCCGCATCGGGGCGCTCGCGCACGGTTTCGAGCAGTTTGCGGAAGTCCATCGGCCGCACCTTCGCCCACGTCGGCATGCGCAGCTTGAACTCCTTGAGGAACTCCAGCAGGTCGGCGTACTTGGCCTCCGGCGGCTTATCGTGGTCGCGGTACGGCGCCGGAATGCCGGCGTCGAGCAGGAACTTCGCCGCCTCGACGTTGGCCGCGATCATGCATTCCTCGATCAGCTTGTGCGCATCGTTGCGCTGGATCATGCCGGCCTGCGTGACTTCGCCCTGCGGGCCGAGCACGAAGCGCACTTCGGAAGTCTCGAAGTCGATCGCGCCGCGCTGGCGGCGCGCCTTGTCGAGCACGCGATAGAGCTGGTGCAGGCGCTCGACCTGCGGCATCAGGTCGCCGATGAAGGCGCGCGCCTGCTGGCGATCCTCGTCGGGTACGCCGTCGCCGACCGCGTTCCAGACCTGGGTATAGGTCAGGCGCTGGTGCGAGCGCATCACCGCCTCGTGGAACTTCGACTTCACCACCTGCCCGCTGCGATCGACCTGCATGTCGCAGACGAAGCAAAGGCGGTCGACCTTCGGCTTCAGCGAACAGATGCCGTTGGACAGGGTCTCGGGCAGCATCGGCACGACGAAGCCCGGGAAGTACACCGACGTGGCGCGATTCTGCGCCTCGTCGTCGAGCGGCGTTTCCGGGCGCACGTAGTGCGAGACGTCGGCGATCGCCACCACCAGGCGGAAGCCGCCGCGGTTGGGCTCGCAGTACACCGCGTCGTCGAAGTCCTTGGCGTCCTCGCCGTCGATGGTCACCAGCGGCAGGTCGCGCAGGTCCACGCGGCTCGCCGCTTCCGACGCCTGCACGTCCACCGGCACGGCCGCGGCCTGGGCCAGCACCTCGGGCGGGAACTCGTGCGGAATCTCGTGGCCGTGGATCGCGGCCTCCACCGCCAGCGATGCGGTCAGCTTGTCTCCCAGCACCGCCAGCACCCGGCCGATCGGCGGGCGCTGCGCGGTCGGCGGCTGCACGATCTCGCACACCACCAGCTGGCCGGACTTCGCGTCCAGCCGCGCGTCGGACGGGATCTGCACGTTGCGCTGGATGCGCGCGTCGTCCGGCACCACGAAGCTGATCCCCGACTCCATCTCGAAGCGGCCGATCATGCGGTTCAGGCGCCGCTCCAGCACCTCGACGATCGCGCCTTCGCGGCCGCGCCGGTCCATGCCGGTGACCGATGCCAGCACGCGGTCGCCGTGCAGCACCTTGCGCATCTCGGCGGGCGGCAGGAACAGGTCGTCGCCCACACCCGAGTCCGGGCGCAGGAAGCCGAAGCCGTTGGGGTTGGCGATCACCGTGCCCGGGATCAGGTCCAGCCGCTCGGCGGGCACGTAGCCACCGCGACGGTTCTGCAGCAGCTGGCCGTCGCGGACCATCGCCGCCAGGCGCTTGCCGAGCGCGTCGAAGCGGTCGGGCTCTGTCAGCCGCAGGCGCTCGGCCAAGGCTTCGGCCGACTGCGGGCCGTCCGCGTCCACCAGCAGCTGCAGGATCGCCTCGCGGCTGGCGATGGGGTTCTCGTAGCGACCGGCCTCGCGCGCCGCGTGCGGGTCGTGGATGCCGCCCGCCCGCAACTTGCCGGCCGCGGGCATCGCCGCCGCGGGCTTGCCCGCACGGGCCGGCTTCGCGGCCGTGGCGGTATCGGGCATCCAGCCCGGCAGCTTCCTGCCTCCCGTCTTTTTGCCGGCGGTTTTCCCGCTGCTGCGCTTCGCCGCCGGCTTGCCGCTTCCGGCACCGGTCTTGCCGCGGCCACTGCCGCGCTTGCTGGGTGTTTTCGCCATCGCGTGGATGTTACACGGCCGCCTGCCACGGCCAGGTGGTCAAGGCGTTGACAAGCCCCGCCTTGCACCGCAACATACGCGGCCTGCACCCGCCCGGGTGGCGGAATTGGTAGACGCACTAGCTTCAGGTGCTAGCGGGGGCAACTCCGTGGAGGTTCGAGTCCTCTCCCGGGCACCAGGTTGTAGAAGACCCCCGCTTGCGGGGGTTTTTCGCGTGTGTGCCCGCGGCCTTCCCGGCCGCCGGGCGCTTGCCGGCCGCCGGCTTCGGGGCTAACTTCGAACCATCTCACCTGATCCGCGGACGACGCGCTCAGCGCGCCGTCCCCTTCCGCCTTGGAGTTCGTCATGGCTGCACCCGAATCACCGCGACCCTCGATCGTCATGTCGCGCCTGGACTACGACCGCATCGAGGCGCTGATCGAAGGCGCCAACGAGCGCGGCGTCGACACCTCCGCGCTGGAGGCCGAGATCACCCGCGCCGACGTCGTCGAACCGGCGCAGATGCCCGGCGACGTGATCAGCATGAACTCCACCGCCCGCTTCCTCGACGAGAACAGCGGCGAAGAGCGCGAGCTGACCCTGGTCTACCCGCGCGACGCCACCGGCGAGCCGGGCCGGGTCTCGATCCTGGCGCCGGTCGGCAGCGCCCTGCTGGGCCTGCGCGTTGGCCAGAGCATCGACTGGCCGATGTCGGGCAACCGCACCATCAACCTGCGCGTGCTGTCGATCAAGTACCAGCCGGAGGCGGCGGGCGAGCTGCATCGCTGAGCCTCCGCAAGCCCGCTGTCCGAAGCCCCCGCCTCCGAGCGGGGGCTTTTTTTGTTCTTCACCCAACTGAAGGGCGGTGGCCAGGCAGAGATCGCGGGCTTCGGAAACAGCGACGTCCCGGCCGCCAGGGCACCGCGGCCCACCAAAGCCCTGTCAGTCAATTGGGCCGCCTCACGCGGATTGGCGAAGAGCCTTTTCTGTTCGGCGTGCCGACCGGTGCGGCCGGTAGAATTGCCTGATCGATTCCGATCCAGGCTTTCCCCGCATGACCGACCCCGAAGTCCGCCCCGCCTTCCACGGTTTCGAGCAGATCCCGCTGCGCGAATACGCCGAGCGCGCCTACCTCGACTACTCGATGTACGTAGTGCTCGACCGCGCCCTGCCCTTCATCGGCGACGGCCTCAAGCCGGTGCAGCGGCGGATCATCTACTCGATGAGCGAACTGGGGCTGGGCGCGACGGCCAAGCCGAAGAAGTCGGCGCGCACCGTCGGCGACGTGATCGGCAAGTTCCACCCGCACGGCGACAGCGCCTGCTACGAGGCGATGGTGCTGATGGCGCAGCCGTTCTCGTACCGCTATCCGCTGATCGACGGCCAGGGCAACTTCGGCTCGCAGGACGACCCCAAGTCGTTCGCGGCGATGCGCTACACCGAGTCCAAGCTCACGCCGATCGCCGAGGTGCTGCTGGGCGAGCTGGGCCAGGGCACGGTCGACTGGGTGCCGAACTTCGACGGCACGCTCGAGGAACCGAGCTGGATGCCGGCGCGGCTGCCGCACCTGCTGCTCAACGGCACCACCGGCATCGCGGTCGGCATGGCCACCGACGTACCGCCGCACAATCTGGGCGAAGTCGTCAGCGCCTGCGTGCGCCTGCTCGACGACCCTGACGCCTCGGTGCGCGACCTGTGCGAACACGTGCGCGGCCCCGACTACCCGACCACCGCCGAGGTCATCACCCCGGCCGCCGACCTGCTGGCGATGTACGAGACCGGCAACGGCAGCATCCGCGCGCGCGCCACGTTCGCCAGGGAAGGCGCCAACATCGTCATCACCGCGCTGCCGTACCAGGTGTCGCCGTCGAAGGTGATCGAGCAGATCGCCGCACAGATGCGTGCCAAGAAGCTGCCGTGGCTGGAGGACATCCGCGACGAGTCCGACCACGCCAACGCCGTGCGCGTGGTGCTGATCCCGCGCAGCAACCGCGTCGATGCCGAACAGCTGATGGGCCACCTGTTCGCCACCACCGATCTGGAACGCAGCTACCGGGTCAACCTCAACATCATCGGCCTCGACGGCCGGCCGCAGGTCAAGAACCTCAAGGCGATCCTGTCCGAATGGCTGTCGTTCCGCGCCGACACCGTCACCCGCCGCCTCAACCACAGGCTGGAGAAGGTCGAGCGCCGCCTGCATCTGCTCGAAGGCCTGCTGGTCGCCTTCCTCAACCTCGATGAAGTGATCCGCATCATCCGCACCGAGGACGAGCCGAAGGCCGCGCTGATCGCCCGCTTCGAACTGTCCGACGAACAGGCCGAGTACATCCTCGAGACCAAACTCAAGCAGCTGGCGCGGCTGGAGGAGATGAAGATCCGCGGCGAGCAGGACGAACTCGACTCCGAGCGCGACCGCCTGATCGCCACGCTTGGCTCGAAGGCGAAGCTGAAGAAACTGATCAAGGACGAGCTGCTCGCGGACGCGAAAAAATTCGGCGACGACCGCCGCTCGCCGCTGGTCGCGCGCGAGGCCGCGCAGGCGCTGGCCGAGACCGACCTGGTCGCCAGCGAGCCGATGACCATCGTGCTCAGCGAGAAGGGCTGGGTGCGTGCGGCCAAGGGCCATGACGTGGACGCGGCCTCGCTGTCCTACCGCGACGGCGACGGCCTGCTCGCCGCGGTGCGCGGGCGCAGCACGCAGCAGGTGGCGTTCCTCGACTCGAACGGCCGCAGCTACTCGACGCTGGCGCACTCGCTGCCGTCGGCGCGTGGCAACGGCGAGCCGCTGACCGGCCGCTTCTCGCCGGCCGCCGGCGCGTCGTTCCAGGCACTGGCCACGGGCGACAACGACGCCCGCTTCGTGCTCGCCTCGTCGCACGGCTACGGTTTCGTGACCCGCTTCGAGAACCTCACCGGACGGCAGAAGGCGGGCAAGTCGCTGCTGTCGCTGGGCAGGGACAGCGGTGCGCGCGTGCTGCAGCCGGCGCCGGTCGCCGCGGTCGACGCCGATCGCATCGTCGCGGTGACCAGCGCCGGGCACCTGCTGGCGTTCCCGGTCTCCGAGCTGCCGGAACTCGACAAGGGCAAAGGCAACAAGATCATCGAGATCCCCAAGGCCAAGCGCGGCACCGAGCACGTGGTCGCGATCGCCGCGGTGTCGCCGGGCGGCACGCTGTCGGTGAAGTCCGGCGCGCGCACGATGTCGCTGTCGTTCAAGGACCTGGACCAGTACATCGGCGCCCGCGCCAGTCGCGGCGGGCTGCTGCCAAGGGGCTGGCAGAAGGTCGAAGGACTGTCCGTCGAGTAGGTCGGGGCTACGCCCCCGACATGCTTCTGGATTCCGCACGAAAAGCCGTCGGGGGCGTAGCCCCGACCTACGGACGGACACATGGACCCTGATTTCTGGCACCAGCGCTGGCGCGACAACAGGATCGGCTTCCACCGGGACCGCGTGATGCCGCTGCTCGAACAGCACTGGCCGTCGCTCGGCCTCGCTCCGGGCAGCCGCGTGTTCGTGCCGCTGTGCGGCAAGTCGCTGGACATGGCGTGGCTGGCGGCGCAAGGGTATCGGGTACTGGGCGTGGAACTGTCGCAAATCGCGGTCGAACAGTTCTTCGATGAGCACGACCTGGCACCGACGACCCGCGAATCACCACTGGGCACGCATTTCACCGCCGGTCCGATCGAGATCATTTGCGGCGACGCCCTCGCGCTCGACGCGCGAACCCTCACCGACTGCGTGGGCGTCTACGACCGCGCCGCGCTGATCGCCCTGCCACGCACGATGCGCGACGCCTACGTGCGCGAACTGCAGGCGCGGCTGCCCGCCGGCTGCCGCGGGCTGCTGATCACGCTCGAATACCCGCCCGGCGAGAAGGCCGGCCCGCCGTTCCCGGTCGACGCCGACGAAGTGCGCCGGCTGTACGACCGCGACTGGCAGGTCGAACAACTCGAACGCCGTGACATCCTCGCAACCGAGCCGAGTTTCGCAGCCGAGGGGGTGACGGCGCTGCATACCAGCGTGTGGCAGATGGAAAAGCGGCACCTGTAGGAGCGACGGAAGCCGCGAGCTTTTGCCCCTCGCAAAGGCCGGGGGGAGGCTGGGAGGGTGCCCACGGTTCGCGCTGATGCTGAAAGACACCCCTCCGCAACCCGTCCGGCCCGCCAGCACAGCTGGCGTGCGTTCGTCGGCGCGCGAGCCAATGGCTCGCAAGCGCGCCTCCTCACCCCCTGCCTTCGCAGGGGAGGGAGCAAAAACCCGCGACTTCCGTCGCTCCTACAATGGCCGGACGCCGGCGGCCGATCCGCTGGGTGCAACCACGGGGAAAGGACGCATGGTCCGTTGGCTCAAACGCATCGCACTGCTGGTCACCACGCTGCTTATCCTGGCCCTGGTCGCGGCCTGGATGCTGTTGCGGGGCAGCCTGCCGAAGCTCGATGGCGAAGCTGCGCTGCCCGGGTTGTCCACGGCGGTCACCGTGCAGCGCGACCGGCTGGGCGTGGTGACCATCGATGCCGCGAGCGAGGCGGACGCGATGCGCGCGCTGGGCTACGTGCACGCGCAGGAACGCTACTTCGGGATGGACCTGATGCGGCGAACCGCGGCCGGTGAACTCTCGGCGCTGTTCGGTCCGGTCGCGCTCGACTTCGACAAGCGCCAGCGCGTGCACCGGATGCGCGCACGCGCAACCGCCAACCTCCGCGACATCGCGGGCGACCAGGCCAGCGCGCTTCGCGCCTACACGGAAGGCGTCAACGCCGGCCTTGCCGGACTCCGCGCGCACCCGTGGCCCTACCTGCTCCTGGGGCAGGCGCCGGAACCCTGGCGCATGGAGGATTCCGCGCTGGCTGGCTACGCGATGTACTTCGACCTGCAGGACGCCGACGGCAGCCGCGAACTGGCACTGTGGAAACTGCAACAGCACTTGCCGCCGGCGCTTTACGCGCTGCTGGCCCACGGCGGCACGAGCTGGGACGCTCCCCTGCAGGGCGGCGCGATCGGCGACGCGGTCCTTCCCGGCCCCGACGAGGTGGATCTGCGCGGATTGCCGGCACCGGCGCGGGGTGAGGTGAAGGGGTCGCGGGCGGCTGCCCTCACTCCACCATCCGCCCTGCGGATGGCCCCCCTCCCTCCCGCGGTGCGGAAGAGAGGCGTCGGCGGGTCGGCCGCGGAGACCGACCTCCATCCGGGCAGCAACAACTTCGCCGTCTCCGGTGCGGTGACGCACGACGGCCGTGCGATCGTCGCCAACGACATGCACCTGGGCCTGCGCGCACCCGGCACATGGTTCCGCGCGCGCCTGCGCTACCCGGACCTGCGCGCGCCGGGCGGCAAGGTCGACGTGCAGGGCTTCACCCTGCCCGGCCTGCCCGCCGTGGTGGTCGGCAGCAATGGCCACGTGGCATGGGGATTCACCAACAGCTACGTCGACAGCACCGACTGGAAGCGCGTCGTTCCCTGCGCGCCGGCGAAACCTGCAACCGCGTCGTGCATCCCGATCACCACGCATCGCGAAATGATCGACATCGCCGGCGCGGACGCCGTGACGCTGATTGTCGAAGACACCTCCTGGGGTCCGATCCTCGAACACGAACCCGACGGCAGTGCGCTGGCGCTGCGCTGGACCGCCCACCTGCCCGGCGCGCTGAACCTCGGGTTGAGCGAGTTCGCCCGCGCCGAAGACCTCACCGCGGTCCTGCGCGCCGCCGACGGCGCGGCCATCCCCACCCAGAACCTGCTCGTCGCCGACAGCGCCGGACACATCGCCTGGCGGCTGCTGGGTCCGCTGCCGCAGCGCACGGGGGGCTGCTCGGCGCAGCGACTGGTCGAGGGCCCCCGGACGGCCGCTCCGGTCGAAGCGGGAACCGCGCCGCCGACGACGGGCTGCCGAGCATGGACGATCTCCACCGCCGCCGCGCCATTGATCGCCAACCCGCCCGACAACCGGCTGTGGACGGCCAACGCTCGCGTCGTCGCCGACGGCGACCTGCAGCGCGTCGGCGACGGCGGCTACGACCTGGGCGCGCGCGCGGCGCAGATCCGCGACGACCTGTTCGCCAGGCAACGGTTCAGCGAGCGCGACCTGCTGGCGATCCAGCTCGACGACCGCGCGCTGTTCCTGCAGCGCTGGTGGCAGCTGCTGCGCGACGAAGCCGCACGCGCGAAGTCGCCGGCGCTTGCCGGGCTTGCGGACGCCGCCGCGCAGTGGGGCGGCCGCGCGAGCGCCGACTCGGCCAGCTATCGCATCGTCCGTGCATGGCGGCTTGCGGTCCTCGCGCGCATCGGCGACGGCCTGGCCGCACCTGCGCAGGCGGCGCTGGGCGACGGATTCGAGATGCCCAAGCTGTCGCAGCTCGAAGGGGTGGCATGGCCGCTGCTGCAACAGCGGCCGGCGCACCTGCTGTCGCGAAGGTTCGCGACCTGGGACGCGCTGCTGGAGGATGCCGCGCAAGAGGTGCGCGACGGTTTGTCCGCGCAAGGACCGCTTGGCCAGCGCACCTGGGGCGAACGCAACACCGCGCACATCTGCCATCCGCTGGCCAGCGCGATTCCCCTGCTCGGCGAGCGCCTGCTGTGCATGCCGCCGGACCAGCTCGACGGCGACGGCAACATGCCGCGCGTGACGGCGCCCGAGTTCGGCGCATCCGAACGCATGGTGGTGTCGCCCGGCCACGAGGCCGACGGCATCGCGCACATGCCCGGCGGCCAGAGCGGACACCCGTTGTCGCCGTTCTGGGGCGCTGGCCACGACGACTGGGTGCACGGAAGGCCAACGCCGTTCCTGCCCGGCAAAACCGAACACACCCTCACCCTGACCCCGTAGGTCGGGGTTACGCCCCCGACGTGCCTGTCGTTACGGGCGAAGGGCCTTCCACGCCGTAGGTCGGGGCTACGTCCCCGACGGCTCTTTGCGGCGAAAAGCGTGTAGGGGACGTAGCTCCGACCTACGGCGCGTTGTGCACGTCCGCGACCGCGCGGCCGGATGGGTCTGCGGCGGCCGCGAACGCCGCATCCCATTCGATCGCCACCGGCGACGAACACGCGATCGACTTGCCACCGGGCACCGTGCGCGCACAGGCGTCGCCGGGAAACGCTTCCTCGAACATGCTGCGGTACCAGTACGCCTCCTTCGTCTGCGGCGGGTTGACCGGAAAGCGCGCCGCGGCCGCGGCGAACGCTTCGTCCCCGACTTGCTGCTCCGCATGCGCCCTGAGTCCGTCGATCCAGCCGTAGCCAACGCCGTCGCTGAACTGTTCCTTCTGCCGCCACAGGATTTCGTCCGGCAGCACGCCCGCGAACGCCTCGCGCAGCACCGCCTTCTCGATCCGGCGCACGCCGTCGGCACGCGTGCCCACCATCTTGTGGCGCGCGTCCATGCGCATTGCCACGTCGAGGAACTCGATATCGAGGAACGGCACCCGCGCCTCCACGCCCCAGGCCATCATCGACTTGTTGGCGCGCAGGCAGTCGTACTGGTGCAGCGCATCGAGCTTGCGCACCGTTTCCTCGTGGAAGGCGCGCGCATCAGGCGCCTTGTGGAAGTACAGGTAGCCGCCGAAGGCCTCGTCGCTACCCTCGCCCGACAGCACCATCTTCACCCCCATCGCCTTGATCCTGCGCGCCAGCAGGAACATCGGCGTCGACGCGCGCACGGTGGTCACGTCGGAGCTTTCGATGTGGCGGATCACGTCCGGCAGCGCGTCGATGCCCTCCTCCACCGTGTAGGTGAAGCCATGGTGCACGGTGCCGAGCGCGTCGGCGGCAACCTGCGCCGCGGCAAGGTCCGGCGCGCCTTCCAGCCCGATCGCGAACGAATGCAGCCGCGGCCACCACGCCTCGGAGCCGTCGTCGTCCTCGATGCGCCGGCGCGCGAAACGTGCCGCGCAGGCGGCGACCAGCGACGAGTCGAGCCCGCCCGAAAGCAGCACGCCATAGGGCACGTCGCTCATCAGCTGGCGGTGTACGGCGCGCTCGAAAGCCTCGCGCAGTTCCCGCGGCGACACCTCAACGCCGAGCGTCGCATCGTGCTCGCGCCAGGCGCGCCGGTAGTAGCGCTGCAGCTGCCCCGTGTCGCTGTCGTACCAGTGGCCGGGCGGGAACTGCGCAACGTCGTCGCACAGCCGCACCAGCGCCTTCATCTCCGACGCCACCCACAGGCGGCCGTCGCCATCGTGGCCCCAGTACAGCGGGCATACGCCGATCGGATCGCGCGCAATCACCGCACGCCCGCGCACTTCGTCCCACAGCGCGAAGGCGAAGATGCCGTTGAGCCGGTCGAGCCACGCGCCCGGATCGGCATCCTGCGCATACAGCGCGTTGATCACCTCGCAGTCGGAGCCGCTCTGGAAAGCGTAGCCGGCAGGCAGCGACTGCTCGAGTTCCTGGTGGTTGTAGACCTCGCCGTTGACCGCGAGCACCAGCGATCCGTCAGCCGACCTCAGCGGCTGCGATCCGCCGGCCGGGTCGACGATGGCCAGGCGCTCGTGGACCAGCAGCGCCCGGCGGCTGGCATGCACGCCACTCCAGTCGGGACCGCGGTGACGCTGGCGTGCGGACAGCGAAAGCGCGAGCGGCCGCAGCGGTCGCAGGTCTGCGCCGGGCCGCAGGTCGAATGCACCGAGGATGGAACACATGGGACAACTCCTTGTGGCCGGCCATGCCGGCGGTGGGAGCGCCCTGCGCAGGAACGAAAACCCGCGCCGGGCGCGGGTTTCGGGATTCCTGGCTGGATCTGTTGCTAGTGGCCTGCCCGGTTGCCCGCCCGCGGATTGCGCACGCGATTATTCGAACCGCGGTTGTTGCGGTTGGACAGGTTGCGGGCAATGGCGGCGGGACGGCAGGACATGCGTCGAAACTAGCGACCGCCGCGGGCGCGGTCAAGCAGCACCGCAATCCTCCTCCACGCCAGTAGTCCCTGAACGGGGGCCGGCGTGACGGCCCGGAATCACCGCCAATTCATCCGTCCTCCCCAAACTTGGACCCCACACACACGCATGGAGAGAACACCATGACCAGCAACCACGGACTGCACGCACTGGCGCTTGCCGTCGGCCTGGGCCTGGGGCTTGCCGCCACCCCCGCGCCTGCGCAGACGGTCGGCTACAACATCCGTACCGGCGACGTCTGGGTCGATACCCGCCTGGGCGAGATCAACGATTACGGCCGGCACTACCGCGACCCCTTCATCGACGAGATGTCCGGGTACTACGGTGCGCCGCGCCCGCTGCTGGTCGAACTGCTCGACCAGCGCGGCTGGGCGCCCGGCGACGTCTACTACGCCTGTGCGATCGCGCATGCGCTGGGCATTCCCTGCATCGACGTGGTGCGCGATTACGACCGCCATCCCGGCCAGGGCTGGGGCGCGGTGGCCAAGCGCATGGGCATCAAGCCGGGGTCGGCCGCGTTCCATGCGCTCAAGCGTGGGCAGGTGGATACCTATCGCCGCTGGGGCCAGACCATCGTGATCGACCGCCCGGTACACGTCGACTGGTCGCGCTCGGGCAACCGCGGCCACTCGCAGGGCAATTCCGGGAACGGCAACCGCGGCAACCAGGGCAACGGGAACCGCGGCAACGCCGGAAACAACAAGGGCAACAACGGCCGCGGCAACAACGGCAATGGCCACGACAACAACGGTCGCGGCAACAATGGCAACGGCAACAACGGAAAGGGAAAGGGCCACGGCAAGCCCTGATCGCTCGCGGTACATCCCTTGAAGCGACGGCCATCCGGTTCCGGGTGGCCGTCGCCGCATCACGGGCCGGTCAACCCGGCAACAGGCGTTCGAGCAGCGCCAGGTAAAGGTCCGGCAGCGCTTCCAGGTCGGCCACGCGCACGTGTTCGTCGACCTTGTGGATGCTGGCGTTCACCGGCCCGACCTCGATGCACTGCGCGCCCAGCGGCGCGATGAAACGCGCGTCCGACGTGCCGCCGCCGGTGCTCTCTTCCGGCGGCCCGCCCGCGAACGCCGCCAGCACCTCGCGCGCAGCGACGCGCAGCGGGCCTTCCGGGGTGAAGAACGGTTCGCCGCTGCGGTGCCAGGACAGCGCGAAGTCGAGGCCGTGGCGTTCGAGCATCGAGGCGATCTCCGCCTCCAGCTTCGCCGCGGTCCAGTGCGGGTTGTAGCGCAGGTTGAACAGCACCTGCAGCTCGCCCGGGATGACGTTGCTGGCGCCGGTGCCCGCGTGCACGTTGCTCATCTGCAGGCTGGTCGGCGGGAAGCTGTCGTAGCCGTCGTCCCAGCGCCGCGCGGCCAGCTCGGCCAGCGCTGGCAGTGCCTCGTGCAGCGGATTGCGCGCCTGGTCCGGATAGGCGACGTGGCCCTGCACGCCGCGCACCACCAGCGTGCCGGTCAGCGAACCGCGGCGGCCGACGCGCAGCAGGTCGCCGAGCACGCGCGTCGACGAGGGCTCGCCGGTGATGCACCAGTCGATGCGCTGGCCGCGTTCGGCAAACTCGCGCGCAACGCGGCGCACGCCGTCGATCGCGTCGCCCTCCTCGTCCGAGGTCAGCAGCAGCGCCACGGTGCCGGCATGGTCCGGATGCGCGGCGACGAAGCGCTCCAGCGCCACCACGAACGCGGCCACGCTGCCCTTCATGTCCGCCGCACCGCGGCCGTAGAGCGCGCCGTCGCGGACCTCCGGCGCGAAGGGGTCGCTGGTCCACGCCTGGCGCGGCCCCGGCGGCACCACGTCGGTATGCCCGAGCAGCACCAGCACCGGGCCGCCCTGGCCGTGCGTCGCCCAGAGGTTGTCGACCTCGCCGAAGCGCAGCTGCTCGCAGGCGAAACCGGCGCGACGCAGGCGGGCGGCCAGCAACGGCTGGCAGCCGGCATCGTCGGGGGTCACGGATGGCCGCGCGATCAGTTCGCAGGCCAGATCAAGGACATCGCTCATGCGCCTATCCTAGCCGTAGGGCGGGTCTCGACCCGCCGTTGGCACGTCGGGCCCTTGCGGGAGACGCGCATCCGGCAAGGAAGGCGGGTCGAGACCCGCCCTACTGGATGCCGAAACGTTTCTTGAAGCCGTTGTCGCTGAAGCCCTGGGTCATGACGCCGTCGTCGGTGACCACCACCGGGCGCCGGATCAGCTGCGGGTACTCGCGCAGCAACAGCTTCCACTCCGGATCCGACGCCGCGGCCTTACGGTTGTCGGGCAGCTGCCGCCAGGTGGTCGAGGACTTGTTGACCAGCGCCGCGAAGCCGCCCGCCTGCCGCGCCCATTCCACCAGCATCTCCGGGGTCGGCTTGTCCTCGCGGTAGTCGACGAATGCATGCACCACGCCGAAGCGGTCCAGCCACTTGCGCGCCTTGCGGCAGGTGTCGCAGTTCTTCAGTCCGTACAGGGTGGTGGTCATGCTGTGCCCCGGGTGTTCACGATGCACGGCATGATGCCGAAAACCGCGGCGCGCGGCGACCGGAAGCCGCCACGCGGGCAGGCCGGTCGCCTCAGCGCTTCACAACCGGCAGCTCGATGTAGCTGGCCGCGTCCGCCGAATGATGCACGGCGTTGTCCGCCACCACCACCTCACTCTCGGTTTCGTTGGAGCCGCCGGTGTTGAGGTTGCGGGCGAACTTGGGGAAGTTCGAACTCGTCACCTCGACACGGATGCGATGCCCCTTGTCGAAGCGGATCGATGTCGTGATCGGCGTCGGCTTGAGGGTGTACACCTGCCCCGCCTGCATCAGCTCGGGCTGCGTGTAGCTGTCGCGGTAGCGCGCGCGCTGCATCGTGTCGCCGATGATCCAGGCGGTGCCGTCCGGCGCCACGTCGACCAGCTTGACCGCGAAATCGGTATCGCGCGCACTCGACGACACCTTCAGCACGGCGTCGACGAAGCCGCTGACCTCCATCGGCTCTTCCAGCGGTTCACTGGTGTAGACCAGCACGTCATGCCGCGATTCGATCTGGCGCTGGTCGAATGCGCCCGCGGTCACCAGGCCACCGTTGCAGCAGTCGCCGCCACCGATGGTCTGCACCGGGTTCGCGGGGTCGTAGCGGTAGCGATCAGCCGGCTCATCGCCGGCCGGTGCCTCGAACGACAGCACGCCGTCGCCGTACATCGAGTTCGCGTGTCCGTCCGAGCGCAGGTACATGCGCACCGGTTGCGCGGCCTTGGGCGGCCACTGGCTGTCGGACTGCCAGCGGTTGGCGCCCATGGTGAAGTAGCGCACGTGCGGCGTGCCCGATGCGAACGCGGCCGGCTTGTCCTTGAGCCAGCGGTCGAAGAACGCCCAGATCTGCTCGTCCACCGGGAAGCTCGCATCGCCCATCTCGCGGTCGCCGACCTTGTAGTCCTCACCGAGCCTGGAAAACTGGCAGTGCGGGTTCGGGCCGATGACGACGTACTGGTTGGCGCTGGCCTCGCGGTCGGAGTTGACCGTGCTGGCGTGGTTGAACAGTTCCATGTTCGGGCCGATCGACACGTCGTACCAGCTGTTGAACCACAGCGCCGGCACGCCCCAGCCCATCGAATCGTCGTACAGGCCGCCGGTCTTCCACGCCGGGTCACCCGGGCCGCGCGCGATCAGCTCCTCGAAGGTGCCCGGCGGCTCGTCCAGCGACGACAGCAGTTCGGCGTACGGCAGGTGGCGGATGTGCTTCGGCCAGTCGACCTTGGGCTTCTCCGTGTCCAGGTCGTTGTACTGCGCCACGCGCGCGCGCATTTCGCCCTTGAGGTCCTGCGGCAGCTGCGCGCGCAGCGGGTTGTCGACGCCGTACATCCACACCGCGAACAGCGTGCGCGGCACGCCGCCGGTGTAGAAGTTGCCCTGCTCCCAGAAGCGGCCGACCTTGCCGATGCCCGCACCTGCCGCCATCGGCACCATCGCCGCGTGCGCCGGATGGTCCATGCCCGCCAGCGCGAGCTGCCATTCGGCCGACGACGAGCAGCCCAGCGTGCCGACCTTGCCGTTCGACCAGGGCTGGTCCGCGATCCATGTCAGCATGTCGTAGCCGTCGGTCTGCGGATAGCCGAGGATCTCGTAATCGCCCTGGCTGAAGTAGCGGCCACGCTCGTTCTGGACGATGAAGGCGTAGCCGCGGCGCACGGCCTCGATCGCGTAACGCGCAGTGCCACCGCGCACGTTGTGTTCGTTGTACGGCGTCTTCCACAGCACCGTCGGCAGCTTGCCGGTCGCGCCCTTGGGGCGCCAGATGTTGGTCGACAGCCCGATGCCGTCGCGCATCGGCACCAACACCGCCTTCTCCGAATCCGCGATCGCGGACAGCTCCTTGCGCAGCCCTTCATCGCTGTAGCGCGACAGGTCCTGCGCGGAGGCGGCCGACGCAACCACGAGCGCCGCTATCAGCAAAATGGTGGAAAACGACTTCTTCATCACGTGCCTCCCCTGCAACGATCCCCCGTGTGTCGCACGCCCGGCGCCCGGCTACCCCTGCCGGAAGTCATGCCCGCGCGATTCAGTCCGCCAAACCGCGCAGCAGTTCATTGATCGAGGTCTTCGATCGCGTCCTCGCATCGACCTGCTTGACGATCACCGCGCAGTACAGCGAATGCGAGCCGTCCTTCGCCGGCAGCTGGCCGGACACCACCACGCTGTACGGTGGCACCGAACCGTAGCTCACTTCCCCGGTCGCGCGGTCGTAGATGCGCGTGCTCTGGCCGAGGAACACGCCCATGCCGATCACGCTGTGGTGGCCGACGACGAACCCCTCGACAACCTCCGAGCGCGCGCCGATGAAGCAGTGGTCCTCGATGATCGTTGGCGCCGCCTGCAGCGGCTCCAGCACGCCGCCGATGCCCGCGCCGCCGGAGATATGGCAGTGCTTGCCGACCTGCGCGCAGGAGCCGACGGTGGCCCAGGTGTCTACCATCGTTCCGGCGCCGATGTGCGCGCCGATGTTGACGAACGACGGCATCAGCACCACGTCCTTGCCGATGAAGCTGCCGCGACGCGCGATCACGCCCGGCACCACCCGCACGCCGAGCTTGCGGAACGCGGCCTCGTCGAACTCCTCGAAGCGCAGCGGGATCTTGTCCCAGAACGGCGACGGATAGCTTTCGACCAGTTCCATGTCCTGCACGCGGAAGTACAGCAGCACGGCCTTCTTGAGCCACTCGTTGACCGTCCAGCCGCCCTTGCCGTCGGGTTCGGCGACACGCAGGTCGCCGCTCTCCATGCGTTCGATCACGCGCTCGACCACCGGACGCGTCGAACCCTCCATTTCCTCGGGCGTGAGCGTGCCGCGGCGCTCCCAGGCGCTTTCGACCATGAACTTCAGTTCATCCTGCGCCGGCGGCGCGGGGGTGGTCTTCTTCGTTGCCGCCTTCTTCGTGGTCTTCTTCTTCGCGGCGGCCTTGGGGGGACTCATCGTTTCACTTCTCCATCGATGCGCGACAGCAGCGCGTCGCGCAGTGCGTCGCGGCTGTCCTGGTTCAATGCGGTGTTGTCGGGTTCGCTGATGCGGAACACGTCCTCCGCGCGCTCGCCGAAAGTGGCGATGCGCGCATCGTGCACGCGCAGGTGGCGCTTGCGCAGCACGTGCGCGATGTCGGCCAGCAGTCCCGGGCGGTCGGTGCAGACCAGGCTGAGCACGGTCTGGCCGCCCTCGGCGCCGTCGTCGAACTGGATGCGCGGGACGATGCGGAAGTGGCGCAGGTGGCGCGGCTGGGTGCGCCGCGCCGGGCGGATGCGCTCGAGCGGGCCGGACAGGGCCTCGGTGAGCCGGCGTTCGATCGCCGCGATCGACGTCGGCTGGCGCGTGTCGCCGGGCAACACCTGGAAACTGTCGAAGATCGTCCCGCCGGGGCCGTCGAGCGCACGCGCCTGCTGGATCTCAAGGCCCAGCCGGTCGAGGCTGATCACGATCGCGGCGAACAACCCGTCGCGGTCGGGCGAATGCACGAACACTTCCAGCGCATGGTCGCCGGCATCGAGCGAACGCACCGCGACCACCACATCCCCCGGCGCCGCGTCGCGCAGCGCCAGCGCCTGCCAGGCCACCTGGTCGGGCCGCGCGCGCAGGAAGCTGTACTCGGGGAAGCGCAGGAACAGCGTGCTGGCCTCGTCGTCATCGATGTCGTGCGTCGACAGCAGCCCGCGCACCGCCGCGCGCGTCTCGGCGATGTGCTCGATCGCCGCGACCGGGTGTTCCACGCCCTGCCGCAGCGCCAGCCGGGTGAACGTGCGCAGGTCGGCGAGCAGGCGGTCCTTCCATGCGTTCCACAGCTTGGGCGAGGTGCCGGCGATGTCGGCGCAGGTCAGCAGGTAGAGGTAATCCAGGCGCTCGCGGTCGGCGACCTGGGTGGCGAAGCGGTGGATCACCACCGGATCGGAGATGTCCTGCTTCTGCACGGTGATCGACATCAGCAGGTGCTTGCGCACCAGCCAGACGACCAGCGCGGTGTCGGCGGCCGGCAGCGCGTGCGCGGCGCAGAACGCCTGCGCGTCCTCGGCGCCGACTTCCGAATGGTCGCCGCCCCGGCCCTTGGCGATGTCGTGGAACAGGCCGGCCAGCAGCAGCAGCTCGGGCTTGCGCAGCGTCGGCCAGACCTCGCGCGCGGTGGCGAACCGGTCGTCTTCGGGCGCGGGTTGCCCGAACGAGGCCAGGTTGCGCAGCACCGCCAGCGTGTGCTGGTCGACGGTGTAGACGTGGAACAGGTCGAACTGCATTCGCCCGGAGACCTGCGCGAACGCCGGGATCCAGCGCCCCAGCACGCCCAGCCGCGCCATCCGTTCAAGCGTGGGCACCGGCCGCTCGCCGCGCAGCAGGGCCATGAAGCGCCCGCGCAGCTCCGGAGTGGCCGCTGCGTAGCCGGGCACCAGGTCCAGCGCCTCGGCCAGCGCGCGCGCGGTCTGCGAATGCAGGCCGCGGGCATCGCGCCGCGAAGCCCAGGTGGCGAACAGCTCGAACACCTGCGCCGCATCGCCGTGCGGCCAGTCCGGGTCGCGCGCGGCCAGGTAGCCGCGGCGCAGTTCGAAGCGCGCATCCAGCGGCTCGGGCGCGGCGGTGCCGTCGAAGTGCTCCTCGAAACGCTGCAACAGGCGGTCATTGACCCGGCGCACGATCGCAGCGGCGCGATAGAACACCTGCATCATCTGCTCGACGCCGAGGTTGCGGGCGTCGTCGGCGTAGCCCAGGCGCGCGGCCAGCGTCTTCTGGTAGTCGAAGCGCAGGCGTTCTTCATGGCGGCCGGCGACCAGGTGCAGGCCGAAGCGCAGGCGGCCGAGCGCCTCCTGCTCGCGCTCGAGCGCCGCGGCCTCGTCGGCGCCGACGTGGCCGAGCCCGACCAGCGCATCGAGCTCGCGCGCGCCGAAGCTGCGCAGCGCCATCCAGCCCAACGTGTGCAGGTCGCGCAGCCCGCCGGGGCCGTCCTTGAGGTTGGGCTCGAGGTTGTCGGATGTGTCGCCGAAGCGTTCGTGGCGCTGGCGCTGCTCCTCGGCCTTGGCGAGGAAGTAGTCGCGCGCGGGCCAGACCTTGTCCGGCGCGATCGACGCGGCCAGCGCGCTGCGGTCGGCGATGTCGGCGACCAGCGGGCGGGACTCGAGCAGCGCGGTGAGCACGGTCGGATCCGCGGCGGCCTGGGTGCACTGCGCGGGCGAACGCACCGCGTGGCTGGCCTCCAGGCCGATGTCCCACAGCAGCGCGAAGAAGCAGGCCAGCGCGTCGCGGCGGGCGTGCTGCTCTGCTTCGTCGGCCAGCACCAGCAGGTCGATGTCCGAATGCGGGAACAGCTCGCCGCGGCCGTAGCCGCCGACGGCGAACAGGGCCAGCTGCGCGGCGCCGGGAACGCAGCGCGCCCAGGCGTCGCGGATCAGGCCGTCGATGGCACGGGCACGATCGGCGACCAGGCGGTCGACCGCCTCGCCCCGGTCGAAGCGCGCCGCCAACGCGGCATCGGTGCGGGCAAGCGCGTCGCGGGCGGCCTGCAGCCAGGCCGCCTCGTCGTCCGCGCCTGCAGGGGTCGCCGCGTCGGAGGGTGCGGCGTCGTTCACGTCAGCCGCCGGCGGCGTCGCCCGGCCCGAGCGTGAGCACGTCCACGCCGGTCGCGGTCACGGCGATCATGTGCTCCCACTGCGCCGACAGCCTGCGGTCCTTGGTGACCACGGTCCAGCCATCGGGCAGCACCTTCGCGTGGCGCTTGCCCTCGTTGATCATCGGCTCGATGGTGAAGGTCATGCCCTCCTGCAGCACCAGGCCCTCGCCCGGCCGGCCGTAGTGCAGCACCTGCGGTTCGTCGTGGTAGACCTTGCCGATGCCGTGGCCGCAGTACTCGCGCACCACCGAGAAGCGCTCGCCTTCGGCGTACTGCTGGATCGCATGGCCGATGTCGCCCAGGGTCGCGCCCGGCTTCACCGCGCGGATCCCGCGCCACATCGCCTCGTAGGTGGCATCGACCAGCCGCCGCGCCATCACCGACGGCGTGCCCGCGTAGTACATGCGGCTGGTGTCGCCGTGCCAGCCGTCCTTGATGACGGTGACGTCGATGTTCAGGATGTCACCGTCCTTGAGCACCTTCGACTCATTCGGGATGCCGTGGCAGATGACGTTGTTGACCGAAATGCAGGTGGCCTTGGGATAGCCGCGGTAGCCGACGTTGGCCGGCGTGGCCTGCTGCACGTTCACGATGTGCTCGTGGCAGATGCGGTCCAGCTCCTCGGTGGTCACCCCCGGCTTCACGTGCGGGGCGACGACCTGCAGGACTTCGGCGGCAAGGCGGCCGGCCTCGCGCATCTTCTCGATCTCGGCGGGGGTCTTGAGGTGGATGGTCATCCGGAAATTATCGTCGATCCGGCCCGGTTCCGCTGGACTGGCCGGGTAGTCGCCCCGCGCGCAGGTGTCCGCCCCGGCGAACGCTTTGCGCCCTGCCCCCTCATGAATCCCGTGTGAGCAGTGTGAACTTGGCGGCTGAAATGTGACGCCACACCCAAAATGCGACGTTGTACGTCACATTTCCCCGCTTTTTTTTCCGTTCCTGCGCCTGGAGCCCTGCGGGCGGAGGGCGTTTCGTCTTCGCTAACACGCTCCGCGGGATTGGCACGCTTCATGCATCGGAGCTCCGGTGACCGGATGTCATCGAGATCGTCCAAGGGGACGGGGCCGCCCGGCGCCCATCGTGCCGATCTCGAGCCGGACCCGGCTTTTCCGAATCCGAAATCCACAAACCCGAGGACACCACGATGCGCCTGCTCACCAAGACCCTGCTCGCCGCCGCCGCGATCGCCGCCATGCCGATGGCCGCCAACGCCGAATCGCAATACGTCAGCGGGAGCGGCAGTGCCAATGCCCGCCTGGACTTCCAGGTCACCGTCCCGCGCATCCTGTTCCTGCAGGTGGGCACGGGCGCCGACGGCACCACCAACCCGGCGATCGACCAGATCTCGTTCGTGGTGCCGGCCGCGAGCCTGGGCAACGGCACCGCCGTGGCCGCCACCGCCGGCTCCGGCGACGTGGGCAACGGCACCGTCACCGCCAAGGTGCTGGGCAACAACGGCACGATCACCTTCACCTCGACCACGCTCGGCGCGCTGGAGAACGGTGCCGGCGACAGCATCTCGTACAGCGAGGTCAACACCGCCGTGGCACCGCTGACCAGCGCCATCCCGCTGCAGCACCCGACGCTGGCCGACGGCGCGACCACCACGCTCACGCTGAGCCCGGCGACCGGTAAGCTCGTCCAGCGCGATGCGCAGTGGACGTACACCTACGCCAACTCCGTCGTGGCCGCGCCCGGCACCTACGGCGGCGTCAACACCAACAACAGCCGCGTGACCTACACCGCGGCGATGCCGTAAGGGCACGACCGAAGCCACCCGGACCGGCCTTCCAGGCCGGTCCCTCCGCTCCCGTCAGGAACCAGCATGAAATTCCGCCGCGCGATTCCACTCGCGCTGTGCCTGGCGCTGTCCGGCATGGCGCCCGCCACGCAGGCCTTCGTCGTCAACATCGACGGCAGCGGCCTCCTGGGCGGTGCATCGGTCTACCTGCGCGTGGGCGACGGCGTGTACAGCGGCAACTTCATCAACCACGGCACGCCGGGCAACGGTGGCCCGCTGAACCGCGTCTCCGTCACCGTACCGGCCGCGATGCTGGGCAACGGCAGCAACCTCGCGATGACCAGCAACGCCACGGAGCCGCGAAGCTTCTACGACAGCTTCGTCTTCTGCAACGTACCGCAGCAAGTCTATGTCGGCGGTTTCAACCGCGGCGGCCTGCTTACCGGCGGCGACACCGTGCTGACCGTGACCGCGCCAACCCACCTGGTCAGCGCGAACGGCGACACCATTCCCTTCTCGCAGATCAGCTGGACCAGCAGCGGCAACGGCGATGCCGCCGGCTCACAGCCGTTTCCTGCCGGCACCTTCAGCGGCGGCACGCAATCGCTGGGAAGCTTCCCGAAAAACACCTGGCGGGAAAGCTGCCACACCTTTTCCTACGGCAACGATGCGATCGTTCCCGCCGGCACATACAACGGGCGCGTGACCTACACGCTGACGGTGCCATGAGAGCGCGCAGCCGCCACCCGTTCTGCGCGGCATTGTTGGCCGCGGCCTGGCTTGCGGCGGCCGTCCCCGCCGTCGCCGGGCAGACCTACCCCGTCGACGACAGCGCCAGCCAGGTGCTGGGCAGCACGCTGCGGCTCAAGCCAGAGGTGATGCCGGCGCGCGGACGCCCGCTGTACATGGTCTCGGGCGAGATCGCGGTGCAGGTACGCCTGGATGTTTCGCCCTGGCAGGGCCGCAACGGACGCATCTACATGCTGCTGCCGGACCAGCCCGCGGGCGCGCTGACCGCCACCTGGACCACGCGCGGACGCCTGCTGCCCGGCGTGCTGCGCGCCGGCGAACGCGCGCTGGTCTACGCCGGCCCGCTCCCCGCCCGCCTGCTCGAGGACACCATGCGCCTGCGCGTCGACGCGGACGGACGCAGGTTGCCGCCGTCCGAGCAAGTCGCCTTCTCGTTCGAAATCGACCTGGATTCACCATGACGCTCCGACGCCAACGCACCGTTTCCGCGCTGCTGCTCCTGGCCTGCCTGTCCTGCGGCAGCGCATTCGCGCAGGGCTTCTCCGCGCTGGTCTCCCCTCCCCGCTTCGAGGACAGCGCCAGCGCCGGCGACACGTACCGCAACGTCATCGAAATCAACAACGTCTCCGGCAGCGCCACCCACTTCACGGTGCAGACCGCGGACTGGACGTTCAAGCCCGATGCCACCGTCGAGTTCTCGGACGCGCTGGCCCCGGGCAGCTGCAGGCCGTGGGTGGGCCTGGAGTCCGCGGAGATCGACCTTGCGCCCAACGCCAGGCGCCGCTACCGGTTCGAGGTGCGTGTTCCGGCCGATGCACCGGCCGGCGAGTGCCGCTTCGCGATCATGATCGAAGGCGACCCGCAGACCGTGGGGGGCGGCGCCGCGGTACCGGTGTCCGGACGCATCGGCGTGATCGTCTACCTGGCGATCGGCGACGCCGCGGCCAACCTGGAAGTCGTCGGCCACGAGGCACGCACGATCGAAGGCAACCTCGTTCCGGTGCTGACCGTGCACAACCACGGCAATGCACACGGGCGCCTGCAGGGCTTCGTCGACGGGACGGACGCCAGCGGCCGGTCCTACGCGCTGCAGCCCGCGACGCTGCCGATCCTGCCTGGCGAAACCCGCGACATCGCGCTGGTGCCGCAGGCCGACAACGAGGCCGCCGCCGCACCGGTGATCGCCTGGCCGCTGCGGCTGCACGGCCGCCTGGACTGGGGCCGGCAGCGCCTCGACATCGCCGCGACCATCGACAAATGACGATCCCCGGCCACCGGCGCCTGGCGCTCGCGATCGCGATCGCCGGCAGTCTCTCGATGGGCGCGGCACGGGCGCAGGAAGCCGCGGGCGCGGCGCAAGAGCCCTACGTCGACCGCATCATCTCGCCGCAGCAGCTGCAGCCCCTGCCGCCCGAGGACGACGAAACGGCCGACGACACCGGCCTGCCGCGCTCGTTCCGGATCGAGGCCGTGGCCAGCCGCAACGAGTACGGCGACGACAGCTTCGACGAACAGGGCCTTTCCATCGGCGGCTTCCGTGAGACCGCGTCGTGGGGCGCCTTCTCGCTCGACGCCACCGTCTTCCACAGCGATCGCCGGCGCTTCAACGGACTCGGCGCCAATGACGGCGACATCGGCGGCCTGGCCACGCTGTGGCAGCGCAACCTGTACCTGGGCAACGGCTGGCGCGTGGACAACGGGCTGGGCGTGCTGAACACGCCGGCGCCCCCGCTGCAGCGCAGCCAGTACCGGTTCTTCCTGCCGACCGTCGCCTTCGCCGGCGCCAGCAGCGAATGGCACAGCGCCGGAAACGGCCTGCTGCTGCAGGGCGGCTTCGGCCGGGCTGGCGTCTATACCGGCACGCGCGTGGTCGGCTTCGACGTCGCCGACGGCAACGTCGCGGCCCTGGGCGCGCAGTGGCAGTGGGCGCCGCAGTGGACCGGCGCGGCCTCGTTCCTCGGCACCCACGGCCGCATCGTGCCCGACGACCTGGGCGAGCCGGTGTTCGAACCCGGCGACACGCAGGCGCTCTACGCGGCTGCCGCATGGCAGGGCGAACGCGACCGCGCGCAGTTCAACGTGCTGGGCAGCGACGGCGACCCGGGCAGCGCGACCGGCGCCTGGATCGATATCGACTCCGTGCGCGGGCGCTACCGGCACAACTTCGGCGCCTACCGCCTCGGCCAGGGCCTGGCATGGGGCGCGCTGCCGATCAACAACGATGTCGAGGGCGGCTACTACCGGATCGGCTACCAGTACGGGCGCTGGAACTGGAACGCCGGACTCGACGGCATCCATTCGCTGTCGGGTGATGGTTTCGACGGCCTGTACGCATCCGGGTACGTGCGCTACCAGGCCAGCAGCACGCTGGGCTACGGCGGCAGCCTGAACCTGCGCGACGCCATGGACACCAGCCACAGCCTGCAGCTGTTCCTCGACAAGCAGACCGGCTGGGGCCAGACCCGGGTACAGGTCGACGAAGCCAGCTCCGGGGGGCGTTCGGACAGCTGGCAGGTCAGCCTCGACCAGGCATTCCCGCTGCGGCAGGGCACGCGGCTGTCGGCCTCGATCGCGCACGGCTCCCTGCACTACGACGACGACATCGACGCCACCACCACGACCACGCTGGCGCTGTACGGCGGCCGTGAGCTGACCGATCGCCTGACCGTCGACGGCAGCGCGCGCTGGACCCACGGCAACGGCAGCGAGGCCTTCCGCGGCACCGACCTCAACATCGGCCTGAACTGGCGCGTCACGCCGCGCTGGTCGCTGAGCGCGGCGTTCTACCAGAGCCGGGGGTCGCGGCGCTCGCCGTTCATCCTCGACCCGCTGGTGACCGGGACGCCCTTCATCTCGCTGCCGCGCAATCGTTCGGTGTTCCTGACCCTGCGCTACGAACTCAGCGCAGGGCGTCCCCAGGGCGTGATCGGCGGCGCGCCGGGCGGCCCGACCGGCACCGTCGCCGGCAGCCTGTTCCTGGACGACAACGGCGACGGCGTGCGCGGCGCGAGCGAGCAGGCCGCGGCCAACGTCACCGTGCTGCTGGACGGTCGCTTCGCGGTGCGCACCGACAGCCTCGGCAACTTCGAGTTCCCGCGCGTGGCCGCCGGCAGCCACACCCTGACCGTGGTCCCGGACAACCTGCCGCTGCCGTGGTTCGTCGCGCCCGGCGACGCGCAGCGTACCGTGCAGGTCCGCGTGCGGCAGGCGACCCGGGTCGACATCGGCGCCCGGCGGCAACCCTAGGCCTGGCCGGGCCTTCCACCGGCCGCTGCGCGGCTGCCGTGCATGCGCGGGCCCCGTTGCCCGTGGCCGCCCAGTCGTTTGCCTCGCGGCCTTCCGGACCGCTATAATCCCGCGGTTCCCCCGGCCGCGGCCGGGAAACCGCCCACGCCGGGCGTCACCGGCGAATACACACCCGCTGCAAACACCCGTTCCGGGGTGTCTTTCGCCAGTCTGGAGCCAAGGCTCCGGCACGTTTGACTGGCGGGGGATCTGGACACGGAGGCAGCGGGGAGGCCCAACCCCGGAACCGTCGCCCAGGCCGCCCATGCGGGCAGCCGGCGAGCCGCCCCTCCTTCCGGCGGCCAGGTTCCCCATCAGGAGTCACCAGCAATGCCCCAGATCACCATGCGCCAGATGCTGGAAGCCGGCGTGCATTTCGGCCACCAGACCCGCTACTGGAACCCCAAGATGTCGCCGTACATCTTCGGCGCCCGCGGCAAGATCCACATCATCAACCTCGAGAAGACCGTGCCGCTGTTCGGCGACGCGATGAACTTCATTTCCAGCATCGCGCAGAAGCGCGGCATGATCCTGTTCGTCGGCACCAAGCGCAGCGCGCGCGAGGCGATCAAGGAAGAAGCCGAGCGTTGCGGCATGCCGTACATGACCCAGCGCTGGCTGGGCGGCACGCTGACCAACTTCCGCACGGTGAAGGCCTCCGTGTCGCGCCTGAAGACGCTGGAAGCCGGCGAGACCGACGGCAGCTTCGACAAGCTGGTCAAGCACGAAGTGCTGGGCCTGCGCCGCGAGCGCGAGAAGCTGGAAGCCTCGCTGGGCGGCATCAAGGAGATGGGCCGCCTGCCGGACGCGCTGTTCGTCATCGACATCGGCCATGAAGACATCGCCATCAAGGAAGCCAGGAAGCTCGGCATCCCGGTGATCGCCGTGGTCGACACCAACTACGACCCGGCCCTGGTCGACTACCCGATCCCCGGCAACGACGACGCCATCCGCGCCGTGCAGCTGTACGCCGCCGCCGCCGCCGACGCCGTGCTGGAAGGCAAGGCCGCCGCGCCGAACGTGGCCAGCGTGCGCGAGGAAGAGTTCGCCGACGCCGATGGCGACAAGCCCGCCCGCCGCGCCCCGGCGAAGAAGGCCCCGGCCAAGCGCGCATCGGCCAAGGACGATGGCAAGGCCGAGGCGCCGGTTGCTGCCGAGGCCGCTGCTGCCGAAGCCCCGGCCGCGACCGAAGCGACGCCGGCTGCGGACGCCGCAAAACCTGCCGCGGAGTAATCCGCCGGTCACGCAGCCGCGCCAGAGTGCGCGGCTGCCCATTTCCCTTGCGGGAGCGGCTTCAGCCGCGAGCTTTCCACGATGCCACGCGCCACCAGGGCCGGACGAGCGTCGCCGGGCCTGGCAGTCATGTATTGCCAAGCGAGTGGTCCGCCCCCATTTCGACCGCATGAAGCTCGCGGCTGAAGTCGCCCCCACACCCACGAATCACGAGGTTTTATCCATGGCTGAAATCACCGCATCCCTGGTCAAGGAACTGCGCGAGCGCACCGGCGCCGGCATGATGGAATGCAAGAAGGCACTGACCGAGACCAGCGGCGACGTCGATGCCGCCGCCGAGGCGCTGCGCAAGTCGGGCCTGGCCAAGGCTGACAAGAAGGCCGGTCGCGTCGCCGCCGAGGGCCGCATCGCGATGGCCCGGGAAACCGGCAAGGCCGTGCTGGTCGAGGTCAACTCCGAGACCGACTTCGTCGCCAAGGACACCAACTTCATCGCCTTCGCCGAAGCCGTCGCCAACGCCGCGCTCGGCGCCACCGATGTCGAGGCCCTGAAGTCGGCCAGCGTCGGCGGCAAGACCGTCGAGGAAGCGCGCGCCGAGCTGATCGCCAAGATCGGCGAGAACGTGCAGGTGCGCCGCATGGTCCGCATCGACAGCGACAACAACGTCGCCGCCTACGTGCACGGCGGCCGTATCGGCGTGCTGGTCGAGGTCAAGGGCGGCGACGCCGAGCTGGCCCGCGGCCTGGCAATGCACGTGGCGGCGATGAACCCGCCGCACATCAAGGCGTCCGACGTCCCGGCCGACTTCGTCGCCAAGGAGAAGGAAATCGAGCTGGCCAAGATGTCCGAGAAGGACAAGGCCAAGCCGGCCGAGATTCTGGAGAAGATCATCGGCGGCAAGATCGCCAAGATCGTCAACGAGGTCACCCTGTACGGCCAGCCGTACGTGCTCGACACCAACCAGACCGTCGAGGCCGTGCTCAAGGCCGCTGGCGCCGAAGTGGTCGGCTTCCAGCGCCTGGCCGTCGGCGAGGGCATCGAAAAGGTGGTCGAGGACTACGCCGCCGAAGTGATGAAGCAGGCCGGCCTGGCGTAAGCCGCGCCGACGCCGTCATCCTGAAAAGGCCGCGGGGAACCGCGGCCTTTTTCTATGGTTCTTCCCGGAACCAACAAGGGACGGTGGCAATCCAGGCAGGTGACCTGTATCGCGGGCGTCGGAAACAGCGTTGTCCCGGTTCGTTGACGCGGCTTTTGTCAGCGCCGAGAGGATCAAGAGCCGTCGGGCGCATAGGCCCGACCTACGGGGTCGCCCGATCCGGTTGAAGCGGATGGGCCGTAGGTCGGGGTTACATCCCCGACGCGCTTTCCGCTCCGTTCGCAGGCCTATCCCTCGGAGCGATTCGCGGCCTCACGGTCGCGCTCGTATCGCCTTGCAAGCTCGAACGGCGGCAGCCACGACTCGCGGCGGACGGTCCACAGCTCGTAGGTCGGTACCAGCTGGTCCGGGGCATCCAGGGACCCGAGGTTCACTTCGACCTCGTCGTCGCTGCGCCCGAAGACCGAGGAGCCGCAGCGCGGGCAGAAGAACCGTCCCGCGTAGTCGCGCGTTTCGCCTTCGATCGCCACCGCATCCCGCGGGAATATCGCGGAGGCGTGGAACAGGGTGCCATGGTGCTTGCGGCAATCGAGGCAGTGGCAGATGCCGACCCGGTACGGAGGCCCCGATGCCACGATCCGGACGTCGCCGCACAGGCAACCGCCTGTGAATCGATCCATGCCGTGTCTCCTCTGGATCACACGCGCGGAAGGTTGCGCGCGAGCCGGGCGCGCGGAAGTGATCAGTCCGCCAGCGCGTAGATCGCCGGCAGGTTGCGGCCCTGTTCGTGGAAGTCCATGCCGTAGCCGAACACGTAGCGGTCCGGCACCTCGACACCCACGTAGTCGGCGCAGACGCCATCGACGCAGCGGTCGTGCACCTTCACCGCCAGCACCGCGACGCGCACGTCGGCGGCGTCCTGGTCTTCGCACCAGCGGGTGACCGCCTTGAGCGTGTGGCCCTCGTCGAGGATGTCGTCGACCAGCAGCACGCGCCGCCCTTCCATCGACGTGGCCGGGCGGTGCAGCCAGGCAAGGCCGGAACCTGAGGTGTTGCCGCGGTAGCGGGTGGCGTGCAGGTAGTCGAACTCGACGTCGAGCCCGCGCTCGCCGAGCGCGAACGCCAGCCGCGCCGCGAACGGCATGCCGCCGTGCATGATGGTGACGAACAGCGGCGGCCGCGCATCGTCGGCGTAGTCGTCGCGGATCGCGTCGGCCATGCCCTCGATCGCGGCCTCGAGCGCGGCGCGTTCGTGGATGACATCCGCGTTGTCCAGGACGTCGGCCAGCCGCGGCGTGCTCATGCGATGCTCCCGAAGCCGGATTGCGCGTGGCGCACGTCGGCCAGCAGGCCGTCCCAGCCCATCGCGCCGCGGCCCAGCAGGCCGGTCAGCGCCATCGTGTTGAGGCTTCGCCCTTGCACGGCAGCCAGCGATTCGTCGACCAGTTCCGGATGGCAGACCAGGACCACGTCGCAGCCGGCGTCCAGGTGCGCGTCGATGCGCGCCTTCACCCCGCCGGCGGAGAACGCCGCGGCCATGCCGATGTCATCGGAGAACACCACGCCGCGAAAGCCCATCTCCTTGCGCAGGATGTCCTCGATCCACACCCGCGAATAACCCGCCGGCTCGGGTGCCACTTGCGGGTAGGCCACGTGCGCGAGCATCACCGCGTCCGCGCCCGCCTCGATGCCGGCCGCGAACGGAATGAGATCGCTCGCGCGCATCTCGTCCAGGGTGCGGGTGTCGACGGCGTCGTCGAAGTGCGTGTCCTCGCGCACCGTGCCGTGGCCGGGGAAGTGCTTGATCGTCGCCGCCATCCCGGCCTCGTGCATGCCGCGGATGTAGGCGCGGGTGAACTCGGCGACCACCTGCGGTTCGTCGGAAAACGCGCGGTTACCGATGGCAAGGTTGCCGCGACCCAGGTCGACCACCGGCGCGAAGCTCAGGTCGACGCCGCTGGCGAGCACTTCGCTGGCCATCACCCACGCGTGCTGTCGCGCGCGCTCGAGCGCGGCCGCCGGGTCGGCGGCGTACTGGCGGCCGAACTCCTCCAGCGGAGGCAGCGCGCTGTAGCCCTCGCGGAAGCGCTGCACGCGCCCGCCTTCCTGGTCGACGCAGACCAGCTGCGGACGCGGCGCGGCCTCGCGGATCGCGGCCGACAATTCGGCCACCTGCGCCCTGGAAGCGAAGTTGCGCTTGAACAGGATCACGCCGGCGCAGGCGTCGTGCTGCAGCCAGTCGCGCTCCTGGGCGTTCAATTCGGTGCCGGCGACGCCGATCACGAGCATGG
Source organism: Luteimonas soli (assembly GCF_042648865.1). Taxonomy (NCBI): domain Bacteria; kingdom Pseudomonadati; phylum Pseudomonadota; class Gammaproteobacteria; order Lysobacterales; family Lysobacteraceae; genus Luteimonas; species Luteimonas soli. The sequence continues at coordinate 241,035 of NZ_JBHRYA010000009.1, read as the reverse complement.
ACGTTGGACCTCGGGGATGACGAACCGCATTGTCGCGCAGTCGAGGTGTCGGGTGTAGGGCGGGTCTTGACCCGCCTTGGGCCGGCCGGATTGGCGGGTCGGGCGCCGCCCTACCAGGTGGTGAAAGGATGCGATGCGAGCGCGAGGTTGTAGTAGCGCGCGTCGTCGGTGACTTCCGCGCCCAGCCACGACGGATGCTCGAAACGCTCGTCGGCGGCGTCGAGCTCGATCTCGGCCACCACCAGGCCGGCGTTGTCGCCGAGGAATTCATCCACTTCCCACAGGTGGCCGGCGTGGTTCACGTAGTGGCGGCGCTTGTCGACCAGCCCGCCCACGCACAGCGCCAGCAGCGCACGTGCGTCCTCGACCGGGATCGGGTAGTCGAATTCCTGCCGTGTATGGCCGGCTTCGCGCGACTTCAGGTTCAGGAATGCCTTGTCACCGGCGATACGCACGCGTACCGAAGCGCGCTGCGCGCCGCCGTCCATTGCCGCCTGGTCATTGATGTAGCCCTGCGCCATGGGCACGACCTCGTGAGCTTCCGCGCGCCAGCCGTCGTTGGTGACGAGGAACTTGCGTTCGATTTCGATGGGCATGGGGAGGCCGGGATTCGGGATTCGGGATTCGGGATTCGGGATTCGGGATTCGGGCAGATTATCGCCAGACGCCCGTGCTATTCCGAATCCCCAATCCCGAATCCCCGCCCTCAAGGCTCGAACATCGCGATCGACTCGACGTGCGCCGTGTGCGGGAACATGTCCATCACCCCCGCCGCGCGCAGCTTCCATCCGCGCTCATTGACCAGGTAGCCGGCGTCGCGCGCCAGCGATGCCGGGTGGCAGCTGACGTACACGATCCGCTTCAGCCCCTTCAGCGGCAGCTGCTTGAGCACCGCGTCCGCGCCCGAACGCGGCGGGTCGAGCAGCAGCCGGTCGAAGCCGGCGCGCATCCAGGCGTGCCCGGACAGGTCCTGCGCGAGATCGGCGGCATGGAACTGCGCGTTCGGCAGGCCGTTGTGCAGGGCGTTCTCGCGCGCACGGGCCACCAGGCCCGAATCGCCCTCCACGCCCACCACTTCGTCCGCCACCCGCGCCAGTGGCAGCGTGAAGTTGCCGAGCCCGCAGAACAGGTCCAGCACGCGCTCGCCCGGCTGCACGTCGAGCAGTTCCAGCGTGCGCGCGATCATCTTCTCGTTGAGCCCGGCGTTGACCTGGATGAAGTCCAGCGGGCGGAACTTCAGCGCGATGTCCCAGGCAGGCAGCCGGAACGACAGCTGCGGATCGGCTGGCCACAGCGGGTGCACTGAATCCACCCCGCCCGGCTGCAGGAACAGCGCGAAGCGGTGCGCCTGCGCGAAGGCGAGCAACGCCGCGCGGTCGCTCTCCGACAGCGGCTGCAGGTGGCGGAACACCAGCGCGACGCCGTCGTGGTCGGCAGTGGCGTCGCCGGCAATGAACTCGACCTGCGGAATGTCGCGGCGCCCGTCCATGCCGTCGATCAGCGCCGACAGCGCCGGCATCGCCACGCCGATCGCCGGGATCACGGTGTGGCATTCGGACAGGTCGGCGACGAAGCGCGGATCGCGCTCGCGGAAGCCGACCAGGGTCTTGCCCTTCTTCTCCACCCGGCGCACCGAGAAGCGGCCCTTGCGGCGATAGCCCCAGGCGGCGTCGATCAGCGGCGGCAGCAGGGCGTTCGCGCTGACGTGGCCGATGCGCTCCAGGTTCTCGAGCAGCACGCGCTGCTTGGCCAGGATCTGCTTCGATTCGGCCAGGTGCTGCAGCGCGCAGCCGCCACAGGTGCCGAAGTGGGGGCAGCGCGGATCGACGCGATCGGGCGAGGCGTCCAGCACCTCCAGCGTCACCGCCTCGTCGAAGCTGCGCGAGCGCGCGGTCTGCTTCGCCATGACGTGTTCGCCGGGCAGCGCGCCGGCGATGAACACGGTCTTGCCGGTGTCGCGGCGGGCGACGCCGCGGCCGTCGTGGCTCAGGTCGAGGATGTCGGCGGGGAACGGCGTCTGGTCGAGTCGGGCCACGTGGCGGAAGCTGCGTGCTCAGGGCTGCGCATTGTCGCAGATGCGGTTTGGGGCCGCGCTTTGCGCTGAAGCGAGAAGCAGATCCCCCGCTGCGCTGCGCTCCGCCGCCCCCTTCTCAAAGGGGGCTCAAAAGCGGTCCGACCTGGAGCCGACGACGCGAGGCGCTGCTTTCCTGAGCCCCCTTTGAAAAGGGGGCGGGCCGGCGCGCAGCGCCGGGCGGGGGATTTGCTTTTGATCTTGCCGTTGCCTTCCCCTACTTCTGCTTCCAGCTGCCGCCGGACTGGTACCACCAGCCGGACCTGGCACTGGCGATCCACTGTTTCGCGAACACCTCGCGGATCTGCGATTCCCACTCAGGGTGCTTGTTGGCGACTGCGATCTCGCGGTACACCGCGCGCGCGTCGCGGTTCTGGTCGGCGACCGCCTTGTTGACGGCGACCCGCTCGGACAGCGCGATCTTCGAGGCGTCACGCACGGCCACTTCGCCGTTGCCGGTGAAGCCCAGGGCGCCGGAATCGAAGTGCTTGCGCAGCGCGCTGTCGAAGCGGCCGGCCATGCGCGCCTGGATCGCCTGGATCGCCGGCGTCTTGAGGCTGATGTCCGGCGTGCCCTGCGCATGCGCGGTGCCGATGCCCAGCAGGCTCAGCGGATCGAAGCGCAGCACCATGCCGCCGCCGTCGCCCGCGGGCTCTTCGACCGGTGGCAGTGGCGTCGACGGCTGCGCGTCCTCGCCGATGACCTTGTCGACGAACTCCTTCGCCGCCTCCCGGGCTTCGGCCGCGGGGAAGTAGACGTTGATGGTGACGCAGGCGGTGAGCGCCAGCACGGCGATCGGCATTCCCATCCAGCGGCGGCGCATGGCGTTCTCCTTTTGAGGGGCTGATGACTGCTTCATTCAAACACGGGCTTGACGTCGCCGCTGCCCACCGCGGCCAGGCGCTCGACCAGGGTCGGCCAGTCGACGTTGCGGTTGAATCCCACCACGTCCAGCCGCGGGATGCCGGCGCCTTCGACGATAGTAAATCCGTCGCCTGCTGAATGCAGGCCGCCCATGGCGCAGACCTGGTTCGCGAGCCGGCAGGAAATGCCGATGCGGGAATAGCCGAAGTCGTCGAACAGGCCGATCAGCCTTGCCTGCAGGCTGCCGGCGAACGAGGCGTCGCCGACGCTGGAGATGTTCTGCACCGCGCGCTGGCTGATGCGCTGGCGCACGCCTTGGCGGCGCACCGTGTGCAGCTCCGCGTCGAAGGCGACCGGTGACCAGTCGACCAGGCGCAGGTCGTCGATGCGCCCGTCCAGGCGCCCGCTGATGCTGCCGAAGTCGAACACCTCGGTGATCGCCAGCAGGTCGAGGTCGTGCAGCGCGAAGTCGGCCGACAGCGTCGGCGCGACCCCGAACGGCCGCTCCATCGACAGCGACGTCACCTCGACCCGGCCGTCGAAGACCTGCATCGACAGGCCGCCGTCGAAATCCAGCCGGTCGCCGGCATAGCGCGCCACCGGGATGGTGCCGTCGAGGGTGCCGCGGAACGCCGGCCCGCCCAGCGACTGCGACAGCTCGCCGAGCTGCAGCCCCTGCAACGCGAGCCCGAACCCGATGCGCAGGCCCTCGTCGCCAGCCGGCGGCTGCAACACGATGCCGTCGAATCGCACCTGCCCGCCCAGCATCGGCACCGCCACCGGCGCGCGCGAGCGCAGTGCGCCGTCGGCGCTGCGCCACGGCAGCGTTGCCGCGCCGAACTCGATGCCCTGCAGCGATCCCGAGCGCCAGCGCAGTTCACTATCGACCGGGGCGCTGCCGGACAGCCGGACGTCGCCGTCCAGCCCGGCGAACGCCAGCCCCTTGCCTGCCGCATCGAGCGAAATGTCGTGCAGCCGCGCATCCACCGATGCCAGGCGCCCGTCGGCCATCCGCACCCGAGCATCCAGCGCGCCGCTGCCGGACAGGTCGGGCAGGCCGGCGATCGCAAGCCATCCGGACAGGTAACGCGCGGCGAGCCCGGGCAGGTCGCCGCTGCGCAGTTCGATATCCAGATCCTTCAGGCTGGCGTCCGGGCCAAACGCTGCCGAGCCCTGCGCCACCAGCGCCTCACCGTCACGCCACTGGATCGACGACAGCGACCAGCCCCGCGCTCCGTCCCCCAGCGCATCGAGGGCGAACGGCACGGGTGTTTCGGGCAGCACGACGTAGGTGGTGCCGTACAGGAACTGGCCGCCGCGCAGCTCGCCGTCGAGCGCGAGCAGCGTCGTGCCGACAGGTTTGCGGTAGTCGATCCGGAAGCGGCCGCCGAGCTGTTCCGCGGCGATGCTGCCGTCCGGGGTTTCGAGCGCGCCGCCGGCGAGCGCCAGCGTGCCGTCGACGCGCAGCGGGCGGTTCGCGGGCGTGCGCACGGCAAGCTGCCCGTCGACAGTGCCCGCGGTGAGCCGACCATCGCTCCAGGCCTGCGAGGACAGCGCCTGTACCCACGCCACCGGCACGCGGGCCAGGTCGAGCACCGTGTCGTCCGGCGTCGCGGCGCTGCGATGCAGGGCGAAACGGGCGTCGCCCTGCGAAAGCGCGGCGTCGGTACTGCCGCTGGCCAGCGCCACCGAAAGCCGGAACGACTTGCCGCCCGCTGCATGCAGTTCCCCGTCGCACTGCCAGCCGCCCTGCCCGTCTCGCGCAAGCGGGCAGCGCCATTCGAGGGACTGGAAGTGGTAACCGAGATCCGCCGCATCGACGCGCCCGGCGCGCAGCCGCAGTTCACCGGTCGCGGCCTGCGCCGGCCAGTCGAGCCGCACTTCCACGCCTTCGAGCGTGACGACCGCGGTGGTCACGCGCTCGATCTTCGCGGTCATCGTCCGCGCCTGCGCGGGCAGGACGCTGGCGAGCAACAGCAGCGGCAGCAGGTGTAGGATCGCCCGGGGCATGGACGCAGCATACCCAGCACGCGTGAGCACCGGCTGATGCGCCGTGGACATGCCTTCCCGAAAGCCGACGATCGAAGTCAACGGAGGACCTGATGACGGCAAGAATCCTGCTGGTCGAGGACGACCCCACCACCTGCGCATTCCTCGCCGCCGCTGCGCAGGGCGTACCCGCCGAAGTCGACATCGCAGGAAGCTGCGCGGCCGCGCTCGCCCTGGCCGGCGAGCACGACCGGCACGACCTGTGGCTGATCGACGCCAACCTGCCCGATGGCGACGGCGCGGGCCTGCTGGCCGCGCTGCGTGCCCGCGGCCTGCGCGCGCCGGCGCTGGCGCACACGGCGGCCCGGGAGCCCGGAATCCTTGCCGCATTACGCGAGGCCGGATTCCGCGAGGTGCTGGTCAAGCCGATGCCGGCCACGACCCTGCAGCTGGTAGTGCGCGACGCACTCGGCGCACGCGTGCGCGAAGCGCCACTGGCTGCGGCGCCCGCCCACTTCGATGCGGGCGCCTGGGACGATGTGGCGGCGCTGGCCGCCCTCAACGGCGAGCAGGCGCACGTCGATGCATTGCGCAAGCTGTTCCTCGACGAGTTGCCCGACACCCGCGACGGCGTGCGCGACGCGGCGCGCGCCGGCGATGTCGAACGCCTGCGTGCGGCGCTGCACCGGCTGCGCGCGAGCTGTGGTTTCGTCGGCGCCGCGCGCATGGCCACCAGCGTCGAGGAACTGCAGGCCGCGCCGGACTCGGAGTACGCGCTCGCCCGGTTCCTGCAGGCCGCTCAGGACACCTTGTCGTCGGCGCCCGTCCCCGGCGACGCCTGACCCGGCACCGGGGGCGCGGCAATGCGCCCCAGTTCGCCCATCAGCTCCCAGGACTTCAGCCCGCGACCGCCCAGGTAGTGCGCCAGCACCGTCCGCAGCGCGCGGCGCAGGCCCTGCAGGTCGTCGGCGCCGGGCATTTCGTCGCCGGCCAGCGCGAGCAGGGCGCGGCCGGTCGCGGTCTGGCTGCGGCCAGCGGCGTCGATGCGCTCGCTGAGCACGCGGCGCGGGCCGTGTTCGGGATCCAGGCGGTAGCGCGCGGCGGGGTCGATCGCGCCGCCGTCGCCATCCCGTGACAGGTCGAAGCCAAAGCCGAGCGCGTCGAGCAGGTCTCGCTCGAAGCGGCGCAGCGTCCATGACAGCGGCGCGTCTTCGCGCAGGCGTTCGCGCACCTGCCCGAACAGTTCGTACAGCCCCGAGTGCGGATCCTGGCGCGGCGCCAGCCGCAGCGTCAGTTCGCTGACGTAGAAGGCGGCAAGCCCGGCATCACCGGACAGGCGCGGCGCGGCGTCGATCGCCTCGGCTGCGCGCAGCTGCGCCAGCTCGCCGCGCTGCACGCCGTCGAAGCGGATGTGCTGCAGCGGCTGCAGCGCCGCGCGCAGTACGTGCTTCTTCGGCCCCTGCACGCCGCGCGCGACCAGGCCAAGGCGGCCGTGGTGTTCGGTCAGCAGTTCCAGCAGCAGGCTGGTCTCGCGCCAGGGGCGGGCGTGGAGGACGTAGGCGGGTTCGGCGTCGTAGCGCATGTCTGGGGGCTGGGATCTGGGGGCTGGGTGCTGGGGGCTGGGGCTGGGGCTGGGGCTGGGGAAGATCAAATGCAGCCGCGAAAGACCACTGCTTTTAGCCCCCAGCCCCCAGATCCCAGTCCCCGCTACTCATACCCCAGCGTCTTCAAAGCCGCCTCGTCGTCCGACCAGCCGGCGCGCACGCGCACCCAGGTTTCAAGGAACACCTTGCTGTCGAACAGACGCTCCATCGACTGCCGCGCCTTGGTGCCGATGTCGCGCAGGCGCGCGCCGCCCTTGCCGATGACGATCGCCTTCTGGCCGTCGCGCTCGACCCAGATCACCGCACCGATCCGCAGCATCGTGCCGTCGACAGTGAACGATTCGATCTCCACCGTGGTCGCGTACGGCAGCTCCGCTCCGAGCTGGCGCATCAGCTGTTCGCGCACCAGTTCGCCGGCGAGGAAGCGCTGGCTCTTGTCCGTGATCTCGTCTTCGCCGTACAACGCGGGCTGTTCCGGCAGCAGCGCCAGCAACGCGGAGACCAGCGCCTCCAGTCCGTTGCGCTTGAGCGCCGAAACCGGATGCACGGCTGCGAAGTCGCGCCCCTCGGTGGCCTTCTGCAGGTAGGGCAGCAGCATGGTCTTGTCGCGGATGCGGTCGACCTGGTTGACCGCCAGCACCACCGGCACGCCGGCTTCGCGCAGGGCTTCGAACGCCAGCGTGTCCTCCTCGTCCCAGCGCCCGGCCTCGACCACCAGCACGGCGGTATCCACGCCCTCCAGCGCGCCACGCGCGGCACGGTTCATCATCCGGTGCATGGCCGTGGACGATTGCTTGCCCTCGCCGCGGTGGATGCCGGGCGTATCGACCAGCAGCAGCTGGCCCTCGGGGAAGGTGGCGATGCCAAGCAACCGGTGGCGCGTGGTCTGCGGGCGGTTGGAGACGATGCTGACCTTGGCCCCGACCAGGGCGTTGACCAGGGTGGACTTGCCGACGTTGGGGCGGCCGATGACGGCGACCTGGCCGGCGCGGTGCGGGGCGGGTTTCATGCGCGCATTGTAGGGCGGGTCTTGACCCGCCGCCGGCGACGGATGGCCTGTCCTGAAAGCCGATGGCGGGTCGAGACCCGCCCTACGGAGTCTCGAGCTGCGCCAGAACGGCCTCGGCGGCGGCCTGCTCGGCGGCGCGCCGCGAGCCGCCCTCGCCCTCGGCGGTAATCGCCGGTTCGGCCAGGGTGCAGGCGACGCGGAAGACCTTGGCGTGGTCGTCGCCGGATTCAGAGATCAGCTCGTAGGCCGGCAGCGCGCGCTGCCGGGCCTGCAGCCACTCCTGCAGCCGCGTCTTGGCGTCCTTGCCCACCTTGCCGGCGGGCGTGTCGTTGACGCCGACCGCGAACCAGGGCAGCACCACCTCGCGGCAGGCGTCGAAACCGGCATCGAGGTAGATCGCGCCGACCAGCGCCTCGAGCGCGTCGGACAGGATCGAGTCGCGGCGGTGGCCGCCGGACTTCATCTCGCCGGGGCCGAGGATCAGCTTCGGCCCCAGGTCCAGCGCGCGCGCGATGGCCGCCAGCGAGGATTCGCGCACCAGCTCGGCGCGGGCGCGGGTCAGCGCACCCTCGTCGGCCTTCGGCCAGCGCCTGTACAGCGCCTCGGCGACGATCAGGCCGACGACCGCATCGCCGAGGAACTCCAGCCGCTCGTTGTGCGGGACGCCCGCACTGCGGTGGGTCATCGCCTGCGCCAGCAGGTCCTGGTCGGCGAAGGCGTGCCCGGCGAAGCGGACGGGCTCGACGTCAGCCGCCATCGCCCATGTTGGTCAGCTGCTCATCGGCGTGGAACTTGCCGACCACGTCGAGGTTGCCGACCAGTTCCTTGCGGACTTCGTAGTTCACTTCCATGTCCCAGCCGGGGCCGTCCTGGCGGCGCTGCAGGGTGACGTGCTCGGGCTTGACGTTCTCCGAGTAGCTGATGTTGAGGCGGCGGAAGAACAGGTTCTTGATCTTCGCCGGGTCCTGCTTGGCGATGCCCGGCTCGGCCTGCAACCCCTTGAGTGCCTGCCGCACCGAGTAGTACTCGGAATACATCGAGAACAGCTTCATGCCGATGTAGGCGGCGAAGCCGACCACTGCCAGCACGATTATGAAACTCATCAGGGTCATGCCGCGTTGCGTGCGTTTCATCAGTTCTCCCCCGGTTGATGGCGTACTGCGGTCAAGGAATCCGGTTGCCGATCCGCGACGTGTCGAAATTGTGCTTGCACAGGCTCGTGATGCTGTCGCAGTTGAGCCAGATCAGGAAGGCCTTGCCCCGGATGTTCTGCTCGGGCAGGTATCCCCAGAACCGGCTGTCGTCGCTTCTATCACGATTGTCGCCCATGACGAAATAGTGCCCGGCCGGGACCGTCATCGGGCCCTTCTCCCCCTGGTCGACGAACGGCAGCCGGTCGATCTCCAGGACCTGGTGCTCGTGCCCCGGGATCTGCTCGACCAGCAGGCTGGCCCCGGTCATCTCGGCGCCGCTACCCACGCCGACGTACTCGCCGACGCGTTCGTAGGCGAGCGGCTTGCCGTTCACGAACACCTGGTTGTCCTTGTACTCGATGGTGTCGCCCGGCAGGCCGATCACGCGCTTGATCCAGTCCTGCTCCGGGTGCTGCGGCGGCTTGAACACCACCACGTCACCGCGCTCCGGCTCGCCGACCGGCACGATCTTGGTGTTGCTGATCGGCAGGCGCAGGCCGTAGGCGAACTTGTTGACCAGGATGAAGTCGCCGGTCAGCAGCGTGGGCATCATCGAGTTCGAGGGGATGCGGAACGGTTCGGCCACGAAGCTGCGCAGCACCAGCACGATCGCCAGCACCGGGAAGAAGGCCTTGGCGTAGTCCACGTACCACGGCTCCCTGCCCTCGTCGAGCAGGCCGGCATTGGCCGCGCGGCGCTTGGCGAGGAACAGGTTGTCCAGCAGCCAGACCAGGCCGCTGAGGAGGGTCAGGACGACCAGGGCGATTTCAAACCAGCGCATCTTTGCTCCTTCGGAGCCGGGAATCGGGAATAGGGAATGGGGAATCGGAACAGCAGTTTCGTGGAATCCCTGGCCACCCTCCGACGCGGTCGGTGCGAGGCTCCCGGCTTCTTCGATTCCCTATTCCCTATTCCCCATTCCCCGCTATTTGTCCTGCTGCAACACCGCCAGGAAGGCCTCCTGCGGGATCTCGACGCGGCCGACCTGCTTCATCCGCTTCTTGCCTTCCTTCTGCTTCTCCAGCAGCTTCTTCTTGCGCGAAACGTCGCCACCATAGCACTTGGCCAGCACGTTCTTGCGCATCGCCTTGACCGTGGTGCGGGCGATGATCTGCGAGCCGATGGCGGCCTGGATGGCGACATCGAACATCTGCCGGGGAATCAGTTCCTTCATCTTTTCGGTCAGTTCGCGGCCGCGGCGGTCGGCGTGGCTGCGGTGCACGATCAGCGACAGTGCGTCGACCTTGTCGCCGTTGATCAGCGTGTCCACGCGCACGAACGGGCCGGCGTCGAAGCGCAGGAAGTGGTAGTCGAGCGAGGCGTAGCCGCGCGACACCGACTTGAGCCGGTCGAAGAAGTCCAGCACCACCTCGGCCATCGGCAGCTCGTAGCTGATCTGCACCTGGCTGCCCATGTAGGTGATGCCGACCTGGCTGCCGCGCTTCTCCTCGCACAGGGTGATCACGTTGCCGACGTAGTCCGGCGGGGTGAGGATGTTGGCGCGGATGATCGGTTCGCGGACCTCTTCGATCTGGTTCACCGGCGGCAGCTTGGCCGGGTTGTCCAGCGGGACCACGGTTCCGTCGGTCCTGAGCACTTCGTAGATCACCGTCGGCGCGGTGCTGATCAGGTTCAGGTCGTACTCGCGTTCCAGGCGCTCCTGCACGATCTCCATGTGCAGCATGCCCAGGAAGCCGCAGCGGAAACCGAAGCCCATCGCCTCGGAGCTTTCGGGCTCGAAGCGCAGCGCGGCGTCGTTCAGGCGCAGCTTGTCCAGCGCCTCGCGCAGGTCGGGATAGTCCTCGGCGTCGACCGGGAACAGCCCGGCGAACACCCGCGGCTGCATCTCCTGGAAACCGGGCAGCGGCTTCGGCGCGGGGTCGCCGGCAAGGGTGAGCGTGTCGCCGACCGGCGCGCCGTGCACGTCCTTGATCGAGGCGTTGATCCAGCCCACCTCGCCCGCCTTCAGCGCGGCGGTTTCCTTGCGCTTGGGCGTGAACACGCCGACGTTGTCGACCTGGTGGGTGCGGCCGGTCGACATCACCAGGATCTTGTCGCCGGGCTTGATCTGGCCCTGCATCACGCGCACCAGCGAGACCACGCCCAGGTAGTTGTCGAACCACGAGTCGATGATCAGCGCCTGCAGCTTGTCGGTGTCGCGCGGCTGCGGCGGCGGGATGCGGGTGACGATCGCCTCCAGCACTTCCTCGACGTTGAGGCCGGTCTTGGCGCTGACCGCGACCGCATCGGACGCGTCGATGCCGATCACCGCCTCGATCTCGGCCTTGGCGCGGTCGATGTCGGCGGTGGGCAGGTCGATCTTGTTGAGCACCGGCACCACTTCCAGCCCCTGCTCCACCGCGGTGTAGCAGTTGGCCACCGACTGCGCCTCGACGCCCTGCGCGGCGTCGACCACCAGCAGCGCGCCCTCGCAGGCGGCCAGCGAACGGCTGACCTCGTAGCTGAAGTCGACGTGGCCGGGGGTGTCGATGAAGTTGAGGTGGTAGGTCTGGCCGTCTTTCGCGGTATACGGCAGCGATACGGACTGGGCCTTGATGGTGATGCCGCGCTCGCGCTCGATCGGGTTGTTGTCGAGCACCTGCGCTTCCATCTCGCGCGCGGTCAGGCCGCCGCAGATCTGGATGATGCGGTCGGCCAGCGTCGACTTGCCGTGGTCGACGTGGGCGATGATGGAAAAGTTGCGGATGTTCCGCATCGGGTCGGACATGGGCGGGCGTCGGTAATGGCCGACGGCGCGGCCTTGCGGGGTAAACGCGGCATTATCGCACGCTTGGCCGCGCTTCCCCGCTGGCCCGGGCATCCTGCGCCCCGCGCGCCGCAACGTGGCCACGCGGATGCTTCCACCGATCGTGCGCCTCTCCGGGCTGCCGGAGAGGCGGCCGTTCACTCGGCGTCGTCCGCCCGCGGGGTCACCGCGAAGAAGCGGGTCGAATTGCCGCGGCGGACCAGCAGCATCACCGTCTCCCCGGGCTTGACGCCGGCCAGGGCCTTGTCGAAGGCAGCGACGCTGCCGACCTTCTCGTTGCCCACGCGCAGCACGATGTCGCCGGGCTGCAGGCCGGCCTCGCGCGCGGCCAGCCCGTCGACGCGGGCGATGCCAACGCCTTCACCGGGTTCCAGCCCCGCCTGGCGGCGGTCGTTGGCGTCCAGTTCCTGGCCCACCAGGCCCAGCGGATTGGCGGAGGTGTCGGCCCGGCCCTGCGGACCGCGCGGCATCGGCTGCCGGGAGGCGCCGGGCAGCAGGCTCGGGTCGAGTTCGCCAAGCGTCACGCGGATGTCCTTCTGCTTGCCGTCGCGCAGGATGCCGAGCGTGACCTTGGTACCCGGCGCCATTGCGCCGACGATCGGCGGCAGGTCGCTGGACTGGCGGATTTCGGTACCGTCGATCGAGCGGACCACGTCGCCGATCCGCAACCCGGCCTTCTCGCCGGCGCTGCCGGGAGTGACGTCGTTGATCAGCGCGCCGCGCGCATCGGGCAGGCCCAGGCCTTTGGCGTCTTCCGCAGTGATGGGCTGCAAGGTCACGCCGATCATGCCGCGACGCACCTTGCCGGTTTCCTTGAGTTGCTTGACCGCGCCCATCGCCAGGTCGATCGGGATCGCGAAGCTCACGCCCATGTAGCCGCCGGAGGCGCTGAAGATCTGCGAGTTGATGCCGATCACCTCGCCGCGCACGTTGAGCAGCGGGCCGCCGGAGTTGCCCTGGTTGATCGCCACGTCGGTCTGGATGAACGGCACGTACTGCTGCTGCGCGTAGCGGTTGCTGCGGCCGACCGCGCTGATGATGCCGGCGGTGACCGAGTGGTCGAGGCCGAACGGCGAACCGATCGCGATCGCCCACTGCCCCGGCTTGAGCGCGGCGGAATCGCCGATGCGCAGCGTCGGCAACCCGGTCGCCGGGATCTTCAGCAGGGCAACGTCGGACTGCTCGTCGCTGCCCACGACCTCGGCGGTGAATTCGCGGCCGTCGGAGAGCTTGACCTTGACCTCGTTCGCACCGTCGACCACGTGGTGGTTGGTCAGCACGTAGCCATCCGGCGAAATGATGAAGCCGCTGCCCATCGATTCGCCGTGCGGCTGCGGCCCCTGGCCGGGCTGGCCGGGGAACGGGAACCCGTCGGGGCCGAAGAAGCGGCGGAATATCTCGGGGATGTCCTGCTGCTGCACCGCCTGCGAGCGCGCCGAGGCGCCGCCACCGATCTCCGCCACCACGTTGACCACTCCGGGACCGACCTGTTCGACCAGCTGGGAAAAGTCCGGCAGGCCGGCGACCGGCGTCGGCGCGGTGGACAGGGTCGACTGCTGCGCGGTGGCGGTGGCGACCGGCAGTACCACGGCGGTGGTCGCGGCAGCGGTGAGGACGATCAGGACAGCGGCTTGCAGTGGAGCTTTCATCGGCAAAGCACCTTCGACTTCAGGCAACGGGAAACGGGAATGAGCGCGCCCTCGGGGCGCCGCGGGCAGTACCAGCAGCGCGCGCCGTCAGCGCGGCCCGCTGGCGGTGGGCTGCGGTTCGGCCTGCGCCGGTGGCAGCTCCACGCGCGGCTCGAACGGGTGGAACGGATGCCGCTCCTGCGGATGCTCCTGCGCCATGCCGCCGTAGCCGACCGTGAAAGCGTCCCGGGCCGGCAAGCCCGGCAGGATCGCCCGCGGCCACGGGCGCGGCTGCATCGGCTGGGTGGTGAACAGTTCGGACACCGTACTGGAGGCCGGCGAATCGGCCTCGGCCAGCGCGACCGGTGCCGGCAATGCGTCCGTGGCCAGCGGCGACGACGCAGTGGACGCGCCGCCGGCGGCGACGGCCACCGCCACGGGCGCCTGGGAGTCACGGCGGACGCGGGACGCCGCCCGCTGCTGCTGGCCGCGCGACGCACGGCGCTGGGCTGCGCGGCGCGGCACTTCGGCCGCGGCGACCGCCGTCGCCAGCGTGGAGGCGACGTCCGGCGCCTGCGTGGGCGCGGCAGGCATTACAGGCTCGGGCGAAGGCATGGCCGGCGCATCGGCGCCGGGGGCCGCCGTGCTGGCGACGACCTGGGCCGGCGCAGTCGTCTCGGGCCCGGGCGCTGGCGCCTGGCGGCCGACGAACAGCGCAGCCATTGCCACCGACGCGGCCAGCGCGGCACCGCCGCCCCAGCGCGCCCAGCGCGGGTGTTTCGGGGCCGTGGCGGCACCGGCGGCCGGTGCAACGTCGCGCTGGCCGACGATGGCGTCGGCGACGCGGCGCGAGAAATCCGCCGGCAACAGTGCGCCCTGGCGGCCGCGCATGACCTCGCCGCAGACCTGCCAGCGCTCCCAGCACGCGGCCAGTTCGCCGTCGTGCTCGAGCCGGCGCAGCATGAACTTCGCCTGGTCGGGCAGCAGCTCGCCATCGAGCATCGCCGAGAGCTGCTGGCGGTGGTGGTCGTCGAGTTTGTCGGTCTGTGGCTGGGTCATGTCGTTGGCTTGTGTGTCGTCACGCGATGTCACCTGGCTGCACGCTCAGGCCCGGTTTCGACCCCCATCAGCGGCCGGAGTTCCACATCGATCGCCTCGCGGGCGCGGAAGATCCGCGAGCGTACCGTGCCGATCGGGCAATCCATGCGCTGCGCGATCTCCTCGTAGCTCAGGCCCTCGACCTCGCGCAGGGTGATCGCGGTGCGCAGTTCCTCGGGCAACGCGTCGACCGCGCGCATCACGGTCTGCTCCATCTGCTGGCGCGCCAGCTCGCGGTCGGGCGTGTCGGTGTCGCGCAGGCGCACGCCCGAATCGAACTGCTCGGCGTCGCTGACGTCGATGTCCTCGGTGGGCGGTCGGCGCTTGTGCGCGACGAGGTGGTTCTTGGCGGTGTTCACGGCGATGCGGTGCAACCAGGTATAGAACTGGGCGTCACCGCGGAAGTTCCCGATCGCGCGGTAGGCGCGGATGAAGGTGTCCTGGGCCACGTCCTGGCACTCGCTCCAGTCGGAGATGTAGCGCCCGATCAGGGCTGCGATCCGATGCTGGTACTTGCGCACCAGCAGGTCGAACGCGGCGCTGTCGCCGCGCTGCACGCGGCGGACCAGTTCCTGGTCCAGGTCCTGTCCCTGTTGTGTGTCCACGACTTCGGCCATCGGGCCGGTACTCCCTGGGGGCCCGGCGGCGCGGCTGGGCGTTATGACATGGGCTTGCGAAGGAAAGTTCCGCGGCGGCATCGTGTTTCATCTGGGGCCGGGGCGCGCCTGCCACAAGCCATGCCGGCCCGGGAGGGGCGTTTCAAGCGCCGATTTGACGCCGATCGAACATCATCTGGATGATAACGGGCCCCCAGGCACGTTAACGGACCATTCCCATGATTGCAGGGCTCGACGGACTGCGCTTCAGCCACTGGCAAGCCGAGCAGCGCGAGGACGGCATCGTCGTGCTCACGTTCGACCGCGCCGGCGAGTCGGTCAACACCTTCGCCCAGGACGTGCTGATCGAGCTGGAGGCGCTGATCGAACGCCTCTCGCTGGACCCGCCGAAAGGGCTCGTGCTGCGCTCCGGCAAGGCCAAGGGCTTCATCGCCGGTGCCGACATCCGCGAGTTCGCTGAATTCGACGCGAAGGGCACCATCGGCGACTCGATCCGCCGCGGCCAGCAGGCGTTCCAGCGACTGGCCGAGTTGCGCTGCCCGACGGTGTCGGCGATCCACGGTTTCTGCATGGGCGGCGGCACCGAAATCTCGCTGGCCTGCGACTACCGCGTGGCCTCGAACGACCCGTCCACCCGCATCGGGCTGCCCGAGGTGAAGCTGGGCATCTACCCCGGCTGGGGCGGCAGCGTGCGCCTGCCACGGCTGGTCGGCGCGCCGGCGGCGTTCGACATGATGCTGACCGGACGCACGCTGTCGGCGTCGGCGGCGAAGGCGATCGGGCTGGTCAACAGGGTCGTCGATCCGGCGAACCTGCTCGACGCCGCGGTCGCGCTGGCACAGAAGGGCACGACGCGGCCGTTCAAGCAGCGTTTCCTGGCGTGGATCACCAACACCTGGCCGGCGCGGCAACTGCTGGCGCCGCAGATGGTCAAGCAGGTCGCGCGCAAGGCGCCGAAAGCGCACTACCCGGCGCCGTACGCGCTGGTCGAGACCTGGCGCCGCAGCAGTGGCGGCACGCAGGCGCTGCTGGCGGCCGAGCGCAAGTCGGTGGTCAAGCTGGCCGGCACGCCGACCGCGCGCAACCTGACCCGCGTGTTCTTCCTGCAGGAACGGCTCAAGGGCCTGGGCGGCAAGGACTCCGGCATCAAGCACGTGCACGTCGTCGGCGCCGGCGTCATGGGCGGCGACATCGCCGCCTGGGCCGCGTACAAGGGCTTCGAGGTCACCCTGCAGGACCGCGAGCAGCGCTTCATCGACGGCGCGCAGGTGCGCGCGGGCGAGTTGTTCGCGAAGAAGGTCAAGGACGAGGCGAAGCGGCCGGAAGTCGCCGCGCTGCTGAAGTCCGACCTCGCCGGCGACGGCATCCCGGACGCCGATCTCGTCATCGAGGCGATCATCGAGCAGGCCGAGGCCAAGCGCGAGCTGTACGCCGCGGTCGAACCGCGGCTGAAGGCCGACGCGCTGCTCACCACCAACACCTCGTCGATCCCGCTGGCCGAACTGCGCGGGCATATCCAGCGCCCGGCGCAGTTCGCCGGCCTGCACTATTTCAACCCCGTCGCACTGATGCCGCTGGTGGAAATCATCCACCACGACACGATGGCGCCGGAGACCGGACAGCGCCTGGCAGCGTTCTGCAAGGCGATCGGCAAGCTGCCGGTGCCGGTGGCCGGCACGCCGGGCTTCCTCGTCAACCGGCTGCTGTTCCCGTACATGCTGGAAGCGGCGACCGCGTATTCGGAAGGCGTTCCGGGCGCGGTGATCGACAAGGCGGCGGTGAAGTTCGGCATGCCGATGGGGCCGATCGAACTGATCGACACGGTCGGGCTGGATGTCGCCTCCGGCGTCGGCCAGGAGCTGGCGCCCTTCCTGGGCCTGGAGATCCCGCCCGCGCTCGCGACGCCACCGGAACCGGGCAAGCGCGGCAAGAAGGACGGCCAGGGGCTGTACGCCTGGGCCGAGGGCAAGCCGAAGAAGCCCGAGGTGCCGAAGGACTACAAGGCGCCCGAAGACCTCGAAGACCGGCTGGTCCTGCCGCTGCTCAACGAGGCGGTGGCCGCGCTGCACGACGGCGTGGTCGAGGATGCCGACCTGCTCGACGCGGGCGTGATCTTCGGCACCGGCTTCGCCCCGTTCCGTGGCGGCCCGATCCAGTACATCCGCGAAACCGGCGCCGACGCGGTGCTGGAGCGGCTGCAGGCGCTGCAGGCGAAATACGGCGAGCGCTTCGCGCCGCGACAGGGTTGGGATTCGCCGGCGCTGCGCGGCTGAGCCCCGGTTCCTGTGGGAGCGGCTTCAGCCGCGAGTTCTTCCTTTCCAATCGGGAAGCTCGTGGCTGAAGCCGCTCCCACAACAGCCCATCCTCAGCGCCTGAACCAGCCAGCGATGCTGTAACGGTCGTCGCGCGCCCAGGGGCTGACCAGCGTGACCTGGTGCATCTGCGGCACGCGGAACAGGCTCAGCGAGTTCCAGTACGGGACGAAAGTCTCGATGTCGGCGCCGCCTTCGAGGAACTGCAGCTGCCCGCCCCAGTCCGGCTGCCAGCCGCGGCCGAGATTGATGACGTAGGCGAACGCGCGGTCCTCGTCCTTCGCGCTGTCGTTGTGCGCGTTGAGGAAGTGGCCCTGGCGATAGCGCGCGGCCATCGCGCTGACCATGCGGATGCCGCGGTCACCGGTGAGCTCGTGGGTGAAGGCGATGAACTGCGGGCTGTTGAGGAACTCGAGCACCACGTGCAGGAGCAGGCCGGGGTCGCGACCGTCGCGCAGCGCCTCGACCATGCGATAGCGGTCGAACACGAACTCGAAGCCTTCGCGCGCCCGCGCATACGCCGCGCGCAGCAGTGCGCCGTCCTCGCCCGGCGCGGGAAGCGGGCCTTCCAGCGCCAGGTCGGCACGCTGCGACACCTCCCACGGCACGTCGTGTTCGAGGCATTCGCGGATGCGATCTGCCGCCGAGTCCTGGAGGAAATCGCGGATCTGCACGCGGCCGCGTTGCGACAGTTGCGTCCGCCAGGGTTCGATGTCGAGTTCGTTGCTGATCATTGCATTGGCCGTCCCGGTCGCGGCTTCCGCCTTCCGGCAGCGCGCTACCGGCGCGGATCACATCGTGTTGGTCGGCTTGTCCGCACCGAGCGCGCCGGCGAGCAGGGTTTCGATGCGGCCCTTGACCGTGTCGCCCTCCGGCGTGTCGGCGAACTGCACGCCCACGCCCGCAGTGCGGTTGCCCTGTGCGCCGGTAGGCGTGACCCAGACCACCTTGCCGGCCACCGGCAGGCGCTCGCTGGACTCGGGCAGGGTCAGCAGCACGAAGACCTCGTCGCCGAGGAAGTAGCGCCTGGGCGTGGGCACGAAGATGCCGCCGTGCTTCAGGTACGGCATGTAGGCCGCGTAGAGCTGCGCCTTGTCCTTCACCGCCAGCGACAGGATGCCCTGCCGTGCGCCGCCTGCTGTCGTGCTCATGCCCTGCCCCTTGCTTGCGTGATCGCGCCGCCGTCTCCGCGCCAGGCCAGCAGCAGCTCGGCGACCGCGAGGTCCGCGCGAACCGTGGTCTGCAGCAGCTCGCGGGTGCGGTTGGCCGCGTCGAACCAGGCGGCCAGCTTCCGGATTCGCGCCGGTTCGGTCAAGCCGGCGGCTTCGGCCTCGGCCAGGACAAGGTCGGCGGCGTGGCGCAGGCGCATCGCCGCGTCGCCGCCGCTGGTCCAGCGCTGCGCGGTCTCGACCGCACCGAGTTCACCGCGCCCCAGTTTCACCAGGTCTGCGGCCACTTCGCGCCGCAGCGCGATGCCGCCGTCTTGCAGCCACGCATCGGCAAGGCCGGGATGGCCGCGCGCGGCCTCCAGTGCCTCGTCCGCGACCTTCGGCGCGTGTCCCTGCGCCTGCAGCCAGGCCCGCGCCTCGTCGCGGGGCGGCAGGGGGACTTCGAGCCGCTGGCAGCGGCTGCGGATGGTGGCCGGCAGGCGCGCCGGGTTGGACACGACCAGCCACAGGTAGCGCCCGGGCTGGGGCTCCTCCAGCGTCTTGAGGATGGCGTTCCAGGCGTGGTAGTTGACCGCATCCGCGGGCTCGACGATGGCGACCCGCGTTCCCGACTCCGACTCCGACGAAAGCCCGAGCCGCGCCGACAGTTCGCGCATCTGGTCGATCACGATCTCGGTGCGCGGCTTGGCCGGCGACGGCCGCAGCTTCCATTCGTAGCCGACCAGCAGCAGGTCAGGATGCGAACTGTGGCCATCCGGGTGCGCCAGCGACCCGTCCGGCCGGACCTCCACCGGATCACGCTGCGCGCGCGCGCCGAACAGGCGGCAGCTGCGGCAACCGCCGCATGGCGCGCCACCCGCACCCTTGTCCGTGCACAGCGCGTACTGCGCCAGCGCCTCCGCCACCGCGCGCTTGCCGAGCCGTTCCGGGCCGCACAGCAGCAGCGCGTGGCCGAGCCGGCCGTTGTCCATCGCCGCGCGCGCCCGTTCGTAGGCGCGGCGCTGCCACGGCGCGAAGGCGGCCAGGCCCGTGGGTGCGTCCATCAGGCCGACTCCCGCCATGCGCGCAGCTGCGCCACCGCTTCGTCGGCGACGGCCTGCGCGGGCTGCGAGGCGTCGATCACCCGGAAGCGCCGCGGCTCGGCGGCGGCGCGCGCGCGATAGGCAGCGCGCACGCGTTCGAAGAATTCGTCGCGCTCGCGCTCGATCCGGTCCGGGCCGTTCGCCCCGGCTGCCAGGTCGCGGCCGCGGGTGCGCTCGCGGCCGCGCGCGACGTCCACGTCCAGCAGCAGGGTCAGGCCGGGCTGCAGGCCGACCACGCGGCGTTCGAGTTCAGCGATGAAACCGGCGTCCAGCCCGCGCCCGCCGCCCTGGTAGGCGTAGCTCGAATCGGTGAAGCGGTCGCTGATCACCCAGGCGCCGCGTTCGAGCGCCGGCAGGATCGTCTCGCGCACGTGCTGGGCGCGCGCAGCGAACATCAGCAGCAGCTCGGTCTCGGCCGCCGGCGGTTCGTGCGAAGGGTCCAGCAGCAGGCCGCGGATCATCTCCGCCAGCGGCGTGCCGCCAGGCTCACGGGTGTTGACGACTTCCGCGCCCGCCTCCTGCAGCGCCACGCGCAGCGCGTGCAGCACCGTGGTCTTGCCGGCGCCCTCGCCGCCCTCGAGCGAGACGAAGCGCGGATGGGATTGCAGCGCCGTCATTTCGGTCCGTGCTGCGCGCGGTAGCGGCGGATGTACTCGCGCACCGCCGCCTGGTGCTCGGAAAGCGTCTTCGAGAATACATGCTTGCCGCTGCCGTCGCCGATCGCCACGAAGAACAGCGCGTCGCCGTCGGCCGGATGCGTGACCGCCTGCAGCGCATGCGCGCCGACCATCGCGATCGGCGTCGGCGGCAGGCCGTCGCGGGTGTAGGTGTTGTACGGCGTGTCGGTGAGCAGGTCGGTCTTGCGCAGGTTGCCCGCGTACGCGCTGCCCATGCCGTAGATCACCGTGGGGTCGGTCTGCAGGCGCATGCCCATTTCGAGCCGGCGCAGGAACACGCCGGCGATCTGCGGCCGTTCGTCGGCGATGCCGGTTTCCTTCTCGACGATCGACGCGAGCACCAGCGCCTCGTCCTTCGACGCCAGCGGCAGGTCCGCATCGCGCGACTGCCACGCCGCGTCGAGCGCATTTTCGAGGGCGGCGTGCGCGCGCCCGAGCAGGTCGAGGTCGCTGTCGCCGCGGGTGTAGGCGTAGGTCTCCGGCAGGAAGCGCCCCTCCGGGTGCTGGCCGGGGTGCCCCAGCGCCTTCATCAGCGCGGCATCGTCGAGTTCGGCGGTTTCCTGCCGAAGCGGCTTGGCCGTCGCCAGCGCGGCGCGCAGCTGGCGCACGTTCCAGCCTTCGACGATGGTGAACCGGTACGACAGCACCTTGCCGTCGCGCATGCGCACCAGCAGGTCGCGCGGCGTGGTGCCGGGATCGAGCGGATATTCGCCGACCTGGATCCTGCCGGCGGCCTTGAGCTGGCGCGCCAGCAGCTGCCATTCGAGATCGTGCCCTTCGCGCACGCCGTCCTCGCGCAGGCGCTGCAGCACGCGGGCGAACGAATCGCCGCGTTCGACCACGATCGTGTCGCCCGCCTCCAGCCCGGCAATGGGCGTGTCGACGAAGCCAGTGTAGCGGTCGTAAGCCCAGTAGGCGAACGCGCCGGCCAGCAGCGCGGTCAGCACGAAGAAGGCGCGCAGGCCGTGCCTGCGCTTGCCGGGTGCGCTCATGGCGCCGGGCCCGTGGTGGTGGTGATCAGGTGCATGCGGGTCAGGATACCGTCACCGGTGGCTTCGTAGGAGCGCACCTGGGCGCGATGGCTTTCCCGGTAACGCCTGTCGCGCCCAGGTGCGCTCCTACAGGCCCAGCGCCCCGAGCATCCCGCGCGCCTTGGCGCGGGTTTCGTCCAGTTCACGTTCCGGCTCGGAGTCGGCGACGATGCCTGCGCCGGTGCGGAAGCGCAGCTGCGCACCCTCGACCTCCGCGCTGCGGATCAGGATGTTCAGGTCGAGGTCGCCGTCGCGGTTCAGCCAGCCCATCGCACCGGTGTAGGCGCCGCGGCCGACGCCTTCCAGTTCGGCGATGACCTGCATGCAGCGCACCTTGGGGCAGCCGGTGATGGTGCCGCCGGGAAACACCGCGCGGATCAGGCCGCCGGGCGTGGCGTCGGCGCGCAGCCGGCCGCGCACGTTGCTGACGATATGGTGCACGTGGGCGTAGCTCTCCACGGCCATCAGCTCGTCGACCTCGACGCTGCCGGCCACGCACACGCGGCCCAGGTCGTTGCGCTCCAGGTCGACCAGCATCACGTGCTCGGCACGCTCCTTGGGGTTGCCGACCAGTTCGCGGATGCGGGCGCCGTCGTCGTCGCCGTCGAAACGCGGGCGCGTGCCGGCGATGGGCCGCGTTTCCACCACGTCGCCGCGCACCGAGACCAGGCGCTCGGGCGACGCGCTGACCACCGCCCAGCCGTCGCCGGCGAACAGGCCCGAGAACGGCGCGGGGTTGGCTTCGCGCAGGCGCAGGTGCAGGCGCGCCGGATCGAGCGAAGCGTCGAAACCGGCGCGCCAGCCGCGCGACAGGTTGGCCTGGAACACGTCGCCGGCGGCGAGGTAGTCGAGGATGCGGGAAACGCCGTCCGTGAACGTTGTCGGGGCATCCTCGATGGATTCGCGCGGCGGCTGCCATGCCGGTAGCGCGGGCAGCGCGCGCGAGGCGGCGATGTCGCCGACAATGCGATCGAGCATCGCACCGCTGTCCTCCTCCGCCACCAGCACGCACTCGCCGGTGGCGTGGTCGCGCAGCACCGCGGCCGGGCAGCGCAGCGCCAGCGCGACGGGCAATGCACCCGGCGCGGCGGGCAGCGTCAGCACCGGTTCGACCTGCGCGGCCAGCTCGTAGGCGAGGAACAGCGCCCAGCCACCGCGGAACGGCCAGCGCGGCTCCTCGCGCGGCAGGCGCAGGCCGCGCCATTGCGCGTCGAGTGCGGACAGGAAATCGCCCTCGAACTCCGCGCCGGCGGCATCGCGCACGACGCCATCGGCGTACAGGGCCAGCGATTCGCCATTAGCGGCGAGCAGCATGTCCCAGCGTCCCTGCGCGGTGCCGTGGGCGGCCGACTCGAGCAGCAGCGGGTAGCGTGCCGGCGACTGCCGGTGCAGGGCCAGCAGGTCGGTGTCCGGGGCCAGAGTACGGGTGACGAGCATCAGCGGAAGCTTGGCTTGCGGACGCGTCCGGCGGAATCAGGGAGTCGCGCGGCGCTTTGGATCATCATCCCCGCGCAGGCGGGGATCCAGTGGTTTCGACCAAGCGCGCCATGGCACGTTGCCTGTGGACATCGGCGGCACGGGTCAACGTCCATGGATCCCCGCCTACGCGGGGATGACGGCTGAAAAGTCGCGGCGATGACCACTGAACGATCGCGGCGATGACGGCTGGTCATAAGGGTGGCGGCGGAAAGATCGCGGCGATGGCAGCCGAAAGCCTGCCGGCATGGCGTGCCACCGCCTTGCGTCCGACGGCGCTGGAGCCTCCATCCAGACGGAAGCCTCGTGTCCGCGGCCGTCCGCGTCAGACCCGCCGGAACACCAGCGAACCGTTGGTCCCACCGAAGCCGAACGAGTTCGACATCGCCACGTCCACCTGTTTCTCGCGCGCGGTGTGCGGCACGTAGTCCAGGTCGCAGCCTTCGGACGGGTTGTCGAGGTTGATCGTCGGCGGGATCACGCCGGTGTGCAGCGCCATCGCCGAGAACACCGCCTCCACGCCGCCGGCCGCGCCAAGCAGGTGGCCGGTCATCGACTTGGTCGAGCTGACCATCGTCTTGTAGGCGTGGTCGCCGAGCACGCTCTTGATGCCCATGGTCTCGGCGAGGTCGCCGGCCGGGGTCGAGGTGCCGTGGGCGTTGATGTAGCCGATCTCCGAAGGATCGATGCCGGCGTCGCTGATCGCCTTGCGCATGCAGCGCGCGCCGCCCTCGCCGTTCTCGCTGGGCGCGGTCATGTGGAACGCATCGCCGCTCATGCCGAAGCCGGCAAGCTCGGCGTAGATGCGCGCGCCGCGCGCCTTCGCGCGTTCGTATTCCTCGATCACCAGGATGCCGGCGCCATCGCCCATGACGAAGCCGTCGCGACCTTCGTCCCACGGCCGCGAAGCGCGCTCCGGATCATCGTTGCGGGTCGACAGCGCCTTCATCGCGCAGAAGCCGCCGACCGAGGTCGGGGTAGTCGCGTACTCGGCGCCGCCGGCGATCATCGCATCGGCCTCGCCGTACTGGATCATGCGCATCGCCAGGCCGATGTTGTGCGTCGCCGTGGTGCAGGCGGTGACCGCGGCGATGTTCGGGCCCTTGGCGCCGGTCATGATCGAGACCTGGCCGGCGATCATGTTGATGATCGTGCTGGGCACATAGAACGGCGACACCTTGCGCGGGCCACCCTCGTTGTACTTGATCGTGGTCTCCTCGATGCCCTTCAGGCCGCCGATGCCGGCGCCGATCGCCACGCCGATGTTTTCCGGGTCGGCGGCGATGTCGAGGCCGGCGTCCTGGATCGCCATCATCGAGGCGGCCACGCCGTAGTGCACGAAGGGATCCATCTTCTTGACGTCCTTCGGCGCGATCCACTGCGTGGGGTCGAAGCCCTTCACCTCGCCCGAGATGCGCGTGGCGAATGCCGATGCGTCGAAATGCGTGATCGGGCCGATCCCGGAGCGGCCGTTGACGATGCCGTCCCAACTCGCCGCCAGGCCGTTGCCGACCGGCGACAGGATGCCGAGACCCGTGATGACGACGCGACGCTTGGACATTGCGGACTCCGTTGCGGATTCGATTGCGATGCGCGGGCCGCGTCGCGGCGGATGCGCGCCAGAAACGCCCGAGGCCGCGATCGCGGCCCCGGCTTGCACGATACGGCGGCAGGAAGCGAGTGCCCCATGCCGCCGTTCGGGCCCGGCGCAGGCGCCGGGGATGTCCGAGGGACGTCAGGCCTTGACGTGGGCCTTGATGTAGTCGATCGCCTGCTGCACCGAAGTGATCTTCTCGGCTTCCTCGTCGGGGATCTCGCACTCGAATTCTTCTTCGAGCGCCATCACCAGTTCGACGGTGTCGAGCGAGTCGGCACCGAGGTCGTCGACGAAGGAAGCGCTGTTGCTGACCTCTTCTTCCTTGACGCCCAGTTGTTCGACGACGATTTTCTTGACGCGTTCTTCGATGCTGCTCATTGGCTGTTGGCTCCGGTGGAGGCTGTTACAAAGGATAGTGTAAGGGAAAGCCGGGTCATGGACACTGCCCGCGCAGCCCCTTTTCGTTCAAGGGCTTGCGCCCGGTTCTTGCGGGAACTCTTGCTGGAATTCTTGCTGGAATCCCGTCGGGAAGCCGGCCTTGCGACCGGCCGCGGCCGTCACGGCATGTACATCCCGCCGTTGACATGCAGGGTTTCGCCGGTGATGTACGACGCCGCCGGGCCGGCGAGGAAGGCTACTGCCTGCGCGATGTCCGACGGCTCGCCGAGGCGGCCGAGCGCGATCTGCTGCACGAGGGCGTCTTTCGACGCTTCCGGCAGGTCGCGGGTCATGTCGGTGGCGATGAAGCCTGGCGCGACCACGTTGACGGTGACCCTGCGCGAACCGATTTCCTTCGCCAGCGACTTGCTGAAGGCGATGATGCCGGCCTTGGCCGCTGCGTAGTTGGCCTGGCCGGCGTTGCCGGTGACGCCGATCACCGATGCGATGTTGACGATGCGGCCGCGGCGCGCCTTCATCATGCCGCGCATCACCGCCTTGCAGCTGCGGTAGACGCTGGTGAGGTTGGTGTCGAGGATCGCCTGCCAGTCCTCGTCCTTCATCCGCATCAGCAGGTTGTCACGGGTGATGCCGGCGTTGTTGACGAGGATCGAGATCGCGCCGATCTCCTTGCCGACGGCATCGACCAGCGCCTCGATCGCGCCGGATTCGTTGACGTCGAGCTTGCGTCCGTGGCCGCCGGACGCGGCAAGGCGCTCGCCGATCGCGTTCGCGCCCGCGTCACTGGTCGCGGTGCCGATGACGGTCGCGCCCTGCGCGGCGAGTTCGTCGGCGATGGCCGCGCCGATACCGCGGCTGGCGCCGGTGACGAGCGCGATTTCGCCCTGCAATGTCTTGGTCATTCTGATCTTCCCGGAAGCGATGGTTGTCGGTCCGTGCCCGGACCGCGGCGGCGGCGGCGGCTCAGCCGTCCTTCCACTCCGCCAGCGCGGCGTCGAATTCACCCGGCGTGCCGAGCGCGCGTGCGTCGAGCGACTTGTCGATGCGGCGCGCCAGCCCAGTGAGCACCTTGCCCGGGCCGCATTCGCCCAGGCGCGTGATGCCCGCCGACGCCAGCGCCTGGACGACGCCCGTCCACTGCACCGGCAGGTAAAGCTGCCGCACCAGCGCATCGCGGATCGACTGCAGCCCGTCGTGCACCTCGGCATCGACGTTCTGCACCACCGGCAATTCCGGCTCGCGCCAGGACAGGCCATTCATGGTCTCGCCCAGGCGATTGGCGGCTTCGCGCATCAGCGGCGTATGCGAGGGCACGCTGACGGCCAGTTTCACCGTCTTGCGCACGCCCTTCTCCGCCAGCAGCGCAAGCGCGCGGTCGACCGCGGCCGCGTGGCCGCCGATGACCACCTGGCCGGGCGAGTTGAAATTGGCGGGCACCACCACTTCGTCGCCGGATGCCTCGGCGCAGGTGCTGCGCACGAGGTCGTCGTCGGCGCCGATCACGGCGGCCATCGCACCGGTGCCCGCGGGCGCGGCGTCCTGCATCAGCTGGCCGCGGATGCGTACCAGGTGCGCCGCGTCGCGCAGCGTGATTGCGCCGGCGGCGACAAGCGCGGTGTATTCACCGAGGCTGTGACCGGCGAGCGTGGCCGGCATCGCGCCGCCCTGCTGCCGCCACGCGCGCCACACGGCAACGCCGGCGGCCAGCAGCGCCGGCTGCGTGTATTCGGTGCGGTTGAGCTGTTCCTCTGGGCCGCCCTGCGACAGCGCCCACAGGTCGACGCCTGCGCCGTCGGAGGCCTCGGCGAAGGTTTCGCGCACCAGCGGATGCAGTTCCGAAAGTTCGGCCAGCATCGCCAGCGACTGCGAGCCCTGCCCGGGAAACACGAATGCAAGCGTGGAAGCGGTCACGCACGAGCCCTGCGAAAAAACGAGCCGCGATGATACGGGCGAACCGGCGCCGATGTCTGTACCCGGGCGTATTGACGAGGAGCCGGGATTCGGGATTCGGGATTGGGAAAAGCAACAGGGCCGCGATCGCTCGCGGCCCTGATCATGCCGGAAACCCGCTTTTGCGAATCCCCAACCCCGAATCCCGAATCCCGGCCCCTCAGTACCGCAGCAGCGCCGAGCCCCAGGTGAAGCCGCCACCGAAGGCCTCGAGCAACAGCAACTGGCCACGCTCGACCTTCCCCGAGCGGATCGCCTCGTCCAGCGCCAGCGGCACCGAGCCCGACGACGTGTTGCCATGCTTGTCGACGGTGACGATGACGCGCTCCATCGGCATGTCCAGGCGCCTGGCCGTGGCTTCGATGATGCGCAGGTTGGCCTGGTGCGGGATGAGCCAGTCGAGGTCGTGGCGGTCCAGGCTGTTGGCTTCCAGCGTCTCGTCGACGATCGCGTCGAGCGCCTTGACCGCATATTTGAAGACTTCGCTGCCGGCCATGCGGATGCGCACGCCTGCGTTCTTCTCGTTTTCCTTGAAACCGGTCGAAACGCCGACCGGGTTCCACAGCAGTTCCTTCTTGCCGCCGTCGGCGTGCAGGTGGGTGCTGAGGATGCCGGTTTCGGTGTCGGCCTTGAGCACCACCGCACCGGCGCCGTCGCCGAACAACACGCAGGTGGTGCGCTCGCTCCAGTCGACCATGCGGGTGAGCGTTTCCGCACCGACCACCAGCACCGTCTTCGCGCTGCCGGTGCGGATGAACTTGTCGGCCACCGACAGCGCATACACGAAACCCGAGCACGCGGCGTTGACGTCGAACGCCGGGCAGCCGTTGGCACCGAGCCGGTGCTGCAGCAGGCAGGCGGTGGACGGGAAGACGATGTCCGGCGTGGTCGTGCCGAGCACGATCAGGTCGATCTCGGAAGCCTCGACGCCGGCCGCCTCCATCGCACGCACGGCGGCGTGGTAGGCGAGGTCGCCGGTGGTTTCGCCCTCTGCCGCGACGTGGCGCTGGCGGATGCCGGTGCGCGAGGTGATCCACTCGTCGCTGGTGTCGACGATCTTCGCCAGGTCGTCGTTGGTGAGCACCTTTTCCGGCAGGTAGCTGCCGGTGCCGGCAATCCGCGAATAAATGCGCTGGTTCGAGGCTTGCTCGCTCATTTCGGTGCTGCCCTCACTGGACCCTGCCGGCACGCGCCGGACGAACAGCACGCCGGGACCGGTACGGGGCGATGCTGCAAAGCTCGACCGCGCCCCGCCGCTGTCGGCGGGGCGGGCGAGGATCAGTCTTCCTCGACGACCTGCGCCTTCGGCACGATCACCTGCTTGCCGCGGTAATAGCCGTCGGCGGTGACGTGGTGGCGCAGGTGGGTCTCGCCCGAGGTCGGGTCGGTGGACAGCTGCTTGGCGGTCAGCGAGTCGTGGGCACGACGCTGGCCACGGCGGGAGGGGGAAACGCGGGACTTCTGCACAGCCATGGGATTGCTCCAGAACGGATTTGTTGCTCGGGCCGGGCAGCGCGTGCCGCCTGGCGGGTGGAAGGATGTTGCGGATACTTCTGTTTCGGTTGCCGCTAGTGTTTTTTCAGGCCCTTCAATGCCGCGAAGGGGTTGGCACGCATTTCTTCGTCCGCCTGCACCGGCCAGTCGCGCTCGACCGCTTCGGAGCCCGGCTTCACCGGCACCACCGGAATGGCCAGGATCAGCTCGTCCTCGACCAGCTCCGCCGGCCGCAGCATCCCGTCGGCGGGAAGCTGCAGCGCCTCGTAGCCCTCCGGCAGCGCGGCCTCCTCGACCTCGTCGTCGCCACCGGCGGCGATCAGGCCCAGCCGCTGCACGATCCCCACCGGGAACTCGAAACGCTGCAGCGTACGCTGGCATTGCAGCGGCAGCGCGGCATCGATCCGCAGTTCCACGTAAGGTACCTGCAGCGAGTCGCGATCGAACTGGAGCGCGAACGCCACTTCGCCCTCGGCGTCGACCAATGCGTCGCGCAGGCGCGGCATCGACGACAACGGCAGGCGCCCCGTGAAACCGCGCCGGGCCGCGACCATGCGCCAAGCGTCCAGGATCTCGGGTACATCTGTGGACATAAGCCGGGGAATGTTAAGGATCGCGCCCCCTGGTGTCAAACGGCCGCATCGGCTCCAAGTCCCCGCGCAGGCAGGGAATTTGCCCGCCGCGACCACCCCGGGGCAGACTGAGGCCTCGCCCGCCGGACTCCCGCCTTCTTGACTCCGATCCTCGTGCTGCTGGCCGCCGTCGTCGCGGCCCTCGTCCTGGTCCTGCTACTGCGCCGCCGCCGGGGTGGCGAACGCCAGCGCGCGCTCACCCAGCTGCTCGACGCCGCCGACGGCCTGGAGGCACGCCTGCGCGACGCCCGGGCCGAAATCGAGGCCATCGCAGGCAGCAGCGACAACCCCGTGCGCGAGGCCATGCAGGAGATGCTGCGCCAGCGCCTGTGGCTGCAGCAGCACGGCGACGATGCGTCGCTGGAGCAGCTGCGCTCGGTCCGCGATTCGATCGAGGACGCCCGCCGGCGCATCGACCAGCAGCTGGTCGAGGTCGAACGGGCCCGCGCTCCGCAGCCCTGATGCGCCTGGTCCTGGCCTCGACCTCGGCCTACCGCCGCGAACTGCTCGCGCGCCTGCTCCTGCCCTTCGACGTGCAGCGCCCGGAAGTGGACGAAACCCCGCACGCCGGCGAAACCCCTGCAGCGCTGGTCGCCCGCCTGGCGCTGGCCAAGGCCATGGCCGTGGCCGAACGGCAGCCGGACGCCTGGGTGATTGGCTCCGACCAGGCCGCCGAACTCGACGGCGCCCCGTTGGGCAAGCCCGGCGGGCGCGAGCGCGCCATCGCCCAGCTGGCGTCGATGTCCGGCCGCGCGGTCGCCTTCCGCACGGCGGTCGCGGTCGTGGGGCCGGAGGGACGGCGGTTCACCGCGCTGGACACGACCACGGTGCGCTTCAGGACGCTGGCGGGTGACGAGATCGCCCGCTACGTCGATGCCGAGCAGCCGTTCGACTGCGCCGGCAGCTTCAAGGCCGAAGGCCTCGGCATCGCGCTGTTCGAGGCGATCGAGTCGCAAGACCCGACCGCCCTGATCGGCCTGCCCCTGATCGCCACGGCCGGCCTGCTGCGCGAGGCGGGTTTCGCGCTGCCGTAGGGCGAACCGACGGACTGGACAGGCCAGGCCAATGCCCATGCCCGGGGTCGGGTTCGTTCTGCAGGAGCGGCGGAAGCCGCGAGCTCTTTGATGAACCCGATCTCGCGCAAAAGGCTCGCGGCTTCCGCCGCTCCTACAGGGGTTGTGGGAGTGGAGGCTTTGGCTGTTGCCTTTGACCTTGGACTCCGGGGCCCCTCCGAAGCGGCGGAGGCGGCGGGCAAAACCCGAAGGGCGCCGCACAGGGATGTGCGGCGTTTTTCGCAGGGGCAGGATGCCCCTTCGAAAAATCCCGCCGGCTCCGCGGACCCGACGCGAAGCGTCGGGCGCGAAGGCGGGGTGTGCTTTCTTTGCGCCAGGTTTCTTTGCACAAGCAAAGAAAGGTGGCTCGCGCCGTCACGGCGCGAAAGCTCTTGATCTAAAGCCCTTGATTTGACATCGCCCGAACAGCAGGCGGGTCAAGACCCGCCCTACTCGATATCAACCGGCTGCTCGCTCCACTCCTCGACGCTGCCGTCGCGGCCGTGCAGGCGCAGGCCCAGCCAGTGCCTGCCCGGCGCAACCTCACCGGCGTCGACACGCGCGCGGAAACCGACCTTCGGATGCTGCGGGTCGGTTGAGATTTTCCAGTACACCGCCGTGCCCGGGCTCGACAGCCCGTATTCGGCCTTCGCCACCGGCTTGCCGTCCAGCAGCACCTCGACGCCCGACAGGCCGACGCCGTCCTTGAACGCCCATCCGGCCACCTCGAAGCTCCGCCCGACCCGCGCGCCGGACACCGGCGCGTCCAGCCAGGCCATCGCCGGCATCGCGCACGGCGAATCGGCGGGCGCCGGCTTGCCGTCGAACTCGAACAGCACGTAGCGCTGCGCGCCATGGTCGATGTTGAGCACCTGCGGTTCCGGCAGCGGCCCGAGCCGGTCGCACAGCGCGTGGTAGCGCTGCAGCAGGTGCTTGTACTCCACGTCGCTGGCGCCGACGACCAGCAGCGTCGGGCGCTCGAAGCGCTGGCCGCGGTGCAGCCCCCACAGCTGCAGCTGCGGCGCCCGGCCGTGGGCGCGATTGAGCGGATGGTCGAGCACCGGGATGTCCGCCTCGCCCAGCGCGAAACCAAGTTCGGCGCCGATCTTGAAGTTGCCGGCGACGAGCTGCGTGTCGTCCGGCATCCGCGCCAGTCGTCCACGCACCTCGCCGGCGAGCACGTCCCAGCCGGCGAAGTTCGACGGATACCACTTCAGCGCCGCCGACTGCGCGCGCAGCGAAGGCATCGATACCGCGGCGTAGTAGCCCAGCACCACGACCAGGCCGCACGCCGCGACCGCCCACGTGGCGCGCCGCAGCCACGGCGCCCACCCCGCGAGGACTACCGGCAACAGCGGCAGCAACGCGAGATAGCCGGGCAACGGCCAGTGGAAGCTCACGCGCTGCGTATCGGCGAAGAAGCCGAGCACGAAAAAGCCCAGCACGACCAGCCCGCCAAGCCAGGCGAGGTAGCGTTGGCTGTCCGTCGCCCAGCCACGCCTGGCCGCGGCCGACATCAGCGCAACAAACAGCAGCGGCGTCACCAGCAGGCCCTGGATGGCGATGAACAGCAGGCCGTCGGCGTGGAAGGCCCATGGGTGACGGTCGACCAGCTGGAAGCGCAGGCCGGCCTCGGCGTTCTCCATGTTCCAGGCCATCAGCGGCGTCCACGCCGCGGCGCCGAATGCGATCGCGATCCACACCCGCGGGTCGAGCAGCGCGCGGCGCCCGGCAGGCAGCGACAGCAGCACCACGAAGCCCACGCCGATCACCGCGATGAAGCGGTAATGGCTGAGCGCGCCGATCGCCAGGCCGATGCCCAGCGTCAGCGCGGCGCCTTCGTCGACGTTGCGCAGCAGGCGCGCGCCTGCGTCGATGCAAAGCAACGTCGCCAGCGCCATCGGCACGTCGGGCAGCGCCAGCAGGCCGAGCGAGCCGGCCAGCGGCAACAGCAGGGCTGCAATGCCGGCCAGCCAGGCGTGGCGCAGGTCGAACTCGCGCGCGGTGATCCGCACCACCAGCCACGGCAGCGCCGCCGCGATCAGCAGGAACGGCGCGCGCAGCGCGAGCCTGCCCTCGCCGAACATGAAATCGCCAAGCCGGATCAGCCACGCGGTGAGTCCGGGCAGGTCCGAATACGCCCACGACAGGTGCCGGCTTTCCTGCCAGTAGAAGGCCTCGTCGACGAACAGCGGCAGGCGCGACGCCATCGCCACCTTGAGCAGCGAAATCCCTGCCCAAAGCGCAATGAAGACCACGCGCATGTCGATCCGGTTCCGCATTTCCACGCGACCTCGCTACACTCGGTTCGTTCCCGCACAGAGACCGCGCATGACCGCCATCCCCGCGCAGCGGCACATGCTAACCGACGACCTTCGCGACGCGGTGAAGCGCGCGCAGGCACAGGTCAACACGCTGGTGCTCGGCAAGCCCGATGAAGTACGGCTCGCCTTCGTCGCCCTGCTTTCGGACGGCCACCTGCTGATCGAGGACCTGCCCGGCCTTGGCAAGACCACGCTCGCGCACGCGATGGCCGCCACCCTCGGGCTGGGCTTCCAGCGCGTGCAGTTCACCTCCGACCTGCTGCCTTCGGACATCGTCGGCGTGTCGGTGTTCGACGCACAGGCGCAGCGCTTCGAGTTCCATCCCGGGCCGGTGTTCGCGCACGTGCTGCTGGCCGACGAGATCAACCGCGCGCCGCCGCGCACGCAGAGCGCGCTGCTCGAGGCGATGGCCGAGCACCAGGTCACCGTCGACGGCACCACCCACGTGCTGCCGGATCCGTTCTTCGTGATCGCCACGCAGAACCCGGTCGACCTGGCCGGCACCTATCCCCTGCCCGACTCGCAGCTCGACCGTTTCCTGCTGCGGCTCACCCTCGGCTACCCGGACGAGGACGCCGAACGCGCCCTGCTCGCCGGCAGCGACCGCCGCGGGCTGATCGCGCAGACGCTTCCGGTGCTCGGCGCCGACGACGTGCTCGCGCTGCGCGGGGCGGCGGCCGAAGTCCACGCCAGCGACGCCCTGGTCGGCTACGTGCAGGCGTTGCTCGCGCGCAGCCGCCACCAGCCGGGCGTGCGCGTGGGCCTGTCGCCGCGTGCAGGCATCGCACTGTTGCGCGCGGCGCGTGCCTACGCGCTGTTGCTCGGGCGCGCGCACGTGCTGCCCGAGGACGTGCAGGCGCTGTTCCCCGCGGTCGCTGCGCACCGCCTGGTGGTCGATGCCGATGCCGGCGACGGGTACGCGCTGGCGAAAGCGATCGTGCACGGCGTCCGGGTCGACTAGGCCGGACGTGCACGCGTAATGGCCATGGGCGCGGCGTCGAAACCGGGATGGCGCCGCCGCATCGAATCGCTGGCGCGGCCACGGCATCCCGAACCGCTGCCGGTCGCGCTCGACCGCCGCCGCGTCTACATCCTGCCGACCGCCTTCGGCTGGTTCTTCCTGCTCCTGCTGCTGGCGATGCTGGCCGGCGCGCTCAACTACAACAACAACCCCGCGCTGCTGCTGGCGCTACTGCTGGCGGGCGCGGCCAACACCAGCCTGTTCGCCGCGCACCTGCAACTGAGCGGGCTGCAGGTCATCGCCATCGACGCGGAACCGGTCGCGGCCGGCAAGCCTCTGCAGCTTGGCGTGCATGCGCGCGCGCAGGCCGGGCGCTCGCGGCGCGGCCTGCGCGTGGAATGCCTGGGCAGCGTCGCGGTGCTGTCGCTCGACGGCGGTGCCGGCGCGACGACACTGGAAATCCCGACCCGGCGCCGCGGCTGGCTCCATCCCGGCCGCCTACGCATCTCCACCACCCGCCCGCTCGGCCTGGCCCGCGCCTGGGCCTGGCTGTGGCCGCGGACGCCGCTGCTCGTCTACCCGGCACCCGAAGCGCACGGCCCGCCGTTGCCCGAAGGCAGCGGCGACAACGCGCAGGCGCGGCTGCATCCGGCCGGCGACGACGTCCACCACCTGCGTGCCTACCGCCGCGGCGACGCACGGCGCGCGATCGCGTGGAAACCCTCGGCCCGCCACGGCGCGCTGCTGGTGCGCGAGTACGAACAACCGCTGGGCGCCGACATCGTGCTCGACTGGCACGACCTGCACGCGCTGGCATGGGAAGACCGCATCCGGCGCCTGGCGCGCTGGGTCGACGAGGCCGAGCGCGAGGGTCGCCGCTGGCGGCTGCAGCTGCCCGGCGAGCCCGCGCTGGGCCCTGCGCGCGGCGCCGACCATCGCCACGCCTGCCTGCGCGCGCTGGCGCTGCTGCCTGAAGCGGGAGGTGGCGATGTCGACTCGCGCTGACATGGCACCGCCGGTCGCGGCGAAAGCGAAGGCGAAGGCTTCGACGTCGACCGCCCTCGACCCGCAAACCCGCCTGTGGGCGCTCGTCGCCGCGGGCGCCTGCCTGCTGCCGCTGCTGCTTCAGCTGCCCCCCGTCATGGGGGTCGTGATCGCGGCGCTGGGAGTCGTGGTCGCAGCGGCGACCCGCCGCCACCGCCTGCCGTCCTGGCTGCGCCTGCTGCTGGCCGCGGCGCTGGTGGGCTACGTGATGGCCAGTTCGCACTTCCATCTGGGCCGCGACACCGCCTGCGCGCTGCTCGCGGCGATGCTGGCGATCAAGCCGGTCGAACTGGCCAGCGTGCGCGACGCGCGCAGCCTGCTCGGCTTCGCGCTGTTCGCGCCGTTCTCCACCTTCCTGCTCGACCAGGGCCCGCTGTCGCTGGTGCTCGCGCTGGTCGGCGCGACGCTGGCGCTGGCTGCGCTGCTGCGACTGGCGGACCTGGAGTCGGGCGATGCCGCGCGGGCAATGCCGCCGTGGCGCAGCCTGCTGGGCGTGTGGCGGCTGGTCGCGATCGGCTTGCCGCTGGCGCTGGCCGCGTTCTGGTTGTTCCCGCGCATCGCCACGCCCCTGTGGGGCGTGCCCGAACGCGCGCTCGCGCGTCCGGGGTTGTCGGACAGCATGTCGCCCGGCGGTTGGCTCGACCTGATGAACGACGAAAGCCCGGCGCTGCGGGCAACGTTCTTCGGCCCCGCCCCGGCGCCTTCGCAGATGTACTGGCGCGGGCCGGTGCTGACCGAGTTCGACGGTCGCACCTGGACCCGGTCGCGATGGCTGCAGGCGTTGCCGCCGGCGCCGGTCACGCACGCGGCGCAAGCCTGGGACTACGAAATGGTGCTCGAACCCACCGAGGACCGGCAGATGGTCGCGCTGGACCTTCCAACCACCGTGCCGGACGGCACCCGCGTCAGCCACGCCTACAGCCTGCGCACGCCGCGCACGCTCAACGCGCTGACACGCTGGCGCATGCAGTCCGCCGCGCCGGTGGCATACGAGGCGCAGCTGCGTCCGTTCCTGCGCGAGCGTGCGCTGCGCCTGCCGGAGGGCTACAACCCGCGCACGCTTGCGCTGGCACGGCAGTGGCGACGCGAGGCCGGCGACAACGACGCGGCCATCGTCGAACGCGCGCTGGCCTGGATCCGCAGCGATTTCGTCTACACCCTGAGCACGCCGCTGCCGGGACGCCATTCGGTCGATGAGTTCCTGTTCGACCAGCAGGCCGGCTTCTGCGAACACTTCAGCTCGGCCTACGTGGTGCTGATGCGCGCGGCCGGCATCCCCGCGCGCGTGGTGACCGGCTATGCCGGCGGCCGCCACAATAGCTACGGCGACTACTGGTTGGTGCGCCGCTCCGACGCTCACGCCTGGGCGGAAGTGTGGCTGGAAGGCCGCGGCTGGGTACGCGTCGACCCGACGGCCGCGGTCGCGCCCGAACGCATCTACGACACGCTCGCCGACCGCGCCACCGGCAACTTCGGCGGCGGCCTCGCCCCGGTACTCGACATCGGCGACTGGATGCGCCGCGGCTGGAACGACTTCGTGCTCGGCTTCGACGCGCAGCGCCAGCAGCGGCTGCTGCAGCCGCTGGGCGTCGAACGCCTCGGCCAGCGCACGCTGATCGTCCTGTTCGGCATCGTCGCCGTGCTGGCGATCGGCTGGATGCTGTGGCTCACCACCCGCGCCGAGCGCGAGCGCGACCGCCTGCTGCGCGCCTGGCACCGACTCGACGCCCGCTACGCCCGGCTCGGCCTGGGCCGCGCGCCGCACGAGCCGGCCGGCGACTGGGCGGCGCGCGTGGCCGCAGCCCGCCCCGGCGCGACCGAACTGGCGCCGCTCAGCGCGCGTTTCGCCGATTGGCGTTACGCTCACGGTGCCGGGCGTACACAGGGGCGGCGCGAACTGGATGAACTGGTCCGGGCATTGCGCAAACATCGTCCCTGACGCACGCCGCTTCCGACCACGCTCCGGAGAGATCAGCATGGACTTCCGACCGTTCGCCGCCGCCTGCCTCGCCAGCGCGCTGCTCGCCGCCTGCAGCACCGTGCCGCAACCGCTGCAGGGCGAGTTCAACCAGATCACCCCGCGCGAAGCCGCCGAGTTGGACAGCACCGGCGCCCTGGTCCGCTGGGGCGGGCGCATCGTGCAGGTCGAACCGAAGGAAAACCGCACCTGCTTCGAGGTGATTTCCACCCGCCTCAACGCCAATGGCCGCCCGTACTGGGCGACGGACGACACCGGCGGCCGCTTCATCGTCTGCCGCGCCGGTTTCTACGATCCGGCGGTGTTCGAGAAGAACCGCGAGGTCAGCTTCACCGGCCGCATCGACGGCTACGAGAACCGGCGCATCGGCGGTTACGACTACCGCTTCCCGCACGTCGCCGCGGATGTGGTCTACCTGTGGCCGATCCGCGAGCGCGTGAACGTCGTCACCCGCCCGGCGCCGTGGCCGTGGTGGGGGTGGTGGTGAGCCGCCTTCCGGCTTGAATGAAAACGCCCGGGCTTCCGGGCGTTTTTCATGTGGTGGTCGTAGTTGCCGGCGATCGCGCGGTCATCCGGTGCGGAAGATCAAGAGCCGTCGGGCGCGTAGGCCCGACCTACGCAAATCGGATTTTCATCGCGCGCCGTAGGCCGGGGTTACGCCCCCGACCGGCTTTTCGCCCCGCAAATCGGCACGCCGGTCAGCCCGGCGTCCCGAACCGCCCCAGCTGCGCACCCGCCAGCAAATGCAGGTGGATCTGGAATACCGTCTGCCCGCCATGCTCGTTGCAGTTCATGACGATGCGGTAACCGTCCTCCGCGAACCCCTGCTCCTTCGCATAGCGCGCCGCGGCGAACGCAAGCCGCCCGACCACCGCGGCCTGCTCCTCGCGCAGGTCGTTGAGCGTCGCAACGTCGGTCTTCGGCACGAACAACACGTGCACCGGCGCCTGCGGCGCGATGTCGCGGAACGCGATGATGTCGTCGTCCTCGTAGACGATGTCGGCCGGGATTTCGCGGCGGATGATCTTGTGGAAGATGGTGGTCATGTTGGAAAGCCGGGATTGGGGGTTGGGGCGATGGTACCCCGCCCTTCCGAATCCCTAATCCCGAATCCCCGCTTTCAAGGCATCTCGCTCCGCGACCCGAACGCATGCGACAGCGTGCCGCGGTCCACGTATTCGAGCTCACCCCCCAGCGGCACGCCGTGTGCCAGGCGACTGGGGCGCACACCGTGGTTGCGGGCGAGCTGGGCGAGGTAGTGCGCCGTGGCTTCGCCCTCCACGGTGGGGTTGGTGGCGATGATCAGTTCCTGCACTTCGCCCGTCGCCAGGCGCGTCGCCAGCTGTTCGAGGCCAAGTTCGCGCGGGCCGATGCCGTCGAGCGGGCTGAGCCGGCCCTGCAGCACGAAGTACAGGCCGCGGTAGCCGGTCGCCTGTTCGATCACGAGGCGGTCGGCCGGCGATTCCACCGCGCACAGCTGCTGCACGTCGCGCGAGGCGCTGGCGCAGGTGGCGCAGGTCTCGGTTTCGCTGAAGTCGCGGCAGCGCGCGCAGTGGCCGATGCGTTCGATCGACTCGGCCAGCGCGTCCGCCAGTCGCCGGCCACCGTCGCGCTCGCGTTCGAGCACGTGGTAGGCCATGCGCTGCGCGGTCTTCTGGCCGACGCCAGGCAGGACGCGGAAGGCTTCGATCAGTTGTTCGAGCAGCGGGCTGGTCATCGGGATCCGGGGCGGGCAAGCGGCGACGCGGTCATGGCAAGGCCATGCTCAAAGCACGCGCGAAAGCTGCGCGGCCCAGGCGTAGGCGGGTTCGCGCACCAGCAACAGCGCGCCGGCCACCGCACCGAGCCCGACGCCGGCGAGGCGATTCTGCCACGGCCCGATCATCACCAGGATCAGCGCCACCGCGGCCGACAGTGCCACGCAGATCGCGGTCGCGGCCCACAGCCAGCGGATCGGTTCGGGCAGCGGCAGGAACGCGCGCAGCAGCAGCATCGACGCCAGCAACATCGGGCACGCGACGGCGAGCAACTTCGCCATTCGCATGCCCGCGTATCCGTGGCCGTAGCGCGAGTGGAACACTCAGTGTGCCCGAGGCCGGTTGCGGGTCGTCAACGCCATCCGTGCCACCTCAGAACGGCAGTTTCATGCCCGGAGGCAGCGGCATGCCGGCGGTGGCCGCGCCCATCTTTTCCTGCGAGGCGGCGTTGGCCTTGTTGACCGCGTCGTTGAAGGCGGCGGCGATCAGGTCCTCGGCCATCTCCGGGTCGGACAGCACGCTGGGGTCGATGCGCACCTTGCGGCACTCCATGCGGCCGGTGAGCGTCACTGCCACCATGCCGCCACCGGCGTTGCCGGTGACTTCGAGGTTGGCGAGTTCTTCCTGCACGCGCTGCATGTCTTCCTGCATCTTCTGCGCCTGCTGCATCAGCTGGGCGATGTTTCCACGCATGGCGTTCTCTCTATTCGTCGTGGGGGCGGATCGAGTCGGGCACCAGCTTCGCACCGTGCTGCGACATCAGCCGCTGCACCTGCGGGTCGGCGAGGAAGGCGCTCTCGGCCGAAGCCTGGCGTTCGTCGCGCTGGCGTTCGTTGCGCGCGTGCAGCGTTTCGGTGGCTGCCTGTGCGGCGTCGAAGCGGATCTGCGGCTGGGTCCCGAGCGGCATGGCCAGCGCGGATGCCAGCTGCGACACCAGGAACGGCGCCTTGAGGTGGTCGTCGGCCGGCGGCAGCGACAGGCGCAGCACGCCGTCGGACCAGGCGACGAAGCCGGCGCTGGCGGCGAGTTCCTTCACCGGGCCGCGCAGGTCGAGCGCTGCGACGAAATCGGGCCAGCCGGCAGCATCCAGTTCGACCGGCACGGGTGCTGCCGTTGGCGCGGCCTGCGCGGGCGGTGGCGGCGCCGCTGCCGGCTCGCGCGCGGCGGCGGGCGGCACCGGGGCAGCGGCGGGCGCCTGTGGAATCGGACGCGGCGGCGCCGGCGGCGTGGCCGGCCTGGCAGGTGCTTCCTGTCGTTTCGCCGGCGCGGCGCTCTCCAGCGCCTCGCGCGCGGCGGCCGGGCCGGTCTTGCGTTGCGCGACGGGCGCGGACGCCGACACCGTGCCGCCATCAACCGGTCGGAAGGCCAGCATCCGCAGCAGGCACATCTCGAAGCCCGAGCGCGGGCTCGGCGCCAGGAAAAGGTCGCGGCGGCCGTTGAGCGCCATCTGGTACCAGAGCTGCACGACTTCCGGGCGCAGCGCCGAAGCCAGCGCCTCGACGTCCACGCCGCCGGCGCCGACATCGTTGTCCGGCACCAGTTGCTTCACCTGCACCCGGTGCAGCGCCTCGGCCAGCGCGTCGAGCACGCCGGCCCAGTCCGGCGAGAACTCGGCCAGCGTGGCGACTTCATCCAGCAGCGCCTTGCCGTCCCCGGCAGCCAGCGCCGACAGCAGCGCGCCGACGCGGGTGCGATCGACGGTGCCGAGCATCGTCGACAGCGCGGCGTCGGTCAGCGCGCTGTCGGCGTTGGCGCCGGTGTAGGCGATGGCCTGGTCGAGCAGCGACAGCCCGTCGCGCAGGCTGCCGTCGGCGGCCCTGGCGAGCTGTTCGACCGCGCCCGGCTCGGCGGCGATGCCTTCGGCTGCGAGGATCCTCGAGATCTGGCCGCCGATCTGCTCTTCGTCCAGCCGCTTGAGGTTGAACTGCAGGCAGCGCGACAGCACCGTCACCAGCAGCTTCTCGGGATCGGTGGTGGCGAACAGGAACTTGACGTGCTCCGGCGGCTCTTCCAGCGTCTTGAGCAGCGCGTTGAACGCCGCCTTCGACAGCATGTGCACTTCGTCGATCAGGTACACCTTGTAGCGGCCGCGCGAGGGCATGTACTGCGCGTTCTCGATCAGCTCGCGGACGTTGTCGACGCCGGTGTTGGAGGCCGCGTCGATCTCCAGCAGGTCGATGTAGCGGCCGGCGTCGATCGCCTGGCAGGTCTCGCACTCGCCGCAGGGATCGGCGCCGGTGCCGCGCTCGCAGTTCAGGCTCTTGGCGAAGATCCGCGCGATGGTGGTCTTGCCGACCCCGCGGGTGCCGGTGAACAGGTAGGCGTGGTGCACGCGGCCCGAATCGAGCGCATTGGACAGCGCGCGGACCACGTGCTCCTGCCCGACCAGTTCGGCGAAACGCTTGGGGCGCCACTTGCGGGCGAGGACGAGGTAGGACATGGCGTCCA
This sequence comes from Luteimonas soli, assembly GCF_042648865.1. NCBI lineage: Bacteria > Pseudomonadati > Pseudomonadota > Gammaproteobacteria > Lysobacterales > Lysobacteraceae > Luteimonas > Luteimonas soli. The sequence goes on along the minus strand of NZ_JBHRYA010000009.1, from coordinate 200,812 downwards.
TTCTGCCGCGCCCCGACGAACCTTGCCTACCCTGATGTCGAACGCGCCGCAGCGCGCCCGGGCATGTGGCAGGGGCTTCATGTTGTGATACCTGCCCGCCACGGCTAGAATCGGCGCCCCTGAGCGTTGCCGGAAGCTTCCTTCAGGTTCCAGCGGAGAGGTGTCCGAGTGGTTGAAGGAGCACGCCTGGAAAGTGTGTAAGCGTCTAAACCGCGCTTCGGGGGTTCGAATCCCCCTCTCTCCGCCACATACGCCAAGCGCCCCGCAAGGGGCGTTTTGCGTATGTGGCGGAGAGAGGGGATCTGGTGCGAATCCCTGCGGGTTCGACAAATCGGCAGGACTGCCGATTTGCACGGCGCAGCCGCCCGAAGGGCGAGGCACATGGATGTGCCGAGTGCATCCCCCGGCCGGACATCAACGCTCGCGATACTGGTAGAATCCCGCGTTCGCTACGCGCTGTTCTTCGCGAGCGCACGTCTCTATGGTGGCCCCGTCGGCCCCTCGCGACGCTAGGTCGAAAACCCCGCCAGGGCCGGAAGGCAGCAACGGTATCGATCGACGCGGGCGCCGAGGTCAGCCGGCGGGGTCATCGCCATTTCCAATGCTCCGCATGCGCGGCTACCGCGGATGCTGCCAATCCTCACCTCCGCCGGCGTAGCGCTCGCGCTTCCAGATCGGCACGCGCGCCTTGACCTCGTCGATGATGTAGCGGCAGGCGGCGAAGGCGGCATCGCGGTGCGCGGCGGTGACGCCGACCCAGACCGCGACCTCGCCGATCGCGAGGTCGCCGGTGCGGTGCACGCAGCGGGCGTCGAGGATGTCGAAGCGTTCGAGCGCCTCGGCCAGCACGCGCTCGCCCTCGGCCTCGGCCAATGCGACGTAGGCTTCGTAATGCAATCCGTCGACTGCGCGGCCGTCGTTGTGGTTGCGCACGCGGCCCTCGAACCCAGCGAACGCGCCGGCGCGCGCGTCGTCCAGCGCCTCGCGCAGCGGCTCGATCGCGAACGGTTCCGGCGACAGCGAGAAACGCGGCATGCCCCTGGTGCTCAACCGCCGCTCACCGGTGGGACGAATGCGATCTCGCTGCCCTCCTCGAGCGCATCGTCCCAGCGCGCGAACGCACCATCGACCGCCACCCGCAACCGGTCGACCGGAAGCACGAAGCCATGGCGCTCGCGCAGTGCGTCATAGAGCGCGCGCAGGTCGGCCGCGCCGGAATCGATCGTTTCGCTGGCCACGCCCGCGGCATCACGCAGGCTGGCGAAGTACAGCACCGTGACCCGCGCCATCAGCCCGCGCTCCCGAAGTCGTGGCGGCCGCCGCGCTTGCCCAGCAGCTTCGCCGGGCCGAGCACGATCGCGTGCGACAGCGCCTTGCACATGTCGTAGACGGTCAGCGCAGCGACCGTCGCGCCGGTCAACGCTTCCATCTCGACGCCGGTGCGGTGCGTGGTCTTCACCGCGCACTCGATGCGCAGCTCGCGCTCGCCGTGCCAGTCGATGCCGATGCGCACGCCGTCGATGGGCAGCGGGTGGCAGAACGGGATCAGTTCATGGGTGCGCTTGACCGCCATGGTGCCGGCGATGACCGCGGTTTCGACGATGCCGCCCTTGGCGCTGCGCAGGCCGCTGGCGCGCAGCTGCGCGGCGACCGCGGCCGGGAACTTCACCCGGCATTCGGCCACGGCTTGGCGCGCGGTGACGGCCTTGCCGGAGACGTCGACCATCGCGGGACGGCCTTCGGCGTCGAGGTGGCTGAGCTTGCGGGCTGGTTTTGCGGGCATGGCGGCATTGTAAGGGGCTGTGCGGGGAGTCCCTGCTGTCCGGCAGAAAGCAAATCCCCCATACCCCCTTTTCCAAAGGGGCAAGAGCTGGAGGCGTTTGTCCGGCCTCCAACCCCCAATCCCCAGCCCCTAACCCCCGACGAGGAACATCTCCACGTGCCGCCGCGATGCGCCTGCGCGACCGCGCAGTTCGCTGTAGCGGTCGCCGCGCCGCGTCCAGAGGTTCGCGACGTGGTCGGCCAGCGCGGCATCGCCATCGCGCAGCACGGGCCGCAGGTCGGTGCCGTCGGCCGCGAACAGGCAGGTGTACAGCCGGCCGTCGGCGGAGACGCGCGCGCGGTGGCAGTCGCCGCAGAACGGCGCGCTGATCGAACTGACGAAGCCGACCTCGCCCGCGCCGTCGTCGAAGGCGTAGCGCGAGGCGACTTCGCCGCGGTAGTTGGGATCGAGCGGATGCAGCGGCCAGCGCGCGTGGATGCGGTCGCGCGACTCGGCCGACGGCACCACGCGGGTCACATCCCAGCCGTTGCAGGTGCCCACGTCCATGTATTCGATGAAGCGCACGATGTGGCCGCTGCCGCGGAAATGCTCGACCAGCGGCAGCACCTGGCCGTCGTTGACGCCGCGCTGCACGACGCAGTTGAACTTGAGGCGCTCGAAACCGGCGTCCTCGGCCGCAGCGATGCCGGCCAGGACGTCAGGCAGCTCGCCGCGGCCGCCGGACAGCACACGGAACAGCGCCGGATCGAGCGCGTCGAGGCTGATCGTGATCCGCCGCAGCCCCGCATCGCGCAGCGCCTTCGCCTGCTTCGCCAGCAGCGCGCCATTGGTGGTCACGGCAAGGTCGTCGATGCCGTCGACGGCGGCCAGGCGCGCCACCAGTTCGGGCAGCCGCTTACGCAGCAGCGGTTCGCCGCCGGTCAGACGCAGCTTGCGCACTCCCAGCCGGGCGAAGCCGCGCACCAGCGTCTCGATCTCGTCGAACGACAGCCGCGACGCCGCGTCCATGCCGTAGTCGTCGGGCACCTTGTCGGCCGGCATGCAGTAGCCGCAGCGGAAGTTGCAGGCCTCGATCACCGACAACCGCAGGTCGTGCAGCGGGCGGCCGAGGCGATCGAGCGGCGTCGCCGGCAGTTGCGGCACGGCGTTCATGCGGGCAGGCCGCGTTCGGCGGTCGGCTCGGCCAGCGTGACCACCTCGCCGGGCGTGGCGACACGGTGGCCGCGCCCGGCCAGCGCCTGGCCGTCGGCGATGCCGGCGTAGTGGTAGAGGATGCAGCGTTCGAGCAGTTCGCGCGGATATTCGCGCTCGAGGTCGTCGATGCCGCTGTGCGAGGGGTTGCCGTGCAGCGCGCAGTCGTGCGCGACCAGTTCGCCGGCATCGGCATGTTTCGCCAGCACTTCGGGGATCGGCCGGGTATCGCCACTCCACGCCAGGCTGCCGCGCAGGCGCAGGCCGTAGGCAGTCTCCGGCCAGTGATGGCGCACCGGGAACACCTCCAGCCGCACGCCCTCGTGCCAGAACGCGTCGCCCACCGGCACCAGCTGGAACGCATCCCAGAAGTTCGCGCCGCCCTCGGCGAGCACGTTCGGGTAGTCGCCCACGCGCCGGTGCAGCAGCGGGACCACCGTCGCCGGCACGTAGAGCCGGGTCTTGCCGCGGCGCGCGGCGTCGAAGTAATCGGCCACGAACAGCCGCTCGAAGCCGGCGACGTGGTCCATGTGCACGTGGGTGACGAACAGCGCGCGCGGCGCTTGCCCGTAATGCGCCAGGTACGCGGTCAGCCCTTCCGCGCCGCAGTCGATGGTCAGCCATGGCGCGCCATCGCGTTCGATGGTCGCCATCGGCGATCCCAGTTCGACCGCCGAGGCGTTGCCGACGCCGTGGAAGCGCAGCGACCAGGCCATCAGTGCTTGTCCGCCAGGGCCATGCCCGTCAAATCCCGCGATCCCACTGCGCGTCGTAACCCTTGCGCAGGCGGGCGAAGTCTTCTTCCACTTCCTTGATGCCGCGGTGGCCGCGCAGCTTGAGCAGCGAGCGATTGAGCCGCGCCAGGTTGCCTTCGCGCCAGCCGGTGGCGGGGATGCGCAGCGTGCTGCGGTCGAAGTCGATCATCCAGCCCTTGCCGTCCGCGTCGAACAGCAGGTTGTGGGCATTGAGGTCGACGTGGTCGAGGCCGGCGCGATGGAAACGCGCGACCAGGCGCCCGGCCTCGTCCCACGGCGCACTGTGGCCGTCGGTCCTGGCCAGGTCGGCGAGCGAGCGCACGTCGAGCAGGCGCTCCATCAGGATCGAGGCGCGGTAGGACAGGCCTTCGCGCAGGTAGCTTGCGGCGATCGGCCGCGGCACCGGCAAGTCCTGCTTGAGCAGCTCGCGCAGCAGCCGGAACTCGGCGAAGCTGCGCACCTGGTCGGCACCCCGCCACAGGTGCCTGTCGCGGCTGAACCTTGCCGCCAGGCCGCCGCGCAGGTAGTGGCGCAGCACGCAGGGGCCGTGCGTGGCGTCGATGTACCAGGCGCCGCCGCGGCCGCCGTCGCCGACCGCCTGCGCGCGGTCGCCCCAGGCCTCCGGGTTGAACCAGCGCGGATCGGCTTGCCGCAACTGCGTGCCGTCGAACAGAATCGAGCCGACACCGCGTCCACCGCGGCCGGCGCGGAACGGCGTCAGGCTTTCGGTAGCATCGAACGCGGCCATCCGGCGAGTCTAACAAGCGCATGCCTTCCGATCCCGTTATTCCGGCCGTGTCCGACACCGCCGTTCACCGCACGATCTGCCTGCTGCGCCTGTCCGCGCTGGGCGACGCCACCCATGTCGTGCCGCTGGTGCGCACGCTGCGACGCGCCTGGCCCGGCGTTGCGCTGACGTGGGTAATCGGCAAGGGCGAGTACAGGCTGCTCGAGGGCCTGGAGGGCGTGGAATTCGCCGTTTACGACAAGAAGACCGGCCTGGCCGGGATGCGTGCGCTGCGCCGGGAGTTCGGCAGCCGGCGCTTCGACGCGCTGCTGCAGATGCAGGTCGCCGCACGCGCCAACCTGCTGTCGGCGTTCGTGCCGGCGACGCGACGCATCGGCTACGACCGCACACGCTCGAAGGACCTGCACGGACTGTTCATCAACGAGCGCATCCCCGACCGCCCCGGGATCCACGTGCTCGACGCCATTGGCAGCTTCTGCGAACCGCTGGGGTTGGAACAGAAACAGGTCACGTGGGACCTGCCGGTGCCGGACGATGCCCGTGAATGGGCCCGCGAGCAGTGGCCGGATGACAGCGTTCCGACGCTACTCATCTCGCCCTGCTCCAGCCACGCCCTGCGCAACTGGCGCAGCGACCGCTACGCCGCCGTCGCCGACCACGCCGCCGCGCGCGGCTGGCGCATCGTGCTGTGCGGCGGCCGCAGCGAGCTGGAGCGCGACACCACCGACGCGATCATCGCCACGATGCAGACCCCCGTGCTGGACCTGGTCGGCAAGGACACGCTCAAGCAGCTGCCCGCCCTGCTCGAACGCGCCGACCTGGTGATGACCCCCGATTCGGGCCCGATGCACATCGCCAACGCCATGGGTACCAAGGTGCTTGGCCTGCATGCGGCCAGCAACCCCGAGCGTAGTGGCCCGTATTCCGACCGCCGCTACTGCGTGGACCGCTACGACGACGCGGCGCGCAAGTACCTGGGGAAGCCTGCGAGTACGCTGAAGTGGGGTACGAAGATCGAGCGCGACGGGGTGATGGACCTGGTGACCGTCGAGGACGGCATTGCGGCGTTCGAACGGTTCGTGGTTTCGCGCGGCTAACTGGTCCCGCGTCCCCGAGGGGACGGCTTCAGCCGCGAGCTTTTGAGAGTCCACCAAAGATCAAGAGCTCGCGGCTTCCGCCGCTCCTACAGGGCATACCGGAGCCGGGGCTTTGGCTTTTGATCTTGATCTTGATCTTCGGGCCCCCTCCGTAGCGGTGGAGCCGGCGGACAAGACCCGAAGAGCCTGCCCCGTACTTGATACGGGGGCGCCGCACAGGGATGTGCGGCGTTTTTCGCAGGGGCAGGATGCCCCTTCGAAAAATCCCGCCGGCTCCGCGGACCCGGTGCGCAGCACCGGGCGCGAAGGCGGGGTGTGCTTTCTTTGCGCCAGGTTTCTTTGCACAAGCAAAGAAAGGTGGCTCGCGCCGTCACGGCGCGAAAGCTTTTGATCTTGATTTGAGAGAAACCCGAACAGCAGGCGGGTCAAGACCCGCCCTACGATGCCTCCAGGCGGCAAAGCGAAAAGCGCGTCGGGGGCGTAGCCCCGACCTACGGTGCAAGATGGAAAATTCCGTCCGCCAGAAAGGCCGCGGGCCACCGCGACGCGCGCTGGCATACTCGCCCAATCACCCAGCGTCCCGAGGAGTCCCGATGGCAGCCTGGTTCACGGTGGTCGCACCGTTCCTGCCGGACATCATCCAGATGGCCAAGCCCATGTTCACCCGCGACAAGGGCGCCGACCAGGTCCCACAGCAGATCAAGGAGCTGCAGGACGCGGCCACGCAGAATGCCGACGCGGTGAAGCAGCTGGCCGGCGAAATGCAGCGCACGCTGGCATCGCTGCAGCAGGGCGCCAGCCAGCTGGACAACACCCTGGTGGCGTTGCAACAGCGCAACGCCGTGCTCGAACGCGAACTGCGGCGGGCGAACCGGTTCTCGCTGGTCGCGGCCACCGCGGCGCTGCTGGCGTTCACGCTGTCGGCTTACGCGCTGGCGACCTGATGAAGGCCGCCGCCGGGATCAGGACGCGGAATCGCTCCGATAGTCCTGGTACGACTTCTCCTCGACGTAGCTCGAACCCAGCGCCAGGTTGATCTCCTTCTTGAGCCGCGCCCGCGTGTCGTTTTCGATGTAGACGCTGCGCGCCAGGCGGATGAATTCGTCGTCGAAGGCCTGCGCCTTCTCCTTGAGGCGGATGTCGTCCTCGATCACCCACAGCCGCTCGTTGACGGCCTTCAGGTCGGCACGCAGGCGGGCGACGTCCTGGCTGGCAGCCGGATGCGCCATCCAGGTCTTCTCCAGCGCCGCGAGCTCGTTGTGGACGTTGGCCAGCTTGGCCTGGTCGGTCATGCGCTCGGACTTGATCTGCAGGATGGCGATCTTGTCGAGCAGCTCGCCGAACGACACGGGGACGGAGATTTCGGACATGGCCCTTTCACGGCTGGAAAAACGGCCTGCAGTGTACCGCCCTCGCCTTGTCCACCGCCGCCGCCGCCCGTATCATTGCGCCCCCGGCCGCGGCCCGCCGCACGGGGAAATCCGGAGAGGTGGCAGAGCGGTTGAATGTACCTGACTCGAAATCAGGCAGGCGTTTATAGCGCCTCGGGGGTTCGAATCCCCCCCTCTCCGCCAGATACGCACGACGCCCCGCAAGGGGCGTTTTGCGTATTCGACCAGCCCCGCACGGGGACTTTGTTCGCGCCCGGCCCCCACGAATAGCCACGGCGCGCGCCGCCATTGGCACCCGGGACAAGGTTTTTTCGCATGTATCAGCATGCCGGTCCGCAGGATCGGCCCTGTACCCTACGCCCGGAACCGGACCGCCAGCCCTCCACGCCAGCATCATGCATCCACCCCTATTTTCCGTCCCCGGCGCCCTGCGGCGTCCTGTTCAGCCTCACCACCGCGTTGTCCGGGACGAGAAGGTTCCCGCCCGTCGCCGCCCGCAGAGCCGCCCATGATCGAATTCGGACACCTGACCCATGTCGGCCTGCGGCGCGAGCTGAACGAGGACACGTACTACGGCGACAGTGAAATGGGCCTGTGGCTGGTGGCCGACGGAATGGGGGGGCACGAGTACGGCGAGGTCGCCAGCGCCCTGGCGCGCGAGGCGATCGTGCGCGAGATCCGACAGGGCACGCCGCTGCCGCAGGCGATCCGGATCGCCGACGAGGAAATCATCCGCGCCTCGCGCAAGCGCAGCGATTCGCTGCCCATGGGCACCACCGTGGTGGCCGCGCGCATCACCGGCAACCGCTTCGAGGTGGCCTGGGTCGGCGACAGTCGCGTGTACCTGTGGCACGAGCAGAAGCTGGCGCAGCTGTCGCAGGACCACAGCTACGTGCAGGAGCTGATCTCGCAGGGCACGATCAGCGTCGACCAGGCGCGCACCCATCCGCACCGCAACGTGGTGACCCAGGCCCTGGGCGTGACCGACCCGCAGAACCTCAACGTCGAGACCCTGTCCGGCGACCTGCTGCCGGGCATGCAGCTGCTGCTGTGCAGCGACGGCCTGACCGAGGAGGTCGACGACCGCGGCATCTCGCAGGTGCTCGCGCATACCGAATGCAGCGCTCAGGAATGCGTGGACGGGCTGGTGGCCGCCGCGCTCGACGGTGGTGGCTCGGACAACGTGACCGTGGTGCTGGTGCGCCGCCACTGATCCCTGAGGTCTCCCGTAGGAGCGGCTTCAGCCGCGAGCTTTTCGACCCGGCGCGAGAAAACCCATGGATTCCCGACAAAAGCACTCGGGAATGACGGCTTGAATCGGGGTCTCCGAGACGACGAATTCCTTCGAGACCCGCCCCGCAGCAGCCGCTACAGGTCCCAGACGGCCTTGCCGGCCTTCTTCCGGATTGCCTCCAGCCGCGCCACGTGCGCGGCCAGGTCGACGTCTTCGACGACTACCTTCGGCCGTGGCTGCAGCGTGGCCGTGTCCAGCGACACCCCGGCCGTGCGCACCTCGGCTACCTCGACGCTGGCGAAGCCGATCTCGCTCTGGCCCGCGGTCAGGGCCAGGTAGGCCTCTGCCAGCAGCTGCGCGTCCAGCAGCGCGCCATGCAGCTGGCGGTGCGAGTTGTCCACGCCCAGTCGCCTGCACAGCGCGTCGAGCGAATTGCGCTGGCCAGGATAGCGCTGGCGGGCCAGTTCCAGCGAGTCGAGCACCTGGGCGCGCTCGCGGATGCGGCCGTAGTGGTCGCCCAGGCGCGACAGCTCGTGGTCGAGGAAGCCGACGTCGAACGCGGCGTTGTGGATCACCAGCTCCGCGCCGTCGATGAAGGCGAGGAACTCGTCGGCGATCGCGGCGAACTTCGGCTTGTCGGCGAGGAATTCCAGGGTCAGGCCGGTGACTTCCTGCGCGCCCGGTTCGAACTCGCGCTCGGGATGGATGTACTGGTGGTAAGTGCGGCCAGTGGGCCTGCGCTCGACCAGTTCCACGCAGCCGATCTCGACGACGCGGTTGCCCTTCTTCCATTCAAGGCCGGTGGTTTCGGTGTCGAGGACGATCTGGCGCATGGTTCGGGATTCGGGATTCGGGATTCGGAAAGGCTACAGCAGCGCGTTCGCGGCGGACTTGAGCTTGACGGCCTCGTCGCGGGCGAGGACGTCGACGCGCTCGTTGTCGGGGTCGCCCGAATGTCCCTTTACCCAGCGCCAATCGATCTTGTGGCGTCCGGTGGCCGCGTGCAGGCGTTCCCACAGGTCGCGGTTCTTGACCGCGGCACCGCCGGCGGTCTTCCAGTTGCGGCGCAGCCAGTTGGGCATCCATTCGGTGATGCCCTGGCGCACGTACTGCGAGTCGGTGTGCAGCACTACGCTGCACGGTTCGGTCAGCGTCTCCAGGGCCATGATCGCAGCCATCAGCTCCATGCGGTTGTTGGTGGTCTGCGCCTCGCCGCCGGCCAGCTCGCGCTCACGCTCGCCGTAGCGCAGCAGCGCCGCCCAGCCGCCGGGGCCGGGGTTGCCGAGGCAGGCACCGTCGGTGTGGATCTCGACGTGTTTCATGCAGCAGGGATTCCTTCAGGCATCGGCAGGCGCGCGCGCTGGCGCACCGGTGTGATCGGCCAGGCGCGCTTCTCGGCGCGGATCGCGTAGGCGGCGCGCAGGCCCGGGCCGTCCTGCGGCTCGTGCGCGACGCGCACCCGCCAGCCGGGACCCAGTCCCTGCGACACCGGTTCGGGCACCAGCCCGGCGGCGCGCATCCGGCGCCGCCACGACAGCGGCTCCGCGGCACCCAGCCCGGTGCCGCGCCACTGCCAGCGGTACGGCGCCAGCGGGTTGAGCGCGAACACCCACAGCCGCCCGCCCGGCGCCAGCACGCGGGCGCATTCCTCGAACAGTTCGCGCCGGCTGCGGCCGGGCGCGGCCACGTGCTGCAGCACGACCACGCCGATCGACTCGGTGGCCAGCGGAAGCGGCAGCCGGCAGCAGGCGTCGCCCGACCAGCCTGCGCCTGACGCCACCAGGCGCAGCCCCCGCCCCTGCCCGGCGCCCTCCTGCCCGACCGGCGCCAGCCACAGCCACGGCATCGCCGGGCGCTCGGACAGCGCGCGCAATACGGTCGGACGCTCGCTCTCGAGCAGCGCCAGGCCGGCGTCCGACCTGAACCACGCGCGGGCGCTGTCAGGTTGACCGGTGGCGGAATCGGCAGGCATGGTCGCAATTCTAACGGCCCCGGGAACCGCCCCAGATGCACCTGCTGCCGCTGCCAGCCTTCGATGACAATTACATCTGGACCTGGCGCGACGACGCCGGCCGCGCCCTGGTCGTCGACCCCGGGCAGGCAGGCCCGGTGCTCGCCGCGGCAGACGATGGCCTGCAGCCGGCCGGCATCCTGCTCACCCACCACCACGGCGACCACATCGGTGGCGTGGACGAACTGCGCCGGCGGTGGCCCACCCTGCCGGTGATCGCGCCTGTCGACGACCGGATCACCACGGCCAGCCAGCGCGTGGGCGACGGCGACCGGGTCCGGATCGGCGACTGGGTCTTCGAAACCATCGCCGTCCCCGGCCATACCGTGAGCCACATCGCATTCCACGGTCATGGGCTCTTGTTTTGCGGCGACACGCTGTTCAGTCTCGGTTGCGGCCGCATGTTCGAGGGTACGCCCGCGCAGATGCTGGGGTCGCTCGACCGGCTGGCCGCGCTGCCCGGCGACACCCTGGTCTGCTGCGGCCACGAATACACGCTGTCCAACGCCGCCTTCGCGCGCGTGGTCGAACCCGACAACCCGGCGCTCGCGCGCCGCATCGAGGAAGCCCAGGCCATGCGCCAGTCCGGTCGCCCCACCCTGCCCAGCACGCTCGCGCTCGAATGCGCGACCAACCCGTTCCTGCGCGTCGACGTGCCGGCCGTGGGCGCGGCGATCGCAGGGCATGCCGGCCACGCGGTCGACGGCCGCGTGGATGCTTTCGCTGCGTTGCGGCGCTGGAAGGACGGGTTTCGCGCATGACCCGGCTCGCCGGGTGGCGATGGTCCGTGGCGCTGTCGGCAGCGCTCGCCATCGCCGGCGCGCAGGCCGCGGAACCGGTGCCGCCGGCCGAAGCCAAAGCTCCGGTGACGTCATTGGCGCAGCCGGCAGCCCCGACCACGCGCAGCGGCCGCGAGATCTACGCCCGCTTCCGCGAAGGCCTGGCCGACCCCAGCTGCGGGCCGGACACCAGCGAGCGCTGGCAGCGGCATTTCGCCGCGGCACCGAAACGGCTGGCCTCGCGCGAGGACAACGTCCTGCCGCTGTTCGGCTACGTGGTCGACGCCCTGCGCGAAGCACACCTGCCGACCGAGTACGCGCTGATCCCGTTCGTCGAAAGTGGCTACAAGCCCGGCGCGCGCAGCAGCTCCGGTCCGGCCGGGCTGTGGCAGTTCATCGCCCTGACCGCGCGCGACCACGACATCGCGATCCGCCCCGGCTACGACGGCCGCCTGTCGCCGGTCGAGTCGACCCAGGCCGCGGTGCGCTACCTGAAGACCCTGCACGGCATGTTCGCCGGCGACTGGCGGCTGGCGGTCATGGCCTACAACGCCGGCGAATACCGCGTGTTCGGCGCGCTCAAGCGCAGCGGCCAGCAGGCGATGGATGCCGACCCCGAGAAGCTGGTCAGCCTGTCGGGCATCACCCGGGCCTACGTGCGCAAGCTGCACGCCCTGTCGTGCGTGCTCGACCGCGCCGACGACCGCGAACAATGGCTGCAGGCGCTCGACCGGCCGGTGGCGATACTCACGCCGGAATCGCTGCCGTCTGGCGCGACCAGCCTCGACGCCTGGGCCAGGCAGCACGGCCGCGACCCGAAGAACGTGCGCCGGATCAATCCAGCCTTCGCCGGCGGCCGCATCGCGAAGGCGCGCGGACAGACACTGCAGGTGCTCGTCCCGCGCAGACCGGGCGAGGCGCCGGCCGCGCAACCGGCCACGCCGCGGATCACCACGCTCGCCGATGCCTCCAACGCCACGGTCATCAACCCGGTCGTGGCGGAAGACTCCCCGGGCGCCGGTGCCGGCTCGCCGGCGAACGTCGCCACGCCCGCGCCGCGCACCCACGTGGTGGCGCGCGGCGATTCGATCTGGCGCCTGGCCGAACACTACGGCGTCAGTCGCGCCGACCTGCTCGAGCGCAACGACCTGTCCGCCACCGACGTGCTGCATCCGGGCATGGTGCTGGAAATCGACGACGCGCCGGCCACCGTGCCCGATGCCGACAGCGTGTCGGCCGTGCCAGAATAGGGCGATTGCTCAACCAGCGAGAACACCATGGGTTTCCTGCAAGGCAAACGCGCCCTGATCACGGGCATCGCCAGCCAGCGCTCGATCGCCAGCGGCATCGCCGAGGCGATGCACCGCCAGGGTGCCGAACTGGCCCTGACCTACCAGACCGACAAGCTGCGCTCGCGCGTGGAAGACGCCGCGAAGGAATACGGCTCCAGCATCGTGCTGCCACTGGACGTGGCCTCGGACGAGCAGATCGAAGCGTGCTTCACGGAACTCGGCAAGCACTGGACCGACGGCTTCGACATCCTCGTCCACTGCATCGCCTACGCGCCGCGCGAGGCGATCGGCGGCGACTTCCTCGACGGTCTGACCCGCGAGAACTTCGCCATCGCCCAGGACATCTCGGCCTACTCGCTGGCGGCGCTGGCCAAGGCCGCGCGACCGATGATGAAGGGCCGCAACGGCGCGATCCTGACCCTGAGCTACCTCGGCTCGATCCGCGCGCTGCAGAACTACAACGTGATGGGCGTGGCCAAGGCCAGCCTGGAATCGACGGTGCGCTACCTGGCGCTCAACCTCGGCCCCGAGGGCACGCGCGTCAACGCGATCTCGGCCGGCCCGATCAAGACCTTGGCCGCATCGGGCGTGGGCAACTTCCGCAAGATGCTCAGCACCTTCGAAGCCGCCGCGCCGCTACGCCGCAACGTCACCATCGAGGACGTCGGCAACGCCGCGGCCTTCATGTGTTCGGACCTGGCGGCCGGCATCACCGGCGAGATCACCTACGTCGACGCCGGCTACAGCACCGTGGGGATGCCGGGCATCGACTAAGTACATCCATCGACAAGAACGGCAACAAAAAAGCCCCGCCGCTGCATGCGACGGGGCTTTTTCTGTTTGCCTGCATCATTTTTTACGGAGGATGGATACCACCCATGCCAGGGCCACGATGATCGCGGCTACCGCGGCAAGGATGATCAGATGCCAGATACTGATGCCAAACACGGATCCTCCTGGATGCTCCGGTTTGCGTTGCGCGACCTATAGCCGCGCTTCGGCCACCGTGATCTTCATCCGCTTGCGCAGCGCCTTGAGCATCCCGTCGGCATCCTCGCTGCCCGCGACCTGCGCCAGCTGCTGCTGCAGCGCCGCGCTCTCCTGCTCGCTGGCCTCCTTCGGGTCGCCGGGCGTGACCTTGGTGACCGCGAACACGAGCACGCGACCGTCGCCCAGCGTCGCCTTGCCCGGCGACACCTTGCCTTCGGCAGGAACCGGAACCTCGAAATAGGCCTCGGTCGCGGCCGGATCGGGCACCGGCACGCCGCGCGGCACGTTGGGCACGTCCTGCGCGGTCAGTTCCTTCGCCTCGGCCAGCGCCGACAGCGGCTCCCCGGCCGCAAGCTTGGCGACCATCGCATCGGCCTCGGCCTCCGCGACCTCGCGCATGCGATCGCCGCGGATCTCGGCCACCACGCGTTCGCGGACTTCGTCCAGCGTGAGCGCGCGCTCGGCGGTATGCCCGGTGACACGGATCACCACGCTGTGCCCCGGCGCGATCTCGATCGGGTCGCTCACCGTCCCGTCCTGGATCCGCACCTCGGAGAACGCGGCGCGGACCACCGCCGGGCTGGCGGCGATGCCGGTGCCGTTGTCACGCGAGAACGGCCCGAGCTTCTGCAGTGGCAGGCCGACCGCGTTCGCCGCGGGCGCCAGCGCGCTCGGGTTCTTCAGCGCCTGGTCGACCAGCTTGCCGGTCAACTCGTTGAAGGCGCGCTCGCGCCCGACGTCGGCCATCTCGCTTTCGAGCTGCGCGCGCGCCTCTTCGAACGATGTCTGCTCGCCGCTCCTGACCTCGCGCAGCTTGATCACGTGCCAGCCGAAGTCGGTCTTCACCGGCTCGCTCACGTCGCCGGGCTGCATCGCGAACAACGCATCCTCGAACGGCTTCACCATGCCGCCGTCATGCGCGACCCAGCCAAGATCACCGCCGCTGTCCTTCGATCCGGTGTCGTCCGAATCCTCGCGCGCGAGCGCGGCGAAATCCGCACCGGGCTTGCGCGCTTCCGCCGCGACCGCGGCCGCCTTTTCCTCGGCCGCCTTTTGCGCCGCAGCGTCCGCGCCCGGTTCGACCTGGATCAGGATGTGCGAGGCGAGGCGCTGCTCGGGCTCGACGAACCGTGCCTTTTCCTGCTCGTAGCGCTGGCGCAGCGCGGCTTCGTCGGGCGCCGTCGAAACGGGCAGCGCGGACGAATCGACGTCGACGTATTCGATCGAGACCGTCTCCGGCGCCCGGTACTCGGCCTTGTTGGCCTCGTACCAGCTGGCGACCTGTTCATCGGTCACCGGCTCGGTGTCCTCGGCCGGCGGCGGCAGCACGACGAACGAAACGTCGCGGCGCTCGCCGATGAGCTTCATCAGGCGGTCCATCTGCGACGGCGTTACGAACGCGGATTGGGCGACCTGGCTGGCCACCAGCGACTGCTGCAGCCCTTCGCGGACCTGCTGCTCGAAGCCACGCGGCGATACCGCCGGCACCTGCGACGCCAGCGCGAGCTGGTAGCGCTGCGGGTCGAACCTGCCGTCGACCTGGAAGGCGGGGATGGACTGGATCGCCTCGCGCACCTGCTCGTCGCTGACGGCGATGCCGGCACGACTGGCGGACATCTGCATCACCAGCCGGTCGACCAGTCCGTCGAGGACCCGGCGCTTGTTGTCGATGCTTTCGAACTCGCGCGGGTCGAAGTTGTCGCCCTGGGCCGCGCGCGCCTGCCGGCGCGCCTGCTCGAAGGCGTCGCGGAACTCGTTCTGGTCGATCTCCTCGCGCTGCCACAGCATCGTGACCGGCCACCACGACGGCGCCGACTGCCACCATTTCGGCGGTGCCTCGACCTTGGCCGCGAACGTATGGTTCTGCTGGAACAGGTACTGCTCCATGCCGAAGAAGGCGAACGGGATGCACAGCAGCCCAAGGATCACCATGGCAATCCAGCCGGAGGTTTTTTCGCGGAGTTTCTGCAGCATCGGTCAGGGATGTCGGGACGAAGCGGGCCAGTTTACCCGGAATGGCGCCGGCCGGCCCCGCCCGGGCCGCTTGTACGGGAGCGGCATCTCCCGGGGGAGGCCGGTGGCGACACGTGCAGACGGTCCGTGCGCGGATTTCGGACGCCGCGTCTGCGATTCGCTGTCACGACATCTTCGGATTGGCGACCGAAGAAGCGTCGACGGCTACGCCAGAGTGAGCCGTGTCCTGGCGGCCGGGGGCCGCGACAGGCGCGCCATGGATGGCGCGCGCCCGAGTCAGGACATGGATGTTCTGCCGAGGAAAAAGCGGCTCCCGGCCGACAGCCCGCCGGAGCCTGCGCAAACGCCTCGTCGAGCGTCCCAGGATGAACGAAAAAGCCAAAAAAAAGGGCACCGTTTCCGGTGCCCTCTTCGATAACTGGCGGAGTGGACGGGACTCGAACCCGCGACCTCCGGCGTGACAGGCCAGCATTCTAACCAACTGAACTACCACTCCGCTTTCTGAACCTTGTGCGCCTCGCCCGACTGGTGGGTGCTGAGGGTTTCGAACCCCCGACCCTCTCCGTGTAAAGGAGACGCTCTACCGCTGAGCTAAGCACCCGGTGCCTGGCTTGCCGGCGAAGACATCTCACCAGCGGCGGCCGCTCAGTTTACGGCATCCTTCAGCGCCTTGCCAGCCTTGAAAGCGGGATTTTTTGCGGCGGCGATCTGGATCTCCTCGCCGGTGCGCGGGTTGCGGCCGGTCCGGGCGGCGCGCGCGCGCACGTCGAAGGTGCCGAAGCCGATCAGGTTGACGCTCTCGCCGGCCTTCAGCGCGCCGGTGATCGAACCGACCACGGCATCGACGGCGCGGCCGGCATCGGCCTTGGACAGGCCGGAACTCGCGGCAACGGATTCGATCAAATCGTTCTTGTTCATTGGACTGGAAACTCCCTGTGCGGACATCGTCCGCTCGATGATGATGGCCGGATTCCCCTGCGCACCGCGCAGGCCTGCCGGGCCGCTTGACCAGACGCACGTACGTTTACTGCTTCGTGGTTGCCGTCGTTTATACCAGCGGGGTATGGGGCGCGCAACACGAAAAAACCGCGGAAAACGCCGGGCTTCCGTGCATTCTCAGGGCAAACCGGAAAACGTCAATGCTTGACATCCAGCGGCACGGAAGGCTTGTCCGATTCCCGCCGCACCTCTTCCACGCCCTGGGCAACGAGCTTGGGCGCGAGCGGCCGTTCAAGCGCCAGGTCGAGCACCTCGTCGATCCACTTCACCGGTACGATCTTCATCGCATCTGTGACGTTTTTCGGGATGTCGGCCAGGTCCTTGCGGTTCTCGTCCGGGATGATCACGGTGCGGATCCCGCCGCGCAGCGCGGCCAGCAGTTTTTCCTTGAGCCCGCCGATGGCGGTGATCTTGCCGCGCAGGGTGATCTCGCCGGTCATGGCCACGTCGGCGCGGACCGGGATCTTGGTCAGGGTCGAGACCAGCGAGGTCGCCATCGCGGCGCCCGCGCTGGGACCGTCCTTGGGCGTCGCACCATCGGGGACGTGCACGTGCACGTCGAGCTTCTGCAGGAAGTCCAGTTCGATGCCGAGCCGGTCGGTGCGCGCACGCACCACCGACAGCGCCGCCGAAGCCGACTCCTTCATCACGTCGCCCAGCTGGCCGGTCAGGATCAGGTTGCCCTTGCCCGGCACCAGCGTGGATTCGATCTGCAGCAGGTCGCCGCCGACCTCGGTCCATGCCAGCCCCGTGACCAGGCCGATCTCGTTGTCCTGCTCTGCGCGGCCGAAGTCGTAGCGCTGCACGCCCAGGTACTTTTCCAGGTTCTTCGAGGTCACGCTCAGCGCGCGCGGCTTCTTCTTGCGCGCCGTCGCTGGCACCGGGCCGCGCAGCGCGATCTCCTTGACCACCTTGCGGCAGATCTTGGCGATCTCGCGCTCCAGGTTGCGCACGCCGGACTCGCGCGTGTAGTAGCGCACGATGTCCTGGATCGCGCTTTCGGCGATCTTCAGTTCGCCCTCGCGCAGGCCGTTGGCCTTCATCTGCTTGGGCACCAGGTAGCGCGTGGCGATGTTGACCTTCTCGTCCTCGGTGTAGCCGGGGATGCGGATGACCTCCATGCGGTCCAGCAGCGGGCCGGGGATGTTGAGCGAGTTGGACGTCGCCACGAACATCACCTCGGACAGGTCGAGGTCGACTTCGAGGTAGTGGTCGTTGAAGGAATTGTTCTGCTCGGGATCGAGCACTTCCAGCAGCGCCGATGACGGGTCGCCGCGGAAGTCCATCGACATCTTGTCGATCTCGTCGAGCATGAACAGCGGGTTCTTGGTGCCGACCTTGTTGAGGTTCTGCACGATGCGGCCCGGCATCGAACCGACGTAGGTGCGGCGGTGGCCGCGGATCTCGGCCTCGTCGCGCACGCCGCCAAGCGACATGCGTACGAACTTGCGGTTGGTCGCCTTGGCGATCGACTGCCCGAGCGAGGTCTTGCCCACGCCCGGCGGGCCGACCAGGCACAGGATCGCGCCCTTCATCTGCTTCACGCGCGTCTGCACGGCCAGGTATTCGAGGATGCGTTCCTTGACCTTCTCCAGCCCGTAGTGGTCGGCGTCGAGCACTTCCTGCGCCGCGGCGAGGTCCTTGCGCACCTTGCTGCGCTTCTTCCACGGCACGCCGAGCACCCACTCGAGGTAGTTGCGCACCACCGCGGCCTCGGCCGACATCGGCGACATCTGCTTGAGCTTGTTGAACTCGCTCTTGGCCTTGGCCTCCACCGCCTTGGGCATGCCCGCCTCGGCGATCTTGCGCGCGATCTCCTCGATGTCGTTCGGCGCGTCGTCCATCTCGCCGAGCTCTTTCTGGATCGCCTTCATCTGCTCGTTGAGGTAGTACTCGCGCTGGCTCTTCTCCATCTGCGACTTCACCCGGCCGCGGATGCGCTTCTCCATCTGCTGCACGTCGATCTCGCCGTCGACGAAGCCGACCAGCATCTCCAGTCGGTCGGCGATGTCGATGGTGTCGAGCAGGCGCTGCTTGTCGGACAGGCGCACGCCCAGGTGCGCGGCGATGGTGTCGGCCAGGCGACCGGGCTCGTCGATGCCCGACAGCGTCTGCAGCAGTTCCGGCGGCAGCTTGCGATTGGTCTTGACGTACTGCTCGAACAGGCTCATCAGCGAACGCGCGACGGCCTCGACCTCGCGTGGATCGCGCGTTGCGGTCGACTCGACCACGACGCCGCGGCCGGCCAGGCAGCCATCGCGCTCGCCGACGTTGTCCACGCGCGCGCGCGACACGCCTTCGACCAGCACCTTGATCGTGCCGTCGGGCAGCTTCAGCAACTGCAGCACCTGGGCCAGCGTGCCGACTTCGTACAGGTCGCCGGCCTCGGGATCGTCGGTTTCGGCGGATTTCTGGGCAACCAGCAGGATGCGCTTGTCGCCGTCCATGGCCAGGTCCAGCGCGCGGATCGACTTCTCGCGACCCACGAACAGCGGGATCACCATGTGCGGGAACACGACCACGTCGCGCAACGGCAGCACCGGCAGGACCTGCCCCGGACCTGCGCCGGGATCGGGGGTTTCGTGTTCGGTGTGGCTGGTCATCTGGACTCCGGAATGATTGCGTGCGCGGACGCCGCCGCGATGGCTTCGTTATGGGGCGCGCGGGCGGAGGATGCAAGCAGGAAGGGCCGCTGGTTCGCAGCGGCCCTTCATGATCATCGTGGAATCAGGGGCTTGGCGGACTTTCCTCGCCCGCCCCCGAACTGCGGCGGCTACTCGCCTGCCGCCACCTTCGGCGAGGCCGCCGGCGGGGTCTGGTAGATCAGGTACGGGTCGGACTTGTGCTCGATCACCGACTCGTCGACGACCACCTTGCTGACGTTCTCCAGCGACGGCAGGTCGTACATCGTGTCCAGCAGCACCGACTCGACGATGGTGCGCAGGCCGCGCGCGCCGGTCTTGCGCTTGAGCGCCTTGCGGGCGATCGCCGACAGCGCGTCCTGGCGGAACTCCAGCTCCACGCCCTCCATGTCGAACAGCTTGTGGAACTGCTTGGTGATGGCGTTCTTCGGCTCGGTGAGGATCTTCACCAGCGCGGCCTCGTCAAGCTCCTCGAGCGTGGCGACCACCGGCAGGCGGCCGACGAACTCGGGGATCAGGCCAAACTTGATCAGGTCCTCGGGCTCGACGTCGGCCAGCACCTTGCCGACCTCGACCTTGCGCTCGGCGCTCTTGAGCTTGGCGCCGAAGCCGATGCCGCTGGCGTCGGTGCTGCGCTGCTGGATGATCTTGTCCAGGCCGGCGAAAGCGCCGCCGACGATGAACAGGATGTTCTTGGTATCGACCTGCAGGAACTCCTGCTGCGGATGCTTGCGCCCGCCCTGCGGCGGCACGCTGGCCACGGTGCCCTCGATCAGCTTCAACAGCGCCTGCTGCACGCCTTCGCCCGACACGTCGCGGGTGATCGACGGGTTCTCGCTCTTGCGCGAGATCTTGTCGATCTCGTCGATGTAGACGATGCCCTGCTGCGCCTTGTCGACGTCGTAGTCGCACTTCTGCAGCAGCTTCTGGATGATGTTCTCCACGTCCTCGCCGACGTAGCCGGCTTCGGTCAGCGTGGTGGCATCGGCCATGGTGAACGGCACGTTGAGCATGCGCGCCAGGGTCTCGGCCAGCAGCGTCTTGCCCGAACCGGTCGGGCCGACCAGCAGGATGTTGGACTTGGCCAGCTCGACGTCGTCGTTCTTCTGCCGGCTCTCGATCCGCTTGTAGTGGTTGTACACGGCGACCGCCAGCGTGCGCTTGGCGCGGGCCTGGCCGATCACGTACTGGTCCAGCACTTCGAGGATCTCGCGCGGCTTGGGCAGCGAGCTGCGCGCCGACTGCGCCTTCTCCTCGAGTTCCTCACGGATGATGTCGTTGCACAGCTCGACGCATTCGTCGCAGATGAACACGCTGGGGCCCGCAATCAGCTTGCGCACCTCGTGCTGGCTCTTCCCGCAAAACGAGCAATACAGGATCTTGCTGCTGTCGCCGGAACGGCCCTGTCGGTCTTCGGTCATGCGTCTGGTCGATCTTTGCGGATTACGATTCGAGAATAGCATAGCGCCCGCTCCCGCAAGCGCGGGGGCGGAACGCCGGATGCATCAATGAAATCAGCCAGTTACGACGGCTGGATGGACTCGTCGGGACGACGCTCCAGGACCTCGTCGACGAGCCCGTACTCGCGGGCGGCTTCGGCGCTCTTGAAGTTGTCGCGCTCGGTGTCGTTGGCGATGGTCTCGAACGACTGGCCGGTGTGGCGGGCCAGGATCTCGTTGAGCCGCTGGCGCAGGGTCAGGATCTCGCGCGCCTGGATCTCGATGTCGGTCGCCTGGCCCTGTGAGCCGCCGGACGGCTGGTGGATCATCACCCGCGAGTTGGGCAGCGCGTAGCGCTTGCCCTTGGCGCCCGCCGCCAGCAGCAGCGCGCCCATGCTCGCCGCCTGGCCGATGCAGATCGTGCTCACGTCGGGCTTGATGAACTGCATGGTGTCGTAGATCGACATGCCGGCCGTGACCACGCCGCCGGGCGAGTTGATGTACAGGCTGATGTCCTTCTCGGGGTTCTCCGCCTCGAGGAACAGCATCTGCGCCACGATCACGTTGGCCATGTGGTCGTCGATCGCGCCGACGAGGAAGATCACGCGTTCCTTGAGCAGGCGCGAGTAGATGTCGTAGGCGCGTTCGCCACGGCTGGTCTGTTCGACCACCATGGGGACGAGGTTCAACGCGGTTTCCGGCTTGTGCACTGTTTACCTACCTGGCTGTTCTTGGAAAGTCCGCACATGGCCGTGCGGGCTCTTGCGAGGGACTCGCATCAACTCCCGATCGCTTCCTGGAAGGACATGACCTGCTCGGTGTGCCTGGCACGCTCGGCGATCCAGTCGATCACCTGCTCCTCCATCACGCGGTTCTGCAGGCCCGACATCAGTTGGGGGTCGTTGCGGTACAACTCAACGACCTGGTCGGGCTCCTCGTAGGTGGAAGCGATCAGCTGCAGCGTCTCGTTCAGGCGCTTGGGGTCCAGGCGCAGTTCGTTGTTGCGGGCCACTTCGCCCACCACCAGGCCGACCAGCACGCGCTTGCGCGCGGCGTCCATGAAGCCTTCGTGCCCGTTCTCGGGGATTTCGGCCTTCTGGCCCTGGCGACGGGCCTGCTCGACGGCCTGCTGGAGCATCGAACGGGCTTCGTTCTCGACCAGCTTCGGCGGCATTTCCACGTCCTTGTAGGCCGCGACCAGCTCCTCGCCGACGGCGCGGCGCAGGCGGTTCATCAGCGCGCCCTTGAGCTCGCGCTCCAGGTTGCTGCGGATGTCGGTGCGGAACTGCTCCAGCTCACCGCTCTTGACGCCGAAGCTGCGGATGAACGCCGCGTCCGCTTCGGGCAGCACCTGCTCGGACACCTGCTCGACCTTCACGTGCACCTGCGCCGACTTGCCGGCCAGCTGCGGCACGCGCCAGTCGGCCGGGAAGGTGACGTCGACGGTCTTCTCGTCGCCCTTCTTCATGCCGACCAGTGCATTTTCGATTTCGGGGTACATGCCGCCGGTGCCGATCACGGTCACGCCGCGCTCGGCGCCCTCGGCCGGCAGGCGCTCGTCGCCGACCTGAGACCAGGTTTCCACGTCCACCGCATCCTCAGCCTGCGCCGGGCGCGTCACCGCGGTCCAGCTGCGGCGCTGCATGCGCAGGTTCTCGATCATGCGGTCGATGTCGGCCTCGGTCACCTCGGCCGTGTGGCGGGTGACGCTGAGCTTCGACACGTCGATCTCGCCGAAGTCGGGCACCACTTCGAACGTGGCCACGTAGGCCAGTTCCTTGTCGCCGCCATCCTCGCTGGGCTCAATGCGCGGGCTGCCGGCCAGGCGCAGTTCGTTGTCGCGCACGGCCTCGTCGAAGCCCTCGCGCAGCAGGCCGCCCAGGATCTCGTCGCGCACCTGCTTGCCGAAGCGCTGCTCGATGACCTTGGCCGGCACCTTGCCGGGGCGGAAGCCCTTGATGCGGGCGGTGCGCGCGATCTCGCGCAGGCGCCCGCCGACCTGGTCCTCGAGGCGCTCCGCCGGCAGGCGGAACGTCATGCGGCGACCGAGGTTGCCCAGGGATTCAACCGACGCACGTGTATCTACAGCTGGCATACCCACTCCTGCAGCCCGCGAGGCCTTCGCGGGGTTGATGATGGAAACCGGTACCGGGCGGCGCGCGCGGCGCAATGCAGCCGGTAGCCCACCCGGACGGCGGAACGGTCTAGTTTCGCCGATTCCGGGCCCGGCCGCCAGCCGGGATCGGCGCATTCGCGTTGACAGCACATCGCCCGCTCCGGACAATGGCCGGCCTTCCGCGGGCGTGGCACAGGCCGGGGAACCCGAACCAACCGTGCGGCACCGGGGTATAGCGCAGTCTGGTAGCGCGCCTGCTTTGGGAGCAGGATGTCGGGGGTTCGAATCCCTCTACCCCGACCATCCGCCGACGACCCTGTCCGGCCCGCTATCATGCGCCCAGGCGCCCGTAGCTCAACCGGATAGAGCACCGGCCTTCTAAGCCGGTGGTTGCAGGTTCGAGTCCTGCCGGGCGCGCCACGTCACCGGGTCCGGCCGGCTTTGGCCGCGGCGCGGGAACACAGGCATCCGCAACCAGGGTGCCGACGGAAAGCCCACGGAACGGGTCTTCCGGAACGCTTCAAATGGTGGCTGTAGCTCAGTTGGTTAGAGTCCTGGATTGTGATTCCAGATGTCGGGGGTTCGAGTCCCCTCAGCCACCCCATCTTCCGCAGCCCGATGCCAGGACGCATCGATGACTGCACGCCTACCGCGCATGCCGCGGGCGGCAAAAAACCGTTGTCGCGCGGCGCAAGGCTGCGCTATTATTCGTCGTTCGGGGCCGTTAGCTCAGTTGGTAGAGCAGTTGACTCTTAATCAATAGGTCCAAGGTTCGAATCCTTGACGGCCCACCAAACTCGAAGCGCCCGGTCTCCCGGGCGCTTTTTTTTCGCCGGGCGCCGGCCCGGACATCGCGAAAGTGGCGGAATTGGTAGACGCCCCGGCTTTAGGTGCCGGTGCCGCAAGGCGTGGGGGTTCGAGTCCCCCCTTTCGCACCACCCAACGGGCCGGTCCGGCGACGCGCAGTCGTTCACCTTGCAGCGGCCTTGAAACCGTTTGCCCTGTATCCTCATATCTGGCCCTGGACAGACACATCCTCGCGAGGACACACCCCATGCGTAGCGGCAACCCGGCTCTGAAGGATTCCACCTTCCTCGACCTCGGCAGCGGCACCGTCGTCTCGCGCGCCGCCGGCGGCGCGATGACCCTGAACGGCACGGTCGGCAAGACCGCCATCCTGCTGGTATTGGCGGTGATGACTGCCGCCTTCGCCTGGAGCAAGGTCGAAGTCACCCCCGACGGCATGACCGGCGGCCTGTACGTGTGGGGCGGCCTGATCGGCGGCTTCATCCTGGCGATGGTCACGATCTTCAAGAAGGAATGGGCGCCGGTCACCGCGCCCATGTACGCGCTGGTGGAAGGCCTCTTCCTCGGCGGCATCTCGGCGGTCTTCGAAGCCAGGTATCCCGGCATCGCCTTCCAGGCCGTGCTGCTGACCTTCGGCACCCTGTTCGCGCTGCTGATGGCCTACCGCTCGGGCCTGATCAAGGCGACCGAGAACTTCAAGATGGGCGTGGTCGCGGCCACCGGCGGCATCGCGCTGGTGTACCTGGCGACGATCGTGCTGGGCTTCTTCGGGGTCGAGATCCCGATGATCCACGGCAACGGCATCGTCGGCATCGGCTTCAGCCTGTTCGTGGTGGCGATCGCGGCGCTGAACCTGGTGCTGGACTTCGACTTCATCGAGACCGGCGTCGAGCGCGGCGCGCCGAAGTACATGGAGTGGTACGGCGCGTTCGGCCTGATGATCACGCTGGTGTGGCTGTACATCGAGTTCCTGCGGCTGCTTTCGAAGGTGCAGTCGCGCTGATCCAGCCAGCGGTGGGATGAAGGAAGGCGCTTCGGCGCCTTTCTTCGTTTCGGCGCGTTTGCGGGGAGTGCGCCAACCCGGATCCTGTGGGAGCGGCTTCAGCCGCGAGCTTTTGGCTGACGTGGCGAACCAACGAAAAGCTCGCGGCTGAAGCCGCTCCCACGAGGGCTCAGGCGGCGTCGCGCAGGACTGCCTCCTGCTGGGCCCGCCGCGCCGGCCACAGCATGAAGCCGATCGCGACCACCGCCAGGATCCAGCAGTAGTAGACCTTGCCGGCGAGCGCCAGCGGCGACACCGCGGCCAGCGAGCCGGCCAGCAGGATCTGCGCGCCGTACGGCAGCACGCCCTGGACCACGCAGGCGAAGATGTCGAGCAGGCTCGCCGAGCGCTTCGGGGAAATGCCGTGGCGCACCGCGATGTCCTTGGCCAGCCCGCCGCCGACGAGGATCGCCACGGTGTTGTTGGCGGTGAAGAAATCCCCCAGCGCGGCCAGCGCCGCGATGCTGAACTCGCCCGCGCGCCGGCCCGTGTGGCCGCGCGCGAAGCGGGCGATCGCTTCGGCCAGCCACTGCAGGCCGCCACTGGCCCTGGCCAGCGCGGCAAGGCCGCCGATCAGCAGCGACAGCAGGGTGATCTCGACCATGCTCTCGTAGCCGCCGTAGATGTCGCCGGCGAACGCCTGCCAATCGTAGCCGGGCGAGAACACGAAGCCGAACGCGCCGGCCAGCACGATGCCGATGCCGAGCACCACGACCACGTTCAGCCCGCTCAGCGCCAGCACCAGCACCGCCAGGTACGGCACCACCAGCCACTTCGACGCCGCGTCCGGTGCCTCCACCGGCGCCGCGTCGCCCAGGAACCCCAGCAGCACCGCCGTGGCGAGCGCTGCGGGCAAGGCGATCCTGAAGTTCTCGCGGAACTTGTCGCGCATCTCGCAGCCCTGGGTGCGGGTGGCGGCGATGGTGGTGTCGGAAATCACCGACAGGTTGTCGCCGAACATCGCGCCGCCGATCACCGCACCCACCACCAGCGCGCGGTCCAGCCCGGCCGCGTCGGCGACGCCGAGCGCGATCGGCACCACGGCCGCGACCGTGCCCATCGAGGTGCCGATCGACAGCGACACGAAGCCGGCGACCAGGAACAGTCCCGGCAGGATCAGCGCCGGCGGCAGCGTGCCCAGCCCCAGCGCGACCACGGCGTCCACCGCCCCGATCGCCTTCGACACCATCGCGAACGCGCCGGCGAGCAGGAAGATCAGGCACATCAGCACCACGTTGCTGTCGCCCATGCCGGCCAGCAGTTCGTCGAGCGCCTTCAGGCCGCGCCGATGCGCCAGCCACGCGGCCAGCGCCAGCGCCGGCAGGATCGCCACCGGCGCGCGCAGCTGGTAGAAGCCCATGGGTTCGCCCTGCAGGGTGAACCAGATCCCGGCGCCGAAGAACAGCGCCAGGAACAGCAACAGCGGGGTCAGTGCGATGGCGCTGGGGCGGACCTGCATCGCTTTATCCGGATAAAAGGATTCCGGATTCTGCGC
Source organism: Luteimonas soli (assembly GCF_042648865.1). NCBI lineage: Bacteria > Pseudomonadati > Pseudomonadota > Gammaproteobacteria > Lysobacterales > Lysobacteraceae > Luteimonas > Luteimonas soli. The sequence continues at coordinate 175,027 of NZ_JBHRYA010000009.1, read as the reverse complement.
CCTGCCCCCGGCCCTGTCGATGCCCGCCTACGGAATTCCGGCGTTCCGGAAACGGAACGGGGCGCCGAAGCGCCCCGCGGGGATCACCGATTGTCCGCCTGGATCAGGCGGCAGCGCGCGTTGCGATCGCCTTGGCGAACGACATCGTGTCGCCGGTGCCGCCCAGGTCCGGGGTCAGCGAGTCCTTGGCTTCGAGCGTGGCGACGATGGCCTCGCGCAGCTTCGTCGCCTTTTCCGGCATGCCCAGATGGTCAAGCATCTGCGCCGCGCCCAGCAGCAGCGCGCAGGGGTTGGCGATGCCCTTGCCGGCGATGTCCGGGGCCGAGCCATGCACGGCCTCGAAGATCGCCACGTCCTCGCCGATGTTCGCGCCCGGCGCCAGGCCGAGGCCGCCGACCAGGCCGGCGCACAGGTCGGAGATGATGTCGCCGAACAGGTTGGTGGTGACGATCACGTCGAACTGCTCCGGCCGCATCACCAGCTGCATGCAGGTGTTGTCGACGATCAGCTCGTTGCACTCGATCTCCGGGTACTGCGCAGCCACCTCGCGCGCGACCTTCAGGAACAGGCCCGAGGTCGACTTGAGGATGTTGGCCTTGTGCACGATCGTGACCTTCTTGCGGCCGGTGCGGCGCGCCAGGTCGAAGGCGTAGCGGACGATGCGCTCGGAGCCCTTGCGGGTGGTACGGGTGATCGAGGTGGCGGTGTCGCCGTCGGCCGAGACTTCCTGGCCTTCGGCGCTGTAGGCGCCTTCCGTGTTCTCGCGCACGGTGATCAGGTCGACGCCGGTGGGGAAGCGGGACCTGGTGTTGGGGAACGAGATCGCCGGGCGCACGTTGGCGTACAGGTCGAAGCGCTTGCGCAGCTCGACGTTGATCGACGAAAAGCCGCCGCCGACCGGCGTGGTCAGCGGGCTCTTGAGCGCGACCTTGTTCTTGCGGATCGAATCCATCGACGCCTGCGGCAGCAGTTCGCCGTGCTTGTCGAGCGCGGCCATGCCGGCGTCGGCCTCTTCATACACCAGCCCGAGGCCCATGGCGTCGAGCACGTGCAGGGTGGCGTCCATGATTTCCGGGCCGATGCCATCGCCGCGGATGACGGTAATCGTGTGGGGCATATGTGGGGTCCGTGCAGAAGGACGCCGGGCGGGGAATGCCGGGCGTCGGAAGCGGAAAACAGCCGCTTATTATGCCGGATGCGGCGCGGGCCTGCCGGTGCGCGGCCCCACCCTAGCCGGACTCACCGGACAGCAGCGGCTCGAACTTGCCCGCCCGGTGCAGCGCCATCATGTCGTCGTAGCCGCCGACGTGGGTGTCGCCGATGAAGATCTGCGGCACGCTGGTGCGCCTGGCCAGCGCCACCATCTTCTCCCGCTCGGCAGGATCGGTGTCGATCCGCACCTCGTTCCATGCCAGTCCGCGGCTCTTGAGGAAATTCTTGGCGGCAACGCAGTAGCCGCAGACGGCGCTGGTGTAGAGGGTGATCTGCGGGGTGGAGGGGGCGTTCAAGGCAGGCTCCTGAAACTTGGCAGGCGGAACATGGTCGAATCAAGGATGCGGCCCGGATCCGGGCCATCAACGTCCACGCATGGAACGCTGAGTAATCGCCTGAATGATGGCCTGCGCCGGGTTAACCGCGGATTCACGCGATTCGACGCGGCACTCGCCATCCTGCAGGCTGTCCCTGCCCCGCTCCACCGACACCTCGTCCCGACAAGAGACGCCATGCGCCCACTTCCCGCCGTCGTTGCCCTGATGCTTGTCGTCGCCAGCGTGTGCGCGCCCGCGCAGGAAGGCGCCCGCCTGCCGGACATCGGCTCGTCCGCCGGCACCGTGCTCAGCCCGGCCGACCAGCGCGTCTACGGCGAGATGATGCTCAGCCAGCTGCGCAACTACGACTACATCCTCGAGGATCCGCTGGTGGACAGCTGGCTGCGCGGGGTCGGCAACCGCCTGGCGGCCGCCAGCGACGACCCGAAGCAGGATTTCACCTTCTTCATGATGGCCGACCGCCAGGTCAACGCCTTCGCCACCGTGGGCGGCTACGTCGGCGTCAACGCGGGGCTCGTGCTGGCGGCCGACACCGAGGACGAGGTCGCCGGCGTGCTCGGCCACGAAATCGCCCACGTCACCCAGTCGCACGTGCTGCGCAGCGTCGAGCGCGCGCAGCGCGACAGCGTGCCGATCCTGCTGGCGATGCTCGGCGCGATCGCGATCGCGCAGTCCGGCAGCAGCTCGTCCGGCGACGCGGCGATGGCGGCCATGGCCAGCGCCCAGGGCATCGCCGCGCAGCGCCAGATCAATTACACCCGCAGCAACGAATCCGAGGCCGACCGCATCGGCATCCGCACCATGGCGCGCAGCGGCTACGACCCGGAGGCGATGGCGCAGATGTTCGAGCGCATGCAGGCGCTGGAGCGCAGCAACCAGGGCGGCGCCAAGGAGCGCACGCCCGACTACCTGCGCAGCCACCCGGTCACCACCACCCGCATCGCCGAAGCCAAGGCGCGCGCGGCCAAGATGGAGGACCGGGACGCCGGGTTCACCCCGACCTTCACCGCCATCGACAACCCGCTGCTGCCGTCATCGATCAAGATCAGCACCGCGCCCGCAGGCAGCGATGCCGTCCAGTTCGGCTGGGTGCGCGAGCACCTGCGCGTGCTCAGCGCCAACACGCCCACGGAAGCGATCGGCGAATACGGGCGCATGCAGCGGACAGGCAAGCTCAGCGACGCGCAGCGCTACGGCCTGGCCTACGCCCACCTGCTCGCCGGACACGGCGCCGACGCGGCAAGGGAGCTGGCTCCGCTGCTGGAAAAATATCCCGGCGACCTCTGGCTGCTGCTGGCGACGGCACAGGCGCAGGCCCGCGCCGGCAACATCGCGGCCGCCGATGCGATCTTCGAAGACCTGGTCGCGCGGATGCCGCGCAATCGCGCCGTCGCCCTCACCTACGCCCGCGTGCTGGCCGAGCGCAACAGCGCCGCCGCCGGCAAGCGCGCGCAGGACGTGCTGCGGCCGCTGCTGGCCAGGGCCGGTGACGATCCGCTGTTCCAGGCCACGTTCGCGCGGATCAACGAGATCGCCGGCGACCCGATCCGCGCCGGCGAGGCCTGGGCCGAGGCCGCCTACCTCAACGGCCGCCCGGAGCGGGCCCTGGTCCAGCTCAACAACCTGAAAAAGCGCAGCGACCTGGACTATTACGCCCGCGCCCGCATCGAGGCGCGCATCGCCACGATCACGCCGGTGGTGCTGGAACTGCGCCGCCAGGGCATCCGCGACCCGGATCTCGACCGCCGATGATGCTGTCACGCACCTGTCACAAAAACGTAGTCTACTGGCCGCATCGGAAAACCATCGGAATGGAACACGCGGCACGCCATGCACAAGCGCATCCTGATCGTCGACGACGAACCGGCCATCCGCGAGATGGTCGCCTTCGCCCTGCGCAAGGGTGAATACGAGCCGGCCCATGCCGGTGATGCACGCGAGGCACAGGAGTCGATCGCCAATCGCGTCCCCGACCTGATCCTGCTCGACTGGATGCTGCCGGGCACCAGCGGCATCGAGCTGGCCCGGCGCTGGCGCCGCGAGGAACTCACCCGCGAGATCCCGATCATCATGCTCACCGCGCGCGGCGAGGAGAACGACCGCGTCGGCGGCCTGGAGGCCGGGGTCGACGACTACGTGGTCAAGCCGTTCTCCTCGCGCGAGCTGCTGGCGCGTATCCGTGCGGTGATGCGGCGTTCGCGCGAGGACGACGAGGACGGCAGCGTCAACGTCGGCGCGCTGCGCATCGACGGCACCGCCCACCGCGTGTTCGCCAACGACGAACCGGTGCAGATCGGCCCCACCGAATACCGCCTGCTGCACTTTTTCATGACCCACCCCGAGCGCGTCTACACGCGCACCCAGCTGCTCGACCACGTCTGGGGCGGCAACGTCTACGTCGAGGAGCGCACCGTCGACGTGCACATCCGCCGCCTGCGCAAGACCCTGGAGCCGTCCGGGCTCGACGGCATGGTGCAGACGGTGCGCGGCTCGGGCTACCGGTTCTCCGCTTCGCTGTGACGCGCCGGGGTTGCGCCCCGGAACGGCCGGCGCCACGGACGCAGCCGGCCGGGAACGACCCCATCCACCGCCGCCGCCGTGGCGCGCATCCACGCGCGTTTCCCTGAAGCCGGGGCGCGACCCGCTACTATCTTCGTGCAATCCGATCCCGCCGACATCGAACCCTTCGCCACGACCACCGGCCCGCAGATGCCCCTTCACGCGCGCACCGCCTGGACCAGGACGCTCGGCCAGCTCGCCATCGTGCTGGCCCTGGCGCTGCTGGCCGGCGTGCTGGTCGGCTATCCGTGGCAGTTGCTCGCCGTCGCCGCGCTGGGCATCGTGGCCTGGCACTACTGGCGCCTGCGCGGCGTGCTGCTGCGGCTGACCGCGCGGCAGCGGGTCGAGCCATCCGGCGGCAACGGCGTGTGGAACGAACTCGACCGCCTGCTCCACCGCACCCAGGAGGAAATGCGCGGCCGCAAGCGCCGCCTGGTGGAGATGCTGCGCGCCTACAGCGCCGCCGCCGCCGCGCTGCCGGACGCGGTGGTCGTGCTCGAACGCAACAGCCAGCGCGTGCGCTGGTTCAACGACGCGGCGACCCGCCTGCTCGGCCTGCACTATCCCGACGACATCGACGCATCGCTGGGCGAACGCCTGCAGCCGCTGCCGGTCGCGCGCTGGCTGGCCAGCGGGCGCCGCGCCGAGCCGATGCTCGACGTACCCTCGCCGGCCAGCGCCGGGGTGCGCCTGAGCCTGCGCCTGATCCCGTACTCCGACGAACTGTGGCTGCTGGTCGCGCGCGACGTGACCAAGGTGATGCGGCTCGAACAGATGCGCCGCGACTTCGTCGCCAACGTTTCGCACGAACTGCGCACGCCGCTGACCGTGGTCCACGGCTACCTGGACATGCTCGACCCGGAGGAACAGCCCGAGTGGGCGCCCATCCTCGAGGAAATGCGCCGCCAGTCGCAGCGCATGACCCAGTTGGTCGAGGACCTGCTGACCCTGTCGCGCCTCGAGGCGCAGGACAGCCTGGTCGACGAGGACGTCTCGATGGGCTCGATGATGGTCACACTGCGGCGCGAGGCCGAGGCGCTGAGCCAGCGCCGCCACGCGATCACCGTCGACGACGGCGCGGACATCGACCTGATCGGCTCGACCCGCGAGCTGCACAGCGCGTTCTCCAACCTCGTGGCCAACGCGGTGCGCTACACGCCGGCCGGCGGCAGCATCTCGATCGCCCTTGCGCGCAGCGCCGATGGCGGCGCCGTCCTCTCGGTCCGCGACAGCGGCTACGGCATCCCCGCCGCGCACCTGCCGCGCATCACCGAGCGCTTCTACCGCGTGTCCACCAGCCGTTCGCGCGAGTCCGGCGGTACCGGCCTGGGCCTGTCGATCGTCAAGCACATCCTGCAGCTGCACCAGGCACGGCTGGAGATCGAGAGCGAAGTCGGCCAGGGCAGCACCTTCAGCTGCCACTTCGGCCCCGAGCGCGTGCATGCACGCGAGCGCGACGTCGCCCGGCTTCCGGTGGCCGGCCCATGACCCCGCCGCCCGTTCCCGCCATGCCGGAAGCGCACGTCGACGACGCGCTGCTCGACCCGTCGCTGTACTTCAACCGCGAGCTGTCGCAGCTGGACTTCAACTTCCGCGTGCTCGCCCAGGCCCGCGACGAGTCGGTGCCGCTGCTCGAGCGCCTGCGCTTCCTGTGCATCTCGTGCACCAACCTCGACGAGTTCTTCGAGATCCGCGCCGCCACCGTGCGCCACGCGCAGGACTTCGCGGTGCCGGTCGCCGCGGACGGAATGTCGCCGGCCACGCTGTTGCGCCGCATCCACGACCGCGCCGCCGAACTGGTCGACGCGCAGTACCGCTGCTGGAGCGCTGAACTGCGCCCGGCCCTGTTCGACGCGGGCGTACGCGTCCTCGGCCGCGAATCGTGGAACGCGCGCCAGACGCGCTGGCTGCGCAGCTACTTCCGCGAAGAGATCATGCCGGTGCTGTCGCCGCTGGGCCTGGACCCGGCGCATCCGTTCCCGAAGATCCTCAACAAGTCGCTCAACATCATCGTCGTGCTCAAGGGCAAGGACGCGTTCGGCCGCAGCGGCCACCTGGCGGTCGTGCGCGCGCCGCGCTCGCTGCCACGCATCATCCAGCTGCCGAAGAAAGTGTCCGGCGGCGAATACGACTTCGTGTTCCTGTCCTCGGTGCTCTCGGAATTCGTCGCGGAGATGTTCCCGGGGATGCAGGTCAAGGGCGCGTACCAGTTCCGCGTCACCCGCAACTCGGAGCTGATCGTCGACGAGGAGGAAGTCGAGAACCTCGCGCTGGCGCTGCGCGACGAACTGGTTGGCCGCGGCTACCTGCGCGCGATGCGGCTGGAGATCGCAGCCAACTGCCCGAAGCCGATCGTGCGCACGCTGCTGGAGAACTTCGAACTGCCGGCCAACGCGGTGTACCGCATCCACGGCGCGGTCAACCTCAACCGCATCATCCAGATCTACGACCAGGTCGACCGCCCGGACCTGAAGTATCCGCCGTTCGTGCCGCGGCAGCTGCCCGACGTCGATGCGATCTTCGAGCGCGTGGCCGCCGGCGACGTGCTGTTGCACCACCCGTTCGACGCGTTCACGCCGGTGCTGGAGCTCATCCGCCAGGCCGCCGACGACCCGAACGTGCTGGCGATCAAGCAGACCCTGTATCGCACCGCCAAGGACTCGGCGATCATCGAACACCTGGTGCAGGCTGCGCGCAACGGCAAGGACGTCACCGCGGTAGTTGAGCTGCGCGCGCGCTTCGACGAGGAAGCCAACCTCGATTTCGCCGACCGCCTGCAGGAGGCCGGCGTGCAGGTGGTCTATGGCGTGGTCGGCTACAAGACCCACGCCAAGATGCTGCTGGTGGTACGCCGCGAGGGCCGCAAGCTGCGCCGTTACGTGCACCTGGGCACGGGCAACTACCACACCGGCACCGCCCGCGCGTACACCGACCTTGGCCTGGTCACCGCCGATCCCGCGATCGGCAGCGACGTGCACCTGATCTTCCAGCAATTGTCCGGGCTGGCCCCGGCGATCCGGCTCGAACGCCTGCTGCAATCGCCGTTCACCCTGCACGCCGGGGTGCTGGCCCGGATCGAGCGCGAGGCGGCACACGCGCGCGCTGGCCGTCCGGGGCGGATCATCGCCAAGATGAACGCCCTCAACGAACCACAGGTGGTGCGCGCGCTGTACGCCGCGTCGCAAGCCGGCGTGCAGATCGACCTGATCGTCCGCGGCGCCTGCACCCTGCGCCCGGGCGTGCCCGGCGTCTCGGAAAACATCCGAGTGCGCTCGATCGTCGGCCGGTTCCTGGAGCACAGCCGCGTGTACTGGTTCGGCAACGACGACGACCCGGAACTGTTCTGCACCAGTGCCGACTGGCTGGAGCGCAACCTGCTGCGGCGCGTGGAAACCGGCTTCCCGATCCTCGATCCCGCGATCGCCACGCGCATCCGCGAGGAAGCGCTCGACAACTACTTGGCCGACAACCTCAACGCCTGGGAACTGCAACCCGACGGCAGCTACCTGAAGATCGAACCCGGCGACGACGAAACACCGCATTCGGCGCAGGCGGCGCTGCTGGCGAAGATCTGCGCATGAGTTCGATCCCGGCCTTCGCCCCCAGCACCGCGGCGCCGCTGAAGGACGGCGACATGCTCGCGGCCATCGACCTGGGCTCGAACAGCTTCCACATGGTCGTCGCGCGCTACACCCTGGGGCAGCTGCGTACCGTCGACCGCCTGCGCGAGACCGTGCGCCTGGCCGAAGGCCTCGATGGCAAGGGCGGGCTGACGCTTGAAGTGCGCCAGCGCGCGTTCGAATGCCTGGCGCGGTTCGGCCAGCGCATCCGCGACATCCCGCCGCAGCGCGTGCGTGCGGTGGCGACCAACACCGTGCGCGCGCTGTCCGCACCGCAGGCGTTCCTGGTCCCCGCGGAGACCGCGCTCGGCCACGGCATCGAGATCATCGCCGGCCGCGAGGAGGCACGCCTGGTCTACCTGGGCGTGGCCCACGCGCAGCCGCCGAAGAAGGGCAACCTGCGGCTGGTGATCGACATCGGCGGCGGCTCGACCGAATGCATCATCGGCTCGGGCTTCGACGCGATCGAGCGCGAAAGCCTGCAGGTGGGCTGCGTCGCCAGCACCCGTCGCTTCTTCGGCAACGGCAAGCTGACGCGGAAGAAGTGGAACGAGGCCCTGGTGGAAGTCACGGCGGAGTTCCAGCAGTTCGCGGCCACCTACCGTGCGCTGGGCTGGCAGGAGGCGCTGGGGTCGTCGGGCACCAACAAGGCGATCGGCGAGATCTGCGCGAAGATGGGCCTGACCAAGGGCGCGGTCACCGCGCAGGCGCTGCCGCAGGTGCGCGAACAGCTGCTGCGTGCCGGCCGCATCGAGGCCATCGACCTGCCCGGCCTGTCGGACGAGCGCCGCCCGATCATCGCTGGCGGCGTGCTGGTGCTGGAAGCGGCGTTCGCCGCGCTCGGACTCGAGCGCATGGCGGTGAGCAAGGCCGCGCTGCGCGAGGGCGTGCTGCACGACATGGTCGGCAGGAGCCGCGACGAGGACCCGCGCGACGCGTCGGTGGCGGCATTGATGCAGCGTTACGGCATCGATGTCGACCAGGCGCTGCGCGTGGAGCGCACTGCGCTGCACCTGTTCGACCAGGTCGCCACGGCCTGGCAGCTGGGCCCGGACGAACGGCTCATGCTCGGCTGGGCCGCGCGCCTGCACGAGGTGGGGCTGGTGATCGCGCACAGCCAGTACCACGTGCACGGCGCCTACGTGCTGGAAAACTCCGACATCGCCGGTTTCTCGCGCCAGGAGCAGCAGTACCTGGCCGCGCTGGTGCGAACCCATCGGCGCAAGATCCCCGGCAACGCGTTCGACGCGCTGCCCGACCGCCTGCTGGCTTCGGCGCAGCGCAGCGCGGCGCTGCTGCGCATTGCGGTACTGCTGCACCGCGGCTACGACGCGCGCGAAATCCCGCGGCTCGACGCCGCGGCCGAAGGCCGCTCGCTGGCGATCGCGCTGGCGCGCCGGTGGCTCGAACCGCGCGCGCTGCTGCGCGCCGACCTCGCCGGCGAACCTTCGCTGCTGGCGCCGCTGGGCATCAGGCTGGCGTTCGAGCAGGTCTAGGCCTGCCGCCTTCTGATCGTCGCTCCTGCGGAAGCGGAACGTTTCCGGGCCCGTATGCGAGCTCCGGAGCAAGCGGGACGCCCCGAACCGAAGATCAAAAGCCGTCGGGCTCGTAGGCCCGACCTGCGCAAATCGGCTCATCCTGACGTCGGGTCCTCAAGCGGCAGGTCGGGGTTACGCCCCCGACGCGCTTTCCACTCCGGCGTGTCACCCAACCGCCACCAAACTGCAATGCGGGTTTCATTGCCCGTTGCGACCATCTCCGCATCCGCCAACCCACGGGTCAACGATGCGCTACGCGATCGTCACCGAGACCTGGCCACCCGAGGTCAATGGGGTCGCGCTGACCGTGCAGGCACTCGGACAGGGACTGCGCGCACGCGGCCACGCAGTGTCGCTGGTACGGCCGCGGCAGGTGCCCGGGCAGCTGCCGGCGGCAGGCGAAACCCTGGTGCGCGGCGCCAACCTGCCGCGCTACCCGGGCCTGAAATTCGGCCTGCCCGCCACCGCGCAGCTGCAGCAGCTGTGGCGCGACGAGCGCCCCGACGCGGTCTACGTCGCCACCGAAGGGCCGCTCGGCTGGTCGGCGCTGCGCGCGGCGCGGCGGCTCGGGATTCCCGCCGCCAGCGGCTTCCATACGCGCTTCGACCGCTACATGCGCGATTACGGCGTGGCATTCCTGCAGCCGGTGGCGCTGCGCTGGATGCGCCACTTCCACAACCTCGCCGATGCCACCCTGGTGCCGACGCGCGAGCTGCGCGGCTTCCTCCGGCAGCGCGGCTTCGAGAACGTGACCCTGCTGCCACGCGCGGTCGACACGCGCCAGTTCCATCCGGCGTTCCGCGACGAAGCCCTGCGCCAGGCCTGGGGCGTGGCCGGGGACGCGCCGGTGGCGATCCACGTCGGCCGCATCGCCGCGGAGAAGAACCTGCCGCTGGCGGTGCGGGCGTTCCGCGAACTGCAGCGGGTGCGGCCGGACGCGCGCTTCGCCTGGGTCGGCGACGGGCCAGCGCGCGGGCAGCTGCAGCGCGAACACCCGGACTTCATCTTCTGCGGCGTGCAGCGCGGCCAAGCGCTGGCGCGCCACTTCGCCAGCGCCGACCTGTTCCTGTTCCCAAGCCTGTCGGAGACGTTCGGCAACGTCACCCTCGAGGCGATGGCCAGCGGCGTGCCGACGGTGGCGTTCGACTACGGCGCCACCCACGAGCACCTGCGCGACGGATCGCACGGCGCGGCGATCGCCCCGGGCGACGAAAACGGCTTCATCGCCGCGACGCGCCACATCGGCAGCGATGCCGACCTGCGCTTCGTCATGGGCATCGCCGCACGCGACGCGGTGGCGCGCCTGCGTCCGGAAGACGTGGCCGCCGCGTTCGACGACATCCTCGCCGGCCTCGCAAGGAGCCAAGCACATGCACGCCCTGCCCCCGCGTAACCGCATGCTGGCCAGCGACGCCGGCTGGTGCCTGAAGGTCAATCGCATCGGCGCGCGTTCCGGCGCGCGGCGCGTGTTCGCCATCGTCAGCCGGCTTGGCGATGGCGTGTTCTGGTACGTACTGATGGCGGCACTGATCGCGCTCGACGGCTACGCGGGGCTGCTCGCCTCACTGCACCTGGCCGCCACCGGCACCGTCGCGCTGCTGCTGTACAAGGCACTCAAGCGCTGGACCCGGCGCCCGCGGCCGTTCGCCGCGGACGTGCGCATCCGCGCCTGGGTCGCTCCGCTGGACGAGTTCAGCTTTCCGTCCGGGCATACGCTGCATGCGGTGGCTTTCAGCCTGGTGGCCGTCGCGCACTACCCGGCGCTGGCCTGGCTGGTGCTGTCGTTCGCCGCCAGCGTGGCCGCATCGCGCGTGGTGCTGGGTTTGCACTACCCGAGCGACGTGCTGGCCGCGACGGTGATCGGCTGCGTGCTGGCAGGGTTGTCGCTGTGGCTGGTGCCGGGCGTGGGGCTATTCGGCTGAACCGCCGGCCTGTCGCGCAGCCTGTCACGCCGTAGGTCGGGGCTACGCCCCCGACGACCTTTTTGCCGCGACAACGAAACACGGCACCGATCCCGATGCGGAAGATCAAGAGCCGTCGGGGGCGTAGCCCCGACCTACGGCGGCAACGAATTGCCTGGGCGGAGCCTCGGCCACCGTGCGGCGGAAGCCGTGGCTTCCGCCGCACCGCACGCTTCCCTCAGCCGGCCTGCAACCGGTACCAGTCCACCTTGCGCGTGAGCACCATGATCGCGGCGAGGATCACGAACAGCAGCCCCGCGCCGAGCACCAGCGCGTTGTCTTCCGACACCAGCAGCCCGTAGAGCGCGGCGTACAGCGTGGCCAGCATCGTCGCGAAGCCCAGCCCGCGCAGCACGCTGTGCAGCACGGCGCAGAGGTAGAAGCCCAGCAGCCCGATGCAGGCGACGCTCGCCGACAGGTACGCCCAGCCGAACTCGATGTGCTCAGACAGGCTGACCAGCAGCAGGAAGAAGATCGCCAGCGCCAGACCCACCAGGCCGTACTGGATCGGGTGGATGCGCAGCTGCTTGATCAGTTCGAACATGAAGAAGCCGACGAAGGTCAGCGCCACGAACAGCAATCCGTACTTGGTCGCGCGGTCTGCCTGGGTGTAGACGTCCACCGGTTCGATCAGCTGTAGCGAGATGCGATCGACATCGCCGCGCACCGCTCCGCCCTTGCCGCCTTCCCGGATCTGGCGCAGGTACTGCGCCTGGGTGTTCGCGGCCAGCGCCGGCAGTTCCCAGCGCGCGCTGAAGCCGTCGTCGCGAACGTCGAGCGTGCCCGGCGACAGCGTGCCGACGAAGCTCGGATGCGGCCACGGCGAGTCGAGCTCGATGTGGTTGCTGTCCCCCAGCGGGACCACGTCCAGCGCCTCGGTTCCGGCAAGGTCGAAGTCGAAGCGGCTCTTCAGTTCCAGCCGCGTGCCCGCGCGCGGCACCGGCAGCCGCGCGTGCACGCCGTCGCCGCCCTCCTCGTCCAACCCCTGCAGCACCGGCACGTCACGCCCGTCCACCCGCAGCCGCGGCTTGCCACGCAGGCCGCGCACGTCGCCGATCGCATAGCCCAGCCGCGGCGTGCCGATGCTGCGCCCGCGCGCAGGGTCTTCGTCGGCGGGAATACGCACATCGAACTCCGCCTGCGCGTGTCCCCGCCATTCGTACACGCGCACCTCGTACAGCCCGCTGCGCCGGACCCGCGGCTCGACCGTGCCACCGACGTCCAGCGTCTTCGGGAAGAACACCCATTGCCGCTGCTCGGTCCGCTGCACGGTGTGCTCGACGCCGTACTTGTCGCGCTCGACCACGTCGACCAGCTCGCGGTACGGCACCACCAGCACCGGCCCGGCGAACGACTGCCGCCCGGCGGTGCTGCGCGCCACATTGGCCACCGCCTCTGCCCGATAGCCTTCGCGCTCGTGGATGACGCCGCGGATCATCGTCAGCGGCACCAGGATGGCCAGGGTCAATGCCAGCACCATCACTATCTTGAAACCCAGTCGCATCGTCCTTCCCCTCGTCTTGGTGAGGGCGGCACGATGCCCCCCGCGCGAGGCGAGACGATGGCGCAATGGTGAAGTGGCGGTGAAGCCGCCGCTGCTGTTGCTGTTGCTGTTGATCTTGATCTTCGGGGCCCCTCCGTAGCGGCGGAGACGGCGGATCAGACCCGAAGGGCGCCGCACATGGATGTGCGGCGTTTTCCGCGCGGGCAGGATGCCCGCTCGGAAAATCCCGCCGGCTCCGCGAACCCGGTGCGCAGCACCGGGCGCGAAGGCGGGGTGTGCTTTCTTTGCGCCAGGTTTCTTTGCACAAGCAAAGAAAGGTGGTTCGCGCCGTCACGGCGCGAAAGCTTTTGATCTTGATTTCAGCGGAGCCGGAACAGCAGGCGGGTCAAGACCCGCCCTACGATGGCTACGCAGCAACGACGACAGGATCAAGAGCAGCTCGCTGCGCTCGCGCCCTCGTCCGCCCCTCGGGCACCTTCTCCCGCCGACGGGAGAAAGGCCAACGCCAAGGATCGCGGATCCTATGAGGCCGATCCAACCGACAGTTTGATGCTCGCCACGGCGCCACCACCATCGCGGTTTGCGAGCACCGCCTCGCCGCCATGCAACTGCGCCACCTGCGCGACAAAGCACAGCCCCAGCCCGCTGCTGCGACTGCCGCCCTCAGGCCGCGGCAGCGAGTAGAAGCGTTCAAACACGCGGCCGATGGCGTAGTCCGGCACCCCCGGCCCGCGATCCGCGACGCCGATGCGAACGCCGTCGACGCCCCGCTGCACGAAGATATCGACCACGCTGCCACGCGGCGCAAAGTCGATGGCGTTGTCGAGCAGGTTGGCAACCGCCTGCCGCAGCAGGAACGTATCGCCCTCCACCACCACCGCCGGATCGACGCCGTCGCGCGCCAGCGACACCCCGGCCGCCGCGGCCTCGGTCTCCACCTGCGCCACGGCCTCGTCGACCAGCGCGGCCAGCGCCACGGGTTCGGGCTGCTCGATGCGCTGGCGGTACTCGACCGCGGCCAGCGCCAGCAGTTTGTCGATCATCTGCGCCAGCCGATCGCCCTGCGCGCGGATGGTCGCGACGAAACGCGCGCGGTCGGCCTCGGGCAGCGGCGATTCAAGCAGCTCGGCACTGCCGCGGATCGCCGACAGCGGACTCTTCAGTTCATGCGTGAGCGCGTGCACGTACTGTTCGACGTACTGCTTGCCCTCGAGCCGCTCACGCATGGTGTCCAGCGCGCGGCCAAGGTCGCCGAATTCGCCGGCGGTGCGCGGCACCTCGACGCGCTCGCCCGCCGTCACCGCCTGTGCGTAGCGCTGCAGTCGCCCGACCTGCCGCGACAACCACCACGCGGCCAGCACGCCGACCAGCAGGGCCGTGCCCAGCAGCACCAGGCCCCAGCGCAGCACCGCCTGCTGGCTGCGCTCGATGAACGGCGCGATCGCCTGGTTCGGCTTGGCCACGGTGAGCACGCCGGCGATGCGGCCACCGGCGTCGCGGATCGGCGCCGCGACGTGCATGACGGTTGAATTTTCATCGTCCGGATCGCTGCGGGTCGAGCGCGCGCCGTACTGGCCGCGCAGGGTCAGGTAGACGTCGTTCCAGCGCGAATAGTCGCGGCCGACATCGCGGCCGGCCGAGTCGAACACCACGATGCCGCGCGCATCGGTGACGTACACGCGGTAGTCGGAAGAATGCTTGCGGAAGCCCCAGATGCGCGCGTCGATGTCACGCTCGGCCAGTCCGCGCACGCGTGCGGCGAAGCGGCCGTCGTCGATGCGGCCGGCGAGGAAATCGTCGGTGGCGAGTTCGGCCAGCACGTTGGCGGTATCGGCCAGCGTGTCCTCCATCGCCTGGCGCACGCCCGGCTTGACCTCCTGCACGAACACGTTGCCCAGCAGCCACGCGGCCAGCGCGACGATGACGAAGTAGCCCAGCAGGATCCGCAGGCCGATCTTCATGCGCGCACGCCCCCGTGCACGGCGTCAGCGCCCGGCCACGTCGAGCGAATAGCCCAGGCCGCGATGGGTGCGGATCGGGTCCTCGCCGGGCGCCAGCGCATGCAGCTTGGCGCGCAGGGTCTTGACGTGGGTGTCGACGGTGCGGTCGCCGCTTTCCAGCGCATCGCCCCAGACCCTGTCCATCAGCTGCGCACGCGACAGCACCGCGCCGGGACGGGCGAGCAGCGCGGCGAGCAGGCCGTACTCGTAGCGGGTCAGGTCGAGCGCATGGCCGTGGAAGCGCACGCGCCTGCCTTCGGCATCGTGTTCGAAGGCGCCGATAGCCGATGCCGCCAGCTGCCCGGCGCCCGCCTGCACGCGCCGCAGCAGCGCGCGCACTCGCGCCACCAGCTCGCGCGGCGAGAACGGCTTGACCACGTAGTCGTCGGCGCCCAGCTCCAGGCCGAGCACGCGATCGGCCTCGGCGTCGCGCGCGGTGAGGAAGATCACCGGCAGGTCGCGTCCGCTGCGCAGCTCGCGGCACAGCGCGAAACCGCCGATGTCGGGCAGGCCGACGTCGAGGATCGCCAGGTCGTGGCGTCCTTCGCGCGCGGCCCGCAGCGCGTCCTGCCCGGTCAGGCAGTGCTGCGCGTCGAAGCCCTCGCTCCGCAGCGCGTAGAGCACGGTGTCGGCGATGGCGGCTTCGTCTTCGACAAGGAGGATGGAGGGCATGGGGGTGAGGCAGGAATTCGGGATTCGGGATTCGGGATTCGGGATTCGGTAAAGCGTAGCGCGTCGGCCCCAGTCGCCGACGATGACGAACCCGGCCGAAGGCCGCAGGAATGTAGGATGGGTAGAGCGCAGCGAAACCCATCGTCCGCCGCGTGGCGATGGTCTGGCGATGATGGGTTTCGCTGCGCTCTACCCATCCTACGGGTTTTCCCCACCGCCCCGGCGACACGCTAGGCTCCCCAGTCCCCAGTCCCCAGTCCCGGATCCATGAACTATCGCCACGCCTTCCACGCCGGCAACCATGCCGACGTCCTCAAGCACGTCGTGCTCCTGGCTCTGTGCGATGCGCTGCTGGCCAAGCCGACGCCGTGCTTTGCGCTCGACACGCACGCCGGGCGCGGGCTGTACCGGCTGGAATCGTCCTCGGCGCGACGCACGGGCGAGGCGGACGACGGCATCGGCCGGCTGCTGGCCGAGCGGCCGCGGGAGCCCGCGATCACGCGCTACCTTTCCGCCGTGGAAGCCTGCCGCAAGGCGCACGGCCACGACGCCTATCCCGGTTCGCCCTGGCTGCTGGCACACGCGCTGCGCGAACACGACCGGATCGCCTGTTGCGAGCTGCAGCCGGTGGAGGCCGCGGCCCTGCGCGCGAACTTCGCGGGCGACCGGCGCGTCGTCGTGCACGAACGCGACGGCTATGCCGCGATCCGCGCGCTGCTGCCGCCGAAGCACGGCGCCGTGCGCTACGGCCGCGGGCTGGTGCTGGTCGACCCGCCGTACGAGGCGCAGCTGGACGAATTCGACGCCGCGCTGGCCGCGCTGAAAGAGGCGCTGGCGCGCTGGCCACAGGCGACCTGCGCGCTGTGGTACCCGGTCAAGCAGCGCCGCGCGCTGCAGCCGTTCCTGCGCAAGGCGGCGAAACTGCCCGCGAAATCCGCATTGATCGCGGAACTGCTGGTACGCCCGGACGACTCGCCGCTGCGCATGAACGGCAGCGGCCTGCTGGTGCTCAACGCGCCGTGGAAGCTCGACGCGGCCCTGCAGCCGGCACTGCAGGCGCTGGGCGAAGCGTTGGGCGAAGCGGGGGCATCAACGCGCCTGGAGTGGCTGCGCGCACCGGCGTAGGTCGGGGCTACTTCCCCGACGGCTTTTCGCCCGGCACTTCGATCCATGCGCGTTCGCGGCAAAGATCAAGGGCCGTCGGGGACGTAGCCCCGACCTATGGCAGGCCGTGCCGGTCGTCGTCGGCGACGTCGGGTTCGAAGAAACTCCAGCGCACTTCGGGGAACTCCGCCTGCAGCGCTGCCTCGACGGCATTGATCTGCGCCAGCAGCGCGCCGGTGTCCGCCGTCTCGCGCATCTGCGCCTTCACCGACATCATCACTTCGTTGCCCAGCTGCAGTGTGATCAGGTTGAACACGCGCGCGATCTCCGGGCGCGACTCCAGCCATGTCCGCATCTGCGCCTGCCGCACCGGATGCACGCCCTGCCCGATCAGCATCGCCTTGACCTCGATGGCCACGAACACCGCCACCACGATCAGCAGCGCGCCGATCCCGATCGTGCCGATCGCATCCCACACCGGGTTGCCGGTCACCACCGCCAGCAGCACCGCGACGAGCGCGAACACCAGGCCCAGCAGCGCGGCCAGGTCCTCGCCGAAGATCACCACCAGCTCGGCCTGGCGGCTGCCGCGGAACCACTGCCACAGGCTGCGGTCTCCGCGCGCCTTGTTCACTTCCTGCAGGCAGGCCCGCATCGAGACGCCCTCGACGATGATGCCGAATACCAGCACCCCGGCCGCCCACCACCATTGCCTGAGCGGCTCGGGGTGCTGCAGCTTGTGGATGCCTTCGTACAGCGAAAACATGCCACCGACGGTGAACAGCATCACCGCCACCAGGAACGACCAGAAATAGATCGCCTTGCCGTAGCCCAGCGGGTAGTCGGGGGACGGCGGCCGCTTGGCCTGCTTCATCCCCAGCAGCAGCAACAGCTGGTTGCCGCAGTCGGCCAGCGAGTGCACGGTTTCGGCCAGCATCGCGCTGGAGCCGGTGAAGAACGCCGCCACGCCCTTGGCGCAGGCGATCGCGAAATTGGCGCCGAGCGCGAAGAAGATCGCGCGGGTGGAATCGCCGCTGCCTGCCATCGAACCGGTCCTTGAATTCGTCGGAACCGTGATGTTGGGGGTTCGCCGGTTGATGCGCAACGCGCGCGCCCAACACCCGTTCTTCACGGCGTCTAGGGTTTTTTAACGTCATGGATGCGATCTTTCCCGCATGAGCGCCCGCAACCGCCTTCCCCCGTGGCACGAGCAGGTCCGCCTGGCCAACGGCCGCGAAGTCCTGATCCGTCCGATCCGTGCCGATGACGCCGGGCCGCTGCGCGCATCGTTCGCGCTGCTGCAGCCCGAAGAAGTGCGCCAGCGCTTCCTGCGCCCGGTCAAGGAACTGAGCGCCGAAACGGTGCAGCGCCTGACCCAGCCACAGCCCAGGACCGAGTTCGCGCTCGTGGCGGCCGAGCCGCTGCCACCAGGCGAGGCGCTGGTCGGCGCCGTCGCGCGCGTGGCGGCCACGCCGGGTACGCGCGATGCGGAGTTCGCGATCCTCGTCAGCCGCTACGTCGCCGGCATGGGCCTGGGCCGGCACCTGATGCGCCGCCTGGTGCGCTGGGCCAAGGGCAAGAAGCTCGAACGCCTGTACGGCGACGTGCTGGAGAGCAACCAGCCGATGCTGTCGCTGGCCGGATCGCTCGGGTTCCGCCGCGAAGCGTCGGACGCGCCGGGGCTGGTCCGCGTGGTGCTGGACCTGGACGCGGACGTCGGGCAACGGGCCGTCCGGACGCGTTCACCGGGCTAGGCAGGGGCGCAGGCGGCAGGGTCTCTGGCCCGCTCCCGGGGGCTGCCGCCGCGAGCGGCTAAAATGTGCATCCCCGCGCCGGGCGCATCGCGTCCGGCGCTGTCGTCGTTGCGTGCACAGATGCCCCAGACCCCGAAAACTTCCTTCTCCGCCCCTCCCCTGCCCCGTCCCGGCCAGCAGCGCGCGTACTGGCGCCAACCCGCCAGCGCCAGCGCGCTGGCGTGGTCGATCGCCGGCGCCGCGCGCGCCCACGACGGCCCGCTGCTGGCGATCGCCCGCGACAACCACGCCGCGCACCAGCTCGAATCCGACCTGCGCACGCTGCTGGGCGACGATGCCGCGCTGCCGGTGCTGAACTTCCCGGACTGGGAAACCCTGCCCTACGACCGCTTCAGCCCGCATCCGGAAATCGTTTCGCAGCGGCTGGCCACGCTGCACCGGTTGCCGACGCTCAAGCGCGGAGCAATCGTGATCGTGCCGGTGCAGACGCTGATGCAGCGGCTGGCGCCGCTGTCGTATGTGATCGGCAACACCTTCGACATGCGCGTCGGCCAGGTCCTGGACCTGGACGCCGAGAAGCGTCGGCTGGAAGCCGCCGGCTACCGTAACGTGCCGCAGGTGTTCGACCCGGGCGACTTCGCCGTGCGTGGCGCGCTGCTGGACGTGTACCCGATGGGCGCGGACATGCCGTTCCGGGTCGAGCTGTTCGACGACGTCATCGACACCATGCGCGGCTTCGATCCGGAGACGCAGCGATCGCTGGAGAAAGTCGAGGCGGTGCAGCTGCTGCCCGGCCGCGAGGTGCCGCTGGACGACGCTTCCGCCACCCGCGCGATGGACGCGCTGCGCGAACGCTTCGACATCGACACCCGCCGCAGCGCACTGTTCCAGGACCTGAAGTCCGGCCACGCACCGGCGGGCATCGAGTACTACCTGCCGCTGTTCTTCGACCGCACCGCGACCCTGTTCGACTACCTCGGCGACGACACCTTGCCGCTGGTGGCCGTCGGCGTGGCGGAGGCGGCCGACCAGTTCTGGAAGCAGACCGGCGAGCGCCACGAGCAGCGCCGCCACGACATCGAACGCCCGCTGCTGGCGCCCGATGCGCTGTACCTGCCGCCCGACGTGCTGCGCGAACGGCTCAACGCCGGCGAGCGCATCGAGGTCTGCGGCCCGCAACACCCGCGCCACGCGCAGGCCATGGCGCTGGGCGACCAGCCGGCACCCGAACTGCCGCTGGTGGTGAAGGACGCGCAGCCGGCGGCGGCGCTGAAATCGTTCCTGGCCAGCTACCCGGGCCAGGTGTTGATTGCCGCGGACACCGCCGGGCGCCGCGAGGCGCTGCTCGAGGTGTTGCACGCCGCCGGCATTCGACCGGATGTGCTGGCATCGTTCCAGGATTTCATTGCCGGCGTTGAGCGTCGCGACAGCGTCGCTCCAACGGCGGCAGTTGATCCGTCCGCGCAGCGGATGGATAACGCGCACATCGCGGTCGCGCCGTTCGACGACGGCTTCGCGCTCGACGCCGAGGCGGCCGGCGGCGTTCCGTTCGCCATCCTCACCGAGCGCCAGCTATTCCCCGAGCGCGCCTCGCAGCCAAGGCGCCGCAAGCGCGCGGGGCGCGAGCCCGAGGCGATCATCCGCGACCTGGGCGAACTCACCGAGGGCGCGCCGATCGTGCACGAGGACCACGGCGTCGGCCGCTATCGCGGACTGGTCACGCTGGAAGCCGGCGGTCAGGCAGCGGAATACCTGGAGATCGAATACGCCAAGGGCGACCGCCTGTACGTGCCGGTCGCGCAGTTGCACCTGGTCAGCCGCTACTCAGGCGCATCGCCGGAAACCGCGCCGCTGCATTCGCTCGGCGGCGAGCAGTGGACCAAGGCCAAGCGCAAGGCGGCGGAAAAAGTCCGCGACGTCGCCGCCGAGCTGCTCGACATCCAGGCCAGGCGCCAGGCCCGCGCGGGGCTGGCGATCGACGTCGACCGGGCGATGTACGAGCCGTTCGCGGCCACGTTCCCGTTCGAGGAAACGCCCGACCAGCACGCCGCGATCGAGGCCGTGATCCGCGACCTGTCCAGCTCGCAGCCGATGGACCGCGTGGTCTGCGGCGATGTCGGCTTCGGCAAGACCGAGGTCGCGGTACGTGCGGCGTTCGTCGCCGCCACCGCCGGCAGGCAGGTCGCGGTCCTCGTGCCGACCACGCTGCTGGCCGAACAGCACTACCGCAACTTCAGCGACCGTTTTGCCGACTGGCCGATCCGGGTCGAAGTGCTGTCGCGCTTCAAGAGCAGCAAGGAAAACAAGGCCGAACTCGACCGGCTGGCGGAAGGCAAGATCGACGTCATCGTCGGCACCCACCGGCTGCTGCAGAAGGACGTGCGCTTCAAGGACCTGGGACTGGTGATCGTCGACGAGGAGCAGCGCTTCGGCGTGCGCCAGAAGGAAGCGCTGAAGGCGCTGCGTGCGAACGTGCACCTGCTCACGCTGACGGCCACGCCGATCCCGCGCACGCTCAACATGGCGATGGCCGGCCTGCGCGACCTGGCGATCATCGCCACCCCGCCGGCGCACCGGCTCGCGGTGCAGACGTTCGTGGTGCCGTGGGACGACGCGCAGCTGCGCGAGGCCTTCGAGCGCGAGCTCGCGCGCGGCGGCCAGGTGTACTTCCTGCACAACGACGTCGAAAGCATCGGCCGCATGCAGCGCCAGCTGCAGGAACTGGTGCCCGAGGCGCGCATCGGCATCGCCCACGGCCAGATGCCCGAGCGCGAACTCGAAAGGGTGATGCTCGACTTCCACAAGCAGCGCTTCAACGTGCTGCTGTGCTCGACCATCATCGAGTCGGGCATCGACATCCCCAACGCCAACACCATCATCATCAACCGCGCCGACCGCTTCGGCCTGGCGCAGCTGCACCAGCTGCGCGGCCGTGTCGGGCGCTCGCACCATCGCGCGTACGCCTACCTCGTGATCCCCGACAAGCGCTCGATCACCGCCGACGCGCGCAAGCGGCTGGACGCGATCGCCTCGATGGACGAACTCGGCGCCGGCTTCACCCTGGCCACCCACGACCTGGAGATCCGCGGCGCCGGCGAGCTCCTCGGCGAGGACCAGAGCGGGCAGATGGCCGAGGTCGGCTTCAGCCTGTATACCGAGCTGCTCGAACGCGCGGTGCGCAGCATCAAGGCTGGCAAGCTGCCGGACGACGACGCCATCCACGACCGCGGCGCCGAGGTGCTGCTGAACGTGCCGGCGCTGATCCCCGACGACTACCTGCCCGACGTGCACGCGCGACTGACCCTGTACAAGCGCATCAGCTCGGCGCGCAACGCCGAAGATCTGCGCGAACTGCAGGTGGAGATGATCGACCGCTTCGGCCTGCTGCCGGACCCGGTCAAGTACCTGTTCGCCACCGCCGAGCTGAAGCTGCAGGCCGACACGCTGGGCATCCGCAAGCTCGACCTCGGCGAGACCGGCGGGCGGCTGCAGTTCGTCGAGAAGCCCGACGTCGACCCGATGGCGGTGATCCGCCTGATCCAGGGCCAGCCGAAGCACTACCGCATGGACGGACCGGACAAGCTGCGCATCACGCTGGACCTCCCCGATGCGGCCACCCGCTTCAACGCCGCACGCGGACTGCTGGCCGCGCTGCGACCGGACGGCGCCGCGTAGGGCGGGTCTCGACCCGCCTTTGCGTATTGCGAAGGCGGCAGGGGCGAGACCCGAAGAGCGGCGGGTCAAGACCCGCCCTACGGCTCCTGCGAAGGCAGAGGGAGGCTGGGAGGGGGTGCCCACGGTTCGAACTGATCCAAAAGGCACCCCTCCCCAACCCTCCCCTGCCTTCGCAGGGGAGGGAGCAAGAGCTCGCGGCTTCCGCCACTCCTGCGGGTATTCCATCCAACCCCGCAACCCCGAATCACCGATCCCGGGCCTTCGGCTAGAATTGCCGCGTTTGCCCGCCCGGAGCCCCCAATGTCGCAACCCCTCGCCTACCGCCGCATCCTGCTCAAGCTGTCCGGCGAGGCCCTGATGGGCGACGAGGACTACGGCATCGACCCCAAGGTCATCGGCCGCCTGGCGCGCGAGATCATCGAGGCGCAGCAGGCGGGGGCCGAGATCGGGGTGGTGATCGGCGGAGGCAACATCTTCCGCGGCGCGGGCCTGGCCGCAGGCGGGATGGACCGGGTCACCGGCGACCAGATGGGCATGCTGGCCACGGTCATCAACGCGCTGGCGATGCAGGACGCGCTGGAAAAACTCGGTGCGCGCGTGCGGGTGATGAGCGCGATCAAGATCAACGACGTGTGCGAGGACTACATCCGCCGCCGCGCCATCCGCCACCTCGAGAAGGGCCGGATCGCAATCTTCGCCGCCGGCACCGGCAACCCGTTCTTCACCACCGACTCGGGCGCCGCCCTGCGCGCGATCGAGATCGGCGCCGACCTGCTGCTCAAGGCCACCAAGGTCGACGGCGTCTACGACTCGGACCCGAAGAAGAACCCCGACGCCAAGCGCTTCGACACGCTGGGCTACGACGAGGTCATCGCCCGCAACCTCAACGTGATGGACACAGCCGCCTTCGCCCTGGCACGCGACAGCAACCTGCCGCTGAGGATCTTCGACATGAGCCAGCCCGGGGTGCTGTTGCAGATCCTGCGGGGCGAGGAAATCGGGACGCTGGTGAAGTAGAGCGGGGCCTGGGATCCAGGGACTGGGGGCTGGGATTGAATGACTGTCATCCCCGCCCCTAGCCCCTAGCCCCTAGCCCCTAGCCCCTAGCCCCTGAAATAGTGTCCGCCCGCGCCCGATGGCAGCATCGCGTTCCATGCACGGCCACTCGCACGCCCACCACCACGGCTCGTCGACGCGCGCATTCGCGGCGATCACGTTGATCAACCTCGCCTACACGTTGCTCGAGGCCGGCTACGGCTTCGCCATCGACTCTCTGGCGCTGCTTTCGGACGCGCTGCACAACCTGGGCGACGTGCTCGGGCTGGGCCTGGCCTGGGGCGCAGCGGTCCTCGCCAAGCGGCGGCCCACCGAGCGCCACACCTACGGCTGGCGCCGGGCGACGCTGTTGTCGCCGCTGGCCAATTCCACGCTGCTGATCGGCTTTTCCGGCGCACTGGCGTGGGAGGCCGTGCGTCGGCTGGATGCACCGCCGCAGATCCCGGCCACGCCGGTGATCGTGGTCGCGGCGATCGGAATCGTGGTCAACCTCGGCGCGGCGTGGTTCGTGCGCGACGGGCACGCCAACGACCTCAACCGCCGCGGCGCCTTCCTGCACCTGGTCGCGGACGCCGCGGTGTCGCTGGCCGCGGTGCTGGCCGGCATCGGCATGCTGGTGCTGGGCTGGGCGTGGCTCGACCCGGTGACCGCGCTGCTGGTCGGCGTGGTGGTCGCCGCCGGCGCCTTCGCCCTGCTGCGCGACAGCTTCAACGCGACCATGGACGCGGTGCCCGACAGCGTCGACCGGGCCGCGGTGCAGGCCTTCCTCGGCGCGCAGCAGGGCGTGTCGGCGGTCCACCACCTGCATATCTGGGCGCTGGGCTCGGACCAGGTGGCGATGACCGCGCACCTGGTCCGGGAAGACGCCGGTGACCACGATGCCTTCCTCGCCCGCGTCGCCCACGAGCTGGACGAGCGCTTCGGCATCCACCACCCGACGCTGCAGATCGAGCGCGGGGCCGCCTGCGGGCAGGATGCGCACGGGGCCGTGCACCATCCCTGATCCCGCGTCGCCCGTTCGGGGAAGAAGCTCTTGTGGGAGCGGCTTCAGCCGCGAGCTCTTCGCCGTGCAATCCAGGCAGGGCTCGCAACTGAAGCCGCTCCCACAAGTCCCCTGGGCGGTCGATTCGTGAATGCGCCGCTTCCCTCTATAATCCCGCGATTAAGCAATCGCCCGGAGCCGGCCATGATCGACGACATCAAGAAGGATGCGCAGACCCGCATGCAGAAAAGCGTGGAAGCGCTGCGCCACGACCTGACCAAGGTCCGCACCGGCCGCGCATCCACCGCCCTGGTCGACCACCTGAAGGTCAACTACTACGGCTCGGACATGCCCCTGACCCAGGTCGCCAGCGTCACCGTGGCCGATGCGCGCTCGCTGGTCATCACGCCCTGGGAGAAGCAGATGGTGCAGCCGGTGGAGAAGGCGATCCTGGCGTCCGACCTCGGCCTGAACCCGACCACGGCCGGCACCGTCATCCGCATCAACCTGCCCGCACTCACCGAAGAGCGCCGCAAGGAGCTGTCCAAGCTGGTCCACGGCGAAGGCGAGAACGCCAAGGTCGCGATCCGCAACATCCGCCGCGACGCCCTGCAGCAGGTCAAGGACTTGCTCAAGGAGAAGGAGATCTCCGAGGACGACGACCGCCGTGCAGCCGACGACATCCAGAAGCTCACCGACCAGGGCATCAAGGATGTCGACGAGGTGGTCAAGGCGAAGGAACAGGAACTGATGGCGGTATGAGGGGCAGCCGGGAATCGGGAATGGGGAATCGGGAATCGGAGGAGCGAGAGCATCCGGCTACCCGGTGCGGCGCTCGCGCCGGCATGTCCCTGCTCTTCCGAATCCCGACTCCCGACTCCCGAATCCCGGCTCGTTCATGACCCTCCCCCGCCACCTCGCCGTGATCATGGACGGCAACGGCCGATGGGCGGCGCGGCGGCGGCGGCCGCGGATGATCGGCCACCGGGCCGGCGCGCGCGCGGTCAACCTGTGCATCGACTTCTGCCTCGAACGCGGGATCTCCGCGCTCACCCTGTTCGCGTTCTCCAGCGAGAACTGGGGCCGGCCGGAGGAAGAGGTCGGCGCGCTGATGAAGCTGTTCCTCAATGCGCTCGAACGTGAAGTCGTGGAGCTGCACCGCCGCGGCGTGCGCGTGCGCTTCATCGGCGAGCGCGAGCGCTTCAGCGCGCAGATCCGCGAACGCATGCAGGCCGCCGAGGCGCAGACCGCCGGCAACACGCGCCTGGCGCTGAACATCGCCGCCAGCTACGGCGGCCGCCAGGACATCGCCATGGCGGCGCGTTCGCTCGCGCAGGATGTGGCCGAGGGACGGCTGGCGCCCGACGACATCGACGAGGCCGCCGTGGCCTCCCGCGTGGCGCTGGCCGACCTGCCGCCACCCGACCTGTTCATCCGCACCGGCGGCGACATGCGGATCAGCAACTTCCTGCTGTGGCAGCTCGCCTACACCGAGCTGTGGTTCACCGATACCCTGTGGCCCGAACTCGACGCCGCGACACTGTCGCGCGCGCTCGACGACTTCGCCCGGCGCGAACGCCGCTTCGGCCTGACCGGCGAGCAGGTCGCCACCCTGGAGACACCTGCATGACCCGTACCCGCGTGATCGCCGCCCTGCTGATGGCGCCGCTGGCGATCCTGGCGATCCTGTTCCTGCCCACGCCGTGGATGGCGGCGCTGGCGGCGGTGGTGTTCCTGGCCGGGTTGTGGGAATGGCTGAAGCTGGCCGAGGTCGACGACACCCTGCACCGCACCATCCTGCTGCTGCTCAACCTGCTGCTGATGGTGCTGATGGTGTGGGCGGCGCAGGGGTCGTTCGTGCTGCTGCAGATCGTCGCCGTGGCGGGCGTGGGCTGGTGGCTGCTGGCGCTGCTGTGGCTGCGCTTCTACGACTTCGCCTCCGACCACGACACGCATGCGCGCGCGTTCAAGCTGGCCGCCGGCACGCTGGCAACGCTGGCTGCGTGGTGCGCGCTGGTCCTGATCCACGGCGACCAGCCGGTGCAGGCCGACCCGCCGATGGGCCACCGCTGGCTGCTGACGGCGCTGGCGATCGTCTGGGCGGCCGATTCCGGCGCCTACTTCGCCGGACGCCACTTCGGCGGCAGGCTGTTCAAGGGCCGCAAGCTGGCGCCGCGGATCAGCCCCAACAAGACGGTCGAAGGTCTCATGGGCGGACTGCTGGCCGGCATCGCCACCGGGCTGGCCTTCGGCTGGCTGGCCGGCGCCACGCCCGCGCAGCTGCCGGCGCTGGCGCTGGTGGCGTTCGTGACGGTGCTGTTTTCGGTGGTCGGCGACCTGTTCGAGAGCCTGCTCAAGCGCCACGTCGGCGCCAAGGACTCGGGCAGCGTGATCCCGGGGCACGGCGGTATCCTCGACCGCCTCGACGGCGTGCTCGCCGCCCTGCCGGTGTTCCTGCTCGGCAAGGAACTGCTCGGCTTCTGACATGCCGGTTCCCGACATGCCTGCTTCCACCACCATGCAAACGGTCGCCGTCCTCGGAGCCACCGGCTCGATCGGTTCGTCCGCGCTGGACGTGATCGCGCGCCACCCCGGCCGCCTGCGCGCATCGGTGCTGGCCGCCGGCAGCAACGTCGACGCGCTGCTTGGCCTGTGCCGCCGCCATCGCCCGGACCACGCCGCGATCGCCGACCCGGACCTGCATGCAGCCCTGCGCGACGGCCTGGCGGCGGCAAGGCTGCCGACGCAGGCCCACGCCGGCATGGACGCGATCGCCGAACTCGCATCCGGCGACGCCTGCCAGACCGTGGTCGCCGCCATCGTCGGCGCCGCGGGGCTGGATTCGACCCTGGCCGCGGCGCGCGCCGGCAAGCGCCTGCTGCTGGCCAACAAGGAGTCGCTGGTGCTGGCCGGCGAGCTGCTGATGGCCGCCGCGCGCGAGGGCGGCGCGTGCATCGTGCCGATCGACAGCGAGCACAACGCGATCTTCCAGTGCCTGCCTGAAGCGGGGGCTGGGGACTGGGGGCCGGGGACCGGGGAAAGCAGTTGCCCGCGGCATGACGGGCTGCGGCGGATAGTGCTGACTGCCTCGGGCGGGCCGTTCCGGGGGCGCAGCCGCGAACAGCTGGCCGACGTGACCCCGGCGCAGGCGATCGCCCACCCGAAGTGGTCGATGGGGCCGAAGATCTCGGTCGATTCGGCCACGCTGATGAACAAGGGCCTGGAGGTGATCGAGGCCCACCACCTGTTCGGCCTGCCGGGCGACCGCATCGACGTGCTGGTGCACCCACAGAGCCTGGTGCACTCGCTGGTGGAGTTCATCGACGGCTCCACGCTGGCGCAGCTGGGCCTGCCCGACATGCGCACCGCGCTGGCGGTGGGCTTCGGCTGGCCGCGGCGCATCGAATCCGGGGTCGCCGGCCTGGACCTGCTGGCCCATGGACGGCTGGACTTCGAAGCCCCGGATACCGACGCCTTCCCCTGCCTGCGCCTGGCCTACGCCGCGCTCGAGGCGGGCGGCACCGCGCCGGCGACCCTCAATGCAGCCAACGAAGTGGCGGTTTCATCGTTTCTTCAGGGGCGGATCGGTTTCCTGTCGATTCCCGCCCTTGTCGAGGAGACACTGGCGGCGCTGCCCGCCGCGCCCGCCGCTTCGCTGGACGCGCTGCGCGACGCCGACGTGCGCGCGCGCAGCCATGCCATGAAGCTGTCCACCCGCATGACCGCCACTTGAGCCCGCCTGCCATGAACGCGCCCTCATGAGCACCCTCGTTGGATCCCTGTGGTGGTTCGTCATCAGCCTCGGGCTGCTGGTGACCTTCCACGAGTTCGGCCATTACTGGGTCGCGCGCCGCAACGGGGTCAAGGTGCTGCGCTTCTCGGTCGGCTTCGGCAAGCCGTTGTGGTCGCGCCGCGGCCGCGACGGCACCGAATACGTGATCGCGGCGATCCCGCTGGGCGGCTACGTCAAGATGCTCGACGAGCGCGAGGCCGACGTCGACCCGGCGGAAGTCGACCAGGCCTTCAACCGCAAGTCGGTCTGGCGCCGGATCGCGATCGTCGCCGCGGGCCCAGCGGCCAACCTGCTGCTGTGCGTGCTGCTGCTGTGGGCGATGTTCGTCGTCGGCCGCCCCGGCTACGCGCCGGTGGTCGGGCACGTGGAAGGCATCGCCGCCGAATCCGGCCTGCGCCGCGGCGACACCGTGCTTGCCGTCGGCGACCGCGTCTTCCAGACCTGGGACGGCATGCAGATGGCGCTGCTGCCGCACGCGCTCGACCGCGAGGACGTGGGCCTGCGCGTGCGGGACGCCGGCGGCGTTGAGCGCGTGCGCGAACTGGAGCTTTCCGCCCTGCCCGAGGGCCTGGACGAGCGCAGCGTGCTGTCCGGCATCGGCCTGACCGCGCGCCAGGCGCTGCTGCCGCCGGTGGTGGGCAAGGTCCGGCCCGACACCCCGGCCTGGGGCGTGCTGGCAGAGAACGACCGCATCACCGCCATCGACGGCCAGCCGGTCGAATACTTCGACGACATCGGCCCGATGATCCAGGACCTCGGCGGACAGGGCGGCGAGGTGATGGTGGAAGTCGAGCGCGAGGGCGAGCGCCTGGCCCTCCCGGTCACGCCGAAGCTGGCCTCGCAGGCCGGCCGCGGCGATTTCTGGATGCTCGGCATCGAGCCGGCCCGGCGCAGCGAACTGCCGCCCAAGGACGCGGTCGAGCATTACGGCCCGCTGGCAGCGGTTCCGGCCGCGCTGCGCGAGATGCGCTACCAGACCGTGCAACTGTTCGAAATGGTGGGCCGCGTGTTCTCCGGCCGCGTCTCCGTGCAGAATTCGGTGGCCGGGCCGATCACCATCGCCCGCGCCGCGAACGCCTACGCCCAGCAGGGCGTGGCCTGGTACCTGACCATCCTCGCGCTGCTGTCGCTGAGCCTGGGCATCCTCAACCTGCTGCCCATCCCGCTCTTGGACGGGGGTCACCTGTTGTATTACCTTATCGAGTTGGTCAAGGGCAGCCCGTTAAGCGAGCGTGCGATGGCCGCAGGGCAGTATGTCGGCCTGGCCCTGCTGGCGGGACTCATGGGTCTGGCGTTCTACAACGACATCCTGAACAACTTCGTGCGGTAGCTGTCCAAACCCGGCCCCGACCGCCCAGCGGCGTGGCCACGACTCCCACCTGGATTTGATTTGATGACGCGTACCCCCACCCGCCGCCTGCTTGTCCTTGCCCTCGCCACGGCCATCACGGCCCCCGCCGCCTGGGCCCAGGAAACAGTCGATCCGCAGGCCGCGTTCGGCATCGCGCCTCCCCAGCCCGCCGCGAACGAACTGGCGCCAGCCGCCAGGCGCGACAGCAGCTTCACCGTCAGCGACATCCGCGTCGACGGCCTGCAGCGCATCGGCGCGGGCACCGTGTTCACCTACCTGCCGATCGAGCGCGGCGACAGCGTCAACCAGTCCGACATCGGGCAGGCGATCCGCGCGCTGTACAAGACCGGCTTCTTCGAGGACGTGTCCATGGGCCGCCAGGGCGACATCCTGGTGGTGAACGTGGTCGAGCGCCCGGCGATCAACAAGCTGACGGTCACCGGCAACAAGGATATCCAGGAAGAGGAACTGCTCAAGGGCCTGTCCGACATCGGCCTGTCCGAGGGCGAGACCTTCAACCGCCTCAGCCTCGACCGCGTCACCCAGGAACTCACCCGCCAGTACAACAACCGCGGCAAATACAACGTCGAGATCTCCCCCTCGGTGACCAAGCTCGACCGCAACCGCGTCGACGTGACCCTGGCGATCAAGGAAGGCAAGGCGGCGAAGATCCGCCACATCAACCTGGTCGGCAACGAGAAATTCGAACAGGAAGACCTCACCGATTCGTGGGAGTCGGCAGAGAGCAACTGGCTCAGCTGGTACCGCCGCGACGACCAGTACTCGCGCGAAAAGCTCTCCGGCGACCTGGAAAAGCTCAACAACTACTACCTCGACCGCGGCTACGTCGATTTCAGCGTCGACAACACCCAGGTCGCGATCAGCGCCGACAAGCGCGACATGTTCCTGACCATGGGCGTGACCGAGGGCGAGATCTACAAGGTGTCCTCGGTGGAACTCACCGGCGACACGGTCCTGCCGAAGGAGAGCGTGGAGAAGATGGTACTGGTCAAGCCGGACCAGACCTTCTCGCGCGCGCTGCTGGAGCTGACCTCCAACTCGATCGTCGCCACCCTGGGCAACATCGGCTACGCGTTCGCGCAGGTGAACCCGATCCCCGAGATCGACCGCGAGAACCGCACCGTGGCGATCAAACTGCAGGTGGTGCCGGGCCCGCGCGTCAACGTGCGCCGCATCGTGTTCAAGGGCAACACGCGCACCTCCGACGAGGTGATGCGCCGCGAGATGCGCCAGTTCGAGGGCGCGTGGTACTCGCAGGTCGCGATCGACCGTTCGAAGGTCCGCCTGCAGCGCCTGGGCTTCTTCGAACCGGGCAGCGTCGACGTGCAGACCGAGCCGGTCCCGGGCACCGCCGACCAGGTCGACGTGGTCTTCAACGTCAAGGAAACCACCTCGGGCAGCTTCGTGTTCGGCCTTGGCTATTCCCAGCTGTCGGGCGTCACCACCTCGGTGCAGCTGTCGCAGAACAACTTCCTGGGCAGCGGCAACCGCGTGTCGGTCGAGGCGCAGCGCAACGTCTACCTGCAACGCTACTCGTTCTCGTTCCTCAATCCGTACTTCACCGATGGCGGCCTGTCGCTGGGCTACAACGTGTGGTGGCGCGAGTTCGACAACTCCGAGTTCAACACCGCGCAGTACTCGTCGACCAGCGCCGCCGGGCAGATGGTGCTGGGCGTGCCGATCACCGAGTCGGATTCGGTCAGCGTGCTGTTCGGCATCGACCGCAACGAGATCAACACCTTCCGCGGCTACACGCCAGACAGCATCGTCGACTACATCGACGCGTTGGACACCAGGACGTTCCATTCCTGGCGCAGCGAACTTGCCTGGGCGCGCGACACCCGCAACGACTACCTGCAGCCGACCCGCGGCACCCTGCAGCGCGTCTCGCTGGAAACCACCCTGCCCGGCTCGACCGTGCAGTTCTACAAGCTCAACTACGAGTTCTCCAAGTACTGGCCGATCTCGCGCGCACTGGTACTCAACACGCGCTTCGACCTGGGCTACGGCGACAGCTACGGCTCGGACGCCGTGCGCGTGTTCTGCCAGACCAACCCTGGCCAGCCGCCGACGGCGCCTTCTGGGATGGAGATGGCCGCGGCGCCCGCGGACTGCGCGCCGGGCTCGACCTACGACAAGACCCTGGTCGCGACCGGCCTGCCGTTCTTCGAGAACTTCTACGCAGGTGGCGCGCGCTCGGTGCGCGGCTTCCGCGACAACACCCTGGGCCCGCGCGAAGCGGCTTCGCTGAGCACGTACAGGCAGCCTCTGGGCGGCTCGCTGAAGACAGTGGGCTCGCTGGAGATGTTCTTCCCCACGCTGTTCGACAGCCCGGCCGCGCGCATCTCCGCGTTCGTGGATTTCGGCAACGTGTTCAAGGACGTCGACGCCTTCGACGCCAATGAGCTGCGCGTGTCCACCGGCATCGCGCTGATGTGGCGCGCGCCGGTCGGCCCGATCTCGATCAGCTATGCGTTCCCGCTGCGCAAGGGCGACGACGACGAGCTCGAGCGCCTGCAGTTCACCTTCGGCGGCGCGTTCTAGCGCCGCGCGGGGCAGCAGCCCAAATGACCGGGCCCTCCTACTCCGTCGCCGAGATCGCCAAGCGCTTCGGGCTCGAACTTCGCGGCGACGGCGATACCGTGATTTCCTCCGTGGCGACGCTGGCCCGCGCCGGCGCCGGCCAGCTCGCGTTCCTGGCCAACCCGCGTTACCGCAGCCAGCTGGCCGAATCGGCGGCTTCGGCCGTGGTCATGCGCGCCGATGACGCGCAGGGCCATTCCGGCACGGCACTGGTTGCCGCCGATCCCTACGTCGCGTTCGCGAAGGTGGCCGCGCTGTTCGACCCGCCGCCGCCGCTGCAGCCGGGCATCCATGCCAGCGCCGTGGTCGATCCTTCCGCGCGGATCGATCCGCAGGCGCAGGTCGGCCCGTTCGCCAGCATCGGCGCGCGCTCGCGCATCGCGGCCGGCGTCGTGGTCGGCCCAGGCTGCGTAATCGGCGAGGACTGCGAAATCGGCGAAGGCAGCGTACTGGTCGCGCGCGTGACCCTGGTGCGCCGCGTGCGCCTGGGCAAGCGCGTACTCATCCATCCCGGCGCCGTGCTCGGCGCCGACGGCTTCGGCCTGGCGATGGACGCGGGGCGCTGGATCAAGGTGCCGCAGCAGGGCGGCGTGGTGGTCGGCGACGACTGCGAGATCGGCGCGAACACCACCATCGACCGCGGCGCGATCGAGGACACCGTGCTCGGCGAGGACGTGCGCCTGGACAACCAGATCCAGATCGGCCACAACGTGCGCATCGGCGCGCACACCGCGATGGCCGGCTGCGCGGCGGTGGCCGGCAGCGCGACCATCGGCAGCCATTGCCTGGTCGGCGGCGCGGCGGGCATCCTCGGCCACCTGGAGATCTGCGACCGGGTGATGATCACCGCGATGAGCCTGGTCACCCACTCGATCCGCGAACCGGGGGAGTATTCTTCCGGGATTCCGCTCATGCCCAACCGCGAGTGGCGCAGGAACGCCGCGCGCTTCAGGCAACTCGATACACTGGCGCGCCGGGTCAACGCCCGCGAGAAGACGCCGCGCGACAAGGAGGATTGATGTCCGCACCCGTGACCATGCCGATCGACATCGCCGAAATCTGGCGCATGTTGCCGCACCGCTACCCGTTCCTGCTGATCGACCGCGTCATCGAGTTCGAGTCGGGCAAGCGCGTGCTCGGCTACAAGAACGTCAGCGCCAACGAGGCGTTCTTCCAGGGCCACTTCCCGGACAAGCCGGTGATGCCGGGCGTGCTGGTGATCGAGGCGCTGGCCCAGGCCGGCGGCATCCTCACCCAGCTCACCAGCGGCCGCAGCGCGGCGGGCCGCCTGTCGTACCTGGTCAAGATCGACAACGCCAAGTTCTCGCGCATGGTGGTGCCGGGCGACCGCCTCGACCTGGAGGTCACGATCAAGCGCGAGATCCGCAACATGACCCAGTACTGCGGCACGGCCAGCGTCGACGGCCAGCAGGTCGCCAGCGCCGACATCCTCTGCGCCGAGGTCAAGGTCTGACGTGGCGCAGGCATCCATCCACGCCAGCGCGGTAGTCGATCCGTCGGCGCAGCTCGGCAGCGGCGTGGAGGTCGGCGCGTTCACCGTCATCGGCGCGGACGTCGAGATCGGCGACGGTACCCGCGTCGGCCCGCACTGCAGTATCCACGGCCCGACCCGCATCGGCCGCGACAACCGCGTCCACGGCCACGCCGCGATCGGCGGCGACCCGCAGGACAAGAAGTACGGTGGCGAACGCGTCGCGCTGGAGATCGGCGACGGCAACGTGATCCGCGAGTTCGTCACCATCAACCGCGGCACCGGCGGTGGCGGCGGCACGACCCGCATCGGCGACGACAACTGGCTGCTGGCCTATACCCACGTCGCCCACGACTGCCAGGTCGGCAGCCACTGCGTGTTCTCCAACAATTCCACCCTCGCCGGGCACGTGGAGATCGGCGACTGGGTGATCATGGGCGGCTTCGCCGGCGTGCACCAGTTCTGCCGCATCGGCGCGCACGCCTTCATCGGCATGGGCGCGCTGGTCAATGGCGACGTGCCGCCCTACCTGCTGGTCGCCTCCGACGACTACGGCCGCCCGCGCGGGATCAACAGCGAGGGACTCAAGCGCCGCGGCTTCGACGGCGACCGCATCGCCGCGATCAAGCGCGCCTACCGCGCCGTGTACGTCGCCGACGGCAGCCTGGCCGACGCCAGGCAGAAGCTCGCCGGCATGGCCAGCGACAGCGCCGACGTGCGCGACTTCCTCGACTTCATCGAGCGCGGCGAGCGGCCGTTGGCGCGTTAGGGCCGTGATTCGGGATTCGGGATTCGGGATTCGGGAAAAGCAGGCTGACGACGCCCGCGCGGCCGCTTCGCCGAATCCCGGTTTTCAACAGCCGAACGGCTGGTCATCCCGAATCCCGAATCCCGCGCCAAAGCGCATCGCGCTTTGCGCCGGCGAAGCCTCCGGCGACCTGCTCGGCGCGGGCTTGATCGAACAGCTGCGCACGCGCTTCCCGGATGCGCAGTTCGCCGGCATTGGCGGCGACGCGATGCGCACGGCCGGCTTCGAGGCCTGGCACGGCGCGCAGGAACTGGCGGTGATGGGCTTCGCCGAAGTGCTCGCGCACCTGCCGCGGCTGCTGAAGCTGCGCCGCCGTTTCCGCCAGCGGGTGCTGGACTGGAAGCCGGATGCCTTCATCGGCATCGACGCGCCGGACTTCAACCTGGGCGTGGAGAAATGGCTCAAGCAGCGCGGCGTGCGCACGGTGCACTACGTCAGCCCGTCGGTGTGGGCGTGGCGGGAGAAGCGCGCGGAAAAGATCGGCCAGAGCGCCGACCGGGTGCTGTGCCTGTTCCCGATGGAGCCGGCGATCTACGCGCGGCACGACGTCGACGCACGCTTCGTCGGCCATCCGCTGGCCGACGCGATGCCGCTGGAACCGGACCGCGCCGCCGCACGCGCGCAGCTCGGCCTCGATGCCGACGCTCCCGTGCTCGCGCTGCTGCCCGGCTCGCGACTGGGCGAGATTTCACGACTGGGTGCGCCTTTCCTCGCCGCCGCCGCGAAGGTCGCGGGCGAAATCCCCGGCCTGCAAGTCGTCATCCCCGCCGCCAACGCGGCGTGCCGGCAGGCGCTCGAAGCATTGCTTTCCGGATTCCCGGCACTCGATCCCCGGCCCCTGCTCCTCGACGGGCAGGCCCGAACCGCGATGGTCGCCGCCGACGTGGTCCTGCTCGCCTCCGGCACCGCGACGCTCGAAGCGATGCTGGCGAAGCGGCCGATGGTGGTCGGCTACCGCATCGCACCGCTCACACACGCGATCGTCAAAGGCATGGGCATGTTGAAGGTCGACCGCTACGCACTGCCGAACGTGCTCGCCGGCGCAGACCTGGCGCCGGAGCTGATGCAGCACGACTGCACGCCCGGGAAGCTCGCCGAAGCGGTGCTGGGCTGGTTCCGCAATCCCGGCTCGGTGGCATCGCTGCAAGCGCGTTATCTAGAGATCCACGAGGAGCTCCGCCAGGATGCGTCATCCCGCGCCGCGGACGCGGTTGCGGAACTCGTCGGGGACGTCCCTCGCGGCTGAAAGCGTTGCCGCGGCCGCGGCATAATCACGCCATGCCCGCGATGCCCGCCGAGTTGCCTCTCCCCGTTCCCGATGCCCCGCCCTTCGTCGCCGGCATCGACGAGGCCGGCCGCGGCCCGCTCGCCGGGCCGGTCGTCGTGGCGGCGGTGGTGTTCGCGCCCGGGCGCACGCCGGTCAACGGCCTGGACGACTCCAAGCAGCTCACCGCAGCGCGCCGCGAAGCACTGTACGCCCGCATCGTCGAGCGCGCGCTGGCGTGGAAGGTCGTGTTCGTCGAAGTCGAAGAGATCGACCGCGTCAATATCTTCCAGGCCACGATGCTCGGCATGCGTCGCGCATTGGAGGGCGTGCTGCCGGCGCTCGAAGGCGGCGGTTGTCTCGCCCGCATCGACGGCAACCACCTGCCGCGGCCGCTGCCATGCCCTGCCGAAGCATGGGTCGGCGGCGACGCGCGCGACCGCTCGATCATGGCCGCCTCGATCCTCGCCAAGGTCGCGCGCGACCGCTTCATGCGCGAGCTGCACGACGCCTGGCCGCAGTACGGCTTCGACCTGCACAAGGGTTATTCGACGCCCGCGCACCTGGCGTCGCTGCGCGCGCACGGCCCGTGCCCGCAGCACCGGCGCAGCTTCGCCCCGGTGCGCGAGGCGCTGGCAATGCCCGAAGCGGAGCCCGCGCTTATTTCTCGATGATGATGTGCGGGTCGAGGACGTGGCCGTTGGCTTCCACGTCGTATTTGTAGTCGCCCGTGTTTTCCGCGGTGATCGCGACTTCCTGGTGCAGCCCCGGTTCCGACTCGACTTCAAGCGACGACGTCGAAATCATGCTGCGGCGATCGCGGGGCGGCGTCCCCTTTTCCACCGAGCCGGGATCGCCGTCGAACCTGAGCGTGAACGGTGTCTGGTCGGACGCCGGGCCGCGCCAGGTGACGGTGGCGCCGACCTTGACCTTGCACGAATCCGGGGCGACCACCGGCGTCCCGTCCGCGGCGTAAGCCACCTCGATGTAGTCCGGGCAGGTAGCACAGGCGGACAGCAGCACGGGCAGGGACAGGCCGAGGAACAGGGCGGGCAGCAGCGGAACCTGGCGCATGGCGACCTCCGGGGGATCCGGCGCAGGGGCGCCGGTTGTTCTCGCCCTAGTGCCTACGCGCTTCGGCCCGCCCGGCGGCCAGCGGTGTATCCGCCAGCCCGCGCAGGATGGGCGAGGCGCGGATGCGGCCGGGATCGACGCCCTCCTTCCGGGCCGTGTCCAGCCGCCGGCGCGCCTGGTCGATATCGCCCAGCCTGGCCAGTGCCTGCGCCGCCCACAGCGATACTTCGCCGCGTTCGGTGCCCAGCGCCTCGGCGCGCATGAGCAGTTCGCGCGCCGCGTCGGCCTGGCCGAGATTGGCCAGGTACCAGGCGGACGAGGCGAGCGCCTGGGCGTCGTCCGACTTGATGTCGACGTAGGGCTGCGCCAACTCGACCGCGCGGCGATACATCGCCTGCGCCTCGTCGTCATTCCCGCCCTGGGCCACCAACGCGTCGCCGAGGTTGCCCCAGCCGCGGTAGTCCTCGGGCCTCAGGTCCGCCGCCTGTCGATACATCCGCGCGGCCTCGGCGTAGTGGCCCGCTTCGTACTGGATGGTGCCCAGGTTGCTCAGCACGCCATAGCTCGGTGCGATCAGCAACGCATGCCGGAAGGCCTCGACGGCCTCGTCCTTGCGGCCCGCGGCCAGGTACATGCCGCCCAGCCCGCTCCAGGCCTTGACCTCCCGGGGCTGCAGCTGCGTCGCCTTGCGATAGGCCTCGATCGCACCATCGATGTTGCCGTCGGCGTACTGCAGGTAGCCGATCCCGCGCCAGGTCTCGCCGTCGCCGGGCCGCAGCGACAGCGCGCGGTGCAGGTATTCCAGCGCCAGTTCGGTGCGGCCATTCGCGCCGTGGACATTGGCGATGCCGATGTTGGCGTCGGCGGCGAATGCGGGGTCCTCGAGCGCACGGGTGTACTGCTCGATCGCCTTGGCCGACTCGCCGCGCACGCGGTACAGGTCGCCGAAGGCGAGGCTGAGTTCGTGCAACCCGGGATCCATCTGCGCCGCGCGCTGGCAGGCTTCGAGGGCGCGGGCATAGGCGTCGGCTTCGCGCGCGGACTCGAAGTTCCCGATTTCCGCGCGACAGATGCCGGCCTGGGCCCGCGCGAACCCGGAATCGGCGCTGAGCGCCTGGTTGAAGTAGCCGACCGCACTGGCCAGGTGGTCTGCTTCCCCGCGCGCCTGCAGGCGGTCCAGCCCCTTGAGATAGGCGTCGTAGGCAGCGATGTTGCGGGTCGGTGCCAGTCGCCTGGCAAGCGTGCCGGATTGCCCGGGGATGACGCCCAGCAGCGCGCGCACCACCTCGTCGGCGATCTCGCTCTGCACGTCGAACACGTCCGACAGCTCGCGGTCGTAGCTGTGCGTCCACAGGGTATAGCCGGTATGCGTGTCGGACAGGCGCGCGTTGACGCGCACGCGCTTGCCCTCGCGGCGGATGCTGGCGTCGAGCACGGTCGCCACGCCGAGCTTCCTGCCCAGCGCCCTGACGTCGGGCGCTTCGTCGCCGGCGATGGCGCCCGGCGCGGCACGCGCGGCCACCTTGATGCCCGGCACGCCGGCAAGCGCGGCGTGCATCTCCACCGCCAGCCCTTCGGCGAAATAGCGGTCGCCGTGGTTGTTGCTGAGCGTGGTGAACGGCAGCACGGCGATCGATGCCTCTGCGGGACGCGGGATGGCCGGCGCGCGGCCCTGCAGCCACCACGCTGCAGCCAGCGCCAGTACGAGGACGACTGCCATCGCCAGCCACGCCCGGGTGCGCCGGCGTCGGCGCGGCGATGCGGAAGGCGACGGGCCGGCAGCGGGCGCGGATTCGTCGCCCGGCGCTGCGGCAAGCGCGCCTTCTTCGGGCATGGCGTCGAGCGCACCTGCGGGCTCGTGTTCGAGCGCCTGTGCCGGCTGCGCTTCCTGTTCCAGGTCGCGCGCCTGCGCCGGGCCCGGCGCGGGGGATGCCGGCAGTGGCCGGGCTTCGCGGCCAGTGGCCGGCTCGGCGGCAACATCCGCCGGATCGTCGCCGGTTTCCAGCACGCCGATGAAGCGATATCCCATTGCGTGCTGGGTCTGGATGTAGCGCGGATGGTGGGAGTCGTCGTCCAGCGCGTGGCGCAGCTGCGCGATGGCGCGGGTGAGCACGCCGGGGGTGACGTGGCGGTGGCCCCAGACCAGGTCAAGCAGTTCGTCGCGCTCGAGCAGTTCGCCCGGGCGCCGCAACAGCGCCAGCAGCACGGCGAAGGTCTTGGGTTCGATTTGTTGCAGCGCACCAGCGCGAACGAGGGTATGCGCCGGCGCATCGACCACGATATCGCCGAAGCGATAGTGCCCCGTGCCTCCCTCCCGGTCCGGTGCTGCCAGCTTCATCGCCAGCTCCTCACGCAATCACGGAAACATCCGCGTTCGCTCACACAAACCTTGCATGCCCATCATGACCCAAACCGGATCCAGGCGGAATCTGGACATGCGCCGCAAGCCCGTGGCGCCACATCGAGGATCACGCCATGAATGCCCAGGTTTCCAACTTCAACGCCCTCCCCAACGCCCTGTTCCCGCAGTCCATCCCGCATCCGTCACGCCGGCACCTGGTCGACGACTTCCCGCTGGACGCAGGCGCGGTCAAGCGTTTCAACCAGCTTCTGGCCCGCTTCCAGCACGCGCCGCTGGACCTGGACCAGATCGCCACGGCCGCCCGCGAACTGCCCTGGCCCAAGGCCGACGGTCGCGCCCCGGGCTGCATCGAGCAACAGCTCAAGCGCGCCACCTCGATCGGCCTGATGATCGATGATCCGGGCTGGGAGCCGGCCAACGACGCCGCTGCCCCCGCCGGGCTGGTGATGGACTACGTACGCAGCCGCCGCGACCTGATCCCGGACGACCTGCCCCGGGTCGG
This sequence comes from Luteimonas soli, assembly GCF_042648865.1. Taxonomy (NCBI): domain Bacteria; kingdom Pseudomonadati; phylum Pseudomonadota; class Gammaproteobacteria; order Lysobacterales; family Lysobacteraceae; genus Luteimonas; species Luteimonas soli. Next base: position 135,802 of record NZ_JBHRYA010000009.1, on the reverse strand, counting down.
GCGCCTGGACGACGCCATCGTCATCGACGCCGCATGGCCACGGCTGGCCGACGAGGTGGCCTGCTACCTCGACTACTGCCGGATCCGCCGGATCGAGGCCGAACTGCGCGATTGCGAGGTCTCGCAGTTCACGTTCGGACGTGCCGACTGGGAGCAGGCGCGGCGTGCCGAATCGGCATGGACCGAGCACTGCCGGGCGGCCGGCCAGCGCAGCTACCTGCCGGCACCGGCGCCCCGCCACTTCCGCGTATGCTGACGCCGCGTGGCCGGCTCCAGCGAGGACACAGCCATGAACATCGCACGCACGCAGGTCCGCAACATCCTGCTCACCGTGGTGGTCGTCTGCGCCTTCATCATCGACGCGCGCACGGCGCGGGCGACCACTTCCCCATGGCCCGGATGCATGCCGGCGGCGTTCGACGGTGCCGTCGCCGCCGGCATCCGCGACAACTTCCCCCGGTCCCGGGCGCCACGCCCGGGGCCGTCCGCGGACGGCGTCGCACCCGGATGCCCGGCGCGCACCTGAGCCGCCTCGATCCGGCGTCATCCCTTCCGGGCCGTCCACGTGGCGGCCCTTGTTTTTGGCTCTTCACCTGTCCACAGGGGTGGGCGACCAAGTCGACCGTGCGGGCTCCGGTGGGTCGTCACTCCCGGAGACGGGACGCGCGGCAGGCACGATCCCATGTCGCAACCCTGTCAAGTCCTTGTCCGTGCCGGCCCCCCGGCCTAACCTGCAGGCATCCGTTTTTTCTCCTCGATGTCCTCCATGGCGCAATCCCATCGGTCCCGGACCGCCCGGCCCGCGATCCGCCCGGGCGGCCCGTGCAGGACGCGCCCCTGAGTCATGCCAGCCCGCTTCGCCCACCTGCACCTGCACAGCGAGTACTCGCTCTCCGACTCGACGATCCGGATCCCGGAACTCGTCGCGCGTTGCGTGGAACTCGGGCAGCCGGCGGTGGCAATCACCGATCGCAACAACCTGTTCGCACTGGTCAAGTTCTACCGCGCGGCCGAGGCGAAGGGCATCAAGCCGATCGCCGGCGCCGACGTATTCGTCGCCGAAGGCGACGAAGCCCCGACCCGGCTGACCCTGCTGTGCCGCGACCACGCCGGCTACCTGACCCTGTCGCGGCTGCTCACGCAGGCATGGATGGAAGGCCAGCGCCATGATGGCGTCGTCCTGCGCCCGCAGTGGCTGGCGGCGAACAACGGTGGCCTGTTCGCACTCGCAGGCCGCCACGCGCAGGTCGGGCAGCTGGCCGGCAGCGGCCGCCACGACCTTGCCGAACAGGCCCTGGCCGACCTGCAGCGACACTTCGGCGACCGCCTGCACCTGGAGCTGACCCGCTGCGGCCTCGACGGCGAGCAGGCGTTCAACGACTTCGCCCTGCACGCCTCTGGAAAGCTCGGCATCCCGGTGGTGGCCAGCAACGACGTGCGCTTCCTCGCGCCCGAGGGCTTCGACGCGCACGAGGCGCGCGTGTGCATCGCCTCCGGGCGCGTGCTCGACGACCCGCGCCGGCCGCATGACTACGGCAGGCAGCAATACCTGAAGTCCAGCGACGAAATGGTGGCGCTGTTCGACGACGTCCCCGATGCGATCGACAACGCGCTGGCGTTGGCGCAGCGCTGCAACCTCGAGCTGCGGCTGGGCACGTACTACCTGCCGGCGTTCCCGGTGCCGTCGGACCACACGCTCGATTCATGGATCCGCAGCGAGGCGCGTGACGGCCTGGCCAGGCGCCTGGAAACGCAGCCCCTGGCCGAAGGCCACGACCGCGACAGCTACGCCGCGCGCCTGGAAACCGAGCTCGGCGTCATCATCAAGATGGGGTTCCCCGGCTACTTCCTGATCGTCGCGGACTTCATCAACTGGGCCAAGGACCATGGCATCCCGGTCGGCCCCGGCCGCGGCTCCGGCGCCGGCTCCCTGGTCGCCTGGGCGCTGGGCATCACCGACCTCGACCCCCTGCCCTACGACCTGCTGTTCGAGCGCTTCCTCAACCCCGAACGCGTGTCGATGCCCGACTTCGACATCGACTTCTGCATGGATCGCCGCGACGAGGTGATCGACTACGTCGCCGCGAAATACGGCCGCGACCGCGTCAGCCAGATCATCACCTACGGCACGATGGCGGCGAAGGCCGTGGTGCGCGACACCGGCCGCGTGCTGGGCTTCCCGTACGGCTTCGTCGACGGCATCGCCAAGCTGGTGCCGATGACGCTGGGCATTTCGCTCGACGACGCGCTCGGCCGCACCGAAAAATCACGCAGCGACGAGAACTGGCGCTCGGACGAACTGATCGCGCGCTACAACGACGAGGACGACGTCCGCGACCTGCTCGACCTCGCCCTGCAGCTCGAGGATCTCACCCGCAACGCCGGCAAGCACGCCGGCGGCGTCGTGATCGCACCGACGCCGCTGTCGGATTTCTGCCCGCTGTTCGCCGAACACGACGGCGACGGACATGGCCGCAACCCGGTCACGCAGTTCGACAAGGACGACGTCGAGGCGGTGGGCCTGGTGAAGTTCGACTTCCTCGGGCTGCGGACGCTGACGATCATCGATTGGGCGGTGAAGGCGATCAACAAGGGGCTGGGGGCTGGGGATTGGGGGCTGGGGACAGCCAAAGACAAAAGCCAGCCCCCAGCCCCCAGATCCCAGCCCCTTGATATTTCGACCATCCCGCTCGACGACGCGAAGACGTACGAACTGTTCGCGCGTGGCGAAACCGTCGCGGTCTTCCAGTTCGAATCGCGCGGCATGCGCGAGTTGCTCAAGCGCGCGCAGCCGGACCGGTTCGAGGACCTGATCGCCTTGAACTCGCTGTTCCGTCCGGGACCGATGGACCTGATCCCGGACTTCATCGAGCGCAAGCACGGGCGCGCGCAAGTGGAGTACCCGCACCCGCTGCTGGAGTCGGTGCTGGCGCCGACCTACGGCGTGGTGGTGTACCAGGAACAGGTGATGCAGACCGCGCAGATCCTGGCCGGCTACTCGCTCGGCGGCGCCGACCTGCTGCGTCGCGCGATGGGCAAGAAGAAGGTCGAGGAGATGGCCAAGGAGCGCGCCAAGTTCGAGGCCGGCGCGCTCGAGCACCACGGCATCGAGCCGCGCGTGTCCGGGCCGGTCTTCGACCTGCTGGAGAAGTTCGCCGGCTACGGCTTCAACAAGTCGCACGCCGCCGCCTATTCGCTGGTCGCCTACCAGACCGCGTGGCTGAAGGTGCACTACCCGGCGCCGTTCATGGCCGCAGTGCTGTCGTCGGACATGGACAGCACCGACAAGGTGGTGATGTTCCTCGACGAGGCGCGCGCGCTCGGCCTGACCGTGCTGCCGCCCGACGTGAACGCGTCGAACTTCATGTTCGAGGCAATCGATGAGGCGACGATCCGCTATGGCCTGGGCGCGGTGAAGGGCGTGGGCCGCGGCGCCTGCGAGGCGATCGCCGACGAACGCTACCGCAACGGCGCGTTCGACGACCTGCTCGATTTCTGCCGCCGCATCGAATCGTCGAAGTTGAACCGGCGCACGCTGGAAGCGCTGGTCAACGCCGGCGCGCTCGATGCGCTCGGCAGCAACCGCGCCACGCTGATGCTGCAGCTGCCCGAGGTACTCAAGGCCACCGAGCAGATGGTGCGCGAACGAGAGGCCGGGCAGGAGTCGCTGTTCGGCGGCTTCGCCGAGCCCGCCTCGCCCGCGCGCATCGAATTGCCGGAAGCCGCCGAATGGCCGCTGGCGCAGAAGCTTGCCGGCGAGCGCGACACGCTCGGCCACTACCTGAGCGGCCACCCGCTCGACCCCTACCGCGACGAACTGGCCGCGCTGGTCGGCAGCGACCTCGGCCAGCTCGACGCGCTGTGGGCCGCCGGCCAGAACAACGGCCCGCAGAAGGAAGGCCGCAGCTGGCGGCCGGAAACCACCGTGATCATCGCCGGCCAGGTGGGCGGCATCCGCAAGCGCGGCGAGTCGCAGGCGTTCGTGCCACTGGAAGACGGCCGCGGCCGCATTGAGTGCGCGTTCTTCGCCGAGGCGTATTTCGAGTACGCGCAGCTGCTCACACGCGACCGCATCCTGATCGTCGAGGGCGGGCTGCGCGAGGACGAATTCAGCGGCGGTTTCTCGCTGCGCGCGCGGCGTTGCTGGGATTTCCACCAGGTCTGCCCGCAGAGCGCGAAGCGCCTCAACCTGCGCCTGGACCTGCGCGTGGCCGGCGTGCTCGACCGCATCGAAGCGCTGCTCGCCCAGCACCGTCCCGGCGGCACCCCGCTGCGCTACGACCTGCTGCTGCCCGACGGCGCCGCCGGCACGCTCGATCTCAACGGCGGCCACTCGGTGCGCGCCGACGCCGACCTGATCGGCAGCCTGCGCGCACAGCCGGGCGTCCGCGCGGTGAAGCTGGCGATGGGCAGCCGGCCCTGGGCAAACTAGGCCCGTGGGGTGTGTCAGCCCCTGCCTTTGCCCCCTTTGGGAAAGGGGGTATGGGGGATTTGCTCCTGCCGTGGTCCCAAAAGCTCGCGGCTGAAGCCGCTCCCACAGCCCCAACAACGACCATCCGCTAGACTGTTGCCTTTCCGCGTCCCGGCCCGTCGATGAACCCGAACTACCTCGACTTCGAACAGCCCATCGCCGACCTCGAGGCGAAGATCCAGGACCTGCGCCAGGCAAGCCACGGCCCGGCGGTCAACATCGACGCCGAGCTGCACGGGCTGCAGGACAAGCTGCGCCTGCGCACCGCGCAGATCTTCCGCGACCTGTCGCCGTGGCAGGTGTCGCAGCTGGCCCGCCACCCGGCGCGGCCGTACACCAATGACTACATCCGGGTGATCTGCGACGAGTTCCAGGAGCTGGCCGGCGACCGCGCCTATTCCGACGACGCCGCCATCGTCGGCGGCCTGGGCCGCATCAACGGCCGCAGCGTGATGATCCTCGGCCACCAGAAGGGCCGCGACACCAAGGCCAAGGTGCGCCGCAACTTCGGCATGCCGCGCCCGGAGGGCTACCGCAAGGCGCTGCGGCTGATGAAGATGGCCGAGCGCTTCAAGCTGCCGCTGCTGACTTTCATCGACACGCCCGGCGCGTACCCCGGCATCGGCGCCGAGGAGCGCGGCCAGTCCGAGGCGATCGCGCGCAACCTGCTGGAGATGTCGGAGCTGAAGATCCCGATCGTCTGCACGGTGATCGGCGAAGGCGGCTCCGGCGGCGCGCTGGCGATCGGCGTGGGCGACCGCACGGTGATGCTCGAATACAGCACCTACTCGGTGATCTCGCCCGAAGGCTGTGCCTCGATCCTGTGGAAGGACGCAGCAAAAGCACGAGACGCCGCCGAACAGCTCGGCCTCACCGCGAAGCGCCTGCTGGAGCTGGGCCTGATCGACAAGCTGGTGCGCGAGCCGATCGGCGGCGCCCACCGCAACCCGAAGCAGACCGCCACGCGCCTGAAGGCGGTGCTGCTCAACGAACTCGACGCGCTCGAAGCGCTGCCGATGGACGAACTGCTGGAGAAGCGCTACCGCCGCCTGCGCGGGTACGGGGCGTACGAGGCGGCTTGAGGCTCGGGATTCGGGATTCGGGATTCGGGATTCGGGATTCGGGATTCGGGATTCGGGATTCGGGATTCGGGAAAAGCTTTTCGCCTTTGCCCCCTTTGGAAAAGGGGGTATGGGGGATTTGCTTTTCCTACCGCCCTCAAAAGCTTGCGCCTGAAGCCGCTCTGCCGCGGAGCGAACGCGCAAACATCACCAAGCGCGCAAGTATTGCTCCGGTGGTTGCGGTTCGACGCCCAGCGCCCGCGCCGCGCGGCGCGGGAAGTACGGGTCGCGCAGAAACTCGCGTGCCAGCAGCACCATGTCCGCGTCGCCCTGCGCGACGATCGATTCGGCCTGCGCGGGTTCGGTGATCAACCCCACCGCGCCCGTGGCCACGCCCGCCTCGCGGCGGATGCGCGCGGCGAAGGGCACCTGGTAGCCCGGTCCGACGGAAATCTCCTGCCGCGGGTCGAGCCCGCCGCTGGACACGTCGACCAGGTCCACGCCGAGCGACGCCGCGATGCGCGACACTTCGACGCTCTGCTCGACGTCCCAGCCGCCGTCCACCCAGTCGGTCGCGGAGATGCGCAGCCACAGCGGCAGCGATTCCGGCCAGACCTCGCGCACGGCCGCGATCGTTTCACGCAGCAGGCGCGTGCGTCCGTCGAAACCGCCGCCGTAGGCGTCTTCGCGCCGGTTCGACAGCGGCGACAGGAACTCGTGCAGCAGGTAGCCGTGCGCGGCATGGATTTCGACGATCCGGAACCCCGCCTCGTGCGCGCGCACCGCGGCGGCGCGGTAATCGGCCACGACCCCGGCGATGCCGTCCGCATCCAGCGCGACCGGCAGCGGATAGCCCGCGTCGAAGCGCAGCGCCGACGGTGCGACCGTCTGCCAGCCGCCCTCGCCCAGCGGCACCTCGCCCGTCCCGCGCCAGGGCGCGAACGTGCTGGCCTTGCGTCCGGCGTGCGCGAGCTGCATCGCCGGCACCGCGCCCTGTCCGTCGATGAAGTGCACGATGCGCGACCACGCCTGTGCCTGTGCATCGTTCCAGAGGCCCGCATCCTGCGGCGAAATCCGCCCTTCCGGCGACACCGCGCTGGCCTCGGTGAACACCACCGCCGCACCGCCGACCGCGCGGCTGCCCAGGTGCACCAGGTGCCAGTCGTCCGGCATGCCTTCGATCGACGAGTACTGGCACATCGGGGAAACCGCGATGCGGTTGCGCAGCGCGAGACTGCGTTGCTGCAGGGGCTGGAAGAGTCGGTGCATGGTCGGGGGACGCTCGAAGGATGGAGGAGAGGCCCGGCTACTCTAGCGAACTACCTCCCGGTCGCCGTGCCTGCCTGCGGATCACTGCGTCGCGGCGACGTGGCACCATCGCCGCATGAGCGACGCCCTGCTGCCCCCCGGCTTCATCGCGATGCCAGGCATCGAAGGCCACGCGCGGGCGGTGCTGGTCGGCCTCAGCGGCGGGCTGGATTCGGTCGTCCTGCTGCACCTGCTCGCGACGCAACCGCACGTCCGCGACGCCGGGCTGCGCGCGATCCACGTGCACCACGGCCTGCAACCGGCCGCGGACGACTGGGCGGCGCACTGCCGCGTCGTTTGCGAAGCGCTGGACGTCCCGCTCCGGGTGGTGCGCGTCGACGTCGCGCGCGACGCCGGCAACGGCCTGGAAGCCGCCGCCCGCAATGCGCGTCGCGCGGCCTTCGCCGATGCATTGCGCGAGGGCGAGGCGCTGGCCCTCGCCCACCACCGTGACGACCAGGCCGAAACCTTCCTCCTGCGCGCGCTGCGCGCCTCCGGCCCGGACGGCCTGGCGGCGATGCAGCCATGGCAGCGCTTCGCAAAGGGCTGGCTGTGGCGGCCGCTGCTCGGCCTGCCGCGCGCTCGGCTGCTGGCGCATGCGCATGCCCACGGCCTGCGCTGGATCGACGACCCGAGCAACGACGACACCGCGCACGATCGCAACTTCCTGCGCCACCGCATCCTGCCACTGCTGCGCGAACGCTGGCCGGAAGCCGATGCCGCGCTCGCACGCAGCGCAGCGCTCGCGTCCGAGTCGCGCGAACTGCTGCTCGAAGGCGACGACGCTGCCCTCGTGACGGCACGCACGGCCGACCCGCAGGTACTGTCGACCACCGCGCTCGATACGCTGCCACGCGCGCGCCGTGCGCGCGTGCTGCGGCGCTGGATCGAAACGCTCGGCCTGCCGTCCCTGCCGGCGCAGGGGATCGCACGGATCGAGGCGGACCTGCTGGCCGCCGGAACCGACACCGATGCCGCATTCGAATGGCACGGCGCGCGCGTGCGCCGCTGGCGCGACCTGCTGCACGCGGGCATGTGCCGCAAGCCCCTCGCACCGGACTGGTCGGTGCACTGGGATGGCCGGGAACCGCTCGCACTGCCGACCGGCGGCGAACTTCGGCTCGATGGCGCCGCTGCCTTCGACGCACCGCTGCGCGCACACGCGCGCCAGGGCGGCGAACGCATCCACCTGCCCGGCCGCGGCCACTCGCACGCGCTCAAGCACGTGCTGCAGGATCTCGGCGTCCCGCCATGGCAGCGCGAACGCCTGCCGCTGCTGTCCGACGCCGACGGCGAAGTACAGGCCGCCGGCGACCTCGCCGTGTCGGCAAGCCTCGATGCCTGGCTGCGCGCGCACCGCGCCCGACTGCGCTGGCTACCGTAGGTGGGGGCTACGCCCCCGACGCCCCGCGTGAATCGCTCCCCGTTCCGGCACATGGCCGCCATGACCCGCCACCAACCTTGACGTAAACTTCCCTCCATGCCGCGCAAATCCCCCGCCCCCGAAACCGCCGAAACCTCGCCCGTCGCAGATTTCGAGGCCTCGCTCGATGCACTCGAGCAACTGGTCGAAAAGATGGAGCACGGCGAGCTGAGCCTCGAACAGTCGCTCGCCGCCTACGAGCGCGGCGTCGGCCTGTATCGCCGCTGCCAGCAGGCGCTGGAGCAGGCCGAACTGCGGGTGAAGCTGCTCAGCGACCCGGACAATCCGGCATCGGCCGAACCGTTCGGCTCCGCGCCCGACGCCTGAGCGCATGGACGCCGCCTCCATGCAGGCGCAGGCGACCACGCAATGGCGCCTGCGCATCGACGCCGCACTCGAACGCACCCTGCCCGCTGCAGACGAACCACCGCAGCGCCTGCACGCCGCCATGCGCCACGCCGCCCTGCTCGGCGGCAAGCGCATGCGCCCGCTGCTGGTCTACGCCACCGGCACCGCCTTCGGCGCGAAACTAGAAGCGCTCGATGCGCCCGCATTGGCAGTCGAACTGATCCACGCCTACTCGCTGGTGCACGACGACCTGCCGGCGATGGACGACGACGCCCTGCGCCGCGGCCAGCCGACCGTACACGTCGCCTTCGACGAAGCCACCGCGATCCTCGCCGGCGACGCGCTGCAGTCGCTGGCCTTCGCCACGCTCGCGCAGGCGCCCTGCGACGCGGCTGCGGGCATCGCCATGCTGCGCGAACTCGCCGTCGCCGCCGGCTCGCGCGGCATGTGCGGCGGGCAGGCGCTGGACATCGACGCCACGGGGAAGAAATGGGGTCAGAGTGAATTTCGCGCCGAGCAACCGCATGGGCCTGAGATCGCCGGCGCGAACGTCCACCCTGACCCCATTTCCGAACTCGAACACCTGCACGCGCTGAAGACCGGCGCGCTGCTGCGCGCCTCGGTCCGGCTCGGCGCGATTGCCGCCGGCGTCGACACCGCCACGCGCGCGCAACTCGACCGCTACGCCGACGCGCTCGGCCTGGCGTTCCAGGTCCGCGACGACCTGCTCGATGTCGAAGGCGACAGCGCCACCCTCGGCAAGACCGCCGGCAAGGACGCGGCGCAGGACAAGGCCACGTTCCCCGCGCTGATTGGCGTGGAGGCCTCGCACGAACGCCTGCGCGCCCTCAGCCACGCGATGGAGCTGGCGCTGTCCGGTTTCGGCGACAGCGCCGGGCCGCTGCGCGCGCTGGCCAGGCTGGCCGTCGAGCGCGATCGCTGAGACGGCTGCGCGGCTCGTCGCAGTACCTGCCTACCGCGCTGGCACCCGACATACCCGGCCCCTGCAAGCGCGCTGCACGCTCGACCGATCGCGTAGCATCCTCGCCACGGCGGCGATCAAGATCCGTTGATCGCCCGCCCCTGGGGAGGAGGACGCGGTGGCGAGCAGCGACAAGCGCTGGCACGAGCGGGTGGCACAACGGTTCGAGGCCGCGATGGCCTGGGCCAGCTTCACCTTCATCACCCGCTGGGGTGCACTGGAGCGCGGCTATCGCCGGCCCTATGCCAAGCTCGCGCTGCGGCTGAAATTCGCCTTCTACCCGTTGCTCGCGATTGTCGCGCTGGGCTGGCTGGGCTGGGACTGGAACCATTCGCGCAGCCTGGCCGCGGCCGAGGATGCGATCTTCGACACCGTGATCGGCCTGCGCCCGAGCGAGCCGCTGCCGTCGGGCCGGGTGGCGGTGGTCGAGATCGACGACTGCTCGATCGAGTACTACCGCGGCAAGGGTGAAGGCGGCTGGCCCTGGAGCCGGCAGCGCCATGCGGAGCTGCTTGATGCACTCGACCGCGGCGGCGTGCGTGCGGTCGGCTACGACATCCAGTTCATCGAGCGCTCGCGTGCCGACCCGCTCGGCGATCTGACGCTCGACGCGATGGCCGCGGGCGGAAAAGGTCGCTTCGTCTTCGGTTCGGCCAGCGTCCCGGACGACTTTGCCAACGCGGGCAACACGATCCCCGCCGCGAACGCGCCCAACGCATTCGCGCTGGTGCCGGACCCGGCGGCGCCCGGGCCGGGCGTGGTGCTGATGCTTCCCTACGGTGAAGCCATGCGCGCGCACAGCGCGCTGCTGGACGTGGATCGCGGCACCGACGGCATCCTGCGCGACATCACGCTGCGGCGCGAAGCCGGCGACTGGGCGCTGCCGTCGCTGGCACTGAAGGTCGCCAGCGTCGCCAGCGGCCGGCCGGCAAGCGCGTTCCCGGCGTCGATCCGGGTCAACTGGCGCGAACACAGCAAGCTCCCCTACGCCAGCGCCGCCGACCTGATCGAGGGCGAACCGGTGTGCGGTGACGTCCTGCCCGACCTCGCCGGCGTCACCGCGCTGGTCGGCTACACCGCGTCCGGCCTCAACGACGCCAAGCCGACGCCGGTCGACGCGGCCATGCCGGGCGTCGAGATCCACGCCGAAGCGGTCGAGGCGTTGCTCGCCGGCAGCGCGGTGCGGATGCCGCCGGCGTGGTTCAAGTACGTGTTCGCGGCGCTGCTGCTGGTGTTCACCTGCTTCGTGTTCTGGCGCGGCGAGCCGTCGTGGGACATGGATGCGATCTTCGTGGCCTGCAACCTGCTGCTGGTCATCGCCGCCTTCATCGGCCTCAGCAGCTTCGGCGTGTTCTTCGACATCTTCGCCGCGATCGGCTTCGTCAGCCTGGTGTTCGGCCTGTGCCGCAGCTACGCGGCCACGCAGCGCGGGCGCGCGGTCGGCAACGACGACTACCGCCCGCAGTTCGATCCCGACAACGACCACTGGCTGGCGCTGGTACGCCTGCGCTTCGACCCGCACGAAAAGGACCTGGGCCGGCGCGAGACGAAGCGCCGCGTCCGCGAGTACCGCCGGCGCATGCGCGGCTGGCTGTACCGCGGCGCCGAGGCGGTGGCGATCGAGGGCATCGTCGAGTACAAGCACTTCCTCTACGAGTCGCTGATGGACATCAACGTGCTGATGTGGCGCGGCCATGATCGCGCCGAAGTCGCGGCGCTGGCACGGCGCGAACTGCGCTCGCTGCGCGACTACCTGGCGGCGAAGGACCACATCCTCTCCGACCACGGCGAGGTCCTCGTCGCCAGCCAGGTCAGCGTCGCCGTGGCGGCGGACGAATCGGCCGAACAGACGCGGATCCGCGTGTGCCGCGTGCTCGGCCGCCTGCTCGCGGCCGAGGAGGAGCGTCCGCTGTCGGCGATCGACGCGTTCGCCGCCGATGAATCGCCGCATCCGGCTGAATGTGCGGATGCTGAGCGGGTGTCACCTCCAGCCCCCGAATTTCGTAATCCTCAGGAACCCGTCGAACCATCTCCTCGACCAGGAACCCCGCCATGAAGCCGGTACGCAGCAGCCGACACGGCCTGTCCATCCTCCTCGCCTGCCTCGCACTGCTGTGCGCGGGCGCTCTGCCCGCGTCCGCCGCGGAGATGGACGCGACCGTGCACAAGTCGAAGGCCGAGGTCCACCAGGCGCCGGACTTCGGCTCGCCCGAGGTGGCGAAGCTGCGTCGCGGCGACAGCGTCACGGTCGCCGGCCAGCAGGGCCTGTGGTTCCAGGTGAAGCTCGCCGACGGCGCCAGCGGCTACCTGCGCGTCACCGACGTGCGCATGGACTACGCCGCGCAGGAAGGTGGCGACGCCAACGTGCGCGCGCTGTTCACCGGCCAGGCCGGCAAGGGCCGCGTCACCGAGACCGCGGGCGTGCGCGGGCTGGACGAAAGCACGCTGAAGTCGGCGTCCTTCGACGCTGGCGAACTCAGGGCGATGGAAGGCAACCGCGTCTCCCCGGAAAGCGCCGCGTCGCACGCCCGCGCACAGGGCTGGGACGCCACCCGCTTCGCCTACGCGGCCGAGGCGGAAACCGGGAAGCGCGGCGGCGCCAAACAGTCCGAGAAGCGCCGCGGCTTCGGCCTCGCCCGCAGCCTGCTCGGCAACCTCACCGGAGGCGCGGTCGGCGGCTCCGGGGATGCCGTGCTGGACGTGGCCGACAGCGCGATCGGCAAGTCCGAGGACGAGATCCTGGCCGAGGAACTGGCGCTGGGCCCGGAACTGGCCGGGCGCGTGCTCGGCGCCGCCCCTCTGTGGCCGGACGCGCAGGCGCAGCGGCGCGTGAACCTGATCGGCCGCTGGATGGCCTCGCAGACCACCCGCCCCGACCTGCCGTGGACCTTCGGCGTGATCGATTCGCCCGAGATCAACGCGTTCGCCGCGCCCGGCGGCTACGTGCTGGTGACCCGCGGCATGTACGAACTGCTGGCCAACGACGCGGAAGTCGCCGCGGTGCTCGGCCACGAGATCAGCCACGTGGTGCAGCGCGACCACTACAACGTCATCCACAAGCAGCAGGTCACGCGCAGCGGGATCCGCGCCGCGGCGGGCCAGGTCAGCACCGGCAACATCGCCGAAAGCTATGCGAAGGACTACGCCGAGAAGTTCGGCGCCGGGGCGCTGCTGTCCGGGCTGGACCGCGATGCGGAATACCGCTCCGACCAGGCGGCCGAGGTCTACCTGGTGCGCTCCGGCTTCAACCCGCTGGCGCTGTACGCGGTGCTGCAGAAGATGACCGCGTTCGGCACGCAGTCGGCGAGCCTCACGCAGCTGCACCGCACCCACCCGCCGCTGGACGACCGCCTCGACCGCATGGACCGCGGCGGCGTCCCCGGGCTCGAGCGCTACAGCACGCGCGAAGCCGGGATCTGAAAGCCGGAACGGACTAGAGCAGGCGGATCGTGAACGGGTAGCGGTATTCCTCGCCGTTCCAGGCCTTGATCGTGGCGACGATGCTGCACACCAGCCACGCCACCGCGATCGCGGCGATCGCCAGCACCAGCACCAGCCCGGCGGGAAGGGTGACGAGCAATCCCAGGCCCAGCGTCAGCACGGTGGCGCCGACCAGCGCGATGCCGATCGCGGTCGCCACGCAGGCGTAGATGAACATGCTGAGGTTGAAGTTGATCGCCTCGCGCGCGTGGGCGCTGGCGAACGGGGAGTCGTCGCGCTTGATCATGTAGACCACGACCGCGGCGAGCACGCCGGCGGCACCGGCGATCCAGCTGGTCATCAGCGCCAGCACAAGGGCGGACAGGTGCGCGAGCGCCGCCCACTGGCGTTCGCTGGCGGTCGGGGTCAGGGGCTGCGGCAGGCTGCCGTCGGCGGTGTGTTCCATCGTGTGCTCCCGGCCGGACGACAGGTCCGGCACGGGACTCAGGATGGGGCCTGCCGCGGCGCAAGCAACCCGACCAGCGACCAACGCGTGGAGGAGCCGACGAAACGGGCGAAAAGGACGCCCAGCGTCCCCGGCGCCGGGGACACGCCAAGAGCTGGCGGTCTATTTCACCAACCGGAGCGTGAACGGATAGCGGTAGGCGACGCCTTCGTTGGCCTTGATCGCCGCGATGATGGTGAACACCAGCCACGCGATGCCGATGATGATCCACAGCGGGATAGCGATCACCAGGCCGAGGCCGAGGGTCAGGAACGCCAGCAGGAACAGGGCGAAGAACACGATGCCCACGGTGATGTTGAAGTTGAGCGCTTCCTTGGCCTGGTCGTCGACGAAGGGCATGGTGTCCTTCTTGACCAGCCAGATGATCAGCGGGCCGATGAAGCAGCCGATGCTGCCGGCCCAGCCGGAGGTCAGGATGCCGCCGACCAGCGCCGACAGGTGGGCGAACATCGCCCACTGCCGTTCTTCCGCGCCAGGGCCTTCCGACTGCGGCGGTGGCGGTGGGGGCGTTACGGTATCGTTGAAATCGGTCATCTGTCGTACCCCGCTGACGTGATGGAGGGAGCCGGCGGTGCCGGCCCTTCCACAGGATACGTCAGACGGCGCCCATGCCTGCCACGCAACCGGTGGACGCGCGCAGGCCCGCTGCTGCCCGTCGGCCACGGTCCTCTTCCCGATCGTGCCGCGCTGGACCCGACCCGCCCGCCGTGGCGAACGCGCCGCAGCGTGCGCGATGGCGAACGGCCGGCGCCCTGGCTACCTTCCGACTACCCGCCAGCGACGGTCATCTTCCCGATCAGGATCGAACCCGTGCAAATATGCGAGCGCGGGTCGACGTCGCTGCCCACCGCCTCGATGTCGCGGAACATCGCCTTGAGGTTGCCGGCGATGGTGATGCCGTCGACGGCGTGCGAGATCGCGCCGTCCTCGACCCAGAACCCCGCCGCGCCGCGCGAATAGTCGCCGGTGATGTTGTTCACCCCCTGCCCCATCAGCTCGGTGACGAGCAGGCCGCGGCCCATGCCGCGCAGCATCGCGTCGAAGTCGCCGGCGTTGGCTGCGACCTCGAGATTGTGCACGCCGCCGGCATTGGCCGTGGTCGCAAGGCCGAGCCTGCGTGCCGAGTAACTGCCAAGCACGTAGCGCTGCAGCACGCCGTCTTCCACCAGCGCCGATTCGCGCGTGGCCACGCCCTCGGCATCGAAGGCGGCCGAACGCAGGCCGCGCGGCAGGAACGGGCACTCGTGGATCGAGAACCAGTCCGGGAACAGCTGCGTGCCGGCGCTGTCGACCAGGAAACTCGCGCGCCGGTACAGCGCGCCGCCCGACACCGCGCCAAGCAGGTGGCCGATGAGCGAGCGTGCCATCTCGTTCGAGAACAGCACCGGATACTCACCGGTGGCGACCTGCCGCGGCGCCAGCCGCGCCAGCGCGCGCTGCGCGGCGTGGCGGCCGATCGCGGCCGGGGATTCGAGGTCGGACTCGGCCAGCCCCACGCTGTACCAGCCATCGCGCTGCATCGACTCGCCCTGCCCGGCGATCAGCGCGCAGCCGATGCTGTGCAGGGTGTCGCGGTCGCGGCCAACGAAGCCGTGCGAGTTGGCGTAGACGCTCAGCGACTGCCCGCTGCCGATCGAGGCGCCGTCGGAGTTGCCGATCCGCGCGTCGCAATCGCGGCCGGCGGTTTCGCAGGCCAGCGCGAGGTCGATCGCGCGGTCCGCGTCCAGCGCCCACGGGTGCCAGCTGTCGAACTCGCGCAGGTCGGTGGCCATCAGCGCGGCGTCGGCCAGGCCCGCGGCCGGATCGTCCTCGGTGAACCCGGCGATCGCGCAGGCCTGGGCCACGGTCGCCTCCAGGCTTTCCTCGCGCAGGTCCGCGGTGCTGGCGCTGCCCTTGCGCTGGCCAAAGTACACGGTGACGCCGATGCCGCGGTCGCGGGTCGACTCGACCGTTTCCACGCTGCCCATGCGCACGCCGACGTGGAGGCCGCGCTCCTCCGTGCACGACACCTCGGCCTGGGTCGCACCGCTGGCGCGGCAGCGCTCGAGCAGGCGCGCGGCGATGGCTTCGAGGTGGTCCAGGCGCGCCTGGCTGTCATCGGCGGCGGGAACGTCTGGGGTAAGGGCTGTGTTCAATGGACTATCCTTGCGACTTGATCCGAGTGGCGGACGGCATGCGCGGCAGAGACGAAGAAACCGGTGAATTCCTCGGCGCCAGCCGCAGCCAGCAGCGGCGCGACGCGCTGGACGTGCTGGAACTCGCGCAGCGCCTGGTCGCGCTGCCGCCGGCGCAGCTGGCGAAGCTGCCGGTGCCCGAGGACCTGCACCCGCACATCGCAGACACGCGGCGCATCACCTCGCACATCGCGCGCAAGCGGCAGATGGCGTTCCTGGCCAAGCAGATGCGGCGCGAGGACGACGAGGCGCTGGACGCGATCCGCGACGCGCTCGACGCCGGCGGCGAATCCGCGCGCCAGGAAACCGCCCTGCTGCACCGCGCCGAACGCTGGCGCGAGCGCCTGCTCGAGGAAGGCGACGCCGCGCTGGCGGAACTGATCGAAACGCACCCGGCGGCCGACCGCCAGCAGCTGCGCCAGCTGGTGCGCAACACGCTCGACGAGCGCAGGCGCAACAAGCCGCCGCACGCGTTCCGCGAGCTGTTCCGGGCGGTGAAGGATCTGCTGGAAGCCGGTGAAACCGACGCGGACGAACCCGTCTAGCGACAATTTTGTGGGAGCGGCAACCGTCACGCCTGCGTGCCACCAACGGTCAGCCCGTCGATCAGCAGCGACGGCTGGCCCACGCCCACCGGCACGCTCTGGCCATCCTTGCCGCACACGCCGACGCCATCGTCGAGCGCGAGGTCGTGGCCGACCATCTTCACCTTCTGCATCGTCTCCGGGCCGTTGCCGATCAGCGTGGCGCCCTTCACGGGCGCCGTGACCTTGCCGTCCTCGATCAGGTAGGCCTCGGTGGCCGAGAACACGTACTTGCCGTTGGTAATGTCGACCTGGCCGCCGCCGAAGTTGACCGCGTACAGGCCGCGCTTGACCGAACGGATCATCTCCTCCGGGTCGTGCGTGCCGGCGAGCATGTAGGTGTTGGTCATGCGCGGCATCACCAGGTGCGCGAAGGATTCGCGGCGGCCGTTGCCGGTCGGCTTCGCACCCATCAGGCGCGCGTTGAGCGTGTCCTGCATGTAGCCGGTGAGCACGCCGTCCTCGATCAGCGTGGTGCACTGCGTGGGCGTGCCTTCGTCGTCGATGTTGAGCGAGCCGCGGCGGCCGTCGAGGGTGCCGTCGTCGACGATGGTCACGCCGGGCGACGCCACGCGCTGGCCCATGCGGCCGGCATAGGTGGACGTGCCCTTGCGGTTGAAGTCGCCCTCCAGCCCGTGCCCGACCGCCTCGTGCAGCAGCACGCCCGGCCAGCCCGCACCGAGCACCACCGGCATCACTCCTGCCGGCGCGGCGATCGCCTCCAGGTTCACCAGCGCCTGGCGCAGCGCTTCGCGCGCGAATTTCTCCGGCTTGCCGTCGGCAAGCAGTTCCTCGTACGAGTAGCGGCCGCCGAAACCCGCGAAGCCCGACTCGCGGCGCCTGTCCTGCTCGACGATCACCTGGATGTTCATCCGCACCAGCGGGCGCACGTCGCCGGCGAGCACGCCGTCGCTGCGCGCCACCAGGATCGTGTCGACGCCGCCGGTCAGGCCCACCATCACCTGCTTCACGCGCGGGTCCGCTGCGCGCAGCAGCCTGTCGACGCGGCGCAGCGCCTCGACCTTGGCCGCATTGCCGAGCGCATCGATCGGGTCGTGCGGCGCATACAGCTGCCGGCCCTGTCCCGCGGTGAGCGCGCGCGCGACGTGGCCATCGCCCTCGCGCGCGATCGCGCGCGCGGCGTTGGCCGAAGCCAGCAGCGCCTGCGCGTTGATGTCGTCGGAATAGGCGAAGCCGGTCTTCTCGCCGGACATCGCGCGCACGCCCACGCCCTGCTCGATCGAATGCGCGCCGTCCCTGACGATGCCGTCCTCGACCGTCCAGGCCTCGCGCCGCGCGTGCTGGAAATACAGGTCACCGAAGTCGATGCCGGGGCCGAGCAGCGCGCCGAAGGCGCGTTCCAGCCCGGTCGGGTCGAGGCCTGCAGGCGTCAGCAGGCGGGACTGGGCAAGCGCGAGCGGTGAACTCTCTGGATTTGAACCGGAAGTCGTCGTCATGGCGTCGAGTTTGGGGCGCTGGCCGGATTTGGCAAGCCGGCGCCGGCCGGCACCGGCGCGGGCGCAGGTTCTTCGGCGCCACTCGCCTCATCGGCCGGCCGCGGCGGCGCGGGCGGTGGCTGCGCGGGCGCCTCCGGCGCACCGCGGTCCACCACTTCCACCTTCGGGTCCTTCCACGGCCCGGTGACGCGATAGCTCTTGGCACCCATCTCGCCCAGCGGCTTGCGCAGCACCGCATTGGTCAGCGCGCCGACCGCCGCGCCGACCGGACCGCCCGCGAGCGCGCCGGCGACGGTCAGCAGGTTGCCCGACTTGGGCAGCACCTCGATGTGCTGGTCGAAGGTTTCCGCGCGCAGGTCGGCGCTGCCGTGGATGCGGATCTCGGCGGCGGGGCCGTCGATGTTCATGTCGTCGCTGCGCGCCTGACCGCCGGCGAACGTGACCGTGCCGCCGATGCGGTTGAAGGCGAACCCCTTGGAGAACAGGTCGCGGAAATCCAGCAGCAGCCGGCGCGGCAGCTCGGCGACGCTGAGCAGGCCCAGCACGCGGCCGGCGCCGGGTTCGACGTCGACCAGCTGTCCGTCCCTGGCGGCGAGCGTGAACCTGCCCTGCAGGTGGGCCAGGCGGAACCCGGCCGGGCTGCCGGGCCAGGTCGCGTCGAGATGCGCCTCGCCGTCACCACCGGCCATGCGCCCGCCGTAGCCGAGGCCGGCGAGCAGCGCGCCGAAATCTTCACTGTCCACGTCGACCTTCAGGTGCGTGCGTGCGGACGCGCCGCGCCCCAGCCAGTCGCCACCGACGTCGATGCGCTGTTCCGGCGCCCGCGTCTGCAGGCGTTCGATGCGAAGGCCGCCAGCGACCGGCCGCGTGTGCACCTCGGCCTTGCCGAGCATCGCGTCACCGAAGCGCAATTCGTCGATGACGATATCCAGCGGCGGCACGCCTGCGGGGTCGATGTCGTCGTCGGCGGCCTCGCGCGGATCCGACGTCGCCGCGTCCGTCTCGCTCTTCTTCGGTGGCGCACTCCAGAACACGCGCGAAAACCTGCCGGTGACCGGCGCGTGGTCTACGCGCGGGATCGACAGGCTGCCGGCGAGCCGCGGACTGTCGACGCGGACATCGGTGCCGGCGGTCGACGGCTGCGCGCGCAGGCGCGCACCGTCGAAGCTGCCGCCGAGCAGCAACAGGCGGTCGGCGACGACGTCGATGCTGCGCAGCGGAAGCGCGTCCCCGCTGCCGCCGGTCGCCAGGCCCATCCACTCGATGGCGTCGAGCGTCGGCGTGCGTCCGCTGGCGACCAGCCCCGACGCGGGCGGCGGTTCGGCGACGCGGTCGCTGCCCAGCACCACGCGCACGCCGGTGCGGCCGCCCGTGCCACGCGCGCGCAGCGCCAGGCGCTGGCCGAACGCGACGCTGATGTCGCCCGCGCCCAGCGGCAGCGTGGTCTCGACCGTCGTCGGCAGCGCGGCGGCCGCAGGCTTGTCGAGCGGCTCGGGCAGCGCCAGCCGCGTGCCCACCAGGTCCGAGCGCAGGCGCAGCCTGGTCGGCGGCTGCACATGCGTGCCCGCAGCGCCTGCGTTCGCGGCGCCCGGGCCAGCGGCGATCGACAGCGCCACCGTCCACGGCGAACGACCGCTGACGCGGGGCTCCAGCCACGCCATTTCAGGCGCGTAGCCGAGCAGCTCGTGGGCATCGAGCGTTGCCGCGACTTCGGCCTCGAACGCGTTGCCGCGATCGCGTACGTGGCCCTCGCCCGCGCGCAGTGCCAGCCGGCCGGGCTGGCCTTCGTGCACGGCCTGCAAGTCGGCGGCGGTAAACCCCTCGTGGTCGTACGTCGCCTCGCCGCGCACTTCGTCGAAGGCCAGTTTCCAGCGCTTCTCGCCCAGGCTGACACCGGCGAGCGCGATGCGGCCGCCGATCCTCGGCGCAGGGGCGTCGTGGTGCAGCGGCAGGTCGAGCGTGAAGCTGGCCGTGGCCGGGCCGCTGGCGGTGAGGTTGTCGAGCGTCTCGGCGCGAGTCTCGTGCAGCGGACTGTGCTGGAGCAGCGCGAGCAGCTTCGCGGCGTCGGTCTTCGCATCGGCATCGACCCGGAGATCGGCTTCGCGGAAATCGACGATGCCTGCTTCCAGCCGCGGGATCGCCACGCCCGCTATCGCGCCGCGCCCGTCCACCGTGAAGCCGTTGCCGACGAAGCTCACGTCGCCGTCGAGATGGTCGGCCGCCGGCCAGTCGGGCTGGAACTTCACCACCGCCCCATCCAGGCGTCCGTTCGCCTCGAACAGGCCCTTCGCCGCCTGGCCGCGTTCGCCGGCGCGGAACGGCCAGTCGTCGAGGTCGCCGGAGACCACGGCATGGCCGTCGAGCACGCGGCCGTCGACCAGCGCGGTATCGAGCCAGTGCAACGTCGCCTCCGACATCTGGCTGCGCACCCAGAAGCGCTTGGCGACCGGGACCTGCGTGTCATCCAGCCGCGCGGCGATGTCGATGCGCGGGCGCGTGCCGTCGCCTTCGAACGTCAGCCCGCCGCGCACGTCGGCGCCGTAGCCGGTGCCGTCGATGCGCAATGCCGGCGTTGCGATCCGCCAGCCCGCGTCCTCGCGCCAGCCGCCGACGCGGCCGGCCAGGTGCACGTCGTGGGGCGCGCCGAAGCCGCTGGGCCAGTCGAAGCGCAGCGTCGCCTGCGGATCGAACTCGAACGACAAGCCCTTCGCGTCGCCATCGAGGATGCCGGACAAACCGCTGATCCCGGGCGCGTCGCCGTGCGCGGCAAAGCCCAGGCCTTCGATGCGCGCATGCGCGGCCAGCGCGCCGCCACGGACGCCGGCAACCGAGACATCGTGCAGGACCGCATCCGGCCTGGCGTCGAGCAGCCATCGCCGCGCACCGGGCTCGATGCGGTCGCTGAGCGCGACCAGCGCGAGCAGCGGCCCGGCGTCGATGCGCTGGGCCAGCAACGCCTGCCGGCGTCCGGCGGCCACGACCAGCCCGTCCAGCGACTGCGCGTCGTCGCCCTCGCCGATGCGCAGTCGCGGCGCGTCGAGGCGCCAGCCACCATCGATCTGCTGCCAGCGCGCCTGCAGCTGCACGCCGCCGACATCGATCCGCGGCGGCGCCTCGCCCTTCGCCAACTGCGCGCCCTGCAGCCACAGCCCCTGCAGCTGCGCGTCGGCGGTGACGGCGGCCACCCGGTGCCCGCGCAGCTGTGTCCAAGCCTCGATCCGCCCGCTGCCATCGGCGACCGTGACGCCGGCGGCGTGCAGTAGCGGCGACCACGCCGAAAGGTCGACCCGGTTCGCGGCGAAGTAGCCGCGGCCATTGCCGTCCTTGCGCCCGAAAGCCACGCGCGCTTCCACCGGCTCGGCGTCGGTTCGCATCCAGGCACGCATCCCGATGCGGACGCGCTCGCCGTCGACGCGCAGGCGCATGTCGATCCGCGGCAGTTGCGCCAGGATTCCGAGCGCCGGCGCCTCGATGCGCAGCTTGCCGCCGATCACCTGCAGTTCGCCAAGGCCTTCGAGCGCGGAGAACGGGTCGTCGCTCGACTTGCCGTCACCGGGCAGGCCGCGCACCTGCCAGCGGCCGTCATCGTCACGCTGCAGCGTCAGCTCCAGTCCGCGCAGGCGCAGCTCGGTGAACGAACTGCCCGGAAGCAGCCCCGCGTACTGCGAGACCAGCACTTCCGCCTCGCCGATCGGCACCGCGTCCGCACCGTCGCCGATGCGCATGCCGTCCAGGCGCAGCAAGGGTCCGCGGCGCGTCCATTGCGTTTCGACATGATCGAAACGCACGCTGCGCTCGGCGCGCGCGCTGAGCCAGGCCTCGATCCGCTCGGGATGCCGCTCCGCCCACGGCAACAGCACCTGGCTCACGATGCCCGCCACCAGCGCCATCACCACCAGCACGATGGCGACGGCGTACCAGGCACCGCGCCGCACGCGGCGCAGGCTGCGTTGCAGGGTTGGGGACATCAGCAGTTGGCTCCGCGTACGCGGAGCCGGGGCTGGGAGCTGGGGGCTGGGGGCTGGGGGAAGGCCAGAGCCCCGAGCTCGTATCGGTTCTCTCGCTGTCGTCGCGGTTGCGGAGCGCCGCCAGCTTTTTGCTCCTGACTTCCCCCAGCCCCCAGCCCCCAGCTCCCAGCCCCGGCTTCAAAGCAGCACGACATCGAACTGCTCCTGCAGGTACTGCTCGTCGGCCTGGAAACGGATCGACTTGCCGAGGAACTCCTCCAGCTCCGCCACCGCCGCCGACTCCTCGTCGGTGATGCGGCCGACCACCTTCGGCGAGGCGATCACCAGCAGCCGCTCGGCCTCGAACTGGCGCACGGCGCGGACGATCTCGCGGAAGATCTCGTAGGTCACCGTCTCGGCGGTCTTGAGCATGCCGCGGCCGCCGCACTCGTGGCACAGCTCGCTGAGCTGGCGCTGCAGGCTTTCGACCGTGCGCTTGCGCGTCATCTCCACCAGGCCCAGCGGCGAGAAGTCGTACACGGTGGTCTTGGCGTGGTCGCGGACCAGCGACTTCTCCAGCGTGCGCAGCACCTGGCGGCGGTGCTCGGCATCGGTCATATCGATGAAGTCGATGATGATGATGCCGCCCAGGTTGCGCAGGCGCAGCTGGCGCGCGACCGCCTGCGCGGCTTCCAGGTTGGTGCGGTAGACGGTTTCCTCGAGGTTGCGCTGGCCGAGGAACGAGCCGGTGTTGACGTCGACCGTGGTCATCGCCTCGGTCTGGTCGATGACCAGGTAGCCGCCGGACTTGAGCGGGACTTCCTTCTCCAGCGCGCGCTGGATCTCGTCCTCGACGCCGTACAGGTCGAACACCGGGCGCGCGCCCGAGTAGTGCTCGATCTTTTCCGCCAGCCCCGGCATGTACTGGGCGGCGAAGGTGCGCAGGCGATCGCAGGTCTCGCGCGAGTCCACCTTCACCTTTTCCACGTCGCGCCGCATCAGGTCGCGCACCGCGCGCATCGGCAGCGTGAGGTCTTCATAGATGCGGCTGCCGACCTTCGCTTCGCGCACCTGCTGCTCGATCAGCGCCCAGGCGCGTCCCAGGTAGGCGATGTCCTCGGCCAGCGCCTCCGACGGCTGGCCCTCGGCGTTGGTGCGCACGATGTAACCATGCTGGCGGCCACCGGCGGCCAGTTCGCCGACCAGCGACTTCAGGCGGGTGCGCTCGGCTTCGTCCTCGATCCGCGCGGACACGCCGATCGTGCGCGACTGCGGCAGTAGGACCAGGTAGCGCGAGGGGATACTGATCTGCGTGGTCAGGCGCGCACCCTTGCTGCCGATCGGATCCTTGACCACCTGCACCACGATGTCCTGGCCGTCGCGCAGCAGTTCGCCGATCGGTGGCACCAGCTGCGGCTGCGACGGCGGCGCTTCCTCGTCGCCGGCGATCTCGGGCGTCGGCAGCGAGCGCATCACGTCGCTGGCGTGCAGGAACGCCGCGCGCTCCAGGCCGATCTCGACGAACGCCGCCTGCATGCCCGGCATCACCCGCTGCACACGACCCTTGTAGATGTTGCCGACCACGCCGCGCGACCAGCCGCGCTCGATGTGCAACTCCTGCAGCATGCCGTTCTCGACCACCGCCACGCGGGTTTCGCGCGGGGTGACGTTGACCAGGATTTCCTCGCTCATCGCGCGGCCTCCGGGGTCCCGACGGCCGGCTGTTCCAGGCCCGGCAGGGCGATCCCGAACTGGCGCAGCAGCGCCACGGTCTCGTACAGCGGCAACCCCATGACCCCCGAATAGCTCCCGGAAAGCTTGCGGACAAACATCTCGCCGCCTCCCTGGATGGCGTATGCGCCGGCCTTGCCCATCGGCTCGCCGGTCGCCACGTAGGCGGCGATCTGCGCTTCGGACAACTCGCCGAATGTCACCTGCGACACCGACACCGCCTGTGCCTCGCGCTCCGCGGACACGACCGACACTGCCGAAACCACCTCGTGCGTGCGACCGGACAGCCTGCGCAGCATGCCGGCCGCATCTTCCGCGTCGCGTGGCTTGCCGAACACCTCGTCCCCGAGGATGACCTCGGTATCGGCGCCCAGCACCGCCACCCCCGGCACGCCGGCCACCTTCAGCAGGCCCGCGCCGGCCTTCTCCCGGGCCACGCGACGCACGTACTCGGCCGGCGCTTCGCCGGGCGCGCGTCGCTCCGGCACGTCGAGGTCGAGCACGCCGAATTCGAGGCCGAGACGGCCCAGGAGTTCGCGGCGGCGGGGGGATTTCGAGGCGAGATGCAACATCGTGGAAGGATACCCTGCAGGCCGCGACCAGCCCCGGTCCAGCGCGCGCCAACCCCATTCAGGCTCACGACCCGTTCACTGGATGGTACCGACCCTGACCCGCATCCCACGATGGAGACCCCCATGATCCAGAATCCCTTCCGCCCACTCGCGCTCGCCAGCGCCCTTGCCCTGAGCTGCATGACCATGACCGCCAACGCCCAGACCCCGCCCCCCGCCGTTTCCGCCAGCGAGGGCACCCTGCTTTCGGTCTCGGCCCAGGCCGAAGCCAGCCGCGTGCCGGACGTGGCCTCGCTGTCGACCGGCGTGGTGACCCAGGCAGCCGACGCCAATGCCGCGCTGGCCGCCAATGCGACGCAGATGAACAAAGTGATGGCCGCCATCAAGGCCGCCGGCATCGCCGAGAAGGACATCCAGACCAGCGGCATCAGCGTCAGCCCGCAGTACAAGTACGGCGACAACCAGCCACCGACGATCACCGGCTACCAGGCCAGCAACACGGTCAGCATCAAGGTGCGCGAGATCGACAAGCTCGGCGAGGTCCTCGACGCACTGGTCGCCAGCGGCGCCAACCAGGTCAACGGTCCCAGCTTCGAGATCGACCACCCCGAGGCGGTCTACGACGAAGCCCGCCGCGGTGCACTCGAGAAAGCGCAGCAGCGCGCGCAGATGTACGCCAAGTCGCTGGGCATGCAGGTGCGCCGCATCGTCAGCATCAGCGAAGGCGGCGGATTCCAGCCCCCGCGCCCGATGATGATGGCCAAGGCCAGCTTCGACCGCGCCGGCGCCGAATCCTCGCCGGTGTCGCCCGGCGAGACCACGCTGACGGCGAACCTGGACGTGGTGTTCGAACTGGGCCGCTGAGCCGGATGTTCGACCGCAAGCATGTGGAAAGGCGGGCACTGGCCCGTCCTTTCCCGTTTCTTGGTCGCGACTCCGGTTGCGGTGCGAAAAGCACGCCGGGGGCGTAACCCCGGCCTACGGCCAACCGCGCAGGTCGGGCTTGCGCGTGCGACGGCCCCTGATCTTCGATCCCCGAAAAACCGGTGACGGCGAATCGACGAAGCGTCGCCACGGCATCACCTCCCCTGCACGCGCATCGTGCGCAAGTTGAAGTCGCGGCCGGTGCGGCACGACTTCCCGACAACCCAACCCCGCTCCCGCCGCCCACGCGTTATCGATCGTGTCACGCAAACTATGGAGGTGGGTCATGGTCCTGCAACACGCTCATTCGTTCTCCGCTGCTTCGTCCCCGCGGCTTGACGTCGCCCGCATCGCCGCCGGGGCCGGGGCGATCGCGCTCAACGTCGCTGCCTTGCTGCTGCTGTTGATCCCGGCGGGCCTGCCGGATCTCGCCGCGCCGTCCGACCGTGGAATGGTGGTGGTGCCGATCATCGACAGGATCATTCCGCCGACGCCGCCGGTTCCAGTGCCCGTCACCAGGCCCGTCACGCCCGTTGCACCGACCACGCCGGCACCCGTGCGACCGGACGTCGTGCAGCCGGTGATCGAGCAGGTCGTCGTCGACCAGGGCACGCTGCAGGCCGAAGAAACCGTGGTGCCGGCGACCGATGCCGGAACGGGCGACATCGCACCGCCGGCCGGGCCGATCGCCGGCGTGCGCCTGGAGTACGCGGACGCACCGTCGCCACCGTACCCGCGCGACGCGCTGCGCGCCGGCCTGCAGGGCACGGTGATGCTGCAGGTGCTGGTCGACGTCGACGGCCGCCCGCTGCAGGTCGACGTCGAGCGCAGCAGCGGCCACCGCATACTCGACAACGCCGCGCGCAGGTACGTGCTGCAGCACTGGACGTTCCGGCCGGCGATGAGGAACGGGCAGCCGGTGCAGGCGATCGGACTGGTGCCGATTGCGTACAGCCTCGATTGAAGTCGTCGCTGTTGCAGATGGACGAAGCCCGCGTCGGGAGGCGCGGGCTTTGTTTCTGGCGTGCGTAAACGTGTTCTGGCCGTGAGGCAAAAGCTCGCGGCTTCCGCCTCTCCTACAGGGGCCACGACGATCGGTGCCTTTGCTTTTGCCTTTGCCTTTGCCTTTGCTGTTGATCTTGACCTTCGGGGCCCCTCCGCAGCGGCGGAGCCGGCGGACAAGACCCAAAGGGCGCCGCACATGGATGTGCGGCGTTTTTCGCAGGGGCAGGATGC
>NZ_JBHRYA010000009.1:37375-109566 GCF_042648865.1 Luteimonas soli | reverse complement strand
GTGGCTCGCGCCGTCACGGCGCGAAAGCTTTTGATCTTTCTTGATTTCAGCGGAACCGGAACATAAGGCGGGTCAAGACCCGCCCTACGACGGAACCCTCGGCGGTAACGTGAAGAGCGCGTCGGGGGCGTAGCCCCGACCTACGGCGCAGTCCGGCAAGGAGGGAAGGTCGTCGTGATGGGCAAGACCGCCCTACCGCTCGAACTTGGTCGACAGCACCAGCGAGGAGGTCGTCCGCTCCACGCCGTCCAGCGCCCCGATCCGGTCGGTCAGCGCATCCATGTCGCCGATCGTCGGCACCATGCCCACCGCGGCCAGGTCCCAGATGCCGCTGACCGACTGCAGGCTGCGCA
This sequence comes from Luteimonas soli, assembly GCF_042648865.1. Classification (NCBI taxonomy): domain Bacteria; kingdom Pseudomonadati; phylum Pseudomonadota; class Gammaproteobacteria; order Lysobacterales; family Lysobacteraceae; genus Luteimonas; species Luteimonas soli. The sequence continues at coordinate 109,213 of NZ_JBHRYA010000009.1, read as the reverse complement.
CCTCGGGCATCTGCCGCAGCGCCTCGACCACGGCCGGCATCTGCTTCGGGTAAACGGTGATCATGATCAGCGCGCTCACGCGGTCGCGCTCGAAATCGTCGCCCACCCGGACCGTGTAGCCGGCGATGACCCCGAGCCGTTCCAGCCGCTCGATCCGGCTCTGCACCGTGGTCCGCGACAGCTGCAGCCGACGCGCGATCTCGGCTGTGGGTGCGCGTGCGTTCTCGCGCAGCAGCGACAGCAAGGCCTCGTCCGCGCTGGTCAGCTTCATTCGGGCGTTCCTGTTCGTCGATTCGCCGAAATCTATATGAATTCTGCGCAAATCGCACCTGTTAATCGACGAAAAGATAACGATAATAGAGGGCTGGCCACCGCTTCCACGGCACCGGCCCAACCCGAAACGGAGGACCCGCACGATGTCGCAGACCACCCCCCTCGCCGAGAAACTCGCCCCGCTCCGCGCCCACAAGGGCAAGCGCCGCACCACCGGCCTGGACGACGCGACGCTGGCGAAGTTCGCCGCCTCCCATCCCGAACTGGCCGCCGCGGTCGATGCAGCGGTCACCGAGTACGCCGGCATCAAGGCCGACTTCGCCGACCTGCTCGACCTTGACGAGGACGCACAGGTACAGGCCGTGCAGGCCGGCTTCGTCAACTTCTACCCGCAGGACGGCGTGAACCCCTACGTCGCGCTGGCCGCGCGCGGGCCGTGGATCGTCACCCTCAACGGCGCCGTGCTGTACGACACCGGCGGCTACGGCATGCTCGGCTTCGGCCACGCGCCACAGGCGATCATCGACGCGATGGCCAAGCCGCAGGCGATGGCCAACATCATGACCCCGAGCCTGTCGCAGCTGCGCGCCGAGCGCGCGCTGCGCAAGGAAATCGGGCACAGCGTCGGCGGCTGCCCGTACGACTCCTTCATGTGCCTCAACTCCGGTTCCGAGTCGGTCTCGTTGGCCGCGCGCATCGCCGATACCAACACCAAGGCCATGACCGATGACGGCGCCAGGCACGCCGGCCGCAAGGTCAAGCGGCTGGTGGTCAAGGGCGGCTTCCATGGCCGCACCGACCGTCCGGCGCTGTATTCGGATTCCACCCGCAAGACCTACATGAAGTTCCTCGCCAGCTACCGCGGCGAGGACAGCGTGATCGCGATCGAGCCCTACGACATCGACGCGCTGAAGCAGGTCTTCGCCGATGCCGAGAGCAACGGCTGGTTCATCGAGGCGATGTTCCTGGAGCCGGTGATGGGCGAAGGCGACCCGGGCCGCAGCGTGCCGGTGGATTTCTACGCCACCGCGCGCGAACTGACCAAGGCCCACGGCTCGCTGCTGCTGGTCGACTCGATCCAGGCCGGCCTGCGCGCGACCGGAACGCTGTCGGTCGTCGACTACCCCGGCTTCGAGGGCCAGGAAGCGCCGGACATGGAAACCTATTCCAAGGCGCTCAATGCCGGCCAGTACCCGCTGTCGGTGCTGGCGCTCAACGAGCGCGCCGCCGGCATCTACCAGCGCGGCACCTACGGCAACACCATGACCGGCAACCCGCGTGCGCTCGACGTGGCCAGCGTGGTGCTGGGCATGCTCACCCCGGAGCTGCGCAAGAACATCCGCCAGCGCGGCGAGCAGGCGCTGGCCTCGCTGGAGAAGCTCAAGGACGAACTCGGCGGCCTGATCACCAAGGTCCAGGGCACCGGCCTGCTGTTCTCCTGCGAACTGGACCCGAGCTTCAAGGGCTACGGCGCCGGTTCCAGCGAGGAATGGCTGCGCGAGCAGGGCCTGGGCGTGATCCACGGCGGCGAGAACTCGCTGCGCTTCACCCCGCGCTTCGAGGCCGACGCCGACGAGATCGAACTGATCGTCGCGATGGTCAGGCGCGCGCTGCTCGAAGGCCCGCGGGCCAGGCAGGCCGACGCGGCCTGACCGCACCGCCCGCCGCGGGGCTCAGTCCCGCGGCGCGGCGAACCGGCGCACGGCTTCGCGCAACAGTCCGCGCGCCTGCCCTGCATCGCCGAAGCCATCGAGTTCGACCGCTCCGCCGCCACCCGGCAGGTCCTTGTAGACGCGGAAGAAAGCTTCGATCCGCGCGCGTTCGATCGCCGGCAGGTCGCCGATGTCGCGGATCGCGGCATACGTCGGGTCGACCGCATCGACCGGCACGCCGATGATCTTCTCGTCCGTCTCGCCGCCGTCGCGCATGCGCAGCACGCCGATCGGGCGGAAGCGCAGCAGCGCGCCCGGCCGCACCGGCACGCGGGTCAGCACCAGCGCGTCGAGCGGATCACCGTCACCGGCAAGCGTGCCCGGCAGCGAGCCGTAGTTGGCCGGATACGCGACCGGCATCGACAGGAAGCGGTCGACGAACAGCACTCCGTCGCCGCGGGTTTCGTACTTGATCGTGCCGCCGGCTGGGATCTCCACCAGCAGCAGCGCCTCGCCCCCGGCCTCCGGCTGCGCGACGGCCAGCGGGTTGCGCATCGCGTCGTCGGCCACGGCCGGCGACGGCACCACGGCGACGACCATCGCGACCGCGAGTGTCGCGGCGACGGCCGCGCGCGTCATTCCCAGCAACGGTCGGTGCGGCCCTTGAGCGTGGCCGCGCGGCGGCAGTCGCGCTGGTCGATGCGGCCGTCGACGTGCTCGACGATGCGCCGGTCGGCGTCGCCGCCGGACTGCAGCTCGAACGCGTCGTACAGCTGGCCGGTCGCGGTGCGCGCCTCGTAGCGCAGCGTGTCGCCATCGATGCGCACCACCTGGAACAGCTGCGTGTCCTCGGCCACCGGGTCCATCGTCCGGCGCGCTTCGTCCGACAGCCGGTACTGCTTGGCACCCGTCACCGAGACCACGTACTGCGGCGTGCCCTGCCCCTCGACCAGCCCGGCTCGACGGCCGTAGACGTGGTCGTGGCCCTGCAGCACCAGGTCGACGCGGTGGCGTTCGAGCACCGGCAGCACGTGTTCGCGCAGCAGTTCGTTGTCGCGGTCCTGGCGCGGCGAGAACATCGGCTGGTGGATCAGCACGACCGACCAGTCGCGCGGGTTGGCGGCGAGCAGGCCGTCCAGCCACCGCGCCTGTGCCCGGGCGGTGCCGAGGTCGAGCGCGGAGGTGCCGTCGAGCACCACCACGCGCACGCCCTGGAAGTCGAACCAGTAGCTGGTCTGCTCCGCGCCCGACGCGCCGTTGCGCGGCAGCGCGAAGCTCACCGGCCAGTGCGCGCCGAGCACGCGTCGCTCGCGCGGCGTGTCCTCGTACTCCTCGAAGTACTCGTGGTTGCCAGGCGCCGGCGCGACCAGCATGCCGGACACCATCGGCTGCGCGGCGTCGAACCACTCGCCCCACTCGTTGTCGTCCTCGCCGTCGCCGCCGCTGACCAGGTCGCCGGCGTACAGCGCCAGGCGCGCGTCCGGCGCGTGGCGCAGCGCCTCGCGCGCGACGCGCGTGGTCAGGCTGGCGTTCTTGTTCTGGGTGTCACCGAAGTACAGCAGGGTCAACGGCGTGTCGGGCCCGGCGGCGGTGCGCAGCTGGCGCCACGGGCTCCACCAGATGCCGGCGCCCTGCACGCGCCACGCATACAGCGTGTCGGGCGACAGGCCGTCGACATCGACGCGATGCTGGTGCGCGACCCCGTTCTCCGTACGCAACGCCTGCGTGGTGGCCTGCAGGCGCCGCGGTTCGCCCATGTCGGGCGAGTCGCCAGCGACCACGATCTCCAGCACCGGAGTCTTGACCGAGGCGTTCGTACGCCATGCCACCGAGAACCCGGTCGCCGCATCCTGCGCGGGCGTGGCGACGATGCGGTCCGGGAAGGCGCCCGGCCTGTAGCGTGCATCCCCGGCGGGCACCAGCGTGTTCGGCTCCGGCTCGCGCTGCGCATCGAGCGCGAGCGCGGGCACCGTGGCGAGCAGCGCAAACAGCGCGCCGGCGGCCAATACCATCGGGCGTGACGTCATCGCCTTCACTTCCGCGGGCACGCGTGCAGGTCCAGCGCGCCGGCGATGTCGCGCCAGTCCAGCGCCACCACGCCCTGGTCGTCATGCACCGCGTACAGCGCGCCCTCGGGGAAACGGGCCGAAGGCACGTCGTGCAACCAGATGCCGTCGGTGTTGGCGACCGACTTCCCGGCCACCGCGCCGACGTGCGCCAGCGTGGCGCGGTCGAACAGGTGGAACACGGTGCGGCCCTTGCCTTGCTCGGTGGTCAGCCACCAGCCGCTACCGTCGGCACAGGTCTTGAGCATGATCCCCTCGGCCTGGGCCTTCAGGAAATCTCCGCCGAATGTCCGGCCGCTGAAACGTCCCTGGAGGTCGTAGACCTTGAACTCGTTGGCGTAGGTCTCGTCTTCCTCGGCCACCAGCAGGCGATCGTTGGCCGCGTCGCCCCAGAGCGACTCGACCACTCGCAGCGCGCCCTTGGGCGAGGTGTCACCGAAGGCGCCGAGGCTGCGCACGGACAAACCATCGCCCGAAGTCGAAACCGCGAAGCGATGCACGCGCCGGTCGAGCTCGGCCAGCGGCGGCAGGATGTCCTCGCCCTGCGCGTCCTCGCCGGCCATGTAGGCGTCGGTGACATAGACCTCATAGCTGGCGGCGCCGCGGTTGACCCAGATGCCGTAGGGCTTCTCGAACTCGTCGTTGCCGAACGACGCCACGTGCGAGAACCCGGGCAGGCGCAGCACCTGCACGCGGCGGTTGTCGCGTTCGACCACGAACAGCAGATCGTCGACCACGGCGACGCCATTGGGCCGGTCGAACTCGCCTTCGCCCGCGCCGCTGCGACCGACGTGGCGCAGCGTTTCACCGGTAGCACCGTCGTAGACCACGAGGCGGTCCGTGGCCTTGGCGGTGGCGATCACCAGCACCCGGCCTTCGGGCGAGACCCACGCGGCCGGTGAATCGATGTTGTCTTCAGGCGTCATCGCCGACAGCCACGCTTCGGTGACGACGGTCGCGTCCGAACCCGTGTCGGGACGCGCCGCCTCGCGCGCGCGGTCCGCGCGGTCTTCCGCATCGTCGGCGACAGGCACGCCGGCGCATGCGGCAAGTAGCAGCGCGGCGGCAGGAATCAGGTACTTCGGCATCACGGTCGGCCCCGGTCGTGTAGTGGTCTTGTCACGCAGGTGCAACATGATCGGCGCGCTTTGTGACGGTTGGATTGCACTCGGCGACAAGAAGGGCGACAGGAACACGGACCAAGGGCCCGGCGCATCGGAACGGTCATATTCCTGCCATGCGCGTGCCATCCAATACGCGGATTGCCTTCACCGGATCCGTCCCGCATGAACACCGTCTTCAAGACCACCGCGCTGTCGCAGGCATTGCTGCTCGCACTGGTGGCACCCGTCGCGTTCGCCGCTCCCGCCGAACCGGCCACGCCGGCAACGCCCGCCGCCGCGGTCGACGCCGCCCCCGAACCCAAGCAGCTCGACACCGTCGTCGTGCAGGCCGAAATCGCCTACCGCAACCGCACGCCCGACATCGCGCCGGTACTCAGCTACGACCTGGAATACTTCCAGCGCTTCGAGCCCAACACCGTCGGCGACATGGTCAAGCGCCTGCCCGGCGTCGCGTTCGTCGGCTCGGACATCATGGAATACGACGGCGTGCAGCTGCGCGGCCTGGGCGGCGGCTACACCCAGGTGCTGATCAACGGCAAGAAGGTGCCGGGCGCCGGCGACGACCGCTCGTTCTGGGTCGACCGCATCCCGGCGGAGATGGTCGACCGCATCGAGATCCTGCGCAACAACAGCGCCAACCGCTCGGGCGATGCCGTGGCCGGTGCGATCAACATCATCCTGCGCGACGCCTACGAGTTCGACGGCGGCTACCTGCGCGTCGGCGTGAACCGCTGGGACGACGGCGAGGTGAACCCGACCCTCGGCGCCGTGGCCAGCGGCGAAGCCCTGGGCGGCCGCATCCTCGGCGGCATCAACGTGCAGGACCGCTACCGCGGCAAGCTCAAGCGCTCGGACCGCTACTCGGATCCGTCGATGCAGGAGCTGGTCAGCTGGGAAGACCAGGAAGAGGTCAAGGACGGCCGCGACTACTCGGGCAACGTGTCCTACACCGTCGACGTCGGCGAGACCGGGCGCTTCAGCGTCGACGGTTTCTACGTCAAGACCGACCGCGAGGTGACCGAAGTGTCCTTCGAGGAGGAGTACGACGACGGCGAAACGATCACCGCCGACGTCCCGGGCTTCTCGACCGTCGACCAGCAGAACTGGGGCGTCGGCGCCGAGTACAGGTTCGACATGGCCGGCGGCACCACCGAACTCGACCTCGACTACGCCAGGTTCGAGGACAAGAGCATGGAGTCCGAGGAGGCGCACGCCCGCGTCGACGGCGAGTGGGACGAGTCCGAGGCCGAACGCCTGGACATCGACGCCAGCGACGCCGAGACCAGCTTCAAGGTCGCGCACAAGCGTTCGCTCGGTGCCGCGCAGATGGAGTTCGGCATCGACTACCGAACCAAGAAGCGCGAGATCGACCACACCTACTACGAGTTCGCGGCCGAGAACGAAGGCGACGCGGTGGTGTACGAACTCGACACCGCGGTCGGCAGCCTGATCGAAGAGACGCGCATCGATCCCTACCTGATGTTCTCCGGCGACCTCGGCGTGATGGCATGGGAAGCGGGCCTGCGCTACGAGACCACCGACTCGGACATCGAATCCAGCCAGGACGGCGACGCGATCCGGGTGTCCAAGGACTACAACGAGCTGCTGCCGTCGCTGCACCTGAAGTGGGACCTGACCGACGCCGACCGCATCAGCCTGTCGCTGGCCAAGAGCGTCAAGCGCCCGAACTTCAACGAACTGATCCCGGCCCTGCTCGATGGCGAGTACGGCGACAACGACTACATCGGCAATCCCCACCTCGATCCGGAAACCGCCAACGGCCTCGACCTGGGCTACGAGCGCCGCCTCGGCAAGCGCGGCGTGGTCGGCATCAACTTCTTCTACCGCGACATCAAGGACCTGATCGAACTGGTCAACACCGGCGAGCCCAGCGACGAGATGATCGGCACCTGGGAGGACCTGGTCGAAGACGGCGAGTACGCCACCATCGAGGAAGCCATGGCCGCCGAGCCGGCCGACAGCTGGGTGTTCACCTCGGCCAACGTCGGCGACGGCAAGGTGTACGGCGTCGAAGTCGACATCTCGACTCCGCTCAGCGCGTTCGGCATGGACAACACCGGCGTGTTCATGAACTACGCCTACGTGAAGTCCGACGTCGATGACTTCATGGGCAGTCGTCGCTTCAACGGCCAAGCCAGGTCCGCGTTCAACGTCGGCTTCATCCAGGACCTGCCGACGCTGGACGCCAGCTTCGGCGTCTCCTATCGCAAACAGGGCGATGCGTACGAACGCATCGTCGGCGAGGAAGTCACCATCAGCTACGGCGACGACCTGGAGGCCTTCGTCGAGAAGCGCTTCGGCAACAACCTGTCGCTGCGCCTGACGGCCGCCAACCTGCTGGATGCGTCGAAGGACGAGGTCTTCCACAAGTTCGACACCATCGACGACCAGCTCGCGCGCGACTACGACGAGTTCGAGCTGGAGACCGAGGAAGCCGGCCCGAGTTACCAGCTGGTCATGCGCTGGGCGTTCTGAGCGCAGCGCTTCGTGCGGCATCGGGAACGGGGAGCCGGCGCAAGCCGGCTCTCCTTTTTTGGTTCTTCACCACCTGGGGGGAGGCACGGCCGGTCGCTCATGCAGGCTCCGGTGGGTCGCCGTGTCCTGTCGGCCGGGGGCCGCTTTTCCCTCGGCAGGACATCCCCCGCCTTCGCGGGGGCAGGCTCTGTCCTGACGAGGGCGCGCGCCATCCATGGCGCGCTTATTACGGCCCCCGGCCGCCAAGACACGGCTCACCCTGGCGTAGGCATCGGCACTGCGGTTGCAGATGAAGAAGCCCGCGAAACCCAAAGCCATCGCGGGCATAGCCCCGACCTACGCTAGACTTCGCCGCATGAAAATCGTCGAAGTCCGCCACCCGCTGGTGCAGCACAAGCTCGGGCTGATGCGCCGCGCCGACAACAGCACCAAGACCTTCCGCGAACTGGCCGCCGAGGTCGCCACGCTGCTGACCTACGAAGCCACCTCGGACCTCGAAACCGAGGACGCCGACGTCGAAGGCTGGGCCGGCACCGTGCGCGTTCGCCGGATCAAGGGCCGCAAGATCACCCTGGTACCGATCCTGCGCGCCGGCATCGGCATGCTGCCGGGCGTGCTGGAGCTGATTCCAGCGGCCAAGGTCAGCGTGGTCGGCATCAAGCGCGACGAAGCCTCGCTGGCGGCGATGCCCTACTACGAGAACCTGGTCGGCGACATGGCCGACCGCACCGCGCTGGTCCTCGACCCGATGCTCGCCACTGGCGGCACGCTGGTGGCCACGGTCGACATGCTCAAGGCCGCGGGCGCGACGCGGATCAAGGGCCTGTTCCTGGTCGCCGCGCCGGAAGGGCTGAAGGCACTGGAAGCCGCGCATCCGGATGTCGAGGTCTACACCGCCTCGATCGACGAGCGCCTCAATGAAAAGGGCTACATCCTGCCCGGCCTGGGCGACGCGGGCGACAAGATCTTCGGCACGCGGGTGTAAGGCCGTAGGTCGGGGCTACGCCCCCGACGCCCCGGGTGGCGGAATTCGCGGAGCGTCGGGGGCGTAGCCCCGACCTACGGCTTGCGTCGGCGGGCGATTACCAACCCCAGCACAATCACCGCTGCGGCTGCGGCGGCGAAGAGGAGCCATGCCGGCCAGCGCGGCGACTGCCGCTGCGGCTGCACGCCGGCTCGCGCGTCCGGTCCCGCGATGGCCGGCGCGGCGGTCGTTTCGCGCAGCGTCCACTCGCCGTCGCGCAGCACCAGCCGCTCCGCCAGCGGCGGCAGCACCAACGAGCGCCAGGTGATGCGCAGGTCGCCGACCTGCGGCGCCAGCGGGTTCTCCGCGCTGCCCAGTCCGTCGCCCTCTGGCTGGAACGTCGCCGACATGTTGCCCGGCAGCGCGGAGAAGTTGGGGCGGAACTGCTGCCACTTGCCCAGCGCGGCAAGCACGTCGCCGGGCACCGGCCGGCCGTCGAGGCTGACCGGGGCGCGCCACTCACGTTCGCGCAGCGGAATCTGTCGCGGGTTCTCATGGCCCGGCGCAAAGCCCGAGGAATCCACGCGCGCGCCGCGCCATTCCAGCGCGTAGCCGCTGCCGTCCCGCGTCCACTGGTACATCTCGACGTGGCGCTGCAGGCCCGCCTGGCGCGTGGTGACGCCGAAGTCCGGGTCGCGCAGTACCTCGCCCACCTGCGCCTCACCCGGCAGCCCGTCGCCGTCCCTGGGCTGCGCTGCCGAGGACAGCACGGGGAACAACTGCGACAGCACCAGCGCGAAGGCAGCAAGCACGGCCCACCGCGGCCATGCATGCGCGTGCATTGGCCGGGCACGATCCACCGGCGCCCGCGCATGGCCGAAACGCAACTGCATCAGCCCAGTACCCTGGCCTGCAGGCCGGCGGTTTCGTGGGTGGTGCCGAAGCGGCCGCGTTCGTCGCGCACCAGCTGCACAAGCGCGACCTCCGGGTCGTGGGTGAAGAACAGGTGCACGTTGCGCGCCAGCTTGTCCTCGAGGAAGGCGCGCTTCTCGTCGATCAGCAACTCGGCGTTGCGGTCGTAGCCCATGGTGATCGGCACGTGCACCCAGGGCTTGCCGGGCACCAGGTCGGCGCAGAACACCACGCCGCCGTGCGCCTGGCCGTCGACGCGTTCGGGGCCGACGATCTCGGCCAGCATCAGGCCCGGCGTGTGTCCGTCGCTGTACTCGAAGCGCACGGCGTCACCAAGTGTTCGCGAGCGGTCGCCCTCGACGATCTCCAGCCGGCCGCTGTCTTCCAGCAACTGCGGCAGCTCGGGGATGTAGCTGGCGCGGTCGCGCGGATGCGGACGCCGCGCGCGCTGCCACTGTTCGGCGCCGACGAGGAAGGTCGCGTTCGGGAACAGCAGCTCCGGCGCGCGGCCTTCCGCCCATGGCGCCAGCAGGCCGCCGGCGTGGTCGAAGTGCAGGTGCGAGAGCACCACCACGTCGATGTCCTCGTGCCCGAAGCCGGCCGCACGCAGCGAGTCGAGCAGGACGTGGCGATCCTCCTGCACGCCGTAGCGTTCGCGCAGCTTCGGCTCAAAGAACGCGCCGATGCCGGTCTCGAACAGCACGGTCTTGCCCGCCAGCGGGCTGGCCAGCAGCGCGCGGCAGGCCAGCGGGATACGGTTGTGCTCGTCGGGCGCCAGCCACTTGGCCCACATCGCGCGCGGCGCGTTGCCGAACATCGCGCCGCCGTCGAGCTTCTGGCTGTTGCCGTCGATGGACCAGAGTTTCATCGCTGCCGCATCCGTGATCGCATGCCGGCATGGTAGCGCGGCGGAGGTTGGACGGATGTCAGGGCGTGCAGGTGGAAGGCGCGCATCGGGGGAGGATGGAAGCTGTCGCGGGGAAGCGGGCGAAGGCGTGGATGCTGTCGGGGCGGTGCCATCGTGGTTTTACCGTACCCTCACCCCAAACCCTCTCCCGGAGGGAGAGGGGCTTCAAGCGGGCTTCGCGTGGTCAGGGTTTCGACAGTTCCACCTTCGCCGCGCCGACCGGGTTGCGCGGGTCGGTGCCGCCGGACAGGGTATTGGTGGTCAGGTCCCACGCCACTGTCTGCAGGTTGCCCCACACGTGGCTGGAACGGCGGCTGTTGCCCTCTTCCTCGCCGGGCACTTCCACCGTGTGTCCCATCGCGCGCAGGCCCTTGACCACCTCCGGCGTGAACGCGCCGGTCTCGGCGTCGATCACGTCCGGCATCCACTGGTGGTGGTAGCGCGGCAGCGCAGCGACCTGCTGCGCGTCGAGCCCGTCGTCGTAGCCGAGGATGCCCAGCAGCACCATGGTGATGATGCGGGTGCCGCCCGGCGTTCCGAGCACGGTGATCTTGTCATCCGACTCCATGAAGGTCGGCGTCATCGAGCTGAGCATGCGCTTGCCCGGCTCGGGGGCGTTGGCGTCGTAGCCCATCACGCCGAAGGCGTTCGGCGTGCCGGGCTTGAGCGCGAAATCGTCCATCTCGTCGTTGAGCAGCACGCCGGTGCCGGGCGGGATCAGCCCCGAGCCGTACAGCAGGTTGACCGTCTGCGTGGCGCCGACGCGGTTGCCCTGCGCGTCGATGATCGAGAAGTGCGTGGTCTCCTCGTCCTCCATCGGCGTCTGCTTGCCCGAAAGCATGTCGCTGGGCGTCGCCTTGTCCGGGTTGATCGTCGCGCGCAGGCCGGCGGCGTAGTCGGCGCTGGTCAGTGTGCGCTGCGGGATCTCGACGAAGTCCGGATCGCCGAGGTAGAAGGTGCGGTCGCGGTAGGCGCGGCGCATCGCCTCGACCACCAGGTGGGTGCGGTGGGTGGCGTCGAGCTTTGCCAGGTCCCAGGGCTCCAGGATCTGCAGCATCTCGGCCAGTGCGATGCCGCCCGAGGACGGCGGCGGCGCGGTGGTGATCTTCCAGCCGTCGTACTCGAACACGATCGGCGCGCGCTCGCGGACCTGGTAGGCGGCCAGTTCGTCGGCGGTCCACTTTCCGCCTTCGTCATTCACGCCCTTGATCAGCTTCTGCGCGGTCTCGCCGCGGTAGAAGCCGTCGAAGCCCTTTTCCGCCAGCAGCTCCAGGGTGTGGGCAAGATCGGGCTGGCGGAAGATGTCGCCCTCGGCGAACGGCTTGCCGCCGGGCAGGTACACGGCGCGCGTACCGGGATAGCGCTCCATCACCTCGCGCTTGGCGGCGAAGCCGCGAACCATCCGCCCGTAGACCGGGAAGCCTTCCTTCGCGATCCGGATCGCCGGCGCCAGGGATTTTTCCAGCGGCAGGTTCCCGTACTTCTCCGACACGTGCACCAGCGCCGCCGGCAGGCCCGGGATACCGGCCGACCACGGGCCCGTGGTGGCGCGGTCGCGGTTGAAGTCGCCGTTCTCGAGCAGGTAGGCCTCCTGCGTCGCCGCCGCGGGCGCGGTCTCGCGCGCGTCCACGAACACGTCCTTGCCGGTTTTCGCGTCGTGCAGCAGGAAGAAGCCGCCGCCGCCCAGGCCGGAGCTGATCGGCTCGACCACCGACAGCGTCGACGACACCGCCACCGCCGCGTCGAAGGCGTTGCCGCCCTGGCGCAGGATCTCCAGGCCGGCATCGGTGGCCAGCTCGTGGCCCGAGGCGATCGCGACGCCGGGTGGAAGCGCGGCCGGCGCGGCAGTGTCGCGCGGCGCGGCCATTGCCGGCACGAACGCCAGCAGGGAAACAAGCAACAGATGGGCGATGGATTTCATGCGGGCTCCGTTGGGGCGTGGGTCTGGGTTTGCCGTGGCGCGGCTCACGCCGGCTTGGGATCGTCGTGCCAGGCGGTCCGCGGCTGCGCGTCCGCGGAGGCCGGCATTGCGAGGGCATCGGCCGGCGGCTGTCCTTCGGCCTGCTGCAGCCGGCGCAGCTTGGCCAGCAGGGTCTCACGGTCTTCCGGATGGTCCGGGTCCGGGTCGATGCATTCGACCGGGCAGACCACCACGCACTGCGGTTCGTCGAAATGGCCGACGCATTCGGTGCAGCGCGCCGGGTCGATCACGTAGATCGTTTCGCCCTGCGAGATCGCCTGGTTGGGGCAGGCCGGTTCGCAGACATCGCAGTTGACGCACAGTTCGTTGATTATCAGGGACATGGCAAGGGCGGTCGCGGCTGGGCAAAGCGGGCCTTGCCCTTCTCCTTCCCCTTCAGGGAGAAGGCCGGGACGGGAGTGGTGATGTTGCGGGCATCGCTGGTTGCCCGCGCCACCACCCCCACCCGGGCCCTCCCCGTCGAAGGGGAGGGCGTCATTGCGTCACTTGGCTTCGACGAACACGTAGGTCACGCCGGCCGGGCTCACCGCGGCCTTGACCCGCTCGTTGTCGGCGGCGTCGCCGATGAACACCACGCGCACGCCGGTCATGGTCTCCGGCGGCACGTCCTTGAATGCGGCGATCACGATATCGGCCATCTTGGCCGAAGCCGGCGAAGCATAGGCCAGCATGTTGCCGCTGATGATGCCGCGGGCGACGTCGAGATGCGCCTTCTCGGCCAGGCGCTCGTAGTTGCCCGCGAAATCGCCGTCGCTCTCGCCCGGCAGCAGGTAGACGTACGGCTGGTTTGCGATGGCGCCCATGTTGCGCCGCACCACGTCGGACACGTACGCGCGCCACTGGGTGATGTCGTCGCTGGTCGGCGCAGGTACAGGCGCCGCTTCGACCTTCTGGGTCGCCTCTTCCTTGTTGCATGCTGCCAACGGCAACACGAAGCAGGCGACGAGCAGGGCCTGCAGGATGCGAGTCGGGATGTTCATGGAGAAGTTTTTCATGGTGCTCCCCTGGACGGGTGGTTGGAAGTGGGTACTCATGCGTCGGTCCGCCGCCACTCGGCCTGCAGCGCCTTGTCCACGGCCGCAGGCACGAAGGCCGAGACATCGCCGCCGAGGCGCGAGATCTCGCGCACCAGCGACGACGAAATGAAGCCGTACTGCTCGGCGGGCGTCAGGAACAGCGTCTCGACGTCGGGAATCAGGTGCCGGTTCATGCTCGCCAGCTGGAATTCATACTCGAAGTCCGACACCGCGCGCAGCCCGCGCAGCAGGATTCCGCCACCGACTTCCTCGACGAAATGCGCCAGCAGCGAATCGAAGCCGCGGACTTCGACGTTGCCGTGGTGCGCCAGCGCGTCGCGGGCCAGGTCCACGCGCAGCTGCAGCTGCAGCGCCGGGCGCTTGGCCGGGCTCTCGGCCACGCCGACGACCAGGCGCTCGAACAAGGGCGCGGCGCGATCGACCAGGTCGACGTGGCCGCTGGTGATCGGATCGAAGGTGCCGGGATAGACGGCGATGCGGTTGCGGGCCACGCTCATGGAGTGCTCGTCGCGCTGTCGTCGGGAGGCCGCGCCAGTGTAGCAGCGCCCCCGCCGGATCGACGGTACAGGGCGTGCCGCGCGTCACGGCTGCGGCTTTCGCGGTGCAGACGCCAGCCCGGGCCCGGTTCCACGGCGCGGCCGGCCGGCGATTCGAGGTACAGCCAGGCGTCTTCGGCAAGCCACGGCGGCAGCGCGGCCAGCACCGTGGCCCACAGGTCGTCGTCGAACGGCGGATCGACGAAAACGATGTCGAATTTGCCCTGCAGCGGTGTGCGCAGCAGGGTCGAAGCGTCGGCGCGCACCGGCCGGGCCTCGTCGCCGGCGTGGAGGCGCTCGACCGTGGCCCGGAGCGATTCGACCAGCCCGGGGTCGCGTTCGACCAGCAGCGCCTCGCGGGCGCCGCGCGACAGCGCCTCCAGGCCAAGCGCGCCGCTGCCGGCGAACAGGTCCAGCACCCGCGCACCCGGCAGCACCGGCTGCAGCCAGTTGAACAGGGTTTCGCGCGCGCGGTCGGACGTGGGCCGCAGGCCCGGGCGGTCGGGCACCGGCAGGCGGGTGCCGCGCCAGCGTCCGCCGATGATGCGCACGCTGCCTTCGCGGCCGCGTGGCGCTGCCTTCGCGGTGCCTGGTTTCATGCCGTCGCTTCGGGGTGCGGTGCTACCATGATCGGCCATTTTCCGCGCCCGCGCGGACAAATGCATTCCCCCACCGCATTGGCGACAAATGGTCAGTTTTTTCCGCCGCAAGAAGGACAAGGATGCGGCAGCCGGGGAGTCCGGCGATACCCGCAAGGGCAGCCTCGACATCGAAGCCTTGGCGGCGGCGTTCCCGAAGGCGCCGAGCGCTGCCGGTGCCGATGGCAACGACGACGAACGTGCCGCGGCCGACGCCGGAACCGGCGCTGAAAACGAAGCCAGGGCCGACGAGGCTCCCGCAACCGAGCCCGAAGCCACCGGCGCGGGCGCAGGCGCTGCTGTCCTTGACGATCCCACGCCCGCGGAAACGGTGGCGCCCGCGCCGGTTGCAGCGACACCACCGCTTTCCAGCAACGCGCAGGACAAACCCGCCGCCGCGCCCGGCAAACCGGGCTGGCGCGAGCGCCTGCGCGGCAGCGGCTTCTCGCGCGGGCTCGGCGGCCTGTTCTCGCGCAACCCGAAGCTCGACGACGACCTGCTCGACGAAATCGAGACCGCGCTGATCACCGCCGACGTCGGCGTCACTGCCACCACCGGACTGGTCGAACACCTGCGCAAGCGCATGAAGGCGCGCGAATTCGCCGATGCCCGCGCGCTGCTCGCGGCATTGCGGGCCGAACTGGTCGCGCTGCTCGAACCGGTCGCCAAACCGCTGGTGATCGACACCGCCACCAGGCCGTTCGTCATCCTCACCGTCGGCGTCAACGGCGTCGGCAAGACCACCACCATCGGCAAACTGGCGCGCCGCTACAAGGACGAGGGCCACGGCCTGATGCTCGCCGCCGGCGACACCTTCCGCGCCGCCGCCGTGGCGCAACTGCAGGCCTGGGGCGAACGCAACGGCGTGGCCGTGGTCGCCCAGGGCCAGAACGCCGACGCCGCGTCGGTGGCGTTCGATGCACTGCAGGCGGCGAAGGCGCGCGGCGTCGACGTACTGATCGCCGACACCGCCGGCCGCCTGCATACCCAGCAGGGCCTGATGGCCGAACTGGGCAAGATCAAGCGCGTGCTCGGCAAGCTCGACCCGACGGCGCCGCACGAAGTGCTGATGGTGATCGACGGCACCACCGGGCAGAACGCACTGTCGCAGCTGCGCCAGTTCCACGCCGCCGCCGGTGTCACCGGCCTGGTGGTCACCAAGCTCGACGGCAGCGCCAAGGGCGGCGTGGTGTTCGCGCTGGCGCGTGAATTCGGCATCCCGATCCGCTACGCCGGCATCGGCGAACGCCCGGAAGACCTGCGCGTGTTCGACGCCGAAGCCTTCGTCGACGCGCTGCTGCCCGATGAGCTTGGCAACGCCTAGCGTGGCGGCGCCACCGCCACCCTGTGGGAGCGGCTTCAGCCGCGGGCTTTTGACTTCGCGGCGACCTTTTGCAAAAGGCTCGCGGCTCAAGCCGCTCCCACAAACCCTTCAAGCTCTTGATCCTGCCGTTGCCGTTGATCTTGATCTCCGGGTCCCCTCCGTAGCGGCGGAGCCGGCGGACAAGACCCGCAGGGCGCCGCACAGGGATGTGCGGCGTTTTTCGCAGGGGCAGGATGCCCCTTCGAAAAATCCCGCCGGCTCCGCGGACCCGACGCGAAGCGTCGGGCGCGCAGGCGGGGTGTGTTTCTTTGCGCCAGGTTTCTTTGCACAAGCAAAGAAAGGTGGCTCGCGCCGTCACGGCGCGAAAGCTTTTGTCTTTGATCTCCACCGAACAGCAGGCGGGTCAAGACCCGCCCTACGACGGATCCCGCGGCGGCGCGACGACGGGGCGAGAGATGCGTAAGCCCGCCAAACTGCTGCTCGCCACAGCCGCCGTACTCCTGCTGCTCGCCCTCGCCCTGCACCTGCTCCTGCAGCCACAGCGCGTAACCGGCTTCGTGCTCGACACGCTCGGCGACGCACTCGGCCTGGAAATCACCGCAACCGGCAGCAGCGAATACCACCTGCGCGGCGCGCCGGTACTGGTCGTCCGCGACGTGGTCGCACGCGAACCCGGCGCGGACAAGCCACTGCTGCGCGCCGAACGCGTGTACGTCTCGGTGCCGTGGTCGACGGTGCGCAGCCGCGGCGCGCAACTGGACATCATCCGGATAGAACTCGACTCGCCGGTGCTTGACCTGCCGGCCTTGCAGCACTGGCTGGCCTCGCGCCCGCCGGGAGAGTCGCGCATGCCCACCCTCAGCGACGGACTGCAGGTCGTCGACGGGCGCATCGACGGCGACGGCTGGAACGTCGACCGCCTGGCGCTGTCGCTGCCGCGGTTCAATCCGGACCAGCGCGTGCGCGGCCGTGCCGGCGGGCGCGTCACGTCGGGCGATCTTGCGGTGCGCTTCGACCTGGCCATCGCAATGACGCAGCCTGCCAACGACGCCGGTATCGCCATCGTCGGCCCGCTGACTGCGTCTTCCGGCAGCTGGCGCCTGCCGGCCAGGCTGCATCTTTCCGCACCGCTGCACTTCGGCGAAGACGGCACCCGCAGCGAACGCTTGCGCGCGCGCGCTGCCGGCCGCTACGAATCCGGAGATCTACAACTGCCGTTCGCATTCGCCATCACCTCACCGCTGCTGCTGCGCGGCGGCACACTCGCACTGGCTCCCGCGGGCATCGCACTGCGCGGCAACGGCATGGTGCCGAACCTGGACGCCGACGGCGCGCTCGCCTACGGCAAACGCCTGCTGCTCGACCTCGATGGCCGCCTCGCAGATTGGCCCGACGCTTGGCCGGCGCTGCCGCCACCGATAGGTGCATCGGACACGCCGCTGCCGTTCACGCTGCGCTACCTGGGCAGCGCGAATTTGTCCGATGCCGCATCGCTGCAGCTGCGGCGCGACGACACCCGCTTCGACGCACGCTTCCGCCTGCCCGACGTCACGGCCTGGGTTTCGTCCACCGCGGACGGTTCGCCGCTGCCGCCGCTGTCCGGCCACCTGTCCACACCGCGGCTGGAAATCTCCGGCGCGCAGCTCGAAGGCGTCGAGGTCGTGATCGAGGACCCGTCGCTGCCTAGCGGCAAGTCACCATGAAAACCCCTCGCCCCGACGACGCGTTCGCCACCCGGCTGCTAGCATGGTTCGACATCTCCGGCCGCCACGACCTGCCCTGGCAGCACCCGCGCTCGCCCTATCGCGTGTGGCTGTCGGAGATCATGCTGCAGCAGACCCAGGTGCGCGTGGTGGTGCCGTACTTCGAACGCTTCATCGCCGCGCTGCCCGACGTGCCAGCGCTGGCCGCGGCGCCGCTGGACGACGTGCTCGCGCTGTGGTCGGGCCTCGGCTACTACGCCCGCGCACGCAACCTGCATGCCGCCGCGCGCGCCTGCGTCGAACGCCACGACGGCGATCTGCCGCGCGACTTCGACGCCCTGCTCGCCCTGCCCGGCATCGGCCGCAGCACCGCCGGCGCGATCCTGGCGCAGGCCTGGGGCGACCGCTTCGCGATCCTCGACGGCAACGTCAAGCGCGTGCTGTGCCGCCACCACGGCGTCGAAGGCTGGCCCGGCCTGCCGAAAGTGGAAAAGACGCTGTGGGAAATCGCGCAGTCGCAACTGCCGTCGCAACGCCTTGCCGACTACACCCAGGCGCAGATGGATTTCGGCGCCACCCTGTGCACCCGCCACGACCCGGCCTGCGCGCTGTGCCCGCTGCAAGATGATTGCGTCGCGCTGGCGACTGGCCGCGTCGCCACGCTGCCCACGCCCAAGCCCGGCAAACCGCTGCCCGAACGCAGCGCGCACGTACTGCTGCTGCACGACGCGAGCGGCCGCGTGCTGCTGCAGCGACGCGCGGCCACCGGTGTCTGGGCCGCGCTGTGGTCCCTGCCCGAAGCCGATACGCACGAGGACGCGCGCGAATGGTTCGACGCGCACCTGGACGGCGACTACGACCGTGGCGAACCGCTGGACGCGATCGCCCACGGCTTCACCCACTACCGGCTGACGCTGCTGCCACTGCGCTGGCGCGAAGTCGCACCGCGCGCCTTCGTGCGAGACAATGAAGACCTTCG
Organism: Luteimonas soli; assembly: GCF_042648865.1. NCBI lineage: Bacteria > Pseudomonadati > Pseudomonadota > Gammaproteobacteria > Lysobacterales > Lysobacteraceae > Luteimonas > Luteimonas soli. The sequence continues at coordinate 90,621 of NZ_JBHRYA010000009.1, read as the reverse complement.
CTGGGTAGCGCGCGACGCCCTCGCCGCACTCGGCATCCCGGCCCCGATCAGGACGCTGCTCGAAGCGCAGCCCGGGCACGACCACGAGGATCCATCGACATGACGCGCACGGTGCATTGCCAGTACGAGAACAAGGAAGCCGAAGGCCTGGATTTCGTGCCCTGGCCCGGCGAACTGGGCAAGCGCGTGTTCGCCAACGTCGGCAAGGCCGGTTGGGCAGCGTGGCTGGCACACCAGACCATGCTGATCAACGAGAACCGGCTCTCGCCGCTGGACCCGAAGCACCGCGCCTTCCTCGAAACCGAGATGGAGAAGTTCCTGTTCGGCGGCGGCGCGGAAAAGCCCGCCGGCTACGTGCCGGACGACTCCACCGGCTGATCGCGCGCGGTCTTCTCGGCCTGCTTGATCGCCTTGACGTCGAGCGGGCGGATCGTCTCGATCCTGCAGGGGAACTGCATCGTCGCCCCTCCGCCCTGCGCGATGACCTTGTCGAATTTCGCGCTGACCCGGTTGGACTGGCTGGTCACGCCGATCATCGGCGCGTACTCGATGTCCGGGCACGGGCCCGTGAGCTCGAGCAGCCAGGCTTCGGAGGGCCTGGTCCATACGGCGACGGCTTCGTCACCCAGCGGCGTCCAGCCGTTGATGCTGCCGAAGTAGCGGAAGCTGGTCACCGGCTCCCCGGCGTGCGCACGATAGGTGGCCAGCTTGTCGGAATCGCTCATGCCGGTGCTGGCGCAGGCCGAAGCCGAGACGGCCAGCAGCAGCGATGCGAGGGCGGTGAAGGCTTTCATGGCGGCTCCTGTCGCGGGTGCGATTGGCATGTGTGGGGCCAATGATGCGCCCCGCTCACTCACGGCCGGGTCAAACGCGCCCCGCCCGTTCAGCGCCGGTGCGGATTGGCTTGCCGCCCGCCCCCGCGCCCCGTATCATTCCGCCCTCGCACGGCCCAGCGCCGAAGCGTTCCGGCCGGGTAGCTCAGTTGGTAGAGCAGGGGATTGAAAATCCCCGTGTCGGGGGTTCGATTCCCTCCCCGGCCACCAGTTCGCATTGCGTGTAACTCCGCGCCCCACTTGAGGTTTCAGCCTGAGCGAGGCGTTTTTCTTTCCGCCTATCGCCGCTGACCGCGAAGGCCGGGGTAGCACCGGGGTAGCACCCAACCCCTTCTCTCCTGTCGGATGCTGGCCGGCGGCAGCGGCCGCTCATGATCGGCTCACGCGTTACTTGTCACGATTGAGTAGGTACACTCGCGGGCGGCAGAGCCCTTGGGGGAGTTATGGCTACTGTGCATGATGTCGCGGCGTTCATCCTCGAGCGCGCAGGCTCAATGTCGACGATGAAGCTTCAGAAGCTTGTGTATTACTCACAAGCTTGGTCTCTCGTGTGGGATGGGGATGTTCTGTTCGATAGCCAGATTCAGGCTTGGGCAAATGGGCCTGTATGTCCCGAGCTTTTCCAAAGCCACCGCGGCGCTTATAGGGTAGCGCGCGAAGACATCTCCGGCGATCCGAATCAGCTTAATCAGGATCAACGCGAAACCGTCGAGGGCGTTCTGTCGGTTTACGGTGACAAAACTCCACAGTGGCTTAGTGATCTCACACACGTAGAGGACCCTTGGAAGCTCGCGCGCGCTGGTGTACCTGAGGGGGCAAACTGCAGCTCTGAAATCTCTCGTGAGTCGATGTTGAACTACTACTCTTCGCTCTAACAAGAGAGAGAATGAGTAAAAGGTCGAAAACACCAAAGTTCCGCGATGCCCCAGCGACTCAGAAGCGGCCGCGGGTTGGGCTAGATCCTGAAGCCTCGCACTCTCAAACTCCATGCTGGCAACTCGGACAAATCGATCTGGATGGCCCTTGGGGCTGGGATGGCGTCGACCGCGCGACGCTTCTCGACGAGATTCATACCAAGCTCTCAAATTTTGAATCGATGACTTGGGCTGAGATTCTTCGTGCTTCCGGCGGCAGGACCACCGGCAACAATAGTCACTCAGTACCAATTGAGGACCTTTGCCTAGACGCGAGACATCGCCTCAACGAGCTACGGAAGAGGGATCTGGATAGCCTGTTTTCTTTGCGGTTTAGTGGTAGAGGCAGACTCTGGGGCGTTAAGCTCGGCCGCGTTCTCCAGATACTCTGGTACGACCCTGGCCACGACGTTTGTCCCACATCCACTTAAGGCCGCCACTGCTCGCCTGGCGACACTGCAACATCACAGAACTGCCAGAGTCGAGACCGAAGGGCATCGCGCTAACTGAGATGAATCCGATGGGCTTTCGCTTCCAACGCCGCCTCAACCTCGGCAAAGGCTTAGGACTCAACGTGAGCAAGTCCGGGATCGGCTCCAGCTTTCGAGGCCGATACGGCTCGATCGGGTCCACGGGCTTGAGCATCCGCTCCGGGATTCCGGGGCTGACTTTTCGCCAAGGCTGGGGCAAGGGCGGTCAAGGCGCGATCGTTGCTTTGGCGGTGATGGCCATAGTGACTGTGACCGCTGTCCTGACGATCATGGTCTTCCGAGCGATCGTCATCTTGGCATGCGCGCTCTGGGCAGGCGCGCGGTGGTGTGCACTCACGGCCAGTGACTACCTGGAATACAGGCGAATGGGGGCGCAGGACTTCACGGAACAGGTGCCACGCCTCCCAAACACGACCGTAGTTGAGCCAGGGGATCGCACCTTAGGCGAGATCATCCGAGGTTCGAAGTCCGGGAACGGCTGAGTGCTGAGCTACGTCGCCGCTCCGTAGGAAAACCCCTACCCCGCAACGGGGAATACGCCGACTGACAGGGCCAGGGGGCCCCAGCAATCTATCCGTGCCCCCGGCAGCACGGTCTATGCATCCGGTAGGGATGCCGCTCAGCAACGGAAATAGGCTGCGACATTGAGCAAGTCGTGAAGCTTGGCCGGGGCACCTTCCAACTTCAGGGTGCCGGCAATGAAAAGCAGGATGATCCTCGTTCAACGCGCGGAAGAAGGCTGGTCAGTCACCTTTCGAGGACCGCCGCTGAGCATACTTTCCACCAAGTCGCAGGCGATGAAGTCTGCCACTGGAATGGCAGCATCACGCCCTCCCCTTCGGCAACCACTAGGCACTAGGCTGGCGGGCAATTGTTCAAATTCTTGCGGGCTGGGGACGCCAAAGGTTCCGAGAAATCTCGACTGAAGTAGCTCGACGAAGTACCTCAGAGGCGATTACTGACTCATCTTACGGGCCAATGAAACCACCCGCTTAGCCTTTCCGACGAAGTCAACCGCTTGCTTCGGTGTGAACTCACCGCCTGAACCGAGCAAATAATCGGCACGCTCACGCGCTTCTTTAACTGCGCTGATCGAATGCCATGCTTTGATCGCATCCGCACCATGCTGCATTGCCTTCTGCTGGTTTGGATGGATATCCACCCAGTAACGGAGGCTATGCAAAACCTTGGCGTGCTTCACGCATCCATGCGCTCCACAATCGCCGGCCGCAATCATTGGGCGGATACAATCTTGTAGAGCATGAAACGCTGCATAGTAAGCGCGACTAATGGCTGCTCTACGGGCCGCGCCAGGATTCAGTTGTTGCTGTTCGGCAAACGCAATAAGCGCGCTTGGGTCAATCATCCCAAGCACCCCCAATCGAGATCGAACAGACCATCTTTCCCTTCGTAAATATTGGATCATTGGATCTGATGAGCTCATCCATGAACGCATCCTCCACATCGAGTGCTACATCTGCTTCCGAATCAATGAGGAAGCGGGCAACCGGAACGGCTTCATCCTCCAGCATCGATTCACCAATGAGGACTGGCGCGGTCGGCCATCCGAGGCTACTCAGCGCGTTCCGAGACGCAGTCAAAAATCCATCGTATTGCAGCTCATCGACCTCTTGGCGCCGGAGCCCGTCGACAACTCTTACATCCTCGTACTCGGCAAGCTCCAGCCCGTGTTGCTCCGCATGAATCGCAGCGACATCGTGTACTGAGTCGAACGCGCCAGACGCTAAGACACAATCCGTGATGAACGTGGCGTCCGCAAGCGTTTCCACATGCTGGATCAAGTCCTTTGCAATCTCCACTGTTTCAGCCTTGCATCGAGTAGTGGAAAGCGAAATCAGGACATTCAACATATCCGTGAACTCGTAATTCTTCGCTTGTAGTTCACTTGCGATTGTTCGCACTTCGTCCACGTCGCCGGCGAGTGCGGCTATCATGCTGCTGACGGACAGATAAGACTCGTACCGCGCCTTCTTCAGGCCGCGCACGCTAAAGCGAATCTGGTCTAGCTCATTGCCTCGCGCATCGACATGCTTTGCGCGAAGGGAGTTGAGACGATCGATTAGAGAGGAGGCGATAGTGGCGGGTACGCCAGCAGCCATGAGCGTTGCCTCGAAAGGGATGGCCCGATGCTTCCGCAGCAGGTACAACAGATAAAAACACCAATTCTGAATAACGCAACGTGAATTTAGTCACATTCCGGACCAGCCTCAGGGGCCGAACCATAAGAAGATTTCTGACCGAGTCCACGCGGCAGGTCGGCATTTTAGTCGCAGAGTGCGCCAAAGTGGCGCGACCCCAGCTTAAAGATGGCCCTTCGGTTGGCGCCTACGCTTCGCCTCCGGCCGAGCGCCTCGGGAGTGTAATGAGTCCGGGTAGGGCAAGCTAGGATCCGTTCTCAACGTCGCTGAGATCGTGTGTCACTGACATGGAGTAGGCATCCGGCCGCTCGGAGCGGTGGCAAAGTGGTTACGCAGCGGCCTGCAAAGCCGCGTACACCGGCCCACTGAGTGCCTACCCTCCCTGTCCGGTTCTCCTCGCGCGAATTGTCGGCGACCGACCCCTTAGGAATTTTTCTCGGCGTTGCCCAAATCTGTCTCACGCGACATCGGCCAGCGTGGGCTCTGATGCAGTACGGATCCTCAAGGCGCACCCATGCCCATCTACACCTTCCGTTCAAACGACACTACCCCCCAAGGGGCAACCCATCCCGTTGCACTAGAGCTGCGTGTGCTCGCGAGCCTCGAGGATGCACAACAAGACGGAGTCGCAGTTCAGTACGACTGGACCACGGCCGATGTCGGAAGCGATGGCGATGGCGAGTACGTCATTCTGAATATCGAGTGGCCGGCAGGGACGGGGTTCGCAGAGGCACGCCAATACATAGACGCGCACTACGTAACTATTCAAACGGTCTAGATGCTGCGACACGGTTGAAACTTACGGTATCGGGGCCGAAAAGGCCGTTTCTCGTTTCCGGCGCTGACACCGTGTCGGATCGGCCGCCACGCCGAGATTCCTCATTCGCCCGTCCGTCACGCATCCCGGTGCACGATCGGCGAAAGTTTCCGGGAGCGGAACCATGGCCGACAAGCAGAAGGTGGACACCGACCGCGAGCCGACGCCCGGCGCGGATCGGGATCGCAAGAGCGAACCCGGGCCGGAAGGCCGGCACGGGGATCCGGCGCGGCGTGGCAACCATGCCGTGGTCACGCCGTCGCCGGACGACAAGCGCAGCGGCCAGGGGCAGGACGCGCACGTGAGCAGCCGCGACCAGCGTCAGGGCCGTCGCACGAAGGAAGCCGTGCGCGACACCGGTGAGTCGGGCTACGCCAACAACGACAAGGTGCCGGACGCCGACTAAGCGGCTTTCGGCTCCCGGCTCCGTCTTGCCGTTGCGCAACACCGGTCCCTGTCAGCCGGCCTCCCACCAATAAGTGCGGCGCACGCCTTCGCCCCGGCCCCATACGCCGTGGTATTTTCAGTGTTCTTCCGTGCAACAGGGGCCCGGGCATGCGTCGGCACTGGTCATCGCTTCTTTTCCTCGCCGCGACGGCGGCGCTGCTGCTCGCCGCCTGCAGCAGCGGCCCGGTGCGGCGCGTGTCCGAGCCGAGCGCCAGCATCCAGCAGCTGACGGTGCGTGCGGACGGCAGCTGGTCGGTGGACCTGCGGCTGCAGAACTACAGCAGCATCCCGATGCGCTTCGAGGCGATCAGCCTTGAGGTGAAGCTCGGCGAGCACGAGGCCGGCACCCTGCAGGGCAACGCCGGCATCTCGATCGGGCCGGAGTCGGCCGACGTGGTCACCCTGGAACACGCGCCCACTTCCGTCGCACGCATCGCCATCGCCGATGCGCTCGGCGGCAACCGCGGCATCGGCTACTCGCTCGAAGGCACGCTGCGGGTCGTGCCGGAAGGCAGTGGCGCGCGCAGCTACGACATCAAGCGCACCAGCGGCCTGAACCCGGTACCCGGGTTGCCCGGCGTGCTGCGCTGAGGCGCGCCGGCGCGAGGCCGGCACCCAACCCTTCTTCTTCCGACTTCGGGACACCGACGCCGCATGAGCACCTACAACGCCCCGCTGCAAGACATCCGCTTCGCCCTCCACGAGGTCCTCGGCGCCGAGGCGCTGTTCGCGCGGCTGGGCTTCAACGAGGCCACGCGCGACATCGTCGATGCGGTGCTCGAGGAATCCGCGCGCTTCACCGAGACGGTGCTCGCACCGCTCAACCGCGTCGGCGACGAGGTCGGCTGCAGCTATGACAAGGCCACCGGCGCTGTCACCACGCCGCCGGGGTTCAAGGAGGCGTACGCGCAGTTCGTGGACGGCGGCTGGTCGGGGCTGGCGTCGCCGGTCGAGTTCGGCGGCCAGGGCATGCCGCACCTGGCGGCGATCCCGCTGAAGGAAATGATCGACGCGGCCAACCTGGCCTGGGGCAACTTCCCGCTGCTCTCGCACGGCGCCACCGAGGCGCTGCTGCACCACGGACAGGCCTGGCAGCAGGAGGTGTTCCTCAAGCCGCTGGTCGACGGCCGCTGGACCGGCACCATGTGCCTGACCGAGCCGCACTGCGGCACCGACCTGGGCCTGCTGCGGACCCGCGCCGTGCCACGGGACGACGGCAGCCATGCGATCAGCGGCACCAAGATCTTCATCACCGCCGGCGAGCACGACTTCACCGACAACATCGTGCACCTGGTGCTAGCGCGCCTGCCCGACGCACCGGCCGGCAGCAAGGGCATCTCGATGTTCATCGTGCCCAAGCTGCGCATGGACCGCGACGGCAACGTCGGCGAACGCAACGGCGTGCGCTGCGGCGCGCTCGAGCACAAGATGGGCATCCACGGCTCGGCGACCTGCGTGATGAATTTCGACGACGCGCAGGGCTGGCTGATCGGCGAACCCAACAAGGGCCTGATGGCGATGTTCACCATGATGAACACCGCGCGCCTGGCCGTCGGCCTGCAGGGCCTGGGCCTGGCGGACCGCGCGTACCAGAACGCACTGCGCTATTCCCGCGAGCGCCTGCAGATGCGCTCGCTCAGCGGCACGAAGTTCCCCGACAAGCCGGCCGATCCGATCATCGTCCACCCCGACGTGCGCCGCATGCTGCTGACGCAGAAGGCGCTGGTGGAAGGCGGCCGCCTGCTCGGCTACCACGCCGCATCGCTGGTGGACGTCATTGCCGCGTCCGGCGATGCGGAGGAACGCACGCAGGCCGATGCCCTGCTCGGCTTCCTCACCCCGATCACCAAGGCCTGCCTCACCGAGTGGGGCGTGGAGTGCACCTACCACGCGCTGCAGTGCTTCGGCGGCCACGGCTACATCGCCGAGCACGGCATGGAGCAGCTCGCGCGCGACGCCCGCATCACCACGCTGTACGAAGGCACCACCGGCATCCAGGCGCTGGACCTGATGGGGCGCAAGACCATGCAGCTGCAGGGCGCGGGGCTGCGGGTGTTCCTCGGCATTGTCGAGGCGTTCTGCAAGGCGTATGAGAACGACGAAGGGCTGCGCGAGTTCGTCGAACCGCTGCGCGCCAGTGCCGGCGAGTGGCAGGCGCTGACGCAGGCGATCGGCAAGCGCGCGATGGCCGACGCCGACGAGATCGGCGCCGCGGCGTACGACTACCTGTTCTATTCGGGCTACATGGCACTGGCCTACTGGTGGGCGCGCAGCGTCGCGGCCGCGGATGCGTCGTCGCAACCGCAGGCATTCAAGGACGCCAAGCGCGAGACCGCGCGCTTCTACTTCACCCGCATCCTGCCGCGCACGTTGGTGCACAAGGCCGCGATCGAGAGCGGTGCCGCGCCGCTGATGGCGATGGACGCCAACCACTTCGACTCGTAGGTCGGGGTCCCGCCCCCGACGGCTCTTGATCTTCGAAGCGTCGGGGGCGGGACCCCGACCTACGGGAGCGGCCCTGCACAAAACGTAAACAAACGGGTATATGCTGATGCCCCGATGGAGACCGACAGAGCGAACCTTCGCCTGATCCGGACCGGGGCCCTCGCGGACCCGGCTACCGCCGCCGCGACCCATTCGACCTCACTGGACCGTCCCGCCCGGCTCGACGCCGTCCGCCTGCTCTCGCTCGACGCACACGGCCGCGTGCTCGACTGGATGAGCTGGCAGGACGCCACCTGCCTTTACGCGCGCGGCGCGGTTGCCTGGACGCTCGGCGACCCCTGCCTGGTCGTGCACGGCGGCACCAGCCGGCTCAGCGGCGAACGCAGCATCCAGCAATTGCATCCGATCATCGCCGCGCGCGGCCACGCCCGGGCGCACGCGCTCGACCCCACGCCGGCACTCACCAATACCGCGCTGTTCGCCCGCGACCAGCACCTGTGCCTGTACTGCGGCCGCGACTGCAGCCGCCAGCAACTCACGCGCGACCATGTCGAACCGCTGTCGCAGGGCGGGCGCGACATCTGGGAGAACGTCGTCTCCGCCTGCTTCCACTGCAACTCGCGCAAGGGCGGGCGCACCCCGCAGCAGGCATCGATGCCGTTGCTCGCGGTGCCCTTCCGGCCGAGCTGGGTGGAGCACCTGATCCTCTCCAACCGCAACATCCTGGCCGACCAGATGGCGTTCCTGAAGAGCCACCTGCCCAGGCGCCGACGCCGCCCCGGTTAACCGGCGACCGGCGACACGGGAATCGATCGCGGGCATTGCGTCCCAGTTTTTTCGGGGCAGCGTCAGGTTTCTGCCGCGGAGACGGCGGCAACTGCCCTTGTCGGCAACAATTTGCCGCAGCACGCGCGTTGACGCGCGCCGCCTGCTTGGCAACACTTGTGGGCTGCGAGAAACCGGATTGAAACAATGTCCCTGACCCTCGGCCTGACCGGCATGGATCCGGCTACCGAAACCGCCCTGAAGGCTGCATTCACCGATGCCAATGCGCGCATCGGCAGCCCCTGGCAGCTGGTGCCGGAGGCCGAAGCCGGGCACGTCATGGTCGACATGGACAGCATGTACGGCCCGATGAGCTGGCTGCGCCTGCATGCCGCGGGCAAGCGGGTGATCGGGCTGACCACCGCGCAGCGCACGCAGACCGACTTCCGCCTGGGCCGCCCGTTCGACAGCCATTCGTTCTCGGTGCTGCTGCGCGACGTTGCCTCGGAGGCCGGCGTCGCCGTTGCGGAGGCCGGCGGGACGCCCATCGCAGCGCCCCCCGCGGCCGAAGCGCCCCCTGTCGCCGAACCAGCGGCTGCGGCGCCCATGGCCGCCCCTGAAGAGCCGGTCGCACCCGCCGTCGCGGAGCCCGAACCGGTTGTGCCCGCTCCGGAACCCGAGCCGATCGTCGCCACCGCAGCGCCCACGCCGCCCCCTGCCCCGCCGCCCGCCGCCGCGCGCGACCCGCGCCTGGGCGACTGGCTCGTGCCCGGCGTCCTGGACCGTCGCGTGCGCTATCGCAGCAGCGACGGCACCGCGCTGCTGATCGACCCGGCGGCGCGCAGCTACCACGGCCCCGCATCGCTCAAGGCGCTGGCCGCCGGCCTTGCAGGCACGGTGCAGCGCACGGATTTCGAGGACATCGACGACGCGGCCTGGACCGGAGAGAGCGCCAAGGCCGGTGCCGCCCAGCCGCTGCAGCGCCTGCAGTGGCTTGACGCGCTGGTCGCCGGCAACGGGGAGCTGCTGCCCGGATACGATCCGGACGGCCAGTACCGACTCAACAAGTGGCCGCAGACCGAGCGCGAGTACCCGCGCCACTTCCGCATCGCCACGGCGATGATGAAAGGCCCGGCCACGCTGGCGGAGATCGCCGCGGCCAGCGGCATGCCCGAGGCCGACGTGGCCGACTTCGTGAACGCAAGCCTGGCGACGGGTTTCGCGGACCTGGTTGCGGACACGCCGCCGGAGCCTGCCGAGCCGGCAAAGTCCACCGGCCTGTTCGGGCGCCTGCGCGGCAAGTAGCCCACCCGCGCCGGCGCGCTTTCCGCGCAATCGCCTGCCCGTTGCCAGCGGTTCCCCGCGCTGGCGGGCATTCCCCCCGCGAAAGGCCCCTTTGCCTTGCCCGTCACGACGGCGAAGGGGAAAATGCCCGGATGATCGACTCCTCGCGCTACCCGCGCCTTTCGCGCATTGAAACCCCGGCCGACCTGCGCAAGTTCGACGAAGCCGAGCTGCCCGCCATCGCCGATGAACTGCGCGCCTACCTGATCGAATCGGTCGGCAAGTCCGGCGGCCACTTCGGCGCCGGCCTCGGCGTGATCGAGCTCACCGTCGCCCTGCACGCGCTGTACGACACGCCCGACGACCGCATCGTCTGGGACGTCGGCCACCAGACCTACCCGCACAAGATCCTCACCGGCCGCCGCGACGCGATCCACACCGTCAAGCACAAGGACGGCGTGGCGCCCTTCCCCAAGCGCGAGGAGAGCGAGTACGACACTTTCGGCGTCGGCCATTCGTCGACCTCGATCTCGGCCGCGCTTGGCATGGCGATCGCCAACGCGCGCGCCGGCAACGAGCGGCGCGTGGTCGCGGTGATCGGCGACGGCGCGATGACCGCGGGCATGGCCTTCGAGGCGCTCAACCACGCCGGCGGCATGGAGCCGGAACCGAACATCCTCGTCGTGCTCAACGACAACCGCATGTCGATCAGCGAGAACGTCGGCGGGCTGACCAAGATGCTCGGGCGCGCCACCGGCAGCCACACCCTCAACGCGCTGCGCGAGGGCGGCAAGAAGCTGCTCGGCGACAAGCGCAAGCCTGCGGCCAAGTTCGTGCGCCGCTGGGAAGAGCACTGGAAGGGCATGTTCGTGCCGTCCACCTTGTTCGAGGAGATGGGCTTCCACTACACCGGCCCGATCGACGGCCACGACGTCAAGGCCGTGGTCGCCGCGCTGAAGATGGTGAAGAAGCTCAAGGGCCCGCAGCTGCTGCACGTGATCACCACCAAGGGCAAGGGCTACGAGCTGGCCGAGGGCGACCAGATCGGTTACCACGCGGTGTCGCCGTTCGACCCGGAGCTGGGCGTGGTCAAGAAACCCGGCGCCGTGAAGAAGGCGACCTATACCGACGTGTTCGGCGACTGGCTGTGCGACATGGCTGCGGCCGATGACAAGCTGATGGGCATCACCCCGGCGATGCGCGAAGGTTCGGGCCTGGTGCGCTTCAGCAAGGAATACCCGGAGCGCTACTTCGACGTCGCCATCGCCGAGCAGCACGCGGTGACGCTCGCCGCGGGCATGGCCTGCGAAGGCGCGAAGCCGGTCGTCGCGATCTACTCCACGTTCCTGCAGCGCGGTTACGACCAGCTCGTGCACGACGTGGCGATCCAGGGCCTCGACGTGCTGTTCGCGATCGACCGCGGCGGCGTGGTCGGCCCCGACGGTGCGACGCACGCCGGCAACCTCGACCTGTCGTACCTGCGCTGCGTGCCGAACATGGTGGTGATGGCGCCGGCCGACGAGAACGAATGCCGGCAGATGCTGTCCACCGGCTTCCGCTTCCAGGGCCCGGCCGCGGTGCGCTACCCGCGCGGCAGCGGCCCCGGCGTCGCGGTGCAGACGGCGCTCGACACGCTGCCGATCGGCAAGGCGCAGCTGCGCCGCAGCGGCACGCGCATCGCGCTGCTGGCATTCGGCGCGATGGTGCCGGCGGCCGAACAGGTCGGAGAAGAGCTCGACCTCACCGTGGTCAACATGCGCTTCGTCAAGCCGCTCGACCGCGAACTCGTCCTTGAGCTTTCGCGCACGCACGGCGGCTTCGTCACGCTGGAAGACAACGTCGTCGCCGGCGGCGCCGGCAGCGGCGTGGCCGAACTGCTCGCCGCGGAAGGCATCGCCTTGCCGATCCTGCACCTCGGCCTGCCCGACGCTTTCCAGCACCACGCCAGCCGCGAGGACCTGCTGGCCGAAGCCGGCCTCGACGCCGCCGGCATCCGCGCCGCGCTGCTCAAGCGCTGGCCGGAGCTGGCCAAGCCGCCGCTGCAACCGGCGCGTACCGTCACCGGCTGAGCGCGGAGTTCCGCGCTGCCGATCGACGGCGATCGGGCCAGGGATTCCGTCAGGGCGCCTCGACTTCGTAGCCCTTGGCGCGCAGCCGTGCGATGTAGCCGGTGCCGGAGACGAGCTGGGTCATGGGCAGGGTCGCGAAGGTGACGGCGTTGTTCGCCAGCGCGTCCTCGGCGGCCTCCATCCAGGCGCTGTCCACGCGTTCGGGCAGGTCGTCCATGCCGAGGCGCCTGGCCAGGCCGGTCTCGGTGATGGCGTTCAGGCAGTCCACGTACTGGTTGTGGAAGGGCAGCGCCCGCAGGGCTTCGATGTCGCCCACCGCCCATGCGTTGGCGCGGGCGCGCATGTTGCCAAGGTCGGTCTCGATCCGCGACATCGTGCGCGAGAAGCACTCGGTGTCGGCCAGCGTGCTGGCGTTGAACTCCTTCAGCACGGACTTCGGATCCTCGATGGCCAGCCTGACCTCGGCCGGCACGACCGGCACGTCGGCGCGCCTGGCCGCCTTTTCGACCACCTTGCCCACGACGTTCTCGATGTCGAGCCCCGACTTGCGCATGGCCGCCTCGTAGAGCTCCTGCGCGGCCAGGATCGGCCGGCGTTTCTCCACCCCGCGGTCGCGGCCAATGTAGCGCGCCTTGAGTACCTGCCAGCGCGCATACAGTTCCGGCGACACCATCTCCCGCAGCTTCCGCTTGCCCGGGTTGTTGCGTGCCCGCAGCAGCGCCGGCACCAGCGCGAGGCCGCGGAAGAAGCCCACGTCCGAATGCACCGCCACCGATGGCGGCGCGATCACCGCCTGCGAGCGGGCGATGGTGTCCTCGACCTCGCGCGACATCCATTCCATGCGCCTGGGCAGCGGCGACAGCGTGCCGAGGATGTAGAGGTCGTGGCCATCCTTCGACACCCGCCACATGCGCGGCCCTGGCAGGGCGCCGGAGACGACGACGGCCTCCATGTCCACGATGTCGTCCAGAGTTGGTGCGGCGGCCGGCGATGTTTCCGGCGTTGCCTGCGCCTCGATCACTCGGGCCTGCGGCTCTTCGGCGGATTGCGCATGCGCCGGTAGTACGACCAGGCATGCCACCAGGGCAACGGTGCGACGACTTGAACGCATGGCGGCTCCCGGGACGCGAAAGCGCGGATTGTAGGAACACCCGCGAGCGGCGGTGTTCGCCAGGCGTTAAGGGTGTTCTTGATGTGCCGTCAAACGAAAACGGCGGCACGGTTTGCACCGTACCGCCGCTTGATTTGATGGTCGGGGTAGCCGGATTCGAACCGACGACCACTTGTCCCCCAGACAAGTGCGCTACCAGGCTGCGCTATACCCCGGAATGGCGTGGATTATACCGGCTTCGCGGGCTGCGCCGCGCCTGCCGGTTCAGCGGCGCAGCAGCTGGAGGATTTCCTCCAGTTCCATCCGCACCTGCTTGACGATCTGGCTGCTCAGCGCCGATTCCTGCTTGGCGCCCTCACCTTCCAGGCGCTGGCGGGCGCCGCCGATGGTGTAGCCCTGCTCGTACAGCAGGCCGCGGATCTGGCGCACCATCAGCACGTCGTGGCGCTGGTAATAGCGGCGGTTGCCGCGGCGCTTGACCGGGCTCAGGCTCGGGAATTCGGTCTCCCAGTAGCGCAGCACGTGCGGCTTGACGTCGCACAGCTCGCTGACTTCGCCGATGGTGAAGTAGCGCTTGGCCGGGATCGGCGGGAGTTCGCGGTTGCTGCCCGGGTCAAGCATGGGCGCCTCCGGCGTAGGCTTCCACGCGCTCCTTGAGCTTCTGGCCGGGGCGGAAGGTGACCACGGTGCGGGCGGAGATCGGGATCTCCTCGCCGGTCTTGGGGTTGCGGCCGGGGCGCTGGTTCTTGCGGCGCAGGTCGAAGTTGCCGAAGCCCGACAGCTTGACCTGGCGACCGGCCTGCAGGCCCTCGCGCAGGGCGTCGAAGAACGCGTCGACGAACTCCTTGGCCTCGCGCTTGTTCAGGCCGACTTCCTCGTACAGCCGCTCGGCCATTTCAGCCTTGGTCAACGCCATTCCCGTTCCCCTTCATCCTCTGATCCGCGCCGCGTGGGTGGATTCGAGTGCGGCCGTGACCGCGGCCACCACCGCATCCACTTCGCGGTCGGTCAGAGTGCGTGAATCCTCCTGCAGAATCAAGCCCATGGCGAGACTCTTGAAACCCGATTCGACCCCCTTGCCGACGTAGCGGTCGAACAGCTGCAGGTCGCGCAACGTCTCGCCCGCGGCGCTGCGAACGGTGTCGGCGAGCGCCTGCCAGGACACCTGCTCCGGGACGACGAACGCGAGATCGCGGCGGACGGACGGGAACTTCGACAGTGCCCTTGCGCGCGGCACGATGCGCTCTTGCAGCGGTGCGAGGTCGACTTCGAACGCGACCACCGGGTGGTCCAGGTCCAGCGCACGCTGCAGGCGTGGATGCAGCTGGCCGATCCAGCCAATCCGGACATCGTCGCGGAACACATCGGCGGAGCGTCCCGGGTGGCCCCATGCCGCCTGCGAGGGACGATATTCGAGCCGGGCGCCGGACAGCGCTGCGACGCTTTCGAGATCGCCCTTCAGGTCGTGGAAGTCGACGGCGCGCCCGGGCTCGCTCCACTGCGCGTCGGCGACATCGCCACTGGCCGCGGCGGCCAGCCGCAGCGTCTCCAGCGGTGCGGGGCGCGCTTCCGGTTCCCGGCTTTCAAACACCTTGCCGATCTCGAACAGTCGCACCCGCGCCTGCTGGCGCGCGGCGTTGCGGGCGAGCGCGTCGACCAGGCCCGGCAGCAGCCGGGTGCGCATCACGCCCAGCTCGGCGCTGAGCGGGTTGGCCAGCGGCACCGCGCCGGCCTGCGCCTGCCAGGCGTCGAGCAGGCGGGTGTCGACGAAGGCGTAGTTGATCGCTTCGAGGTAGTCGCGCGCGGCGAACTGGCGGCGCAGGTCCTGCTCCGGCACCCGGGTCTCGGTCGGCGCGGCCAGGCGCGTGCCGCCGCCGGGCAGCGTGGTCGGGATCGCGTCGTAGCCGTGGATGCGCGCGACTTCTTCGACCAGGTCTTCCTCGATCGCCAGGTCGAAGCGGCGCGTCGGCGCGGTGACGGTCCAGCCGTCGGCATTCGCTTCGACGCCCAGACCCAGCGCACGCAGGATGCGTTCGACTTCGGCGTCGGCGACCTCCAGCCCCAGCACGCGCGCCAGCCGGGCGCGGCGCAGCGGGATCGTCTTCGGCTGCGGCAGGTGTTCGGGCAGTACCGCCTCGGTCGTGGGGCCGGGCGTGCCGCCGGCGATGTCGATGACCAGGCGCGTGGCAACCTCGATCGCGGTACGCGGCAGTTCGGGATCGACGCCGCGTTCGAAGCGGTGGCTGGCGTCGGTGTGCAAGCCGAGCTTGCGACCACGGCCGATGATCGCCGACGGCGCGAAGTGGGCGGCTTCGAGGAACACGTTCTTCGTCGCGTCGGTGACGCGGGTGTCGAAGCCGCCCATGACGCCGGCCAGGGCGACGGCGCGGTCGGCGTCGGTGATGACCAGGAAGCCGGGATCGGCCACCACGTCGCGACCGTCGAGCAACTTCAGCGCCTCGCCCTCACGCGCGAGTCGCACGCCGACCGGGCCCTGCAGCAGGTCGCGGTCGAAGGCATGCATCGGCTGGCCGAGTTCGAGCATCACGTACTGGGTGATGTCGACCAGCAACGACACCGGGCGGATGCCGCTGCGGCGCAGGCGCTCGGCCATCCACGACGGCGTGGCGCGGCTGGCGTCGATGCCCTCGATCACGCGACCGACGTAGCGCGGCGCATCGGCACCCGCGTCCAACCGCACCTCGAGCGCGGCGTCGCCCTGTGCAGGCACCGGCGCGGCGTCGAAGGCGGCGACTTCACTGCCGCAGGCCGCGGCAACGTCGAAGGCAATCCCGCGCACGCTGAAGCAGTCGGCGCGGTTGGGCGTGAGCTTGAGCTCGATGCTGGCGTCGGGCAGGCCGAGGTAGTCGGCCAGCGGCGTACCGGGCTGCGCGTCGTCGGGCAGTTCGAGCAGGCCCGAGGCGTCCACGTCGATGCCCAGTTCCTTCGCCGAGCACAGCATGCCGTTGGACTCGACGCCGCGCAGCTTCGCGGCCTTGATGGTGAGGTCGCCGATCTTCGTGCCGATGGTGGCGAGCGGCGCCACCAGGCCGGCGCGCGCGTTGGGCGCGCCGCAGACGATCTGCAGCATTGCGCCGTCGCCGGCGTCGACCTGGCAGACCTGCAGGCGGTCGGCTTCGGGGTGCTTGTCCGCCGACACGATGCGCGCGACGACGACCCCGTCGAGCCCTTCGCCCAGCGGCGTCAGCTCCTCGACCTCCAGGCCGATCGCGGTCAGCGTCGCGGCGAGTTCATCGCGCGTGGCGTCGGTGGTGACGTGTTGGCGGAGCCAGTTTTCGGAGAATTTCATCTACTTCGAATCCCGAGTTGTTACTCCCTCCCCTTCAAGAGGAGGGTCGGGGGTGGGGATGGGTTTCAATCACGGACCCGAAACCCATCCCCACCCTAGCCCTCCCCTTGAAGGGGAGGGAACTTGATTACGCGAACTGTTTGAGGAACCGCACGTCGTTGTCGAAGAAGCTGCGCAGGTCGTCGACGCCGTAGCGCAGCATCGCCAGGCGTTCCACGCCCATGCCGAAGGCGAAGCCGGTGTAGCGCTCCGGGTCGATGCCGACGTTGCGCAGCACGTTCGGATGCACCATGCCGCAGCCGAGCACTTCCAGCCAGCGCGTCGAGCCGTCCGGCTGCTCCCAGGCGATGTCGACTTCGGCCGACGGTTCGGTGAACGGGAAGTAGCTCGGCCGGAAGCGCATCTCGAAGTCGCGCTCGAAGAACGTGCGCACGAACTCGGACAGCGTGCCCTTGAGGTCGGCGAAGCTAGCGTGCTCGTCGACCAGCAGGCCCTCGCACTGGTGGAACATCGGCGTGTGGGTCTGGTCGGAGTCGCTGCGGTAGACCTTGCCCAGCGCGACCATGCGCAGCGGCGGCTTGCCACCGGCGGCGAGCAGGTCCTGCATGTAGCGCACCTGCACACCCGAAGTGTGGGTGCGCAGCAGGCGGCCGTCGTCGAAGTAGAAGGTGTCGTGCATCGCCCGCGCCGGGTGGTGCGGCGGGAAGTTCAACGCCTCGAAGTTGTGCCAGTCGTCCTCGATCTCCGGGCCGTCGGACAGCTCGTAGCCCAGGCGCCCGAAGATGTCGGCGATGCGCTCGATCGTGCGGCTGACCGGGTGCAGGCCGCCGCGCGCGGCGTCGCGGCCGGGCAGCGTGACGTCGATGGTTTCGGTGGCCAGGCGCGCGTCGAGCGCGGCATCTTCGAGCTCGGCCTTGCGCGCCGAGAGCGCGGCACCGATCGCATCGCGCGCGCGGTTGATCGCCTCGCCCGCCGCCTTGCGCTGGTCGCCGGGCAGCGCGCCCAGCGACTTGAGCTGCGCGGTGATGCTGCCGCTCTTGCCGAGCAGCGCGACGCGCAGGGTTTCCAGCGCTTCGGGCGTGTCGGCCGCGGTGATGTCGGCGATGGCTTTACGGCTGAGTTGGTCGATGTCGCTCATCGAAACGGATTCCCCGGTACCACGTGGCGTCATTCCCGCGGACGCGGGGACCCAGCGACTTTAGCCCATGCAATCCAGGCGTCGTTCGGCAACGCGAAGCCACTGGGTTCCCGCTTGCGCGGGAATGACGGGAACGGACCCATCAAAACGAACATGGGGAAGGACTTGCGCCCTTCCCCATGCGTGTACTTGCACTGTCAGCGGAAGCCGCGATGGCGGCTTCCGCAGGGACAGGTTGTTACGCCGCGAGCGCGCCCTTTGCCTTCTCCGCCAGCGCGGTAAAGCCGGCCGCGTCGTGCACGGCGATGTCCGCCAGCACCTTGCGGTCGAGGGTGATGCCGGCCTTCATCAGGCCGTTCATGAAGCGGCTGTAGCTCAGGCCGTTGGCGCGCGACGCCGCGTTGATGCGGGTGATCCACAGCGAACGGAAATTGCGCTTCTTCTGCTTGCGGCCGATGTAGGCGTACTGCAGCGCCTTCGTGACCGCCTGCTTGGCGACGCGGAAGACCTTGCGGCGGGCGTGGTAGTAGCCCTTGGCCTGCTTGAGGACCTTCTTGTGCCGACGGCGGGCCGTCACACCACGTTTGACTCGTGCCATTGTTCAGCCCTCCTCAGAGATATGGAAGCATGCGATCGAGACGGCCTGCGTCCTCGGCACGAACGTGGTTCGTCTGCCGCAGGTTGCGCTTCCGCTTGGTCGCTTTCTTGGTGAGGATGTGGCTGCGGTTGGCGTGGCCTGCCTTGTACTTGCCGGAAGCAGTCTTCCGGAAGCGCTTGGCCGCGCCCCGATGCGTCTTGATCTTGGGCATTGCGTTGTCCTTGAGGGTTTTCTTCTACTGGCCCGGGCGGTGGCGATGGCACGCTGGGTGCCGCCACGCTTTCCATCCTGCCCCTGCCGGCTTGTAAGTCCTTGATCCAGAAAGGATCCGGACGGGTCCTGTTGTCGCACACACAGCCCGGCGAAAACCGGGCCGCACATTATGCCGGGTCCGGGATTGCCTTGCAAATCATTTGGTTAGGGTAAGAGCCCCTCACCCTTTGCCCTCTCCCGCTTCGCAGGAGAGGGGAACGGTACGTATCGCCAGCCTGCGGCTGGCGATTATTTCTTTTTTGGGGCGATCATCATGACCATCTGCCGGCCTTCCAGGCGCGGGCGCGATTCGATCACGATGTCTTCGCCGAGGTCGGCCTCGATCCGCGCGGCCATCTGGCGGCCGAGTTCCTGGTGGCTCATCTCGCGGCCGCGGAAGCGGATGTTGACCTTGAGCTTGTCGCCCACTTCCAGGAACTCGCGCATCTTGCGCAGCTTGATCTGGTAGTCGCCTTCATCGGTGACCGGGCGGAACTTGATCTCCTTGATCTCGACCTGCTTGGTCTTCTTCTTGGCCTCGTTGGCCTTCTTCTGCTGGTCGAAGCGGAACTTGCCGAAATCCATGATCTTGCAGACCGGCGGATCGGCATTGGGTTGGATCTCGACCAGGTCGAGCCCGGCCTCTTCGGCCATTTCCAGCGCTTCCTCGCGCGAAAGCACGCCGACCATTTCACCGTCCGCGTCGATCACGCGCACTCGCGGGACGCGGATATCCTGGTTGCGGCGGTTTTGCTTGTTGTCGATGCTGATACGTGGATCTCCAAGGAAAGTCGTACCGGGGAGCATGCGCCCCCGGGCCTGCCGGCGCATGACGGGAGCCATGCACCGGGTACCACCATTACGCTGCTGCGTGCCCGTCAGCCAGGCGCGCGGCAAAGTCTGCGACGGACATCGTCCCCAGATCTTCCCCTGACCGCGTGCGCACGGCGACGGCCCCGTTTTCCTTTTCGCGGTCCCCCACCACGAGCAGGTACGGCACGCGCTGCAGCGTATGCTCGCGAATCTTATAGCCGATTTTCTCGTTCCGCAAATCCCCGGCGACCCGGAAGCCTTGATTTGCAAGGGTTTTCCGGACCTCCCCGACCCAGTCGGCCTGGGCATCGGTGATATTCATCACCACCGCCTGCACCGGGGCCAGCCAGGTGGGCAGGCTGCCGGCGTAATGCTCGATCAGGATGCCGATGAAACGCTCCATCGAGCCCACGATGGCGCGGTGCAGCATGACCGGGTGGCGCTTCTGGCTGTGCTCGTCCACGTACTCGGCCCCAAGGCGCCCGGGCATCATGAAATCAACCTGCATCGTGCCCAGCTGCCAGGTGCGGCCGATGGCGTCGCGCAGGTGGTATTCGATCTTGGGGCCGTAGAAGGCGCCCTCGCCCGGCAGTTCGGTCCACTCCACCCCTGCCGCGCGTAGCGCCGCGCGCAGGGCGTCCTCCGCCTTGTCCCAGGTGGCGTCGTCGCCCAGCCGCGGCTCGGGGCGGAGGGCCAGCTTGACCTGCACGTCCTCGAAGCCGAAATCGGCGTAGACCTGCATCGCCTGGACGTGGAACGCCGTGACCTCGGACTCGATCTGGTCCTCGGTGCAGAACACGTGGCCGTCGTCCTGGGTGAAGCCGCGCACGCGCAGGATGCCGTGCAGCGCGCCCGAGGGTTCGTTACGGTGGCAGGAACCGAACTCGCCGTAGCGGATCGGCAGGTCGCGGTAGCTGTGCAGGCCCTGGTTGAACACCTGGACGTGGCCGGGGCAGTTCATCGGCTTCACCGCGTAGGTCCGCTTCTCGGACTCGGTGAAGAACATGTTGTCCTTGTAGTTGTCCCAGTGGCCGGACTTCTTCCACAGCTCGACGTCGAGGATCTGCGGGCAGCGGACCTCGCCGTAGCCGGTGTCGCGGTAGACGCGGCGCATGTACTGCTCGACCACCTGCCAGATGCTCCAGCCCTTCGGGTGCCAGAACACCAGCCCCGGCGCTTCTTCCTGCAGGTGGAACAGGTCCTGGGCCTTGCCGATGCGGCGGTGGTCGCGCTTCTCGGCTTCCTCGATGCGCTGGATGTAGGCCGCCAGCTGTTTCTTGTCCGCCCACGCGGTGCCGTAGATGCGCTGCAGCTGCTCGTTCTTCGAATCGCCGCGCCAGTATGCACCGGAAATGCGGGTCAGCTTGAAGGCCTTGAGGAAGCGCGTGTTCGGCACGTGCGGGCCGCGGCACATGTCGACGTATTCCTGGTGGTGGTACAGGCCCATCTGGGTGACGTCGTCGTCCATGTCCGCGATCAGGCGCAGCTTGTAGTCCTCGCCGCGGGCCTTGAACGTCTCGATGACTTCGGCGCGCGGGGTCATCTTCTTGACCACGTCGTATTCGGTGCCGATCAACTCGGCCATGCGCTGTTCGATCGCGACCAGGTCCTCCGGCGTGAACGGGCGCTCGTGCCAGATGTCGTAGTAGAAGCCTTCGTCGATCACCGGGCCGATCACCATCTTCGCGTCCGGGTACAGCTGCTTGACCGCGTGCCCGACCAGGTGCGCGGCGGAGTGGCGGATGATCTCGACGCCCTCCTCGTCCTTCGGCGTGATGATCTGCAGCGCGGCATCGCGGTCGATGACGTCGCTGGCGTCGACCAGGCGGCCGTCGACCTTGCCGGCCACGGTGGCCTTGGCCAGGCCCGGGCCGATCGACTGGGCGACGTCCATGACGGACACGGGGTGGTCGAATTCGCGGCGGCTGCCGTCTGGGAGGGTGATGTTGATCATGGGACTCGAGGTGTTCGTGTGTGGGTGCGGGGTCAAACCGCGGACGTTGCCTTGCCCGTGCAGGCAATTCGTCCGCGCAACAAAAAAGGCGCCCCGCGGGCGCCTTTCGGTGGCCTCGGGACGGGTTTCAGCGGTGGGCGGTGGTAGTCCCCATGTCGCACGCTCGGCCGGCGTTTCCGCGGGCCACCTCGTCATTCCCGCCGCGGCCCGGTGCCGCAGCGCAACACGGCCAAACTAGGGGCGGGACGGGGCGAAGTCAATGGCCGGCGGCCCTGCCTCCGGGTCCACCGGCGAGCACCGTCGAAGTTCGGCCGGTGCGGCGTCAGTCCTGGTCCGTCGCCCGGTAGTCCAGCGGTGGCGCGGCCCGCTCCAGCAGCGGCCGGTAGCTGAAGTCCGCGCCGCGGCGGCGCTCGAATTCCTCGCGCGCGCCGCGCACCAGCGCCGGGTCTTCGTACAGTCGCGTCGCGGCCAGCGCCAGCGCCCGGGCTGCGACTTCCGCGCCCGCGGCGCCGATCGCGTGCCCCGACGCCGCCACCGCCTGCCAGCTGTGCGCGGCAGTGCCCGGCACCCAGGTCGCGGTACCGATCCCGGCGGTCGGCGCCGCCCAGCTGACGTCGCCGACGTCGGTCGAGGCGAACGACTGGCCATCGGCGCTGTAGCGGCCGATCTCCGCGGCCTTTGCCAGCGGTGGTGGAGAGGCCAGGGTTTCCTGCAGCGCGGTCGCGAAGCGGGTGTCATCGGCGCCGTAACCGACGCCGCCAACCGCGCGCAGGCTGGCGTCGAGTACCCGCCCCAGCGTGTCGTTCGGCAGCACGCTGAACACGCCGCCGCTCTGTTCGAAAGCCACGCGGGTGCCGGTCCCCTGCGCGGCGCCCTCGGCGGCCGCCTGCAATCGCGCGAACACGTCGCGTACCACCTCCGGCTCCGGGTGGCGCACGTAGTAGTAGACCGCGGCGCTGTCGGGAACCACGTTCGGCGCGTCGCCGCCGTCGGTGATCACGTAGTGGATGCGGGTCTGCTGCGGGACGTGCTCGCGCATCATGTTGGCCATGAAGTCGAGCGCCTCCACGCCGTCCAGCGCAGAGCGGCCGCGCTCGGGCGCGATCGCAGCGTGCGAGGCGACGCCGGTGAAGTGGAACGTGCCACTGATGTTGGCCAGCGTCCGCGCCTGCGCCGCGCTGTTGCCGTCGCCGGGATGCCAGTGCAGCACCACGTCGACGTCGTCGAATGCACCGGCGCGCACCAGGTAGACCTTGCCGGAGCCGCCCTCCTCCGCGGGCGTGCCATAGACACGGACCTCGCCGTCGCGGTCGGTCTCGCGCAGCCACTGCGCGATCGCGCGCGCCGCGGCGACGCTGCCGGCGCCGAACAGATTGTGGCCGCAGGCCTGGCCGGCATCCTGGCCGGCGATCGGCGCGCGCCGTGGCACCGCGGCCTGCGACATCCCCGGCAGCGCGTCCATCTCCGCGAGCAGCGCGATCACCGGCCCCTTGCCGTTTCCGGCGCTGGCCACGAATGCGGTCGGCATGCCGGCAATGCCGGCGCGCACCTCGAAGCCGGCCTCCGCCAGTTCGTCCTGCAGCAACCTGCTCGAATGCGTTTCCAGGTAGCCGAGCTCCGGTTGCTCCCAGAGCGCGTGCGCCACTTCCGCCATGCGCGGCGCGTAGGCATCGATCGAAGCGCGCAACACCTCCCGAGCCGCATCCCCGTCCGAGGGCGCGGCGTGCGCCACCGGGACCGCGGCGATGCAGGCTGCAGCGACCAGGGTTGCAACGCCGGAGCGGATCGCGGGCATCATGCGCATGCGCCGGCGCGTGTCACATCTGCACCCGCCACTCGGCGTACAGGAAGCGGCCACGCGGATCGTGGACGCTCTCGTAGAAGCCGCGGTTCTCGTCGGCGAACGGCGGGTCTTCGTCGAGCAGGTTGTTGACGCCCAGGCGCAGGTAGTTCTGGACGCCGCCATCGGCATTGCCGAGACGGATGCCGACGAAGGCGTTGAAGGTCAGCCAGCTGTCGACGCGGTACATGTTCCCGTTCTCGTCCCACGGCGCACTGGTGTCGTAGAAGCCGCTGATGTAGTTGCCGCGCAGGCCGGCATCCATCTGCCGCCCCTTCCAGTACACGCTGGCGACGCCGCGGCCCTTGGGCAGGCCGTTCATTTCGAGGTCCGAAATCGCCGGTGAATCAGCGTCGCGCTGCTGCTCGAATGTGTTCATGCGCGCATAGGCCGCCTTGAAGCTGAAATCGCCGAAGCGCGTGTCGGGTAGCTTGTAGGCCATGCCGAAGTCGATGCCCGACACCTTGCGCCGCGCGATGTTGATATAGGTATCGCGCACGTAGTCCACCGCGCCGACCGCCTCGCGCTGGTCGTCGGGATGGGTCGCGTTCCATTGCGCGAACGCTGCCTCGTCGGCGGGTGTGACCGGCAGCCGCACCACGTCGGGATTGAAGCCCTGTCCACTGGTGCGCAGCCGGAAGTCGAGCTCCAGCTGCTGCTCCTGGCCGTAGGTATCGATCACGTCGTCCTGCTTGATCTCGAAGTAGTCGGCGCTGAGCGAGAAGCCCTTCAGGAACGTCGGCTGGAAAACGAAACCGAAGCTGTGCTGCTTCGCCTCCTCCGGGCCGAGGTTGGCGTTGCCGCCGCGCACCACCTGCCGCGTCTCGTCGCCGAGGTCGGCCGGAGTGCCGGTCACGTCGACGCGGTACGGATCGGGTACGCCGCCGCTGCGCCGCGACACCTCGCCGACGAACACCTGCGCCAGCGTCGGTGCGCGGAAGCCCTCGTTGTAGGAGCCGCGCAGCAGCAGCGACGACACCGGCGACCATGCCAGCGCCACCTTGGGCTTGGTGGCCGTGCCGAAGTCGCTGTAGTGCTCGCTGCGCACCGCCAGCGACAGGTCCAGGCGCTGGAAGCCGGTGATCGCATTGTCCTTGCTGAAGAGCGGCACCGAGACTTCCGCGAACGCCGAGGTGACGTTGCGGCTGCCGCGGGAATCGCTGGTCTGGCTGAGCGCGATCACGTCGTTGCCGTTGGAGAACCCGTCGCGGCGGTCGGAAAAGGTCTCGCGCCGGTACTCGAGGCCGACCGCGGCCTGCACCGGGCCGCCGGAGATCTCGAACAGGTCGCCGGTGGCCTTGGCGTCGACGATACCCAGCGAGGTTTCGCCGGTGCGCCAGTTGTCGATGCGCACCGCGTCGAGCACCGCCTCGCTGTTCGCACCCGGGCCGCCGAACGGGTTGAAGGCGTCGGGCGTGTCCAGCGCCAGCTGCTGGCGCAGCCGGCTTTCGCTGATCATGTTGTGCGCCAGGTCCGTGGTCTTGCCCTCGCCGTACTGCACGGCGCTCTCCCACTGCCAGCTGTCGGCGAAGAAGCCGCGCACGCCGCCGAGCACCTGCCACGCGCGCGAGGTGACGTCCGCGCTGCGCAGCCCCAGTTCGACCGGACGGTAGTTGTTGATCAGCACGTCCGACGGTGCCTGGTCCGGATTCGCGGTGCCAGGGCCGTAGAAGCGCGTGCCGAACGGGTTGTAGTAGTTGCTGGCCGGCACGTAGATGTCGTTGTCGGAATTGGCCGAGATCGGCGAGGCGGCATTGGCGATCACGGACTCGGCGCGGTAGTAGAACGCCTGCGCGAACGCCTCCATGTCGTTGTCGAAGATATGGTTGAAGGCGCCGAAGGCCTGGTAGCGGGTGGTTTCCGGCAGCAGCACGTACTCGGGGGTGAAGTCGTAGCGCAGGTCGCGCGGCAGGCTGCCGCCCCCGACCCCGACTCCCCCGTCGCCGGGCTCGGTATGGAAGCGCCCGAAGCCGCCGGGCGTGAACGAGCCGTCCGGATTCGCCGTGCCGGTGGTGAAGTTGCCGTAGGGGCCGCTGATCGAACGGTTGTCCCAGCGCGTGTCGCTGCTGCCTGCACGCTCGCGCAGGTCGCCGGTCTGGGTGAAATCCTTCGAACTGGCATCCAGCGCATCGCGGTGGTAGTAACCGACGAAACCCATCACGTTGCTGCGCGAATCGTTGAAGTTCTTGCCGCCGAGGAACGTGGCCGAAGTCTCGTCCATGCTGCCGTCATCGGCGGCGCCGTAGCGGATCGTGGCCTCGGCGCCGTCGTAATCCTTGCGCAGGATGGTGTTGACCACGCCGGCCACCGCGTCGGAGCCGTACAGCGCCGATGCGCCGTCGCGCAGCACTTCGATGCGCTGCACCGCGCCGAGCGGGATCTGGTTGATGTTCGACGACAGCCGCGGCACCGCACCGGCGGAGATCGGATGCGGCGCGATGCGGCGGCCGTTGAGCAGCACCAGGGTGTTGCCCGAACCGATGCCGCGCAGGTTGACCGAGGCCGCGTCGCCGCGCGCGTCGTTGGGGCCGGTCGAAGTCTCGCTGTTGTCGAAGCCGCCCGACTGCGGCAGCTGGCCGAGCATGTCGGACACCGTCGACGCGCCGCTGAGGTCGATCTCCTCCTGGCCGAGCGTGGTCACCGGCAGCGCGGTCTCGGTGTCGATGCGGCGGATGAAGCTGCCGGTGACGGTGACCGTATCGAGGTTGCGGACGTCGGCGTCTTCGGTCGTCGTCTCCGCCGGAGGCGATGACTGCGGCTGCGGTTGCGGCGACGCCACCTGCGCCACGGCGCCGGTCGAGGCGATCCGGTTGTCGCGCGGAATGGCGGTGTTGAGGGTGATGGTGTAGCCGTCGGCCTCGGCCACCCGTAGGCCGGTATCGGCCAGCAGCAGGCGCAATGCCGCGCGCGCGTCCATCGTCCCCTTCACCGCCGGCGTGCGCAGGCCGCGCAGTTGCTCGCCCGGGGCCACGATCTGCACACCGGCCTGGCGGGCGTATTCGGGAAGCGCAGCCACGGCGTCGGCGGCCGGGATGTCGAATGCGCGCTGCTGCGCGCCGGCCACGGAAGCCAGCGTCAACGCCGTTCCCGCCAGCGCCAACGTGATGGCCTGTCTCAACGCGTGTACTCGTGGCTGCATGGTCCTGTCTCCCGTGAGGCGATGTCGATCGAAGGAATTGCCGGCAACCGTTCCCGGGCGGCGTCCGGATCCGGCTGACTGCCGGGTGTCGTCCTGGTTCATTGCGGCGGTGCCCGGCGCAGGCGGATCCCGCCGGGTGCCCGTTCGGCCTGCAGGCCCATGCTCAGCGCAACGGCACGCGCGAAGCCTTCCGGGTCGGTCGCCGAGTACAGGCCGACGACCCGCTTCTGCGCCACCAGCGGGTCGTCGATGATGATGCGCAGCTCGCTGTAGCGCGCGAACTGGGCCGCAGCCTCTTCCAGCGTGGCGCCGGAAAACGACAGCATCCCCGCGCGCCATGCGAGGCGCCGTTCCACGTCGGGCACGCGCAGCGGCTGCACCTCGATCTTCCGGCTCGGTGCCGCCGTTGCCAGCGTGTTGGCCGCCAACCGCACCGGCTGCCAGCGCGGCCGCGTGCTGTCGGCCAGTTCGACCACGCCTTCGCGCACCAGCACCTGCACGTCGCGTCCGGAAACGCGATTGACGGTGAAGCTGGTGCCGACCGCGGTGACCCGGGTGCTGTCGGCCTCGACCACGAATGGCCGGCTGCTGTCCTTGGCGACGTCGAACAGCGCCTCGCCTCGCAGCAGGCGCACGCGGCGGATGCCCTCGTCGAAGTCGACTTCGATTTCGGAATTCGAATTCAGGGTCACCGCCGAACCGTCGCGCAACGGCACGCGCAGGATTTCTCCGGTATCGGTGGCGTGGTGTCCGGCACCCAGCAGTTGCAGGGTCGCCACGACGCACAGGCAGGCGGCCATGCCGGCGGCCCAGAGCAGTCGACGCCGCGGGCGCCGCGCGGCGGGCGCGCCGGCGACCGGCCCGGACTGGACCCCCAGCGCCCGGGCACGGTCGAAATGCACGAACACCGCGCGGGCGCGCGCATACGCACCCAGGTGGCGGCGATCCCCGTCCAGCCACGCCTGCAGTTCGGCCTGCTCCGGCTCCGCCAGCGGAGCGCGGTCCTCGCGCGCGACCCAGCCGGCCGCGATGGCGTCAATGTTCGTCCGGTCTTGTCTGGACATGGTCCTTCCATCCCTTTTCGTTCGCGTCCGCCGAGGCCATCGCCGCGGTGTCCGCCTCGCGGGCCAGCGACCGCATCAGCAGCCGCAGCCCCTTGCCAACGTGTTTTTCGACGGTGTTCTCGCTGATCCGCATGCGCCCGGCGATCTCGCGCTGCGACAGGCCCTGCACCTTGCGCAGCACGAAAGCCTCGCGGCACTTGGCCGGAAGCGCGGCGATCAGCGCACCGATGCGGCGCAGCTCCTGGCTAGCCATCGCGTGCCGGTCCGGCGAACGCTCGTCATGGTCGATGTCCAGGCGGTCGATTTCCGCCACCGCTTCGATCGCGACGATGCGCGAGCGCCGCACGTGCTGGAGCACCACCGAGCGCGCGGTGGCGAAAAAATACGCGCGCGGTTCGCGGACGTGGCCAACGTCGGGTAGTTCGACCAGCACCGCATAGGCCTCCTGCACCACGTCGTCGACCTCCAGCCCCGTGCCCAGCCGCCGCGACAGCCAGGCGCGCAGCGCGGGCTCGTGCGGCAACACCTGCGTGGCCAGCCAGCGGGCGCGTTCGTCGGGGCAGGCGGCGTTCGTCACGGCGCTCCCGCAGGTCCGGTGGGAGGCGTCGCGTCCAGCAGAATCCGCATCACGCTGTCGGCGGCGAAGGTCGCCAGTTCGTGCAACTGTTCGCTGCCGGTCTTGTCGCCGACCTCGTAGGTCACCGTCGGCGCGCGGTACTGCCGGAACGCCCAGTTCTTGAACACCGCGCTGTTGCCCGACGGGCTCGCCGATTCGCGGATGCGGCCGGGATAGCGCTGCTGCATGTCGTCGATCCAGCGCCGCAGCACGCCTCCCGGCCTGCGCGACGGCGCTTCCTCGACGGTGTAGAACACGTCGCTCCAGGTGGAGTGGAAATCGATCGCGAAGGCCAGCCGGCGTCCTTTGTCGTCGAGTTCACGCTCGAGCAGGTCACGCACCGCGCGGGTTTCGGACTGGGTGAACGGCCCCCAGTCGCGATTGAGGTCCTGGCCGTTGATGTTGCCGCGCCAGTTGCCCTCGACCACGCCGTCGGGATTGAGCAGCGGCACGACGATGACCAGCGTCCGCTCGCGGAAGTCGCGCGCCAGCGGCGAGTCGGCGGCGAGTTCGTCCACGAAACCCATCAACGCCTGGGTGCCGGTGGTTTCCGGCGGGTGCTGCCGGCCAAGCACCAGCAGCACTTCGCGCGCGTCGGGGTTGCCCAGCGCCAGCATGTGCAGCGGACGATCCCGTTCCGACTCGCCGATCACGCTGCGGCGTGCGACGCCGCGTTCAACCAGCGCATTGCCCCAATCCGCGAACGCCCCGATCCCGATCGGCGGCTGCGCGAACACGTGCAGCGGCTGCGGGCCTGCATCCACCGTGAGCGCGGTGCCCTGCTCGCCTTCGGCGAACTGCTCCGGCGTGGCCGCATGCCAGCGTTTGCCGTCGCGGCTGAGCTTGGGCCAGTAGCGTGCCTTGCCGTCCCGGTAGCGGAACTCGATGCGCAGCGGCCGTTCGGCTTCGGCCGAGACCGTGAATCCGTACCAGGGGCTGGGGTTGATCGGCACGATCTCCGGCGCGATGGTCACCGCGTAATCGCCGGCGCCCAGGCGCCGCACGTCGTTGAGGCGCGCGCTTTCGAGACGATTGCTGAAAGTCACGCCGTCGGCGGCGAAGTGCCAGTCGCGGCGTTGCTGGACATGCGCGGTCGCGGTCGCAGCTTCCGACGGCGTCGCGGGCGCAGGCGCGCGGGTCGCCTCCGGCACCGTGCTGCAGGCCGCCAGCACGGCCGCAAACGGTAGCGCCAGCAGCAGGCGGCGCCATTCGATCCTTCCGGCCCTCTGTTTCCCCATCTGCATCAAGTGTTCCCAGGCGCGGCTGCAGGCCGCCCGTTACACACATGATGCATGGGCGTCATTCTTCCGCCATTCCAGGACATCGGGTCCCCGCATTCGCGGGGATGACGGCGACGATTCGAGGGGCGCGACACGGGCCGCAATCCGCTCCACTCCCATGGCAGCCTCGGGCGGGCGCATGCCGGGGCCGGAGGCGATGGCCGCCGGCGCAGAAAGGCGTTGTCGCGCAGCCGGGCAATAAATTAGAATGATTCTCATCCGCGAGGCTCCTCGCCGACGCAACCAGGGCGCCCGGCCCCGTCCCGGCGCCTTTCTTTCGCGCCTGCGATGCGCCCCGCACGTCCTTCCCCATTGCACGAGCCCCCGATGTCACGCGATCCGCGAACCACCCGCCGCCTTCCCGCAGCGCGCCGCCTGCCGATGCTGGCGCTGCCTGTCGCCCTCCTCGCCTGCGCGTCCCCGGCCCTGGCCGCGGATGCCGACGCGGCCGACGCCACCACGCTCGACACCATCCAGGTCACCGCGCCGATCGCGAAGAACACCGGCACCGCGACCAAGACCGATACCCCGCTGGTGGAAGTGCCGCAGTCGATCTCGATCATCACCGCGCGCGACCTGCAGGACCGCGGCCTGCACGCCGTCGACGAGGCGATGTGGTACGTCGCCGGCGCCCAGGGCGGCGTGTACGGCATGGACACCCGCAGCGAATGGCTGCTGGTGCGCGGCTTCCAGCCGGCGCGCTACCTCGACGGCCTGGCGCTGCCGACCGGCACGTGGAGCGGCCAGACCCGCATCGAGCCCTACGGCATGGAGCGGATCGAGGTGCTCAAGGGCCCGGCGTCGGTCAACTACGGCGCGATGCCGCCTGGTGGCCTGCTCAACTACGTCACCAAGCGCCCGCGCGCCGACATGCCCAACGAGGTCGAGGTGCAGTTCGGCAGCGACGCCCTGAAGCAGGCCGCGTTCGACATCGGCGGCGCGCTCAACGAAAGCGGCAGCGTGCTGTACCGTCTGACCGGCCTGGCACGCAACAGCGACAACTTCGTCGACTACATCCACGACGACCGCTACTACTTCGCCCCGGCCCTGACCTGGAAACCGGACGAGGCCAACGAACTGACCGTGCTGGCACGCTGGCAGAAGGCCGATACCAAGAACGGCGCCGGCTTCCTGCCGTCGGTGGGCACGCTGCTGCCGAATCCCAACGGCCAGATCCCGCCCAGCCTCTACACCGGCGAACCGAACACCAACGACTACGTCAAGACCGTGGCCTCGATCGGCTACGACTTCCGCCACGATTTCGGGGGTGGCACGGTGTTCCGGCAGAACGTCCGCTTCGAGGATTCGAAGGTGGACCCGACGGTGATGGTGGTGCCCTGGGGCTACCTCGGCGACCAGCGCACGCTGTATCGCTACCTGTGGTCGATCAGGGAGGACGCGAAGACCTTCGGCATCGACAACAACCTGCAGTGGCGCTTTGGCGATCGCGTCGAGCACACGGTGCTTGCCGGCCTGGACTACCGGCGCCTGGAAAGCGACTACGGCTACGGCTTCGACTTCTCCGCGACCGGGCTGGACGCCTTCGACCCGGTCTACGGCACGATGCCGGACGCGGCGCCGTCGTTCACCGGCACCACCTTGCAGGAGACGGGCCAGGTCGGCCTGTACGTGCAGGACCAGATCAGGGCCGGCAACTGGCTGGTGACCGTCGGCGGCCGCCAGGACTGGGTCGGCACCGAGACCAACGGCCAACACCAGAGCGATGACCGGTTCTCCGGCCGCGTCGGCGTCACCTACCTGTTCGACAACGGCTTCGCGCCGTATGCCAGCTGGGGGCAGTCGTTCGAGGTGGTCAGCGGCACCGAAGCGCCCGAACGCGGCGGCAAGGCATTCGAGCCGAGCACCGGCGAGCAGGTCGAGGTCGGCGTCAAGTACCAGCCGGCCAGCAGCGACATGCTGCTCACCCTGGCCACCTACAGGATCGCGCAGAACAACGTCAACGTCATCGATCCCGACTACACCTCGTATTCGATCCAGCAGGGCCAGTACGAATCGCGCGGCGTCGAACTCGAGGGGCGCTGGAACATCGCGCGCAACTTCAGCGTTTACGGTGCCTATGCCTACGTCGACTCGGAAGTGACCAGGACCAGTGCCGCCGCGCTGGATACGCTGGGCAAGCAGATCCCGCTGCAGCCGAAGCAGTCGGCGTCGCTTGGCGGCGACTACACCATCACCAGCGGCGCGCTGGCTGGGCTGGGCTTCGGCGCGGGCGTGCGCTACGTCGGCGAGCATTTCGGCGACGTGGCCAACCAGTGGCAAGCGCCGTCGCACACCCTGTTCGACGCCTCCGCCCACTACGACTTCGGCAACTGGCGCCTGCAGCTGAACGTACAGAACCTGACCGACAAGGAATACGTCAGCACCTGCAACTCGGCGGACTGGTGCTATTACGGTTACCCGCGCAGGGTGACCGCGACGGCACGCTTCCAATGGTGAGCATGTCCGTCACGGCCGTGCGTGCGGCCCGGCGGGAGTCGACGTGACGATCGCCGGTGCGATCGCGGCGCTGCTGTCGGCTTTCGCGCTTTACGCGGGTTCGGGGCATTGCCGCTGGCGGTTGCCGCCGGCGCTGCGCCGGTACGGCAAGATCGCCGGTCTCGTGCTGATGCTGGTGTCGCTTGCCGCATGGATCTCCGCGCTCGGCGTCGGCGCCGGGCTGTGCGCGATGCTCGGCTGCTGGATGCTGGCGATGGTGGGGCTGCCGTGGCTGGCCATGCTCGGCACGGAGCCGACGCGATGATGTGGAGCCGCGCAGGCGCCGGCCTCGTGGCCGGGTTCTTCCTGGCCGCCGCGCTGGTCGGGCTGGTGGGCTGGGCGCTGCCAGGGCCATGGCAATCGACGATCGTGCCGGGACTGGTGGCGTTCTTCCCGCTGTGGATCGGCGCAGCCGGTGCCGCGTTTGCGTTCTCCGGCGGACGCCGCGCCTGGGGCTGGCTGGGCGGCCTGGCGCTGGCCGGCTTCGCCTTGCTGTGGGCGCTGCGCGCGCTCGAGTGGGTGCGATGAGATGAAGCTCAGATCCGCGACGCTGCGCACCTTCACCACTGTGCATACCTGGACCGGCCTGGTCGCCGGGTTCGCCTTGTTCGTCGCCTTCTACGCCGGCGCGATCACCGTGTTCCACCACGACCTGCCGGCGTGGCAGTCGCGCGCGGTAGCCGAACAATCGATGCAGCCGCTGGACGAAACGCAGCAGCTGCTCGACGGCGTGCTGCAACGCCATCCCGAGGCGCGCGTGCACATGGGTATGCTGTTCCCCGGACCGGAATGGCCGCAGTCTTCCGCCTACTGGCAGGACGCGTCCGGCACCTGGCTGTACGCCACCATCGACGACCTCGACGGCAACCCGAAACCGCCTCAGGCAGGCCTGCCGGAGCTGCTCAACGAGCTGCACTACTCGCTCGGCCTGCCGGTCGTCGGTACCTGGCTGATGGGCCTGGTCAGCCTGCTCTACGGACTGGCGCTGGTGTCGGGCGTGGTGATCCACCTGCCGAAGCTGCTGCAGAACCTGTTCGCGCTGCGGCCGGGGCGCAACCTCAAGCAGTTCTGGCAGGACGCGCACAACGTCATCGGCGTGCTCAGCCTGCCGATGCACGTGATGTTCGCCATCACCGGCGCGCTGCTGTGCCTGCTGTTCGTGCTGATGACCGCGCTCAACCCGCTGGTGTACGACGGCAAGCTGATGGCGGCCGTACCCGCGGCGATGGATACCGCGCCGGTGCGTGCCGCGGCCGGCGTCGAGACGCCGGCCGGCTCGCTGGCGATGTGGCGTGAGCGTTCGATCGAGGCCGCGCGCGCACAGGGCATCGACGATTTCGAGCCGTCCTACCTCAAGCTGGCAAACGCCGGCGACCGCAATGCGGTGGTCGAAGTCACCGGCGAATCGTCGCGCTCGCTCGGCCCGCTCGGCTCCGTGGCACTCGACGCCAACACCGGCGAGGTGCTCGCCACGCAGCTGCCAGGCCGGCGCGACGCCAACCACGCCACGCTGGCTGCGACCTATGCGCTGCACTTCGGCGAGTACGGCAATGCGCTGGTGCCGTGGCTGTACTTCGTGCTCGGCGTCGGCGGTGCGTTCCTGTTCTATTCGGGCAACCTGCTGTGGATCGAGTCGCGCCGCAAGCGTCGCCAGCAGGCGCAGGGCCGCGCGCAGGTGAACATGGCGCGCGCCACGGTGGGGATCTGCATCGGGTTCTGCGTGGCGGTGTCGGCGGCGTTCGTCGCCGCGCAGGCGTTCGAGGCGCTAGCCCCGGCGCACGTGGATGCCGGCATTCGCTGGACCTGCTTCGTGGCCTGGGCCACGTGCGCGGCGTGGGCGGCGGTGCGCACGCCAGCGCGCGCGGCGCGCGAGCTGCTGTGGCTGGCGGCGGCCGTGACGTTCGCGATTCCCGTCGCACATGGTTTGGCCACCGGCATGTGGCCGTGGACCAGCGCCGTGGCCGGGCACTGGGGGCCGTTCTGGGTGGACGCGGTGGCACTGGCGATGGCCTTCGCCTTCGCCCGCCTGGCCCGCGCCAGCGCCCGCCGCGCGCGCGAAGGCGAGCCAAACAGCGTGTGGGCCGACCCGCTCCCCGCGCCGTAGGTCGGGGCTACGCCCCCGACGGCTTTTCGCGTCGAACCCGGCAACGTCCGCGACATCCGGAGTAGAAGCCGTCGGGGGCGTAGCCCCGACCTACCGGGCTTCTCCGTCGGCTCGCCGTGGTGGAATCTTCGTTCGGCTCTCGAAAACGCGAAACCCCCGCCGGAGCGAGGGTTTCGGGTCACCGAAGGTGGTGGGCGGTACAGGGTTCGAACCTGTGACCCCTACCATGTCAAGGTAGTGCTCTACCGCTGAGCTAACCGCCCGAAGGGCCGTGAATTCTAGCCTGCGGCCCCGCGGTGCACAAGCAGGAATCCCGCCGCAGGTCGGGGCTGCGCCCCCGACGAACGCACCTTCGAAACCACCGCATTGCCAGCGCGACGCCGATCAAGAGCCGCCGGGGCGTAACCCCGACCTGCGCCTCTCCCCCGGGGTTTCGCGGAGGCCCCGGACGGGGCGGCGCCCATCACCCCACCAGGGCCGCGTCCTTGAGCCGCCGGATCTGGTCGCGCACGCGGGCGGCGTCCTCGAACTCCAGGTCGCGGGCGTGCTGGTACATCTGCTGCTCGAGCACCTTCAGCTTCGCCACGGCCTGGGCCGGGTCCAGCTTGGCGTAGTCCTCGCCCTCCTCGGCCACGCGGCGCTGTCCGCCGCGGCCCTTCTTCTCCAGCGCCGGCTCGGGGCGCGCGCCTTCCATGATGTCGACGATGTTCTTGCGCACCGACTGCGGCGTGATCCCGTGCTCGGCGTTGTACTCGACCTGCTTCACGCGGCGGCGGTCGGTCTCGTCGATCGCGCGCTGCATCGAATCGGTGATCCGGTCCGCGTACAGGATCGCCTTGCCGCGCAGGTTGCGCGCGGCGCGGCCGATGGTCTGGATCAGCGAGCCGGTCGAACGCAGGAAGCCTTCCTTGTCGGCGTCGAGGATCGCCACCAGCGACACCTCGGGCATGTCCAGCCCCTCGCGCAGCAGGTTGATGCCGACCAGCACGTCGAACTTGCCCAGGCGCAGGTCGCGGATGATCTCCACGCGCTCGACCGTGTCGATGTCCGAGTGCAGGTAGCGCACGCGCACGTCGTGCTCGCCGAGGTATTCGGTGAGGTTCTCGGCCATGCGCTTGGTCAGCGTGGTGACCAGCACGCGGTCGCCCATGGCCACCCGATCGTGGATCTCGCCGAGCAGATCGTCGACCTGGGTCGCGACCGGGCGGATCTCCACCTCGGGATCGACCAGGCCGGTCGGCCGCACGACGAGTTCGACGACCTGGTCGCCGGACTTTTCCTTCTCGTACTTGCCCGGCGTCGCCGAGACGAAGATCGCGCGCGGCGAACGCCCCTCCCACTCCTCGAAGCGCAGCGGCCGGTTGTCCAGCGCCGACGGCAGGCGGAAGCCGAATTCCACCAGCGTTTCCTTGCGCGAACGATCGCCCTTGTACATCGCGCCGATCTGCGGAACGGTCACGTGCGACTCGTCGACCACCAGCAGCGCGTCGGGCGGCAGATAGTCGAACAGGCACGGCGGCGCTTCGCCGGGCATGCGCCCCGTGAGGTGCCGCGAGTAGTTCTCGATGCCGTTGCAGTAGCCAACCTCGGCCATCATCTCCAGGTCGAACTGCGTACGCTGCGCCAGCCGCTGCGCCTCGACCAGCTTGTTCTGCGCGTAGAACTGCTCCAGCCGCTGCGGCAGCTCCTCCTTGATCGCGTTGATCGCGTCGAGCACCGTGCGGCGCGTGGTGACGTAGTGCGACTTGGGGTAGATCGTGTAGCGCGGCAGCGTGCGCAGGGTCTCGCCGGTGAGCGGGTCGAACAGCGTCAGCTTCTCGATCTCGCCGTCGAACAGTTCCATCCGCAGCGCCTCGGAATCCGACTCGGCCGGGTGCACGTCGATCACCTCGCCACGCACCCGGTAGGTGCCGCGGCGCAGCTCGGTATCGTTGCGGGTGTACTGCATCTCGGTCAGGCGGCGGATCAGCTCGCGCTGGTCGATGCGCTCGCCGCGCACCATGTGCAGCACCATCTTGAAGTACTCGTTCGGGTCGCCGAGGCCGTAGATCGCAGACACCGTGCAGACGATGATCGCGTCGCGCCGCTCCAGCAGCGCCTTGGTCGCCGACAGGCGCATCTGCTCGATGTGCTCGTTGATCGAACTGTCCTTGTCGATGAACGTGTCCGACGACGGGATGTACGCCTCGGGCTGGTAGTAGTCGTAATAGCTGACGAAATACTCCACCGCGTTGTGCGGGAAGAACGCCTTGAACTCGCCGTACAGCTGCGCTGCCAGGGTCTTGTTCGGCGCCATCACCAGGGTCGGTTTCTGCACCGCCTGGATCACATTGGCGATGGTGTAGGTCTTGCCCGAGCCGGTGACGCCGAGCAGCGTCTGCTTCGCCAGCCCGCTCTCGAACCCGTCGACCAGCTTCGCGATCGCCTGCGGCTGGTCGCCGGCGGGCTTGAAGGGGGCGACGAGCTGGAAATCTGCGGGGTGGACGGTGTCGTTCATGGAGTGGGCGCGGGGGGCGGATCGTTCAGTCTATCGAACCGTGAAGATGGGGTCGGGACAGCGCCGGACAACCGTGGGTCGGGACTACGCCCCCGATGGCTTTTGTCGCTGGGGTTCCTTCATCGCGTGGAATTCGAAGATCAAAAGCCGTCGGGGGCGTAACCCCGACCTACGGGTTTTTCCTACCGACGATGGCGGCAAGCCCCGATTTCACGGGCGGAAGGACGTGGGCATCCTGAAACCCCCTTGGCAAGGAGCCGAACATGAACCGCAGGGACGCCGGTTTTTCGCTGATCGAACTGGTCGCAACGCTTTCCGTGCTGGCGACCCTTCTCGCCATCGCCCTCCCCGCCTTCACGACCCTGCTGCAGGGAACCCGTGCCTCGGGCACCTACCACCTGCTCACCACGTCGCTGGCCGCTGCACGATTGCGGGCCATCAAGGACAACGCGCCCGTCACCGTGTGCCCGAGCGCCGATGGCCTGACCTGCCGGACCGATTCGGTGTGGAGCGACGGTTGGATCATCTACCAGGACCCGGGCCGCGATCCGCAGCCGCAGGGCAATGACACGGTCATCCAGCGCTTCGATCGCGTCGGCGGCGATCTGCAGCTCCAGAGCACGTCCGGGCGCACTCGCGTCCGCTTCCTGCCCGCCGGCTGGGCGTACGGCAGCAACCTGAGCATCCGGCTGTGCCGACCCGGCAGCGACGGGTTCCTGGGCAGCGTGATCGTCAACAACGCGGGCAGGCCTAGGACCGAACGGCACCCGGGCGGCGCCCCCTGCCCGTTCCTCGTTGAATCCTGAGTCCCTGCCCACGCGGTGGCTGGAACTTGCTTGACCCCAGCGCCCGACCACCTAAAATAGCCGTCCCCGCCCGAATAGCTCAGCTGGTTAGAGCACTTGACTGTTAATCAGGGGGTCGTTGGTTCGAGTCCAACTTCGGGCGCCAGATTGCTGTACACGGGTGTTCGCCAACATCCGGCATCGGATCAAAAGGTCCGGTAGAAGCAAGCAGATACGAAATCCTGATGCCCGCGAATGTCCTCCGACGTCCGCGGGCATCGTCGTCTGGTGTGAGTAGATTTGCGGCCCGCGATGGTGCGGACCACGATCACTCCACCGCCCGTTGGACTGTCATCGAGCGCCAGACGTGAAGAACCCGCCTTCCGGCGGGTCCGTCATGCTTCTGCGGCTGTGTTCTGTCCTGCCTACCAGCAGCCATCGGTCGTGGGTGATTTCACTCCCGCCTGGTTGATGGTCAAGGTGCCGCAACTGCTGTCCTGCGACGCCTGGCTTCCCTGGGGAGTCGCCGCCAGTGTGTACGTCGCCGCAGCGGGGCCCGCGGAAAAAGCAAACGAGTAGTGGTCACTCAATTCGCTGGTACAGGCCGTTGCCGGCAGCACCGCGCCCGCATACCCCATGTTCGTCGTGTAATAGCGCTCCATGAACTGGGCCTGCTCCATCAGGCATGCCGCACCCGCCGACCGTCTCGTCTTGACGATGTAATCGGTGTACGCGGGATATGCAATGCTCGCCAGGATCGCGATGATTGCAACGACAACCATCAACTCGATCAGGGTGAACCCTCGCATCTGTGTCTTCCTCACGGTTGTGCCTCCGGTCTTCAATCGTTCGGCACGAGTTCGCGCCAGTTCACACGGCCGGGGGAGCCGCCAGGGGGTGACCCAAGCTCTTCACTGTCCGTGTTGCCCGCACCACCATCCTCGATGGAGAAGGCACCCGTTCCGACGGTCACGAGCCCACTGGTCACGTTGACCTCCGTCGGCATGCCGCCAGTGACGCCCACGCTGCCAATGGTTCCCACGTTGCCGTCCGGGTCGGTGACCGTACCGCCGTTACCGAGATAACCGCCTGATTCCGGACTGGTGCCCGTGAACAGGTTGATGGCATTCAGGAAACCGCTGCCCGCAGCGCTTGCGCAATCGCTGCCTGTAGCGGGGATCACCGAAGACAGGAGCATCGCCGTGCCATAGATCGTGGGGGCCGAGATCACCCGTTCCGGAACCTCCAGGTCGATGTACCAGCCCTTCTTGTTCGCGGGCAGCGGCGAGTAGTTTTCGAAACCGCGGGCGATCTCGCCGGAAGCAGTGGTGCCCACGAACGGGATCGTACGTTCCTCCAGGTCGGCGCGGCTTGCGATCGTGGCGTTCTCGTCCCTGATGCCGTAGATGCTCTGCACCTGCTGGGTACCGACGCCGGGCACGTCGCTGCTCAGGATGAAGCGGCCGGTACCGAAACCCACGGAAACGTTCCCCAAGGCGTCGCGACCCACGCCGATGCCACCGGTGATCGGCTGCGGGGTGCCACCACTGTCCGTTGCCTGGAACAGCTTGACGGCGCTCGTCGGCGGCGTGCCGCCACTGAAGTCCCAGCGGTACACGTTGCCCTTCAGGTCGCCGCCGTAGACCACGTCCACCTTGCCATCCGAGTTCAGGTCGGCCATGCCGAGCGACATCAGGCCATTGGGATCGCTTGCGGTACCGGTACCCGCTACCAGTTCGGTGGTAGCAGTGATCGCGCCAGTCGCGCCGAGCTCATAGACGAACAGCGTGGCCGAATGGTTCGGGCTGTCGATGCCGTTGGGAACGAAGGCATAGGTCTTGTCACCGTTGCCCTTGCGGATGCGCACGGCGCCAAGCACGTAGCCCATGTTCGGGGTCGTGGTGGTGTCCTGGGTCGTGTTGTCCCAAAGCACGTCACCGGTGCCCATCGAGTCGGGATCGGTCACGTCGAGCGCGAATACACCGCGGCCGCCGCGGCCCAGCGCCCCTACCAGGATGTTCCTGTTGTTGCCCTGGGTCGCCCGACTGGTCACCTCGATCTGGCCGTCCACGAAATAGCGATGGTCATAGGCCGTAGCGCTCAGGTTGGCCATGGCCGCAAAATCGATACCCTTGGGCACGTAGGAGAACAGCACCTTGCCAGTGTCGGCGTTGATGCCGTGCAGCATGCCGTCATTGGCTCCGATGTAGACGGTCTTGGTGTCCGCCACGTAGGCAGGCGAGGAGTCCACGATGTCGCCAATCGGCCAAGCGCGCCTGCGCAGCGTGCCGCCGGTCTTCCCCTGCTCCTTGCTCTGGTCACCCCTCAGGTAGGCGATGTTGTCTGCCGCCGTCACCTCGTCGGCCAGGCCGGTACGCACCGCGAAATCGGCCGCGCCGTCCATCGTGGTGTTGAACAGCGACTTCGTCCCGCCCTTCATGGTCAGCACCGGGCGCTTGTTGATGGTGGCGAAATCCTTGTTGACATCGGCGTAGACATTGCCGGTATCGGTGACCCCGGGGAAGGTCTTGGACAAGATCCACTTGGGCTGGTTGGACACGCCCGTCAGCGCGGCGTTGAACGGGCTGGCGATCAGGTCGCCAGTCCAGGAGCCGGACGTGAAGCCGGCCACGAACGTCAGTGTGCTGGTATCGGTCTTGGTGGAACTGGAGGCGATGTTGGATCCGGATGCACTGCGCGAATCGATGGTGGCCAGTGCATCGATCAGCGCCGAAGCGAACTGGTCGGTGTTGCTTGCAACCACGAACTTGCCGCGGCCATTGAGGGAGGCATGCCAGAGATCGTCGATGCGCTTGGGCCCTTCCCCGTCCGTCGTCGGATTCACGTTCCATGGTGAGGGCGCCGGGTTGTTTGGATTCAGCGTGCCCTGCAAGCCGATGGACACGCCGAAGGTCACCATGTGCTGCCAGCTGGCCGGATCGGCCGCACTGGTCAGGACGTTGTTCGGCCAGTTGCTTCCGGTCTTCAGGTCCGTGCGCCAGTACTCGTAAGCGACGTCGGCAAGCGTGTTCCAAAAAGTATCCGGATACTGCGGCGCGTTGCCGTCAACGTCGGTGTTCGTGGCAGCATCAGCGTTGCCCACGTCCGTGTAACCGGAATTATTGTTCCAGTAGCCATCGGTGGTCAGGATGGCGTAGTTCTGCCGGCAAGTCAGCGCATCCCCGTTCGAATCCCTCCAGGGGTCGTCCGTCTTGAAGTAGCGCGCGGCACGCTGCAGTGCTCCCTTGAGCGGCGTGTTGCCGCTCGCACCCGCGCTATGTAGCCGGGAGTAGAAATCGGTACGGTTGGCGCCACTGAACAGGCCACCATTGGTATCAACGGGAATCGGATACGCCGGTGTTTCACCATCCGTATCTTCGCTTCCACCTCCTCGATTCCAGATAGTGTCGAAACCAACGCGATAGTTCGCGCCCAGTCGCCCGAATGCTTCCGAAGCGCCCGCCTTGGCCATCTTGTTGCGGGTGCGATGGTACTGGTACCAATTGGCGAAGTTCTGCAACTCCGCCTGCTGCAGCGCACTGGTATTGCCCTTTGGAGTCATGTCAACCCAGCCGGGCACGGTTACTGCGTATGTGAGCGCTCCGGTCGATCTGTTATTCGACGAGTTGGAAATCCTGAACCATACGGCACCATCTCCGTCGGCATTGATTCTGACTACCTTCGGTTCGTCATTCCCCGTATGCCTGTCTTCCCAATCCCAATTACCGCAATTCCAATTATCCTGGAATACATACAGTTGAGCGCGGCCACTTCCATTGACGGTAATCGTCATCTCTACCGCTTCGTTGGCCTCCACCTCGATACATGAGGAAGATTGATCGCCAGAGATGCTGGAAATATTGCCCGTGGCCAAATTCACGACCCCGCTCTGCAACTGTACCGCACCGCCGTTGTAGCTCGTCGATGAGCTGGACGCACCAATGCGGTACTTATCGTAATTGCTGGCCGTCGTGCCAGGATTGGCCACCTTGGGCACATAAAAATACGTCCGCCACGCGTTCCTGCTGTCGGTCAAGTTGATCTTGCTCGCAGTTGGGCTTGTGGTGCTGTTGGAAACCGACGTGAAGTCGGCCTGCTCAAGGCGCGCGTCCAGATCCGTGCTTGCCGTGCGCCAGGGGCGATAAACCGTTGTCGGGTTGTAGTACAGCGAGTTGTTTACGTACGAACGGTCCGTAACCGTGTCTGCAGTCCCGCTGCTGGTGTCTTTGTCCGCCCACATCCACGAACGCTCCATCGACCCCGAATCATCCAGGATCATCAGGATGTTCGGCGGAAGCGCATTTCCACCGGTCAGCAGCGGGTAGTTCGGGAACGAAGTAGCCGCATGTACCGGCAACCCCATCAATGTCGTGAGTGCAACAACACCGGCGATGCCCATGGTCTGCAGATGCGTCGGCCTGCGGGGCTGGAAAGTCTTCTTCATGGTCATGATCGGCTCCATCAGCGCTTGTACAGCGACTGGAGGATCACCTCGGCGCCGTTGGGAGTCCTGGCGTAGGAGGTGATGCGGTAAACATTCTGCGAGGTGCCGCTGATGCAGGGCTTGGACATGTCGATGCAGCTGGACGTGGCACCCAATACCGAAGTGGTGCCGTAATCCTCGATGATGAATCTCGGGTTGAGCGAACTGTTCCCAATCGATATCGCAGTACCGGTCTGGTAACCGCCTTCGCCGTCATCCCAGAAGTCGTTGTTGGACTCCCACCCGGCTTCCTTCGCACAGCGGCCCGCGGCGCACCCCGCGGACGGGAAGGTGACGGTGCCGTCGCGTGCGATCAGCTCCGCCTGGCGCAAGCCAGCTTCCGCCACCTGGAACGACATGCTGCGCGTAGCGATGTTGGCGGCCATGCGCTCCTGCATGATGCCCCCGCGAAGGGACGCGATGCCAAGCAGGGTGAGGATCAGCAGCACCATCATCACGACCAGCAGCGCCGCGCCGTGCTGCCTGTTGCGTGGATTATTGTTGAAAGGACCGGATTTCATTGGATGTCCTGATGGTTCCGGAGCAGGATGTAGTCATCCAGCGAGCGGGTGAGGACCTGGTTGTCGGTTCCCTCGGTATCGTTCTTCGTCAACGCGCCACGCACCGCCTCGAATTCGAGTTGCGCGTGGACGGCCGTAACCTGCTTCCACGCAAGGCCCGATGC
This sequence comes from Luteimonas soli, assembly GCF_042648865.1. NCBI lineage: Bacteria > Pseudomonadati > Pseudomonadota > Gammaproteobacteria > Lysobacterales > Lysobacteraceae > Luteimonas > Luteimonas soli. The sequence goes on along the minus strand of NZ_JBHRYA010000009.1, from coordinate 48,232 downwards.
AGCAGCCACGTAACTTGGCGCCGCCCCGACCTTGTAGGTAACCTGCATGTCGGTGACGCCTTCGGCGATTTCAGCGGGCGTGCCCGACGTAGCGCCACCATTGGTGACCACCTGCCGGTACAGCGAGGTGCCTCCGCGACCGTTGTTGGCCAGGTACCACCTCACGCCGAATGGCTTGACCACCTGTGCCGGCGAGTTGCTCGGCTCGTTCAGGCAATTGGGGTTCTTGGGCGTTTCCGGAAGAAAGCAGTAACCCGGCGCATTGGTGCCGCCCACCGAAGCGTCGAACGACGCCTGGTCGATCTGGAAGGGTTTCATGAGGTTGCCGGGATTGCCATTGCCGCTGTTGTGCTGGATGGACGTGCCGGACGGAAGCGACGTCGCCTGGAAGATTGCGGCTACTTCGGCATTGCAGACCATGAGGATGTCGTTGACGACCAGGCCTGTCGTACTGTTCACGCCGATGTTGGCGCTCGGCTCCCCGTTGCTGGTGACGCTGATGGAGGCGCCATTGGCCAGGTACAGGGTGAGCTCATCGGAACCATTCGGTCCGGTTCCATCTGCCCCGCTCAGGCCATCGGCCCAGCCCAGGTAGTAGTTGCCGCCTGGCTTCGAGGTGTCCAGCATGTTGACGATGTTGCGGGTACAGGGATTGCCGCCCGCTTCACGAACGTCGCGCGCCAGCATCTCGAACGCGATGCGCTGGTTCTCCTGGATGCGGTTGACCGATGCCGTGGTGCCGTAGACCTTGCGGCTCGACAGGAACAAGCTGCCGGCGGCGGCCACCACCAGCAGGCCGAGAATCATGGCGACCATCAGTTCAATCAGCGTGAATCCACGCTGCGCGGCCTTCGTCGTGGCTGGCGAGTGCGTCATAGCTGGCTCGTGATATTGATGTCGGACGGCCTGGCAGTACCGCCGGTGGCACGCTCATCGCTCCACTGCACGCCCACGCTGCAGGTCATGGTGTCGGCAATGCAGACGACCCTGCCCTTGGCATCCGGCGCCACGGTAGCCTGAAGACCATCCAGCCAGCCCATCATGGTGCCGGGCGTGCCGCTGCCATCGCCTTCGGTATAGATATTGGTGTTGTAGATACTGATGTTGGCGCGGTTGGCCCGGATGATGTCCATCATCGAGTAGATCTGGATGGCTGCCTGGGTGCGGCTTGCGGAGCCACCGGAGTTCTTCAGGGCGACGGTCTGCAGGGCGGCGATGCCCAGCACCCCGATGGCCAGGATCAGCACGGACACCATGACCTCGATCAGACTGACGCCCAGCTGGGATTTGCGTACCACGGACTGCGTGCTCCTGTTGGCCATGTCAGTTGTCTCCCGGCGTGGTGCAGGCAGCGGTGGCTGCACGACGGGCAGTGTTGACCCGTCCGGCGCTTGCGCTGACATCAATGCCGTTGTTGCCGGACATGTTGCTCACGCACAGGCCCAAGGTACCGCTGGCCTTGGTCCCCACCGCCGAAAACCCGATGGGCGTGAACGTGAACCTGTTGCTGCCACCGGCAAGATTCGCACTGGCCTTGACCGTGACCGACGGATGCAAAGTGCCGTCCCGCAGTACCGTATTGACGCCGTCCTTGGTCATCAGGGCAATCCAGTGGCTACCCGGCGACGCGGCGCAGTTGGCGCCATCGTTGCTGGGGCAGACCGTGACGCTTGCGCGGTTGCTGATGGCGCTCGTGCGCGCCGTCTGCAGCAGTGCCACCATTTCGTTCGCCGACGAGACCAGGCGATTACCCCGTATCAGGTTGGCGAAGCTCGGCATGGCGATGACCGCAATGATGGTAAGAACCGCCAACGTGACCATCAACTCGACCAGCGTAAACCCACGCGCGGCGGATAATCCCGCGATTTTTGGGCGGTGTTGCAGCATAGCTCCCCCTGCACTCGGCGATTCGACCCTAACGGATGCTCCCATGCGACGCCATCCACCCCCGACGAGCGGGCGGTTGCCGGAGGCAGGCGGCATTTCCCGGACCCTGGCGACGACCACTCGAAACGGGGAAGCATGATGTGCATATGATCGCCAGGGGAAGACCGTCCACGCTCCGGGATATCGACATGCCTGACCACCGCCCCCTCGAGGCGCTGTTCCGCCCGCCTGCGCTGATCACCGTCGTGCTGGCGGGCGAGGCCCTGGCCCTGATGCTTGCACTGGCGTCGGGACGGCCAGGCGCACGGATGCTCCAGTTCGGACTGGCGTCTCTCGGCATCCAGTGGGTTGCAGTTGGCACGTTGTGCATGCTGTACCTGCTGCGCCGCCCCCTGTCGCGCCTGACAGCGTCCGTGCTCGCCTGGGTCTGCCTCGGACTGCTGTTGGCGATGACCCTGCTGGTGGCTTCGGCGGCATGGGCATTGCTCGACTTGAGCGCGGGGTTGGACCAGGGTGCTCTGTCTTTCATGCTGCGCATGCTGGGCATCGCCTTGGTGGTAGGCCTGCTGGCATTGATGGCGTTCCAGAACTACTCCGAGGCCACGCGGCTTGCGGTTCGCGCCAAGCAGTCTGAGCTGGAGGCACTGCAGGCGCGGGTGCGGCCACACTTCCTGTTCAACACCTTGAACAGCGGCATCGCGCTGGTGCGGCAGCGGCCGGAGCAGGCGGAGGAGTTGCTGTTGGGATTGTCGGACCTGTTCCGCGCGGCGCTGGCGCGGCCGCACGACGTGGCGCTGGGCGAAGAGCTGGCGCTGGTGCGCCGCTACCTGGAGATCGAGGCGGTGCGGTTCGGGCCGCGGCTGCGGGTGACGTGGCGGCTGCCGGAGCCGTTGCCGGAGCTGGCGGTGCCGGCGCTGTCGGTGCAGGCGCTGGTGGAGAACGCGGTGCGGCACGGAATCGAGCGGTCGCCAGAGGGTGGCGGGATCGACATCGAGGTGGCCGTGGAGGGCGACGAGGCCGTGATCGAGGTGCGCAACGCGCTGGGCACGGCGGGGAATGACGATGCACGCGCCGGGCATTCGATCGGTTTGCAGGCGACGCGGGCGCGGGTGCAAGCGAGCACGGGCGGGCGTGGCAGCGTGGAGTCCGGGCGCGAGGGGGAGGCGTTCGTGGCGCGGATGCGGTTGCCGGTGGGGTGATGGGAGCAAACGTGGTTGGGAACCCGTAGGTCGGGGTTACGCCCCCGACGGCTCTTGTTCTTCGGCCATTGATCCAATGCCTCCGGCCGGCACGCCGCCGCAAGACCGTCGGGGGCGTAACCCTGAAAAGCCGTCGGGGGCGTAACCCCGACCTACGGAGTCGAATTACGCGATGACTTCGTAGCAGGGCTTGTAGTCGCCGCTGATCTTCATGCGGCGCTGTTCGACGAAGGCCCGCAGCAGGGCGTCGAGTGATTCCATCATGTCGGTGTCACCGTGGATCTGGAACGGGCCGAATTCCTCGATCCGGCGCATGCCGTCTTCCTTGACGTTGCCGGCGACGATGCCGGAGAAGGCGCGGCGCAGGTCGGCGGCCAGTTCGTGGGGCTTGCGGCCGTGGTGCAGGTCGAGCGCGGCCATGGCTTCGTGGGTGGGCTGGAACGGCTGCTGGAATTCCAGTGGCACGTCGAGCGACCAGTTGAAGTAGAACGAGTCCTTCTGGTCCAGGCGGTACTCGCGCACCTTGCGGATGCCGGCGGCCATCTGCCTGGCGACCTTTTCCGGATCGCCGACGATGATCTCGTAGCGCGCGGTCGCGGCTTCGCCCAGGGTGAGGCGGATGAACTTGTCGATCTGCTCGAAGTACGGCGCCGAGGCCACCGGGCCGGTGAGGATCAGCGGGAACGGCAGCTGCGCGTTCTCCTCGCGCAGCAGGATGCCCAGCAGGTACAGGATCTCCTCGGCGGTGCCGACGCCGCCGGGGAACACGATGATGCCGTGGCCGAGGCGGACGAAGGATTCGAGCCGCTTCTCGATGTCCGGCATGATCACCAGCTGGTTGACGATCGGGTTCGGCGATTCGGCGGCGATGATGCCCGGTTCGGTGATGCCGATGTAGCGCGGGCGGCGCTGGCGCTGCTTGGCGTGGGCGATGGTGGCGCCCTTCATCGGGCCCTTCATCGCGCCGGGGCCGCAGCCGGTGCAGATGTCCAGGCCGCGCAGGCCCAGCTCGTAGCCGACGTCCTTGGTGTACTGGTACTCGTCGCGGTTGATGGAGTGGCCGCCCCAGCAGACGACGAGGTTGGGGTCGGCCGGCTGCAGCACGGAGGCATTGCGCAGCAGGCGGAACACGGCATCGGTGACGCCTGCGGAGGTGCCGAGCTCGTCGGCGTATTCGGGCGCGAGTTCGATCGCGGTGTAGACGAGGTCGCGCACGACGGCGGCGAGCAGTTCGGCGACGCCGCGGATGATCTCGCCGTCGACGAAGGCGATGGCCGGGGCGTTCTTCAGGTCGATGCGCAGGCCGCGGTCCTGCTGGCGCACCTCGATGTCGAAGTCCGGGTACAGCTCCTGCGCGGCGCGCGGATCGTCGGAGGTGCTGCCGGTGGTCAGCACAGCCAGCGTGCAGCGGCGCAACAGGTCGTGCATTCCGCCGCGGGAGGCGTCGCGCAGGCGCGCGACTTCCTCGCGGGAAAGGATGTCGAGGCCGCTGCGCGGGTAGATGCGGGCGTTGACGGTAGGAAGCGAGGTGGTGCGCGGGGACGCGGGGGTGTCTTGGGTCTTGGTCATCCAGTCGTCTGTCTTGTTCTTGTCGTCGGTTGGGACTTTAGCGCAGTGCGGGGCATCGTAGGTCGGGGCTACGCCCCCGACAGCCACACATCGTGGTTGGGCTCGCCCCCCCCCGACGCCCTGAAGATCAAAAGCCGTCGGGATGTAACCCCGACCTACGGCATTTTCGATTTCCGGGCGCCGGTGCGTGAGCCGGAGCGTCGGGGGCATAACCCCGGTCCACAAGAAAACGGCCGGGTTGCCCCGGCCGTTCCGTGTTGCGGCTTGCGGTGGATCAGAACTGGTAGCGCAGGGTCAGCATCGCCGACCAGCGCGACACCACGCGCGAGGGGTACGAGGCATTGGCGTCGTACTCGCTCAGCTCCTCCCACGTCGGGCTGCTCTCGCTGCCCAGGTTGTAGGTGTAGGTGCCATCGGGATTGACCGACGCCAGGCGTGCCAGGTAGCGGGTGTTGTCCGAGAACGTCTCGCCCATCGTCTCGCCCCAATCCTTGTTCAGCAGGTTGAGGAAGTTGTAGATGTCGAGGCGGATCACCGACTTGTGGCCCTTGAAGAAGCCGGGCAGCTCCTGCTGGAAGCTCACGTCGAGCTGGTTGACCCACGAGTAGGTGTCCCCGTTGCGCTCGGCGATGCTGCCGCGGCGCGCAGACAGGTACGAATTGTTCTCGATGAACTCGTGGAACGCCGCGATCTGGCCGGGCGTCGCCGAGCCGTAGCTCACGATCGGGTCGTCGACCAGCGGGATGTACGCCGGATCCTGGAAGATCCCGTCGCCGTTCGTGTCGCCGTTGATGGTCCAGGTGTACGGCAGGCCGGAATGACCGTTGTAGTACGCGGCAACGCTGGTCTTGTAATCACCGAACAGCGCCTTCTCCCAGCCGAGCGTGGCCTTGATCGAGTCGCGGATCTGGCGGCCGGCCGTGGTCGCGATCTCCTGGTTCGGATTGACGCGCGAGACGTACTGGTAGCTGGACCAGGCCTGGGAACTGCCATCGGAAGCCACTTCGTCGGCCTTCGTGAAGGTATAGCTCAGGCTGCCGAACCAGTTGTTGGCCAGCGGCTTGTTCAGGGCGAAGGTGATCGACGAAGCCGAACCCTTGTCGGTATTACCCATCACCGTGGAGTTGGTGGTGAAGTCCGGGTTGGCGCCGCACGTGCGGTTGCTGCTGCTCATGTTGCCCAGGTCGCACCAGAAGTACTGGCGGCCGTCGGCCAGGGTGCCCTGCGCGGGACCGAGGTTCAGCGCCTGGTAGAACACGGCGTCCTTGGCCTTGATCATCTGGTAATCGATCGTGCCGATCAGCCCCCACCAAGGCAGCTCGGTGTCGTAGCCGAGGCTGAACTTGTAGACGCTCGGCAGCTTGAAGTCCGGATCGATCGAGTCGATCTGGTAGCTCGGGCTTCCGCCCGCCGGGATGTTCTGGTTGTACGGATCGGCGCTGAACGGCGCAGTGGCCGGGTCGAACGAGCGGTACGACAGCGAGGTCACGCCGTTGTTCTGGTAGGGGTTGGCCAGCCAGACGAAGGGCGGGATGCTCTGGAACACGCCCGCGCCACCGCGCAGCTGCGAGAACCGCTCGGTGTCGAACGCGTAGTTGAAGGACACTCGCGGCATGATGACCTTGTTGTCCGAACCCAGCTTGTAGTCGTTCGGGAAGCCGAACGCTTCCTCGAAGCCGGGGGTGCGGACCGGGGCCTTGTCGGCCTTCGGAATGTTCACGCGCAGGCCGTAGGTCAGCGACAGCTGGTCGTTGACCTGCCAGGTGTCCTGCAGGAACGGGCTGAACTGGCTGTAGACCAGGGCAGCCGCCGTGTCGGCCTCCGAGTAGCCCGGGGCCGGGCGGCGCAGGTTGTACACGTCGTAGTCGCCCGCGGCGAAATCGGCGAGGCTGGTGAACACGTACGAGCCGTGCAGGTCGCGCCCGTAGAGGTTGTACACGTCATGGCGCAGGTAGTCGAAGCCACCCTTGATGGTGTGGTCGCCGGCGTAGTAGGTGCCGAACGCCGACAGCGTGTAGCGCTCGGTGTTGATCTGGTTCTCGTGGCGGTTGTTGTCTTCGCCGATGAAGATCGAGCCGCCACCGGCGGTTTCGATCTCGACTTCAGGCTGGTTGATCGGGTTGCCGTTGACCTGGTCGAACTTCTGGTGGCTGAGCTTGATCTCGGTCGAGAAGTTGTCGGTCCAGTCGCTGAACAGCTGCAGCGAGGTGTTCTTGGTGATGTTGTCGATGTTGTACCAGTGGCTCGACAGCACCACGTTTTCCGGATACGCGTCGTACGGAGACGGGCGGAATTCCTTGGTCTGCTGGTACGTCAGGCTGGCGCGGTGGTAGTCGTTGATGTTCCAGTCCAGCTTGACCAGGTAGCGCTTGTTCTCGAGGTTGACGCCGGTCGAACCGTAGTTGCCGGGCACCATGCCGAGGGCGGTGGCGGTGGCGATCGCATCCTGGACTTCCTGCGAGCTGACGAAGCCGTTGGACACGCCGTCGGACTGCGACGCGCCACCGAAGTCGGTGATTTCCTGTTCTTCGTACGAGGCGAAGAAGAACAGCTTGTCCTTCACGATCGGGCCGCCGAGGGTGACGCCCATGGTCTCGTCGGTGTCGAACAGGTCGTACTCCTGCCCGTCGCGGCTGCCGACCAGGTCCTTGGAATCCTTGTAGACGTAGTACACCGAGCCGTGGAACTCGTTGGTGCCCGACTTGGTCACCGCATTGATCGTGGCGCCGACGGTATCGGCGGCGACGTCGTAGTCGGAGATCTTGATGTCGTAGGCGGCGATGGTGTCCACGGAGATCGGGCTGCCGGTGTACGGCATGCCGTTGCCGTTCAGGCCGAAGGGGTCGCCCTGCGACAGGCCGTCGACCGAGATGGTGTTGTAGCGGTTGTTGACGCCCGCAACCGAGATCGAACCGCCCGCCTGGTCGATCACCGTGACGCGCGGGTCCATGCGCGCGGCATCGTCGAGCGAACGGCTGCCCGCCGGGAGGATTTCCAGCTGGCGCCCGCTGAGCGAGGTGCCGACGCCCTTGTTGTCGGGGTTGAAGGTATCGAGCATGCGCGACGCGGTGACCGCGACCGTCGCCAGCGTGGTGGTGTCGTCGCTGCCGAGCTGCGCGTTGACCGCGTTGACCTTGTTGAGGTCGAGGAAGATGCCGTCCTCGGTATCGGTGCCGGCGCCGGCCTTGGTGGCGGTGACGGTGTACGGACCGCCAACGCGCAGGCCGCGCGCGTTGTAGCGGCCGTTCTCATCGGTGGTGGCGCGGCTGACCGTGCCCGACTCGACGTGGGTGATCGTCACTTCCGCGCCGGCAACCGGCTGGCCGTCGGCACCGGTGACCTGGCCGCCGATACCGGCGGATGTGCTCTGCGCGAAAGCGGGCGCGGCGGCGAGTGCAGCGATCAGCCCAAGCGACAGCTTGGAAAGTCGAAGACGGGAATGGTTCATGTCTGTTTGGCCTCGATACGATTGACGGTGTTGCGCGGCGTGCGCAAGCCTTTGGGATACGAAACGGGGGTCCCCACACACCCCACACGAGCTCCGCGCCCGCCCTCTGGGGTTAACAACAGATTAACACAATAGACGGGCCGGATGACAGCGAAATGACAACTCCATCACGGGCGTTTCCGGCGATTTCCGCCGTGACTTGAGCAATGTCCGGCAAGTCATTGATCGTGATTTTTCGCCCTCAGGCCGTGGAAGCGATTCCAAGGTAGGCGCCGATGCCGTCGAGGAACATCTGCACCGAAATCGCGACCAGCAGCATGCCCATCAGGCGCTCCACCGCGGTCAGCGCACGGGTGCCGAGCAGCTTGTACAGGAAGGTGGCCGACAGCAGGATCACAGCGGTCGCGCCCCAGGCGATCATCAGCGCCAGGCTCCAGGCGCCAAGGCGATCGGGCTCCTGGCTGCCCATCAGCATCACCGCGGCCATGCCCGACGGCCCGGCGATCATCGGGATCGCGATTGGCACGATGAAGGGCTCTCCGCCGGGCAGAGCGCCCATCAATCCTTCCGCCGGCGGGAAGATCATGCGGATGCCGATCAGGAACAGCACGATGCCGCCGGCGATCGACACCGATTCCTGGCGCAGGTGCATCAGTTCGAGCGCGTACTTGCCGAACCACAGGAACACCAGCAGCACGCCGAGCGCGATGAGCAGTTCGCGGATCATGACGATCCGTTGACGCTTTGGCGTCAGCGGACGCAGCAGGTTGAGCACGACCGGCACGTTGCCGAGCGGGTCGAGGATCAGGAACAGCAGCACGGCGGCGGAGACGATGGTCATTGGCGTGCCCGCAACTTCAAACCGTCATTCCCGCGAAAGCGGGAATGACGGCGACGGAAGGTCGAGATGGCATCGGTCACCGGAGCACGCTCACGCAAGCGGGTTCCACACCCGCCCGCGGTGCTCGGCGCCCACCGCCGACAGCAGCGTCACGCAGTCGTCGGCGTAGCGCACGGGCTCGGCGGCTTCGCGGTCGTCTTCCTCGACGTAGGCCTGGGCGCGCAGCGAGGTGCGCATCGGGCCGGGCTGCAGGCCGCTGACGCGCACGGTGGAGTTGGCCAGTTCGGCGTGCAGCATGCCGACCAGCGCGGCGGTGGCGTGCTGGGCCAGGCCGTAACCACCCCAGTAGGCGCCGCCGACGCGCTCCAGGTCGTCGACCGCGAACACCACCGCGCTGTCCGGCGCCTTGCGCAGCAGCGGCAGGCAGGCCTGGGTGAGCCATGCGCGCGCGGTGAGGTTGACGTGCACGGCGCGCGCGAACCGCGCCGGGTCGCTGCGTTCGAGCGAAGCCAGGCCGTGGAAATCCGCGGCACAGTGCAGCAGCCCGTCCAGGCGGCCGAAGCCCCCTTCGACGCGGCGCGCGAGATCGGCGTGGTCGTCGGGTGATGCGCCTTCGAGGTCGAACGGGTAGTTCACCGGCTCCGGCAGCGCCTCGTCCGATTTGGCGATGGCGTCGTAGACGCGGTTCAACTTCGGCACCTTGCGGCCGAGCAGGACGACGGTCGCGCCCGCGCGCGCGCAGGCGATCGCGGACGCGCGCCCGAGGCCGCCGTGCGCGCCGCTGACCAGGATCACCCGGTCCTGCAGCACGCCGGGCTGCACGCCGCCGGCGGTGGCCACCGTTGCCCTCACGCCTTCTGCACTTCCGCGACCATGCGGGCCAGCTCGCCGGATTCGTACAGTTCCATGGTGATGTCGCAGCCGCCGATCAGCTCGCCGTGGATGAACAGCTGCGGGAAGGTCGGCCAGTTGGAATAGCGCGGCAGGTTGGCGCGGATCTCCGGCTCCTCCAGCACGTTGACGGTGTGCAGCTCGCCGACGCCGGCGGCCTTGAGCGCCTGCACGGTACGGCTGGAAAAGCCGCACATCGGAAACTGCGCCGTGCCCTTCATGAAAAGGACGATGGGGTGGCCTTCGACTTCGGCCTTGATCCGCTCGAGAACGGGCATTGCACTACTCCTGCATGGCACGGCGCCGCGGCAGGAACGCCGCGGCCGTGCGTGGGGTTTCGGAAGGCCGTATTGTAAGCCCACGCACGGTTGCAGGCCCGCCCGCCGCGCGCCGGATGAACCACCCCAGGACACCATGGCCATCGAACTGCCCCCCCTGCCCTACGAGCGCAGCGCGCTGGAACCGCATATTTCCGCGGAGACGGTCGATTTCCACCACGGCAAGCACCAGCGCGCCTACGTGGACAGGCTCAACGAGCTGATCACGGGCACGCCGTTCGCCGAGATGGCGCTGGAAGACATCGTCCGCGGCGCCCAGGGCGCGATGTTCAACAACGCGGCGCAAGCCTGGAACCACGCCTTCTACTGGCAGTGCCTGCGGCCGGCGGCGGGCGGTGGCGGCGGCGAGCCGACCGGGGCGCTGGCCGAGGCGATCGACAAGGCGTTCGGCGGCGTGGAGGCTCTGCGCACGCAGTTCGACGAGCTGGCGCTTCGGACGTTCGGCTCCGGCTGGGTCTGGCTGGTGCAGCGCGCCGAGGGCGGCCTCGCCCTGGCCGCGACCGCGAACGCCGCGACGCCGCTGACCGGCAGCGACAAGCCGCTGCTCGCCTGCGACGTGTGGGAACACGCGTACTACATCGACTATCGCAACGCGCGGGCAAAGTACCTGGAGGCGTTCTGGAACGTCGTCAACTGGGACTTCGCCGCCTCGAACATGTAGAGCCTGCCCCGGACTTGATCCGG
>NZ_JBHRYA010000009.1:0-37319 GCF_042648865.1 Luteimonas soli | reverse complement strand
CAGATCTTCCCGCGCCTCCGACATCCGAGGCGTCGGGGGCGTAACCCCGACCTACGGCGTCGCGGGTGTCGGTGCCCCGAACCGCACCCGCTACCCGTGCGCGGCGACGGCGTCCATCACCCGCGCCGAGTACACCAGCGCGGCGCCGGCGTTCAGCGCGACGGCAACTCCCAGCGCCTCGGCGATCTCCTCGCGGCTTGCGCCCTGCTTCAGCGCCGCGTCGACGTGCACGGTGATGCAGCCGTCGCAGCGCGTGGTCACCGCCACTGCGAGCGCGATCAGTTCGCGCGTCTTTGCGTCGAGGTGCCCGGTCTTCGCACCGGCGCCGCTGAGCGTCGCGTAGCCGCGGACCGTGTCGGGCGAAAGCTTGCCCACCTCGCCGATGCGTGTCTTGAGTTCGTCGCGGTAATCATTCCAGTCGAGCATGGCCGTGTTCCTCTTTGGCTGTGGAGACGGATCGAATCAGGAATGGCTGCGCTCCAGCGCGTCGACGACCGGCGCAACCTGGTCCTGGCGGCCGAGCGACTCGCCGACGCGCTGCAACACCTGTGCAAGCTCCATCGCCGAATCACGGCGCACGGTGGCGTGGCCGACCTTGCGCCCCGGTCGCGGCAACTTGCCGTAATCGTGCCAGTGGCCGCCGGCCACCTGCAGCACGGCGTCGGCGTCGGGCAGCTCGCCGATCCAGTTCAACATGCATGCGTGGCCGCGCATCGTGGTCGCGCCCAGCGGGCGGCCGAGCACGGCGCGCATGTGGTTCTCGAACTGCGAGGTCTCGGCGCCCTCGATGCTCCAGTGGCCGGAGTTGTGCACGCGCGGCGCCAGTTCGTTGGCGAGCAGCTCGCCGCCGTGGCAGAACAGTTCCAGCGCGAACACGCCCACGTAGTCGAGCCGTTCGGCAAGCCGGCGCGCGTGGTCGAACGCGATCGTCGACAGCGCGTCGTCCACGCGCGCCGGCGCGAGGCTGGCCGAGAGCACGCCGTCGACGTGCCAGTTCTCGGTCAGCGGCCAGGTGCGGAACTCGCCGTCGCGGCCGCGCACCGCGACCACGCTCAGTTCGCGCTCGAATGGCACGAAGGCTTCGAGGATCAGGCCCACCGTCTGCGCCTGCGCGCCGAGCGCGTCCCAGGCATCGTCCGCGGTCGCGCCCGCCTTGTCGGGGCGGATGCGGAACTGGCCCTTGCCGTCGTAGCCGAGCCGGCGCGTCTTCAGGATGCACGGCGTGCCGATCGCGGCGATCGCGGCATCAAGCCCTTCGCGCGAAGTGACGTCGGCGAATTCCGGGACCGGGACGCCGGCGTCGCGGAACAGGGTCTTCTCCGCCAGGCGGTCCTGGATCAGGCCCAGCGCGCGCGGGTTCGGGAACACCGGCACGCGCTCGCTGAGCCACTGCGCGGATTCGGCCGGCACGTTCTCGAAGTCGAACGTGGCCACGTCGACCTTCGAGGCGAACTCGGCCAGCGCGTCCTCGTCGCGGTAGTCGCCGACCAGCAGCGGCGCGAACTGTCCCGCGCAGGCGTCGGGCTGCGTGTCCATGACCAGGAAACGCAGCCCCAGCGGCGCGCCGGCCAGGGCGAGCATGCGGGCGAGCTGGCCGCCGCCCAGGATCCCGACGGTGGTCACGTCAGCTCCGGACCGGGACGCGCGGGTCGTCGTTGCCGGCGACCTCGTCGCTCTGGCGCTGGCGGAACGCGGACAGCGCCTGTGCGACATCCACATGGTCGGAGGCCAGCATCGCCGCGGCGAACAGCGCCGCATTCGACGCGCCCGCGTTGCCGATCGCGAACGTCGCGACCGGGATGCCCGCGGGCATCTGCACGATCGACAGCAGCGAATCCATGCCGTTGAGCGCCTTCGACTGCACCGGCACGCCCAGCACCGGCACGGCGGTCTTGGCCGCAAGCATCCCCGGCAGGTGCGCGGCGCCGCCGGCGCCGGCGATGATCGCGCGCAGCCCGCGCGACTGCGCCGCGGCCGCGTAGTCGAACAGCACATCGGGCGTGCGGTGCGCGGAGACCACGCGGACCTCGAACGGCACGCCCAGCGCCTCGAGCCTCGAAGCCGCGTGCTGCATCGTTTCCCAGTCCGATCGCGAGCCCATCACGAGGCCCACCAGTGCTTGCTTCGGATTGGCTGCCATGGCCGCTCCCGGTGACAAAGACGTATTCTAGGCCGCCCGGACAAGTCCCGCGAACCCCTCCACACGGTAATGCCATGGATCGCAAGCTGCTCGACATCCTCGTCTGCCCCGCCACCCGCCAGCCGCTGTCGCTGCTCGACAAGCCCGGCATCGACGCGCTGAACCGCGCCATCGCCGGCGGCGGCGTCGCGCGCGCGGACGACACGCCCCAGGTCGAACCGCTGCGCGAAGCGCTGGTCACGCGCGACCGCAAGACCGTCTACCGCGTCGACGACGGCATCCCGGTGCTGCTGGTCGAGGAAGGCCTGGCGACCGGACAGGTCGCGGACTTCCCGTCGGCATGAACGCGGCGATTGCGCCACCGCCGCAGGACGTGGTGGAAGCCGACGTCGCGCGCGCGCTGGCCGAGGACGTCGGCAGAGGCGACGTCACCGCGATGCTGCTGCCCGACCACGAGGACATCGCCTACCTGCTGTGCAAGGAGCCGGCCGTGGTCTGCGGCAGGCCGTGGTTCGACGCCTGCCACCGCGTGCTCGACCCGGAGGTGGCCATCGACTGGCGCGTGTCCGAGGGCGACCGCGTCGAAGCCGGCACCGTGCTGGCCACCCTGGCCGGCCACGCGCGCGCGCTGGTCACCGGCGAGCGCACGTCGCTGAATTTCATGCAGACCCTCAGCGGCACCGCCACGATCACCGCGACCTACGTCGACGCGGTGCGCGGCACCCGCACGCGCATCCTGGACACCCGCAAGACCATCCCCGGCCTGCGCGTGGCGCAGAAGTACGCGGTGCGCACCGGTGGCGGCAGCAACCACCGCATGGGCCTGTTCGATGCGGTGATGCTGAAGGAAAACCACGTCCGCGCCGCCGGGTCGCTCACCGCCGCGATCCGCGCCGCGCGTGCGCAGCAGCCGTCGCTGCCGCTGATCGTGGAGGTCGAGACGCTGGCCCAGCTAGAGGAGGCGCTGACGGAGGGCTGCGAGCGGATCCTGATCGACGACTTCGACGCCGAAACCCGGCGCGAGGCGGTGCGCATCGCCGCGGGCAGGATTCCCCTGGAAGTATCCGGCGGCGTCGACCTGCCCGGCCTGCGCGCGATCGCCGAGGACGGCGTCGACTGCATCTCGATCGGCGCGCTGACCAAGCACGTGCAGGCGATTGATCTGTCAATGAAGCTCGGCCCGCCGCCGGCGGGGTGAGTGCCGGTCGTTTGGTGGAAACGACTTTGCGAGGGCGGCGGTAGCCGAGGTTGCCGTAGGTCGGGGCTACGCCCCCGACGCCGGTGGCATCGGATTTCCCGGTGAACGATATTTCCGCAACCCCGACCTTCGGGGCGTCGGGGCGTCGGGGCGTCGGGGCGTCGGGGCGCAGCCATGACGAAGGATTGCGGACGGCACGCACACCTGCCTACATTGCCACCATGCCAACCCTCGTGATCCTGATGATCGTCGGCGCCATCGCCGCCGCCCTGTGGAGTTCCGCCCGCGCAGCCGCGGAGCGGGCCGAGGTGCTGGGCCGTAATGCCTGCCGCGCGGCCAACGTGCAGCTGCTCGACCAGACCGTGCATGCGACCGGCGTGCGCCTGCACCGCGGCGCGGATGGCAGATTGGGATTCGAGCGCAGCTTCCGCTTCGAATACTCGTCCGGCGGCGACGACCGCAACGTCGGCCGCCTGGTGCTGCGAGGCGAGGAACTGGTCTATTTCAGCGGCCCGGCACAGGCGGCCAGCGTGGTGCACCTGCACTGACGACGTGGATCGGCATCGCCAGGGTTTCGCAGGAGCGACTTCAGCCGCTCCTACGGGTCCGGTTGGCTACTTGACCACGCGCAGGTGGCCGCCGCGGCGCGGCGGCGGGTCGTCGTCGTCCGGTCCGCCCGTGGCGGGGTCGGCGGGATCGGCTGCGGCATCCGCACCGGGCTGCGCCGGTTCGCCATTGCCACCGATGTCGTCCGGCAGCGCCATGCCCTGCCCGGTCTCGCGGGCGTAGATCGCCAGCACCGCCGAAATCGGCACGGTCACCGGATGGCTCACCCCGCCGAAACGGGCGGTGAAGCGGATGCTGTCATTGTCCATTTCGAGCCTGGCCACGGCGCGGTCGGCGATGTTGAGCACCACCCGGCCGTCCTTGACGGTATGTGGCGGCACGCGCACGCCGGCCTGGGTGGCGTCGACCAGCACGTGCGGCGTCATGCCGTTGTCGGCGATCCATTCATAAAGCGCCCGCAGCAGGTACGGGCGATGGCTCGTCATTGCAGGCGGCGATTCACTCATGCGGCCAGTGTAGCGCCTGCGTTGCGGATGACGGATGGAGGCGTCGGGCGTGCGTGAAGCCTTGCGTGCAGGCCGATTCGCGTGGCCGGCGATGCCTGCATGGGGTGCAACCGCGGCCTACCTACGCCGGCATCTCGCGCAGGCTCTTTTCCTGCGTGGTCAGGCTGCGCACGAAGCCCGGGTTGCGGAAGATGCGGTTGCCGTAGTCCTCGATCGCCTTGCCATCCTTGGGCAGCGACACCTCCAGCGCGTCCAGGCGCCAGACGATCGGCGCCATCGCGCAGTCGGCCAGGCTCATTTCGGGATTGAGGAAGAACTTGCTGGCCTTGAACAGGGGCACCGATGCGGTGAGCAGTTCCTTGAGCCGCTTGCGGCCGACATCGGCCTGCTGCTTGGTGCCGAACTGGATCGCCTGCACCTGCGGCACCCAGTCGTGCTCCAGGCGCAGCATCGCCAGGCGCAGGCGGGCGCGGGACAGCGGGTCCACCGGCATCAGCGGCGGATGCGGGTAGCGTTCGTCGAGGTACTCGCAGACCACGCTCGCCGCGTACAGCACCAGGTCGCGCTCGACCAGGGTCGGCACCGAGTGGTACGGGTTGAGGTCGATCAGGTCCTCGGGCGGGTTCTGCGGGTCGACCGGGATCAGGTCGTAGGTCACGCCCTTGGCGGCGAGCACCAGGCGGACGCGGTGGCAGAGGACATCATCGACGGAGGAAAACAGGGTCAGTGCATTTCGCATACGCGGACTCGCAGCCATCATGGGCTTCTCCAACGGCCGGAATCCGCCGGCCGCATCGACGCCGCCCGCGCATCGCGGACGGTCGCCCGGTTCCCCCGAGCCGTTCCTCCGTCGCAGGCGGCGCCGGCCTCCTGGGCCGAAACCCGGCGACCGCACGCATGCGGCCCGCCGGTCGCCAGCGTGTGGAACCGAACTACTTCACGTCGCGCCAGTATTCCTTCTTCAGCAGCCAGGCGAGGAACGTGAAGAACGCCAGGAACAGGATCACCCAGACGCCGATGCTCTGGCGCTTGAGCGCGGCCGGTTCGCCGGCGTACTCCAGGAAAGCGGTGATATCGCGGACAGTCTGGTCGAACTGCACCTTGTCCTGCGTGCCCGGCTGCGCGATCTCGAGGCTCTCGACGGGCGCCTCGCCGCTCTCCGGGTCGACCTTGCCGTAGACCGGACGCTGCAGGCCCTGCATCTCCCACAGCGGGTTGGGCATCGAGGCATTGGGGAACACGGTGTTGTTCCAGCCCAGCGGCCGCGACTCGTCCTGGTAGAAGGACGTGAGGTAGCTGAAGATCCAGTCGCTGCCGCGCACGCGCGCGATCACGCTCAGGTCCGGCGGCATCTTGCCGAACCACTTCGTGCCGTGCTCCGTGGTCATCGCGACGCCGATCTGCTCGCCGAACTTCGCGCCGGTGAAGTTGAGGTTGTCCATCACGTCTTCCTCGCTCAGGCCGAGGTCTTCGGCCATGCGCGAGTAGCGCAGGTACTTGAGCGAGTGGCAGCCGGAGCAGTAGTTCATGTACAGCTTGGCGCCACGCTGCAGCGAGGCCTGGTCGCCGATGTCAACGCCGGCGTGGCGCAGCGCCCCGCCCTCGGCGGCAAGCGCGCCAAACGAAACCAGCATCCCCGCCAGCAGCACTGCCGTGCCGCGGACCAGCTTCCGATATCGGCTCGTCACGATTCCAGATTCCCTGTTCCAGATTCCCGGCTTGTTAGTCATGCATCGTCACCCGTTCCGGCACCGGCCTGGTCTTGTCGAGCTTGGTCCATAGCGGCATCGTGATGAAGAACACGAAGTAGAGGAAGGTCAGCACGCGGCCGATGATCGTCTCCACCGGGTCGGTGCCCGGGCCGGCGCCGATCTTGCCCAGCCACAGGAAGCTGATCGTGAACATCGCCAGCATCACCCACGACAGCTTGCCGCGGTAGCGGTAGGACTTGACCGGGCTCTTGTCCAGCCACGGCACCAGGAACAGCACCACGATCGCGCCGAACATCACCAGCACGCCCCACAACTTGATCGCGAAGAACGACGGCACCACGCGCAGCATCGCGTAGTACGGGGTGAAGTACCACACCGGCTTGATGTGCTCGGGCGTCACCAGGCGATTGGCCTCGGTGAAGTTGTCGTGCTCGAGGAACCAGCCGCCGAAGGTCGGCGCGAAGAAGATGATGAAGGCGGCCAGGATCAGGAAGAAACCCACGCCGACCAGGTCCTTGACCGTGTAGTACGGGTGGAACGGGATGCCGTCGGCCGGCTTGTTGGCGTCCCAGCGGTTGCCCTTCGGGCCCTTCTTGATGTCCACGCCGTCGGGGTTGTTCGAACCCACTTCGTGCAGCGCGCCCAGATGCAGCACGACCAGCAGCAGCAGCACCAGCGGCAGCGCGATCACGTGCAGGGCGAAGAAGCGGTTGAGCGTCGCGTCGGCGGGCAGGTAGTCACCCATGATCCACTCGGTCAGGCCGTTGCCGATCACCGGGATCGCGCCGAACAGCGAGATGATCACCTTCGCGCCCCAGAACGACATCTGGCCCCACGGCAGCACGTAGCCCATGAAGGCCTCGGCCATCAGCACCAGGTAGATCAGCATGCCCAGCAGCCACACCAGCTCGCGCGGCTTCTGGTACGAGCCGTACATCAGGCCGCGGAACATGTGCAGGTAGACGACGATGAAGAACAGCGATGCGCCGGTGGAGTGCATGTAGCGGATCAGCCAGCCCCACTCCACGTCGCGCATGATGTACTCGACCGACGAGAACGCCTCGGCCGCGGACGGCTTGAAGTGCATCGTCAGGAAAATGCCGGTCAGGATCTGGTTGACCAGCACCAGCAGGGCCAGCGAGCCCATGTAGTACCAGAAGTTGAAGTTCTTCGGCGCGTAGTACTCGCTCATGTGCTTGCGGTACACCGGCATCATGCCGGGCGCGCGCTCGTTGACCCAGTCCCAGACGCTGTTGGCGGTGCGCGAGATCACGTTCGACATGGCTTATGCGGCTCCCTGGGGATCGACACCGATGACGATGGTGTTGTCGTCCTCGTAGTGGTGCGGCGGCACCAGCAGGTTGATCGGCGCGGGCACGCCCTGGAACACGCGGCCGGCCATGTCGAAGCGCGACTTGTGGCAGGGGCAGAAGTAGCCGCCCTTCCATTCCGGGTCGAACGGCTCGGGCTTGATTTCGGCGACCATTTCCGGCGCGCAGCCAAGGTGCGTGCACAGGCCGACCAGCACCGAGATCTCCGGCTTGATCGAGCGCAGTTCGTTGCGCGCGTAGTCCGGCTGCTGGTCGGTGGTCGACTCCGGGTCGGCCAGGCGCGGGTCCAGCGTCGGCAGGATGTCGATCATCTGCTTGGTGCGCTTGACGATCCAGATCGGCTGGCCGCGCCATTCGTCCACCAGGCGCTGGCCTTCGGCCAGGGCACTGATGTCCACGGTCACCGGTGCGCCGGCCAGCTTGGCGCGGGCGCTCGGGTTCCACGACTTGATGAAGGGTACCGCGGCGAATCCCGCGCCGACCGCGCCGACCACGGCCGTGGTGGCGGTCAGGAAGCGGCGGCGACCGTGATCGACGGTCCCTCCGTCTTCGACGGGATCAAGCACTTGTTCATTGGCCATCCGGCACTCCGCAAATCTTTCGGTCGCTAGTTAGTGGCTGCCACGGCCGCCATGGCAGCGGCCGCAAAGACGACAAAGTGTAACGGAAGGCTGAATCGGCCGACAATGCTTCGGGCGCCGGAAACGCGGCCACGGGGGGCCACGGCGCCCCGGAAAGCCGCGCGAATCCACGCAAGAGGGCTAGTTGGCGGCCACCAGCGAGCTGCGGTAGCGCTCGGCCAGGACGCCCACGCGCTGCACGTAGCGCTGGGTTTCCTTGTACGGCGGCACGCCGTCGTACTTGTCGACCGCGCCCTCGCCGGCGTTGTAGCCGGCCGCGGCGAGGGTCAGGTCGCCGTTGAAGCGCTTCAGCAGCCAGGCCAGGTACTGCACGCCGCCCTGGATGTTCTGCCCCGCGTCGAACGGATTGCCGACGCCGAACCGCCGCGCCGTCGCCGGCATCAGCTGCATCAGGCCCTGCGCGCCCACCCGCGACAGCGCATTGGGGTTGAAGGCCGACTCGGCGTGGATGATCGCCCGCACGACGGCCTCTTCCACGCCGTACTGTTTCGCCGCCTTGCTGATTTCGTCGGAATAGGCCGACGTGTTCAGGCGCAGCGTGTTGAAGTTCACGCCGGGACTGCTGGCGCAGGCGAAGCAGGTTTCGAGGAAGCTGTAGCGGATCGTGCGCAGCGCCGTGGCGCCTTCCACGCCCTTGGGGCGCTTGCTGGTGTAGTGGCGCACGCCGTCCTTGATGTAGGAATAGACCTGCCCCTGCACCAGGCGCGTGGGCTTGCGGGCCGGGGTGGCGGAGGCGACGACCGGCCGCTCCTTCGACGACGACCCGCTGCCGAAGGTGGCCGGCGCGTTGGCATTGACGCTGGCCGGCGTCGACCGGGGCCTGGACGCCGGGCTGGAGCGGGCAACGACGACGCACTTGGCGCCTGCGACCCGCTTGCTGACGTAGCTGCGCGCGCCGTCGGCACCGTCGCAGCGGTACAGCGTGCCGGCCGCGGCCGGGGCGGCCAGCAGCAGGCATGCAATCGTCAGTAGACCCCTGACCCCCTTCATCGCGCGGAGTGTCACCCTTCTGTCCCGTCTTGCCAAGTCCTTGATTGGTAAACGCGACCGGCGGCCGCGGCAGGACGTGACCGATGCCCCCTTTCGCAGCGCCAAGCCCTTCCCGGCGCTCCACCCGGCACCGCGGTCGCCCCGACGCGTCTGCTAATCTCCCGCCCCACCCGGCGCGGAATCACCGCCGCCCACCCGGACCCGTCATGACCGAACATCGCCTTCCGGCCGGCACCGCGCCGGCATCGCCCGCCCTGCCCCACGGCCAGCCCGCCGGCTTGCCCGCCGCAGGGAAGCTCTACATCCAGACCCACGGCTGCCAGATGAACGAGTACGACTCGGCCCGCATGGCCGACGTCTTGGCGGCCGCCGACGGCCTGGAACTCACCGACGACGTGGCCGAGGCCGACGTAGTCCTGGTCAACACCTGCTCGATCCGCGAAAAGGCGCAGGAGAAGGTGTTCAGCCAGCTGGGGCGCTGGAAGTCGCTCAAGGCCGACGGCAAGCCGGTGATCATCGGCGTCGGCGGCTGCGTGGCCTCGCAGGAAGGCGAGGCGATCGTCAAGCGCGCGCCCTACGTCGACCTGGTCTTCGGCCCGCAGACCCTGCACCGCCTGCCCGAGCTGATCCGTGCCCGCCGCGAAACCGGCACGCCGCAGGTCGACATCAGCTTCCCCGAGATCGAGAAGTTCGACCGCCTGCCAGAACCGCGCGCCGAGGGCCCGAGCGCCTTCGTCTCGATCATGGAGGGCTGCTCGAAGTACTGCTCGTTCTGCGTGGTGCCCTACACCCGCGGCGAGGAGGTCAGCCGTCCGTTCGAGGACGTGCTGGTGGAAGTCGCCCAGCTCGCCGCGCAGGGCGTGCGCGAGGTCAACCTGCTGGGCCAGAACGTCAACGCGTATCGCGGGTCGTACGGTGAGGGCGAGGTTGCCGACCTCGGCCTGCTGATCCGCACCATCGCCGAGATCGACGGCATCGACCGCATCCGCTTCACCACCTCGCATCCGCTGGAGTTCTCCGACTCGCTGATCGAGGCCTACCGCGACGTGCCGCAGCTGGCCAATTACCTGCATCTTCCGGTCCAGTCGGGGTCCGACCGCATCCTCGCCGCGATGAAGCGCGGCTACACCGCGCTCGAGTTCAAGCAGAAGATCCGCAAGCTGCGCGCGGTGCGGCCGGACATCTCTATCTCCTCGGACTTCATCGTCGGCTTCCCCGGCGAGACCGAGGCCGATTTCGAGAAAACCATGAAGCTGATCGAGGACGTCGGCTTCGACCAGTCTTTCTCCTTCATCTACTCGCGCCGCCCCGGCACCCCGGCCGCGGACCTCGAGGACGCTGTCTCCAGTGAAGAAAAGCACGCGCGGCTGTCGCGGCTGCAGGCGCACATCAACGCGCATTCGGCCGGCATCTCGCAGGCGATGATCGGCAGCGTGCAGTCGGTACTGGTCGAAGGCCCCTCGCGCAAGGATCCGAACGAGTTGACCGGCAAGACCGAGAACATGCGCTCGGTGAACTTCCCCGGCCATCCGCGGCTGGTGGGCCGGTTCGTCGATGTCGTGATCACCGAAGCGCGCACCAATTCGCTGCGCGGGCGCGTGGCGATGGCCAACGAAGACGGCGCAGCATGAAAACCCCGCTGCCGTGCCGCCACGCACATCCCACGTCGTGAACGGCCGGCCGCCCGATGACCTGCGAAACGGTCCCGTCGCGCCGCGCGCGCCCTCGCTGATCCGCCGCTGCGCGATCGGCATCTGGCTGTGCGGGATCGCACTGCTGGGCGTGGTCGAGTTCCGCCGCCATGCGCTGGCCGGCGGCGAACTGGCAATGACGCCGGTGGCGTGGATGTGGCTGGCTGGCTCGACCGTCACCGGCGCAATCGGGATCGCGCTGCTGGTGCGCGAACTGCGCCGCCCTCGTCGTTGACGCAGGTCGGGGCTACGCCCCCGTCAAAAGCCGTCGGGGGTGTAGCCCCGACCTGCGGCCTCGCTTCAATCCAGCCGCTTGCTGAAGCGCAGGATCGCCGTCGTCATCATCACCGCGGTGAACGCGAGCAACGCCAGCACTTCCGGCCACAGCTCGACCAGGCTTGCGCCGCGCAGCATCACGCCACGGACCATGCGCAGGAAGTGGGTCAGCGGCAGCACCTCGGCCAGCCACTGAACGACGCGCGGCATGCCCGCGAACGGGAACATGAAACCCGACAGCAGGATCGAAGGCAGGAACACGAAAAACGTCATCTGCATCGCCTGGAACTGCGATTGCGCCCGCGTGCTGATCAGCAGGCCGAGGGCGAGGTTGGCGACGATCAGGAGCATGGAGGCGATGTACACGTCCAGCATGCTGCCGCGCACCGGCACGTCGAACAGCCACATCCCCAGGGCCAGCACCACCGTGGTCTGCAGCAGGCCGATCGCGACGTAGGGCAGCACCTTGCCGACCATCAGCTCCGACCGGCTGAGCGGGGTGGCGATCAGCAGCTCCATGTTGCCGCGCTCGCGCTCGCGCACGATCGCCACGGCGGTGAACAGCACCATCGTCATGGTCAGGATCACGCCGATCAGGCCGGGCACGATGTTGACCGCCGAGCGCCGCTCGGGGTTGTAGAAGCTGACCACGCTGACCTGGCCGGCGGCGGTGCGTTCGCCCTTCGCGTTGGTGACCGGCCGCGTATCGAGCGGTAGCTGCGCGAGCTGGACGGCGGCGCTCTGCACCACCGTGTCGCTGCCGTCGACCAGCACCTGCACCGCCTCGCGCCCGTCGAAGCGGCGACGCTCGAAATCCGGCGGGATCACCACGCCGATGCTGACCTTGCCGCGTCGCAGCGCTTCCATCAGCTGCTGCGGCGAGGTCGCGCTGAGCGTCGGGTTGATGACCCCGGTGGCGACCATGTCCATCACCAGCGCGCGCGAAGCGGCTGTATTGGCCTGGTCGGCGATGCCGGTGTCCAGGCCGCGCAGGTTGAGGTTGATCGCGTAGCCGAACAGCACCAGCTGCATCACCGGGATGCCGAGGATCATCGCCAGGGTGATGCGGTCGCGGCGCAGCTGGCGCAGTTCCTTGACCACGATGGCGAGCATGCGGCGCAGGTTCATGCCGGCCCTCCCCGTTGCTCGCGCTCGTCGTCGGCCTTGCCGCCCGTGGCGGAGACGAACACGTCCTCGAGGTTCGGCTGCGACGCGCCGACACCGGCCTGCAGGCCGGCTTGCTCGAGTACGCCGCGGATGCGCGAGGCGGCGTCTCCATTGCGGTCGGTGAGCACGCGCAGGTTGTTGCCGATCTGGGCGACGCTGAGCACGCCGGGCACGTCGACCAGCGCCTTCTGCGCCCGACGCGGTTCGGCGGCGTCGACCAGCACGGTGCGGCCTTCCAGCGCGGCGGTCAGTTCGTCGGGCGTGCCGTCGGCGACCAGGGCGCCATGGTCGAGGATCGCGATGCGGTGGCAGCGCTCGGCCTCGTCCATGTAGTGGGTCGAGACCAGCAACGTAGTGCCGGTATCGGCGAGGTCGAAGAGCTTTTCCCAGAAGTCGCGGCGCGATTCGGGGTCGACCGCGCTGGTCGGTTCGTCCAGGAACAGCAGTTCGGGCTCCTGTATCACCGCGCCGGCCAGCGCCAGGCGCTGCTTCTGGCCGCCGCTCATGGTGCCGGCAAGCTGCTTCTGGCGGTCGCCGAAATGGTACTGCTCGACCAGGTCGTCGATGCGCTTGCGCGCGCGTGCCTTCGGCACGTCCTGCACGGCGGCGAGGAACTCGAGGTTCTCACGCACGGTGAGGTCGCCGAACAGCGAGAACTTCTGGGTCATGTAGCCGATGCGGCTGCGCAGCTGCTCGGACTGTTCCGGGATGCGCAGGCCGAGCACCTCGATCTCGCCTTCGGTGGGCGTGAGCAGGCCGCACAGCATGCGGATGGTGGTCGACTTGCCCGAACCGTTGGGGCCGAGGAAGCCGTACACGCAGGCGCGCGGCACGGACAGGTCGACGTGGTCCACCGCGACCAGCTCGCCGAAGCGTTTGGTCAGGCCGCGGGCGCGGATGGCCGGTGCGCTGCTGTCCGGGGATGCAGTGCTCATGGGGTGCGGGCCACGTTGCGGAGAACAAATCCCCCGGCGGTCGCTGCGCGAACGCCTGCCCCCTTTTTCAAAGGGGGTTGGAAGCCGCCGCAGGCCCGCTCTCTTTTCCAGCCTCCACTCGGGAAAGCCACGCCAGCGTGCGACCCATCAGCCCCCTTTGAAAAAGGGGGCAGCGAAGCGCGCAGCGCGTAGCGGGGGATTTGCTTCACCGCTTTTCGTCCGGCCCGCCCGCGAACTCCACCCGCACCGGCAACCCGGCCGGCAGGTCGGCGCCCGGCGCAAGCTGGACTTCGGCCAGGTAGCTCAGCCGCGCCGCGTCCTCGCCGGTCAGCGCGTAGTACGGGGTGAAGGTCGGTTCGTTGCGGATCATCCGCACGCTGCCTTCGAACGCCTTGTCGCGGCCTTCGACGAACACTCGTGCGCGCTGGCCGACGGCGACGCCGGCGCGAAGCGGCTCGGGCACGTACACGCGCGCATACGGCACGTTGCCGACCAGCATCACCACCAGCGGCGCGCCGACCGGGGCCTGGTCGCCAAGCTTGTACGGAATGCTGTCGATGCGGCCGGCGCGCGGCGCCACCAGGTCGAGCTTCCGCAGCGTGGCCTGCTCGGCTTCGGCCTGGGCCTGCGCGGCCTGCAGCGCGGCTTCGCCCTGGGCGACCTGTTCGGCGCGGGTGCCGTGCTCGAGTTCGTCAAGCGCGGCCTGCGCGGCACGCACCCGGGCTTGCGCGTTGCCGGCCGCGGCGCGGGCACTGTCGACATCGGCGGCGGCCACGAGCTGGCGCTTGCCCAGCGGCTGCAGGCGCGCGTAGTAGGCGCTGGCATCGCGGGCCTGCGCCTGCGCCGCGTTGAGGTTGGCGCGCGCCTGGGCGATGTCCTCGCCGCGCGGTCCGGCCCGCAGCTCGGCCAGCACCTCGCGCTGCCGCTGCACGTCCGCCAATGCCGCCTGTGCCTGCGCGCCGGTGCGGGTGCGCTCCAGCGTCACCAGCTTCGTGCCCGCCTCGACCCGCTGGCCTTCGCGCACGTCGATCGAGACGATGCGCTCGGCCACCGGCGCCGGCAAGGTGACGCGGTCGTACTCCAGCGTGCCCAGCGCCTGCGGCACGTCGTCGTGGCAGCCTGCCAACGACAGCAGGCACAGCGCCAGCAGGACGGATGATTTGCGCGGCCTGGCCTTCATCGGAAAACCTCGTCGTATCAAAGCGTGCTGGTGTCGCCGCGGGTCGCGATGGACGCGAACGGTGCTTGTCATGTGCGCGCCCCCTTCAGCTCCAGCCCGCGATCGAGCAGCGCGATGGCATGCCGGCGCACGTCGTCCAGGCCAAGGTCCTCTGCGTCGAACAGCGTGCGCCAGATCGGTGCGCCGGCGGCGGGCAGCAGGGTCAGGCCGACCAGCGAGGTCATCAGCAGGCGCGGGTCGAGGTCGGCGTTCATTTCGCCGCGCGCCTGCGCAGCGGCGAAGCGGTCTGCGATCGTGCGCGTGATCTGCGGCGCGACCCGGGTCACCAGCAGGTCGCGCAGCGCGCCGCCTTCGCACAGCACTTCACGCACCCACAGCTGCGGCCACCAGGGGCGGGCCTTCATCGCTTCGGTCACGCCGCAGACAAACGCCGCCACCGTGTCGGCGACGTCGTCGCCCGCCGCTTCCACGCGCCCGCGCACCACCGCGAAGGCCGGCAGCATCCGCTCCTCCACCAGCGCATCGACCAACTGCTTCTTGTCGCCGAAGTAGTAGTGCAGCAGCGCCGGCGTGACGCCCGCTTCGGACGCGATGGCGCGCAGCGAGGTCGCGGAAATGCCCTGGCGGACGAAGCAGGCGATCGCGGCATCGAGCAAGCGTTCGCGCTGGTCGGCGGGCTTGCCGACCGGGCGGCCGGGGGCTCGCGGCCTTGTGGCCTTGCCGGCGCCTGGCGCGCTGTCGGTGTTCTTGCGGGCCGGTCGGCGCCCGGCGCCGGATTTCGGTGGGCGATTGTCCATGCGCCAAAATTTAATTCATTGATTAATTAAAGATCAACCACCCGTGGTCGAAAATGCGACGAACGGCAGGCGCCGGCGGCCACGACTCCTGTCCGTTTCGCCTACTGCCTGTCCGGAAGCCGTTGTCGATCAATCACTTGCCGACTTTCGCCGGCGCGGTGCCCGGCCCGGCCCGCCGTCGCTCTCGTCGCCCCCTGCCCGCCCCGGCTGCGCACCCCGCAGCGAATCGAGCAGCGAGAACACCCACGGCCGCAGCGCCAGCAGCATCCCGGCGCTGCGCCGCCGCGCGGGTGGCAGGGTGGCGTCGATGGCGGCCATCTCGCGGAACTCCGCGGCGAGGTGTTCAAGCTTGCGTCGCAGCACCGCGATCGAGCTGTCGCCCAGTTCGCGCACTTCCATGACCAGCAGCGCGTCGCGGCCGCCGAAGGCATCGCGCAGGAACTCGCCGGTCGCGACCTGCGCGTAGCGGCGGCGCACCGGGCCGTCCTCGCGCCACTCGAAGTCGCGCGCCACGCGCAGGCGGACGCGGTCGCGCGGCAGCAGTTCGACCAGCCGCAGGCGATCGAGCCGGGCCAGAAGCAACGTCACCTCGGGTACATCGAGTCCGAACTCGCGACGGATCGCCGGCACCTTCCAGTCGTTGCCCAGCAGGTGGAAGACCAGCAGCAGGCGCGGATCGGCGGCGAGCGCTTCCTCCTGCGCCGGTTCGAGGTGTACGCGCCCGGCGCGTGCGCCGCGCGCCAGGCGCACCAGTTCGAACAGGTCGATATCCAGCAGTCCGCAGATGCGCTCCAGGCGCGCCAGGTCGATGCGGCCGGTGGACAGCATCCGCTTGACGGTCGGTTCGGAGACGCCCAGGCCCCGGGCGAGGTCGGCATAGCGCATGCCGCGCAGTTTCAGCACCTGTTTCAGCGCGCGCAGCAGTTGGTCGCGTTCGGCCATGGGCAGTCCGGTATCGAGGGCTGGCACGCAAAGTATCAAATTTCGATACTTGGCATACTCTCTTTGCAAATTTCGATACGCAGTACGAGGGTGGCGCCGGCCTGGAACAGGAGCAGCCATCCGATGCCTTCCCTTGCCGCCCGCACCGAACCGCATGTTGCCGTCGACACCGGCACCGAGCTCAACGACGTCCATTCGCGCCTCAACCCGACCCGCGTCGGCGCCGTCATCCAGCCGGCCGGCGTCGCCGAGGCCATGGAGGCTGTCAGGGCCAGCGCCAAAGCCGACGAGCCGCTGGCACTGATGGGCGCGCGGCACGCCATGGGTGGGCAGCAGTTCCTGTCCGGTGGCCGCGTGCTCGACCTGGGCGCGCTCGACCGGGTCACCGGTTTCGACGACGATCGCGGCCTCGTGACGGTCGAAGCGGGAATTCGCTGGCCCGCCCTGCTCGCCTGGCTCGCCGCGCATCCGGGCAACACGCACGGCTGGACGATCCGCCAGAAGCAGACCGGCGCCGACGACTTCAGCCTCGGCGGCGCGCTGGCGTCGAACATCCACGGCCGGGGACTGGCGTTCGCGCCCTTCGTCGACGACGTCGAGTCGCTGGCCCTGATCGACGGCAACGGAAAGCGGGTGCGTGCGAACAGGCGCGAGAACCCCGACCTTTTCGCGCTGGTCGCCGGTGGTTACGGCCTGTTCGGCGCAGTGGTCGAGATCACCCTGCGCCTGGTGCCGCGATCGACGCTGCAGCGCGAGGTGCGGATGACGCGGGCGACGCGGTTGATGGCGGACTTCGACGTGGCGATCGCGGCCGGCTGCACGTACGGCGACTTCCAGTTCACCGTCGATGCCGCCAGCGACGACTTCCTCGACCTGGGCATCCTGTCCTGCTACCGACCCGTGGCCGGCACGCCCGACGCCGCGCCGCGACGCGCGCTGGACACGCGTGGCTTCTCCCGCCTGCTGGCGCTGGCGCACGTCGACCCGGGCCGCGCGTTCTCCGAGTACGCCGCGTTCTACCTGGCCACGGACGGCCAGCGCTACGCCTCCGACGAGCAGCAGGCCGGCGTGTACCTGGGCGACTACCACGCCGGCATCGACGCCTGCCTCGGGCATGCCGGCTCGGAAATGATCACCGAGCTCTACGTGCCGCGGGCGCGCCTCGCCGATTTCCTCGCCGCCGCCGCCGACAGCCTGCGCCGCACCCGTGCACGGGTCGTCTACGGCACCGTGCGGCTGGTCGAACGCGATATCGACAGCGTGCTCGCCTGGGCGCGCGAGCCGTGGGCGTGCGTGGTGTTCAACCTGCACGTGCGCCACGACGCCGCCGGGCTTGCCGCCGCCGCGGAGAGCTTCCGCGCACTCATCGACCTCGCCCTCGCGCGCGGCGGCAGCTACTACCTCACCTACCATCGCTGGGCGACGCGGGAGCAGGTGGAGGCGGCGCACCCGCGATTCGCGGAGTTCCTGCGCGCCAAGCGGGAAGTCGATCCGGCGGGCCGCTGGTGCAGCGACTGGTATCGCCACCACTGCCGGCTGTTCGGCGAGGAGCCGGCATGACCATGGCCGCCGGGGCATCCACGTCGATGCTGATCGCGGCGGCCGAGGCGCTGGCGGCCCGCCGCGAAGGACGCGACGACCTGCATGCGCGGTTCGCCCGCGCCAGCCTGGACGCGTGTGGCGACGCCGGCGCGCGGCTGCTGCGGCGCGTGGATTCGGCTTGCGGGCGATTGCTCCTGCGCCTGGCGGAAGCCGCCGTCCTGCCGGGCATCGCCGCGCACTACCGCTGGCGCAAGCGCCGTATCCGCCACTGGGTACACGAGGCCATCGAAGCGGGCGCGCGGCAGCTGCTGGTGCTGGGCGCGGGGTTCGACGCGCTTGGGCCTTGCATGGCGGCGCGACATCCGTCGCTGCGCGTGCTCGAAGTCGATCGTGCTGCCACCATCGCGGTCCGCGAGCGCGCGCTGCAGGCCTGTGGCATCGAACAGCCGCGACTGCTGATGCGCGACATGGATTTCACGACGGAAGGACCTGGCGATACGCTGCGCGGGCTCGAGCGCGACGTGCCCACCATCGCCGTCGCCGAAGGCCTGCTGATGTACCTGCGGCCGGACATCGTGTCTTCGCTGTGGCGCGGCGTGCGCGCGCAGTGCCGCGCGCGGATCGATGTCGTCGCCTCCGCGATGGCGTGTGGCGAAGACGGCATGCCGGGCTTCCGGTGCCAGCGACCGTGGCTGCGCGGCTGGCTCGCGCGGCGCGGCGAGCCGTTCGCCTGGGGCACCACGCGCCCATGCCTGCCAGCGGTGATGGCCGCGGCCGGCCTTGCCGTCACGCACGTCGCCGATCCGGACGACGGACGCGATCCGGATCCGTGTCCGGGCGAATGGCTGTTCCGCGGCACGCTGTTGCCGCGATGGTGACCGCGCAGGTGAATCCGAAGCATCGGCGGCCAGTCCCGCGGTTGGCCCCCGACACGCCCGCGCGCTACGCTCGCGCCCCATGCCCACTCCCCACCAGCGCGACTTCACCCTCGAACCCGACGACGCCGAACGCCTGGCCAACCTGGCCGGGCCATTCGACGGCCACCTGCGCCAGATCGAACTGCGGCTCGGCGTCGAGATCGCCAATCGCGGCAACGTGTTCCGCGTCACCGGACCGGACGAGGCCCCGGTGGCCCAGGCCGAACGCCTGCTGCGCACGCTGTATGCCGAGGCTGGCGAGGAAACCTTCGACGGCCAGTCGATCAACTTGCGCATGAACGCCGCCGGCGTCGAGGCCAACGCCACGGCGCGCCCGGCAGGCGACGACTACGTGCCGCAGGAGGTCGCCATCCGCGTGCGCCGCGGCACCGTCCGCGGGCGCGGCCCGAACCAGCAGAAGTACCTGCATTCGATCGCCACCCACGACATCAACTTCGGGGTCGGCCCGGCCGGCACCGGCAAGACCTTCCTTGCCGTGGCCAGCGCGGTGGAAGCGCTCAACGAGTCGCGGGTACAGCGGCTGGTGCTGGTGCGCCCGGCGGTGGAAGCCGGCGAGAAGCTTGGCTTCCTGCCCGGCGACCTGTCGCAGAAGGTCGACCCCTACCTGCGCCCGCTCTACGACGCGCTGTACGAAATGCTCGGCGTGGAGAAGGTGCTCCGGTTGCTGGAAAAGAACGTCATCGAGATCGCGCCGCTGGCCTACATGCGCGGACGCACGCTCAACGACGCCTACGTGATCCTCGACGAAGCGCAGAACACCACCATCGAACAGATGAAGATGTTCCTGACCCGGCTGGGCTTCGGCAGCACCGCCGTGGTCACCGGCGACCTGACCCAGATCGACCTGCCCAAGCACGTCAAGTCCGGCCTGCGCGACGCGGTGGAAGTGCTGCACGAGGTGGACGGCGTGAGCTTCACCTTCTTCGAAGCCCGGGACGTGGTGCGACATCCGCTGGTGGCGCGCATCGTCAACGCCTACGAGCACCGCGACGCGCAGGATGCGTCGACCGGACCGGCGTAGACTG
Source organism: Luteimonas soli (assembly GCF_042648865.1). Lineage (NCBI taxonomy): Bacteria > Pseudomonadati > Pseudomonadota > Gammaproteobacteria > Lysobacterales > Lysobacteraceae > Luteimonas > Luteimonas soli. Next base: position 17,741 of record NZ_JBHRYA010000009.1, on the reverse strand, counting down.
CACCCATGACCAAGGGTCCGGTCCGCCTCGACGTTTCCGTCGGCTACGCCCTGCCCCGCGCAGGCCTGCCGGCGGCGGTGAGTTTCCGCAAGTGGGTAGCCGCGGCGCTGGAAGGGCGCATCCGCGAGGCCGACCTGGCCGTGCGCCTGGTCGACGCGCGCGAGGGCCGCGCGCTCAACCGCCACTACCGTGGCAAGGACTACGCCACCAACGTGCTCAGCTTCCCCGCCGACCTGGGCGAAGGCGTCAAGCTGCCCAAGGGCGTGAAGATGCCGCTGCTCGGCGACCTGGTGCTGTGCGCGCCGGTGGTCGCCCGCGAGTCGCGCGAACAGGGCAAGCGCCTGAACGACCACTACGCCCACCTCACCGTGCACGGCGCCCTGCACCTGCTGGGCTGGAACCACGAGGACGCGCGCGAGGCCGACTGCATGGAGGCGCTGGAGCGGGAGATCCTCGCCGGGCTGGGCATCGCCGATCCTTACCTGGACGCCTGAACGTCGCGGCGGCGGCGATTGACAGGGCCGCGGCCGGGCGTGTAATTACGTCCGTAATAACGACGAGACCCTCCCATGACCTCCCTCAAGCTCACCCGCATCGGCAACTCCGTCGGCGTCGTCCTGCCCAAGGACGTGCTCGCCCGCCTGCGCCTGGGCGAAGGCGACGCGGTGTACCTGACCGAATCGCCGGACGGGTATCGGCTCACGCCGTATGACGCGGAGTTCGAGCGGCAGATGGAGGCCGCGCGGCGCGTCATGAAGCGCCGCCGCGCCGCCCTGCGCGAACTGGCCAAGTAAACGGAACGACCGCATGCGCCAATGGATCTGGCTGAGCGAAGCCGCCGTACTTGCGATGCACGAGGACCAGCTGAGCGAACACGGTGGCGGCGCCGGCATCCGCGACCGGGAACTGCTGCAAACGGCCCTGTCCAAGCCGATGCAGGCCGCCAGCAACGGCGACCCGCCGCCCGACCTGGCGGCGCTCGCTGCCGCTTACGCATCCGGAATCGCGCATCTGCATCCATTCGTCGATGGCAACAACCGCACCTCCCTCGTCGCCGCGGAAACCTTCATCGACCTCAATGCGCACCGGCTCGACGCGACGGACATCGAGTGCGTGGAAGCCTGGCTCGCCCTCGCCGCCGGCGACCTCGACGAAGCCACGCTCGCCGGGTGGTTGCGCGAGCGCCTGCAACCGGCGGAATGAATACCAGGCACCGTTCGTGCGCAACCGGCACCGCCGCGTTTCACCAGCCCGCCGCCGAGCCGCGCTAGACTCCCCCCCGTGGCCCACACGGGCGCTGACAAGACTGCAATGCCAGAGGACGACAGTAGTACCCTCCCCGCCCCCGAGATCCCCGAAAAACGGCGCTCGTGGCTGGACCGCATCAGTTCGATGCTGTCCGGCGAACCTTCCACCCGCGACGACCTGGTCGAACTGCTGCGCGACGTGCAGGCCGACGGCCTGATCGCCGCCGACACGCTGAAGATGATGGAGGGCGCGCTGGCCGTGTCCGACCTCAGCGTGGACGACGTGATGATTCCGCGCTCGCAGATGGTGATGCTGCCTGCTGACGAGAAGTTCGTCGACCTGATGAAGATGGTGGTCGAGTCCGGCCACTCGCGCTTCCCAGTGCACGGCGACGACAAGGACGAGATCCTCGGCATCCTGCTGGCCAAGGACCTGCTGCGCGGCGTGGTCGCCGACAACGGCCCGGCCTCCGTGCACGAGTTGCTGCGCCCGGCGGTGCTGATCCCCGAATCCAAGCGCCTGGACGTGCTGCTGCGCGAGTTCCGCCAGTCGCGCAACCACATGGCGATCGTCATCGACGAGTACGGCGGCGTCGCCGGCCTGCTGACCATCGAGGACGTGCTGGAACAGATCGTCGGCGAGATCGACGACGAGCACGACGACGCCGAGGACCCCGGCGCGCTGATCGCCGCCCAGGCCGACGGGCAGTACGTGGTCGACGCGCTGACCCCGATCTCCGACTTCAACGAACGCTTCAGCGCCGACTTCGACGACGATGAGTACGACACCATCGGCGGCCTGGTCACCGCGGCCATCGGCCACCTGCCCGAGGCCGGCGAGGAACTCGCCCTGGGCCGCTTCGGCTTCCGCGTCGCGCGCGCCGATGCACGGCGCCTGCATGCGCTGCTGGTGAGCATCCGTGGCGATGACAGCTGACGCGCGCGCGGCGCACGCCGCATCGGCGCCCCGCGCCCCGGCGACCCCCGGCCCGCGCCTGCTGCTGGCGCTGCTGCTGTGGCTGCTGGCCTGCGGCGCCGCGCTGGCGACTCCGACGACATCCGTGCCGCGCATCGGCGTGGCGACGATGCAGCCGGGCACGATCTTCTTCGAACGCTTCGGCCACGACGCGATCGTGGTGGTCGACCCGGCCACCGGCGCGGCGACGTCCTACAACTTCGGCTTCTTCGATCCCGGCGAACCGGATTTCATCTCCAACTTCGTCTTCGGCCAAATGCGCTATCGCCTGCAGGCGCTGCCGTTCGCCGACGACCTGGGCTACTACCGCGAAGTCGGCCGCGGCGTGTCGATCCAGTGGCTCAACCTCGGCGACGCCGAAGCCACGCGCCTGGCTGCGGCGCTGGCCGAGAACGCGAAGCCGGAGAACGCCCGCTACGGCTACGACTACTTCACCGACAACTGCGCGACCCGCGTGCGCGATGCCATCGACACCGCGCTGGGCGGATCGCTCAAGTCCCAGATCGAAGGCCGTTCGCACGGCACCACCTATCGCAGCGAATCGGTGCGCCTAGCCTCCCCGGCACCGTGGATGTGGCTGGGCTTCGACATCGGCCTCGGGCCGGCGGCGGACCGGCCGCTGTCGGTGTGGCAGGAATCGTTCGTGCCGATGCGCCTGGCCGACGCGCTGCGCGAGGTCGACGGCAGCAACGGCCAGCCGCTGGTGCTCGCGGAAGAACAGATCCTGCCGCACCGCATCGCCCCGGAACCGGCCGAAGCACCGCGACCGTGGTGGCCGTGGGCACTGGCGGGGCTGGCGATCGCGGTCGCCGCAATGCTGGCCGCACGCCGCGTGCCGCGCATCGTTGCCGGCGTCGCGCTGCCGTTCTGGACGCTGTGCATCGGGCTTGGCGCGCTGATGCTGTTCATATGGTTCTTCACCGCGCACCGCTTCGGCTGGGCCAACCACAACCTGCTGCTGTTCAACCCGCTGTGCCTGCTGCTGCTGCCCGGCGGCTGGCGCATCGTCCGCGGACGCACGGCCGGGCCGTGGTTCGGGCGCTGGCTGGGCGTGGTCGCGGCCTGCACGGTGGTCGCGTTGTTCCTGCTGTGGCTGCCGACGCTGCCGCAGCGCAACGCGCACTGGATCGCGCTGCTGCTGCCGGTGCATGTCGGCCTGTGGCTGGCGCTGGGCCGATCGCGCCTGCGCCCGTAGCCCCGACCTACACGACCTGCTTGCCGCGCATGCGCGGCGGGGGCACGATGCAGGCATGACGCCCGTTGTCCCCGACAAACCCGACGACAAACCGCAGGTTCCCGCCTGCGTCGTCAACGCCGCCGTCTACAGCGCCAGCGGCAAGCTGCGCGACATCTCACTCGACGAAATCAGCGAAGTGCTGGCGACCGACGACGGCAGCTTCGTCTGGGTCGGCGTCTACGAGCCGGAGGATGCCGTCCTCGACAAGCTGCAGGAGGAGTTCGACCTGCACGACCTGGCAATCGAGGACGCGCGCAACGCCCACCAGCGGCCGAAGCTCGAAGCCTACGGCGACAGCCTGTTCATCGTGGTCAACACCGCGCAGGTGGTCGACGAGCGCATCCGCTACGGCGAAACCCACGCCTTCCTCGGCCCCCGCTACCTGGTCACCGTGCGCCATGGCGCGTCCCTGTCCTACGCACCGGTGCGCGCGCGGGTCGAACGCGAGCCGGAACTGCTGGAGCTCGGCCCCTCGTACGCGCTGTACGCGGTGCTCGATGCGGTGGTCGACAACTATCTTCCGATCGTCGACGAGTTCAAGCAGACGCTGCTGGCGCTGGAGAAGGACATCTTCACCGAGGACTTCCACCGCGGCACGATGATGCGCCTGTACGACCTCAAGCGCGAACTGACCTACATGCGCCTGGCCGTGACGCCGCTGCAGGACGTGCTCTCGCAGCTGGTGCGAACCCCCGGCACGCTCGTGGCGCCGGAGGTGCGGCTGTACTTCCGCGACGTCCTCGACCACTCCATGCGCAGCAACGAAACCATCGACGCCCTGCGCGACATGCTCGGCACCGCGCTGAACGTCAACCAGGCCCTCGTGACCCTGGCGCAGGGCGAAGTGGTCAAGCGCCTGGCCGGCTGGGCCGCCGTGCTGGCGGTTCCAACGCTGGTGGCGAGCTGGTACGGCATGAACTTCACGCACATGCCCGAGCTGGCCGGCCGCTACAGCTATCCGATCCTGATCGGCGTGCTGGCCGTCGGTTGTTTCGGCTTGTACCGGTACCTGAAGAAGGTGCGCTGGCTGTAGGTCGGGGCTACGCTCCCGACGCTCGGCGTCATTGACATTCCGGGGCGTCGGGCGCGTAGCCCCGACCTACGGCGATAGGCCATGCCCGCTTCCACGGGAGCCTCGGGGTTGATCCGCGTCAAGGCCTCCCGCCGTCCCGGTGCCTAACGTGGCGCCATGCTTGCCAATCCCATCTTCGACGCCGACCTGCTGCGCCGCTACGACCGCCCCGGGCCGCGCTACACCTCCTATCCGACCGCGCCCCAGTTCGACGCCGGTTTCGGCGAGGCGCAGCTGCGCGAAGCTGCGCTGGCCAGCAACGGCGACCCGATCCCGCGCCGGCTGTCGCTGTACGTGCACGTGCCGTTCTGCCTCAGTCCGTGCTTCTACTGCGGCTGCAACCGCATCATCACCCGCGACAAGTCGCGCGCCGGCACGTACCTGGCGCGCCTGTACCGCGAGATCGGGCTGATGGCGCAGCTGTTCGACCGCGACCGCGAGGTGATCCAGGTGCACTTGGGCGGCGGCACGCCCAACTTCCTCGACAGCGGCCAGCTGCAGGAACTGATGGAGACGCTGGCCAGCCAGTTCCGCTTTTCGAACTCGCCGCGGCGCGACATCTCGATCGAACTCGACCCGCGCTTCGTCTCGCCCGCCGACATCGCCGGCATGGCGCAGCTCGGCTTCAACCGCGCCAGCTTCGGCGTGCAGGACTTCGACCCCGCGGTGCAGGACGCGGTCAACCGCATCCAGTCGGTCGCCGAAACCCATGCGGTGGTCGATGCCTGCCGCGACAACGGCTTCCGTTCGGTCAACATCGACCTGATCTACGGGCTGCCGAAGCAGACGGCCGAAGGCTTCGCGCAAACCCTCGACACCGTGCTGGAAATGCGCCCCGACCGCCTCGCGGTGTATGGCTACGCGCACCTGCCGGAGCTGTTCAAGGCGCAGCGGCAGATCCACGCAGACGACCTGCCCTCGGCGCAGGCCAAGCTCGGCCTGCTGCAGCTGGCGATCGAAACGCTCACCGCCGCCGGCTATGCCTACATCGGCATGGACCATTTCGCCCTGCCCGACGACGACCTGGCCCAGGCCCAGGCGCGCGGCGGCCTGCACCGCAACTTCATGGGTTACACCACCCATGCCGACAGCGACCTGGTGGGCCTTGGCGTCAGCGCGATCAGCCACATCGGCGACAGCTTCAGCCAGAACCCGCGCGACCTGCCGGGCTGGCAGGCCGCCATCGACGAGGGCCGGCTGCCGGTGTTCCGCGGCATGCGGCTGGACGAGGACGACCTGCTGCGCGCGGACCTGATCCAGCAGCTGATGTGCCAGGCGCAAATCCCGATCGGCGCACTGGAGCGACGCTACGCGATCGACTTCCACGCCTACTTCGCCGATGCGCTTGCCCGGCTGCGGCCGCTGCAGGACGACGGCCTGGTGCGGGTCGAGGCCGACCGCATCGCCGCGACCACGCAGGGCCGGCTGTTGTTGCGTAATATCGCCATGTGCTTCGACCGCTACCTGCCACCCCCGGATGCCGCCGGCACCACGCCGCGTTTTTCCCGCGCGATCTGAGCGCGCGAAAGGCCTGCGCGTGAGCGACACCCCATTCCCGCGCCTGAGTCCCGGCGTGCTCGCCGACGACGGCGATGCGCTGACCTTCTGCTCCACCTGCGCGTTCTCGCAGGCCTGCCTGTCACAGGGCATGGACAAGTCGTCGCTGCAGGACCTGCACATGCTGGTCGAGCACGTCGGCCCGCTGCACGCGGGCGAGCACGTGTTCCGCGTCGGCGACCCGTTCGAGGCGATCGCCGCGGTGCGTGCCGGCACGGTCAAGACCTACGTCATCGACCGCGACGGCCGCGAACACGTGCTGGGTTTCCATTTCCCGGGCGAGGTGATCGGGCTGGACGCGATCGACGGCGACACTTACCCGTGCAACGCGGTGGCGCTGGACACGGTGATGCTGTGCCGGTTCTCGTTCCCGAAGATCTCGGTGCTGGCCACGCGCCTGCCGGGGCTGCAGCAGCACCTGTTCCGGCTACTCAGCCGCAGCATCGGCCGCGCCGCGCTGCTGGCTGGTGATTTCAGCGCCGACGAGCGCATGGCGGCGTTCCTGGTCGGCATGTCCGAACGCCTGGCCGCGCGCGGCTTCTCGCCCAACCGCTTCGCCCTGACGATGCCGCGCACCGACATCGCCAATTACCTGCGGCTGGCGCCGGAAACGGTCAGCCGCGTGCTCAAGCGCTTCCAGGACGACGGCCTGCTGCAGGTCGACCGGCGCGAGCTGGAACTGGTCGACCGCGCGCGGCTGGAAACGCTGGCGGCGCCCGTGCTGCGGCACTAGGCCGAAGCGCTGCGCCCGCAAGAGGCGGCATAGGAGCGGCGGAAGCAGCGAGCTTTTCCGCGCATACCCGGAAGATCAAAAGCTCGCGGCTTCCGCCGCTCCTGCGGATTTTTCCGGTTCGGTCCCGGCGCAGACAAAAGCCTTTTCCGCAAGCCTGCGATCCGGCCTCCGGAAACGGCCGGCGCTTCCTCGGCTTGATTCAGGTCAAAGTGCCACGGCGCCCGACTGGTGAAGATGCGCCCACCTGTCCGGGGAGAGCGAGTCATGGAATCGAAAAGCGTGCAGATCACCAGGCGGCTGTGGTGGGGCCTGGGCGCCCTGCTTGTCGTCAGCTTCGGCATCATGTTGTGGATCGGCAAGGACCTGTACCAGACCGCGCCGCCGATGCCGGAACAGGTGGTGACGCAAAGCGGCCAGGTCGTCTACACCCGCGCCGACATCGAGACCGGGCGCCACGTCTGGCAGAGCATCGGCGGCCAGCAGAACGGTTCGATCTGGGGCCACGGCGCGCTGATCGCGCCGGACTGGTCGGCCGAGTGGCTGCACCGCGAAGCGATGGCCATGCTGGCGCTGCGCGCGCGTTCGGAATACGGGCTGGCGTACGACGCGCTCGACGACAGCGAACGGGCCAAGCTGCTGGCCGAGATCCGACCGGAGCTCCGTCGCAACACCTACGACGCCGCCACCGGTTCGCTCGTCATCTCCGACGAACGCGCGCAGGCGATCGCCGAGGTCGCCGCGCACTACATGAGCGTGTTCTCCAACGACCCGGCCACCGCCGACCTGCGCGAGGCCTACGCGCTGCGCGAAGACCCGGTGCCGGACATGGAACACCGCCGGATGATGACCGGCTTCTTCTTCTGGGCCTCGTGGGCGACGGTGACCGACCGTCCCGGCGACGTGAAGTCGTACACCAACAACTTCCCGCACGAACCGCTGGTGGGCAACGTGCCGACGGCCAGCAGCTTCATGTGGTCGATGTTCTCGATCCTGTTCATGATCGCCGGCATCGCATTGCTGGCCTGGCATTACGCGGTCTACCACGGCAAGGAAAAGCCGCTGGTGCCGCCGGCGACGGACCCGGCCCGCGCGATCGCGGTGACACCCTCGATGCGCGCCACGGCGAAGTATTTCTGGCTGGTGATGGGCCTGTTCCTGGTGCAGATCCTGCTCGGCGCGACCACCGCGCACTACCAGATCGAAGGCCAGGAGGCCTACGGCTTCGCGCTGGCCGAATACCTGCCCTACGCGCTGACGCGCAGCTGGCACACGCAGCTGGCGATCCTGTGGATCGCGACCGCGTGGCTGGCGACCGGGTTGTACCTGGGCCCGGCGATTTCCGGACATGAGCCGAAATACCAGCGGCTCGGCGTCAACTTCCTTTTCATCAGCCTGATCGTGATCGTGGTCGGCGCATTCGCCGGGCAGTGGATGGCGGTGATGCAGAAGCTCGGCCTGGCCCACAACTTCTGGTTCGGCCACCAGGGCTGGGAATACACCGACATCGGCCGCTTCTGGCAGATCTACCTGTTCATCGGCCTGATGCTGTGGCTGTTCCTGGTCGGCCGCGCGCTGTGGCCGGCCATGCGCGACAAGAGCAACCCGTCGCGCCACATCGCCGGCCTGCTGTTCCTGTCCACGATCGCCATCGGCCTGCTCTACGCGGCCGGACTGATGTGGCGCGAAGACACCCACATCTCGATCGTCACCTACTGGCGCTTCTGGATCGTGCACCTGTGGGTGGAGGGCTTCTTCGAGGTGTTCGCGGTCGCGGTGATCAGCTTCATCTTCGTCAAGCTCGGGCTGGTGCGCGGACGCTCGGCGACGATCAACGTACTGTTCGCCACCATCGTGTTCATGGCCGGCGGCGTGCTGGGCATGTTCCATCACCTGTACTTCGCCGGCGTGGCCACCAGCGTGGTCGCGCTGGGCGCGAGCATCTCGGCGCTGGAAGTGGTGCCGCTGGCGCTGATCGGGCTGGAGGCGCACGAAACCTGGAGGACCAGCCGCGCCACGCCGTGGATGGCGCGCTACAAGTGGCCGATCATGTTCTTCCTCGCGGTGAGTTTCTGGAACCTGGTCGGCGCCGGCCTGCTGGGCTTCCTGATCAACACGCCGCTGGCGCTGTTCTACATGCAGGGCACCAACCTGACGGCGGCCCACGGCCACACTGCGCTGTTCGGCGTATACGGCATGCTCGGCATCGGCCTGATGCTGTACTGCCTGCGCGGCCTGCGGCCGGACGTGGTGTGGAAGGAAGGCCTGCTGCGCGGCGGGTTCTGGTCGATGAACATCGGCCTGGCGCTGATGGCGATCCTGACCCTGCTGCCGATGGGCGTGCTGCAGCTGGAGGCGAACCTGGAACGCGGCTACTGGTACGCGCGCTCGGCGGAGTTCATGAACCGCCCGATCATCGACCTGCTGGTGTGGCTGAGGGTGCCGGGCGACACGATCTTCGCGGTCGGCGCGCTGCTGGTGGCGCTGTTCGTCGCGCGCCTCTGGATTGTGCCCGCGCGCGCGCCGGTTCCGGCGCCAGCCGACGCCGCGTAGCACCGGGCCGCGGCCCGGGCGCAAGCGCATCGCGGCGCCCGGGCGCCGCGTGCGGCCGGCGCTGACCTGGATCAAGGCGACACCACCGCACCCGTCGCACACTGCGCGCCATGGACAAGCCTTCCGCCTCACCCCCGCCGCACGCGCTCTCGCCGGCGATGCTCGCGCGCGCACCGCACCGGCTGCTGTTCTTCATCGGCGCGGCCAACGTGCTGCTGGCGATGCTGTGGTGGGCGCTGTGGCTGGTCGAGGCGCGATGGCACGCGCTCGGCCTGCCGCAGCCGCAGGTCTACGGCGGCTGGATCCACGCGATCGTGATGCAGTACCAGGTGCTGGCGCCCTTCATGTTCGGCTTCCTGCTGACGGTGTTCCCGCGCTGGATGGGCCAGGACGAACTCACCCGCTGGCACTACGTGCCGGTGGGGCTGGGCCTGTTCGCCGGCCAGCTACTGACCCTGGCCGGCGCGCTGGGGCCGGCGCACCTGCTGCACCTGGGCGCGGTGTCCACCCTCCTCGGCTGGGGCACGGGGCTGTTCTTCCTGCTGCGCCTGCTGTGGCGCGACGGCGGCAAGACCTGGCACGCGGTGTCGTGCGCGGGCGCGCTGTTCCTCGGCTTCGTCGGACTGCTGGCCTACGCGGCGTTCCTGCACGTGGAGGACGCGCGGCTGGTGTTCGCGGCGATCAAGATCGGCACCTTCGGGCTGCTGCTGCCGGTGTATTTCACGGTCGCGCACCGGATGTTCCCGTTCTTCGCCGGCAACGTGGTCCCGGGCTACCGGCCGTGGCGGCCGATGTGGCTGCTGGGCGCGTTCTGGCCGCTGGTACTGGCGCACCTGACGCTGGAACTGGTGCACGCCTACCAGTGGCTGTGGATCGCGGACGTGCCGCTGCTGGCGCTCTCGGGGTTCTGGCTGTGGCGCTGCTGGCCCCGCGGGCCGGCGCCGGCGCTGCTGCGGGTGCTGTTCCTGGGCTACGCGTGGCTGCCGATCGCGCTGGCGCTGTACGTCGCGCAGAGCCTGGTCTACCTGCTGGACGGTGATTTCCTCCTCGGCCGCGCGCCGGCGCACGCGCTCTTCATCGGTTTCTTCGGCAGCCTGCTGGTAGCGATGGTCACACGGGTGACGCAGGGCCACTCGGGGCGGCCGCTGGTGTTTGGCGGCCTGGCGACGTTCGCCTTCGCCGTGATCCAGCTGGCCAGCGTGACCCGCATCGTGGCCGAACTGGTCCCGGACCAGATGGCATGGCAGGCGGCGGCCGCGCTCGGCTGGCTGCTGGCGTTCGCGCCGTGGGTACTGCGTTCGCTGCGGATCTACCTCGCGCCGCGCGCCGACGGCAAGCCGGGCTGACGGGAAGGAGCGGCAACAGATGATCGAGTTCTATCCCCAGATCCGCCACGTCCACATCGCGGCGGTGATCCTCAGCGGCAGTGTGTTCGCGCTGCGCGGGCTGTTCGCGCTGGCCGGCGCGCGCTGGCCGCACGCCGCGCCGGTGCGCTACCTGAGCTACACCATCGACACCATCCTGCTGACCGCGGCACTGATGCTGGTGACGATCCTGCCGGGCGCGCTGTTCGCCAACGGCTGGCTGGCGGCCAAGCTGGTGCTGGTGGTCGTGTACGTGGTGCTCGGCGTGCTGGCGATGAAGCGCGGGCGCACGCGCGGCATCCGCGCCGGTTGCTACGTCGCCGCGCTGCTGGTGTTCGCGACCATCTACGGCATCGCGCGCATGCACCATCCGCTGGGCTGGCTGTACCCGTGGCTGGGCTGATGGACGCGACGGACGCAGGCGTCGCCACCGGCCGCAACCGCGACTGGATCGCCGAGGCCGTCGCCGCGCTGCATCGCGAGGCTGCGCGTTCGGCCGACACGCACCTGCTGCACGCCAGCTTCCCCGGCCTGCCGTGCATCGACTTCTACTTCAAGGACGAGGCCGCGCACCCCACCGGCAGCCTCAAGCACCGGCTGGCGCGCTCACTGTTCCTGTACGCGCTGTGCAACGGACGGCTGCGGCCGGGGCAGGCGGTGGTGGATGCGTCGTCGGGCAGCACCGCGATCTCGGAAGCGTGGTTCGCACGCCTGCTCGGGCTGTCGTTCACCGCGGTGATGCCGGCGACGACCGCGCCTGCGAAGATCGAGGCCGTGCACGCATTGGGCGGCCACTGCGACCTGACCGGGCCGGACACCTGCCCGCAGGCGCGCGCGAGGGAAATCGCCGCGCAAGGCGCCTGCTTCCTCGACCAGTTCGGCCTGGCCGAGCGCGCCACCGACTGGCGCGGCAACAACAACATCGCCGAATCGATCATCGAGCAGCTGCGGCGCGAACGGCACCCGGAGCCTTCGTGGATCGTCTGCGGCGCCGGCACCGGCGGCACCTCGGCCACGCTCGGCCGCTACCTGCGCTACCGCGGCCTGCGCACGCGGCTGTGCGTGGCCGAGCCGACCGGCATGGCCTTCGCGCGCGTCTGGCACACGCGCGACCACGGCGCGCGCGCGACGCATGCGACCTGCATCGAGGGCATCGGCCGGACGGTCGCGGAACCCGGGTTCCTGTTCGAAGTCGTGGACGAAGTCATCGAAGTCCCCGACGCCGCCTCGATCGCCGGCATGCTGCTGCTCGAGGAACAACTCGGCCGCCGCTACGGCGGCTCGTCGGGCACCAACCTGGTCGCCTGCCTGCAGCTGGCCGAGCGCATGCACGCGTGCGGCGAGCGCGGCAGCATCGTCAGCCTGCTGTGCGACCGCGGCGAACGCTACGACCGCACGCTGTTCGATCCGCAGTGGCGCGAACGCAGCGGGATCGACCCGGCGCCGTGGAGCCGGACGCTGCGGTCGGTCATCGGGGACGACGCGACGCACGCGCGGCCGCCGGCGCCGTAGGGCGACGGGAGGCGGGCCGCCGTTCCCGCGCGCCGTACGGCAAGGTCACTGGATGATCAGACGTTCGTCTGTTGAAAACCCCGCTTGCGCGGGAATGACGGGCACAAACGGGCCTGCCTCACTCCAGCGCGCCGAACACCAGCGTGCCGTTGGTCCCGCCAAAGCCGAAGCTGTTGGACATCACCGTGCGCAACTTCGCGTCGGTGGTGTCGCGCAGCACCGGGAAGCCTTCGGCGCGTGGATCGAGCTCGGTGATGTTGGCCGAGCCGGCCATGAAGCCGCCGCGCAGCATCAGCAGGCAGTAGATCGCCTCGTGCACGCTGGCCGCGCCGAGCGAGTGGCCCGACAGCGCCTTGGTCGACGACAGCGGCGGCACCTTGCCGTCGAAGGCCTCGCGCACGGCTTCGAGCTCGACGATGTCGCCCAGCGGCGTCGAGGTGCCGTGGGTGTTGAGGTAGTCGATCGGCGCGTCCATGCCTTCCATGGCCATGCGCATGCAGCGCACCGCGCCTTCGCCCGAGGGCGCGACCATGTCGACGCCATCGGAGGTCACGCCGTAGCCGAGCAGCTCGGCGCGGATGCGCGCGCCACGCGCGACCGCGTGTTCGTAGTCCTCCAGCACCAGCATGCCGCCGCCGCCGGCGATGACGAAGCCGTCGCGACCGGTGTCGTACGGGCGCGAGGCGCTTTCGGGCGTGTCGTTGTGGTGCGTGGACAGCGCGCCCATGGCGTCGAACTGCGCGGTCATACCCCAGTGCAGCTCCTCGCCGCCACCGGCGAACATCACGTCCTTGGCGCCGTGCCGGATCATGTTGGCGGCCGCGCCGATGCAGTGCGCGGACGTCGCACAGGCGGCGGAAATCGAATAACTGATGCCGCGGATGCCGAACGCCGTCGACAGCGCCGCGGACACGGTCGAACCCATCGTGCGCGGCACCATGTACGGCCCCACCTTGCGCACGCCGCGGTTGCGCAGCAGGTCACCGGTCTCGATCTGCCACTGCGGCGAACCGCCGCCGGAGCCGGCGATCAGGCCGGTGCGCGCGCCGCGAAGCAGTTCATCCGAAACGCCGGCATCGGCGATCGCATCACGCATCGACACGTAGGCATACGCCGCCGCGTCGCCCATGAAACGCTTGAGCTTGCGGTCGATGTGCTCGCCCAGATCGATCTCCGGCTGGCCCGCCACCTGGCTGCGCAGGCCGAGCTCAGCGTACTCGGGAATGAAACGTATGCCTGCCTTCAGCCCGCGCAGCGAGGCTTCGACGCCGGCCTGGTCGTTGCCCAGGCACGAAACGATGCCCATGCCGGTGACGACGACGCGGCGGTTGCCGCTGGCTCCGTTCATCAGAAACCCTCCGTGCTGCGAAACAGGCCCACGCGCAGGCCTTCGGCGACGTAGATCTCGTTGCCGTCGACCAGCGTGCGGCCGTCGGCGATCACCAGCGCGAGCTTGCCGCGCATCACCCGGCGGATGTCGATCTCGTAGCTGACCAGCTTGGCGTCCGGCAGCACCTGGCCGCTGAACTTCACCTGGCCCACGCCCAACGCGCGGCCGCGCCCGGGCTCGCCCAGCCACGGCAGGTAGAAACCGGTGAGCTGCCACATCGCGTCCATCCCCAGGCACCCGGGCATCACCGGGTCGCCTTCGAAGTGGCAAGCGAAGAACCACAGGTCCGGGTTGACGTCGAGCTCGGCGCGGATCAGGCCCTTGCCGAACGCACCGCCTTCACTGGCAATCTGCGTGATGCGGTCGAACATCAGCATCGGCGGCAGCGGCAGGCGCGCGTTGCCGGGGCCGAACATCTCGCCGCGGCCGCAAGCAAGCAGCTGTTCGCGATCCAGCGAGGAAGGTCTCGTCATCGATTCGAATCCGGTCGTGGGGAGAGGCGCCAATTATGGCAGCCGCACGCGAATCCCTCGACGCGGCATGCCGGTCTTCCACCATACGACCCGGTAGGTTCAGTCGGCGTCGGCGCCCTGTGCAGGCCGCGTGTCCTCGCCTGCGGCGTGTCCGGGCACGCAGCCATCGATGCCGGCGGCGTCCAGGCACTCGACCACCGCGCCCGGCGGCTGCAGCGCGAAATCCACCCACTCGAATGCAGTGTCCATGGCCCGCTCCACGCCCGGAATCCGTCAACGGCCATGAAACGCCCGCACGCGGCGCCACGCATTGACCCCGGTCAAGCACGCGCGGGACGCAGCGTGCACAATCCCCGTCGAGGGCCACCCGGACCGCCTGCCGGGGACTTGACGCAGGTCATGGGGAAAACGTCGAAGGAAACACACCATACGCACATGCATGGTGAGACACGCAGATCCCGCATCCCCCTTCCATGCCGTACCGACGGCATGCCGGATGGCCCTGTGGCTCCCGCGCTGCTCCACGCCCCATCGCACGCACCGTGCATCCTCGGCAACGACCCCATCACCTCGTGACATGACACGTAGCCCCCGACGGGCAAAGGGACACAGACCATGAAACGCTTCATCGCCTGTATTGCCATCGCAACCCTCCTCGCGGCCGCCGGCTGCAAGCAGGGCGACACGCCCGCGCCGGCCGCCAAGGCGGGCACCGCCCAGGACTCGGGCGGCTCGCTCAAGGGCGACTTCGGCCCGCCGCAGGGCAAGCCGATCGAGGCGGTGCTGACGTCCCCGCCGCATGTGCCGCCGCCGACCAACCGCGACTACCCGGCCAAGGTCATCGTCGAACTCGACGTGATCGAAAAGGAGATGGAGATCTCCGACGGCACCACCTACACCTTCTGGACCTTCGGCGGCACGGTGCCCGGCAGCTTCATCCGCGTGCGCCAGGGCGACACGGTGGTGTTCCACCTGCGCAACATGCCCGACAGCAAGATGCCGCACAACATCGACCTGCACGGCGTCACCGGCCCCGGCGGCGGTGCATCGTCGAGCTTCACCGCGCCCGGCCACGTCACCCGCTTCACGTTCAAGGCGCTCAACGCCGGCCTGTTCGTCTACCACTGCGCCACCGCGCCGGTGGGCATGCACATCGCCAACGGCATGTACGGCTTGATCCTGGTCGAGCCGCCCGAGGGCATGCCGCCCGTGGACCGTGAGTACTACGTGATGCAGGGCGACTTCTACACCACGGGCAAGTACCGCGAGAAGGGCCACCAGGGCTTCGACATGCAGAAGGGCGTGGACGAGAACCCGACCTACGTGCTGTTCAACGGCCGCGAGGGCTCGCTCACCGGCGACAACGCACTGACCGCGAACACCGGCGAGAACGTGCGCCTTTACGTCGGCAACGGCGGCCCGAACCTGGTGTCGAGCTTCCACGTGATCGGCGAGATTTTCGACAAGGTCTGGTTCGAGGGCGGCACGCGCTACAACGAGAACGTGCAGACCACGCTGATCCCGTCCGGCGGCGCGGCGATCATGGACTTCCACGTCGAGGTGCCGGGCAGCTACGTGCTGGTCGACCATTCGATCTTCCGCGCGTTCAACAAGGGCGCGCTGGCGATCCTGAAAGCCGAGGGCAAGGAGCGGCCGGAGATCTACTCGGGCAAGGAAGTCGACGCCATGTACATCGGCGACTACGCCAACGCCAGCACCAAGGCGGTCGGGGAGGCGGCACAGGCCGCACAGGCCGGCGAGCTGACAGCCGAAGGCCAGGCGAGCGCCGGCGAGGCCTTGTTCGCGGGCACCTGCTCGACCTGCCACATGGCCAACGGCCAGGGGCTGGAGGGCGTTTTCCCGCCGCTGGCCGGCTCCGACTGGATCGCGGCCGATCCCAAGCGCCTGCCGGCGGTGATCCTGCACGGCCTGTCCGGCCACGTGAAGGTCAACGGCGTCGACTACGACTCGGTGATGCCGCCGATGGCCCAGCTCACCGACGACGAAGTCGCCAACATCTCGACCTACGTGCTCAACAGTTGGGGCAACCCCGGCGGCACGATCACCAAGGCCGAGGCGGCTGCGGCCCGCAAGGGCCCGCCGATCGGTGCGGGCGGATTGACGGGGCACTGAGCCATGCGCCGCGGCCTCGCACTGCTGCTGGTCGCCCTGCCCGTCGTCGCGCTCGCGGCGGCGGGCAACAGCTGGGTGCCGCTGCCTGGCGGCAGCTTCCGCTCGGCGCTCAAGTACGAGGACGTGCGCAAGGTCGAAGTCGCGCCGTTCGAACTGCAGAAGCGGCCGGTGACCAACGCCGAGTTCCTCGCCTTCGTGAAATCGCATCCGCAGTGGCGGCGCGACAGGGTCGCCACGGTGCTTGCCGAGCCGCGCTACCTCTCGCACTGGGCCGGAGCCGATCGCCTGGGCGAAGAAGCCCTGCCGGAACAGCCGGTGGTGCAGGTGAGCTGGTTCGCGGCCTCGGCCTACTGCGAAGCGCAGGGCGGGCGGCTGCCGACCTGGTCGGAATGGGAGTACGCTGCGGCCGCCGACGAGACGCACCGCGACGCGCGCAAGGATCCCGTGTGGCGCGAGCGCATCCTCAACTGGTACTCGCAGCCCTCCAACCACGCCCTGCCGCGCGCCGGCCTGCAGACGCCCAACGCCTGGGGCGTGCAGGACCTGCATGGCCTGGTCTGGGAGTGGACGGACGACTTCTCGTCGCTGCTGGTGTCCAGCGACAACCGCGTGCAGGGCGACGCCGACAAGCTCAAGTTCTGCGGTGCCGGTGCGCTGTCGATGGACGACCGCGAGAACTATGCGGTGCTGATGCGGGTGGCGATGCTGTCCTCGCTCGACGCCGTCGACACCACCGCCAACCTCGGGTTCCGCTGTGCGAGGGATGTGAAATGAAGGCTTTCCGCAACTTCACTGCCTGCCTGCCGCTGGCGCTGCTGCTGTTCGCCGCCGCCGCAGTCGCCGCGCCGAAGCAGACGCCGCTGCCGCGCGACTCGGCCTACCAGCTGCCGGCGACGCTCACCGACCAGGACGGCAAGTCCTGGGACTGGCGCAGCAAGCGCGGCACGCCGCAGGTGGTGGCGATGTTCTACACCTCCTGCCAGTACGTTTGCCCGCTGATCGTCGACAGCGGCAAGGCGGTCGAGCGCGCCCTGTCCGCCGACGAGCGCGCGAAGCTGGGCATCCTGCTGATCAGCATGGACCCGGCCCGCGACGACCCCGCGGCACTCATGTCCGTGGCGCGCAAGCGCAAACTCGACGCCAGCCGCTGGTCGCTGGCCAGCCCCGCGCCGGACAACGTGCGCAGCGTCGCCGGTGTGCTCGGCGTGCGCTACCGGCAGCTGGCCGACGGCGAGTTCAACCACACCAGCGCGCTGGTGCTGCTCGACCGCGACGGCCGGGTCGTCGCCCGCACCGAGCAGATCGGCAGCCAGGTCGATCCGGAATTCGTCGCCGAGGTGCGGCGCGCTCTGGCGCGCTGACCAACCGGCCGGCGGGTGTCCCGCCGGGATTCGGGATTCGGGATTCGGGATTCGGGATTCGGGATTCGGGAAGGGGCTGACCTAGATAAGCCTCAGATGCCTACCCACGATCGCAGCGTAGCAAGCTGCTGACGCG
>NZ_JBHRYA010000008.1:0-8458 GCF_042648865.1 Luteimonas soli | reverse complement strand
GGTACCCGATGACTGCGGCTGCAAGAATTGCAATGTCCATCGGCTGACTTTCCAAGGGGCCTAACGCCTGAGTTAAGCCGACTTGCGTAGTGGAGCCAAACACATGGCAAGCTTTTTCTGCCATGTGTTTGGTGTAACGAAGCAAGTTCGGCTTGAACGAATTGTTAGGCAGCAAGCTGCGCTACTTCTTGGCTACTTTCTTTGCCGCCTTTTTTGCAGCCGTGCTTGGATGCGTGGCCGCCGTAATTGCCGCCTTGAGCTTGGCGGTGGTCTCCTTGAGTTGGGCGTCCTTGACCTTTACTTGGGCCTTTACAGCCGCAACGTCAGCTTTGAGCTTGGCATTTTGGGCCAAAAGCTTCTTCTCGCGGAGCGAATAGTTACCATCACCTGGCTTCTTGGGCATCTGATGTTTCCCCTGTTTTGTGTGTGAGTGTGTACGAACGGTGGTTCTTGCTGCCTAACACCTGAGTTAACCCGACCTGCGTAGTGGAGCTGGCAACATGGCAAGCTTTACCTGCCATGTTGTTAGTGGAACGAAGCGGGTTCGGGTTGAACGAATTGTTAGGCGCCAGACCCGCAATCCCCAAGGCGCCATGCTCAACTACTAGGTGCAGGAAATAGAATCTCACCCTCATCTGAACTCACATCAAAGAATCCAACGCGATGTTTAACAGCGAGCTCTCGCGTCTTGTTGTACGCCCGCTCTGCGACTGACCAAGCAAACGCACAATAGATAACGCTCTTGCCAATGGAATGGTCTGTAACCTCAGATGCATCTGAATCTACCGCAAGCGGACCATTCATTGGCGGGAAGAACTGAATCATCTCCTGGAACCATGCCTGCAGCGCGGGTGCGGTGACAACCGGATCGTCGTAGCTGTGCTCCTCCGACCACTCAGTCTGTTTGTCGTACCACGCCATAAAGGACTCGCGCTCCTTCGGAGCGGCGGTTGGGTCGAAGACCATCAGGTCGTAGCTCATTGACTCTCCTGGCGCCTAACACCTAAGTTAAGCCGACGTGCGTAGTGAAGCCAAATACATGGCAAGCTTTACCTGCCATGTGTTTGGTGCAACGAAGCGCGTTCGGCTTGAACGCATTGTTAGGCCCCAACATGCAGCCCGGACGCCTGGTACGCAAGTACTAGCGCAGCGAAAAGCGCCGGTATGTATGCAGAAGCCGTGGCCAACCCGTTGCGCCCCCGGAGAAGCCCCGCGCCAAGGAAGCTGGCGCCAAATGCCGAAGCAAACAGCGCCAGAATCGGCTCGACCATGCCGCAGGACAGTTTGTTGAAAAGGCAGAGGTAAGAATTGGCGAACAGAACCGCGGCAATGGTCAGAAGACCGACGCCAATCAGTATCTCAGTTTTGGCTAGTAGCGAACGTGCCATTGGGGCCTAACACCTGAGTTAACCCGACCTGCGTAGTGGAGCCAACAACATGGCAAGCTCTATCTGCTATGTTGTTGGTGGAACGAAGCGGGTTCGGGTTGAACGAATTGTTAGGCCCCACCCGAGCTACTGTGATCCCCTGGCTTTGGCGGGAACAGTGAGCGCAACTCAGAGAAGTCGCCGTTTGACCGTCTTGCCACTTCCGCCCATGCTCTCTCGAACGCTGGGCGTTTGAGATTTGACGCAATTCCCTCTTGCCAGAACTGCCAAGTCCTATCTGATACTCGGCCAGTTTGGCGAAGAAAGACTTGCTGATTGCACAGGTCAAAGTATCTGTAGAACTCGTCGAATTTGTCCGAGTACTCCGGTTCACTAAGAGTCTCACCGAGCAATGCCTTGACCGGAAGTGTCGCAGCGATGTCCCGATACTCTTTGGCGAGCGAATCCTCGAAGGTAGTGACTGCTTGTCTCTTTGAGAGCGCAAGCTGCCATGCTGCAACAATCACTGCTGCCGCGGTAGCGATGCTTGCGAGTGCAGAAAGCGTGTCGAGCATCAAGAAACCTTCCAGTGGGGCCTAACGCCGGAGTTAAGCCGCGCTGCGTAGTGCAGGTGACAGGCATGGCAAGCTTTTCCTGCCATGCCTGGCGCCGGAACGAAGCGGCGTCGGCTTGAACGAATTGTTAGGCGCCGGACCGCGACTGGCCGCCCGTCGCCGATGTGAGGTGGCTACGAGACCTGAAAAGCGAACAAATGAAGGTGGCCACGAAGGCGCCAGTCACTGCGCCAAGCAAGAAGGAGAGTGTGGCGAGAGAGTTGCTGGGTAGCTCGATAAAAGAGCTCAAGAAGTGGACCCCAATTCGTGACTCGGGGATCTGTAGCATGACAAAAGACAATCCGCAAAGCACGGCGATGGCGAGGTGGAGATAGCGCATGAAATGTCTCCCTACTTTCAAATGCTTGGATAGATATTACGGCGCCTAACGCCGGAATTAAGCCGACTTGCGTAGTGGAGCCAACAACATGGCAAGCTTTACCTGCCATGTTGTTGGTGTAACGAAGCAAGTTCGGCTTGAATGACTTGTTAGGCGGTACTGCCTGGGATGCCGCGCCTGTTGCCGACGCCGCACACCAAGAACCCGCCTCCCCGAAACACTACCAGCCGCGGTGACCGTGGCTTTACCGAGAACCCTTCAAGCGTACCGCAACCGAAGCTGCCGAGAACGATTGCGCGATGCGCTCCACGTTGCCGACTTGCCGAAGCGATGCTGCCGCCGCCGACAGGTTGCTACCCGATGGAATTCTGGCCGAAGCCGACCCGACACGCTGCGACACAGTGGCCGAAGGAACAAGCCGCCGAACTGTTTGAGCAGCACCGCCTAACGCCGGAATTAAGCCGACTTGCGTAGTGGAGCCAAACACATGGCAAGCTTTTCCTGCCATGTGTTTGGTGTAACGAAGCAAGTTCGGCTTGAATGACTTGTTAGGCCGCACTGTACCCCGATGAAGTCCCGAGTGCGACGCCGCTACATGCACGAAGCCGCGGTGAGAACCGTACCTGCGCGCCGAGAACCTGCACCGCCAGGAACCGCACGACGCGATGAGCCGCCCGAGCGAGAAGCCAGCCGCGCAGCCCTGCGTGAACTCTCACGACAACTTGCCGAAGGGCGAGGGCGCCGCAAACGCGATGCCCCAAAAGAATCGGTAGCGCGATGGGCTGCAAGCCGCTGCTGCCCAAGCAAGGAACCGTTGCTGCTTGTGCGGCCTAACGCTGGAATTAAGCCGACTTGCGTAGTGGAGCCGACAACATGGCAAGCTTTATCTGCCATGTTGTTGGTGTAACGAAGCAAGTTCGGCTTGAATGACTTGTTAGGCCGCACTGTACCCCGATGAAGTGCCGAGTGCGACGATGCTTGTGCACGAAGCCGCGGTGAGAGCCATTGCTGCGCGCCGAGAACCTGCACCGCCCGGACTTGCACGGCGCGATGGACCCGCCGAGCGAGAACCCAGCCGCGCAGCCCAGCGTGAACTTGCACGACAACTTGCCGAAGGGCGAGGGCACAGCAAGCGCGACGAACCAAAAGAGCCGGTGACGCGATGAGCTGCAAGCCGCTGCTGCCCGAACAATAGTACGTGGCTGCTTGTGCGGCCTAACGCCTGAGTTAAGCCGACTTGCGTAGCGGAGCCAACAACATGGCAAGCTTTTTATGCCATGTTGTTGGTGGAGCGAAGCAAGTTCGGCTTGAATGAATTGTTAGAGCCCATTGCTGGGCACTAGGTCTACCGACCAGTAAGACCGGCGGTGAAAGAGCAGCGTATCAAAGCCGACTACGTCAACTTTAGCCCCGTGCGCATAAAGGCCAGGACCGGCCGGAAGAAATGCAACTACCTTGCACCCGTTGGGCAAGGCAACTAGAACCGGCTGGCTCCTACCTTGGCGTGTGCTATTTGGGGAGTAATTGCTTATTACAGAAGCTGTGTAACGGCCTGTCGCTCGACTTGGCGGATCAAAATACCAGGCAAGAAATACGCCAGCGACGATCAGAAGAAATGAAGAAATCACCAAGCGACGTTTGTCAGAAAACGAATATCTCGCCATGGGCTCTAACGCTTGAGTTAACCCGACCTGCGTAGTGGAGCCAACAACGTGGCAAGCTTTATCTGCCACGTTGTTGGTGGAACGAAGCGGGTTCGGGTTGAACGAATTGTTAGGTGCGCGCCTAGTCACCCACAAACCACACATACGTGTGCACTTGGCCCGAACCCTCAAGGAGCCCAACTACCCTTTGCAGGTGCTCAACTGTCCTTGTATCGGATACCGACGTCAGAGCCTGCTGCAACTCACTTAGAAGAACCGGGATCTGGTGTTGATTAAAGCAGGCATCTCCGAAAGGGTCTATGAAGCGAAGGCAGACACTATCAGATCTCCCGGAAAAAAAGCTGCTGAGCCTGCTGAGCAGCATCCCCGCGTCCTCGACAGTAGCCAAGGTTTCTCCGTGCTCGTCTCTCCAATGAACATCAATCCCCATACGCGCACCTAACACCTGAATTAAGCCGAGCCGCGAAGCGGCTTCGGCTTGAATGAATTGTTATGCGCCGCCACTACTGCAGCAGGAACTGCCTTGCTGAATAGGTGGGCACTTGACCGTGCCATACGAGCAATAGACGCAGCAATCCCCCGGTAGCGGTTTGAGCACCACATGGCACGCGCCGCACTCATAGAGCCACTGGCACGCATTGGTGGGCATAGTTTCCTGCGTAACAGCACCGCACTCGGGGCAGGTGATAACCGACTCTAGTTCGATGCTGGACATTGGGTGGCTCTTACAGGACGCAGGAGATCAAGAATAGACGCGACAAGCATGAGAGCGATGCCCACATAGAACAGGTAGATGCTCCAGTCATAGCTCCAGAAGACGAGCAACGCAGCCAGCACGGCGATTGGACCTGCGACCGAGAGCAGGCCGCGAGCGAATTGGCGGTGCCTATACCAGGCCCAAGCATTTACCAAGAACGCAAGCACTGCCAGACCGGGGAGCAACTTACGGAACAGGAAGCCTTCGTATTGCCCAAGGAAGCCAAGGCCGATCGCGGCGCCCAACGACCCGAGAGCCGGAAAACAGCCAGCGCAGGACATTGCCGCGACCAGTGCACCGAAGCTACTTGTTTTGTCCAGAACGCGCGTGACACTCATGCTTTTTTCCTCAATTTGCGAGACATTTTCTGCGGCGTATAACACCTGAGTTAAGCCGACTTGCGTAGCGGAACCAAACACATGGCAAGCTTTTTCTGCCATGTGTTTGGTGGAGCGAAGCAAGTTCGGCTTGAACGAATTGTTAGGCCTCAGCCAGTAGCTTTGCTGTGAGCCCAACACCGAAGACTGCGATACCCCAAATCAGAAATGGTACAAGCACTGCCCAGAACACAGAAGGCCAGTAGCCAACCTTTTGACGGAGCCAAGGAAGGCTGGCTCTACCAAATGCCAGAAAGAAAATTGGAAGTACCAAAAGTGTGAATGTTGTTTGGGTCAAATAGCCTGACGCGCCAAAGAGGAGAAAGACAAGCGAGAAGACCCAGGCAGAAACATAGTAGGGCCAGAACTCCCTGGCGGCTTTGAGAAGGCTGTTGGACGATTGTCTTGATGCTTCCATGAGGCCTAACGCTCAAGTTAAGCCGAATTGCAGCGCGTAGCTGGCAACATGGCAAGCTTTTTCTGCCATGTTGACGGCGTAGCGATGCAATTTCGGCTTGAACGCAATGTTAGGCCGCGCCCGGAACTTGCGGGAGCACCCACCTGCGGATCAGAGCATAAAGGCCGAAAGTGAGTAGCGCCGGAGCCCCTAAGCCGAGTACCCACGCCAAGTAAGGAAGCCCCGAGCTCATCTTCCACTCTCCGCGATTGCCATCGGTGCAGATAGCCAGCTGTTGGTGAATGATGCCGCCGCTGTCCAGGCATGCGTCGATCTCCCCAAAGGCGAAGAACTCTCGGGCTAGCCAAACGAAGCCCAGAAAGACCGAGATCCGAAGTGCCACAAGTAGAAGGCTGCGAATGTTCATAGCGGCCTAACGCCTAAGTTAAGCCGAACTGCGTAGTGGAGCCAAGCACATGGCAAGCTGTATCTGCCATGTGCTTGGTGGAACGAAGCGGTTTCGGCTTGAACGCATTGTTAGGCCGCAGTTCCCGCGCGCCCGTGCTCCTCTGTGGTTGGTCAAGGTGCTAAAAATACTTGCGCCAGAAATCCGTCCGAGGCTTCGCACGAGTGAGCGAGTTCAACCACTCAACGATTGCGTCGAGCTCCACCTGAGCTTGTTGCGCGTTCAGCTCGCCGTTTCGCCAAGCGCGCCAAAGGTGCTCCAGGAGAGCTGGAAATACCCCAGGGGCGTATATGGAGTCGTTGCGGAGATGGCTATCAATCGACTCCCCTTGCCAGATTGGATCACCGCCCTCCTGCCACACACACTTCGACTTCCTTGGTCCGTTTGAGATGACCATCTCTTCGTTCGACATCTCGAACTTGTAGGTGTCGTCATGGCCCCAACGTGGCGTATAGATCTCTGCAGTTAGCGTGATCATTGGTCCCCTCCTGAAACTTGTGTGCGGCCTAACACCAGAATTAAGCCGACCCGCGAAGCGGGTTCGGCTTGAATGATTTGTTAGGGCCCATTTAGCACGAGCCAGCGGCAAGAGCCAAGCCTACCTGCCGGAAGTAGTCTCCGAAGCCGGGAAAGGCTGGATAGAACGGGGCAGCTAGAGCGCGAACGACAAAGAACGCGCCGATGACTGCAAGTGCAAGGGTTGCTCTACGACCGAGAGACGCGGCCCGCTGTGGTGGGCAAAGCAGCAACGCCACGACCAGGGCGCCAAGCGTCCAATGCATCATCTGGTGATGCCAAACGTAGCCGCCACAAGAGAAGAGACCAAACCAGACGCCGCCCAGAGCCGAGAGCAAAAACGCAAAGATCGTCAGTGCTTTGAACCCGCTTGCGAGATTGCTTGGCATGGGCCCTAACGCCAGAATTAAGCCGCGCCGCGAAGCGGCGTCGGCTTGAATGAATTGTTAGGCCTCAATCAGCGAACCTTGACTCCACGGAACAACAGCCAAAGTCCAGTGGCAATCTCACTGAGGAACATTGGTGCCCAACCGAATTCAAGGACATCGTTGTGCTCTGGAAAAACAAGATTGGCAAGGCTGGTTAGCACTACTAGGACAGAGGCAACAAGGCCGAGCACAGATAGAATTTTTGGCAGGTAGTTGGACTTTAAGAACAGATAGAAAAAAGCGATGGAGCCAACGCTGAAGAAGAGCGTGGAAAAGTTGAACCCCGCAGTGTGAGCGCCGCGCGCCAATGTCATAAGAGCTTCCCACTGCGCTGGTTCAAAGCCGGCTGCACTGCCGGCCCCCGTGTAGATATGAAGTTTCACGAAGCCAAAAATCATGGCCGTCGCGCCGATAAATGACTCCCCGAGCCGCCAGAACATGGCCATCTGTGCGAGGCGCTCGTTCACCGGTCTAACGGTGATGTATAGCGCATAGGCCAGTATAACGGTGAGTACAGGCACGAGAATTTGCAAGGCAAGTGCAGTGCGGTAGAGCCGCTCGGAAGATGCAATGTTTTGCGCTTTAGCAGCAAAATCTCCGTCCCCAACAATGCCAGAAATGAGGAACTCGCCGCTCATGAATAGAACGATAAGCAGCAAGTACACAAGTCCTGCTATACGCGCATAGAAAATTTGTGTTTCGACAGTCGATGCTTGGTTCATCAGCGATCCCTCCCTTGAGGCCTAACGCCTGAGTTAACCCGACCTGCGTAGTGGAGCCAACAACATGGCAAGCTTTATCTGCCATGTTGTTGGTGGAACGAAGCGGGTTCGGGTTGAACGAATTGTTAGGCGGCATCGGTCCGTGGCTTCCGAAGAGCGAACCATGCCGCCAAAGCAGTACCAGCGAGCCAAACGCTAACCCACACCCAGAGCAAGATGGCGCCAATTGTGAAGTCCATCGGTTCAGGGTCATTGGGGTAATAGTGCCGAGCGTAAAGCGTTGCACCGAGCAGTCCCGCGCCCAAGCCAAGTACTGCGGCAAGGCCACTGCCTAGAATGACTTTGAACACCCGTCCCACTGCTGTGCCGCTGGAATTCCTGGCCGCAGACTCCTTTGTGGAGACTGTAGATTCCGGAGGCTCATATGGGTTGCGAGAGGTCATGGTATGCCGCCTAACACCTTGAAATAAGCCGACCCGCGAAGCGGGTTCGGCTTGATTGAACTGTTAGGCCGCCGGCCGAGGAACCAACGCGCCCGCTGGCAGACTTTACGACAAATCCAGCCGGAGGACGCGCTTGCGCCGCGTGCGATCTGGAGTGGGGAACGGCCGCCCTGTCCGTGAGCCAGCGGCTTGCGCCGTGAACCATCGAGAGTGAGCTGACTGCGCTCCTGGCTGGAGCGACAGGCTTGCGCCGGGAACTATCAATGGCGCGGACTAACACAAGCATTGTACTTGCCCGAGCGGCCTAACACCTAAGTTAAGCCGAGACGCGTAGTGGAGCCAACCACATGGCAAGCTTTACCTGCCA
>NZ_JBHRYA010000007.1:807525-1162795 GCF_042648865.1 Luteimonas soli | reverse complement strand
GCTGATGCGACAACGACTTAGCGCCATTTGCCATCCTAGATCGATCCGGTATCTAGGTCAGCCCCTTCGGGAAAGGCTATGGCTCTTGCCCCCTTTGTAGAGGGGGTATGGGGGATTTGCTCTTGCTCTTGACTGGCCATCCAAAAGCTCGCGGCTGAAGCCGCTCCCACAAGATCCCGTTCCGGGCGTTCCTCCACGCCGCGCCCTACGACCAAAGTCTTAGCCCGTTTTTGCACCGCAACACCGTTTCCGCATTGACCACCCCTGCGGCAAGCGCGACCCTGCCGGTTCCGGACAGAGGGCGAACGCATGAACGGTCTCGTGAAGAAGCTGGCCTGGGCGGCGCTGGCGCTGCTGGGTGCCTTCTGCCTGGGCACCATCGCGCTGCGGCGCGGCGAAACGATCAATGCGCTGTGGATCGTGGCCGCCGCGGTTTCGATCTACCTGGTGGCCTATCGCTTCTATGCGAAGTTCATCGCCGACAAGGTGTTGGGGCTCGACCGCAGGCGCGCCACGCCGGCCGTGCTCAACAACGACGGCCTCGACTTCGTACCCACCAACCGGCACGTGCTGTTCGGCCACCACTTCGCGGCGATCGCAGGTGCCGGTCCGCTGGTCGGCCCAGTGCTGGCGGCGCAGATGGGCTATCTGCCCGGCACGCTGTGGCTGATCGCCGGCGTGGTGCTCGCCGGCGCGGTGCAGGACTTCATGGTGCTGGTGATCTCCAGCCGCCGCGACGGCCGCTCGCTCGGCGACCTGGTGCGCGAGGAGATGGGGCAGACGCCCGGCACCATCGCATTGTTCGGCGCGTTCCTGATCATGATCATCATCCTCGCAGTACTGGCGATGATCGTGGTCAAGGCGCTGCAGGGCAGCCCGTGGGGCATGTTCACGGTGATCGCGACGATGCCGATCGCGATCTTCATGGGCATCTACATGCGCTTCATCCGGCCCGGAAAGATCGGCGAGATCTCGGTGGTGGGCCTGGTGCTGCTGCTGGCCGCGATCTGGTTCGGCGGCCAGGTCGCCGCCAGCCCGACCTGGGGCCCGGTGTTCACCTTCACCGGCACCCAGATCACCTGGATGCTGATCGGCTACGGCTTCGTCGCCGCGGTCCTGCCGATCTGGCTGCTGCTGGCGCCGCGCGACTACCTGTCGACGTTCCTCAAGGTCGGCACCATCGTCGCGCTGGCGGTCGGCATCGTGATCGTGATGCCGGAACTGCGGATGCCGGCGCTGACCCAGTTCACCGACGGCACTGGGCCGGTGTGGAAGGGCAGCATGTTCCCATTCCTGTTCATCACCATCGCCTGCGGCGCGGTGTCTGGCTTCCATGCGCTGATCGCCTCGGGCACGACGCCCAAGATGCTCGCCAGCGAGCGAGACGCGCCCTACATCGGCTACGGCGGCATGCTGATGGAGTCGTTCGTGGCGATCATGGCGATGGTCGCCGCCTCGATCATCGACCCGGGCATCTACTTCGCGATGAATGCGCCGGCCGCGATCATCGGCACCGACGCCGCGACCGTCGCGCAGACGGTGTCGAGCTGGGGCTTCGTGGTCTCGCCCGACCTGCTCACCGCGACCGCTCACGAGATCGGCGAGAGCAGCATCCTGTCGCGCGCCGGCGGCGCGCCGACGCTGGCGGTCGGCATCGCGCAGATCCTGCACAGCGTGCTGCCGAGCGCGAACATGATGGCGTTCTGGTACCACTTCGCAATCCTGTTCGAAGCGCTGTTCATCCTCACCGCGGTCGATGCCGGCACGCGCGCCGGCCGCTTCATGCTGCAGGACCTGCTCGGCAACTTCGTGCCGGTGATGCGGCGCACCGAGTCGTGGGGGCCGAACCTGGTCGCCACCGGCGGCTGCGTGGCGCTGTGGGGCTACTTCCTCTACCAGGGCGTGACCGATCCGCTGGGCGGCATCAACATGCTGTGGCCGCTGTTCGGCATCGCCAACCAGATGCTCGCCGGTATCGCGCTGCTGCTGTGCACGGTGGTGCTGTTCAAGATGAAGAAGGACCGCTACGCGTGGGTGTCGATCGTGCCGACGGTCTGGCTGCTGGTCTGCACGACCGCGGCCGGCTGGATCAAGATCTTCGACAAGGATCCGGGCGTGGGCTTCCTGGCGCAGGCCAGCAAGTACCGCGACGCGATCGCGGCCGGCGAACTGATCGCGCCGTCGAAGGATTTCGGCGGGATGCAGCAGATCATGATCAACAACTACGTCAACGCAGGGCTGACCGCGCTGTTCCTGTTCGTGGTGCTGGCGGTGCTGTTCTATTCGGTGAAGGCGATCGCGAAGGCACGTGCCAGTTCGACCCGCACCGACCGCGAGCTGCCCTATGTCGCGCTCACCCCCGAGCAGGAAGCGGCGCAACCCTGATGGGCACCGCGCTCGTCCCGCTCGGCCACTACCAGGCACACAAGCGCGCCTGGCGGCGGCTGGTGCAGACCGCGCGGCTGTGCTGCGGCGTGCCTGACTACGACAACTATGTCCGGCACGTGCTCGAGAAGCATCCGGACCGGAAGCCGATGGACTACCCGACGTTCTTCCGCGAACGCCAGGAAGCGCGCTTCGGCGGCAGGGGCGGCTTCCGCTGCTGTTGACAGGCGATCCATGATTGCATCGGGTCGCGGAAATTACGGACGCGATCACGGAATCGTGCCTCCACGGCCGCCGGGGCGATGCTAGGATCAGCCCTGTCGCGCCACGGACCCATGCGCGACGCAAACGCAAAGTCAGTCGGAAAGGAACCCGCAATGCGCAAGCACGTCCCTGCCCTGGCGGCCCTCGCGACATCCATCCTGATGGTTTCGTGCGCCGCCGATCCGGCCGGTGCAAGGGAGCAAGCCAGCATGTCAGCAGCGATCAAGGACTCCGCCCTCCCCTTCCACGACCCTGCGGTCCAGCCTCTGGCCGAAGCGGTCGCCCGCGGCGACACCACCCGCATCCGCGCACTCGCCCCGTCGACGGACCTGTCCGCGCGCGGCGAAGACGACGTCACCCTGCTCGAATGGGCGATCTGGAACCAGCAGCCCGCCTCGCTGTCGGCGCTGCTCGAAGCCGGCGCCGATCCCGCAGCGCCCGGCATGGACCAGGAAACCGTGGCGCACATGGCGGCGATGGTGAACGACGCGCAGTACCTGCAGGTGCTGATCGCGCATGGGGCGCCCGTGGATATCGCACGCCCGGGCCTTGGCTGGACCCCGATCTTCCGCGCCGTGGAGAGCCGCCGCGATGCCCAGGTCGAGATGCTCATCGCCGCAGGCGCGGACATCCGGCACACCGACTCGATGGGCGACTCCTTGCTGCACGTCG
Source organism: Luteimonas soli (assembly GCF_042648865.1). Lineage (NCBI taxonomy): Bacteria > Pseudomonadati > Pseudomonadota > Gammaproteobacteria > Lysobacterales > Lysobacteraceae > Luteimonas > Luteimonas soli. Next base: position 1,159,474 of record NZ_JBHRYA010000007.1, on the reverse strand, counting down.
CAGCCAACGTGAACGACGCCGGCCGCGTACTGGAACTTCTGCAGGCCGGCCTGGATCCGCAACAGACGAACCAACGCGGCGCGACGTTCCAGCCTGCGCTGTTTGCCGGATCGGATTCGCGCCTCAATGCCGAAGGCAAGGCCGAGCGCCAGAAGGTTCGCGACTGGCTTGAAACGCACGGAGTGCCCCGGCAGTAGCAGTCATTTCCCAGGGAAGCCACCTGCTTTGGCGATTGCATCCGCGGCAGGTGTGTACGCAAGGAGCGGCGCATGAGCGATACCAGCAACGATTCTTCTCCGGCAGCACGGATCGCCAGCTTTGCCGACGAGGTCCGCGGGCAACAACCGCACTCGATCGACCGTGAACTGTCGACCTTGCTCCAGGACAATTACGTCGTGAGCGATCTCCGCCGCGGCCTGGCGGAAGAAGGCGCACCTGAACTGCCCGCAAGCTGGGCACGCATGGACGAGGACGACGTGCGGGCCGCAGGCCTCGACCCCGCACTCATGCACGATGCCAAGAGTGGTTTCGACGCCTCGTTCTACAAGGACGCGCAGGGACACGTGGTGCTTGCATTCACCGGAACCGACGAAGGGCGCGACTGGAAGCACAACTTCGGCCAAGGGTTGGGGCTAAAAGACGACCAGTACGATCGCGCCCTCACGCTTGGCCGCAAGGCCAGGGAGGCCTTCGGCGAGGACATCATCTTCACCGGCCATTCGCTTGGTGGCGGACTGGCCGCGGCGGCAGGCATGGCCAACGATGTTCCGGTCGTGACGTTCAACGCCGCCGGCGTGCACGACAAGACCCTGGAACGGCACGGCTTCGACGCCGACGTCCTGAAGCGCGAGGCCGAGCAGGGCCTGATCCGCAGCTACCGCGTCGACAACGAAATCCTCACCCACCTGCAGGAAGACAGCATCCCGCTCAAGTGGGCGATGCCGGACGCGCCGGGGCACGAGATCGTGCTGCCGGACCCGGATCCGCTCTCGTTCTTCGAGCGCCTGGTGCCCGGCAAGATGCTCATGCACCGCGTCGACCTGCACTTCATCGAGGCGGTGATGGAGGCGCAGGACCTGGCGCAGCTGCAGGCGCGCGAGCGCAACCCCGTCATCGCCCCGCGCGCCATCGGCGACGTCGACGGCACGTCGAACCGGCTGCTGCGCGACGCTGCCGCGGGCTTGGCGCCACGACGCGAGCCCCTCGGCCTTGCCGAAAACGAGCGCTTCCTCAACACCGTCGCCAGCATGGCCGCCCGCGCCCGCCTGGATGGCCTATCCCGGATCGACCACGTGGCGACCTCGGCCGACGCCCAGCGCATATTCGCGGTCCAGGGCGACCTGCACGATCCCGCCCACCGGCGCAGCCAGGTCGACCTCGAACAGGCCGTCCAGGCGCAGGCGAGGCAGAGTGCGATGCAGCTACGCGCAAACGACATCCAGCAGCAGGAACAGGCGCAGATGCAGGAACGCCAACAGCGCGCTGCGCTCGCCTTCTAGGGCAACCCGCTCCTTCTCTGGCGCAGGAGGCACTGCTCGCGCCTCCTGTCCAGCCACTGCCATGCGGCAGGGATTTGCGCCGGCTCAGCCCGCCATCACCTGCAGCAACAACCCCGTGATGTACGCGCAGTACGTGCCCAGCGCGTAGCCCATCACCGCCAGCAGCACGCCAACGGGTGCCAGTGACGGATGGAAGGCACTGGCCACCACCGGCGCGGACGCCGCACCGCCGATATTGGCCTGCGATCCGACGGCCATGAAGAACAGCGGTGCGCGGATCAGCTTGGCCATGCCGAGCATCAGTGCTGCATGCACGCTGATCCAGATCACTCCCAGCAACAACAGCATCGGCCGGTCCGCCAGTGTTTTCAGGTCCATCTGCATGCCGATGGTGGCGATCAGGACGTAAAGGAAGACCGAGCCGACATTGGATGCGCCAGCACCCTCCAACCGGCGTGCCCGGGTAAAGCTCAGGATCACGCCGAAGGTGGTGGTCAGCACCACGAGCCAGAAGAAGCGCGAGTCCAGGCTGTAATCCTGCAGCCGCCACGAGGCCGGCAGCGACTGGATCCACGCAACCAGCGGCCCGGTGAGCAGGTGCGCCAGGCCGGTCAGGCCAATGCCGACCGCGAAGATCATCATCAGGTCGCTCATCGACGGGATCCGCGCATGCTCGGCCTGGTAGTCGGCGATGCGCTGCTTGAGATCCTCGATCGCCGACGTGTCGGCCCCGGTCCAGCGGTCGAAGGCCTTCGCGCGCGGCGCCAGGTACAGCAGGATCGCCATCCAGAAGTAAGCCACGATCACGTCGACGGCCACGAACTGGCCGAACAGGTTGGCATCGACCGCGAACACCTCCTTCATCGCCGCCTGGTTGGCGCCCCCCCCGATCCAGCTGCCGGCAATCGTGGTCATGCCGCGCCAGGTTTCGCCCGCAACCGTGGACGGATGGATAACGCCCATCGCCACGAACGCCACGACCGCACCGAGCATCACACCGACCGTACCGGTCAGGAACATGATCACGGCCTTCGGCCCGAGCCTCAGGATCGCCCCGATGTCCATGGCGATGCAGAACAGCACCAGCGAGGCTGGCAACAGGTAGTCGCGCGCCATCGGGTACAGGTTCGATGCGCCGCCATCGATCAGGCCGATGCTGTTGTAGATGGCCGGCACCAGGTAGCACATCAGGAGCGCCGGCACGTAGTTGTAGAACCTGCTCCAGAATCCGGACTCCCGTGAAGCGGTCCAGAACACCGCTCCCAGGGTGACGGCAAGCAGGCCGAGGATGGCCGCGTCGTCGGTGATCAGCGCGCTGCTGGCGGCTTCAGGCATGGGAACGGTTCCAGTAGGCAAGGGAACACGTCGCGTTGCCGCGACGTGCGGTCATCTCTGTCACTGCTGCGGCGCCAGATGCTGCTTCAGCCAGCCGTTCACCGTGTCGTGCCACAGGATGCTGTTCTGCGGCTTGAGCACCCAGTGGTTCTCGTCGGGGAAGTACAGGAACTTCGACTCGATGCCCTTGCGCTGCAGCGCGGTGAACGCCGAAATGCCCTGCGAGACCGGAATGCGGTAATCGAGCTGGCCGTGGACCACCAGCATCGGCACGCGCCAGTCCTTGACGTGGTTGATCGGGTTGAACTTCTCGTAGCCCTCCGGGTTGTCGTACGGCGTGCCGCCGTTCTCCCACTCGGTGAACCACAGTTCCTCGGTCGCGTAGCCCATGATGCGCGTGTCGAACACGCCGTCGTGGTCGACCAGGCACTTCCATGGCTCGTTCCAGACGCCGGCGATCCAGTACACCATGTAGCCGCCGTAGCTGGCGCCCAGCGCGCAGGCGTTGGAACCGTCGAGGAAGTCGTACTGCTGCTGCGCCGCGGCCCAGCCCTTCTGCAGGTCTTCCAGCGGGCGGTCGCCCCAGTGCTGGCTGATCGCGTCGGTGAATTCCTGGCCGTAGCCGACCGAGCCGTGGAAGTCGATCATCACCACCGCGTAGCCCTGCCCGGCGTAGGTCTGCGGGTTCCAGCGATAGCTCCAGCCGTTGCCGAAGCTGCCCTGCGGTCCGCCGTGGATCAGGAACGCCACCGGATACTTCTTGCCTTCCTCGTAGTTCCAGGGCTTGACCACGTAGCCGTGCACGGTGTCGTTGTTCCAGCCCTTGAAGCTGAACTGCTCGAAGTCGGCGAAGGTCGCGTCGGGCACCATCTCGCCGGCGCTGGGCGTGATCGCGCGCAGCTGCGCGGCATCGAGGCCGGTGGCGAACAACTGGTCGCCGGTCTTCATCGTGTTGCGCGAGAACGCAAGCGTGGGGCCGGCGATCTCGAATGAAGAGATCGTGCCGTCGCCGACCAGCTTCTTCGCCTCGCCGCTGGCGATGTCGATCGCGAACAGCGGGTGTTCGCCCACATCCGCAGTGGTGGTATAGATGGTCTTGCCGTCGTCCGACAGCACGACGCCGTCGGCGGAGCGGTCCCAGTCCGGCGCGATCTCGCGGACGTCGCCGCTGGCCAGGTCCATCGCCATGATCGCGAAACGGTCGGCCTCGAAACCGGGTCGCTTCATCGCCCGGTAGTACAGCGTCTTGCCGTCGTCGCCGAACACCGGGCCCGTGTCCCAGGCCTTGTTGGCTTCGGTAAGGTTCCTCGCCGCGCCGCTGCCATCGGCGCTGACCTGGTAGAGGTCGAAGTTGGTCGACCACGGCTCGTCAGGGCCGGACTTGCGCGCGCTGAGCACCAGCGACTTGCCATCCGGCGCCCAGGCATATTCGCCGCTGTCGCCGAAGGGCTTGGACGGTACGTCGCCGAGCACGTCGGCACCGACGAGCCTGGCATCACCGACGGCTGTGGCCTTTGCCGCCGGCAGGTCGGCCACGAACACCCGGTTCATGCGGCCGTCGCTCCAGGTATCCCAGTGGCGGATGAACATGTGGTCGAAAACTACGCCGGTGGCCTTGTTCTTTTCCGCTTCGTCCAGCTTCGCCTTCGTGCACGCGAGCACGCCCTGCCCCGCACCGGCCTTGCAGTCCGGGAACGCGCCGGCGCTGAACGCGACACGGCTGCCGTCAGGCGAGAGCTTGAAGCCATCGACACCGACCGGGAACGCTGTGAGCTTCACCGGCGTGCCGCCCGCGGCGGGCATCGAATACAGCTGCGACGAGTCATCCTTCGCGCTGAGGAAGTACACCGTGGCCCCGTCCGGCGAGAACGCCGGCGAGTTGACGTTCCAGCCCTCGGGCGTCAGCCGTTTCGGCGGCGCTGCGTCGCGCGCGAACAGGTCCTCGATCCACAGCGATGTGCTGGCCTTCCCGCTCGCTTCGTCAAGCACGCGCTTGGCGAACACCAGCCTGCGACCGTCGGGCGACAGCGTCGGCGACGAGTAGCGGTCGAGGTTGACCATGTCGCGCACCTCGAAGCCTCGGGTGGCGGCCAGCGACGGCGTGGCGATCAGCAGGGCGAGCGGGAGGACGAGATGGCGGGATTTCATGGGGACTCCTGGGATTGCGGTGCAGCAAGGATGCTCTCTTCCCAATCGGGGGAAGGCTCTTGATTGTCTCCTTCCCCTTCAAGGGGAAGGCCGGGATGGGGATGGGGTTTGTTGCAGATGGAAAGAAGCCCATCCCCACCCAAACCCTCCCCTTGAAGGGGAGGGCTTCAACGCTGTCACATGGGGCCGGGCTCTGTTTCGCCGAGCGCCTTGGACTTCGCGCCGCTGCGGTACAGCAGCCAGCCGACCACGACCAGCACCGCCAGCCCGACCAGCTGGCCGAAGCGGAACTGCTCCGGCAGGGCCAGCACGTCGGCGCGCCCGGACACCACGATCGGGATCGCGATGGCGATGCCCATCAGCGCCTCGCCGGTGATCAGGCCAGCCGAGAACAACGTGCCGGGGCGGTGGATGCGGTCGCGCATTTCCTCGTCGCCGGCCTTGAGCTTCTTGCGGCGCTCGACGAAGTACGACAGCAGGCCGCCGAGGAAGATCGGCACCATCAGTTCCAGCGGCAGGTAGATGCCGATGGCCGCGGCCAGCACCGGCACGCGGAAGCTCGACTTGCGCGCCTTGAGCCATTCGTCCAGCGCGATGATCACCGCACCGATGGCAGCGCCGATGGCGATCATCGTCCACGGCAGCTTGCCGCCGAACATGCCGTTGGCTACCGAGGCCATCAGCGTGGCCTGCGGCGCGGCCAGTGAGTTGGGATGCTCGGGCGTCGGCGCGCCGATGCCGTAGGCCTGCGCCAGCAGGTTGAGCACCGGCGCCATGATCAGCGCACAGGAGAACGCGCCGATGGCGAGCATCAGCTGCTGCTTCCACGGCGTCGCGCCGACGATGTAGCCGGCCTTGAGGTCCTGCAGGTTGTCGCCGCCGACCGCTGCCGCGCAGCACACCACCGCGCCGATCATGATCGCGGCCACTGCGCCGATCGGCGAATCACGGCCGAGCAGCAACACCAGCACCAGCGAGGCGAACAGGATCGTGGCGATGGTGATGCCCGAGACCGGGTTGTTCGATGAACCGACCAGGCCAGCCAGGTACGCCGACACCGACACGAACAGGAAGCCGGCCACGATCATGATGATCGTCATCGGGATGCTCACCATCCACTGGTCGACGATGGCGTGGTACAGCAGGCCCAGCGGTACCACGAAGGCGACCAGCGCGACCAGCATCCACTTCATCGGCAGGTCGCGCTCGGTTTCGGCGACCACCTTGCCGGCGCCCTTGCGTGCCGCGGCGAAGCCGCTCTTGATACCGGACACGAGCGACTTGCGCAGCGAGAACAGGGTCCAAACGCCGCCGATCAGCATCGTGCCGACGCCGAGGTAACGGATCTTCGCCGACCAGATCGCACCGGCGATGTCCTGCGCGCTGGCACCGGCTACCGACGCGGCCAGCGCCGGATCGGTGCCCATGAAGAACTCGTGGTAGATCGGGATCGCGATGTTGAACGACAGGATGCTGCCCGACACCACCACGATGCCGACGTTCAGGCCGACGATATAGCCCACGCCCAGCAGCGCCGGTGACAGCCCGGTACCCATGTAGCCCAGGTACTTGCCGAGGAAGCCGGCGCCGATCGCGCTGTCCGGGATCATGCGCAGGCCGCTGGCCGCAGCCAGCTTGACCACGCCGCCGATCACGCCCGACAGCGCCAGGATCTTCAGCCCCGGGCCGGGGTTGTCGCCGGCCTTGAGCACCTCGGCCGCCGCCTTGCCCTCGGGGAACGGCAGCGGGTCCTCGACGATCATCGTGCGCCGCAGCGGCACCGAGAACAGCACGCCGAGCAGGCCGCCGAGGCCGGCGATCGCCAGCACCCACGAGTAACGGAAGTCCTGCCAGTACCCGAGGATGATCAGCGCAGGGATCGTGAAGATCACGCCGGCGGCGATCGACGAGCCGGCGGAGGCGCCGGTCTGGACGATGTTGTTCTCCAGGATCGTGCCGCCGCCGAGCAGCCGCAGCACGCCCATCGACACCACCGCCGCCGGGATCGCGGTGGCGATGGTCAGGCCGGCGAACAGGCCGAGGTAGGCGTTGGCCGCGGCCAGGACCATCGCCAGGATGACCGCAAGCACGACGGCCCGGAAGGTCAATTGCCGCGTCGCCGGCTGGTTCATCTGCTACCCCTGTCCACGAAAGTCCAACAAGCTAATCGCTGCCTTGGGGCAAGTCCAGTGCATTCGGGGTGCCTTGCCACGCCTGCACGGATTCCGTACGGAGCAGCATGTGACCGCCGACGTCTCAAAAGGAGTTCACGCCGGCGAAGGCCTCACGTCCGCCCCCTGCAGCCTTCACGCCTGTCTCTTCACCGCTGGGCTGAAGTCGGGTTGTGACGGAGCCTCCCGGGGCCGGATCAGGCGCAACGCGCGGCGGCCAGCGCGTCCAGCACCTGCCCCAGGCAATCGCACCAGTCCACGCCGGGCAGGTCGAAATCTTGCTGCAGCTGGGCGTTGTCGAGCACGGAGAACGCGGGGCGGGCAGCCGGGGTCGGATAGTCGCTGGTGGGAATCGGCAGCACTTGCGGCGCCCTGTCGAGCAGGCCGCGCTCGACCGCGCCGGCCATGATCGCCTCGGCGAATCCGTGCCAGCTGGTCTGGCCGGTGCACGTCAGGTGCCACAGCCCGGAGCGGTCGGTGCCCCATGCCAGGACTGCGGCGGTGGTATCGGCTATGTAGGCGGCCGAGGTCGGGCTGCCGACCTGGTCGGCGACCACGCGCAGCTCGTCGCGCTCGGCGCCCAGGCGCAGCATCGTCAGCAGGAAGTTGCGGCCGTGCGCGGCGTACACCCAGGCCGTGCGGAAGATCATGTGGCGCGCGCCGCTGTCGCGGATGGCGTCCTCGCCGGCGAGCTTGCTGGTGCCGTACACGCCCAGTGGAGCGGTGGGGTCGTCCTCGCGATAAGGCCGCGTCGCGCTGCCGTCGAAGACGTAATCGGTCGAATAGTGGACCAGCAGCGCGTCGCGGGCGGCGCATGCGGCGGCAAGCTGGCCGGGCGCCTGCGCGTTGGCGCGGAACGCCGCGTCCGGTTCGCTCTCAGCACGATCGACGGCGGTATGGGCCGCAGCGTTCACCACCACGTCGGGCGCGGTGCGGGCGATCAGCGGCTGCAGCTCCTCCGGGCGGTCGAAATCCGCGACCTCGCAGGCCGCGCCGTTGGCGAGCAGGCCATCGCGCGTGGCGGCAACGACCTCGCCCAGCGGCGCGAGGCTGCGCTGCAACTCGGTGCCCACTTGCCCGTTCGCGCCGAGCAGCAGGATCCTCAAGGCGCGTACACCGGCAGGCGGTCCTGCGCGACATCCGCCAGCAGCGGCGCGCGCGTGTCCTTGTCCGACAGGACCGGCTCGGCGACCGGCCAGTCGATGGCGAGTGCGGGATCGTTCCAGCGGATGCCGGCGTCAGCTTCGCGATCGTAGGTTTCGGTGCACAGGTAGGTGAAGGTCGCCTTCTCGCTGAGCACCGCGAAGCCGTGGGCGAAGCCTTCGGGGATCCAGAAGTGCCGCCGGTTCTCGCCGCTCAGCAGCACGGCCTCCCATTTGCCGAACGTGGGCGAGCCGCGGCGGATGTCGACGGCCACGTCCCAGACCTCGCCATCGAGCACCGAGACGTACTTGCCCTGCGGCTTCGGCCACTGGTAGTGCAGGCCGCGCAGCACGCCGCGCGTCGACATGGACACGTTGCCCTGCACGAAACGCGGCTCAAGCCCGTGCGCGGCGAGCTTGTCGTTGTTGAACGACTCGAAGAACTGCCCGCGTGCATCGCCGAACACCTGCGGCTCGATCAGCAGGCAGCCCGTGAGGCCGGTTTCAATCACTTTCATGGCACGTAGCCGCGATCGACCAGGTCGAGCAGGTACTGCCCGTAACCATTCTTGACCAGCGGCCGGGCAAGTGCCTGGAGTTGCATGTCATCGATCCAGCCGGTGTTGAAGGCGATCTCTTCCGGACAGCACACTCGCAGACCCTGGCGCGCCTCGATGGTGGCGATGTAGTTCGATGCCTCCAGCAACGACTGGTGAGTACCGGTGTCGAGCCACGCGTAGCCGCGGCCAAGCTGCTCTAGGTGCAACCCGCCTTCCTCGAGGTAGCAGCGGTTGAGGTCGGTGATCTCCAGCTCGCCGCGCGGCGAGGGCTTGAGCGCGGCGGCGAAATCGCTGGCGCGCCCGTCGTAGAAGTACAGTCCGGTCACCGCGTAGTTCGAGCGTGGCTTGGCCGGCTTCTCCTCCAGGCCGACGACCTTGCCATCAGCGTCGAACTCCGCCACGCCATAGCGTTCGGGGTCCCGGACCCAGTAGCCAAACACCGTCGCGCCCTGCTCACGTTCGTCGGCGCGCTTGAGCAGCGCCGTCAGGCCGGGGCCGTGGAAGATGTTGTCGCCGAGCACCAGGCAACTGGGCCGGCCGTCGACGAACTCGCGTCCGATCAGGTACGCCTGCGCCAAGCCGTCCGGGCTTGGCTGCACCGCGTACTCGATCCGCATGCCCCACTGCGAACCGTCGCCCAGCAGCGCCTTGAACAGCGCCTGCTCGTGCGGCGTGTTGATGATCAGCACCTCACGGATGCCGGCCAGCATCAGCACGCTGAGCGGGTAGTAGATCATCGGCTTGTCGTAGACCGGCAGCAGCTGCTTGCTGATCGCCTGGGTGATCGGATACAGCCGCGTGCCCGAACCACCGGCGAGGATGATGCCGCGCCGCGCGGTCATGCCGCGCTCCCGATGCGCTCGAGCCGGTAGCTGCCGTCGAGCACGCGTTGCACCCACGGCTGGTTGTCGAGGTACCAGTCCACGGTGTCCGCGATGCCCTGCTCGAAGCTGTGCGCCGGCGCCCAGCCGAGTTCCGACTTCAGCTTCGACGCATCGATCGCGTAGCGGCGGTCGTGGCCGGGACGATCCTTCACATAGGTGATCTGCGAATTCCGCGGCTTGCCGTCCTCGCGCGGGCGGCGCTCGTCGAGCAGCGCGCAGATGGTGTTGACGACCTCGATGTTCGGGCGCTCGGCGTCGCCGCCGACGTTGTAGGTCTCGCCGATGCGGCCACCTTCAAGCACGGCGCGGATCGCCGAACAATGGTCGCCGACGTACAGCCAGTCGCGCACGTTCATGCCATCGCCATAGATCGGCAGCGGCTCACCCGCGATCGCCTTGGCGATCACCAGCGGGATGAGCTTCTCCGGGAACTGGTAGGGGCCGTAGTTGTTGGAGCAGTTGGTGGTCACCACCGGCAGCCCGTAGGTGTGGTGGAAGGCGCGCACCAGGTGGTCGGACGCGGCCTTCGAGGCCGAATACGGCGAGTTCGGCGCGTAGGGCGTGGTTTCGACGAACTTGCCGCTGTCGCCGAGCGAACCGTAGACCTCGTCGGTGGACACGTGCAGGAAGCGGAACGCGTCCTTCGCCTCGCCTTCCAGCGATTTCCAGTAGTCGCGCGTGGCTTCCAGCAGCGCGAGCGTGCCAACGACGTTGGTCTGCACGAAGGCGCCCGGGCCATCGATCGAGCGGTCGACGTGGCTCTCGGCGGCGAAGTTGACCACCGCGTCGGGCCGGTGCTCGGCAAGCAGGCGATCGACCAAGGCACGGTCGCCGATGTCGCCGTGGACGAAGACATGCGCCGGGCTGTCCTTCAGCGACGCAAGCGTGTCGAGGTTGCCCGCGTACGTGAGGGCATCCAGGTTGACCACACGAGCGCCGTTGGCGGCCGCCTCGAGCACGAAGTTGCCGCCGATGAAGCCGGCTCCGCCGGTTACAAGCCAAACTGGCACGCTGGAATCTCCAGGGGAAAACAAGTCGGCACTGATCCCGGCGTCCACCCCGGGATGCATGGCTCAGAACGGAATATCGTCATCCGAAAAGTCATCCGCCGGTGGCGGTGCCGCCTGGCGCTGCGGGGCCTGCCGCTGCGGCGGCGCGGAATCCTGGCGCGGCCGGGACATGCGCTCACCGCCACCGCCACCTTCCCCACGGCCACCGAGCATCTGCATCTCGTTGGCGATGATGTCGGTGTAGTAGCGCTTCTGGCCGTCGTCGCCGGTATGTTCGCTGTAGCGGATCTCGCCTTCGATGTACACCTGCGAACCCTTGCGCAGGTATTCGCCGGCGATCTCGCCGAGCTTGCCGAAGAACGTCACCCGATGCCATTCGGTGCGCTCTTGCTGGTTGCCGTCACGATCCTTGCGGACGCTGCTGGTCGCCAGGCTGATCTTGGTGATGGCCATGCCACCTTGGGTGTACTTGGTTTCCGGGTCGTTGCCGAGATTGCCGACCAGGATGGCCTTGTTGATGCCGCGTGCCATGGATGACCTCTTTGCGTTCTGAAGGGTGGCTTGCGTGGGTGCGTGGGATGTTCCGCTCGCGATGCCGCGCGGATGCGTCGGCACGGGTCGCGCGGTACTCCCTGCGCATGATACCGGGACCCATCCGGTCCCGGGACTGGCGACGTTAAGGCCACCGGAAGGCACGGGCAACCTGAAATCCGCGTGGGAAAACCCCGACCCCAATGCCCCGCCGTGCTCCCAAGGAAGACCCAGCCGCGCCGCCAGGGGCGGCCACGACGCCGATATCCCGGCATTCCCGGGGCACGGCCGCCACCTGCATGATCGGCACGTGCGCGGCTTCCCTATAATCGCGCCTTTCCCCCGCCGGACCCGGCATGTCTGTCCCCGCAAGCCTGCACGTTCCCGCCCTGCCCGCCATCCAGGCCTTCGCCGCCGCCGACATGGCCGCGGTCGACGCCCTGATCCGCCGCCGCCTGGCCTCGGACGTGGTGCTGATCAACCAGGTCGCCGAGCACATCGTGGCCGCCGGCGGCAAGCGCCTGCGGCCGATGCTGCTGCTGCTCGCCGCGCGCGCGCTGGGCCACCAGGGCGCGGACGCGCACCAGCTGGCCGCCGTGGTCGAGTTCATCCACACCTCCACCCTGCTCCACGACGACGTGGTCGACGAGTCCGACCTGCGCCGCGGCCGCAGCACCGCCAACGCGGTCTGGGGCAACGCGGCCAGCGTACTGGTGGGCGATTTCCTGTATTCGCGCAGCTTCCAGCTGATGGTCGAGCTCGACTCGATGGACGTGCAGCGCATCCTCGCCGACACCACCAACCGCATCGCCGAGGGCGAGGTGCTGCAGTTGCTGCACGTGCGCAACCCGGACGTGGACGAGGCCGCCTACCTGCGCGTGATCGAGCGCAAGACCGCAGTGCTGTTCGCCGCGGCCACCCGGCTGGGCGCGCTGCTGGCCGGCGCCGACGCGACAACGCAGCAACGTCTGCACGACTACGGCCTGGCCCTGGGCCACGCCTTCCAGATCGCCGACGACGTGCTCGACTACAGCGCCGACGAGGCCGCGCTGGGCAAGCACCTGGGCGACGACCTGGCCGAAGGCAAGGCCACGCTGCCGCTAATCCACGCGATGGCGCACTCGGACGCCGCCACCCGCGACCGACTGCGCACGATCGTCGAACAGGGCGACGCCGATGCGCTTCCCGAAGCCGTCGCCGCGATCCGCGCACAGGGCAGCCTCGATTACAGCCGTACGCGCGCCGCGGAGTACGCCGAAGCGGCCGAACGCGCGCTCGACGGCCTCGAAGACAACGAAGCGGTGGGCGCGCTGCGCGGCCTGGCGCGTTACGCCACCGAGCGCGACCACTAGGCGCGGCTACGGCGCGAAGTCCATCCGTGGCAAGAACGCTCCTCAGTCCCCGCCGAAGCGCTCGTCGAAGAACCCTTCCATGATCCGGAACGCGCGCCCGGCCGCGCGCTCGTTGTACAGGCAGTTGCCGTCCGCCGGCTTGTCGGCGTCCTCCGGCTGCGAAAAGCAATGGCGCGCGCCGCCGAAGTTGACGAACTGCCAGTCCGCCCCGGCCGCGTCCATTTCCTGCTCGAACGCGGCGATCTGCTTCGCATCCACGCTCTTGTCGTCGGCACCGTTGAGCACGAGGATCGACGTCCGGATTCCGCCCTCGACCGGCCGATAGCTGTCCAGGTTGCCGTGGAAGCTGACCACGCCGCCGGCCAGGTCGCTGCCCGAACGTGCCAGTTCGAGTACCACCCCGCCGCCGAAACAGAACCCGAGCGCCCCGATCCTGGTCGCGTCCAGCGGAAGCCCTTCCTGCGTCCTGAGCACTTCCACCGCCTGCCGCGCGCGCTTGCGCAGGGTCGCGCCGCCATCCGACCAGGCCTGCTTGACCGCGGCGAGCGCCTGGGCGTCGTCCTGCGGCCGGATGCCTGCACCGTAGACATCGGCAACCAGCACCACGTAATCGTCGCCGGCCACGCGCCTGGCCATGGCGATAGCGTCCTCGCCGACGCCCATCCAGTTGGGCACCATCACCAGGCCCGGGCGCTTGTCGGAAGAGGCGTCGTCGTAGACCAGCACGCCGCTGAAGGCCTGGTCGCCGATTTTCCATTCAACGGGCTTGGCCTGCATCACGGCGATGGCGGAGGCGGATAGCGGCAGCAGCAACAGCAGCAGGGCCGCGCGATGCAGGAGGCGGGGGCGGATCGGGGTCATCATGGCGTTCTCCGATGGAAGCAGTACCTGCAAGCGTACGTCGGCGGCATTCGACCATGGTGAATCGGCCTCCGGGCCAACGAGCCTTGCTCCTGCAAGATCGTTCCCGCCCGGCCGGTCAGGCGATGCCGAGGCCAGGGATGCCGCTGATCGCCTGCGGGTCGAAACCGGCCAGTTCGGCGAAGTGCCGCCCGCGTTCGGTGTAGTCGCGGTAGGGACCGAAGCTGGGTGCGCCGGGCGAAAGCAGCATGACGCCCTCACCGGCGAGCACGGCGCGCGCCCTGCCGACGGCATCTGCCAGGTCCGTCGCGCCTTGCAGCGTGAATCCGGCCGAGCGCGCAATCGGTGCGAGCAGCTCGCCGATGCGCGGACCGTTCTGCCCCATCGTCACGATGGCCATCGGTGCGCGCGCCTTCATCGCTTCGGCGAAACCCGCCCAGTCCAGCCCGCGGTCGTGGCCGCCGGCCAGCAGCGCCACGCGGCGGTCGCGGAACACGTCGAGCGCCGCCAGGCTCGCGTGCGGCGTGGTACTGATCGAATCGTTGACCCAGGTGATGCCGTCGCGCACGCCGAGCACCTGCAGGCGGTGCGGCAGCGGCCGGAACGAGGCCGCATGCGGCGCCAGCGCCGCGCCGTCGAAGCCGAGCGCTTCGATTGCCGCGAGCACGGCGCACAGGTTGCCGCGGTTGTGGCGGCCGGGCACCGGCACGTCGCGGGTGTCGAGGACGAACGCATCGCCGCGATGCAACGCATCGCCGCGCATGTGCCAGCCATCCGCGCGGCCGAACCAGCGCACGTCGCTGTCCGGCAGCGAAAGCGCGGCCAGCCGTGGATCGTCCGCGTTGAGCACGGCGACGCGCGGCCGGGCCTGGGTCAGCAGGGCCAGCTTGTCGTCGATGTAGCGCTGCTCGCTGCCGTGCCAATCCAGGTGTTCCGGAAAGACGTTGGTCACCACCGCGACGTCCGGGCGCACGCCGCTGGCGGCAACGTCGCGGGTCTGGTAGCTCGACAGCTCGATCGCCCACAGTTCCGCATCGCCGTCGATCAGTTCCAGCAGCGGCAGGCCGATGTTGCCGCACAGCGCCGTGCGATGGCCACCGGCGCGCAGCAGGTGCGCCAGCAGCGCGGTGGTCGTGCTCTTGCCCTTGGTGCCGGTGACGCAGATGGTCCGCGCGTCAGGCCGCTCGGCGAACCACAGCGCGGTGCCGCCGATGAACCGCGTGCCGCGCTCGCGCGCCGCCACGGCTTCCGGCCGGTATGGACTGATCCCCGGCGACTTGATCACCACGTCGAACGCGGCGAGGCGTTCGGCGCTGGCTTCGGTTTCCACCTGCAGCGCCGGATCGCCGAGTGCGAGCACCTGCTCCGCCTCGTGCCCTGCGCAGAACAGTGTCAGTGGCAGCGTGCCCTGGCCTTCCGAATCCCGGCTTTCAACAGCCGAATGGCTGGTCATCCCGAATCCCGGGCGCTCTACAACAGCCGAAGGCTGGTCATCCCGTGCGCGCAGCGCACGGTACGCCGCCCGCCCCTCGCGCCCCCAGCCCCACAGCGCGACGCGCTGGCCTTCAAGCTGCGAAATGCGCACGCAGCTGCTCCCAGAGCGCCGGCGGGATGCGATGTTCGTCGTCGACCACCAGCAGCGGCGCGATGTCGAGTTCTTCGGCGTCCAGCTGCGGCAGGATCTCGCTCGCGAAGCGCTTGACGATCGCGTCTTCCTTCCACTCCGGCCGACGCGCCAGCGCGGCCATCGCCGCGCGCGATTCGCGGCCCTCGCCGACGCACTCGAACGGCTTGTGGTCCTGGTACTCGAGCAGCGCGTCGTAACCGGGCACCTGTTCCGGATCATCGAGCAGGTTACGGCCGAAGATCGCCACCAGCCGCGGCTTGGGCATGAACGGCGCCAGCGCCAGGAACACGAAGTGGCACTTCGGGCATACGCCGCACCAGCGCCCCACCGGGCGCTCGCCGAGCAGGTGGAAATTGCGGTTGCAGCTGGAGAAATGCGCGTCGTAGCGATCGCTCTTCGCGAACTGCCGCGCCACCGCCAGCTCGCTGAGCGGGCGCAGCAGCGAGTAGTAGTGGAGATCGGCGGCGACTTCGCGCTGCACGTGCGCACCGAAGTCGCGCTCGAACATCCAGCCCTTCGACCACTGGTGGTTCACCTCGCCCGTACCTTCGATCAGGCTGCCATAGCTGGCCGAGCGTTCGTTGGAGAACACCACCTGGTCCGCGCCCAGCAGCACGGCTGCGAACACCATGATCGCCGAGTTGATCGCGGTCACCGGGATGTGCCCGTTCCACGCGCCCTGGCGGTTGTATTCGAACAGCTCCGGCGCCAGCTGGCGGCCGATGTTGAGCGTCGGCAGGCCGGTACGTTCGGCGCAGGCGCGGATCAGCTGCGAGCCGCCGATCCAGGTGACGGTCTGCGCGACACCGGCCCTGCGCAGGGCTTCGATGGAGACGAGGGAGTCCTTGCCGCCGCCGATGGCGACGAGGGCGTGGCGGTGGAGTCTTGACCCCTCCCCTCCCTGCTTTTCTCCCTCCCCCTCAGGGGGAGGGCCGGGGTGGGGGTGGGGTTCGGCGCCGCCCACGGGAAACCCATCCCCACCCAACCCTCCCCTTGAAGGGGAGGGCTTCAGAGCGGGGAATCGAATCCGACCGTGCAGGTCCAGCCCGTTGCGATACGCGAACTCGCCCAGCCCGTTGAGATAGATCTCTTCCAGCAGCGCCGCGGTCTCCGTATCGATCGCATACGAATCGATCCGGATTTCCCCAGGCACCGCCGCCTTGTAGTAGCTCACGCCGGCGATCAGGTGCAGCAGCCGCAGCGCCTGTTCGGCCGCCCGTGCACGCGCGGCGTCGAGTTCGAACGGCGCGCCGGGCACGGTGACCGTCTCGACCAGCTCGGGTCCGTCGTCGAAGGCGTACACCAGCCGCGCGATGCCGGTTGCAGCGTCGAAACCGCAGCGCACGAAGCGGAAGCTGCGCACCGCGTCCCTGTCGAACGGCGTCATCGCGCCCCCTCCAAACCGAAGCCGCGCGCCTGCCGCAGGAAGCGGCGGCACAGGAAGTATTCGATGCACAGCGCCGGCAGCGCGCCCAGCATCAGGCCGAACAGCACCGCGTACACCGCGATCGCCGGTACCCAGGCCAGCGCTTCGCCCAGCCCACCGGTTCCGGAGAACAGGTACGCCACGCTTTCGGCCAGCGCCATCCACGCGCTGGCCAGCGGCGCGAACAGCAGGAAGGACAGCCCCACCGTGCGCAGCGCCAGTCCGAAGGCCGTCCACTTGCGCGCGTCGCGGTCGACGTTTTCCCACCACGCGGTGACCCACCACGACGCCAATCCTGCCGCCATCGCCGCCGCGGGCGCGACGCTCAGCGAGGCGCCCGCGTTGCGGTGCCATGACGACAGTCCCGCGCCGCTGAGCACGCCGATGACGACGTAGGCCAGCACCGCCAGCACGGCCGCCACCACCGCGTTGATCCAGGCCAGGCGCTTGCGTGCGGTCATTCGAGCACGTCCTCGCGCGGCAGCGCACGCAGGTTGTAGCGGTTGGCCATGACGAACCCGTAGGCACCGGCGTCGGCAACCAGCGCCACGTCGCCTTCGGCCGTCGCCGCCGGCAGCATGCGCCCGGCGCCGAACACGTCCCCGGATTCGCAGATCGGCCCGACCACGTCGAACGCGGTGTCCGTCGCCTCTTCGATGCGGGCCAGGTTGTGGATGCCGTGGTAGGCGTCGTACAGCGTCGGCCGCATCAGCGCGTTCATGCCGGCGTCGAGGCCGACGCGGCGGATGCCCTGCTTTTCGACCACCTGGGTCACGTGCGCGAGCAGCACGCCGCACTCGGCGACCATGTAACGCCCCGGCTCCACCGCCAATGCGTAGCGCGGATACGCGGCCTTGATCTCGGCCAGCCCCGCCGCCCATGCGGCGAGGTCGAACGGATGCGCGTCGGGCTTGTACGGGATCGGCAGGCCGCCGCCGATGTCGATGGTGTCGACCGTACCGACGCTGTCGGCGAAGCCGGCGAGCTCGGCGTAGACCTCGCGCCAGTGCGCCGGGGTCACGATGCCGCTGCCCAGGTGCGCATGGATGCCGCTGATGCGCGCGTCGAGCTTGTGCGCGTGCTCGACGAAGGCGTCGAACGCCGACAGCGGCAGCCCGAACTTCGACGCCGCGCCGCCGGTGACCACCTTGGCGTGGTGGCCGTCGCCGCGGCCCAGGTCGATGCGCAGCCACAGCGCGCGGCCACGGAAGACGTCGGGCCAGTTGCGCAGGGCCTCGACATTGTCGATCGTCACTGTGACGCCGAGCGCGAACGCGGCTTCGTACTCGGCGCGCGGCGCGAAGCTCGGCGTGAACAGAACCCGCGCCGGATCAAGCCCCGGCAGCGTCTCGAACACGTGCTCGAGTTCGCCCAGCGACACGCACTCCAGCCCGAAGCCTTCCGCCGCCAGCGCGCACAGCAGCGCCGGGTGCGGGTTGGCCTTGATCGCGAAGTAGCGGCGATCGATCGCCTCCACGTCGAGCAGCGAGCGAGCGCGCTCGCGCAGCGTCGGCAGGTGGTAGACGTAGGCCGGCGTGCCGTGCGCGGCCAATGCAAGCAGGCGTTCGCGCTCGCCGCGCCACCAGGGCTCGGCGCGCTGCGGGCGACCGTGCTCGATCTCGTGCCAGCTCGGCCCGAACACGCTCGCGTCGCGCACCGGCATCGCCTCGCTTTCGATCAACTCGGCGTGCAGCACCGGCAGCAGGCCATCGGCGTCGGCCTCGTCGATCACGAAGGTCAGGTTGAGGTCGTTGGACGACTGCGAGATCAGGTGCACGCGCTCCTGGCCGAACGTGGCCCACACGTCGGACAGCTTGTGCAGCAGCGAGCGCATGCCGCGCCCGACCAGGGTGATCGCCGCGCACGGCGCGATCACCTTGACCCGGCAGACCTTCGCCAGGTCCGTGGACAGCTCGGCGAGCACGTCGGTGCTGACCAGGTTCTCGCTGGGATCGAGCGAGACGGTGACGTTGGTTTCCGACGAACCGATCAGGTCCACCGACAGCCCGTGGCGCCGGAACAGTTCGAAGATCTCGGCCAGGAAGCCGACCTGCTGCCACATGCCGACGCTTTCCATCGACACCAGCACGATGCCGTTGCGGCGGCTGACCGCCTTGACGCCAGGCACGGTTTCGCCTTCGCCATCGATGCGGGTGCCCGGCAATTCCGGGTGCTCGGTGTCGAGGATCGCCAGCGGCACGCCGGCGTCGCGGCAGGGCTTGATCGAACGCGGGTGCAGCACCTTGGCGCCGGTGGTGGCGATTTCCTGCGCCTCGGCGTAGTCAAGGCGCGTGAGCAGGCGCGCATCGGGCACCACGCGCGGGTTGGCGCTGAACAGGCCGGGCACGTCGGTCCAGATTTCAACGCGCTGCGCACCGAGCAGCGCGCCGAAATACGCCGCGGACGTGTCGGAACCGCCGCGGCCGAGGATCGCGGTACCGCCGTCGGCGTGGCGGGCGATGAAGCCCTGGGTGAGCAGCATCCGCGCCGGCTGGGCGTGAAAGCGTTCGTGGAAGCCGTCGGCAGGTTCGCGCCGGCACGACACCGACAGCCGCGTCGACCAGGCGTTCTGGTTCGGCAGCGCGACCGCGTCGAGCCAGTCGCGCGCATCGCACCAGCCGAAGTCCAGGCCCTGCGCATGCAGGTAGGCGGCGCCGAGCGTGGACGAGAGCAGTTCGCCCTGCCCCATCAGCTCGGCCTGCCAGTCGAGTGGATGCGTGTCGGCGCGCTGGTCGTCACCCAGCGCGCGCAGCGCGTCCAGGCGTTCGCCGAGGACCGGTTGCGGGTCGAGGTCCAGTTCGCGCGCGAACGCTTCGTGGCGTTCGGCCAGCGCCGCGATCCGCGCGCCGCGGTCGGTCGCGCCTTCGGCGATCGCCTGCAACTCGTTGGTGACGCCCGACAAAGCCGAGACCACCACCAGCACGCGCGCGCCACTTTCGTCGGCGCGTTGTTTCGCCAGCCGGCCGATGGTGTCCCAGCGGTGGCGGCGCGACACCGAAGTGCCGCCGAACTTGAGCACGATCCAGCGATCGGAAGGGGAGTTGGTGGGCATCGAAGTCGTGGTGCGCCCGCGCGTCGGGCATGAACACGCGATTCTAGGGCCTGCGGTCGCCGCCGCCCACCCTGCCCCGCTCTTGTGGGAGCGGCTTCAGCCGCGAGCTCTTGCCTTGGTCGAGCTGGATGCCGAAAGCTCGTGGCGGAAGCCGCTCCCACGAGGACATTCTTCGCTTGCCGCGCGACAGCAGCCGCCTACACTTGCCGCCCGCTCGCCCCCCTTCCCCAAGGATCCCCATGCCACGCCCCTATCTCCAGCTCGACGTCTTCGCCGACCGCCCCGGCGTCGGCAATCCGCTCGCCGTCGTGCTCGATGCGCAGGGCCTGGACGACGACGCCATGCAAGCGATCGCGCGCTGGACGCGGCTGCCCGAAACCACCTTCGTCCTTCCCGCCACCACGCCCGACGCCGACTACCGGCTGCGCATCTTCAGCCCGCGCCACGAGGTGCCCTTCGCCGGGCATCCCAGCGTCGGCACCGCGCACGCGGCGCTGGAAGCCGGGCTAGCCGCGCCGCACGACGGCCTGCTGGTGCAGGAAGGCGCCGCCGGCAACCTGCCGCTGCGGGTGGAGGGCGCGGGGCACGCGCGCACCATCGCCGTGCGCACGCCACGCGCACGGCAGGTGGAAATCGCCGACGCGGCCGATCCCCGGCTGCGCGACGCGCTGGCATCGCTGCCGCTGGGCGCGCTGCCGCCGGCGCTGATGGACGGCGGCCGCCGCTGGTGGCTGGCGGAGCTGCGCGACGAGGCGGCCCTGCGTTCGGCCGAACCGGACTGGGACGCGATCGCCAAACTCGCAACCGACACCGGCAGCATGGGCCTGTGCGTGTTCGCTCGCAGCAGCGATCCGGTCTACTACCTCGCGGTACGCGCCTTCGTCGGCGCGCCGGCGCGGTTCGAGGACGCCGCCTCCGGCGCCGCGAACGCGACGCTGGCCGCTTGGCTGGCCTCGCAGGACGCGCTGCCCGGCCCGGACGGCCATTACCGCATCAGCCAGGGCCGCGAGGTCGGCCACGACGCGATCATCGAGCTGTTCGTGGACAATGCCGGCGACGTGTGGTCCGGCGGCCGCGTGCAGACGGTGGTGCGCGGCGAAATCGCCTGGTGACGCAGGTCGGGGCTACGCCCCCGACGCCCCGCGATGCACGAATCCGCGGGAAGAACGCGCGATCGGCGGGTAGAGACCCGCCCACGCGGAAGACGAAGATCAAGAGCCGTCGGGCGCGTAGGCCCGACCTACACGCCGCTTCACAAGAGCCGCTCCCGCGCGACCGCCTATGGCTTCGTGGATTCGTCCGCCTCGTACACGGGCTTGCCGTCGACCCACGTCGACTCGATCTGCAGATCGTCGAGCTGCGACGCCGGCACCACGAGCGGATCCTCGGCGAGGACCACGAAATCCGCCCGCATCCCGGGCGCCAGCTTTCCAACCTGCTTCTCGTCGAAACCTGCATACGCGGCATCCGACGTGAACCCGCGCAGCGCTTCGGCCACACTCAGCCGCTGGTCCGGGAGCCAGCCGCCGGGCGGCTGGCCGTCGCGGTCCTGGCGCGTCACCGCGGCGTACAGGCCCAGGCGCGGATCGGGCGATTCGACCGGGAAGTCCGAGCCCAGCGCCAACCGTGCACCGCTGTGCAGGAAGCGCTGCCAGGCATAGGCGCCGAACAGGCGCTCCTTGCCCAGGCGCTCCTCGGCCCACGGCATGTCGGACGTGGCATGGGTGGGCTGCATCGAGGCGATCACGCCCAATGGCGCAAAGCGCGGGATGTCCTCGGGCGAGACGATCTGCGCGTGCTCGACGCGCCAGCGATGGTCGCTCTTCGCGTCGTCGCCGAGCACGCGCTCGTAGGTGTCGATCACGATGCGGTTGCCGCGGTCGCCGATGGCGTGCGTCGCCACCTGCACGCCGCAGCCCTTGGCCTTGCGCACGATGCCTTCGTAGGTGGCCGGATCGGTGACCAGCAGGCCGCGGTTGCCGGGCTCGTCGCTGTAGTCGGCCAGCAGCGCGGCGCCGCGGCTGCCGAGCGCGCCGTCGATGTACAGCTTGACGCCGCGCATCTGCACGCGGCCGCCGGGGTGTTCGTAGGTGCCGTGCGCGCACAGGTCCGCGAGCGCGCCGCTGTCGCCGTTGGCATAGGCGTCGATGCGCAAGGTCAGCTT
The DNA here is from genome assembly GCF_042648865.1 of Luteimonas soli. Classification (NCBI taxonomy): domain Bacteria; kingdom Pseudomonadati; phylum Pseudomonadota; class Gammaproteobacteria; order Lysobacterales; family Lysobacteraceae; genus Luteimonas; species Luteimonas soli. Next base: position 1,137,712 of record NZ_JBHRYA010000007.1, on the reverse strand, counting down.
GCCGGCGTCGGCGAAGCGCTTGTACAGCGCCAGTTCTTCGCGCGACACGCCCATGTCGTGTACGCCGGTCAGGCCGTCGCGCGCCGCGGCAACGAGCGCGCGCTCCAGCGCCTGCGCGCGGTACGCGTCATCGGGCGCGGGCATCTGCGCGCGCACCAGGCCCATGGCCTCGTCGACGAACACGCCGGTCGCCTTGCCGCCTGCGCGCAGGATGCGGCCGCCGTCGGGCTGCCAGTCGCCAGCCAGCGGGCGATCCGGATTGGCCTGCTCGACGAGCTTGAGCGCCGCGCTGTTGGCCCAGCCGGCGTGCCCGTCCACGCGCTCCAGCCACACCGGGCGATCGGGGAACGCCGCATCGAGGTCGGCAGCCGTGGGGAACACCTTTTCCGGCCAGTCGTTCTGGTCCCAGCCGTTGCCGATCAGCCAGGCGCCGTCGGGCAGTCGCTCCTTTTCCGCGAACGCCTTGAGGCGCGCAAGGACCTCTGCCTTGTCGCGCGCGCCGACCAGGTCTGCCTGCATCAGCGCGTAGCCCAGGCCCATGACGTGCCCGTGCGCGTCGATCAGGCCGGGGATCACGGTGGCGTCGCCTGCGTCGATGCGTTCAGCGTCCGGGTATTGCGCCAGCAGCACCTTCGCTTCGCCCACGGCGAGCAGGCGCCCGGATTCGTCCCAGGCCATCGCCTCGACGCGCGGCTGTTCGGGATTTGACGTGTGGATGCGCGCGGCGGTCAGCAGGTGCACGTCGGCAGCCTGCGCGGACGCGGCGGCGAGGCAGCACAGCGTGGCGATCCAGGTGATGCGGCGCATGTGGGCGACTCCATGAGGAATCGCGTCACTATGCCGCCGGGTGTCGGGCGCGGCAACGGGCGCGGGCATTCCGCACGACTGTTGCAGGAGCGGCGGAAGCCGCGGGCATTCAACTTCGCGGACGGAATCGGGAATTCGCGGCTTCCGCCGCTCCTACGGGGATCGAGCCATCCCGATCAGCCGAGCAGTTCCGCCTCCAGCGTGATCGGCACCGCGCTCAGCGCCTTCGACACCGGGCAATTCTGCTTGGCATCGTCGGCAATCGCGCGGAACTTCGCGTCGTCGATGCCGGGCACCTTCGCCTTCGTCTGCAGGCGGATCGCGCTGATGGTGGGGCCGCCGTCCATCGACAGGTCGACCTCTGCGCGCGTGTCCACCGCGTCGGGCGCATGGCCGGCCTGGGCCAGCGCGTTCGACAGCGCCATGGTGAAGCAGGCCGCGTGCGCGGCGGCGATCAGTTCCTCGGGGTTGGTGCCCTTCTTGTCGCCGAAGCGGGTGTTGAAGCCGTAGGCCGTCTCGGTCATCAACCCGCTCTGCGGCGTGCTGATCGTGCCGCCTCCGGTCTTGAGGTCGCCTGACCAGTGGGCGGTGGCGTGGCGGGTCGTGGCCATGGGATGTCTCCGTACGTGGGGCGGGAGGCGCAGCTTAGCCACGGCTGCGTTATGCGCGCGTTCGCTTTGCTGCGCTGCAACGGGACGCTGCGTTCACCGCCGCGCTATCGTCCCCGTCCCGCCATGACCGCCCGCCGAGCACGCCGCTCGGTCGACGCGCTTCCCCAGCGGACAGCCATGACGTCGCATGCGGATCCGCCGCAGCCGCCGCAGCGGTTCGACGAACGGATCCGTCCCGGGAGCCCGGCCCCGATGCCGGCTCTCCCAGCACGACGGGAGGAACTGGCTCATGCCGTACTCGACTCCGGACATCCGCAACGTGGCCCTGGCGGGCCATCCAGGCGCCGGCAAGACAACCCTGTTCGAAGCCCTGCTGCATGCCGGCGGCGCCATCCAGGCGGCAGGCACCGTGGAGCGCGGCAACACGGTTTCCGATTTCGATCCGATGGAAAAGCAGCGCGGCCACTCCATCGACGCCGCCATCGCAAGCCTCGACCACGCGCCGGCCTCCGTGCGCAGCGTCCACGTCAACCTGATCGATACCCCCGGCTACCCCGATTTCCGCGGCCCCACGCTGTCCGCGCTGGCCGCCGTGGAGACAGTGGCGATCGTGGTCGACGCCGACAAGGGCGTCGAGTACGGCACCCGCCGGATGATGGCCCGGGCGCAGCAGCGCGGCCTGTGCCGGGTCGTCGTGATCAACAAGATCGACCACGACGCAGCCGACTGCGCGCGCGTGCTCGAGGAACTGCGCGACGAATTCGGCCCCACCGTCCTGCCGCTCAACCTGCCGGCCGACGGCGGCAAGGCGGTGGTCGACTGCTTCGGCCAGGCATCGGGCGAAAGCGACCTCGGGCCGGTTGCCGATTGGCACCAGAAGGTCATCGACCAGGTGGTCGAGGTCAACGAAACGGTAATGGACCACTACCTCGACCTGGGCGAAGACGGCCTGTCCGGCGACGAGCTGCACGACGCGTTCGAGCAGTGCCTGCGCGAAGGCCACCTGGTCCCGGTGTGCTTCGTGTCCGCGCGCAGCGGCGTCGGCGTGGCCGAACTGCTCGACATCGCCGAACGCCTGTTCCCGCATCCCGGCGAGGCCAACCCGCCGCCGTTCGCGAAAGGCGCAGGCGCCGACGCGACCCCGATCGAGGCGCGTCCCGATCCCGATGCGCACGTGATCGCCGACGTATTCCGCATCGTCAACGACCCGTTCGTCGGCAAGCTCGGCGTGTTCCGCGTCTACCAGGGCACGGTGAAGAAGGACTCGCAGCTGTTCGTCGACGACGGCAAGAAGCCGTTCAAGGTCGCGCACCTGTTCAGGATCCAGGGCAAGGACCACGTCGAGGTCACGCAGGCAATCCCCGGCGACATCGCCGCGGTGGCGAAGGTGGACGACCTGCACTTCGACGCCGTGCTGCACGACTCGCATGCGGAGGACCACATCCACCTGGCGCCGCTGGACTTCCCCCGGCCGATGTTCGGCCTGGCCATCGAGGCCGGCAGCAAGGGACAGGAACAGAAGCTCGCTACCGCGCTGCACAAGCTGGCCGAGGAGGATCCCTGTTTCCAGGTCGAGCACCTTCCGGACACCAACGAGACCGTGGTCCGCGGCCTGTCCGACCTGCACCTGCGCGTGAACCTCGACCGGCTGAAGGAGCGCCACGGGGTCGAGGTCACCACGCGACCGCCGCGCATCGCCTATCGCGAAACCGTGGCCGCGAAGGCCGAGGGCCACCATCGGCACAAGAAGCAGACCGGCGGCGCCGGCCAGTTCGGCGAGGTGTTCCTGCGCATCGAGCCGCTGCCGCGCGGCGGTGGCTTCGAGTTCGTCGACCAGGTCAAGGGCGGCACCATCCCCGGCCAGTTCCTGCCGGCGGTGGAGAAAGGCGTGCGCCAGGTGCTCGACGGCGGCGCGATCGCCGGCTACCCGATGCAGGACGTGCGGGTGATCGTCTACGAGGGCAAGCACCACCCGGTCGACAGCAAGGAGGTGGCCTTCGTCGCCGCGGGCAAGCGGGCGTTCCTGGACGCAATCGCCAAGGCCCGCCCGCAGGTGCTCGAACCAATCGTCGACCTGGACGTGAATGCGCCCGAGCAGCACATGGGCGACATCAGCGGCGGCCTGGCCAGCAAGCGCGCACGCATCAGCGGCACCGACTCGGTGCGCGGCGGCGAGATCGTGGTCAAGGCGCAGGTGCCGCTGTCGGAGCTGGAAGGCTACGCGGCGGAGCTCAAGTCGGTTACCGCAGGGCGCGGGCGCTATTCGCTGGATTTCAGCCACTACGAACCGGTGCCCGCGCAGGTGCAGCAGAAGCTGGTGGAGGCGTACAAGCCGCGGCACGACGAGGACTGACCGCCCCCACCCTTTCCACGGATCCCGGTGCCGGGAAATTTTCTGACGGGGGATGCCCCGCCGCCGACATGCTCCCGCCGGGCCGAGGCAACCGAGCGGATGCAGGGCGAAACAGGAGCATTTTCATCGAAAAGTACTTGGCGCAAGCGGTTTCTTGGCCTACATTGCGCTTGCCGACGGGTTCGGCCCATCAATCAACCAACGAATACGGAACCACACACACATGGCGAAGAAAGCGAAAAAGGCAGCCAAGAAGGTTGCACCGAAGAAGGCCGCTGCAAAGCCGGCCGCGCCGAAGCCGATCAAGGAAGCCCTCAGCAAGTCGGGCCTGGTCGCCCACATCGCCAACGCCACCGGCGTTGCCGCCAAGGACGTGCGCGCCGTGATGGCCTCGCTCGAAGGCGCAGTGCAGGGCTCGGTCAGCAAGAAGGGCGTCGGCTCGTTCACGCTGCCCGGCCTGCTGAAGATCACCGCCGTGAACGTGCCGGCCAAGCCGCGCCGCAAGGGCATCAACCCCTTCACCAAGGAAGAGCAGTGGTTCGCCGCCAAGCCCGCCTCGGTCAAGGTCAAGGTGCGCCCGCTGAAGAAGCTCAAGGACGCCGCCGCCTGATCCAGGCAAGCGCGTGATGGTGGAGCGGCACGCCGCTCCGCCGACGGACGGGCCGGATGCGTTTCCCTCGGGAAATGCTCCGGCCTTTTTCATGGGCGTTGTAACGGCGTGCGGCTCGCGCTGCAGAGGAACCGACATGGCGAAGGCAAAGAATGCCGGCGAAGCACAACGGCTGGCCGACATCCCCAACATCGGCCCGGCGATGGTCGCCGACTTCCGCAACCTCGGCATCGAGCAACCGGGACAACTGGCCGGCAAGGATCCCTACGCACTGTACGAGCGCCTGTGCAGCGTGACCGGCGTGCGCCACGACCCTTGCGTCATCGATACCTTCATCAGCGCGGTGCGCTTCATGGAAGGCGCGCCGCCGCGCCCCTGGTGGCACTACACGGCTGAGCGCAAGCGCCACCTGACGACTGCCCGGCGCTGATCGGACGGCCTGCATCCCGCCATCGCCTCCATCGACGCAGTGAACGGTGCGGAGTAGCATCGCCGCGACATCGGCGCGCGGCGCGCGATGCACAACCTGAAAGGGGAGCACGCCATGGACAAGCGCTTCTGGGTCTGCGGACTGGTCATGTCGGTCGCCGCGCTGCTGCTTGGATTCATCGTGCACGGGCTGCTGCTCGCGCCTGGCTACGCCGCGCTCGGCGCGATGTACCGCAGTGACGACGACAGCCGCCACTACGCGCACTGGATGGTGCTGGCGCACGTACTGGTCGGCTTCGCGATGACCTGGATCTATGCGCAGGGGTTTTCCGACGGACGCTCATCCGCGATGCAGGGGCTGCGCTTCGGCGTGGCGATGGCGCTGTTCTCGACGATCCCGGGTTACCTGGTCTACTACGCGGTGCAGCCGCTGCCGGCGGCGCTGGTCGCCAAGCAGCTGGTGCTGGGCACGATCGCCACCGTGCTGCTCGGCCTGCTCGTCGCCTGGCTGCAGCCGCGGCGCAAGGTGCTTGCCGAACTGCCCTGAGGCATCGTCCCGTTCGCCACCTGCCTGCCGCCATCCCGTGCGCGCCCTGTCCTAATGCCGCATTCACCTCGTTCGCGTAAGGTGCGCGCCATCGCTTCCCGCCACGGAATCACCATGCGCAACGTCGCACGCAGCCTGTCCGTTTCCGCTGCCGTCCTGCTGCTCGCCGCGTGCTCGACGATCGGCGCGATGTCGGCCTGGCTCAACGACCAGGTCGCGTTCTCGCCTTCGCAGCTGCAGCGCTCGCTGGACAACCGGTTCCCGCGCACCTTCGACAAGCTCGGCGGACTGGTGGCGGTGACCCTCACCAACCCGCGGCTGTCGATCCCGCCGGGCGACACGCGCCTGCGGCTCGAGTTCGACATCGGCATGGGCGCGCTCGGCAGCGAGGGCGCGCCCACCGGCCACCTGGCGCTCGCCAGTGGCCTGCGCTACGACCCTTCGACGCAGGGCCTGCACCTGGTCGATCCCGACCTGCAACAGTTCGACCTGCCCGGTTCCGGCGCCCTGCTCAAGGGCGGCGCACGCGGGGTGGTCAACAGCCTGCTCGCCGAGTACGCCCGAAGCGAGCCGGTCTATCGCCTCGATCCCGACCTGCTCGCCAAGCTGCCCGCGGGCAAGCGGATCGGCAACGTCGGCATCGAGCGCGGCACCGTGGTCGTCCACCTGGATCGCTGAGACACGAAACGCCGAGGCACGCCATGTCCATCACACCGAAACTCCTCGCCCTGGCCTGCGCATTGTCCTGCGCGATCACGCTGCCCGGCTGCGGCGACAGGTCTGCCACGGCTACGCAGCAACCCGGAACGCAGGCGGAGGACACAGCACTGCCGAAGCCCGACCAGCCCGGCGGCTCGATCACCGGCATGTCTTCGCAACCGGGACCGGGCGAGGTACCGCTGACGGGCGAGCCGCCACCGCCGGTGGTGGCCGAACCGGCCGACCAGGTTGACCTGCTCAACCCCGAGACCGGCCTGCTGCCCGGCTCCGCGCCGTCGCCCGACCCGTTGCAGGCCGGCCTGCCTGCGGAACCTACCCCGCAGGACGCAGTCGCGGTGATCGGCGACTACTACGCCGCGATCGACGCCGGCAGCTACGCGCGCGCCTACGCGCTGTGGTCGGACGGCGGCCGCGCCAGCAAGCAGACGCCGCAGCAGTTCGCCGACGGCTTCGCCGATACCGCGCAGGTGGTCGCCACCCTCGGCGACCCGACCCGCGAGGACGCCGGCGCGGGCCAGCGCTACATCCAGGTCCCGGTCGGCATCACCGCCACCGCCACGGACGGCAGCGTCCGCCGCTATGCCGGCACCTACACCCTGCACCGCACCGTCGTCGACGGCGCCACCGCCGAACAGCGCGCGTGGCGCATCGCGTCGGCGGACCTGCGGGAGGTGAAGCCGTAAGGTGGGGGCTGGGGGCTGGGGGCTGGACACTAAGAGCAGCAAATTGATGACGCCCCTAGCCCCTAGCCCCTAGCCCCTAGCCCCTAGCCCCTAGCCCCTAGTCCCCAGCCCCTAGATCTCAAACCTGTAACTCAGCTTGACCAGCAGCTGCTCGTCGTCGCGCAGGTCGAAGCTGTCGCGCAGGCCATCGAACGGGTCTTCAGAAAAACCATCCTCGCGGTAACCACCGCGGCCGTAGACCACGTACAGGTAGGACAGCGGCGCCAGTTCGTAGCGGTAGCGGATCTGGAAACCCAGGTTGCGCACGCTGAAGTCCTCGATCGGCTCGTCGCTGGCCACCGCGTTGCCCGAGGCGTCCACGCGCCAGGCCTGCTGCGCGCGCGCGTCGATCGCCAGCGTCTGCAGCTTCACCCGCAGCTCCTGGCGGCTGCCGATGTTCCAGTCCAGGCCGGCGTTGAAGTGCCATTCGCGGCCTTCGAAGCTGCCGATCAGATTGTCGTGCTGCCACACCAGCCAGTCCGGCGTGCGGTCGGCGTAGAAGCCGGCGTTGAGACTGAGGGCGTCGCTGATGAAATAGGTCGGCTCGAACTCGATCGCGTAACCCACGCGGTCATTGCCCGCCAGTCCACCGCTGACCGCATCAACCTCGAATCCGTAGGCCCAGTCGCCCTTGCGCGGCCTGTCGTACTCGAAGGCGGCGTTGAAGTTCGACGGCAGCTTCACCGCGCCATTGCCCCGGGTGAGCAGGTCGTCAACGCCCGGACTGTTGACGTTGATCTGCGCATACTCGTTGCTGCCGTTGCGCAGCTGGCTGCGGCGGCTCATCCGGAACTGGTCGTGCAGCAGCTGGCCGTGGTCGTTGGTGATCCGGCTGATGCGCCAGCGCCAGTCCTTCGACGCGTAGCGCGACTCCTCCGGCAACCCGGTGAAGCGGCGCGAGACTTCCCAGTGGCCGTAGTTGAGGTCGTTCTGCGACAGGTAGCCGAGGTCGTTGATCTGCAGCTCGTCGCCGAAGTGCATCGCGATCCACTGCTGGCGCCAGCCGCCGCCCATCTCGTAGTCGGCCCAGATGGTGGCGCCGAGGTCGTCCGAATCCTGCCCCGGCTGGCGGATCTGGCTGCCGAACAGGCGGGTGCGGATGTTCCAGCGCGGGCTCGGCCGCCAGTTGTGGTCGACGCCGACCACGGTGGCTTCGCGATCCAGGTACGGCCGGTCCACGCGCGTCAGCATCAGGCCCAGGTTCTGGGTGCTGAAGTCGCGCACCAGCCGCAGCGCGCCGAACGTGCGCCCCGCCTCGCCGGACTCGTCGGCGGCGAACACCCCGTACTTCGTCGCGCCAAGGCTGCCGTTGAGCTTCACTGCGGCGGTGATGTCGCCGGAGCCCTCGCCGTCGTCGGCCGGGCCACCCACGCGGCGCGTGTACAGCAGCTGGCTGTAGTCGGACGGCGTGGTGTATTCGAAGAGGCCCTGGTTCTCGGTGAAGAACGGCCGCTTGTCGCTGACGAAGGTCTCGGTGGCGCCGAAGTTGACCACCAGGTCGTCGCTCTCGACCTGGCCGAAGTCCGGGTTGAGCGTGGCGGTGAGCTGGAACTGGCCGTTGGGCTTCCAGAAGATGTCTGCCCCGCCGTCGAAATCGCTGCTGCCGCCGACGTTGTCGTACAGGCCGGAGACGTAGGGCGTGACCGCCAGCAGCGACTGGCTGTACACCGGCACCTGGAGCGGCTTGAAATCCGACAGGAAGCGCGACTGCATGAAACTCGCCGCCGGCCACGCCACGCGTTCGCCGGTGGAGCCGATGACGCGGTCGACGTAGACCTTCAGCGTGCGCTGGCCGTCGCTGCCCTTGCGCATCGGCGCGATGTACCAGGGGATCAGCATCTCGGCCGACCAGCCGTCGGCGTCGTTGCCGGTCGCATGCTTCCAGTTGCCGTCCCAGTCCTTGTTGAACTGGGTTTCGTTGGTGACCACGGCGTCGAACACGCCGTCGGTGGAACTGATGGTGAAGTTGTAGCCAGTGCGGCCGTCGCCGTCGAAGTCGACCATCAGGTTGACCCGGTCCACCTGCTCCTCGAAGTCGCGCTGCACGCGCTGGTTGGTGCGCGGCACGGACGCCGGCTGGGTGTTGCGGAACGCGACCGCCAGGCCCTCGGGCGTGGCCAGGATCCAGGCCTCGGTCGGCAGCGAGGCGGGCGCGCCGGACAGCGGCTGCACCTTGCGGAAGTCGGTGACGTGGTGCGCGCCCCGCCACTCGGCCGGGTCAATGCGGCCGTCGATCTCGACCGCGAACGCGGGCAGGGACAGCATCGGCAGCAGCGCGAAGGCCAGGCGGGCAAGGCGCATTCGGAATTCCGTCTCGTGCGGGGCCGGTTCCCCGGGGTGCGTGCACGTTACCGGCGCAGCACGGCCCCACCGACTGGCACAAGTCATGCAAACCTTTTCGGCGTTCGCTGCATCTGCAACGCGAAAGCCCGCCATGGCGGGCTTCCAGGTCGATGAATGTGACGACCTTCGCAGGCCCGGGAATGGCTCAGCGCTTGGGCTGCAGCATCGTCCCGGTGCAGTTCTTCGCGCCGCACTTGCAGCCCCAGAGCTTCTTCAGCTTCGCCGTGTGCGGCTCGTCGAGGGTGATGCCGTAGTTGTAGGTCAGCTCCTCGCCCGGCTTGATCGTGCGGATCGCTTCGATGAACACCTTGTCCTTGTGGGCCTTGCCCTTGGGGTTCTCCTCGATCACCGCCTCGCAGTTGGGCTTGCAGCTGTGGTTGATCCAGCGCGCGATGTTGCCGTCGACGTTGGCATCGACCACGTAGTCATCGTTGAGGGTGAACAGGAACGTATGGCCGTCCTCGTCCAGGTCGCCGTACTCCTCGTCCACTTCGTCGTGGCTGCGCAGCTTGCCCTTGTAGCGGACGATGCGCTCGCCTTTCTCGATGGTCTCGGTGGCGAACACGCCGTTGCCGTGGATGGGCGACAGGCGGGCGGCGATCTTCTTCTTGGGCATTGCGTGGTTCCGGACGACGGCGGGAAGCACCGGATTATGGCCCATCCCGCCGGCGACGCGCGGCTACCCCTGCACCGCGCCCTAGAAGACGACGTGCCAGAACCCGGTCCAGTACAACGCCATGCCCAGGCCGAACGCGACCCAGAAGAGACTCTTCAAACCGCGCCACATGCGCCATGCGACGAAGATGGCGCCGATCGCCAGCAGCCAGCGCAGCAGCTGTCCGCGGCCCGCATTGCCGGGCAATGCGGTGGCGCGTTCGACCAGCTGGCCGGCGACGCCCTGCAAGGTGGTTTCGAGGGGGCTGCGGGACTGTGTGGTGTGCATGGCGGGGCTCCTGTGTGTTCCAGGTGGGGAACGCCATCCATCTTCCGCACCGCCCCCGCCCCGCGCCATGCGCGACCGTCAGCCATCGCGGGTGACAGCCGTCACCCGGCCGCGCCCGCGGTGCAGGCTTGTACCCGCGGCCGGGCAAAGAGTACAATTTTGGTCCTGATTGACAGACAGCCAGAAGCGACCCGACCGCTTCGAGCCACCCCCATGCTCCGAGTCACCAAGCTCACCGACTACGCGACCGTCGTACTGACCGTACTGGCGAGCGAGCCCGACGCCGTCGCCAGCGCCGCCGGCCTGGCCGAGCGCGCCGGCCTGGAGGCCCCCACCGTCGCCAAGCTGCTCAAGCCGCTGGCCCAGGCGGGCCTGGTCGAGGCCTTCCGCGGTGCCAACGGTGGCTACCGGCTGGCGCGGCCTGCGCAGGACATCTCGCTGTTCGAAGTCGTCGAGGCGATGGAAGGTCCGCTGGGCATGACCGAATGCAGCGTCCACGCCGGCAGCTGCGGGATCGAGGATTCGTGCAACGTGCGCGCCAACTGGCGCCGGATCAACGACGTCGTCGCCGACGCGCTGCGCGGCGTGTCGCTGGCGCAGATGCTGTCGCCGCAATTCACTTCAACTTCCGGCAAGCCGTCGAGTGGCCGCGCGATCCCCGCGCGCCTGACCGCCAGCTGAGGCAAGACCCCATGTCAGTAGAAAACGCAGAAATCATCGAACAGCTCGGCCGCCGCTACGACGCCGGGTTCGTCACCGACATCGAATCGGACAGCTTCGCGCCCGGCCTGTCGGAAGACGTGGTGCGCGCGCTGTCGGCGAAGAAGGAAGAGCCCGAGTGGATGGCCGAGTGGCGCGTGGCCGCCTACCGCCACTGGCTGACCATGCCGGTGCCGCACTGGGCAAAGCTGAAGATCGCGCCGATCGACTTCCAGGCCATCAGCTACTACTCCGCGCCCAAGGGGCCGAAGTACAAGTCGCTCGACGAAGTGCCGCAGGAACTGCTCGACACCTACGACAAGCTCGGCGTTCCATTGCATGAACGCGCCAAGCTCGCCGGCGTGGCGGTGGACGCGGTGTTCGACTCGGTCTCGGTCGGCACCACGTTCCGCAAGGAGCTGGCCGACAAGGGCATCATCTTCTGCTCCATGTCGGAGGCCATCAAGGACCATCCGGAGCTGGTGAAGCAGTACATCGGCAGCGTGGTGCCGCCGGGCGACAACTACTTCGCCGCGCTGAACTCGGCGGTGTTCTCCGACGGCTCGTTCGTGTTCATCCCCGCGGGCGTGAAGTGCCCGATGGAACTGTCCACCTACTTCCGCATCAACGCCGGCCACACCGGCCAGTTCGAGCGCACCCTGATCATCTGCGAGGACCGCGGCCACGTGTCCTACCTGGAAGGCTGCACCGCGCCGATGCGCGACGAGAACCAGCTGCACGCGGCGGTGGTGGAACTGGTCGCGCTCGAAGACGCCGAAATCAAGTATTCGACCGTGCAGAACTGGTATCCCGGCGACGAGGAAGGCCGCGGCGGCATCTACAACTTCGTCACCAAGCGCGCCGAATGCCGCGGCGACCGCAGCAAGGTCACCTGGACCCAGGTCGAAACCGGTTCGGCGATCACCTGGAAGTACCCGAGCTGCGTGCTGCTGGGCGACGACTCGACCGGCGAGTTCCACTCCGTCGCGCTGACCCACCACCGCCAGCAGGCCGACACCGGCACCAAGATGATCCACGTCGGCAAGCGCACCAAGAGCAAGATCATCAGCAAGGGCATCAGCGCCGGCCGCGGCCAGAACACCTACCGCGGCCTGGTCAAGGTGGCGCCCGGCGCCGACGGCGCCCGCAACTACACCCAGTGCGATTCGCTGCTGATCGGCAAGAAGTGCGGCGCACACACCTTCCCCTACATCGAGGTGAAGAATCCCTCCGCCACCGTCGAGCACGAGGCCACGACGTCCAAGATCTCGGACGACCAGATGTTCTATTGCCGCTCGCGCGGCATCTCGCAGGAAGACGCGGTGAGCCTGATCGTCGACGGCTTCTGCAAGCAGGTCTTCCGCGAGCTGCCGATGGAGTTCGCGGTGGAGGCGAAGAAGCTGCTGGAAGTCTCGCTGGAAGGGTCGGTCGGATGACTCCGCGTACGCCGCATTGCCTCTGGCTTGCTGGCCTGTGCCTGGTTGCCGCCGCGGCTTGCAGCGCCGGCACGGCGGAATCACCCCGCGTCGCGGAAGCTGGTGTCAGCGTGTCGCCCGCTGCGCGCGGCGAATCCGGCACGGCCTCACTCGCGCTCGTTGCCATCGACCCGATGCCGTCGCCGCGCGCGGCGCATTCCGCAACGCGCCTGCGCGATGGACGTGTCCTGATCGCCGGCGGCTGCAGCGCGGACGGCTGCGAGGAAGGCATCGCCGGCGACGCGATCGTGTTCGACCCGAGAGACGCGGGATTTTCGCCTGCAGGCAACTTGGTGGAGCCACGGGTCGGCCATCGCGCCATCATCCTCGCCGACGGCTCGGTCCTGCTGCTGGGCGGTTGGACGCGTAGCGGCGTCACTGACCTGGTCGAGCGTTACGTGCCGGAAACAGGGCGCTTCGAGGCGGCGGGACGGATGCTCGAGCCGCGTGACGGTTGCAGCGCGACGCTACTCGCCGATGGCACGATCCTGATTGCCGGCGGCTATGGCGACGGAATGCGCAGGCTCGCCACTGCCGAACGCTACGATCCCGCGAGTGGACGCTCGCGCGCCGTCGGGTCGATGTCGCAGCCGCGGATGTCGCATACCGCAACATTGCTACCGGACGGGCGTGTACTTGTTGCCGGCGGCTCGCGCTCCAGCAGTGAAGTTCTCGCAACGCTGGAGGTTTTCGACCCCGCAACCAGCGCCTTCACGCCAGCCGGAACGCTGGCGCGCGCGCGCCACAAGCATGCCGCAGTCGCAATGGACGATCGCGTGTTGCTGCTTGGGGGCGCGTCGATTCCAGAATCCGATGGCCATTTCGCCGACAGTGAATGGTGGGGCGAGGACGGCACATCGGCGGGTCCGCGCATGGCGACTGGGCGCTACAAGTTCCTCGACTCCCTGGCAGTACTCGACGACGGCAGCGTGCTGGTCGCAGGTGGCGGCGCGAATGCCGAAGTGCTTTCGGCCGATGGCGATGCGTTCGCCACGCTCGACGAACGCATCGGCCAACAGCTCGCATTCGCGACCGCCACGGCACTCGACGATGGCCGGATCCTCGTCGCAGGCGGTTACGACCCCGATATCCGCGTCAGCCGCAAGGCCTGGCTGGTCTCCCGATCCACGCCTGCCGGCAGCGCACTCCCCACGACAACGAACTGAATTCCCGACATGCTCAACATCGACAACCTTCATGCGTCCATCGCCGGCCGCGAAATCCTCAAGGGCCTTTCGCTTGAAGTGAAGCCCGGCGAAGTGCACGCCATCATGGGCCCCAACGGCGCCGGCAAGTCGACGCTGGGCAACATCCTCGCCGGCCGCGAGGGCTACGAGATCACCGAGGGCAATGTGCAGTACGCCAGCCGCGACCTGCTGGCGCTGGAGCCGGAGGAGCGCGCCGCTGCCGGCGTATTCCTGGCGTTCCAGTACCCGGTGGAAATCCCCGGGGTGAACAACACCTACTTCCTGCGTAGCGCGCTCAACGCGCAGCGCAAGACCCGTGGCGAGCCAGAGCTGGACTCGATGCAGTTCCTCAAGGTCGTGCGCGAGAAGCTCGCCGTGCTCAACCTGGACGACAAGCTGCTGCACCGCGGTGTCAACGAGGGCTTCTCGGGCGGCGAGAAGAAGCGCAACGAGATCTTCCAGCTCGCCGTGCTCGAGCCGAAGCTTGCGATCCTCGACGAGACCGACTCGGGCCTGGACATCGACGCGCTGAAGACCGTCGCCGAGGGCGTCAACGCGCTGCGCTCGCCCGAACGCGCATTCATCGTCATCACCCATTACCAGCGCCTGCTCGACTACATCAAGCCGGACGTGGTGCACGTGCTGGCCGACGGCCGCATCGTCGAAAGCGGCGGGCCGGAACTGGCGCTGCAACTGGAGGAACACGGCTACGCGTGGATCAAGGACCGCGTCACGCCGGAGGCGGTGGCCTGATGGCAGCCCTGCTCGATTCGCTGACTGCAGGCTTCGACGGCGACAGCGCGCGCAAGGCGGTACTGGACGCGATCTTGCGCGACGGCCTGCCCGGCCCGCGCAGCGAAGCGTGGAAGTACACGCCGCTGCGGGCGCTGGAGCGGCGCGCCTTCGCGCCCGTCGAAGCGGCTGTTGCGGCATTCGACCCCGCATTGATCGCGGACATCCCGGCGCCGCGGCTGGTGTTCGTCAACGGCGTCCACGACGCCGCGCATTCCGACACCGGCGCGCTTCCCGATGGCGTTTCACTGGTCCCTGGCGAGATCGACGGCACGCCGCGCGCAGCCACCGCGGATACGCGCCCGGGCGACGACGTGTTCGCCAACCTCAACTCCGCACTCGCGCGCACCGGCGTGGTGCTGCGGGTCGAAGCCGGCGCGGACATCGGAACACCGCTGCACCTGGTCTTCATCGGCACGCCTTCCGACACGGACCGCGCCTGGCACCTGCGCCACGCCATCCACGTGGGCGAAGGCGCCTCGCTGGTCCTCGCCGAACACCACCTCGCCACCGATGCACACCGCCACCTGGACACCGCCACGCTGTCGCTGCGCCTGGAACCGCGCGCGCGCCTGCGCCACGCGCGCATCCACGACGCCGCCGATGGCGCGACCAGTTTCCTGCGCACCGACGCCGTACTCGCCGAGGACGCCGAATACCGGCGCCTGGACCTGGAGCTGGGCGCCGCCCTGTCGCGCCACGAACTCAACGTGCGCCTGGAGGGCGACCGCGCGCGCGTGGTCGCCAACGGCGTGCTGCTGGTCGCCGGCAAGCGCCACCTCGACACCCGCCTGGGCATCGAACACGTCGCCCGCGACACCGCCTGCGAACTGACCTGGCGCGGCATCGGCGCCGGCCGCGGGCGCGCCGTGTTCCACGGCGGCATCACCATCCATGAGGGCGCGGACGGCAGCGACGCCAACCTGTCGAACAAGAACCTGCTGCTGTCCGAGGGCGCGGAGATCGACACCCAGCCGGTGCTGGTGATCCACGCCGACGAGGTCAAGGCCGCGCACGGCGCGACCGTGGGCCAGCTGGACCCGGGCGCGATGTTCTACCTGCGCTCGCGCGGGCTGCCCGCCGACGACGCTCGTCGCCTGCTCACCGTCGCCTTCATGCGGGAGCCACTCGGCGTGATCGCGTCCGACGCACTGCGCTCGGCGCTGGAGGCGCGACTGGACGCGGCGCTGGCGGCGCTCGAGGACGGAAAGTGAGCCAGCCGGGCGCCGCACCAGGGCAAGGCCGCGCCGACGCGGCCGTCGACTGGGCGCGCGTGCGCAGCGACTTCCCGCTGCTGCGGCGCGAGGTCAACGGCAAGCCGCTGGTGTACTTCGACTCGGCCAACACCGGGCAGAAACCGGCGGCGGTGATCGAGGCGGTCGACGGCTTCTACCGCCGGCACAACGCCAATGTCAGCCGCGCCGTGCACACGCTGGGCGGCGAAGCGACCGAACTGTACGAGGACGCGCGCCGCAAGCTGGCGCGCTTCATCAACGTGCGTCCCGACGAGCTGGTGTTGTGCAGCGGTACGACGTTCGCGATCAACCTGGTCGCCTACTCGTGGGCCCTGCCGCGGCTGAAGGCCGGCGACGCGATCCTGCTCACGCGCATGGAACACCACGCCAACATCGTGCCCTGGCAGCTGGTGGCGCAGCGCACCGGTGCGCGGATCGAAGTGGTCGAACTGCTGCCCGACGGCTCGCTTGACCTCGACATGCTGCGCGTGAAGATGACCGCGGGCGTGAAGCTGCTCGCCATCGCCCACGTCAGCAACGTGCTGGGCACGGTCAACCCGGTGCGCGAGATCTGCCACGAGGCGCGCAAGCGCGGCATCGTGACCGTCGTCGACGGCTCGCAGGCGCTGCCGCACCGGCCAGTCGACGTGGCCGCGATCGGCTGCGACTTCTACGCCTTCACCGGGCACAAGATGTGCGGCCCCACCGGCACCGGCGCGCTGTGGGCGCGGCGCGAACACCTCGAAGCGATGCCGCCGTTCATCGGCGGCGGCGAGATGATCCGCGAAGTGCGCTTCGACGGCACGGTGTTCAACGACGCGCCGCGCAAGTTCGAGGCCGGCACGCCGAACATCGCCGGCTTCGCCGGGCTGGGCGCGGCGGTCGACTACCTCGAAGCGCTGGGCATGGACAACGTGGAGACGCGCGAGCAGGAACTGCTGGCGCACCTGGACGAGGAACTGGCGAAGGTCGAAGGCCTGCGCGTCTACGGCACCGCGCCCGGCAAGGCCGCGGTGGTGTCGTTCCTGGTCGAGGGCGCGCACGCCCACGACCTGGCCACCCTGCTCGACATCGAGGGCGTGGCGATCCGCTCCGGCCAGCATTGCGCGCATCCGCTGCTGCAGTGGTTCGGCATCGGCGCCACCTGCCGCGCGTCGCTGGCGTTCTACAACACGCACGAGGAGATCGAGGCCTTCGTCGCCGCCCTGCGCAAGGTGCGCGGGCTGCTGGGCTGAGGCCGGGAATCGGGGGAGGGTTCTCCGCGCTTGCCCCCTTTGGAAAAGGGGGTATGGGGGATTTGCTTCGGCTCTCGTCTCGGCCCCCAAAAAGCTCGCGGCTTCCGCCGCTCCTACAGACAGTTCCAAGGGCTATGGAAGAATCACTTCCGCCATGACCACCCTCACCTTCCGCAACGCCACCGCCGCCGACGTCGACGTCCTCGTCCCCCTGGTCACCTCCGCCTACCGCGGCGACGCCAGCCGTGCCGGCTGGACCACCGAGGCCGACTTCCTCGACGGCAACCGCATCGACCCCGACGTGCTGCGCGCCGACATCGAGCGCCCGCGCAGCCGCGTGGTGCTGGCCGAACGCGACGGCGTGCTGCTCGCCTGCGCCCACGTCGCCGACGAGGACGGCCACGGCTACTTCGGCATGTTCGCCGTCGTGCCCTGGCTGCAAGGCGGCGGCATCGGCAAGGCGCTGCTGGCCGAGTGCGAGCGCATCGTGCGCGACGACTGGCGGCTGGCGGACATGCGCATGACCGTGATCGACATCCGCGACGAACTGATCGCCTTCTACGAGCGCCGCGGCTACCGCCGCACCGGCATCCACAAGCCGTTCCCGCACGGCGACGAACGCTTCGGCATCGCCAAACGCGACGACCTGCGCTTCGAAGTCCTCGAGAAGGCGCTGTAGGAGCGGCGGAAGCCGCGATCGCCGTCCAGGCGTCCATGGAGGATTCCAGCGGCGACCTGTTTCGCGGCTTCCGCCGCTCCTACAATGGCCCGGCAATCTTCACGAGCGACCCGCATGCCTGACTGGATCCGCGTCTGCGCAACTTCCGAACTGCTTCCCGGTGAAACCGCGGTGGCCTGGGACGGCGACACGCCGATCATCGTGTTCAACGTCGATGGCGACTTCTACGCGCTCGAGGACCGCTGCAGCCACGAGGATTTCGAGCTGTCCGCCGGCGACTTCGACGGCGGCGACGCGACGATCGAATGCACCCTGCACGGCGCGAAGTTCGACGTCCGCGACGGGCGCGCCCTGTGCGCGCCCGCCTACGAGCCGGTGGCCAAGTTCCCGGTGAAGGTCGAGGACGGCGCGGTGTGGACGCGCGACGACAGGTAAGCCCCCCCACCCGTCCGTAGGATGGGTAGAGCCGCAGGCGAAACCCATCGCGCCCGCGAGATGCCTCCTCTGGATTAGCGGCTGAGATGATGGGTTTCGCTGCGCTCTACCCATCCTACGAATGGCGTTGGCCAAAAGAAGATATTGCGAATAATTCTCGTTTGCGGTTGAATACGCGCACTCCGCCACCCGCCCCGGCGCCACGTCCCCGCTGAAGGACGCCGCGCGCCGCCGCTGGCAGCGTCGAGCCAGAGCCGCCCCCAGCCCGCCTTCCCAGGCCAGCCACGAGGTCCCGGACGCCCTCTGCATCCGCATGTGCGGATGCGGCCGCGCGTCGCCCATTCCCACGAAGACACCCATGTCCCACATCAAGAGTCGCAAGCACGCCGTTCCGAGCACGAAGTCGCCGCAGTCCCTCACCGCCGCCACCCTGCTGACCAGCCTCGCGCTGGGCGTGCCGGCCGGCGCCATGGCCGCTGACGTGGCCTCCGGCCCGAGCCCCGAGCCGCAGACGACGACCCTCGACAAGATCGACGTGCACGGCGAGCGCATCAAGCGCTACTCGGCCGACCAGGCGTCCTCGCCCAAGTTCACCCAGCCGCTGGTCGACACCACGCAGACGATCCAGGTCATCGGCAGCGACCTGTTCAACGAGCAGGGCGCGACCACGCTCACCGAGGCGCTGCGCAACAGCCCCGGCGTGGGCACGTTCTATGTCGGCGAGAACGGCAACACCACCACCGGCGATGCGGTCTACATGCGCGGCTTCGACACCTCCAGCAGCATCTTCGTCGACGGCATCCGCGATCTCGGCTCGATCTCGCGCGACGTGTTCAACATCGAGCAGATCGAAGTCGCCAAGGGCCCTGCGGGCACCGACAATGGGCGCACCGCGCCCAGCGGCGCGATCAACCTGGCCACCAAGCAGGCCTTCCAGCGCGACTACAACGCCGCATCGCTGTCGCTGGGCACCGACGACCAGCGCCGCGCCACGGCCGATTTCAACAACGCGTTCGGCAACGGCGCCGCGCTGCGCATCAACCTGATGGCGCAGGACAGCGGCGTCCCCGGCCGCGACGAAGTCACCAACAAGCGCTGGGGCATCGCGCCGTCGCTCGCGTTCGGCCTGGACACGGCCACCCGCGTGTACTTCAACCTGCTGCACGTCGAGCAGGACAACGTGCCCGACGGCGGCGTGCCGACGATCGGCCTGCCCGGCTACACCAGCCCGGACCCGGCGCGCCCGCAGATCGGCGCCGCGCCGCGCGTGGACAGCGAGAACTTCTACGGCACCACGTCGGACCACGACGACGTCACCGCCGACATGTTCACCGCACGCGTCGAGCACGACTTCTCCGATCGCACGCGCCTGCAGAACACCACCCGCTGGGGTCGCTCGAAGCAGGAGTACATGCTGACCGCGTTCATGGCCTCGCGGGATCCTGCGCGCTTCTCCACGCCTGACCTGGACGACCCGACCACCTGGGAGCTGGCGCGCAGCCTGCCGACCTTCAAGGACCAGACCAGCGAGATCGTCGCCAACCACACCAACCTCACCACGCAATTCGGCTCCGGCGACGTGCGGCACGACCTGAGCACCGGCGTGGAGTTCAGCCGCGAGAAGCTCGACAGCATCGGCGTCGGCGCGCTGGACGGCACCGCCTGGCCGGCGGCGAACCTCTATGCCCCGGACCCGCACGTGACCGGGCTCGAGTGGGGCAGGACCGGCGCGTCCAGCCGCGGCAAGACCGACACCATCGCCGCGTATGCCTTCGACACGATCAAGTTCGGCGAGCGCTGGCAGGTCAACGGCGGCGTGCGCTTCGACCACTACGACACCGACTTCAGCAGCATGGTGGCCTGCGGTGGCCGCCGCGGCCCCGACTGCGGCAGCCTGCCGCCGGGCAGCATCGTGCCCGGTGAGGACGCCAACGCATCCGACACGCTGTTCAACTGGAAGCTCGGCGCGCTGTACAAGCCGGCGGAGAACGGCAGCGTCTACGCCAACTACGCGATCTCGCAGCAGCCGCCCGGCGGCAGCAGCCTGGAGCTGAGCAGCAGCGCCAGCAACGCCAACAACCCTGTCTTCGACCCGCAGAAGGCGAAGACCGCCGAGGTCGGCACCAAGTGGCAGCTGTTCGACAACAGCCTGCTGCTGACCGCCGCGCTGTACGACACGCGGGTGACCAACGAGATCGTGCAGGACCCGATCGACCAGCAGTACTACCAGAGCGGCGAAAAGCGCGTGCGCGGCGTCGAGCTGGGCGCGGTGGGCCGGATCAGCGAGCATTGGATGGTGTCCGCGGGCCTCACCACCATGGACACCGAGGTCATCGACGCGCCGCCGGTCACCAACGATGGCAGTTCCGTGCTGACCTACACGCCGGACAAGGCGGGCACGGTGTGGACGACGTACGCGTTCCCCTTCGGCCTGACCATCGGCGGCGGCGTGCGCTACAGCGGCGAGATGAAGCGCGGCCGCGACGGCGCGCCGGGCACGCCGGAGTTCGTCAAGTCGCACACCGTGTGGGACCTGGTCGCCAGCTACGCCTTCAGCAAGGACTTCGACCTGCGCTTGAACGCCTGGAACCTGTTCGACAAGGACTACGTGGCGGCGATCAACAAGAGCGGCTACCGTTACACGCCCGGCGCGCCGCGCTCGGTGCTGCTGACGGCCAACTTCCGCTTCTGACGCGGTCGCGGGCCACCACGGCGCCTTCCGCGGCAGGAAGGCGCCTTCGCATCCCGAGGCATCCATGCTCCTGCACGTTCCCGCCATCCTCGACGCCGCGCAGATCGCGCATTTGCGCAAGGCGCTGGACGGCGGCGAGTGGATCGACGGCAAGGCGACCGTCGGCGCGCAGGGCGCGCAGGTCAAGCGCAACCAGCAGCTGGCCGACGGCTCGCCGCTGGCGCGCGAACTCGGTGCCGCGGTGCTTGCGGCGCTGGCCGCCAGCCCGCTCTACCACTCGGCGGTGCTGCCGCTGCGCACGCTGCCGCCGCGCTTCAACCGCTACCAGGGCGGCGGCACCTACGGGCTGCACGTCGACGGCTCGGTGATGCACGTCGCGGTGCCCGGGCAGCCGCCGGGTACGCTGCGCACGGACGTGTCGTGCACGCTGTTCCTGTGCGAACCGGACGAGTACGACGGCGGCGAGCTGGTGATCCACGACACCTACGGCGAGCACGAGGTCAAGCTGCCGGCCGGCGACCTGGTCATCTATCCGTCGAGCAGCCTGCACCGGGTCGAACCGGTCACGCGCGGCGCGCGGCTCGCCTCCTTCTTCTGGGTGCAGAGCCTGATCCGCGACGACAGCCAGCGGCGGATCCTGTTCGAACTCGACGCCTCGATCCAGAGCCTCACCCAGGCCGGCGCCGACCGCGCCGCGCTGCTGCAGCTGACCGGCGTGTACCACAACCTGCTGCGGCAGTGGGCGGAGACCTGAGGCAAGGGTGATTCGCGCCCTGGCGGCGCGCGCGGCGTTACGCCAGATCCGCCGAGCCGGCACGACTCCGAAAGACCAGGACCGGCAGCGAACGCGGACGCACGGCGATCACCGCAGCCATTTGTGAGAATGATTCTCATCCATGCTTTATACTGGCGTCATTCCACCCTCGAAACCATCCCTTGTCATCCTCTCTTTCCACCGACCCCGGCACCGGCCAGCAGCGCCGCGGTTTCTGGCTGCGCACGCTGCACCAGTGGCACTGGATCAGCTCGGCAGTGTGCCTGGTGGGCATGCTGCTGTTCGCGGTCACCGGCATCACGCTCAACCACGCGGCGAAGATCGAGGGCGATCCGCAGGTGAGCAACCGCACGGCCACGCTGCCCGCGCCGCTGCTGCGGGCGCTGGCAGGGGCACCGGCGGAAGGCAACGCGCCGCTGCCCGGCGCGGTAACCGAGTGGCTCGACGACGAGCTCGGCACCTCCATCGGCACACGCCCGGCCGAGTGGACGGAAGACGAGGTCTACCTGTCGATGCCCGGCCCCGGCGCCGATGCGTGGCTGGCCATCCAGCGCGAGGACGGCGCGGTCGAGTACGAGCACACCGGCCGCGGCTGGATCTCCTATCTCAATGACCTGCACAAGGGCCGCAACGCCGGGCCGGCGTGGGGCTGGTTCATCGACGTGTTCGCGATCGCCTGCGTGGTGTTCACCGTCACCGGCCTGTTCCTGCTGCAGATGCACGCGCGCCAGCGCCGCATGACCTGGCCGTATGTCGGCCTCGGGCTGCTGGTGCCGGTGCTGCTCGCACTGCTGTTCATCCACTGATCCCCCATTCCAAGCACTGACGAGGTTCCAATGCGCGTCCAGCTCACCATCGCCCTCAGCGGCCTGCTCGCCATGCCGGCCTATGCCGCGCAGTTCGAGGTCGACGTCCAGATCCCGCAGATGCGGGTCGCCGAGTACCACCGCCCCTACGTCGCGGTCTGGATCGAGGGCGCCGGCAACAAGTCCGTCGCCGACCTCGCCGTCTGGTACCAGGACAAGGACACCAAGGAAGGCCACGGGACCAAATGGCTGCCCGACCTGCGCCAGTGGTGGCGCCGCTCCGGCCGCACCCTCGACCTGCCCGTGGACGGCGTCACCGGGCCCACGCGCCCGGCCGGCGAGCACGCGCTGGACTTCGACACCTCCGACCCGCGGCTGGCGAAGCTCGCGCCCGGCGAATACACGCTGGTGGTCGAGGCAGTGCGCGAGGTCGGCGGTCGCGAGCTGCTGAAGATCCCCTTCACCTGGCCGGCCGCCGCGCCGCAGTCCGGCAAGGCGCAGGGCAAGACCGAACTCGGCGCGGTCGCGCTGACGATCACGCCCTGAACCGCCCTGCCCCGATCCATCCAGATTCCCGCATCCAAGTCCCGGAGAACACATGAAGCGTTCCCTCGTCCCCGCAATCACCATCGCCCTCGCCCTCGCCACCGCGCTCCCGACCGCCGCCTTCGCGCACAAGGCCTGGCTGCTGCCGTCGCAGACCGTGGTCGCCGGCGACGCGCCCTGGATCACCGTCGACGCGGCGGTGTCCAACGACCTGTTCTACTTCAACCACGTGCCGCTGCGGCTGGACAACGTCGCGGTCATCGCGCCCGACGGCAGCAAGGTGGAGACGCACAACGGCGCCACCGGCAAGTACCGCAGCGTGTTCGACGTGCAGCTCGAGCAGGAAGGCACCTACCGCATCGGCGTGACCAACCATTACGTCGTCGCGCGCTGGCAGCAGGACGGCGAGTCGAAGCGCTGGCGCGGCACGGCCGAAACCTTCGCCGAAGTACCGAAGGACGCGAAGGACCTGGAGGTCAGCGAATCGGTCAGCCGCGTGCAGACCTTCGTCACCAAGGGCTCGCCCACCGACACCGTCCTCAAGCCCGAGGGCGTCGGCCTGGAACTGGTGCCGGTCACCCATCCCAACGACCTGTACGCCGGCGAAGAGGCAACGTTCCGCCTCCAGGTCGACGGCAAGCCCGCGGCCGGACTGGACGTGGAGATCGTGCGCGGCGACACCCGCTATCGCAACGCGCAGGACGAGATCATCGCCACCACCGACGCCAACGGCCAGTTCAACGTGACCTGGCCGGAAGCCGGCATGTACTGGCTGGAAACCTCGACCCGCGACGACAAGGTGTCGATGCCGCAGGCCACGCAGCGCCGGCTGGGCTACGTCGCCACGCTGGAAGTGCTGCCGCAGTAACGACAACCGGGCCTGCCGCGCCGTCGCATCGCCGACGGCGCGATCGGCCGTCCCGCACTTGAACCACGTCCCCGCCACCGGCGACCGCGCCGTCCATGCGCTGTACGGCGAAACCATGGGCACGCGCTGGCGCGTGTGCCTGGTCGCCGGCACGCGCATGTCGCTGCAACCGCTGCACGACGCCGTGCAGGCCACGCTCGACCGGGTCGTCGCGCAGATGAGCACCTGGGAAGCGGACTCGGACATCAGCCGCTACAACCGCGCCGAAGCCGGCATCTGGCAGGCGCTGCCGCAGCCGTTCTTCGACGTGCTGCGCTGCGCGCTGGACATCGCCGAGGCCAGCGGCGGCGCCTACGATCCGACGATCGGGCCGCTGGTCGACCTGTGGGGATTCGGCGCCGGCTCGCGCGGGCATCGCGTCCCCGACAACGCCGAAATCGAAGCCGCGCGCGTGCGCATCGGCTGGCGCAGGGTAGCGCTGCGCGACGACCCACCCGCGGTGCTGCAGCCTGGCGACGTGGCGCTGGATCTTTCGGCGATCGCCAAGGGTTACGGCGTGGACGCGGTCGTCGCGCGCCTGCGCGATCACGGCATCACCGGCGCGCTGGTCGACGTCGGCGGCGAACTGGCCGGCTATGGCCGCAAGCCCGACGACACGTCGTGGCGGGTGCTGGTCGAGACGTCCCCGGAAGCCGATGACGCCGATCCTTGCGTACTGTCGCTCGACGGTTTCGCGGTGGCCACGTCCGGCGTGCGCTGGCATCGCTTCGAACGCGACGGGCGCAGCTACGCGCACACGCTGGACCCGCGCAGCGGGGCGCCGGTCGAACATGCGCCGGCGGCGGTGACCGTGATCGCGGACGACGCGATGCACGCCGATGCCTGGGCCACCGCGCTGACGGTGATGGGCGTCGAAGACGGTTTCACGTTCGCGCAGGCGCACGGACTGGCCGCGCGCTTCGTCGCCGCGGAAGCCGGGGCCGGCGGCACCCGGATGACCCCGGCCTTCGCCGCCCGGCTCGCACCATGATCGCGAGCACGACCGCCGCGCGACGCATGCCGCCCGCAACCGTCGGCAACGGGCTGGTCCTGCTTGGCCTGCTCGCACTCGCGCTGGCCTTCCTGCCGCTGCACGACGACGCCTGGTGGCCGGCATCGCCGCTGCCCGCGCACTGGGCGTGGGCGGCGATTGCTGTGGCGTTCTACGTCGGCGCCAGCGGCTGGCTGCTGTGGCGCTCGCGACCGCGTCGCGATCGCGAGGCCACCAACGGCGGACCGCAGCTGCTGGTTGCCTGGGCCAGCCAGACCGGCTTCGCCGGGCAGCTCGCCGAACGCACCGCCGCCACGCTTGCCGGCGCCGGCATCGGCGTTCGGCTATGCGAGCTGGCCGACCTCGACGCGGCGACGCTGGCGACCACCTCGCGCGCGCTGTTCGTGGTCAGCACCACCGGTGAAGGCGACCCGCCCGACCCCGCGCTGGCCTTCGTCCGCGACGTGCTGGCGGCGCCCGCCGCGCTGCCGACGCTGGAATTCGCCGTGCTCGCGCTGGGCGACCGCGAGTACGACCACTTCTGCGGCTTCGGCCATCGCCTCGACCAGTGGCTGCGCCGCGCCGGCGCGAAGCCGCTGTTCGACCTGGTCGAAGTCGACAACGGCGACGCCGGCGCGCTGCGCCACTGGCAGCACCACCTCGGCCTGCTCGCGCAGGCGCCGGAACTGCCGGACTGGTCGCCAGTGGCCTACGAGCCGTGGCAGCTGCGCGAGCGCGCCGAGCTCAATCCGGGCAGCGCCGGCGGGCCGGTGTTCGACCTCACCCTCGCCCCGCCCGCGCAGGCGCGCCCGGCATGGCAGGCCGGTGACATCGCCGAGATCGGCCCGCGCAATTCCAACGATGCCGTCGATGCGCTGCTCGCCGTGCTCGGTCTCGCGGCGGACAGCATCGTCGACTTCGGCGGCAAGCCCCGCCCGCTCGCCGAAGCGCTGTCGCGCGCGCACCTGCCCGACCCGGCCGAAGTCGCCGGCCTCGATGCACGGACGCTGGCCGATGCGCTCAAGCCGCTGCCACACCGCGAGTACTCGATCGCCTCGATGCCGCACGAGGGCAAGCTGCAGCTTCTGGTGCGCCACATGCGCCGCCCCGACGGCCGCAGCGGCCTGGGCAGCGGCTGGCTGTGCGAGCACGCCGCCCCCGGCGCCACCGTCGACCTGCGCATCCGCGCCAACCCCAACTTCCACCCGCCGGCGCCGGAGCGGCCGCTGGTCCTGGTCGGCAACGGCACCGGCATCGCCGGCCTGCGCGCCCACCTGTCCGCGCGCGTGCAGGCAGGCGCGAGCCGCAACTGGCTGCTGTTCGGCGAACGCAACCGCGACCGCGACTTCCACTACCACGCCGACATCGAACGCTGGCAGTCGGAAGGCTTCCTCGAACGCCTCGACCTCGCCTTCTCCCGCGACGGCGCGCAACGCCGCTACGTGCAGCACGCCCTGCGCGACGCCGCCGACACCCTGCGCGCATGGATCGATGACGGCGCCGCGATCTTCGTCTGCGGCAGCCTGCAGGGCATGGCGCCCGGCGTGGACGCCGCCCTGCGCGAAATGCTGGGCGACGCGCGGGTCGAACAGCTGCTGCTCGACGGACGCTACTGCCGCGACGTGTATTGACGCTGGTCCGCAGCAACCAGGCGCAGCAGCTCAACCCGCAAGCACATCCAGCCGCACCACCAGCAGCTCACCCCCACCATCGAGCAGGCAGCGCGTCCGCTCCGGCTCCACCAGGAGCGCGGTATCCCCGGCCTGCATCAACGGCAGCCCGGATGCCACGTCGAACCGCGCCTCCCCCGCCAGCAGGTGCAGCGCCCACGTCGTCCCCGGTTCGGCGAAGAACACCATCGGCCCGACCAGCGGCCGATGCAGCAGTTCGGCCGTGACCGCGTCGCGGCGCCACATCAGGTTGAAGTCGTGCGTGGGCCCGTCGACCAGTTCGCCTGTCAGCGGCCGCTCGCCGGCAAAGCGCAGGCGGTCGTGCGGCGGTTCGAGCAGGTGCGACTCGCCGTCGTCGAAGCGCAGGCGCAGGCCGTTGCCGCGCAGCAGGACCAGTTCGCGATCGACGCCGGGAAACGCGGAGAACGGCGCATCGCGCTCGATCTCGGCAATCGAAAGCCGCCAGGCCCAGTCGCCGGCGGGATCGGGGCGGTGCGCGTGGATCTCGCGGGTCCAGCCCAAGCCATTGCGCCATCGCTCGCGGCGGTACTCGTTGGCGGCGATGACGCGGGACATGCCGCCAGTGTAGCCATACCGGCCTCCACGCCCGCGGCGGCGGCGCGAAAAGCTGTGCGCGGGCTCCTGAAGCAGCGGCGTCCCGACCGGGACATGCTCCCCGGCTCGGTAGGACCGCAGCTGCGCGGCTCCCCAGACCGGCGCAGCGCGCCGGGCATATTCGCACGGGCGCGCGCAAGCAGCCCGTGCTCATCCATGCCTGGCTCGCCGCCGCAGGCCATCCACGGCCTGCGTCCGCATCCCCCGGTCGGGACGTCGCGCCGGCGATTCACTGTCATGGCTTCTTCATCAGCAACCGAAGATCAAGAGCCGTCGGGGACGTAACCCCGACCTACGCGGCTTCAACCGAAGCGACGAAGGTCACGTCAAGGTGAGCCGTGTCCTGTCGGCCGGGGGCCGCGACAAGCGCGCCATGGATGGCGCGCGCCCTCGTCAGGACAGGATGTCCTGCCGAGGGAGAAGCGGCCCCCGGCCGACAGGACACGGCGACCCACCGGAGCCCGCATGAGCAACCGCTCGGTCGCCCGCCCCCCCTCAGATGGGTGAAGAACAAAAAAAAGCCACCCGCGCCGCACTGTCCAGTACGGCCCGGGTGGCAAAACGTCCCTGTAGGGCGTCATGCCCGTTCCAGCGGAGCCTCCGGCTCCCGACCGCCGGTCCCCGCCTTCCGTGGCGGGGCCGGTGACGACCAATCCCTCAGCGGCTCGCGGCGCCCATGTTCGCCCCTGCCCCCGACTTGCTCACCGGCTTGGCCTTCCTCTCACCACCGAACGTGACGCGATCGCGGTTCTTCTCGACCGTCTTCAGGCCGATGCCCTTGACCATTGCCAGCTGCTCGGCGCTCTTGAACGCACCGTGCTTTTTCCGGTACGCAACGATCGCCTCGGCCTTGGCCGGGCCGACGTTGACCAGGGCGCGGTCGATGGTGTCCACGTCGGCGGTGTTGATGTTGATCCGCTCCCCGGCCAGCGCGCCGCCGGCCAGCACGAGCGACAGCAGCAGCGAGGTCAGGATGGTCTTGATGGATGTCATAGCAGAACTCCTTGTAGTGGTGGATTCGCAGAGGTTGATTCCATTCCCCGGCGGCCTGTTCCGCCGGTGGAGACAGTCTCCCCGACGGCACTGGCCCTGCCTATCGCCGCATCCCCCGTCTCGATGCAGGAAATCCCCCCACCGCGGAGTAGGAAAATTCCTACACGGCCGGGAGCGTAGAATCGGGACATTGACTCCAGCGAGGCCTTTCCATGGATGCCAGCAAGATCGAAACCTTCGTCGCCGGAAAGTGGGACGACGAGATCGTTCCCCAACTCGTCGAGTACATCCGCATTCCCAACAAGTCGCCGATGTTCGACGCCGACTGGGTGAAGAACGGCTACATGGAGGACGCGGTCAAGCTGATGGAGGCTTGGGCCCGCGCCCAGTCGATCCCGGGCATGGTGCTCGAAGTGGTGCGCCTGGAAGGCCGCACGCCGCTGATCTTCATCGACATCCCCGCCTCGGGCGCGGAAACAGGCGACGACTGCGTGCTGCTGTACGGCCACCTCGACAAACAGCCGGAAATGACCGGCTGGGACGACGACCTCGGCCCGTGGAAGCCGGTGCTCAAGGGCGACAGGTTGTACGGCCGTGGCGGCGCCGACGACGGCTACGCGATCTTCGGCTCGCTGGCCGCTGTCCAGGCGCTGCAAGACCAGGGCGCGCCGCACGCGCGCTGCGTGGTGCTGATCGAGGCCTGCGAGGAGTCGGGCAGCTACGACCTGCCGGCCTACGTCGACCACCTCGCCGACCGCATCGGCAAGCCGTCGCTGGTGGTGTGCCTGGACTCGGGCTGCGGCAACTACGACCAGCTGTGGTGCACCACCTCGCTGCGCGGCCTGGCCGGCGGCAACCTCACCGTCAAGGTACTGGAGGAAGGCGTGCATTCCGGCGACGCCTCCGGCGTGGTCCCGTCGAGCTTCCGCCTGCTGCGGCAGCTGCTCTCGCGCATCGAGGACCCCGACACCGGCCGCATCCTGCCCGAAGGCCTTCAGGCCGAGGTCCCGGCCGACCGCCTGGCGCAGGCGAAGAAGTGCGCCGAAGTGCTCGGCACCGAGGTCTACGACAAGTTCCCGTTCCTGCCGGGAATGACGCCGATGTCCGACGACCTCGACGAACTCGTGCTCAACCGCACCTGGCGCCCGGCGCTGTCGTTGACGGGCATCGACGGCATGCCGTCGCTGGCGTCGGCCGGCAACGTGCTGCGTCCGCATACCGCGGTCAAGCTTTCGCTGCGCCTGCCCCCGACGCTGGACGGCAAGGTCGCCGGCGACGTACTCAAGGACGTGCTGCTGCGCGACCCGCCCAATGGCGCGCAGGTCAGCCTGGAACTGGAGAAGGCGTCGACCGGCTGGAACGCGCCGGCGATGTCGCCGTGGCTGGAAAAGGCCATCGACGCGGCCAGCCAGGAGTTCTACGGCCGGCCGGCGATGTACATGGGCGAAGGCGGCTCGATCCCGTTCATGGGCATGCTCGGCGAGAAGTTCCCGGGCGCGCAGTTCATGATCACCGGCGTGCTCGGCCCGCACTCCAACGCGCACGGGCCCAACGAGTTCCTGCACATCCCGATGGGCAAGAAGGTCACCGCTTCGGTTGCGAGGGTGATCGCCGAGCACCACGCGGCCAGCCTGCGCGGCGAAACCAGCGGCAGCGCCGTCGCCGCCGACAGCGGCGATCGCCACGGCGACCACGGCTGCTGCTGACGATCGGCACTGGCTGCCGGAGGCATGCCTGTTAAGCTCCGGCTCCATCCTCCACCAGAAAGGGGCATGGAATGGAAGGTCTGTTCGACAGCAGCAACTGGCTCTACATCATCCTGATCGGATTCATCGTCGGCGTGCTGGCGCGCCTGCTCAAACCCGGCAAGGACAGCATGGGCATCATCCTGACGACGCTGCTGGGCATCGCCGGCGCGCTGCTGGCGGGCTGGGTCGGGCAGGCGACCGGCTTCTACGAGGCCGGCGAAGCGGCCGGCTTCATCGGTGCCCTGATCGGTGCGATCGTGATCCTGCTCGTCGTCAGCGTGTTCCGGCGCAAGCGCACCACGCTGCCGCCGCGCTGAGCCGCAGTGGGAAACAAAAAGCCGGGCAATGCCCGGCTTTTTGCTACACCTTCGTGGGAGCAGGTTCAGCCGCGAGCCTTGCCTTGGCCCCTCCCCCTGCGAAGGCAGGGGGAGGCTGGAAGGGGGTGGCCACGGTTCGAGCTGATCCAGAAGGCACCCCTCCCCAACCCGTCCGGCCATCGAGCACAGCTCGATGGCGTTCGTCGGGCCGCGAACCGGTGGTTCGCAAGCGGCCCTCCTCACCCCCTGCCTTCGCAGGGGAGGGAGCTGGAAGCTCGCGCCTGAATCCTACGAGCGCCCGTACACGTCCTCGTAACGGACGATGTCGTCCTCGCCCAGGTAGTCGCCGGACTGCACTTCGATCAGCTCCAGCATCTGCGTGCCGGGGTTTTCCAGCCTGTGCTTCGCGCCCAGCGGGATGTAGGTCGACTGGTTGGCGTGCAGGTCGAACACGTCGTTGTCGCGCGTCACCCGCGCCGTGCCGCGGACCACGATCCAGTGCTCGGCGCGATGCTTGTGCGACTGCAGCGACAGGCGCGCGCCGGGCTTGACCTTGATCCGCTTGACCTGGAAGCCGTCGTCCTGGTCGACCGAGTCGTAGCTGCCCCAGGGCCGGTGCACCTCGCGGTGCAGCACCGCGTGGCTGCGCTGCTCGGCCTTGAGCCTGGCGACGACGTCCTTGACCTGCTGCACCCGGTCCTTGCGCGCGACCAGTACCGCGTCGTCGGTCTCGACCACCACCAGGTCGTCCACGCCCACCAGCGCCACCAGCCGCCGCGCGTAGGCGTAACTGTTGTGGCTGTCGACCGCGATCACGTCGCCGTGGCGGGCGTTGCCGTCGCCGTCCTGCTCGCTGACGTCCCACAGCGCCGACCACGAGCCGACGTCGTTCCAGCCGATGTCGACCGGCAGCACCATCGCGCGATCGGTCTTCTCCATCACCGCGTAGTCGATCGAATCCGACGGGCTGGCGGCGAACGCGGCCTTGTCGAGGCGGATGAAGTCGCCGTCGCGCTGCGCGGCATCGAAGGCGGCGCGCACGGCGGCGAGGATGTCGGGGCGGAAGCGTTCGAGTTCGGCCAGGTAGCGCGAGGCACGGAACATGAACATGCCGCTGTTCCAGTAATAGCCGCCGGCGTCGAGATACTGCTGCGCGGTGGCCGCATCGGGCTTCTCGACGAAGCGCAGCACGCGGCGCACGCCGGCGGTGTCGCCCGATTGGACGGCTTCGGACTGGATGTAGCCGAAGCCGGTTTCCGCCGACTCGGGCACGATGCCGAAGGTCACCAGCGCGCCCTCCCCGGCCGCCGGCGCGGCGGCACGCACCGCTTCGCGAAACGCCGATGCATCGCGCACGACATGGTCCGATGGCAACACCAGCAGCAGCGGGTCTTCGCCCTGGGCGGAGGCCTGCAGCGCGGCGGCCGCGATCGCCGGCGCCGTGTTGCGACCGACCGGCTCGAGCAGGATCGCCGCGTGCTCCACGCCCACCTGGCGCAGCTGTTCGGCGGCGAGGAAGCGGTGCTCCTCGTTGGCGACCACGATCGGCGCCGCGCCCGCGGCCAGTCCAGCGACCCGCTGCCAGGTGTCCTGCAGCATGGTGTGTTCGCCGGCCAGCGGCAGGAACTGCTTGGGATAGGCCTCGCGCGACAGTGGCCACAGGCGGGTGCCGGAGCCGCCCGACAGCAGGACGGGCAGGAGCCGAAGATCTTGTCCGGACATCATTGATTCCATCGAAAACGGATGCGGGCAGTTTACCCTGTGCCCCCGAATGCTTCCGTTGCCAGGAGACCGGATGCCCCTGCCCGCCGCACCCCCGCCACGCGAGACGCAAAGACTCGACTGGGCGCGCGCCGCCAGCGGCCATCCGGGCATGGGCCTGCAGCGCGCGTCCGTCGACGCCGGTTTCCGCAGCTACTGGCGCACCACGTGCGCCGCGCCCTCGTGCATCGTCATGGACGCGCCGCCCGGGCTCGAGGACCTGCGTCCGTGGCTGCGCGTACGCGACCTGCTCGAAGCCGGCGGCGTGCGCGTGCCGCAGGTGCTGGCACGCGACCTCGAACAGGGATTCCTGCTGCTCGAAGACCTCGGCGGCCCGACCCTGGCCCAGGTCATCGACGCGGACAATGCCGACGCGCACTTCGACGCCGCGATCGGGCAACTGCTGAGCCTGCAGGCAATCGCGCCGCCGGACGACATGGGCGCATTCGACGAAGCCCTGCTGCAGCGTGACGCCGGCCTGTTCGAGCAGTGGTTCCTGCGCCGCCACCTGGGCCTGCAGCTTGACTGCGACATCCTCGACCGGCTCGAACTCGCGCAGCGCCGGCTGATGGACAACGCGCTCGCGCAGCCGCGAGTGCTAGTACACCGCGACTTCATGCCGCGCAACCTGATGCCCACGACGCCGGGTCCGGCCGTGCTCGATTTCCAGGACTGCGTGCGCGGGCCGATCGCCTACGATCCGGTCAGCCTGTTCAAGGACGCCTTCCTCGACTGGCCACTGGCGCGCGTCGACGGCTGGCTGCGCGATTACCACGCGCGCGCATCGGATGCCGGATTGCCCGTCCCGCCGCTCGACGTCTTCCTGCGCGACGCCGACTGGATGGGCGTGCAGCGCCACCTCAAGATCCTCGGCATCTTCGCCCGCCTGCACCATCGCGACGGCAAGTCGCGCTACCTGGCCGACGCACCGCGCTTCATCGGCTACCTGGACGAGGTACTGCCCCGGCACCCGCAGCTGCAGCCGCTGGCCGAACTGCTCGAACGGCACGTGAAACCCGCGATGCAGGCGCTGGCCGCATCATGAAGGCGCTGATCTTCGCCGCGGGCCTCGGCGAACGCATGCGCCCGCTGACCGACACCACGCCCAAGCCGCTGCTGGTCGCCGGCGGCAAGCCGCTGATCGCCTGGCACCTGGAAAAGCTCGCCGCGCTCGGCGTGCGCGAGGTAGTGGTCAACGTGTCCTGGCTGGCCGGGCAGTTCCCGCAGGTGCTCGGCGATGGTGAGCGCTGGGGACTGCGCATCCGCTATTCGGACGAAGGCCCGGTGCCGCTGGAAACCGGCGGCGGCATGCATCGTGCGCTGCAGCTGCTGCGCGACGGTGACGGCGACGAACCGTTCATCGCCGTCAACGGCGACATCTGGACCGACCACGACTTCGCCCGCCTGCCGCGCGAACCGGTCGGCGACGCACACCTGGTGCTCGTCGACAACCCGGCGCATCACCCCTGCGGCGATTTCCTGCTCGACGCCGACGGCCAGGTCGCCGCCGAAGGCGAGCCGCGCCTGACGTTCGCCGGCATCGGCGTCTATCGCCCGTCGCTGCTCGCAAACTGGCGCGACGTGATCGGCGACGCGCCCGGCGCAGGATCGACGCCGCCGAGGTTCAGGCTCGCACCGCTGCTGCGCGCCGCGATGGATCGGTCGCGCGTCAGCGGCGAACACCATCGCGGCCGCTGGACGGACGTCGGCACGCCGCAGCGGCTGGCGATGCTCGACGCGACGCTGGCCTGATCGGCAATTGCACGATCGTCCGCCACCGGCTGCGACGGTTTCCAGCTCCGGTGCGTACCTTGATGCAATGCCCGATATCGACGACAGGGACGACGAGACACAGCTGGTCCGCCGCGCGCGGAGAGGGCAGGAAGCGGCGTTCGCCGAGATCTATCGTCGCCACGCGCGCGCGATCCACTCGCTCGCACTGCGCCTGACCGGCAACCACGCGACCGCCGAGGACATCACCCAGGAATGCTTCCTGAAGATGCTGCAGTTCCTCGGCGGCCTGCGTCCCGGCACCCCGCTGCGGCCCTGGCTCAAGCGCGTCGCGGCCAACGCCGCGATCGACCGGCTCCGCCGCGACAAGCGCCTGGTCGCCCTCGACGACGACGAGGCGCAGCCCGCGAACGGGCCGGAACCCGCGCTCCACGCCGAATCGATCGGCCTGCTGCGACGGTTGACGCCCGTGGAACGTACCGTGATATGGCTGCATGCGATGGAGGGCTGGTCGCATCCGGAGCTGGGCCGGCGCTTCGGTCGCAGCGAGAGCTGGTCGAAGTCGATCGTCTCGCGCGGCCTGTCGCGGCTGCGACTCGAACTGGATGAACCACTGGACGAACCACACTCCCATGACGACCCCTGACGACCTGTTGCAAGACCACCTCCGGCAGCTGCCGGACGCACCACTGCCCGCCGGCCTGTGGCAGCGCGTCAACGGCGCGCGCGGCCGCATGCGGCGGCGGCGCATCAGCATCGCCGCGACGACGCTGGCGGTAGCCGTCGTGGCCGCGCTGTCGCCGCTGATGCGGTCGCCCGCGCCCGATGCACCACGGACTGCACGGCCGATGGTGGCTACGGCCCCCGCCACGCAGGTCCCGGCCGCCGTGGAAGTCGAACTGCGTGCAATCGACCGTGCCCTGCAGGCCGGCTATGCCCGCAACGCCCCCGACGACGAACTCGAACCGCTCTGGGCGCAGCGCCAGCGCCTGCTCGCCGGCAATGACGGCACTTCCAGGAACCCGCAGCCCCGCGGCCTGCGCATCTGACCCGAGGATCACCCGATGTCCATTTCCCGCATTCCCATGCTCCTCGCCTGCCTTGCCTTCTCCGGCATCCTGCCTGCCGCCGCCCAGACCGACGACGGGGTCGAAGCGGAAGTGGACGCCGCGCTGCTGAACCTGGCCGAACGCGGCGCGCTGGGCAGCTTCGACCAGCCGCTCACGATCGCCCGCCCCGCGCAGGTGCGCTACGAACTGGGCGCGGTGGTGGACGTGCGCAAACCCGACCCGCGCGGGATCGAAGTGCTCGCCATCACGCCCGACGGCGCGGCCGCGCGGATGGGACTGAAGACCGGCGACAGGCTGGTGGCGATCAACGACCGGCGCCTCGACGGCGACGCCGCGCCCGCCGGCGTGCTGCGCGATGCGGTGCGCGACGGCAACGGCGCCGTGCGGCTGGTCGCGGCGCGCGGCAAGTCGCGCGTCGAGCTCGACGGCCAGGCGGATGTCGTCGCCGTCCCCGCGTACCAGCTCACCGTCGGTGAAGCGGCTGCGGGCACGGTGGCCGGCTGCGGATACGTGTCCGATTCCTCGCTGCCGCCCCGCAGCAAGGGTTTATTCAACGCACAGATCACCCAGGTCGACGGGCGCAGCACGCCGCTGGGGGGCATCAACCGCGTGCGCGTGGCGAGCGGGCAGCACGTTTTGACGATCGGCGAGCAGATCCCCGGATATCGGCTGAGCATGATGCAGAACCGGTATCGGATCCGGACCCAGAAACGCATGATGGCTCGCGTCCTCAAGCCGCTGATAGTCGACATCAAGCCGGACACCGAGTACCGCATCGGCGTGCGCCTGCGCAAGGATCGGCTGGACTACGCCAGCATCCGCGACAACGAGTACTGGGAGCCGGTGGTGTGGGAGCAGCGCGCCTCCACCTGCCGGTGACGCCGGCCGCGCGGAAGGATTCTCGAACAAGGGGAGGGTGACGAAATGACACGAACATCACTGATCGCATCCGGCCTTGCCGTTGCCTTGTCGCTGCTGCTGCCAGGCCCGGCTTCGGCACGTGACGATGGCCACGCACCGCGCGTGCTGACACTGCAACCGCCGATCGAGCGCGAGGTGATCGGCAACTACATGAGCGTGCCCGGCATCGAACCGGGCATCCTGACCGAAGGCTTCCTGTCGTCCCATCCCGACATGCGCTGGCGGCGCGAGGCCCTGTACTCCTACAACCGCGAGGAGTACGACATCGCGATGGACCAGTTCCTGCGCGCTGCACGTTACGCGGACAAGCCTTCGCAGGCGATGATCGCGGAGATGTACTGGAAGGGCATCGGCGTGCCGCGCGACCGCGAGCTCGGCTACGCCTGGATGGACCTGGCCGCCGAGCGGATGTACCCCAACTTCGTGATCCTGCGCGAGCGCTACTGGGAGCGCCTGGACGCGCAGCAGCGTCGCAACGCGATCGATCGCGGCCAGCCGCTGCTTGCCCAGTATGGCGACGACGACGCCAAGCCACGGATGGAACGGAAGCTTCGGATCGCGAACCACCAGGTCACGGGAAGCCGGCTTGGCTTCATCCGTCCCGGCCTGACTGTCCGGCCCTTCACCGGTCCCCTTGCCGGGCAGACAATTACCGCCGAACTGTATTACAAGCCCGAGTACTGGCGCACGAACCGATACTTCGAATGGCAGGACAAGATGTGGCACGCGCCCGACAAGACCGGCCACGTGGACGTCGGCGACGTCCAGCAGGTCGACGACGCCCCGGAACCCGACCACGGACGCCGCGACAACCACTCCGACCCGGCCGGATAGCACAGCAGAAGCGAAACATTGCGTACGGCCGGAAACCATTGGTCAAACCATCGCAGGGAGAGCATGCATGAAAACCACCATCGCCCCGATCGTCCTGGCCGTGCTTGCATCGTTGCCATGGACCGCGCAGGCCGTGCCCCAGGAACCGACCGAGCGCAAACCGACTGCTACGTTCAGCACGCCGGAAAAGCCGGTGGAAGGCCGGATGGTGCTGCGCGATACGACCAGCGAAGTGCTCGCCACCCAGACCCAGGGCCTGCTCGCCGCGCGACCGGACGTCCGCTGGCGGATCATCGGTGAACGCGCCCGGGCCGAAGGTCGCAACAAGCAGGCCTACTTGAGCTTCCGGCGTGCCGCACGCCATGGCGACAAGCAATCGCAGTCGGTCCTCGCGCACATGCACCACGACGGCTCCGGCGCGGCGCGCGACCCCCTGCTGGCATTCGCCTGGATGGCCGTCGCCGCCGAGCGCGGCGACCGCACCTACACCCGGCTGCGTGACAGTTACTGGCGACAACTCGATGCTGACCAGCGCGCGGACGCCAAGGCTTGCGCGCGCGAATTGCGCGCCGAGTACGGCGACGCCGCAGCGCTGCCGCGACTGCAGCGCAGCATTCGCCTGGCGCGTCACCAGGCCACCGGCAGCAGGCTCGGCTATGCGGGGATGCTGGAAGTCACAGCGACCGATGGCAACGGCGATACCCGTGGCGCTTCGCTGTCAGGCGCTGATTACTATGACGAACGATACTGGCGCAGCATGCAGCCCGCGACGAAAGATGCAGCCACCGTAGCCGACAACCTCACGGACGGAGCATCGAATGGACAATGATCCGGGCACCGGCAATCCCAGCCTGGCAATCATCCGCGGGGCCACGCGCCGTTCCGCGCTGGCCGCGGCGATACTGCCCTTCCTGCTTTGCATGCCTGCGTTCGCCGTGGCAGCGCAGGCAACCCAGACCCGCGTACTGACGGCGCAGCCGCCGCCCGACCGCGCCGTCGCCGGCAACTACATCGGCGAACCCGGCATCCCCCCGGAAATGCTGACCTCGGGATTCCTGACCGCGCACCCCGACATCCGCTGGCGGCGCGAAGCCTCGTACTCCTACAACCGCAAGGAGTACGATATCGCGATGGACCAGTTCCTGCGCGCCGCGCGCTACGCCGACAAGCCCTCGCAGGCGATGATCGCCGAGATGTACTGGAAGGGCATGGGCGTTCCGCAGGACCGCGAACTCGGCTACGCCTGGATGGACCTGGCCGCCGAGCGCATGTATCCCAATTTCGTGATCAAGCGTGAGCGCTACTGGCAGCTGCTCGACGCAGACCAGCGCCGCAACGCGATCGAGCGCGGCCAGCAGCTGCTGGCCGAGTACGGCGACGACGCCGCCAAGCCGCGGCTGGCGAAGGTCCTGCGCCAGGCCAGGCGCGAGACCACGGGCAGCCATGCCGGCTTCGTCGGTGGCGGACTGAAGATCATCCCGATGACCGGGCCGCTGGCCGGCACCGGGATCACGATCTCGCCGGAGGAGTACTACGCGCCGCGGTTCTGGAATCCGGCCGAATACTTCACCGCCCAGGACGCCGAATGGGGCTCGCCGAAGCGCGGCCACGTCGATGTCGGCGAGCTCCAGAACATCGCGCCGAACGTCGACGAAACCTCGCCGGAGCCTGAGCCCGCAGCGGAACCCTGATCGACTCCGGAGCAGTTGCCTCGCTTCGCGAAGAACGTCCTTGCGCAGGCGCGGCGGAGCGGCGCGACGACCGGCGCCGTGCTACGGCGCGCCCTGGTTCGCGTCGCCACCCAGCACCTGGCGCAGGAACGGCACCGTGATCCGCCGCTGCTCGGCCAGCGAAGCGCGATCGAGCTGGTCAAGCAGCCTGGCCAGGCTCGACAGGTCGCGATCGACCCGGCGCAGCAGCCAGTCGATCGCGGCTTCGTCGATCGCCAGCCCGCGACGGCGCGCGCGCAGCCGCAGCACTTCGCGGCGGCCATCGTCGTCCAGCGGCGACAGCGCGATACGCGTGCACTGCGACAGCCTCGAGCGCAGGTCAGGAAGTGCCAGCGGCAAGGCATCGGGCGCGACGCGAGCGGTGTAGAGCACCGCGATGCCGGCATCGCGCGCGCGGTTGTGGAAATCGAACAGCGCGTGCTCGTCCTCGCGGCCGCCGGCGATGGCG
Organism: Luteimonas soli; assembly: GCF_042648865.1. Classification (NCBI taxonomy): domain Bacteria; kingdom Pseudomonadati; phylum Pseudomonadota; class Gammaproteobacteria; order Lysobacterales; family Lysobacteraceae; genus Luteimonas; species Luteimonas soli. The sequence continues at coordinate 1,099,335 of NZ_JBHRYA010000007.1, read as the reverse complement.
TCCAGTCCGTCGAGTGCGATGAAGGGGTTGTCGTGCAGCGCATCGAGCGCCTCGCGCAGCCGTCCCGCCGCGGCCGCGAGCGGCAGGTAGGCGCTGCGGCGCCCGTCGCCTTCGACCGCCGCGCAGGCGGAAAGCGCAAGATGCGTCTTGCCCGAGGCCGGCGCGCCGAACAGGTACAACCAGTCGCCGGAACGCCCGGTCGCCAGTGCCTCGACCTGCGCCAGCGCCCCCGACGGCGCGGCAACGAAGCCGTCCAGGCGCTGGTCGGGCGGATAGCGCAGCGCCAGCGGCAGCTGCGCGGCCGCCGGGGCGCCCGGACGGCTCACGCCTTGCCTTCGCCTTCGTCGTCGCTGTCGGCGGGGACGATGATGCCGCCACCGCTGACACGTTCGGCGCCTACGCCGGGCGCCGGGGACTGTCCGGCATACAGCCGGCTCTGGGTGTAACGCGCGTGCGCGTAGCGCAGCAGCACGTTGGCCACCGCCGCCACCGGCAGCGCCAGCAGCATGCCGAGGAAGCCGAACAGCTGCCCGCCGGCCAGCACCGCGAAGATCACCGCGACCGGATGCAGGCCGATACGGTCGCCGACCAGCTTGGGCGTGAGCCAGTAGCTCTCGATCACCTGGCCGATGCCGAACACCGCCAGCACGCCGGCCACGTGCTTCCAGTCGCCGTGCTGCACGAGCGCTGCAATCACGCCGAAGATCACGCCGCTGGCCGGCCCGAGGTAGGGCACGAAGGTCAGCAGGCCGGCGACGATGCCGATCAGCAGGCCCAGGTCGATGCCGATCGCCCACAGGCCGAAGCCATACATCGCGCCCAGGATCAGCATCACCGTGAACTGCCCGCGCAGGAAGCCGCCAAGCATGTCGCTGGATTCCTTCGCGAGCCGCGACGCGGTGCCGAGGTGGTCGCGCGGCACCAGCGACGCGACGCGTTCGACGAACACGTCCCAGTCGCGCAGGAAGAAGAACGTCAGCACCGGGATCAGCACGACGTTGGCGACCATCGCGAACACCGCGAAGCCCGAGCGCGACAGGTAGCCCAGCGCCGTGGTGGCGACCCCGCCTGCGCGCTCCCAGTGCACGCGCAGCTGCTCGATCAGGTACTCGGGGTTGAGCCAGGTCGACAGATCCAGCCGGGTGCGCTGCTCCAGCCACGGGATCGCGGTGTCGACGAACCAGTCGCGGTAGTTCGGCAGCGAGTGCACCAGGGTGGCGATCTGCCGCTGCAACGTCGGTACGAGGATCAGCAGCGCCAGCGCCAGCAGCAGCGCCATCAGCGCGAATACCAGCACGACCGCCGTATTGCGCGAACGGCCGGCGCGCTGCAGGCGGTCGACCAGCGGATCGCCGAGCCAGCCCAGCAGCGCGGCGACGACGAACGGCGTCAGCACCGGCCCCATCAGCCACACCAGCCAGAGCACTGCCAGCGCCACCAGCGCCCACTGCAGGCGCCTGAAGAAACGGGCGATGTCGTTGACGGCGGTGTCGTCCATGGGCCGCGGGCTCAGAGCAGCTGGAAGACGGCGGGCGCGACCACTTCACCGGGCACGGTCTCGTCGCCCTCGACCGGCGCGCCCACTTCCAGCAGCACGTCCTCGTCGACCATGCGGCGGAAGCCCGGCAGGCCGGTGAGCAGTTCGAGGTCGACCTCGAGCCCCTGCGGCGTCGCGCTCAGCGGCGTGATCCCGCGCACCACCGACATGCCCTGCAGCAGCGCCGACAGCCGCACGTAGTCGGCGCCGTCGTTGATCCCGGTAAAGGTGACGCGATACTTGCCCGGCGGGCCGGCCGGGCTGCGCTTGGCGTAGCGCTTGGTCAGCGCGTCGGCCGCGCCGTCGGCGCCGCTGGCCATTGCCCGGCGCGCGTCGCTCTCGCTGTCGCTCCACCTCGACAGCACGCGGCCGTTGTCGACGAAGATCCAGTCGGCGGTCCAGCCGCCCTTGTTGCGATAGAGCTTGCCGATCAGCTGCATCGGCGGGCTGTAGCGCGACGACAGCCGCGTGATGGCGGCAGTGTCGCCGCGCCAGATCGCGCCCACGGCCGCCTGCTCGGCGGCGCTGCCCGACGGCAGGCCCAGGCTGTAGCCGCGCTGCTTTGCACGCTGCAGCACCGAGCGGGCGACGTTGTTCTGCGCCAGCGCCACCAGGCGCGGGCCGGAACCGTCGTCGATCGCCAGCCACAGCACCGGCTTGGGCCGTGGCGCCGGCCACACCGGCAGGCCCAGCGCCGAGGCGAGCGCGTCGATGTCGTCCTCGCGGAAGCGCACGACCAGCTTGGTGGTGTAGCTCGGTGCACCGCTGGCGGACACGCCTTCGTCCTGGCGGTAGTCGTAGCCGTCGACGTAATCCGCGGCCCGGCGCAGTTCGCGGCCGACGCCCGGCTTGCCGGCCGCGCCGCGGTCGCCGGACAGTTTCGCCAGCACCTCGGCCAGCGCACGCGAGAAACCGGCCTTGCGCTCGGCCTCGTTCTGGCTGTTGACCGGCACCTCGGCCGCATACAGGCCGCGCGCGACGGCGCGGTCGCCTTCGACGCGCTGCGCCTGGGCGCCGGTTGCCGCCAGCATCGTCGCCAGCAACAGGCCCGTCGCCCATGCCCACCGGTTCCGGATTGTTCGCTGCATCGTTCGGTCCTGCCTGCACGCCAGCGGAAATGGTGCCACAAAGGCGCGCCGCGGATTCCCCCGGTCGCGGTGTACCGGCCTGAACGGGCCAACGCCTGCGAGGCTGCCAGGCCGTCGCGACTGCTAAAATCGCGGCTTTCCCCGCCCAGCGAGTCGTCGTGACCGGCCAGACCCCTCCCGCACCCGCTCCGATGACCTATCGCGAGGCCGGCGTCGACATCGACGCGGGCAACGAACTGGTCGAACGCATCAAGCCCCTGGTCAAGCGCAGCTTCCGCCCCGAGGTGATGGGCGGGCTGGGCGGGTTCGGCGCGCTGTTCGACCTGTCCGGCAAGTACCGCGAGCCGGTGCTGGTATCGGGCACCGACGGCGTCGGCACCAAGCTCAAGCTCGCCCAGCAGCTCGGCCGCCACGACACGATCGGCATCGACCTGGTCGGCATGTGCGTCAACGACGTGCTGGTGCAGGGCGCCGAACCGCTGTTCTTCCTCGACTACTTCGCCACGGGCAAGCTCGACATCGACACCGCGGCCGCCGTGGTCGGCGGCATCGCGCGCGGCTGCGAGCTGGCCGGCTGCGCGCTGATCGGCGGCGAGACTGCGGAGATGCCGGACATGTACGCGGCCGGCGAGTACGACCTGGCCGGCTTCACCGTCGGCGCGGTGGAGAAATCCGAACTGCGCGACGGCGGCCGCGTCGAAGCCGGCGACGTGCTGCTGGGCATCGCCTCCAGCGGCCCGCATTCGAACGGCTACTCGCTGATCCGCCGGATCTTCGATCGCGCTGGCCGACCGGGCGACCTGGACCTCGGCGGCGTGCTTCTCGAAGACGCGCTGATGGCGCCCACCGCGCTGTACGTCAAGCCGGTGCTGGAACTGCTGCGCGGCGGCAACGGCGCCTCGATCCACGCCATGGCCCATGTCACCGGCGGCGGCCTGACCGAGAACATCATCCGCGTCGTCCCCGACGGCCTGGGCCTGGAGATCGAAGCTTCCGCGATCGTGCTGCCGCCCGTGTTCGACTGGCTGCAGCGCGAGGGCGCGGTGATGGATGCCGAGATGTGGCGCACCTTCAACTGCGGCATCGGCTTCGTGCTGGTCGTCCCGGCCGCGGCCGTGGGCGCGGTCGAGTCCGACCTCGACCGGCTCGCGCTGTCGCACCGGCGCATCGGTGAAGTGGTCAAGGCCGACGGTGGTGACCGTGTCCGCATCGGCTGACCGTTCGCCCGGCTCCCGACTCCCGACTCACGATTCCCGGCCGCCCTACCGCATTGCCGTCCTTGCCTCCGGGCGCGGCAGCAACCTGCAGGCGCTGATGGACGCGATCGCCGAAGGCACGCTAGAGGCCGACATCGTCGGCGTGTTCTCCGACCGCTCGAAGGCCGTCGCCCTGCAGCGCGCGCGCGATGCCGGCATCCCGGCGCGGTCGCTTGCCCCGAAGGCGTTCGCCAGCCGCGCGGAGTTCGACGCGGCCCTGTTCGCGGCCGCGGACGAAGCGCGACCGGACCTGATCGTCTGCGCCGGCTACATGCGCCTGATCGACGCCGCGGTGGTCGACGCCCGCCCCGGCAGGATCATCAACATCCATCCCTCGCTGCTGCCGGAATTCAAGGGCCTGCACACCCACCAGCAGGCGCTGGATGCTGCCGCAACCGAACACGGCGCCAGCGTGCACTTCGTCACCGCCGACCTCGACGGCGGCCCGGTGATCGCGCAGGCGCGCGTGCCGGTGCTTCCGGGCGACGACGCCGATACCCTCGCCGCGCGGGTGCTCGAACGCGAGCACCCGCTGCTGGTGGAGACCGTGCGCTGGCTCGCCGCCGGCCGCATCGCGCTTGCTGAAGATGGCATTCAGGTCGACGGGGTCGCGAGCCCGCCGCTTCAGCTGGCAGCCAACCGACGCTTTGCATGATGGCGCCCCGATGAACAAGCTCCCCCTTCTCGCACTGCTCGCCGCGCTCGCGTGGCCGGCCGCCCACGCCCAGGACGCCCCCGCGTCGCAGCCGGCGCCGGCGCAGCCCGCCGCCGTGGACGACGCCCCGGAACAAGCCCCGCGCCCCGAGCTGGAACCCTTCGTGGCCACCTACGAGGCCTACAACAAGGGCGACCTTGCCGGCAACGCGACGATGAAGGTCGTGCACAACGGCGGGGCGCAGTGGCGCGTCGACCTCGGCATCAAGGGCAACCGCGGCTTTGCCGGCATCCTCGGGCTCAACATCCAGCAGAGCACCGTGTTCGACGACATCGGCGGGCAGTTCCGTCCGCTCACCCAGAGCACGGTCCGCAAGGGCCTGTTCCTGGGCAAGAAGGTCAACGGCGTCTACGACTGGGACACGCACACCGCGCAGTGGCAGGGCAGCATCAAGGAGGAACGCACCCAACCCATCGCACTGCAGGACGGCGACATGAGCGGCCTGCTGATCAACCTGGCAGTGATCCGCGACGCACGCCCCGGCGCGCGCCTGCAGTACCGCTTCGTCGACGGCGGCCGCGTCCGCGACCACATCTACCAGGTGGCCGACGAGACCGAGACGGTCGAGGTCGGCGGGCTGAGCTACAGCGCGATGCGCGTTTCACGCGTCAACGGCGGCAACGATGAGACCATCTTCTGGGTCGTCAACGGCGTCCCCACGCCGGTGCGCATGCTGCAACGCGAAGATGGCCGTGATGGCATCGACCTCCGACTGATCGAATACCGGGGAACCCAATGATGAAGGCCTTCCGCATGAACAAGCCCCTCCTGTCCGCAGCCGCGCTGCTGCTGTTCGCCAGCACGCCCGCGCTCGCAGTCGAACCGTTCACCGCCAACTACCAGGCCAGTTACATGGGCCTGAACGGCACCGGCAAGATGACGCTCGAATCGCAAGGCAACGATCGCTGGAAGTACACGCTGAGCATCGGCAGCGGCGCCATCAAGCTCGACCAGAGCACGGTTTTCGAGGACCACGACGGCGAGTGGCGGCCACTTTCGGGCACGGACTCGTCGCTGCTGCTGATCAAGAAGACCGACAAGAAGGCGACCTACGACTGGGACAAGGGCGTGGCCACGTGGAGCGGCGACGTCAAGCCCGAGCGCGCCGGCCCGGTGAAGCTGCAGGCAGGCGACGTCGACGCCCTGCTGCTCAACCTCGAACTCGCACGCGACGTCCAGGCGGGCGAGCCGCTCGACTACCGCATGGTCGACGACGGCCGGGTCAAGTCGATGACCTACAAGGTCGCCGGCAAGGACGAGATCACCATCGGCGGCAAGACACACACGGCAACCAAGGTGTCGAACCGCGATGGCAACAAGGAAACCATCGCCTGGGTCGTCGACGGGATCCCGGTGCCTGCGCGCATCCTGCAGCGCAAGGATGGCAAGGACGAGATCGATTTGCGGATCCAGTCGGTGCAGTAGCACGCCAGCGCGCGTTGGCGGTTGGAGCTCTTGCTCAAGCCCCTGAAGATCCAACCGCCCAAACCGCAAACCCGAAGGGCGCCCGTGGCGTCCAGATATTCAGAAGCAGGAGCGGATTCAACGTCGTAGGGCGGGTCTTGACCCGCCATTCCACGCGCGGACGCAGGCGGGTCAAGACCCACCCTACAGTCGTCGATTCAGTCGGCTTTTTCGAAACTCGTCGTGCAATCGACGCGGATCGGTTCCCCGTCCTCCTGCCCGCGCCAGTGGAAACTCTGGCATCGGCGTGCGCCCTCCTGCGTGGTGCGCACGGTGACCGCGTACCAGGACTGCAGCGTTTCCTGCGTTGACACGCGGCCGTCGCCGTTCCAGTCCATGTCCTGCGTTTCGATCCCGGCCGTGAACGCCAGGCCGGCATACCACGCGTAACCCGAGTACAGGACCAGCAGCGCGAGCGCGCCGAACAGCAGCTTGCGCCGCAGCGGGAGTCCCGGTGGCCGGCCGGCGGGTTGCATCAGTCGACGCGCCGGATCTTCGCGCCCAGCCCCGACAGCTTGCGCTCGATGTTCTCGTAGCCGCGGTCGAGGTGGTAGATGCGGTCGATGACGGTCTCGCCCTCGGCGACCAGGCCGGCGAGGATCAGCGAGGCCGAGGCACGCAGGTCGGTCGCCATCACCGGGGCGCCGCTGAGCGTGGGCACGCCGGTCACGGTGGCGCGGTTGCCTTCGACGTGGATCTCGGCGCCCAGGCGCACCAGTTCCTGCACGTGCATGAAGCGGTTCTCGAAGATCGTCTCGTCGATCACGCCGACGCCTTCGGCGATGCAGTTCATGGCCATGAACTGCGCCTGCATGTCGGTGGGGAAGCCGGGATGCGGCGCGGTGACGATGTCGACCGCCTTCGGCCGGCGCCCGCGCATGTCGACGGTGATGCTGTCGCCGCGGCTGCCGACGTCGGCGCCGGCTTCGACCAGCTTGTCGAGCACCGCGTCGAGGGTGCCGGGGCGCGCGTGGGTGGCGGTGACGCAGCCGCCGGTCATCGCGGCGGCCACGAGGAAGGTGCCGGTCTCGATGCGGTCGGCGACGACGCGGTGGCGGCCGCCGTGCAGGCGCTCCACGCCGTGCACGACGATGCGCGCGGTACCAGCGCCTTCGATGTCCGCGCCCAGCGCCACCAGGCAATCGGCCAGGTCGACGATTTCAGGTTCCTTCGCGGCGTTCTCGATGACCGTGGTGCCTTCGGCCAGGGTCGCGGCCATCAGCACGTTTTCGGTGGCGCCGACGCTGACGATGTCGAAGGCCACCTTGCCGCCGCGCAGGCGCGGCGCGCTGGCCTTGATGAAGCCGTGCTCGACGGTGATCCGCGCGCCCAGCGCTTCGAGCGCCTTGATGTGCAGGTCGACCGGGCGCGAGCCGATCGCGCAGCCGCCGGGCAGCGAGACTTCCGCCGCGCCATACCTGGCCAGCAGCGGGCCGAGCACCAGCACCGAGGCGCGCATGGTCTTGACCAGTTCGTAGGGCGCGACGTGGCTGCGCACGGTGCGCGGATCGACCTGCAGGTCGGCGCCGTCCGCGACGATGATCCCGGCGCCCAGTTCGGCCAGCAGGCGCAGCGTGGTCTTGACGTCGTGCAGGTCAGGCACGTTGGCGATGGAGACCGGCTCGTCCGCCAGCAGGGTCGCGCACAGGATCGGCAGCACGGCATTCTTGGCGCCCGAAACGGCGACCTCGCCTTCGAGCGCGATGCCGCCGCTGACGATGATCTTCTGCATCAGCCTTCCGCCCCGCCTTGCTGGGGAGCATGTTCTTCCGGAGTCAACGTGCGCAGCGCCAGCGCATGGATCTCGCCGCCCATCAACTCGCCGAGGGTGGCGTAGACCAGCCTGTGCCGGGCCAGCGGCAGCTTGCCCCGGAAGGCGTCGGAGACGACCAGCGCCTCGAAGTGCACGCCGTCGTCGCCACGCACCGCGACGCGCGCGCCGGGCAGGCCCTGTTCGATCAGTTGCTGGATGGTATTGGTGTCCAACGCGGAAATCCTCGTGAAGCCTGCATGAGCAGGTCGCCGGCCGCGGCTGGCCCAAACGGGCTTTTGCGCCGCGAAGCGCATAAAATGAGCCGATTAGCCTAACGGAAAGGCCCCGGCTTCGATATGGCCGACAGCGCAACACCTTCCATCGACGATGCAGCGCTGGCCGCCAGCGGCCGCCGCGTCCTCGACACCGAGGCCCGCGGCCTGGACGCGGTCGGCGCCCGGCTCAACGGCGACTTCTCCCGCGCCTGCCGGCTGCTGCTCGCCTGCCGCGGCCGCGTGGTCTGCATCGGCATGGGCAAGTCCGGGCACGTGGCGCGCAAGATCGCCGCCACCTTCGCCTCCACCGGCACCCCGGCGTTCTACGTGCATCCGGGCGAGGCCGGACACGGCGACTTGGGCATGATCACCGACGCCGACGTGGTGCTCGCGCTGTCGTACTCCGGCGAATCCGACGAGATCCTGATGCTGCTGCCGGTACTCAAGCGCCAGGGCAACCCGCTGGTGGCGATGACCGGGCGCGAACAATCGACGCTGGCGCGCGAAGCCGACGTGCACCTGGACGTGAGCGTGCCGGCCGAAGCCTGCCCGCTGCACCTGGCCCCGACCTCCAGCACCACCGCCTCGATGGCGATGGGCGACGCGCTGGCGGTGGCGCTGCTGGAAGCGCGCGGCTTCACCTCCGACGACTTCGCCCGTTCGCATCCGGCCGGTGCGCTGGGCCGGCGCCTGCTGCTGCACATCCGCGACGTCATGCACGCCGGCGACGAAGTGCCACACGTTGCCGCCGACGCCTCGCTGGCCGATGCGCTGCTGGAAATGAGCCGCAAGCGCCTGGGCATGACCGCGATCGTCGACGGCGACGGCCGCCTGCTCGGCCTCTACACCGACGGCGACCTGCGCCGCACGCTGGCCGATCCGGCCATCGACGTGCATCGCGCGCGCATCGCCGACGTGATGACGCGGTCCCCGGTCGCGATCGAAGCCGATGCGCTGGCGAGCGAGGCAGCGCGGCTCATGGAGGACCGCAAGATCACCATGCTGCCGGTCCTCGACGACGAACGCCGCGTCGTTGGCGCGCTGAACATTCACGACCTGTTGCGGGCGCGGGTGGTTTAAGGGCCGGAGGCCGGGGACTCCGGATTCGAACAGCTTGGACCGCGTGGCAAACCCTGCCATCGCATCGCACGACACCAGAACACGGACACGAAGCCAACCGCATGCCGAACCAGGACATCCCCGCCGACATCATCGACCGCGCTGCGAAGATCCGCCTGGCGTGCTTCGACGTCGACGGCACGCTGACCGACGGGCGGCTGTGGTTCGACGCCGACGGGCGCGAGGCCAAGGCCTTCAGCGTGGTCGACGGACAGGGCCTGGCACTGCTGCGCAAGTCCGGCATCGAGGTCGCCTTCGTCACCGCGCGCAACAGCGCCGCCGCCGCGCACCGCGCGCGCGACCTGGGCGTGCGTTCGTGCGTGGGCGTCGGCGACAAGCTCGCCTGCGTCGAAGGCCTGGCGACCGAACTGGGCATCGGCCTGGAGCAGGTGTCCTTCATGGGCGATGACCTGCCCGACATCCGGATCATGCGCGCGGTCGGCCTGGCGGTCGCGCCGGCCAGCGCCCACGCATGGACGCTCGAACGCGCGCACTGGCGCACCGCGGCGCGCGGCGGTGAAGGCGCGGCGCGTGAACTGTGCGACCTGCTGCTGTCGGCGCAGGGTCACGTGGACGCGCTGCTGGCCGCGGTGGACGCGCCATGAGCTGGCGCGGCGTCCTGACCCTCGTCCTGCTCGCCGCGGCCATCGTCACCGGCTGGTCGGCCTGGCGCCAGCGCGCCGAGCCGCCCGCCACGACCACTGCCACCGCGCGCCCGGACTACGTGCTGCACGACTTCGAACTGGTCGCGCTCGACAAGCAGGGCAAGGAAGCATTCACCATGCGCGCGCCCGAGCTCACCCGCAGCCCCGACGACAAGACGCTGTCGATCGCCACGCCGCTGTTCCTGATTCCCGATGCGGAAGGCGAGCGCTGGGAGCTGCGATCGAAGACCGGCTGGGTCGCCGCGGACAACAGCGAGGTGCGCCTGCGCGGCGACGTGGAGGCCACCAGTCCGCCGTCGGACCCGCGCCCGACCGTGATGAAGACCGAACAACTGAACGTATTCCCCGACAAGGACGAAGCCAGATCGCCCGTTCTGGTGACCGTCACCAGCCCCGCCTCTACAATGCAGGGCACCGGGATGCGGGCCGACCTGGCCACCAACCGCATCGAACTCCTTTCCAAGGTCAACATGAGCTATGAACCGACGCGCCGCTAGCACGCTGCCGCTCCTCGCCGCACTGGCTTGCGTGGTCGCGGGCGGGGCCTGGGCCAAGTCCTCGGATCGCAACCAGCGCATGAACGTCACTGCCAACAGCTCCGACTGTTCGGTCGACGAGTCCAAGCCGTGCATCCTGTCCGGCAACGTCCACATCACCCAGGGCACGCTCGACATCCAGTCGGCGAAGGCCGATGTCCGCCGCGGCGGCGGCCAGCAGGTGATCAAGCTCACCGGTTCGCCGGTGAAGATGAAACAGCAGATGGACGACGGCGGCTGGATGAATGCCACCGCGGCGCAGATCGACTACGACCAGAACCGGGACACCGTGGTATTCAGCGGCAACGCCGTGGTCAAGCAGCCCGGGCGCGGCAGCATCTCCGGCGAGCGCATCGTCTACAACATGGCGACCGGCCAGGTGCAGAGTGGCGCCGCGGCCGGCGGCGGGCGCGTCAACATGACCTTCGAGCCCAAGAACAAGGCCCCGGCCGGCGCCGACAACAAGGCCGGCGACGCCGAACCGCCGAAGCAGGACGACGAGTAATGCTGGTCGCCAAGGGACTGCGCAAGCGCTACCGCTCGCGCGAGGTCGTGCGCGACTTCGGCCTGACGCTCGATGCCGGCGAGGTCGTCGGCCTGCTCGGCCCGAACGGCGCCGGCAAGACCACCTGCTTCTACATGATCGTCGGCCTGGTCCCGGCCGACGCCGGCGAGATCGTGCTCGACGGCCGCGACATCACCGCCGAGCCGATGTACACCCGCGCCCGCCTGGGCGTCGGCTACCTGCCGCAGGAGCCGTCGGTGTTCCGCAAGCTCAGCGTCGCCGACAACATCCGCCTGGTGCTGGAGCTGCGCGAAGACCTCGACCGCAACGCGCGCGAGAGCGAACTGGCCAGCCTGATGGACGAACTGCAGGTCGGCCACGTGTCCGAGCAGATCGGCGCCAGCCTGTCCGGCGGCGAGCGGCGCCGGGTCGAGATCGCCCGCGCCCTGGCCGCCAATCCGCGCCTGATGCTGCTCGACGAGCCCTTCGCCGGCGTCGACCCGATTTCGGTCGGCGAGATCCAGCGCATCGTCCGCCACCTCAAGAACCGCGGCATCGGCGTGCTGATCACCGACCACAACGTCCGCGAGACCTTGGGCATTTGCGACCGGGCGTATATCCTCAGTGAAGGCGGCGTGCTCGCGCAGGGGGCTCCGGACGCGCTGCTGGCCAATCCGGACGTGCGTCGCGTCTACCTGGGGGATTCGTTCCGCCTGTAGCCGTACGCCGTTTTGCCACGGTCGCGCGGGGAGCGCTGCAGGGGAAGATGAAACCACGCCTCCAGACATCGCTGGGCCAACAGCTCGTCCTGACGCCGCAGCTGCGCCAGGCGCTGCACCTGCTGCAGCTTTCGGCGCTGGAGCTCGAGGCCGAGATCAACGACGCGGTCGAGAGCAACCCGCTGCTGGACTGGGACGAATCCGAGCCGCTGCAGGTGACCGACGGCAGCGGCGAGGCGAAGGACGCCGGCGAGGGCGACGCGAAGGACGCCGAATTCCGCGAAGACGACTGGAACCCCGCCGGCGAGGCGTGGCAGGAGTCGCGCGGCTGGAGCGGCGACGACGACGGCGATGCCGCCGAGCGCATGGTGCAGACCGACTCCCTCCAGGACCACCTGTCGTGGCAGCTGCACCTGACCCAGATGTCCGAGCGCGACCGCCGCATCGGCCTGATGCTGATCGACGCGATCGACGACGACGGCTACCTGCGCGAACCGCTCGATGCGATCGCCCAATCGCTGCTGCCGGAGATCCAGTGCACCGCGGACGAGGTGCTGCCCGTGCTGCACCAGGTCCAGCGCCTGGACCCGGTCGGCGTGGGCGCGCGCGACCTGGGCGAATGCCTGGTGCTGCAGCTCGACAACCTGCCCGACGACACCCCCGGGCGCACGCTGGCGCGGCGCATCGCCGTCGACCACATCGACCGGCTGCCCAGGATCGGCATCGAAGGCGTCGCCACCGAGCTCGGCTGCGACCTGGAGCAGGCCGAACAGGCACTGGCGCTGCTGCGCTCGCTCGACCCGCGCCCCGGCGCGCAGATCGGCGACCTGCCGGCCAACACCTACGTCACGCCCGACTGCGTGATCACGCGCCAGCAGGGCATGTGGCGCGTGGCGCTGGCCAACGAGCGCCTGCCGCGGCTGACCATCCACCGCGGCTACGAGCAGATGATCGGGCACGCCGGCGCCAGCGACGCCGGCTACCTGCGCGGCCGCCTGCAGGAGGCGCGCTGGCTGCTCAAGAACCTGGCCCAGCGCGGCGAAACCCTGCTCAAGGTGGTGCAGTGCCTGGTCCGGCAGCAGTCCGGGTTCCTGGAGTTCGGCCCCCAGGCCCTGCGTCCGCTGACCCTGCGCGAGGTGGCGGCCGAGGTCGGGCTGCACGAATCGACGATCTCCCGCGCGATCTCGCGCAAATACGTGCGCACGCCGCGCGGGACGATCCCGCTGCGCGCCTTCTTCGCCTCGGGCATCGGCACCGAGGGCGGCGGCGAGGCGTCGAGCATCGCCATCCAGGAAATGATCAAGCGCCTGATCGAGGCCGAAAACCCGCGCAAGCCGCTGTCGGACGCGCGCCTGGCCGAGACCCTGAAGACCGCGGGCGTCCCGGTGGCGCGGCGCACGGTGGCCAAGTACCGCGAACTGCTCAACATCCCCTCCTCGCACGAGCGCATCCGGGTCGCCTGAGCGCCGCGGGGCGCAGCCTGAACCTTCCCGCCGCCGGCACGCTGGGTTAACCTGTTTTTATCCCTTGAATGCATCGTTCGGGCGATGCTGGGGTACCCGGCACGATCCGCCGGAAAATCCAGGAGGTGGCGAATGCGTATCGATATCCACGGCCATGAGATCAAGGTGACCGCGGCCCTGCGCGACTATGTCGAGAGCAAGTTCGAGCGCCTGTCGCGGCATTTCGATCAGCCCTTCGAGATCCGCACCCAGCTCGGCCTCGACAAGCCCAACCACCGCGCGGAGGCGACGATCAACCTCTCCGGCCAGATCCTCCACGCCGACGCCAGCGCCGTCGACATGTACGCAGCGATCGACCTGCTGGCCGACAAGCTCGACCGGCTGCTGCTCAAGCACAAGCAGAAGATGGTGGACAACTACCGCCGCGGCGAGAGCATCGCGCGCAGCGGCGAATTCACCTGACCCATCCGCCCGGTCCGGTCCCATGCCGCTTGCCGACCTGCTCACCGCCGAGCGCATCGTGATGCTGACCGAACCGGGCGACCGCGACCGGGTCCTCGACGCCGCCGCGCGCCTGCTCACGGACGCCTCGCCGGCCATGACCGCCGCCATCGGCGCCGCGCTGCGCGAGCGAGAATCGCTGGGCAGCACCGCGATCGGCCATGGCGTGGCCATCCCGCACGCCCGCAGCAACGCCTTTTCCACCGCGCGTGGCGCGTTCCTGAGGCTCGAACACCCGATCGATTTCGGCGCCCGCGACCATGCGCCGGTCGACCTGGTGTTCGCGATGAGCGTGCCGGAGCACTCGTCGCAGCAGTACCTGGAGATCCTGTCGGAACTGGCCGAACGCTTCTCCAGCGACGGTTTCCGCGACGCGCTGCGCGATGCCCCCGACCTCGATGCGCTGCGCAGCCGGTTGTTCGGCAAGCCGCTGCCGACGATGACGGTCAGGCCGTGATGAACGCCAGCATCACAGCCGCCGACCTGTTCGAACAGATGCGCGAGCGCCTGGGGCTGCACTGGATCGGCGGCCAGCAGGGCGAATCGCGGGTGCTCGAGGCGGTCGACACGGTGGCCCGCCGGCCGTCGCTGGCCGGCTACCTCAACACCATCTATCCGAACAAGGTGCAGATCCTCGGCACCGAGGAGCTGTCCTGGCTGGACTCGCTCGACTCGCGCCAGCGCTGGGAAATCATCGAGCGGCTGATGCGCTACCGGCCGCTGGCGATGGTGATCAGCAAGGACCAGCGCTGCCCCGACGACCTGGTGGAAGCGGCCGAGGAATCGGGCACGCCGCTGTGGGGTTCGCCGCGCCGCGGCCATGAACTGCTCAACCACCTGCAGTACCACCTGGCGCGCAAGCTGGCGCCGCGGGTGACCCTGCACGGGGTGTTCATGGAGATCTATTCGATCGGCGTGTTGATCACCGGGGAGTCCGGCTCGGGCAAGAGCGAACTGGCGCTCGAGCTGCTCTCGCGCGGCCACCGCCTGGTCGCCGACGACGCGCCGGAGTTCACCCAGATCGCGCCGGACGTACTCGACGGCACCTGCCCTGAATTGCTGCAGGACCTGCTGGAGCTGCGCGGCCTGGGCGTGCTCAACATCCGCGAGATGTTCGGCGACACCGCGGTGAAGCGGAACAAGTACCTGCGCCTGGTCGTCCACCTCACGCGGCCGCAACTGGAACCGCAACCGGCCAGCGGCGACGGCATGGAGCGCCTGACCGGCGACCTCGGCCAGCGCCGCGTACTGGACCTGGACGTACCGCTGATCACCCTGGAAGTGATGCCGGGCCGCAACCTGGCGGTGCTGACCGAGGCGGCCACGCGCATGCACATCCTGCGCGCGAAGGGCGTCGACCCGGCGGCGGCGTTCATGGCCCGGCATTCCCACTTCCTGGAGCGCGGGACGCCATGAGCGAGGCGACGGAAAACGACGGCAAGCCCCTCCTGCTGGTCGTCAGCGGGCTGTCGGGCAGCGGCAAGTCGGTGGCGCTGAAGACCTTCGAGGACCTCGGCTTCTATTGCGTCGACAACCTGCCGGCCGAACTGCTGGGCAGCTTCGTGCGCAGCGTCACCGAAGGCGACAGCGCGCCGCGCAAGCTGGCGGTCGGCATCGACGTGCGCAACCGCCACGGCGACCTGGCCAGCCTGCCCGAATGGCTGTCGGAAGTCGGCGCGATGGGGCTGGACCCCAAGCTGGTGTTCTTCGACACCAGCGACGCGGTCCTGCTCAAGCGCTACGCCGACACCCGCCGCCGGCACCCGCTCAGCCACCTGGGCCTGGCGCTGGCCGACGCGATCGCGCTCGAGCGCCAGGTGCTCAAGCCGCTGCGCGCGCTGGCAGACGTGACCATCGACACCAGCGACCTCAACGTCCACCAGCTTCGCCGCCGGGTCACCACCGACCTCAACCTGGACTTGGACACCTCGCTGTCGCTGCTGTTCGAATCGTTCGCCTACCGCCGCGGCGTGCCGGCCGACGCGGACTTCGTGTTCGACGCGCGCGTGCTGCCCAACCCGCACTGGGACCCGAGGCTGCGGCCGCTGTCCGGGCGCGACCGCGACGTGGCCGAATACCTCGATGCGCAGCCGGACGTCCGCGACTACGTGGCCCAGGTCAGCGGCTTCCTCGACCACTGGCTGCCGCGCCTGAAAACCGATACGCGCAGCTACGTCACCGTGGCCTTCGGCTGCACCGGCGGCCGCCACCGCTCGGTCTACCTGGCCGAGGCCTTCGCCGCGCACGCGCGCGACCAGGGCTGGCCGGACGTGGCCACCTACCACCGCGAGCTCGACTGACCCGAACCCGCGGCACCTCGATGAGGCCGAACGGCCACGGCTGCCCCCATCGGCCGGTTCGTGCGACCATGCCCGCGGCACGCATCGCTCCGTCCGGGGCGGCGCGGCATCCATCGACAGGGGGAAATCCATGACTCAGGGCATTTCCGGCGCGCTCGCCGGACGGGCTTGGTTTGCGCATCTGGTCCTCATCGCCGGCATGGCGTTCGCCGGCGCCTCGCCCGCCGCGAGCCTCGCGCCCGAGCGCCTGCCCGCGATCCAGGCGGCCACGTTCGAAGTCGTCGCCGCCAAGCCCGTGGACGACCCGCTGACCTACGAGAAACCGCTGCCGCTCGACCTGCTGCCCTTCCAGCAGCGCAACGACAAGTACTACTCGATCGGCACCGCCTTCTCGATCGGGGACGGACGCTACGTCACCGCGGCCCACGTCCTGATGGCCGGCGCCAACAGCCTCTGGGGACCTCCAGCGCTGCGCGACAACGGCGGCGAGGTCTATGCCATCGACAAGGTCGTCAAGTTCTCGATGCAGCAGGATTTCGTGGTCTTCACCCTGGCCGAGCAGCCCGGTTCCGGCGTGCTGGAAATCAACACCGGCGCAACCGCGGGCCAGACCGTGTACTCGGTCGGCAATGCCTACGGCACCGGCGTGGTGCTGCGCGACGGGCTCTATACCTCCGACACGCCGGAGCAGCAGGACGGTCGCTGGAACTGGGTGCGCTTTTCCGCGGCGGCCTCCCCCGGCAACAGCGGCGGCCCGCTGCTGGACCAGGACGGCAAGGTGATCGGCGTGGTGATGGCCAAGTCGCCCAACGAGAACCTCAACTACGCCCTGCCCATCGGCCTGCTGATGGACGCGCCCGAGGGCGTGGCCGACATCGACGTGCGCACGGGCTACCAGTTCGACGTCTTCGACAGCACGCTCAGCGGCACGCTCAAGGAGCGGTTCGCGCTGCCGCTGCCGCTGGATGCGTTCTTCGACACGGTCATGCAGCGCTCCGGCGCCTATTTCGACAGCCAGCTGGCGGCCTTGCTGGAGCAGCAGCGCGAGCGGCTGTTTCCCAACGGCGAGGGCTCGACCCGGCTGCTGCACGAGATCGCCGACATGGGCGACTTCCCCAAGGTGATCGCACGCAACAGCAACGGCGCCTGGGTGCTCGCCGGCAACGAGAACGGCACGCTGCGCCTGTCCGCCAACGGCTACCTGTCCTCCGGCGCCTTCGGCAGGAGCATGCTGTTCCACCTGCGCAGGCCCGACGACATTCCCGCCGACGCGCTTTACTCGGACCCCGCGGTGGCGATGGACCTGCTGCTGAAATCGGGATTCATCAAGCGCCCCGTGGGCAGCGACAACGTCATGGTGACCTCGCTGGGCAAGCCGGTCCTGGACACGGCCCACACCGACGCATGGGGCCGCCGCTGGCAGGTCTGGGAGTGGCCGCTGGCCTACGCCAACTCGCGGCTGGTGGTGCTCGCGCTGCCGGTGCCGAACGGCTATGTCGGGCTGGTGCGCTTCGGCACTTCGGTGCAGGCGTACGACCAACTCATCAACGCCAAGGCCCTGGCGGACTTCATCTACGTCAACTACGACGGCACGCTGGCGCAGTGGCGCGACTACCTGGGGCACGGCAAGCTGCACCCCGCCGCGCTGGCGGACATCGACATCGATTTCGAATACGGCAAGCGCTTCCGCTACGCCTCCCCGCGCCTGGACGTGGCAACCACGCCCGGGCTGCAGCCGATCGAGCCCGACAGCGTGCTGACGCTGGGCTTCGCGTTCTTCCGCGACGGCGGCAAGGTGACGTGGGACGTGGGAGAGCTGTGGATGTCGGCGAGGGCAAACGATCCCAACTACATCATGGTCGTGCGCGAACAGGAGCCCGCCGCCTCGATGGGTGACGAGGATCGCAACGATTGGGATCGCGTGCTCGGTCGCCGCCATCCCTACAACGCCATCGCGCGCGACGCGGAAGACAGGACCCGGATCACCGCCGTCGTCGACGCGCCCGCGGCGAGCGGCCCCGGCGTGCTGTACACCGCGCATTACGTGCAGGAAGGCAAGCAGTCGCAGGAGGCGATGAAGGCCGGGGTCGACCTGCTGCTGGACGGGATCGAGGTCCACGAACACTGAAGGCCGCGCGCCGCCGGGATCCCGGCGGCGCCTGCGCCGGCGCGGCAGGCAAGCCCGTCCGCGCTTCCGGCCCCTCACCCCGGTCTGCTAAGTTTGACCGCATGGCCGTCGGCATCCTCCTCGTCACCCATCCCGGCATCGGCAGCGCGCTGGTCGCCGTCGCGTCGTCGCTGCTGCGCAACCTGCCGCTGAAGGTCGAGGCGTTCGAGGTGCCGTTCGACGGTGACCCCGACGCCCTGCTCCCGCAGGCCAGCGCCGCGCTGCGCAAGGTGGATTCGGGCAACGGCGCGCTGGTGTTGACCGACCTGTACGGCGCCACGCCCAGCAACCTGGCCGGGAAGCTTGCCCACCTGGGCACGCCGGTCCGGCGCGTCTCGGCGCTGAACCTGCCAATGTTGCTTCGGGTGCTCAACTACCCCGAGCTCACGCTCGACGAACTGCCCGCGGTGGCGACCGCCGGCGCGCGCAACGGCGTGGTGATCGACGATGCCTGAGCCGATGCACCCGCCATCGTCGACGTGGGCGCCCCCGACCCCGCGCCGCCGACGCCCCTCTTCCCCCGCGCTGCCGCGCCAGCAGGCCGTGGCAGCGGAGACCCCGCCATGATCGAACGCGAACTGCTCATCGCCAACAAGCTCGGCCTGCATGCCCGCGCCACCGCCAAGCTGGTGCAGACGCTGGCACCGTACCGCTGCAACGCCACGCTCACCGCCAAGGGTCGCGAGGTCAACGCCAAGAGCATCATGGGGGTGATGCTGCTGGCCGCCGGGCACGGCACGCCGGTGATGCTGCGGGTCGAAGGCGAGGACGAGGCGGCGGCGGTCGATGCGCTCGTCGCGCTGTTCGAACGGCGCTTCGACGAGGAAAGCTAGGCGGCCGCCCACGGGCGGCACGGATGGATCATCGAAACCGCGCCGGTCCGGCTCCCGGACCAGGCGCAGGCAGGAGGCACGGCGGCACCATGGCGACGACCAACAACGCGCGACCGGCGGCGGAAACTCCGCGATTCCGGCACCCGCCCGGGATGGCCGGCTAGATGCGGCACGTCCTGTCCGGCCACGGCGCCTCCCGGGGCAACGCGCTGGGACGGGCGCGCCTCCGCCTGCCGCACGTGCTGGACGTGGCGGAGGACCGCATCGACGCAGCCGCCGTCGATGCCGAACTGGCGCGCCTGCACGCAGCGGTCGACGTCGTGCGTGCCGAAATGCTGGCGCTGCGCGACCGCCTGCACGGCGCGCTTGCGCACGAGGTCGGCGAGTTCATCGACATGCACTCGCTGCTGCTCGACGATCCCGAGCTGCTGCACGGCATCGAGGACCTGATCCGCAAGGGGCTGTACGGCGCCAACTACGCCCTGCGGCTGCAACGCGACCGGCTGGCGGCAGTGTTCGCCGGCATGGACGACGCCTACTTCCGCAACCGGATCGACGACATCGACCACGTCATCGGCCGCCTGCACGCGGCCCTGCACAAGCGCGACGCCGACGTGCACGGCGTGGCCGGCGAAGTCCTGGTCACCGACAACGTGGCCCCGTCCGAGCTGGCCCAGCTGCAGTCGCAGGGCGTGGTCGCCATCGTCACCACCGGCGGCAGCGCGCTCTCGCACAGCGCGATCCTGGCGCGCAGCCTGCACCTGCCGCTGGTGGTGGGCGCGGCGCAGGCGCTGCAGCTGGTCAACGACGGCGACGTGCTGGCGGTCGACGGCAGCGGTGGCGCCGTGGTCATCGAGCCCAACGCGGCCGACCTGCGCGGGTACCGCGCCCGCGTGCGCGACGAGAAGCGCGAGCGCAAGCAATTGCACCGGCTGCGTCGCGAACCATCGCGCACCCTGGACGGCGTCGACATCCGCATCTTCGCCAACGCCGAATCACGCGAGGACGTCGCCGAAGCGCACGCGCTGGGCGCCGCCGGCATCGGCCTGTACCGCACCGAATTCCTGTTCATGGGCGAAACCCTGCCCGACGAGGAATTACAGTTCCGCGCCTACCGCGACGTCGCCCTCGGCATGACCGGGCGCACGGTGACGATCCGCACCCTGGACATCGGCGCCGACAAGGCCGATCGCACGGGATTGGCGCTGAGCGACGAGCCCAACCCCGCGCTCGGCCTGCGCGGCGTGCGCCTGTCGCTGGCGCGCGCGGGCATCTTCGAGACCCAGATGCGGGCGATCGTGCGCGCATCCGGGTACGGCCCGATCCGCGTGCTGGTGCCGATGGTCGCCAGCCGCGATGAAATCACCGCGGTCGCGGCCCTGCTCAAGCGCGTGCGCCGCGACCTGGCCAGCGAAGGCCACGAGATCGCCGAGCACATCCCGCTCGGGGCGATGATCGAGGTGCCGGCGGCGGCGATCGCGCTGCCCGGCTTCATCGACGCGGTCGACTTCCTCTCGGTCGGCACCAACGACCTGATCCAGTACCTGCTCGCCGCCGACCGCAACAACGAAGCCCTCGGCGAGTTGTACACGCCGCTGCACCCGGCCGTGCTGCGGATGCTCGAGAACGTGATCCGCATCGCCCGCCGCCGCGCCAAACCGCTGGCCGTGTGCGGCGAGATGGCCGGCGACGCCCGCTTCGCGCCGCTGCTGCTGGCCCTGGGGCTGGAAGAGTTCAGCCTGCATCCGGGCACCCTGCTCGAACTGCGCCACGCGATCCGCGCCTGCGACCTCGGCACCTTGCGCGCACGCGCCCCAGCCCTGCTGCGCGCACGTGACCGCGCCGGCATCGAGAAGTGGCTGCACGCCAACACGCCGTAGGTCGGGGCTACGTCCCCGACGGCTTCTGCCGTCCGATCA
Organism: Luteimonas soli; assembly: GCF_042648865.1. Lineage (NCBI taxonomy): Bacteria > Pseudomonadati > Pseudomonadota > Gammaproteobacteria > Lysobacterales > Lysobacteraceae > Luteimonas > Luteimonas soli. The sequence goes on along the minus strand of NZ_JBHRYA010000007.1, from coordinate 1,078,520 downwards.
TCAATGCATGGAAAAGCCGTCGGGGACGTAGCCCCGACCTACGCCGTTCCCACAGGGTGGGCAGACCTGCCGCCGCGGGCGATAATGCGCGCATGAACGCCTGATCCCTGTCGCGCGCTGTGTCGCGACGCCGCCACGGAAGTACTGCATGGCCGAAGCCGTCCGCCACGACAAGACCGCGCGCCAGCTGCGTCTGCTTTCGGACGCACTCGACAGCGGTCGCCTCGGCCCCGTGCGGCGGCTGGTCAACACCCTCGCCCCGGCCGAGATCGGCAACCTGCTCGAATCGCTGCCGCCGGCCAAGCGCCAGGTGGTGTGGGGGCTGGTGGATGCCGAGGACGACGGCGAGGTGCTGGTCCACGTCGGCGACGAGGTGCGCGAAAGCCTGCTCGCGGACATGGATCCGGACGAGATCGTCGCCGCGGTCGAAGACCTCGACATCGATGACCTGGCCGACCTGGTCGAGGACCTGCCCGACACGGTCATCGACGAAGTCCTCAAGTCGATGGACCGCGAGAACCGCGAGCGCCTCGAGCAGGTCCTGTCCTACCAGGAGGACACCGCCGGCCGCCTGATGAACCCCGACGTGGTGACGGTGCGCGCCGACACCACCGTCGACGTGGTGCTGCGCTACCTGCGCCTGCGCGGCGAGCTGCCCGAGCACACCGACCATCTCTACGTCGTCAGCCGCCGCCACCAGTACCTGGGCCGGATCGCGCTGCAGGTGCTGCTGACCCACGAGGCCAACACGCCGATCAACCAGCTGATCGACGACGAACAGCCGGCGATCGACGTGCAGGAGCCGGCCGACGAGGTCGCGCGCCAGTTCTCCGACCATGACTGGATCAGCGCGCCGGTGGTCGACGACGGCAACATCCTGCTCGGCCGCATCACCATCGACGACGTGGTCGACATCATCCGCGACCAGGCCGAGCACCAGGCGCTGAGCGCCGCCGGCCTGGACGAGGACGAGGACATGTTCAGCCCGGTGCCGCGCGCGTTCCGGCGCCGCGTCATCTGGCTGGGCGTGAACCTGTGCACCGCGTTCCTCGCCGCCAGCGTGGTCGGCCGCTTCGAGGGCACGATCCAGCAGATCGTCGCGCTGGCGGTGCTGATGCCGATCGTCGCCGGCATGGGCGGCAACGCCGGCACCCAGGTGCTGACGCTGATGGTGCGCGGCCTTGCCCTGGGCCAGATCGGCAGTTCCAACGCACGCACGCTGCTGTGGAAGGAAGTGCGTGTGGCGCTGATGAACGGGCTCACGCTGGGCACCGGGCTCGGCCTGATCGTATGGGTCTGGTACCGCGATGTCCCGCTGTCACTGGTGATCGCCTCGGCCCTGACCATCAACCTGTCCTCGGCTGCGCTCGGCGGCGTACTGGTGCCGCTCGCGCTCAAGCGCATGGGCTTCGACCCGGCGCTGGCCGGCGGCGTGATCCTGACCACGATCACCGACGTGATGGGCTTCCTGAGCTTCCTCGGCCTTGCGACGCTGATCCTCCTGCGCTGAAGCGCCAGGCTTCGTGCGCAGGCACTTCCATGGAGCATGGCAATGCGACGAACAACACTGCTGTCCACCGTGGCCGCGATCGGGCTTTCCGCCTGCGCATCGCTTCCGAGCGGGGACATAGCGCAGCGCGAGCCCGGATTCGTGCAGCGCGAGGTCGTCGTCGACGGCCAGACGCATCGCTACCAGGTATTCGTGCCCTCGCCCACCGCCGGCGCGACGCCGCCGGTCATCCTGTTCCTGCATGGCTCCGGCGAGCGCGGCGACGACGGGGTCAAGCCCACGCTCGCCGGCCTCGGCCCCTACGTGCGCGCCAACGCAGGCAGCTTCCCGGCGATCGTCGTGTTTCCGCAGGTGCCGGAAAACGGCGAATGGCAGGGCGCGAACGCAGGCGTCGCCTTCGCGGCGCTGGACGCGGCAACCGCCGAGTTCAACGGCGACCGCGATCGTACCTACCTCACCGGCATGTCGATGGGCGGGTACGGCACCTGGGAACTGGCGCTGGCGCAGCCGGAACGCTTCGCCGCGCTGGTGCCGGTTTGCGGCGCCGTGCGGCAGATCAGCGACGAGCGCGCGCTGTACGTCACGCAGGTAACTGGCGATCCCGATCCCTACGCCACCATCGCGCAAACGCTGCGCGACGTTCCGGTGTGGATTTTCCACGGCGCGAAGGACGACGTGGTGCCACCGGACGATGACCGCCGCCTGATCGCGGCCTTCCGCCACGCAGATGCGCGCGACGCCCGCTACACCGAGTTCCCCGACGCGAACCACAACGCCTGGGATCCTGCCTACGCACGGACGCCGGAGCTGTGGCGCTGGCTGTTCGCGCAGCAACGCCGGTAGGCCCACGCATGGCGGTCAGAGGCAGGCGCGATTCCGGGTTGCGCGAAGCGTAGGGGGCGTAGCCCCGACCTACGATTGATTTCCAAAGGCCGTAGGTCGGGGTTACATCCCCGACGGCTTCTCGCCGAGACTCCCGGCCTGCGCGGCGTCGGGGGCGTAGCCCCGACCTACGGCCTGCGGTGGCGCTTACGCCAGCAACGCCTCCAGCACCGCCATCCGCACCACCACGCCGTTGGCGACCTGGCGCAGCACCAGCGACTGCGGGCCGTCGGCCACGTCGCTGTCGATCTCCACGCCGCGGTTCATCGGCCCGGGATGCATCACCACCGCATCGGGCGCGGCGCGTCGCAGGCGCTCGACGGTCAGGCCATAGTCGCGGTGGTAGTCGTCGAGCGACGACACCAGGCCTTCGGCCATGCGCTCGCGCTGCAGGCGCAGCATCATCACCGCGTCGACGCCTTCGAGCGCGGCGTCGAAATCGTGTGTCACCACGCAACCGTCCAGCGTGGCGTCGTCGGGCAGCAGCGAGCGTGGGCCGCAGGCGCGGATCTCGCCTGCGCCCAGCGTGCGCAGCGCCTGCACGTCGGAGCGGGCGACGCGCGAATGGCGGATGTCGCCGACGACCAGCACCTTGAGCCGCGAGAAATCCGCGCCCCTGGCCTGGCGCAGCGTCAGCATGTCGAGCAGTCCCTGGGTCGGATGCGCGCTGCGCCCGTCGCCGGCGTTGAGCAGCGCGGTGCCCTGCCCCGCCGCCGCGGCCAGCTCCGCCACCGCGCCATCGGCCGAATGCCGCACCACGAACCCGCGCACGCCCATCGCCTCGATGTTCTTCAGCGTGTCCAGCGCGGTCTCGCCCTTGGTGGTGGACGAGGTCGAGGCGTCGAAGTTCAGGATGTCCGCGCCGAGCCGCTGCGCGGCGCGCTGGAAGCTCAGCCGCGTGCGCGTGGACGGCTCGAAGAACAGCGTGCACACCGCGGTGCCGGCGAGCGGACGGCCGGTTTCGCCGTCGACGAAGGCCTGCGCGCGATCGAGCAGCGCGACCAGGGTGTCGCGTGGAAGGCCGTCGAGCGCGAGCAGGTGCCGCAGGCGGCCGTTGGCGTCGAGTTGCGATGTCATGTATGGCCCAGGTGCAAGAAAACCGTGTCGATCATCCATCGCTTGCAGGAGCGCACTCGGGCGCGACAGGCTTTGCTGGTAAAGCCCTGTCGCGCCCGAGCGCGCTCCTACAAGACCGTGGCGTCGCCGGGCGCGGCGAACCAGCGTTCGACGATCACCGCCGCCGCCACCGCGTCCAGCGCCGCGGCGTCGCGGCGCCGGCGCCGGCCTTCGGCCCGGTCGAGCGCGAACCGCTGCGCCGCTTCGACCGAACTCGAACGCTCGTCCATCAGCACCACCGGCAGCCCGTAACGCGCCTGCAGTTCGCGCGCGAACGCATGGGCACGCTGGCGGACCGGCTGGTCACCGCCGTCGAGCGTCATCGGATCGCCGACCACCAGCCCGTCCGGCCGCCATTCGGCGTGCAGGCGGTCGATCGCCTGCCAGTCGACGTGGTCGCCGTGGACGTCGATCACCGCCAGCGCGCGCGCGCCGTGGCCGAACGCGCTGCCCACCGCGACCCCGATGCGGCGCGCGCCGACGTCGAAGCCGAGCACGGTGCCGTCAGGCTTGATCTGCGCGGTGCTCATGCGTGGCCGCTGTAGTCGGCCATCCGCGTCATGTCGACGCCGATGCGCCCGGCGGCCGCCTGCCAGCGCGATTCCAGCGGCGTGGCGAAGAGCAGTTCGGCATCGGCGGGCACGGTCAGCCAGCTGTTCTCGGTCAGTTCGTACTCCAGCTGCCCCGCGCCCCAGCCGGCGCAACCCAGGGCGACTGCCGAACGCGCCGGCCCCTCCCCGCGCGCCATCGCCTCGAGCACGTCGCGCGACGTGGTGACGTACAGCCCCTCGCCAATCACCAGGCTGGAGTCCCACTCCTTCTCGCCGTCATGCAGGACGAAGCCGCGCTCGGCATGCACCGGGCCGCCGGCGAGCACCGGCTGCGCGGCCAGCGCGGCGTCGTCGGTTTCGATGCCCATCTGTTCGAACACGTCGCCGAGGGTGAACTCCGACGGCCGGTTCACCACCACGCCCATCGCGCCGTCCTCGTCGTACTGGCAGATCAAGGCCACCGAGCGCGCGAAGTTGGGGTCCGCGAGCGAGGGCAGCGCGACCAGCAGCTGGTTGGCCAGCGATGTGGGGGTTGCGGGCATGGGGCCATTCTACCGGGCCGGCATGACGCGCGGGCCGCGCCTCAGCCGATCCCGAACTGCAGCTCCTCGGGCGTGGCCAGGCGCACGTCGACGACCTCGACACGGGCCCGGAACGGCCGTCCGGCCAGCGGATGGTTGCCGTCGACCGTGACCGTGTCCGCGTCGACCGCGGTCACCACCACGTCGAGCGGGCCGCGCGCGGTCTGCGCCTTCAACCTCGCCCCGACCTGCGGCTCGGTGGCGGAATCGAGCATGCTGCGCGGCAAGCTCTGCACCAGCTCGTCGTAGCGCTTGCCGAAGCCCTGCTCGGGCGCGACCTCGACCTCGAACCTGTCGCCGGCCTTCTTCCCGTTCAGCGCCTCCTCGAGCCCGCGCACGATGCCGCCGGTGCCGTGCAGGTAGACCAGCGGATCGTGGCCGTGGGTGCTGGTGACTTCCCCGCCGTCCTGGCCGAGCAGCGTGAAATGGATGGTGGCGACGCGCCGGTCGGCGATTTCCATGATGAGCCTGTCGTATCCGGGGAATGCCTGCATGGTCGCGCAGCGGCGAATCCGGGCGCAACCCCGGGCCGGCCGCAGCCGCGCGCATTCGCTAAGCTGGCGCCATGGCCACCAGCTACTGCGACTTCGCGCCCGGGCACCCGCTGCACGGGCCCTACCACGACCACGAATACGGCTTCCCGCAGCGCGACGAAAACGTCCTGTTCGAGCGCCTGCTGCTGGAGATCAACCAGGCCGGCCTGAGCTGGGAAACGATCCTGCGCAAGCGCGACGGCTTCCGCCGTGCCTATGACGGCTTCGATGTCGACAAGGTCGCCGACTACGGCGAACCCGACCGCACCCGCCTGCTGGCCGACGCCGGGATCATCCGCAACCGCCTGAAGGTGGACGCGGCGATCCACAACGCCGGCGTGATCCGCGGCCTGCGCGACTCGCACGGCGGCTTCGCGCAGTGGCTCGATGCCCACGCCGTCGAAGGCGGCCGGCGGCGCGACAAGGCCTCGTGGGTGAAGCTGTTCAAGCGCACGTTCAAGTTCACCGGCGGCGAGATCACCGGCGAATTCCTGATGAGCCTGGGCTACCTGCCGGGCGCGCACCGGCCGGACTGCCCGACGCTCAAGCGCATCGCCGCGGCACGCAAGTCCGCCACCGCGTAGGGCGGGTCTTGACCCGCCATCCCGCACGCACGGCCGCAGGCGGGGCACGGCAGCAGGTGGGTCAAGACCCGCCCTACAGGGACCAAGGGCGTTTCGCCCGCTGCGCGGCCGAGTTCATCAAGCAACGGCAACGCCGGCGACGGCCATGAAAAAGCCCGGCGCTGCCGGGCTTTCTCGAACAACGATGCGCGGCAAGCCCGCGCGCGACCGGGATCAACCCTTGACCGCCTCCTGGTACCGGCGCTCGACCTCGTTCCAGTCGACCACGTTGTAGAACGCGCCGATGTAGTCCGGGCGGCGGTTCTGGTACTTCAGGTAGTAGGCGTGCTCCCACACGTCCAGGCCAAGGATCGGGGTGTTGCCCGAGCCGATGCCCTTCATGAGCGGGCTGTCCTGGTTGGCGCTGCTCTCGACCGAGAGCTTGCCGGACTTGTCGACGCCCAGCCACGCCCAGCCGCTGCCGAAACGGGTCAGCGCGGCCTGGGTGAAGGCTTCCTTGAACTTGTCGAAGCCGCCCAGGTCGCTGTCGATGTGCTTGGCGACGTCGCCGACCGGCTCGCCGCCGCCCTTGGGCGACATCACGGTCCAGAACAGGGAGTGGTTGGCGTGGCCGCCGCCGTTGTTGCGCACCGCGCCGCGGATCTTCTCGGGCAGCGCGTCGAGGTCGCGGATCAGGTCCTCGGCCGCCTTGTCGGCGTACTCGGTGCCCTCGATCGCCTTGTCGAGGTTGTTGATGTAGGCCTGGTGGTGCTTGGAGTGGTGGATCTCCATCGTCTGCGCGTCGATGTGCGGCTCGAGCGCGTCGTAGGCGTAGGGCAGTTCGGGGAGGGTATGGGCCACGTCAATCTCCTGTCGGTAGAAATCGAATGCTTCATTGTCCTATGGATCGGGTAAAGAAGACGAAAAGGAAAGGGCGCCGCAGCGCCCTTTCCCGTCATCCGGTCGTAACACACTGTTTCAGGCGCGGTCGCCTCAGTTCGCCTCGGCCACTTCGACCCCGTCCAGCCCCTGCGACAGGGTGCGCGCGTCGCCGCCCTGGGCGAGCTTGATGCGCAGGCGCACTTCGTTGGCCGAGTCGGCGTAGCGCAGCGCATCCTCGTAGGAAATCTCGCCGGCCTGGTAGAGCTCGAACAGGCTCTGGTCGAAGGTCTTCATGCCCAGGTTGGTGGATTCCTTCATCACTTCCTTGAGCTTGTGGACCTCGCCGTCGCGGATGTAGTCCTGCACCAGCGGCGTGCCGAGCAGGATCTCCATCGCCACCCGGCGGCCCTTGCCGTCGGGCGTCGGGATCAGCTGCTGGGCGACCACGCCCTTGAGGTTCAACGACAGGTCCATCAGCAGCTGGCCGCGACGGTCCTCGGGGAAGAAGTTGATGATCCGGTCCATCGCCTGGTTGGCGTTGTTGGCGTGCAGGGTGCACAGCACCAGGTGGCCGGTTTCGGCGAAGGCGATGGCGTGGTCCATGCCTTCGCGGGTGCGCACCTCGCCGATCATGATCACGTCCGGCGCCTGGCGCAGGGTGTTCTTGAGCGCGTTCTCCCAGCTGTCGGTGTCGATGCCGACCTCGCGCTGGGTGATGATGCAACCCGCGTGCTTGTGCACGAACTCGATCGGGTCCTCGATGGTGATGATGTGGCCGGTCGAGTTCTCGTTGCGGTAGCCGATCATCGACGCCAGCGAGGTCGATTTACCGGTGCCCGTCGCGCCGACGAAGATGATGATGCCGCGCTTGGTCATCGCCAGCGTCTTGATGATCGGCGGCAGGTTGAGCTCCTCGATCGACGGGATCTTGGTCTCGATCCGGCGCAGCACCATGCCCACCTGGTTGCGCTGGTAGAAGCACGACACGCGGAAGCGGCCGACGCCGGACACGCCGATGGCGAAGTTGCACTCGTGGGTGCGCTCGAACTCCTCGCGCTGCGGCGGCGACATCACGTTGAGCACCAGGTCGCGCGCCTGCTGCGGCGTGAGCGGGTTCTGGGTGATCGGCGAGATCTTGCCGTGCACCTTGATCGACGGCGGCATGCCGGCCGTGATGAACAGGTCCGACGCCTTCTGGTGCGCCATCAGTTTGAGGAAGCTGGTGAAGTCGATGCTGCTCATGGAGCAACTCCTGCGGAGTTAGGGGCCGGGGGCTGGGGACTAGGGACTGGCCTGGGAAACAAGATCTGCGTGCAGTCCCCAGCCCCCAGATCCCAGTCCCTGTTTATTCGAACAACCGCTTGTCCTTCGCATAATCCTTCGCCTGCGCGCGCGTGACCAGGCCGCGCTTGACCAGGTCCTGCAGGTGCTGGTCGAGGGTCATCATGCCGTGCTGCTGGCCGGTCTGGATCGACGAATACATCTGCGCGACCTTGTCCTCGCGGATCAGGTTGCGGATGGCGGGGATGCCGACCATGATTTCCCACGCCGCGGTGCGGCCGCCGCCGACCTTCTTCAGCAGCGCCTGCGAGATCACTGCGCGCAAGCTTTCGGACAGCATCGAGCGCACCATCGGCTTCTCGCCGGCGGGGAACACGTCGATGATGCGGTCGATGGTCTTGGCCGCGCTCGAGGTATGCAGGGTGCCGAACACCAGGTGGCCGGTTTCCGCGGCGGTCAGCGCCAGGCGGATGGTTTCCAGGTCGCGCAGCTCGCCGACCAGGATGTAGTCCGGGTCCTCGCGCAGCGCCGAGCGCAGCGCCTCGTTGAAGCCGTGCGTGTCGCGGTGCACCTCGCGCTGGTTGATCAGGCACTTCTGCGCGGTGTGCACGAATTCGATCGGGTCCTCGATGGTGAGGATGTGCCCGTATTCGTTCTTGTTGACGTGGTCGACCATCGCCGCAAGCGTGGTCGACTTGCCCGAACCGGTCGGGCCGGTGACCAGGATCAGGCCCTGCGGCTGGTCGATCAGCTCCTTGAAGATCCGCGGCGTGGCCAGGTCCTCGAGCGTGAGCACCTCGGACGGAATCGTGCGGAACACCGCGCCGGCGCCGCGGTTCTGGTTGAACGCGTTGACGCGGAAGCGCGCCAGCCCGGCGATCTCGAACGAGAAGTCGACCTCGAGGAACTCCTCGTAGTCGCGGCGCTGCTTGTCCGACATGATGTCGTACACCAGCGCGTGCACCTGCTTGTGGTCCAGCGCCGGGATGTTGATGCGGCGCACGTCGCCATCGACGCGGATCATCGGCGGCAGGCCTGCCGACAGATGCAGGTCCGATGCCTTGTTCTTGACCGAGAACGCCAACAGTTCGGCGATATCCATGCATGCTCCCCTGGCGCTGCGACTGGAATGAACAACCCCTGCGCGGCAGTATAGCCCCGGATCCGCGCCAGAAATCCAGCCCGCCCCCGCCGGAACCGCATGTACGCGCAAGCCCTGAACGCCGTCCTCGAACGCCTCGCCGCCGCAGCGCGCGACGCGGGGCGCCCCGTGCCGCGCCTGCTCGCGGTCTCCAAGACGCATCCTGCGACGGCCGTCGCGGAAATGGCCTCCGCCCTGCGCGCCGCCGCCGCATCCGGGACGACTGTGACCGCCGTCGCGCCGGGCCCGGCATTCGGCGAGAACTACGTCCAGGAAGCGCTGGCGAAACAGCAGGCGCTGACACCAGGAAAAACGCTGGAATGGCACCTGATCGGCCACCTGCAGTCGAACAAGGCCCGCGAGGCGGCGGCCGCGTTCGACTGGGTGCAGACGGTGGACCGCGACAAGCTCGTCGCGGCGCTTGCCCGCCACCGGCCCGACGGCCTGCCGCCGCTGAACGTGCTGGTGCAGGTGAACATCGACGACGAAGCCGGCAAGCACGGCTGCACGCCGGGGCAGGTGCCCGCGCTGGCCGTCGCGATTGCCGCGCAACCGCGGCTGTTGCTGCGCGGGCTGATGGCGATCCCGGCACCGCACCCCGACCTCGAACGCCGGCGCGAGGCATTCATCCGCATGAAGGCGCTGTTCGACGCACTGGCCACGCAGCATCCGCAAGTCGACACGCTGTCGATGGGCATGAGCGAGGACATCGAGCTGGCGGTGGCCGAGGGCGCGACGATGGTGCGGGTGGGGACGGCGCTGTTTGGACGGAGGGATTAGGGGCTGGGGACTGGGGACTGGGGATTCGCAGAGCGGATTCCGTCCATGTTGGCGGCGCTCGAAAACCGCGCCAGTCCTGGCGATGTCCTACCATCCCCCGTTCACCCGCACCGTATCCGATTGCCGATGACCGCTTCCCCCAATCCCCAATCCCCAACCCCCAATCCCGGCTCCACCGCCTTCATCGGCGGCGGCAACATGGCCCGCAGCCTGATCGGCGGGCTGGTCGCGCGCGGCGTGGACGGCGATTCGATCCGCGTCGCCGAACCGGCCGACGCGGCGCGGCAGGCGCTGGAAGCCGACTTCGGCGTCGCCACCTTCGCCGACGGCGCGCAGGCCGTGGACGGCGCCGGGATCTGGGTGCTGGCGGTCAAGCCGCAGGTTCTGCGCCAGGTGTGCGAGGCGCTGGCGCCGCTGGCGCGGGCACAGCGGCCGGTGCTGGTGTCGATCGCCGCCGGCATCACCTCGGCGCAGATCGCGCGCTGGCTCGGCGGCGGCGAAGGCGCGGACGCGCCGGCCATCGTGCGCTGCATGCCCAACACCCCGGCCATGCTCGGCGCCGGCGTCACCGGCCTGTTCGCCACGCCCGCGGTCGACGCGGCCGGCCGCGAACAGGCGCAGGCGCTGCTGTCGAGCGCCGGCGAGACGGTCTGGATCGAGGACGAGGCGAAGATGGACGCGGTCACCGCCACGTCCGGCAGCGGCCCGGCCTACGTGTTCCTGCTGGCCGAGGCGATGGAGGACGCGGCCATCCGCCAGGGCCTGCCCGACGACGCGGCGCGCAAGCTGGTGCTGCAGACCATCCTGGGCGCGGCACGCATGCTCACGGAGTCGGGCGAGGCCCCGGCCGAGTTGCGCCGCCGCGTCACCTCGCCCGGCGGCACCACCCACGCCGCGGTCGAAACCTTCGAAACCGGCGGCCTGCGCGAACTGGTTGATCGGGCCATCGGCAACGCCGCCGAGCGCGGCCGCCAACTGTCCGCGGCCAATGACTGACCGCGCGCCCCACGTCTTTGCCGCGATGCTGCTCGCCCTGGCGCTCGCCGGCTGCGGCAGCGGCGCGCCCGGCCCCGCCGGCAGCCAGGGACAGGCGCAAGCGCAACAGGAAGCCGTCATGCAGGTCGGCGACGTCCTCGTGCGCGCCAATGCAATCCCCACCGCGAGCCTCGGCGAGGCCGTCGCGCGCCAGTACGGCATCGAACGCGACGACGGCGCCGTGATGCTGCTGGTCGGCGTACGCCGCGACAACGGCGGCAGCGAAACCGCCCTGCCCGCGCGCGTCACCGCCGTGGCCTCCGACCTGCTCGGCAAGCGCCAGCAGCTGGAGATGCGCGAAGTGCGCAGCGGCGAATTCATCGACTACGTCGGCAGCGCCCGCGTGATCGCGCCGGACACGCTGCACTTCGATGTGCAAGTGGTGCCCGAAGGCGGCTCGGCGATGGAACTGCGCTTCAACCGCGACTTCTTCCCGCGCTGACGCGTGGGACTTGGGCGTGGACGGTTCGCGGGGCGTCGGGGGCGTAGCCCCGACCTACGCTCAGCGCTGGTTGATCGCGTACCGCCCCGGCCCGATCAGCGCGATCGCGATCGCGGTGAACAGGAACATGCCCTGCAACTCCAGCGCCCAGCCGCCCTGGTCGTTGAGCTGCCCCAGCTGGCCCATGTGCGCCAGCCCAAACGCGAACAACATGTTGATCGCCACGATGACCGCGCCGATCCGCGCGTAGAAGCCGAACAGCAGCATCAGCGGCGCCAGCACCTCGCCGACCAGCGCGCCGTAGGCGAAGAATCCGGGCAGGCCGTAGGAGACGACCATGCCCTCGATCGGGCCGAGCCCGGTCTTCAGCTTCGAGATGCCATGCAGCAGGATCAGCGCGCCGAGCGCGATACGCAGCACCAGCTTGCCGAAGTCCTGCATTGCCGCCTGGTTCATGGCCGTGTCCCCCGATGGTTGGTGGGCCGCATCATGGCAGATGCCTGCGCAAGCCGGGAGCCGCCTCCGCACTACGCGCCCACCCCGCAAACCGCCGCAGGTCGGGGCTACGCCCCCGACGCCCCGCGAACGTCCGGTTCATGGGTCGATCAAGATCAAGAGCCGTCGGGGGCTTAGCCCCGACCTACGACCAGGCTCGGATGATCCTGGCGATCTCGCGCACGCCGTCGGTCAGCGCCGCGGGGCCGGGCTGGAGGATGATCGGGGACTTGATCTCGTGCAGCTGCCCGTCGCGCACGGCGGGGATCGCGTCCCAGCCCGGTCGCGCGGCCACCTTCTCCGGGCGGAACTTCTTGCCGCACCACGAGCCAAGGATGATGTCCGGTGCGCGTCGCGCCACTTGCAGCGGATCGGCCAGGATCCGCTGCTTCGCCAGCGACTCGCCCGCAAGCTCGGGGAACACGTCGTCGCCGCCGGCGATGCGCACCAGTTCGGCAACCCAGCGGATGCCCGTGATCGGCGGCTCGTCCCACTCCTCGAAGTACACCCGCGGCCGGCGCGGCAGGCGCGCGGCTTCCGCGGCGATGTCGTCGAGCCCGCGCTGCAGTTCGTCGGCATACGCGTTGGCGGCTTCGGCCGCGCCCACCAGCGCGCCGAGCCGGCGCACGTAGTCGACGATCCCCGCGACGCTGCGGTGGTTGCTGATCCACACTTCCACGCCGCGGCGCACCAGCTCGGCGGCGATGTCGGCCTGGATGTCGGAGAAGCCGACCACGAAGTCCGGCTCGAGTTTCAGGATCTCGTCGATCTTCGCGCTGGTGAACGCGCTGACCTTCGGCTTTTCCTTCCGCGCCCGCGGCGGACGCACGGTGAAGCCGCTGATGCCCACGATCCGGTCCTGCTCGCCGAGCGCGTACAGCACCTCGGTGGGCTCCTCGGTGAGGCAGACGATGCGTTGCGGGCCAATGGACCGCCGGGATTGGGGATTCGGGATTCGGGATTCGGAAAAACCGCTCCGCTCTTTCGAATCCCGAATCCCGAATCCCCAATCCCGGCTTTTCACGGATACAGCATCCGCTTCGTCCACGTCCCCGCCACGAGCTCGCCCTCGTACAGCCAGCGCTCGTGCAGGCGCGAATCGCCTGCGTACCAGAACTCGATCGCGCGCGGACGCACGCGCAGGCCGGTCCAGCGTGGCGGGCGCGGCACGTCGCGGCCTTCGAACTCGGCTTCGGCCGCGGCCAGCGCCTGCTCGAAGGCCTCGCGCGATTCCAGCGTCTCCGACTGCTTCGACACCCACGCGCCGACCTGGCTGCCGCGCGGACGGGTGGCGAAGTAGGCGTCGGCTTCCGCATCGGGCACCTGCTCGGCCATGCCCTCGACGCGCACCTGCACGCCGCTGCGCACGCGCGGCCAGTGGAACACCAGCGCGGCGCGGTTGTTGGCCTGCAGTTCGCGGCCCTTGCGCCCGTCGAGGTGGGTGTAGAAAACGAAGCCTTGCTCGTCGTGCGCCTTGAGCAGCACCGTGCGCGCCGAGGGGCGGGACGTGTGCGAGACGGTGGCCACGACCATCGCGGTGCGGTCGGGCTCGCCGGCGGCCAGGGCTTCGTCGAACAGCGTGTCGAACGTTGCCAGGGCTTCGACGAGCAGCGGGTCTGGAGGATTCATTGGGCTATTGTGGCCCGATGTCCACCGGTACGCACGCCACCGCCAAGGCAGGCTTTCCGGCCGCGTTCGTCGCCCGCTGCCTCGACGACGCGCTGGCCCACCGCGCCCGCGTTTACGGCATCACCGGCCTGCAGGGCAGCGGCAAGTCCACCCTCGCCGCGCAGATGGCGGCGCTTGCGGTTGAACGCGGCCACGCGGTGGCGGTGCTGTCGGTGGACGACGCCTACCTCGACCACGGCCAGCGCGCCCGCCTGGCGCGCGAAGTGCATCCGCTGCTGGCCACCCGCGGGCCGCCCGGCACCCACGACGTGGCGCTGGCCTGCCGCACCCTCGACGCCCTGCGCACCGGCGAAACGGTCACGCTGCCGCGCTTCGACAAGCTCGCCGACCGCCGCCTGCCCGAAGCCGACTGGCCCCGCGCCGGTCCCGTCGATCTGGTGCTGTTCGAAGGCTGGTTCCTCGGCACCCCGCCAGAGCCGGACGCCGCGCTCGCCGAACCGATCAACGCGCTCGAACGCGACGAAGACGCCGATGGCCGCTGGCGCCGCTGGTGCAACGCCGCCCTGGCGCGCGACTACCCGCCGCTGTGGCAGCGCATCGACCGCCTGCTGTTCCTGCAGGGCCCGGGCTTCGACATCGTGCCGGACTGGCGCTGGCAGCAGGAACAATCGCTGCAGGCCGGGCACCCCGGTCGCAAGGCGATGACGCGCGACCAGGTCGAACGCTTCGTACAGTTCTTCGAACGCACCAGCCGCCAGGCGATGCGCACGCTGCCGCGCATCGCCGACCGCACCGTGCGCCTGGACGCGCACCACGACCCGCTGTAGGTCGCACCGACGGCGTTACCTGGCGCGGATCTCCTGCAGCGCTTCGTTGATCTTGAAAATCACGATCATCAACTCGCAGTAGATGCGCGCCAGCAACATGCAGGCCACGCAGAACACGGGCGCCGCGACGATCATGCCGAAGCCGGCGAAGCCCGAGTACCTCATCACCCCGAAGCCCTTGAACAGCATCACCAGCCCGGTGATCGCCGCGACCGCCAGCAGCAACCAGTAGATGAAGGTGATGATCTTCGGCGTCACCATCGAGTCGAAGTGCAGCAGTTCACGCATGTCGTTTCCCCTCGTGCGGCCCGAAGGCCCGTCTGGTCCCAGGTAATTCAGCGCTTTCGCCGGTAGCGGATGCCCAATGGCCCGGACAGGGTGTCCTCGTCGACCCGCGTGAGCACCAGGGTTGCGTCCTTGTCCTCGGACAGCATCACCCGCACCTCGTCGCCGTCCATCTCGTACTTCATCTCCCTTTCCACGCCCACCAGCGGGCTGGACTGCACCACCCGGCCGCCGCCGTGGAAGGTGTAGGCGCTCATGCCCATCTCGTCCTCGAACGTGCCGCTCAACCCGCCGCCGCAGGCGGCCAGCAGGAGTGTCAGCACAAGCCCCAGCAGCGCCGGAACCATGATCTTGCCGTTCATCGCCTGCTCCCCTCTTCGTCGAACATGCGTTCGCCCAGCACCACCGGGTTCCGGTAGCGATCGGCGACGATCGCGTAGCGCTGCAGGCGCACGGTGATCGTCGTGCCGTCGCTGCGCTGGCTCACGCCGGTGATGCGGAAGCTGCTGTCCAAAGTCACCGAGCGCGTGCCGCCGGCCTCGCGCAGCACGTCCTGCGCGGCGACGGCGTCGAGCGGCCAGAAGTTCAGCTCTTCCTCGTTGTCGACCTGCACGCGCACCTGTTCCCTTGCGCCCGGCACCGGCTGCGCGGAAAACGTGAACACGCTGCCGGGCGAGAACGCGGTGAGGTAGTAACCGCCGCGGCTGCCGTCGTATTCGCTGAACTGCGAGTTGACGTTCAGGCGCAGCCGGCCGACATCGGCGGTGCCGTCGTAGATCGACTGCAGCCGTTCGCGTTCGCCCTGCAGCACGGTGGCGCGCTCGAACTCGTTGGCGCGCCGCACCGCCTGCTGCCCTTCCGCCCACTGCGCCAGCGGCGGCGCCAGGCCGCGCAGGCGGTAGCCGAGCATCACCACCTGCAGGTCGTCGGGATGGCTGAGCAGTTGCGTTCCGGTGACACCGGCATCGCCTGGCCTGGCCTCGGAATACGCCCCGTCGCGGTCGTTGCGGGCGGACGCGGCGGCTGTCGTGCCCGCGGCGCTCGAAGGCGCGGCGGTTCCGGCGACTGCCTGCCGCGTCTCCGAGCCGGCATCCGAGCCGCACGCGGCCAGCGCGCACAGCATCGCCGCCAGCAACCCGGAACGCATCGATTCGTGGCGATTGGATGCGTGGCGATTGGATGCGTGGCGATCAAAGACGGACATCGGCGGCCTCTCCTGCGCGTTCGACTTCCGCCTCGCGCCGCACCTTGCCCAACTGCTGCAGCTCGGCCTGCGTGGCCTCGGCGTGGTCGTACAGATCGCCCTGCTGCACCATCGCAACGTTGAGGTCCACCACCAGGCCGGGATTCTGGCCGCTGAGGAAGGCCTTGGCGCGGATGGTGAGGCCGCAGCCGTCCGACCAGCTGACCTGGGTGCCGCCGTCGCCGCCCTTGGTCCTGCGCACGGGCTGCGCCCCGGTCCAGCATTGCCGGTACAGCGGGTTCGGATCGGCCAGCGGCGCGCCACGGCGGTCGCGCATCCAGCGCAGTTCATGCCAGCCGGAGGTGTTGCTCCAGCGCTTGTCCGATTGTTCGACGTGCTGCGGCTCGCCATATTTGGCCACCAGTGCGTCGACCACCGACTGCAGCGCCGGCATCCCGCCCTCGCGGAAGTTCTGCGAACGCCACACCACCATCGCGGTTTCGTGGCCGGGCGCGCCGGGCGTGGCGACGGTGACCACTTCATCCACGTGCGTCCATTCGCGGTTGCCGAAACCGCAGCCCTGCCAGTTGCGCTGGTAGTCACAGGGCTTGCTCTCGCCCTGCTGCACGGTGAAAGCCTGCGGGCCGAGTTCGATGCCGTTGGTGTCCAGGCGGTCGAACCAGCGCACCTCGCTCTTCACCGGCGCATCCTCGCCCAGCGCGCAGCGCACCGTGCCGAGCGCTTCGGCGTGGGTCATGCCCAGCCGGACGCCGAGCACGTCGGGGCCGGCGAGGTCGTCGCGTACCTTCGGCGGGCAGCGCAGCGTGGCCGCGTCTTCTCCGGCCTTCGCTACCGCCTTGTCCGGGCCCGCCGCATCCGCCGCACGGGCATCTTCCGACCCCGCGACACCGCCATCGCCGCAACCCGCCAGTGCCAGTACCGCGATGGCCGCCACCCCGGCCCACCCCGCCTTCGCCTGCCCGCCTTCGCCCGCCATCGTCGCTCCCCGGTCCGTGCCGATGACCGCAGCGTGGTCCCGCACGACGGCACGTGTCCTCGCGCCAGGTTCAAGGAACCTTCAAGGAACGCGCGCAGCGGCCTGGACGGCGCGCCGCGGCGATTCGCGCGCCCGGGCCGCGCGTATGATCCGGCGATGGCCACCGGAACCCGCGATCCGAGCGACGCGCGCCTGTACCGCTGGCGGTTCGGCGCGGTCGAATTCGACGAGGCCCGCCACGAACTGCGGGTGGCCGGCCTGCCGGTCGAGATCGAGCACCGTCCGCTGCAGGTACTGGCGCTGCTGTTGCGCCACGTCGGCGAAGTGGTGACCAAGGAAGAACTGTTCGACCAGGTCTGGGCCGGGCGGATCACGGTGGACCACGTGCTGGCCACCGCCGTGGGCAAGCTGCGCCGCGCGCTGCACGCGTCCGGCGAGAACCGCATCGCCACCGTGCCGCGGCTCGGCTACCGGCTCGACGGCCCGGTGGAGCGCGTCGCCCTGGGCCAGCGCCTGGGCGGCACGCTGACGTTCGAGGCCGGGCAGCCGGTGCCGGGCCGCGAGCACTTCCTGCTCGAACGCCCGCTCGACCGCACCCTCGGCAGCGAAGTCTGGCTGGCGCGGCAGCCGCGCAGCCGGCAGGCGCGGGTGTTCAAGTTCAGCCTCGACGGCGAGCGGCTGTCGGCGATCAAGCGCGAGGCCACGCTGATGCGCGTGCTGCGCGACACGCTCGGCGAGCGCGACGACATCGCGCGCGTGATCGACTGGAACTTCGAATCCGAGCCGTTCTTCCTCGAATGCGAGTACGGCGGGCAATCGCTGCCGGAGTGGGCGGCCGAACACGATGCCCTGGCCGGCTGGGACCGCGACGCGCGCCTGGCCTTCTTCCTGCAGATCGCGGCCGCGGTGGACGCCGCGCACGGCGTGGGCGTGCTGCACAAGGACATCAAGCCGGGCAACGTGCTGGTGCGCGCGCGCCGCGACGGCGGCTGGCAGGCCTGCCTGACCGACTTCGGCAACAGCCGCCTGCTGCAGCCCGAGCGCCTGGCCGAACTGGGCATCACCGGCCTGGGCCTGACCGTGACCACGCCCGGCGGCGACAGCTCCGGCACGCCGCTGTACCTCGCCCCGGAACTCATCGCCGGGCAGCCACCCACCGTGCGCAGCGACCTCTACGCGCTGGGCATCCTGCTCTACCAGCTGCTGGTCGGCGACCTGCGCCGGCCGATGGCGCCGGGCTGGGAGCGCGACATCGCCGACCCGCTGCTGGTCGACGACATCACCCGCGCCACCGACGGTGATCCGGTGCGGCGGCTGGGCAGCGTGGCCGCGCTGGTCGAGCGCCTGTCGACATTGCCGCGCCGTCGTGACGAGGCCACGCGCGCCGCCGAAACCGAACGCGAGTCGCAGCACGCGCAGCACGCGCTCGAACGCGCCCGCACGCGCCGGCCGTGGATGCTGGCGACCATCGGCGTGCTCGGCGTCGGCCTGCTCGCCAGCACGCTGTTCTGGTACCGCAGCGAACAGCAGCGCCACGACGCGACGATGCAGGCGGCGCGTGCGGAAGCCGTGGTGCGCTTCCTCAGCGACGACCTGATCGGCGCGCTCAGCCCCGGCGGCGCCGGCTTCGAACGCGATCCCACCGTGCGCGAAATGCTCGAACACGCCGCCGGCCCGCTGGCCGAACGCTTCGGCGACGACCCGGCCACGCGCGGCAGCATCCACGCCGCGCTCGGCGACGCCTGGCGCACGCTCGGCGACCGCGAGCGTGGCGCCGACCACCTGCGCCAGGCCGCGCGCGAGTACGCACAGGCCTTCGGCGACGCCGCCGACCCAACGCTCAAGACACGCTACAGCCTGGTGCGCACGCTGGCCTACGGCGGCACCGCCGAAAGCTTCGCCGAGGCCGGGCGCGAGCTGGAAGCAACCGACCGGCTCGCCGGCAACCGGCTGCACGGCGAGAACGAAGTGGCGCTGTACGCGGCCATTGCCCGCGGCCAGTTCCACTTCCAGCAGCTGCAGGTCGAACCTGCACTCGAAGACCACCTGCGCGCCGAACCGCTGCAGCGCAAGCTGCGCCCGGACGATGCCAACATGGCCGCGCTGGTGCGCGGCGCGATCGCCGACGGCATGCTCCGGCTGGGACGCACCGAGGAAGCGATCACGCGGCTGCAGGCGATCCTGTCCGACCCGCTGCTCGACGCGGCGCACGTGGGCGAATCGACCGTCGCCGGGCACCGCATCATGCTCGCCCGCGCGCTGCGCGGCCTGGGCCGCTACCGCGAGGCGCTGCCGCTGGCGCAGGCCGCGGCCACCACGTCCGAGCGCGTGCTCGGCGCGGACGACTATTCAACGCTCGTCCAGCTGTCCATCGTCGCCAGCATCCACGACGCCGCGGGCGACTGCGCCAGCGCGCTGCCGATCGCGCGCACGGTGCGCTCGCGCATGGCCGCGCGCTACGGCGCGCAGCGGCAGGCCACCCTGGTGGAAACCGGCAACCTGGGCTTCATCGAATACGACTGCGGCGACCGCGAAGCCGGCCTCGACTACCTGCGGCAGGCCGAACGCGAACTGCGCGAGCGCTACGGCGCGGGCAACGTCGCCGCGCACAGTTTCCGCTTCGGGCTGGCGAAAGCCCTCGTCGAACAGGCCGGCTACCCGGAAGCACTGGAAATGGTGGACGGCCTGGACGTGGCCGCGCTCACCGCCGGCGATTCGACGCCCGGCTGGGAACACCGCCTGCGCGCGCTGCGCGGCCGGATCCTGATGCTGTCAGGGGACGCCGACGCCGGCCGCCCGCTGCTGCGCGAAGCATTGCAGGCGCTGCAGGTGCTGGGCACCGAGGCGCCCGCGGAGATGGAACAGCTGCAGCGCCTGCTCGACGGCGGCACGGCGGCCGGCGCCGGTGCCGGCGCAGCTGCCGGCGCAGACGCCAACGTCGTCGCCGAAGCCGGCAGCTGATTCGCCGTACCCGCGACACCCGGCCGTCATCCCGGGCGCGGGCTGTCATTCCGGGTAAAGCGGTCATTCCGGGCGCAGCGAGGACCCCCGGCAGGCAAGCACCCGGGATTCACCCGCTGCATTCGAAATGACAATGCGGCCTTCGTGCCTTACGACACCACGAAGGTGATCCGCAGGTTCACCCGCCACTCGGTGATGTCGCCGGTGTCGTTGGTCACGGCCTTGATCTCGTTCACCCACACGCCCTTGATGCCCTTCACCGTCTCGGAGGTCTTCTTCAGGCCGTGGCGCACGGCGTCCTCGACGCTCTTCTCGGACGAGGCGTTGACTTCGATGACCTTGGCGACTGCCATTTCACTTCTCCTGTCGTGGCGGCATCGCCGCCGGAACGCGCAGGCTAGGCCCGGGCACGTTAAGGCCGCGGCATGCGGTGCTAGCATCCGGCCATGAATCCGGCACCCAACCTCGTTCTCGTCGGCCCGATGGGCTCGGGCAAGTCGTCGATCGGCAGGCGCCTGGCCGAACGCTTCGGGCTGGCGTTCTTTGATGCCGACCGCGAGATCGAGGCGCAGGCCGGCGCCAGCATCGCCACCATCTTCGAATGCGCCGGCGAAGCCGATTTCCGCGCGCGCGAACAGGTCGTCCTGGCCGGGCTGCTGGCCGGCGAGGGCGCGGTGATCGCCACCGGCGGCGGCGCGGTGCTGGACGCGCGCACGCGCCAGCTGCTGCGCGAACGCGGCTTCGTCGTGCACCTGCACGTGGACGTCGAGCAGCAACTGGCGCGGCTGGCGCGCGACCGCAGCCGGCCGCTGCTGGCCGGCGACGATCGCGAGAACGTGCTGCGCCGGCTCGCCGAGGTCCGCGACCCGCTGTACGACGACATCGCCGACCTGCGCTTCGACACCGCGGCGATGGGCGCCGCCGACACCGCGGCAAAGCTCGGGCACCTGCTCGATGCGCAATGGCAAATGGCCGCAACCGCCGGCGCCGCGCACCCATGAGCCTGCGCAACGTCCAGGTCGGCGGCGCCCGGCCCTACCGCATCGACATCGGCGCCGACCTGCTGCGCGACGGCGCCCTGCTCGCGCAGTCGCTGCGCGGCCGCCATGCGCTGGTGGTCAGCGATAACAACGTCGCGCCGCTGTACCTGCAGCGCACGGTCGACGCCCTGCGCGCCGCGCGCCCGGACATCCGCATCGCCAGCCACGCCATGCCGGCCGGCGAGCAGGAGAAAACCCTCGCACGCTTCGGCAACGCCATCGACGCACTGGCCGCGCTCGGCGCCACCCGCGACGGATGCGTGTACGCGCTCGGCGGCGGCGTGGTCGGCGACCTGGCCGGCTTCGCCGCGGCCTGCTGGATGCGCGGCATCGACTGCGTGCAGCTGCCGACCACGCTGCTGGCGATGGTCGATTCCTCGGTCGGCGGCAAGACCGCGGTCGACCTGCCGCAGGGCAAGAACCTGGTCGGCGCCTTCCACCCGCCGGTCGCGGTGATTGCCGACACCGCCGCGTTGGCCACCCTGCCCGCGCGCGAGCTGCGCGCCGGGTTCGCGGAGGTGATCAAGTACGGCGCAATCGTCGACGCCCCCTTCCTCGACTGGCTGGCCGCGCATTCGGACGCGCTGCTCGACGGCGACGCCGACGCGCTGTCCGAAGCCATCGCGCGCAGCTGCGCGCACAAGGCGGCGATCGTGGAGCGCGACCCGTTCGAACACGGCGAACGCGCCCTGCTCAACTTCGGCCACACCTTCGGCCATGCCATCGAGACCGCGCAGGAATACGGCACGCTCAACCACGGCGAGGCCGTGGCCATCGGCATGGTCCTCGCCGCACGGCTGTCCACCGCGCTGGGCATGGCGACAGACACGGACACGATGATCCTGCGCGCGCTGCTGCAGCGCTTCGACCTGCCGACGCAGTTGCCCGCAGGCCTGGACCCCGACACCCTGCTCGCGCACATGCGCCTGGACAAGAAGGCCCAGGCCAGCGGCTTGCGCTTCGTGCTCTGGGACGGCCTGGGCCGTGCGCGCGTGGTGGCGGATGTGCCGGAGGATGCGGTGTTGGGAGTGCTGCGCAGCGGTTGATTCCACCGCATCGCACCCCTGCCGGTGCCCTTGTGGGAGCGGCTTTCAGCCGCGAGATTTTGCTCCCTCCCCTGCGAAGGCAGGGGAGGGTTGGGGAGGGGTACCTTCTGGATCAGCTTGAACCGTGACCACCCCCTCCCAGCCTCCCCCTGCCTTCGCAGGGGGAGGGGCCAAGCCGAAGCTTGCAGCTAAAGCCGCTCCCACAAAGTCACGGTCCCGCGGAGCGGCCCGGCAACCTTCCCCGCGCCGTACAATGCCCGCCCCATGCGCCTGTTCCTGCAACAACGCCCCGACGGCCACGACGCGCCGCGCTTCGTGCAGCTGATGCTGCAGCCCGACCTGTTCGGCGGCTGGGCGCTGGTGCGCGAAACCGGGCAGATGGGCGGCCGCAGCACGGTGCGCCGCGAACAATTCCCCGACCACCCCAGCGCACTCGCTGCGCTGGAACACGCGCGCGACCAACAGCTCAAGCGCGGCTTCCAGCTGATGTTCACGCAGGGCACGGACGCGCCGAAATAAACCCCTCCCCTGCGAAGGCAGGGGGAGGCTGGGAGGGGGTGGCGTGGGCGCAGACGAAACTTCCGGAAGGTCTCGTTGGCGCCCACGCCACCCCTCCCCAACCCGCCCGGCCATCGAGCACAGCTCGATGGCGTTCGTCAGGCCGCGAACCGATGGTTCGCAAACGGCCCTCCTCACCCCCTGCCTTCGCAGGGGAGGGGGTCAACCATCCACAACTTCCATAGAAACGATGATGCCCAACACCCCCGCCAACGACCGCTTCCTCCGCGCCCTGCGCCGCGAACCCGTCGACCGCACGCCCGTCTGGCTGATGCGCCAGGCCGGCCGCTACCTGCCCGAGTACCGCGCCGTGCGCGCCAAGGCCGGCAGCTTCCTGGCGATGGCCAAGAACCCGGAGATCGCCTGCGAAGTAACGCTGCAGCCGCTGGCGCGCTTCGACCTGGACGCGGCGATCCTGTTTTCCGACATCCTCACCATCCCCGACGCAATGGGCCTGGGCCTGCACTTCGTCGAGGGCGAAGGCCCGAAGTTCCGCGACCCGGTGCGCGACGCCGCGGCGATCGCCAAGCTCGCCGTGCCGGACATGGAAACAGAGCTGCGCTACGTGATGGACGCGGTGCGCGTGATCCGCCGCGAACTCGACGGCAAGGTACCACTGATCGGCTTCTCCGGCAGCCCGTGGACGCTGGCCTGCTACATGGTCGAAGGCGGCGGCAGCAAGGACTTCGCGCGGATCAAGGCGCTGGCACTCAACGACCCGAAGGCGCTGCACGCGCTGCTGTCGGTGAACACGGATGCGGTGATCGCCTACCTCTCCGCGCAGCGCGCGGCCGGCGCGCAGGCGCTGCAGGTGTTCGACACCTGGGGCGGCGTGCTGTCGCCGGCGATGTACCGCGAGTTCTCGCTGCCGTACCTGACCCGCATCGCACGCGAACTGCAGCGCGGCGAAGGCGGCGAACGCACGCCGCTGATCCTGTTCGGCAAGGGCAACGCCACGCACCTGGAAGCGCTGGCCGAGTCCGGCACCGACGGCCTCGGCGTCGACTGGCTGGTCGAACTGGGCGAAGCCGCGCGCCGCACGCAGGGCAAGGTGGCGCTGCAGGGCAACCTCGACCCGGCCACGCTGTACGGCTCGCCCGACGCGATCCGCAACGAGGTGCGCCGTGCGCTCGACAGCTACCGCGACGGCAACAACGGCTCGCGCGAAGGCCACGTCTTCAACCTCGGCCACGGCATGTCCCCCGACATGAACCCCGATCACGTCGCCGTTCTCGTCGACGAAGTCCACACCCACAGCGCCCGCTGACCCGCACCCGCCCCGACCCGCGAACCCCGTAGGTCGGGGCTACGCCCCCGACACCCCGCGCACCCCAACCCCGAAGATCAAAAGCCGTCGGGGACGTAACCCCGACCTACGCTTGAAGCCCTCCCCTTCAAGGGGAGGGTTGGGTGGGGATGGGTTTCCCCTCAGCCGCCGCGAACCAAAGCCGCCACACGGGAATGCCCCGTAGGTCGGGGCTACGCCCCCGACACCCGCGAACCCGAACCCGAAGATCAAAAGCCGTCGGGGATGTAACCCCGACCTGCGCTTGAAGCCCTCCCCTTCAAGGGGAGGGTTGGGTGGGGATGGGTTTCCCCTCAGCCGCCGCAAACCAAAGCCGCCGCACGGGAATGCCCCGTAGGTCGGGGCTACGCCCTCGACATCCCGCGAATCCCAACCCCGAAGATCAAAAGCCGTCGGGGACGTAACCCTGACCTGCGCTTGAAGCCCTCCCCTTCAAGGGGAGGGTTGGGTGGGGATGGGTTTCCCCTCAGCCGCCGCGAACCAAAGCGGTCGCACGGGAATGTCCCGTAGTCGGGGCTACGCCCCCGACACCCGCGAACCCAAACTCCGACCGAAGACCCAAAAGCCGTCGGGGAAGTAACCCCGACCTACTCCGGCTCTTCCCATCCGGCGGCGGTCGCGCCCAGGTGCGCTCCTACGGGAGCCACGAGGCGGGTTATTCCCCCGGCGGCGGCTGCAGCTTGGTTGCCAGCTCCTCGAAATCGGCGATCACGCTTTCCAGCGCATCGTGCAATTCGCCCTGGCGCGTCATCAGGTCGTCGATCTTCGCGGTCTGCTCCAGCTTCGACAGCTCGCCGTCGAACAGCAGCCACGCCGCCGTCAGCGTCTCCACGTTGTTTCCGGAGTAGTGGCGCATCTCCTTGAGCTGGTTCAGCGTGTCGTTGACGTGGTCCAGCGGGGTCTTGGGATTGTCGGACATCGCACTCTCCTCCAGCAGGCGTGGATTCGCGCCGATCCTAGGTGCGTCCGCTGAACGGCCGCGTCAAATGGCTGAACCGGAGCTGCAGGCGCTTGCCGGGCGAGCGACGATGTCCTGCGCCACGGTCTGTTGCAGGCATGGCCGTGAACCGCCGCCTATGATGGGCACGCACCTTCACTCCCGGAGTCGACAATGATCGAGCAGGTCATCGATGCGCGCCGCCACAGCCTCGGCGGTTTCGACGTGGGTCGCGTGCTTCCGTTCCGCAAGCGGCGCATGGTCGGGCCTTTCGCATTCTTCGACCACATGGGGCCGGTGGACTTTCCCGCCGGGGTGTCCCGGGACGTGGACGTGCGCCCGCACCCGCACATCGGCCTGTCGACGCTGACCTACCTGTTCGACGGCGAGATCATGCATCGCGACAGCGTCGGCTCGGTGCAGGCGGTCCGGCCGGGCGAGGTCAACTGGATGACCGCCGGCCGCGGCATCACCCATTCCGAACGCTTCGAGCGCGCACGCCGCGAGGGCGGGCACCAGGACGGCATCCAGGTCTGGGTCGCGCTGCCGGAGGAATTCGAAGAATGCGAACCGTCCTTCGCCCACGTCCCGGCGGACGGCCTGCCGCACTTCGGCGACGGCGGCGTCGCAGGCCAGCTGATCGCAGGCGAAGCCTTCGGCCTGCGCTCGGAGGTGCCGGTGTACTCGCCGCTGTTCTACATCCACTGGACCGTCCCGGCCGGCGCGCGCGTGGAGATGCCGACCGGCGTCGCCGAGCGTGCGGTGTACGTGGCGTCCGGCCAGGTGGAGGCTGGCGGGCAGGCGCTGCAGGCCGGACAGATGGCGGTTTTCAACCCCGGAACCGCACCGGCCATCCGTGCCGTGGAAGACGCCGTGCTCATCGCCCTGGGCGGCGAACCGGTCGGCCCGCGCTTCATCGACTGGAACTTCGTCTCCTCGCGCAAGGAGCGCATCGAACAGGCCAAGGCCGACTGGCGCGCCGGACGCATGAAGCTGCCCGACGCCGACTCCGACGAGTTCATCCCGCTGCCGGGCGACCCGGAGGCGCAGGCCAATCCGATGTCCTGAGCGAAGGCCGTCGCGCGCGGCCTGTTCACCGCGTGCTTGCGGATAACCGCCACCTGCAAACGCTTACACCTGCCGGGCGCTGAATGTCGCCGGACACTCTCAGAGCCAGTTCATCACGCATGCGTAACGGTAGGGGCCGGGCCAACCGGTAGTTGGCGCTGGCAAGCAGGTACTCGACATGAAACTCCCCCTCCCCCAACGACTCCTGGGCGCGCTTGCGCTCGCCGCTGTCCTGAGCATGGGCGTGGTGGCGCCTGCCGCCGCGCGCGACAACCAGCGCAGCGAACACGCCGACAAGGACAAGAAACACGACAAGGCCCGCGCCAGCGACAACCGGCGCCAGCAAGCCCAGCGCCGCGGCAACGACCGGCAGGCCACCCGCCAGCCGGCCCAGCGCCGCGCCGGTGAGCAGCGCCAGCACGCGGAGCAATCGCAACGCCGCGCGAGCCAGCAACGCCAGCAGGCCGAGCGCAGGCAGGCAGCGCAGCGTCGCGCCAGCGACCAGCGCCGGCAGGCCGAAGCCCGGCGCGAACAGGCCGATCGCCGCGCCGGCGAACAGCGCGCCCGCCAGAAGGCCCGGCAAGACGAGGCGCGCCGGGAGCAGGCGCGCCGCAACGACCAGCGCACGAACCGCGGATTCGCCGAGCGCCGCGAACAGGCGCAGCGCCGCGAACAGGCCGACCGCGTGCGCGATGCGCGCGAACGCCAGGCGCGCGCGAAGCAGGCCCGCGAACGCCAGGCCCCGCGCGTGGTCGGCGGCAACCTGCAGCGCAACCGCGCCGACGACCGCCGCGACAACGAACACCGCGCCCGGCGCGTGGTCGGCGGCGACCTGCAACGCAACCGCGTCGACGACCGCCGCGACGACGAACACCGCGCCCGGCGCGTGGTCGGCGGCGACCTGCAACGCAACCGCGTCGACGACCGCCGCGACGACGAGCGCCGCGCCCGCCAGCGCATCGAGGACCAGAGGCGCCTGAGCCAGGAGCAGCAGAAGCGCCGCATCCACGAAGAGCGCCAGCGCGCCGAACGCTACCGCCACGAGCGCCGCGACTGGCAGCGCCGCGCCGAGCAGCGCGCCCACCGGCTGCAGCAGCAGCGCCGCATGGCCAAGTACCGCTACCAGCAGCAGTACTACGACCGCCTGCGCCAGCAGCAGGTGCGCTGGAGCACGCGCTCGTACAACTACTACAACGACCCGTACTACTATACGCCCTACCGCTACCGCTATTCCTACCAGGGCAGCTGGCAGCGGACCAACCGCTACGGCGCCGACCTGATCCGCCAGGCCATCAACTACGGCTACCGGGAAGGCCTGTACGCCGGCCGCGCCGACCGCCAGGACAACTGGCGCAACGACTACCGCGACAGCTATGCATACCAGGACGCCAACTACGGCTACAACGGCTATTACATCCCGCAGGGCCAGTACAACTACTACTTCCGCCAGGGCTTCCAGCGCGGCTACGACGACGGCTACTACGGCCGCCACCAGTACGGCCATCGCGACGACAACGGCAACTACGCCATCCTCGCCGCGATCCTGACCGCGGTGGTCGGGTTCCAGCTGTTGAACTGATCCAGGCCGGGGCGCCGCGACAGACGCGGCGCCCTGCCCGCCCGCCTCAACCCCGCGCCGGCAACGCCCGCCGGTTGCGCAGCACCGCCGCCGACACCAGCGACACCAGCACGCCCACCGGGAAGATCTCGGCGAACGTCATCGGCAGCCGGAACAGCGGATTGGCGTACTGCAGCTTGAACGCCTCCATCTGCGCCGTCAGCTTCGCCAGCTCGGCCGCGCCTGCCCCGCCTGCCTTCGCCTGCTCGATCGCCGTCGCGGCGTAGCGGCCGGCGAAGTCACCGACCACCGTCGCCTGTGCCAGCTCCCAGGCCAGCACGTAGAAGATCGCCGCGACCAGCGAAATCCCCAGGCCCAGGCCGAACGCCGGCCAGAAGCCGATCACCCCGCCGCGGTCCACGTCGCGGTAGCGCCTGATCCCGATGACCACCGCACTGAATGCCACCAGCATGCTCAGGTAGCCCAACGCCATGCCGGACCAGCCGTGCGGCATGTCGTTGCCGAACGCCAGCAAGGTGCCCCACATGCCCGCGGCCACCACCAGCCCCGCGATCACGCCGTACTTCAGGATGTTGCGTCCCATCGAACCGCTCCCCGTGCAATGGAAAATGCGCCACCCGGTCGATGGCCCCGCCGCAACCTTACTCCGCCGGGATGGCCGCCGGATCCATCCACATTGCTTCCCACACATGGCCATCGGGATCGGCCAGGTTGCGGTTGTACATGAAGCCCAGGTCCTGCTTCGGATTGATGTCCGCGGTCCCGCCGTGCGCGGCCGCCTTGTCGTTCATGGCATCGACCGCCTCGCGGCTGTCCAGCGAGATCGCCAGCAGCACCTCGCTGGAAGTCGAAGGCGGGATCGGCCGGCTGGTGAACGTGCGCCACTTGTCGTGCGTGAGCAGCATCACGTGGATCGCATCGCTCCAGACCATGCACGCGGCAGTGTCGTCGGTGAAGTGCGGATTGTTGGTGAAGCCCAGCGCCTCATAGAAGGCCATCGAGGCCGGGAGGTCGGCGACGGGGAGGTTGACGAAGATCATGCGGGTCATTGCCGGTTCCTTTTTCGGGGGTTGTATCCACGCGACGAACCACCCGCGCGGAAATCGACAATCCCCCGGTTTCCCCTGCGATCCAGTCCGGCCGCGGCAGGCTGTCGACGATGCCCGACCCCGCTGGGAATACTCCGTGCAACTCGCTCTTGACCGTCATTCCCGCGAAAGCGGAAGCGCTTCTCAAGAATGCTCTGAACAACTCGCTTTTTGATCGTCATTCCCGCGAAAGCGGGAACCCAGCGTCTTTGATCTCAACCGCATAAGACACTGGGTCCCCGCTTTCGCGGGGATGACGACAGTTATTCAGAACTTTCTTGACAGCCGCAGGGCTGGTCAACCCAGCGTCTTCACACCCGGACCCATCCCATGGCGCAATCACGCCGCCACGCCTCGCGGTTGAGCCGCACCCGCGCATCCCCGAGACTAGGCACCACCTCGACTCAGGGAAGACCCATGCGCAAACGCCACCTCACCGGACTCGTCCTGCTCCTGCCACTCGCCTCCTGCGGCTTCATGGACGACAGCGAGGACAAGCTCACCAGTTGGACCGAGGGCCTCA
Organism: Luteimonas soli; assembly: GCF_042648865.1. Taxonomy (NCBI): domain Bacteria; kingdom Pseudomonadati; phylum Pseudomonadota; class Gammaproteobacteria; order Lysobacterales; family Lysobacteraceae; genus Luteimonas; species Luteimonas soli. The sequence continues at coordinate 1,049,701 of NZ_JBHRYA010000007.1, read as the reverse complement.
AGCAGGCCGGGGACTGCATGACCGTGCACGCGGCGGCAATCGGTGCGGGCATCGCTCCCACCAGTGTCGCCAAGGTCACGCCGGACACCGCCGAAATGCTGCAGGGCATGCGCGACAGCGCCGAAATGCTGCCGCTGGACGACGCAGGCCAACCCACGCTGCGCGATGCATCCTTGAGGATCGTCGAGCAACTGGACAAGGTGAAGGGCCAAAGCCCCGAGGCCATCAAAGCCATGGTCGAGTCCGCGCCCTACCAGCGCGACGTCAGCGTGCTCGGCGACTGGTACACGGCGCACTGCCCGACCGACAAGTGATCATCGCCGGCAATCCACCGACCGAGGCCCGGCCACAAAAAAAGACCCCGCGATGCGGGGTCTTCCGTGCATGGATCGCGCTGTCAGGGGAGGAACGACGCGATCATGCAGCAGGGGGTTGCGGGGCCGGCGCAGGCGGGGCCGCGGCGGGGCGCGGACTGCGCGAGAAGCGGGCCGACAGCATCTCCCGCAGGCTGTCCAGGCCGGCGCCCTTGCCGGACACCTTGAGCACCGCGTAGCCCTCCAGCGAGTTCGCCATCAGGTCGCTGCCCAGCGCGGTGTCGGTGTCCTCCATGCGCTCGAGCAGCCGCCTCATCCGGGATAGCCGGGGCCGCAGGTTGTCGAGCGTGGCCAGGTCGCGCCGGTAGGCGTCCAGGTCGAAGTTGCGCGGCAGCACGTCGGGGTTCTCGCTGAAGGCGACCACCGCCTGCCGGCAGAACGCCTCCGACTTGTCGCCCATGCGGCTGGTGCCCTTGCGCTCCTCCGGGGTGAGGCCGATCAGCATGAGCAGGGCCTGCTCCAGCGTGGTCAACGCACCGTCGACGCTGGTCAGGGTCTCGGTGGAGAGTTCGATATCGATGCGGTTCTGACTCATGTGCATTCCTTTGTCCGTGTCGGACCTGCTTGATGGTTGGGAACCGGCCTGCCTGGCCGATGCAGACAGTTGACCGCAAACCGCCCGCCCGAAACATCAGCGAACCCCCCGTCCCCGTGTAGGAAAACTCCCCACACCGCGTCGGAATTCCCTGACCCCGCCCATCACCCACCGCCGGCCAACCACTGCCCGCCAACCACCGACCGCCGTAGGTCGGGGCTACGCCCCCGACGCCCCGCGCCCGCACCCCGCACCCCCGCCTCCAACCCCTTGCCCGCAAGGCCCGGACCTTTGCGCGCAAGGGTCGAAGCCTTGCGCGCAAGCCCGAACCCTTGCGCGCAAGCCAAAAACCCCCGGCCGCCGACCAGATCACCCCGAACGCCGCCGCCCGACCTTGCGCGCAAGCCCGCGGCGCGCCCATCCGCAAGCCCCAGACCCTTGCGCGCAACGGTCGGAGCCCCGCGCTCCGACCTGAAAGCCTTGCGCGCAAGCTTCCGAGCCCGCGCGCAGGCCAAGAACCTTGCGATCCGCAAGCCCCGGACCCTTGCGCGCAAGGGTCAAAGCCTTGCGCGCAAGGCTGGCCGGCCGGAAGCCGGCACTTTTTCGTTCGCGTGCAAGGGTTCCGCGTTGGCGCGCGGCACTTCCGCCATCGCGCGCGGGGTGGATCGGTTGGAAGGCGGCATCAGCCCGTTCGCGAGCCGGATGGCTTCGTCGGGATTCCGCGGCGCCACGTCGACCTGCGGCGGTCGCTGGGCGGAAACTGGCGGGCGGTGGCTGGCGTTGATCGCGCAACGCATGGCGCGCGGAGTTCCTGTCGCGAAGTTCGATGGATATCACCCGCGGCGCAGCCCGCCCTGCACACCAGCCGAACCGCCATACCGCTGCCCTGGTTTAGGATGGGCCCCAGCATCGAGGTCGCCGTCATGAGCCAGGAGATCGAAGCACTGCAGTCCGCCCTGCGGCAATTCGCCGCCGCGCGGGAATGGGAGCAGTTCCACTCTCCCAAGAACCTCGCCGCGGCGCTTTCGGTCGAGGCCGCGGAGCTGTTGGAACATTTCCAATGGCTCAGCGAAGAACAAAGCCGCAACCTGCCTCCCGACAAGCGGGAACAGGTCGCCGAAGAACTGGCCGATGTCCTGCTGTACCTGCTGCAGATCGCCGACAAGCTCGGCATCGACCCGCTCGATGCCGCCAGGAGGAAGATGCAGCGCAACGCGATGAAGTATCCGGTGGAGCTTGCCAGGGGCAGCATGCGCAAGTACACCGAGCTTTAACGATAGAGGCGACAGGGGGGCTGTCCTTGATCATCTACCAGGGCACCAGGTCGGGATTCCTGCAGGACACCGACAATCGCGACATCGAGGATGTCATCGCCAGCGCCTACCTCGCACGCACCGGCAGGTACGCGCCGCACGCCGAGATCCGCTCCTGGCGCGAATCGCTCGGGCAGATGGCCAAGGTGCTGCGCGACGAAGGGATGCCAGGCGACATGGGCGTCGGCATCGAGTACGGCATCCCGCAGACATCCAAGCGGATCGATTTCATCCTCTCCGGGCGCGACGCGGACGACCGCCCGCACCTGATCGTGGTCGAGCTCAAGCAATGGTCTTCGTCCAAGCTTTCCGACAAGGACGGGATCGTGATCGCCCAGCGCGGCGGCGTGCGCGAACGCGAGGGCGCGCACCCCTGCTACCAGGCGTGGTCGTACGCGGCCCTGCTGGAGGGCTTCAACGAGGCCGTCCATGAAGGCAACGTCGGCCTGCGCCCCTGCGCCTACCTGCACAACTACGTGGACGACGGCGTCATCAGCCACCCGCACTACACGCCCTACATGGACCGGGCGCCGCTGTTCCTGCGCGGCGACGCCGAGCGCGAGCGCCTGCGCGCCTTCATCAAGCAGCACGTCAGGCACGGCGACAACGCCGAGCTTCTCTACCGCATCGAGAACGGCCGCATCCGACCTTCGAAGATGCTGGCCGATAGTCTCGGCAGGATGCTGCGCGGCAACCGGGAGTTCGTGCTGATCGACGACCAGAAGGTCGTACACGAAACCGCCCTCGCCCTCGCCCGCACCGCCAGCGAGGATGCCAAGCAGGTCGTCATCGTCCAGGGCGGCCCCGGCACCGGCAAGTCCGTGGTCGCGATCAACCTGCTGGCCGCGCTCACCCAGCTCGGGCTGCTGGCCAAGTACGTGTCCAAGAACGCCGCGCCGCGCAGTGTCTACAAGGCCAGACTCATGGGCGAGCGCTTCCGGCAAGTGGAAATCTCCAACCTGTTCAGCGGCTCGGGCGCGTTCATCGACACGCCGCGCAACACCTTCGATGCACTGGTCGTCGACGAGGCGCACCGGCTCAACCGGCTTTCCGGCCTGTACGGCAACCTCGGCGAGAACCAGGTCAAGGAAATCATCGACAGCGCCAAGTGCACGATCCTGTTCGTCGACGACGACCAGATGGTCACCCTCAACGACATCGGGCATTCGACCGAACTTGAGCGCTGGGCGGCCCACCTCGGCGCACAAGTCACCCGGCTGGAGCTGGCCTCGCAGTTCCGATGCAACGGCTCCGATGGCTATCTCGCCTGGCTGGATCGCACGCTCGGCATCCGCGATACCGCCAACGCCGACTTCGACCCCGATGCATTCGACTTCCGCGTCGTCGACTCGCCCACGCAACTGCACGCCCTGATTGCCGAACGCAACCGCGCCAGCAACAAGGCGCGCGTGGTCGCAGGTTATTGCTGGGACTGGAAGAGCAGGAAGGATCCGGACGCATACGACATCGTCATCGACGCGCATGGCTACCGGAAACAATGGAACCTCGACCGCGACGGCAGCCTCTGGCTGATCGCCCCCGATTCAATCGACGAGGTCGGCTGCATCCACACCTGCCAGGGCCTGGAGCTGGATTACGTTGGCGTCATCATCGGCCCGGACCTGCTCGCCCGCGACGGGCAACTGGTGACGTCGCCGGAAAACCGCTCGAAGCAGGACCGGTCGATCCGCGGCTACAAGAAACTGATGAAGTCGGCCCCGGAACAAACCCGCGGGCGCCTGGACAGGATCATCCGGAATACCTACCGGACGTTGATGACGCGGGGCATGAAAGGCTGCTACGTGTTCTGCACGGATGCCGGCACGCAGCAGTACTTCCGTCGGGCGATTGGCACCACGATCAGCAAACCGGAATGACGGCTTCCGGCCAATAACGGCCGTGCGACCGGCTGACACCGGACTTACGCTCACGGATACTGAACGCATGAATGACCCTGTCCGAATCGATGCAGCCACACTCCATACCCTGATAAATCGCGCTGAGCTACTGCACGCCGCAGCCTTTCCGGCCGCAGATTGCGGCCGAGTCGACGTGCCACGTGAGTTGGATGCACTAAGGCAAAGATTGAATGCGCAGCGCGACGAACATCTGCAACCGTGGTTTGTCCTGCTAGATGAAGGCATTCAATTCTTCATACAGTTTGAGCGCTATCTGTACGAGGTTCCGCTCAGCAGCGACCTGACCGCATACGCGGTAACCATTTCAAGGTTGAAACGAGACCTTGTATCCATCCGCGAACTCCTTGCGTTTGGTCAGGACATGGCGGCCAACGTACTTGCCCGTACCTTCATTGAAAACATCGAGATCGCCATGGCGCTCGCATTGGACGCGACCACTTGCGAAGCCTTCGCTCACACGACCGATACGAACGCATTCTGGAACAAGCACATCGGATACGGACGCGTCTACGAGCAGATGCTCCGATACGCAGCTGCATGCGACGTCGAGGAGCCACGCGCAAAGCAACTTGTCGAACGACACAAGGAAGCGAAGAAACTGTTCTCCGATAGTACGCACGGTGGACGCGATTCATCGTTGTTCAGCGCATTCAGCCCCTCACTGACGAATTCAGATGAGGTCCACTTCTTGTCACTTGGCGCCCACACTTACCATACGCAGTTCCTAGCCCTCTTTGTTGCGCAAGAAACCCAGGCATTTGCCGGCTCGATGGTCAAAGGCACGATGAGCCGCAATCCACTTCATCTCTACAAGGGGTTCAAGCCCACAGGGCGCTTCATGAATGCAGCGGCTTCAGCTCATGTCCTACAAGAGCTGCTTGCACGATATGAAGCGCAGCTTGAATCGCGGGCGACAACCTGAATTCGCAAACGCCCTAGGGAATGAAATTGAAGGGCGAACTGAGTCGCCCCGGGTTTCATAGCCACCTACAAGCCCGTTAGCAGAAGGACTAAAAACTGTTCCACCCTCTGGCTCACGCGAAATGAATTGGGTGCATCGTCCGCTTCGGGTCGTTAACGCTTGTCGGCAGGGAGCGGGCGCACTACCGAGCTGCGGCGGGATCCGCCTTACACGGCCCCGTAAGCGGTCCTAGTAATCGCCAGATCAAGCCACACCTGCTGTCAGCTTGTCGTCCAACGCCCGGAGTAGGTGTTCATAAGAACTGCGTTTTTATAGTGCAATTATTGTTGTGACCATAATTTCATGGCCATAAAAATCAATAACATGGGAATTTCGCATGCTGAGGCGGCACCCCGAAGAGGTTGTGAAGCGCCTTCTCAAGCATCTATGCCTCACCCGCTCAGCGATCGCCATGGCCGGCTACGACTGACTGTCCCCTGTGGGTCGATTGCAAACATCCACCAATACATCGAAAGTCCACAGCTTCACGCCCCCTCGCGACAGATCCTCGAAAACGAAGCACTCCCCGGCCGTGCGTTGTTGATCGTGTGCAGCGCGATCTTGCAGGCCTCGCCGCTGGCACTGGTGTAGGCGATCGCTTCGCCGGGATTGAGGTTCTTGCGCACCGAGGTGTCGCTGTCGCGGGAGGTGAGGTTGATGCCGACGTAGTTGGCGCTCACGCCCGCCAGGCCCAGCGAGGTTTCAGGGTCGATCTGCCAGGACCCGTTCTCGCCGACGATGAAATCCGAGCCGCCCTCCATGCCGGTGGCGTCGCGCACGGCCTTGCGCAGGGTGTCGTTCTCGCGCTTGGCGAGGGCGAACTCCTCGATCAGACGGGCGTTGGTGTTTTGCAGGGCTTCGGCGGCGGTGGCGACGTTGCGCAGGGCGGCGTTGCCGTCGGCGTCGAGCGAGCCCTTGAGTTCGGACAGGCTGGCCTTGAGGGCGTCGAAGTTCTGCTGCTGCTCGTCCTTCATCTGGACGAGGAACTGGTCCGGGTCGCGGAACTTGTCCATGACCCGGCCGATCGCTTCGTTGCCCAGCACGCCGAGCACGAAGATCGCGACGGCCAGGCCGGTGCCCTTGAGCGGGTGCTTCTTCATGGCATCGCGCCAGCTGTAGAAGCCGCCGAGCTGGCGGGTCAGCCAGCCGGGCTTGGACGAGGCGGCCTGTTTGTTGCCGCCGTCGTGGCTCTTGTCTTCCGTCCCCATTGCATTCCCCTGTGGTTGGTGGCGTCAGCCGCAGCCGACGGCCTGCTCGCTGCGGCTGTCGTCCAGCGCGCGCAGCGTCTGGCGTGGTGCGTTGCCGGCCAGCTGGTGCATGCGGCCGACGGCGTTGTCGAAGGCGGTGGCGACGGCGACGTCGCGGGTGGCGAAGACGTGGGCGAGCGAGTGGTAGTAGCCCAGGGTGCCGTCGCGGCCGCCGTTGAAGCGGTCGAACACGGCCTGGCCAACGGTGGGGTTTTCGAGGTCCTGGACGATGGCGCGGGCGTTGTGGAGCTTTTCGCAGGCCAGCACGAGCAGGACGGTGTCGTCGGCGTCGATGGCGTTGTCGAGGTGGGCGCGCTTGCGGGCGTACCAGTTGGCGCGGGCGGTGGCGGGGTCGGCCTGGGCGGCGCGGGCTTCGGCGGAGGCGTCGGTGCAGGCGATGACGATGTCGACCACGGCTTCGTCGAACAGGGCGCGGATCATGGCTTCGTGGGCCGTGCCGCAATCTTCGATGGTGTCGTGGAGCAGGCCGGCGATGGCCTGGTCTTCGTTGCCGCCGTACTCGATCACCAGCGCGGCGACGCCGAGCACGTGGCTCAGGTACGGGACGTGCGTGCCCTTGCGCACCTGGCGGGCGTGGGCGATGCGGGCGTAGTCGACGGCCCGGCTGAAGCGGTCTGTGAATGCGGTCATGTGGTGCCCCTGTCCCTGGCCTTCGGCGTGCGTGTGTCTGGCGACCCGCGGCGTGGCGGGTGGCGGTTCCTGGGAGCAGCCGCTGGCTAGCTCCAGAATGGTAGACGCGGAAAGTGTGGAATCGGGGACGGGGGAGAAGTTTTCCTAGGAAAGTTCTGAATAACTGTCGTCATCCCCGCGAAAGCGGGGACCCAGTGTCTTATGCAGTTGAGATCAAAGACGCTGGGTTCCCGCTTTCGCGGGAATGACGATCAAAAAGCGAGTTGTTCAGAGCATTCCCAGGAAAGTCCGGGGGCTGCTGACGGCCGCAGGTCGGGGCTACGTCCCCGACGGCTTTCCGGCGGGGGCGAAGGTCCAGCAGAAGGCAAAATCAAGAGCCGTCGGGGGCGTAGCCCCGACCTACGGGGTGTGCTTGTCGGGCAGGAGGGCTTCGATGGCGTCGGCGAGGATTTCGCCGGTGACGGGCTTGCGCAGGAAGCCGTCGAAGCCGGCGGCGGTGGCCTGGGGTTCGGCGTCGGGGTCGGCGCGGGCGGTGACGGCGAGCAACGGGGCGGTGAAGCCGCGGGCGCGCAGCTGGCGGGCGATCGCGAAGCCGTCGAGGCCGGGCAGGTCGAGGTCGAGCAGGGCCAGGTCGAAGCGGCGGGCGGCGGCTTCGGACAGCGCGGCCAGGCCGTGCGCGGCGTGGACGACCGCGTGGCCCTGGGCGCGCAGCAGGCCGGTGACCACTTCGGCCACGGTGGGGTCGTCCTCGACCAGCAGCAGCTGCAGCGGGCCGGCGGCACGGCCGCCGGTGACGCCGTGGGCGGGCCGGCCGGCGGGGGCCTGCGCGGCGGGCAGCGGCAGGGCGACGCTGAAGCGGGTGCCCTGCCCCGGCGCGCTATCGACTTCGATGCGGCCGCCCATGGCGTCGGCCAGTTCCTGGCAGATCGCCAGGCCCAGGCCGCTGCCGCCGTAGCGGGCGGCGGTGCGGGCGCCTTCGGCCTGTTCGAAACGGCGGAACAGGCGCTGTTTCTGCTCGTCGTTGAGCCCGGGGCCGGTGTCGCCGACCACCGCGCGCACGCCATCGCCGTGCGGTTCCACGCGCAGCGAAACTTCGCCCTGGTCGGTGAACTTGATGGCGTTGCCCAGCAGGTTGAGCAGGATCTGCCGCAGGCGCACGGCGTCGCCGCGCACCCAACGCGGCGTGTCGGCGGCCAGCGACTGTTCGAAGCGCAGGCCGCGCTTGCGGGCGACCGGTTCCATCAGCGCCACCACTTCGCGCACCAGGGCGTGCAGGTCGAACGGGCGGGCGTCGAGTTCGAGCTTGCCGGCTTCGATGCGGGCAAGGTCCAGGGCGTCGTTGACCAGCCGCATCAGGTGGTTGCCGGCGTTGCTGATCGATTCGGCATAGCCGCGCTGGCGGGCGTCCAGGTCGGTGCCCAGCAGCAGTTCGCTCATGCCCAGCACGCCGGTCATCGGGGTGCGCACTTCGTGGCCGAGGGTGGCGAGGAAGCGGCTCTTGGCCAGCGAGGCCTGTTCGGCGACTTCGCGCTGGTGTTCGGTCATCTGCCAGGCGTGGCGGCGGCGCAGGCGGCGACGGTAGTCGGTGGCAGCCTTCCACAGCAGCAGCAGCGCGGCCAGCGCGAACGCCGTGAGCGCCCAGCCGGTGCGCCACCACGGCGGCCGCACGACGAGCCGCAACACCTGCTCGTGCGCGGCGCCGCCGGCGGCGTCGGCGGCGCGCAGGCGCAGCGTGTACCTGCCGGCGGGCAGGCCGGTGAAGCTGCGCTCGCCGACGGCGCCCTGCTGCACCCAGTCGGTGTCGAAGCCTTCGAGCTTCGACCAGTAGCGGTTGGAGCCGGGGTCGTCGTAGGCGAGCAGGCGCGCGCGCACGATGAACTCGTGCTCGTCGGGCGACAGGGTCATCCGTGGCTGCAGCGGCACGTCTTGCCAGCGGCCGTCGCGGCGCACGGCGAACGAGTCCAGGCGCAGTGTTGGCACGGCGGGCGCGGACTCGACGGTGGTGGTGTCGACCAGCACGATGCCGCCGTCGGCGGTGCCGGCGGCGAGCATGCCTTCCTCGGTGAGGACGATGGCGCGGTCGAGGAATTCCTGGCTGCCGATGCCCTGCTGCACGCCGTAGCGGCGCAGCAGCCGCGACGACGGGGTCCAGCGGAACAGGCCGCGCGAGGTGGACATCCACACCCGGTGCTGGCCGTCCACGCGCAGGCCGCCGGCGCCGACCGAGGGCAGGCCGTCGGCGGCGCCGGCCGCGTCGGTGCGCCGCCACTGGCCGCCGCTGCGCTCGTAGCGCTCCAGGCCCGACAGGCGCTGCAGCCACAGGGCGTCGGGGCCGTCGAAGTCGAACGCGAACACGCGCGTGCCCGCGGTGGCGGCCACTGCAACGAACTTGCCGCTGGCCGCGTCCAGGCGCGCCAGGCCGGCGGCGGTGGCGATCCACGGCTGGCCGTCGGCGTCGAAGGCCATCGCCTCGGTTTCGCCGTTGCCCACGGCGCTGCCATCGCCGGCCGGCCAGGTCTGCAGCGCGGCGCCGCTGACGGGGTCGCGCTGCTGGATGCCGCCGCCCTGGCTGGACAGCCACAGGCTGCCGTCGGGCGCGACCCGCAGGATGTCGATGAAACCGGGCAGGACCTGGTCGGCGTCGCGGCGGTGGTTCCACTCGTCGATGGCGCCGTCGGCCGACACGCGCACCAGGCGCGCGGCCGCGCCGCCGACCCAGACGTTGCCGTGCGTGTCCTGGGTGAGCGAGAACATCCTCACGTCGCGCAGGCGGTCGCGCACGTCGTCGTCGAAGGCGGCGATCTCGCCGGCAGCGTCGATGTGTTCGATCACGCCGTTGTAGGCGCCGAACCAGACGCCGCCACCGTTGGCCGGCGCGAGGGCGCGGTAGAAGTCGCCTTCGAGCACGCCGCCGCTGCGCGAGAACTGGGCGACGTCGCGCCAGTCCGAGCGCAGGTAGCCCAGGCCAGCGCCGACGACCGGCACCCACAGCGCACCGTCGTCGGTGCGCAGCAGGGCGGACATCGGCTTGACGATGCCGGGCCCGCCCAGCGGCACCGGCACGGGGATCTGCCCCGGCTGCACGCGCCACAGGCCGCGCTGGCTGCCCAGCCAATAGGCGCCATCGTCGTCGCGCGCGATCTGCAGCAGTGCGTTGGGGCGCTCGAACATCGGCGTCCACTCGGGCTGCGACCAGCGGCCGTCGGGCGCGCGCACGTACACGCCCTGCGCGGTGCCGACCCACAGGTCGTCGCCGACCATCGTGGTGGAGTACAGCTGCGGAGTGCCGTCGATGGGCATCGGCACGCGCTGGACGCGCCCGTCCTGGAACTTCGCCAGACCCGTACGCGCGCCGATCCACAGGGTGCCGGCACCGTCGAACGCGAGCGACATGACGGTATCGGTGGGCAGGCTGTCGGGATCGCCGGGGTCGTGCCCGTAGTGGGTGATGCTGCCGTCGGGCGCGAGGTGGTGCAGGCCACCGGCGTAGTTGCCGAACCAGATGTCGTCGCCACGGCTGGTGATCGCGAACACGTCGTCGCTGCCCATCTGCGGGTGGTCGGCCTTGCGGTAGTGGCGGAAGCCACTGCGGTCGCGGTCGAGCATGCTCAGGCCGCCGTTCTCGGTGGCCACCCAGACCCGGTCGCGCGCATCGACGTGGACGAACTGGACGTTGTTGCCGGGCAGCGAGCGCGGGTCGTCCGGCTCGTGCCGCCACACACGCATGGCCAGGCCGTCGTAGCGCGCCAGGCCGTCGCCGGTGGCGATCCAGATGTAGCCGTCGCGGTCGCGGGCGATGCCGAAGAAGTCGGTGGACGGCAACCCCTGCGCGGCGCCGATGATGCGCAGGCGCGGTGTTTCCGGCACGGCTGCGCCGGCGGTGGTTGCGGCGCCCAGCAGTGCGAGCAGCAGCACGATCAATGTGCGCAGCATGGTTCCCTCCCCGACGCGCCCTCCCCGGGCGCCCGGGAATCCTCGCAACGCAGCGTTGCACGTGCAAGGGCGCGCACGGCGGCAAGTGGACGCAATGTCACGCGCAATGCCCCTAGAATCGGCCCCATGCGCCCTTCCACCGCCACTCCGGCCCGCCTGACCACGCCTTCGCCGCACGGCGCGGGTGCGTGCGCAGCATTGCTGCTGGCGGCGCTGGCGTGGCCGGGAGCGGCATTCGCGGAGGCTGCGCGCTATGCGCTCGACCCGGTGCACACGCGGGTGATGTTCGAACTCTCGCACGCGGGCTATTCGCAGGCGATCGGCACGGTGTCGGGCAGCACGGGGACGCTGGTGTTCGATCCCGACGACTGGAGCGTCGCGCGGGTGGATGTCAGCGTGCCGCTGCTGCGGCTGGACCTGGGCGATGCGAAGTGGAACCGCGCGGCGCTCGGACGCAACCTGCTCGACGGCAACGACCATCCGGCGGCCACGTTCGTGTCGACGCGGGTGGAAGGCATCGATGGGACGCATGCGTCGGTGTTCGGCACGCTGACCCTGCGCGGGGTGTCGCGCGAGGTGAAGCTGGACGTGGTGTTCAACCAGCTCGAACGCTATCCGCTGCCGCCGTTCGCGCGCACGGTGGGGTTTTCGGCGACGACGACGATCAGCCGCGAGGCGTTCGGCATCGATGCCTGGCCGGGGGTGATCGGCGATGCGGTCGCGCTGCGGATCGAGGCAGAGGCGCGGCGCGTGCGCGGCGGGGATGTCGTGGAGGAAGCGGAGGCTTCCGATCCGCCTTCCGGAGAAGCTCCGCGCGAAAAGCCGGCCCCCGCTGCACCGGCCACCGACGAAACGACTCCCGAAGACACTCCCGCAACGACGCAGGATCCGACGCCATGACCTGGAAGAACACCGCCGACCGCTGGGGCCCGGTAAGCCAGCTGCTGCACTGGCTGATCGTGCTGCTGGTGCTGGTGCTGGCCATCGTGGGCCTGACCATGGGCGAGCTGCCGAAGACGCCGAAGTATTTCTGGGTGTACACGATGCACAAGTCGACCGGCATCACGGTGCTGGTGCTGGTGCTGGTGCGCATCGCCTGGCGGCTGTACGCGGGCGCGCCGAAGCCGGTGCCGGGCACGCCGACGTGGCAGGCGCGGATTGCTTCGTTGACCCACTTCGCGCTGTACGCGCTGCTGCTGGCGATGCCGCTGTCGGGCTGGCTGTATGACTCGGCCAGCGGCCTGCGCCCGTTCCGCTGGTACGGCCTGGCGGAGATGCCGAAGCTGTCGGCGCCGAACGAAGGCTTGAGCGAGTTGTCCCATGATGCGCACGAGCTGCTGTTCTGGGTGCTGGTGGCGCTGGTGGTGATGCATGCGGCGGCGGCGTTCTACCACCACCTGTTCCAGAACGACGCCACGCTGACCCGGATGCTGCCCGGCCGCCGCCGCACTCCGGAATGACCCAGGTCGGGGCTACGCCCCCGACGCCCCGCGAACCAGCAGACCCCACACGCAGGAGCCCCCCATGTCCCGCAAGCTCACCACCCCCGCCGCCGTCGCGGCCAGCCTCGTCGCCCTGATGGTCGCCGCCCCCGCCCTCGCTGCCGACTACGTGCAGGCCGCCGGCTCCACGCTGGCATTCGCGACCAAATACGACGGCGAGGTGTTCACCGGCACCTTCCCGGGGTTCTCGACCAGGCTCAGCTTCGACCCGGCCGACCTGTCCAACTCGAAACTCGACGTCACCATCCCGCTGGCCGGCACGGACACCGGCAACGGCGACCGCGACGACACGCTGCGCAGCGCGGATTTCTTCAACGTGGCGAAGTTCGCACAGGCGCGCTACAGCGCGACGAAGTTCCGCAGCCTCGGCGACGACCGCTATGCCGCCGACGGCACGCTGGAGCTGCGCGGCGTGAGCAAGCCGGTGACGCTGACCTTCACCTGGACCCCGGGCGCCGCGCCGGTGCTGGCGGGCAAGGCGACGCTCAAGCGCCTCGACTTCGGCGTCGGCGGCGGCGACTGGGCCGACACCGACACGATCCCGGACGAAGTGGCGGTGAGCACGCGGGTGGTGCTGAAGCCGGCCGGGTAGGCCGCGCGACGGGAAAGCGGCTTCAGGCCGCGAGCTTTGGCCCGTCCCCCTGCGAAGGCAGGGGGAGGTTGGGAGGGGGTGCCCACGGTTCGCACTGATCCGAAAGGCACCCCTCCCCAACCCAGCCCTTCTCCGACACAGCGGGAGAAGGGCTCGCCGTGGTCGACACGCATTCCGTGACGCCCGCCGCCCCTTTCCCGCCCACACCCATCCTCAACCCGGGACCGACCCTAGGTAGGGCACGCCCCGGATGGCCCGTGCGTCGGGCCGATGCTGAAATCGTCGGCGACTCGAGCCCCGGGGGGAGCTCGGCTTCTAAATCCCGCGAATGCCAAGGAGCCCCGATGAGCGTCTCAGCCGTCAATTCCAACAGCAACGTTGCCGCCAATACCCCGCAGAACAGCCATGCCGTGCAGCACGGCGATACGCTGGCGGCCATCGCCAGGCAGAACGGCGTTTCCGTCGACGCGCTGCTTGCGGCCAATCCGCAGATCAGCAATCCCAACCTCATCTACCCCGGCGACCGCATCGACATCCCCGGCGGCGGCAATGCCGCACCGGCCGCGGCGGCCGGCGGCTCCACGTCCCCGGCGGCCGACGTGGCGGCGGCCAACGGCGAGTTCGACTACAACCGGATTTCCGGCGTGGAGGGCAACCCCAACGTCACCCCGGAATTCATCAACGAGGTCGAGGCCATGGCCGCCCGGCTCGGCACCAAGCCCGAGTACCTGATGGCGGTGATGAGCTTCGAGACCGGCGGCAGCTTCTCGCCGGCGCAGGCCAACAACGCCGGCAGCGGCGCGACCGGCCTGATCCAGTTCATGCCGAGCACGGCCGAAGGACTGGGGACGAGCACCGCCGCGCTGGCGCAGATGAGCTCGGTGGAGCAGCTGCAGTACGTCGAGCAGTACTTCAATGAGCGCGCCTCGGGCAGCGGCGACCTGTCCACGCTCGAAGGCGTGTACACCTCCGTGCTGTACGGCTCGCCGAAGTCCGATCCCAACTCGACCCTGTGGTCCAGCGGCAGCGTCGAATACAAGTGGAACAGCGGCCTGGACAGCAACGGTGACGGCCGCATCACCGCGGGCGAGGCCTCCAACGCGGTGCGCGGACGCGTGGACGGCGACATCGACGAGGGCGGCTCGACCGTCCCCAGCCAACCCAGCGACCCCTCCGATCCTGGCGATGGCGGCGACACCGGCAGCAGCCCCGGCACCGGCGCCAGCTACACCGTGCGCTCCGGCGACACCCTGTCCGGCATCGCCGCGGCCAACAACATGTCGCTCGACGCGCTCATCGCGGCCAACCCGCAGATCAGCAACCCCAACCTGATCTATCCGGGCCAGTCGATCAACCTGTCCGGCAACGGCGGCGGCAGCTACAGCGTGCGCAGCGGCGACACCATGTCCGGCATCGCCGCGGCCAACAACATGTCGCTCGACTCACTGATCGCGGCCAATCCGCAGGTCAGCAACCCGAACCTGATCTATCCGGGCCAGCAGCTGAACCTGCCTGGCAGCAGCGGCACGCCGGGGACTTCGGATACTTCCGGGACATCCGGCACCTCCGGGACTTCAGGCACGTCCGGGACCTCGGGCACATCGGGCGCCGGCAATGGCGACGTGGTGGGCATCGCCGAGCAGTTCCTCGGCCGCAACGCCGGCGACCTGAAGGGCAGCGGCGAGCTGCCGATGGAATCGTGGGTCCCCAACGACGTCAACTGCGCCAACTTCGTCACCGCCGTGCTGCAGGAGGCGGGCCTGATCAACTGGCACGACAACACCGTGGCCGGCACGTCCAGCAGGCTGCAGGCCGAGGGCTGGACCGTGGTGCCCGCATCGCAGGCCAAGCCCGGCGACGTGTGCATCCTCAACTACGGCGGCCACGTCGAGCTGGTGGCCAGCAACAACAATGGCGACATCCAGCTGATCGGGTCGAACAACATCAACCCCGACGGCTCGCAGCAGGTGAGCTACGGCAACCCGTACGGCAACGCCTACTACCTGACGCCGCCCTGAGCCTTCGTGTGATGACAGGCAGCGGCGAACCCCAATCGCCACTGCCTGCCGGCCCGGCCCCCCGGGCCACCTGCGGACGGTCGCACCAGCGGCCGTCCGTTTTTTTGTGTGTGGGGGCGCAGATCGGGGTTACATCCCCGACGGCTTTTGGCGTGACATCCGGATTCGCGGCATCGGGGGCGTAGCCCCTTGGCAACTTGCGGGCACGCGCGGCGTCGGGGGCGTAGCCCCGACCTACGGCCCTCCCCGGGATTGCCGGGGTGTTTCGCGCGCGCTTACTCCTCGAACAGCTCGTGCGCGACGCCGTACTTGTCGGGCCACGCCAGCCACACCATGTCGGTGGGGCCGATGGCGTCCGCGCGCAGCTGCCACTGGCCGTCCGCCTTCTGCAGCAGGGCGACGTAGTCGGGGGAGACGTAGCCCTGCTTCGCGGCGTCCGCCAGCGGCGTGCCGGCGTAGTCGATGACGCTGCCGTCGGCATTGAGCATGCGCACGTACACGAACGCCCAGCCGTCACCGGCGCGGAGCTGTTCGACTTCGAAGCGCACGTCGTCGCGCCCCAGCTTTTTCTGCACCGGCGCGCGCGCCGCGTCGAGGAGCTGTTCGCGCTCGGGGCTGCCCTTTTCGGGGGTGTGGATGCCGTCGTCGGCGTGGCTGCTGTTCATGAGGATCATGCCCAATAGGATGGCGGGAAGGAGTTTTCGCATTGGTCGAGTTCCTGGCGCGGCGATGCGCGGCCGCGAACGGGACCAGTATCGTCGCCCTGGCCTGAAGACCGGGACTAGGGCGGACCCTATTGCGCCTGCGACAACCAGGCGCGGACGCGGTCCGCATCGAATGGCCAGTCCAACTCTGCGCCGCTGACCGTATCACGCAGCACCGGAACCCGCATCCCGTACGCGGCTTCCAGTTCATCCACGTCGTCGATCCAGACGCTGTCGAACTCCGGCGCGCGCGCCGCGGCCAGCACGGCAAGGGCCTGGTCGCACAGCGGGCAATCGTCGCGCTGGAACAACTGCAAGGTCGTAGTCACATTCATGTCGGGGGGCGCGGCGTGGAACGTGGCGGCGGCATAGAATAGCCCCATGGCCGTCAGCACCTTCGACCTCTACAAGATCGGCATCGGTCCGAGCTCCTCGCATACCGTAGGCCCGATGCGCGCCGCGGCGCGTTTCGTCGAGCACTGGCTGGAAGAATCCGGCCGGCTGCAGGACGTGGCCCGCATCCGCGCGGAGGTGTTCGGCTCGCTGGCCCTGACCGGCCGCGGCCACGGCACCGACAAGGCCGTGCTGATGGGCCTGGAAGGCCAGTGGCCCAACCTGATCGACCCCGATGTCATCCCCGCCGCGCTCGAGCGCATCCGCGGCGAGAAGCGCGTGCAGCTCGGCGGCAAGCACGCCGTCGCCTTCGACGAGAAGCGCGACCTGGTGATGAACAAGCGCCAGAAGCTGCCCTACCACACCAACGGCATGCGCTTCACCGCCTTCGATGCCGACGACGCGGTGGTGGCCACGCGCGATTACTACTCGGTGGGCGGCGGCTTCGTCGTCAACCAGGACGAGGCGGCCGAGGACCGCATCGTCGCCGACACCACGCCGGTGCCCTACCCCTTCAGCAGCGGCAACGAGCTGCTGGCGCAGGCGCGCGACAACGGGCTGACGATCGCGCAGCTGATGCTGGAGAACGAAAAGTCCTGGCGCAGCGAAGACGAGGTGAAAGCCGGGCTGCGCGAGATCTGGGAGGCGATGCAGTCGTGCATCCAGCGCGGCATCCGCCAGACCGGCACCCTGCCTGGCGGCCTGCACGTTTCGCGGCGCGCGCCGGCGCTGTACGAAGAGCTGTCGTCGCGGCCGGAAGCGGCGATGCGCGACCCGCTGACCACGCTCGACTGGGTCAACCTCTACGCGCTGGCGGTCAACGAGGAGAACGCCGCCGGCGGGCGCGTGGTGACCGCGCCGACCAACGGCGCAGCCGGCATCCTGCCCGCGGTGCTGCGCTACTACGACCGCTTCATCCCCGGGTCGAACGAACAGGGCGTGTTCGATTTCCTGCTGACCGCATCGGCCGTTGGCATCCTCTACAAGGAAAACGCCAGCATCTCCGGTGCCGAGGTCGGCTGCCAGGGCGAGGTGGGCGTGGCCTGTTCGATGGCCGCGGCGGGATTGACCGCGGCGCTGGGCGGCAACCCGAGCCAGATCGAGAACGCCGCCGAGATCGGCATGGAGCACAACCTGGGACTCACCTGCGACCCGATCGGCGGGCTGGTGCAGATCCCCTGCATCGAGCGCAACGCGATGGGCGCGGTGAAGGCGATCAATGCCTCGCGCATGGCTCTGCGCGGCGACGGCAAGCACAAGGTCAGCCTGGACAAGGTCATCAAGACCATGCGCGACACCGGCCGCGACATGCAGGACAAGTACAAGGAAACCTCGCGCGGCGGCCTGGCGGTGAACGTCATCGAGTGTTGACGTAGGTCGGGGTTACATCCCCCGACGGTTCCTGGCGGCGTGGTCTCCGGATTCGTGGCGTCGGGGGCCGGGCATCTCGAATGACGCGGGCGTCTTCTGGCACCTCCCCCGCGAAGGCTGGGAGGGGGTGGTCACGGTTCGCGCTGACCCGGAAGGCACCCCTCCCCAGCCCTCCCCTGCCTTCGCAGGGGAGGGAGCAAAAGCTCCGGCTTCAGCCGCATCCACGAGGGCCCCGTTCACGAATCGACGGCACCGCCATTCCTATCCTTGGCGCGGTCTGTCACCGGATTCCGCCATGCGCTGCACGTTCCACGCCCTGCTTGCCCTCGCGATCGCGCTGGTCGCCGCTCCCGCGATCGCCGAAGAGCCGCCCTTCTACGGCCCGCAGCTCGAAGGTTTCGCCTACCCGCACCCGGTCAAGCGCTTCGAATTCGATTCGCAGCGGCAGAAGCTGTCGATGGCCTACATGGACGTCGCACCCGCCGGCGAACCCAACGGGCGCACGGTGCTGCTGCTGCACGGCAAGAATTTCTGCGCCGCGACCTGGGAGTCGACGATCGCCGCGCTCGCCGGCGCGGGCTATCGCGTGGTTGCCGTCGACCAGATCGGGTTCTGCAAGTCGAGCAAGCCGCGGCGCTACCAGTTCTCGCTCGGACAGCTGGCCGACAACACGCACGCGCTGCTGCGGTCGCTGGGGATCACGCGCGCGGTGGTGGCCGGCCACTCGATGGGCGGCATGCTGGCCGCGCGCTACGCGCTGCAGTATCCGCTGGCCACCGGGCACCTGGTGCTGGTCAACCCGATCGGCCTGGAGGACTGGCGCGCCGAAGGCGTGCCATGGCGCAACGTCGACGCGTGGTACGCGGGCGAGTTGAAGACCAGCCCTGAAGGCATCAAGGCCTACCAGCGGAAGTTCTACTACGGCGGCAAGTGGAAGCCGGAGTACGACCGCTGGGTACAGATGCTCGCCGGCATGTACGCCGGCCCCGGCAAGGAAGCGGTCGCCTGGGACCAGGCGCTGGCCTCGGACATGATCTTCAACCAGCCGGTGGTGTACGAATTCCCGCGCATCCGCGTGCCGACCACGCTGATGATCGGCCAGCGCGACCGCACCGCGATCGGCCGCGACCTCGCTTCACCGGAACTGGCCGAGCGCCTGGGCGACTATCCCGAACTCGGCAAGCGCGCGGCGCGACTGATCCGCAACTCGCGGCTGGTGGAATTCGACGACCTCGGCCACTCGCCGCAGGTGGAGGCGCCGGAGCGCTTCAACGCGGCGCTGCTCGAAGCGCTGGAGTGACCCCCCAGCCCCGCCACGCGCGGCTTATTGCAGCGCGCAATGAAAACGTTTTCACGAACGGCTAGGGTGGTCGCCCGGGCGGCGGTTCCGTGCCCGGCACGCCACCACCTGGAGGACACCGGCATGACCACCGACACCGGCCGTCGCAACCTCATCAAGCTGCTGGGCGCGGGGGCGCTGGGCCTGGGCGTCGGCGGCGTCCACGCACAGGCGAAACCCGGGGCCGGCAAGGCGCCGGCCAAGGCGCGCGAGGGCGCGCCCAACATCATCTTCATCATGACCGACGACCAGTCGCAGCACGCGCTGGGCATCTACGGCAACAAGATCCTGAAGACGCCGAACATGGACCGCATCGGCAACGAGGGCATCCGCTTCGACAAGAGTTTCGTCACCACTTCGGTGTGCGCGCCCAGCCGCGCCTCCTACCTGACCGGCCTGTACGCGCACAGCCATGGCGTGACCAGCAACGGCGAGGAGCCGGGCTGGTACGAGCAGATGGGCCTGCGCCCGGACCAGATCACCTATCCGATGCTGTTGCGGCAGGCCGGCTACCACACCGCGGTGGTCGGCAAGTGGCACATCAAGTCGCTGCCGCGCGGCTTCGACCACTGGGCGATCCTGCGTGGCCAGGGCAGCTATTTCGACCCGCAGTTCATCGTCAACGACGCGCCGGTGCGCTTCCGCGGCCACACCGACGACGTGATCGGCGACCAGGCGATGGCCTACCTGCGACGCCGGCCGAAGGACCAGCCGTTCTGCCTGTGTTACCAGTTCAAGGCCCCGCACGGACCGTGGGAACCGGACCCGCGCTTCTACGACGCGTTCAAGAACGTCGAGATCCCGCTGCCGCCCGGCTTCGGCGAACCGAGGCCGGACGACGCGCCGGTGGCGTTCTCCAAGACCACGCAGGAAATCGCCAACATGGGCGACTTCTTCCACAAGGCCGAACGCCGCCCGCCGCTGGTCGACAAGGACCTGCCCGAGGAGCAGCGCCTGCACGAAGTGTTCCAGGCCTTCGTCCGCAACTACTACCGCGTGCTGCTGGGCGTGGACGAGAACGTGGGCCGGGTGCTCGACTACCTCGACAAGGAAGGCCTGGCCGATAACACCATCGTCGTCTACACCTCGGACAATGGTTTCTTCCTCGGCGAGCACGGCTTCTATGACAAGCGGATGATGCTCGAACCGTCCATCCGCGTGCCGATGCTGCTGCGCTGGCCGAAGCGGATCAAGGCCGGGCAAGTCGACGACAAGGACATGGTGCTCAACATCGACGTGGCGCCGACGCTGCTGGACCTGGCCGGCGTGACCCCGCCGGACTGGATGCAGGGCCGCAGCTGGAAGCCGCTGCTGGAAGGCAAGGATGTCGACTGGCGCGAGGACTTCCTCTACGAGTGGTTCGAATACCCGGCCGTGCACTGCGCGCGCAAGCACCGCGGCGTGCGCACCGATCGCTGGAAGCTGATCCATTTCTGGGAGATGCCGGACGAGTGGGCGCTGTACGACCTGCAGGAAGATCCCGACGAGATGGACAACCTGATCGACGACCCCGCGCACGCGGAACTCGTCGCACGGTTGAAGACCCGCATCACGCAGCTGCGCGCGGAAACCGGCGACGTCGATCCGCCAGGTTACGTGCCACCGAAGCTGGAGACGGGGAAATGCCCGGCGTAAACCGACCGGGACCCGGTACGAAAAGCATGTCGGGGGCGTAGCCCCGACCTACGGCAAATCGCGCGGCGCGTCCGGGATGCCCCCGCCGACGCAGGTCGGGGCTACGCCCCCGACGGCTTCGAAGACGAAGGTGCGCGCGACTCCTGCGGGAGCCGTGCGATGCGGATCACGTCGTCGAGCAGGGCCGCGGCGGTGACTTCGGCGCCGGCGCCCGGGCCCTGGACCACCAGCGGCTGTTCGCGGTAACGGTCGCTGGAGATCGCCACGCGGTTGTCGGTACCGCTCCCGCCGCACAGCGCATGGTCCGCCGGCAGCGCGCGCAGGCCGACGTCGGCCACGATCCCTCCTGCGGCATCCGCCTCGAAGCGGCCGACGAAGCGCAGGCGCGCGCCGTCGCGTTCGGCCTGCCGGCGGCGTTCGCGCAGCGGTACGTCCAGCGACGGCAGCAGGCCATCGACCGCCACGGCGTCGGCCCGCGCAAGCGCTTCAGGCACCAGCGACTCCACGCGGACGTCGTCCGGATGCAGGGACAGGCCGGCGGCGCGCGCGAGGATCAGCAGCTTGCGGCGCACGTCCTCGCCGGACAGGTCGATTCGCGGATCGGGCTCGGTGTAGCCGGCATCGCGCGCCTCGCGCACGAAATCCGAGAACGGCCGCTCACCGTCGTAGTGGTTGAACAACCAGCCCAGCGAACCCGAAAGCACGCCCTCGACGGCGTGGATGCGGTCGCCGCCGGCGACCAGTTCGCGGATCGAGCGCAGCAGCGGCAACCCGGCGCCGACGGTGGCGCTGTCGCCGTAACGTGCACCACCGTCGCGCTGCGCACGGACGATGGCCTGTGCGCGCAGCAGGTCGGCGCCGTTGCCGAGCTTGTTGGCGGTAACCACGTGGATGCCGCGCGCCAGCCATTCGCCATGCCAGCCGGCGACCAGGTCGCTGGCGCTGGCGTCGACGAGGATGTCGCCGCGACGCAGCGCCTCGGCCTCGACCCACGGCGACCACGGGCCCTGCCGCGCCGGTGCGGCGCGCAGGCGCTCGAGGGCGCGTTCGGGGATGTGGTCGCTGCACGGATCGAGTGCGCGCGAGTTCGACAGCCAGGCGAACGCCGGCAGCGGCACGCCGGCTGCCCGCAGCGCGTCGCAGCGGGCGACGAACGCGCCGCCGACGTTGCCGGTGCCCAGCAGCGCCAGCCGTGGCGGCGTGGCGGGGCGTGCGGCCGTTGCCGGCAGCGGCAGGGAGACGACGTTGTTCATGCGTCCCCCCGTGCGGCCTGCGCACGCCGGCCGCCTTCGATCACGGCCTGTGCGCGGTCCAGCGCGGCGGCAAGATCGGCCTGCAGGTCGCCCTGCGCCTCGATGCCGACCGACAGTCGCAGCAGGGCGTCGGAGATGCCGGCTTCCGCGCGCGCCTCGGGCGACATCGCGGCATGCGTCATCGTTGCCGGATGCGCGACCAGGCTTTCCACGCCACCCAGCGATTCGGCCAGGGTGAAGCACTGCAGGCCATCGAGGAAGGCGCGCACCGCGGCTTCCTGCGCGGCGCCTTCGCCGCCCAGTTCGACCGACAGCATCGCGCCGAAGCCCTTCTGCTGCCGCGCCGCCAGCGCGTGGCCCGGGTGCGAGGACAGACCCGGGTAGTACACGGTCGCCACCGCCGGATGCACGTCGAGCTGTGCGGCGATCGCTGCCGCGTTCTCCTGGTGCACGCGCAGCCGTGCGTCGAGCGTGCGCAGGCCGCGCAGGGTCAGGAAGCTGTCGAACGGCGCTCCGGTGATGCCCAGGCAGTTGGCCCACCAGCTGAACTTTTCGTGTAGCTCCGGCGTGCGCGCGACCACCGCGCCGCCGACCACGTCGCTGTGGCCGTTGATGTACTTGGTGGTCGAATGCACCACCGCGTCGGCGCCGAAGTCGGTGATCGGCGCCTGCAGCGCGGGCGAAAGGAAGGTGTTGTCGACCACCGCCAGCGCGCCGGCGCGGTGGGCGGCGTCGATCACGAAGCGCAGGTCGGTGACGCGCAGCAGCGGGTTGGAGGGCGTCTCGATCCACACCACCTTCGGCACGGGGTCGAACGCGGCTGCCAGCGCGCGCGGGTCGGTCAGGTCGGCCAGCACCAGTTCGAACGCGCCCTTGGCCGCCAGCGCCTTGAACAACCGCCAGCTGCCGCCGTAGCCGTCGTGCGGCACGACCAGGCGGTCACCCGGTTCGAGCAGCGCGTGCAGCACAAGGGTGATCGCGGCCATGCCGGTGGCGGTGATGGTGCCGCCGGCGCCGCCTTCGAGTTCGGCCAGCGCCTCGCCGAGCAGGTCGCGCGTGGGGTTACCGCTGCGGGTGTAGTCGTACTGCCGCTTGTCGTTGAAGCCGGCGAAGCTGAAGTTCGACGACAGGACCAGCGGCGGGGTGACCGCGCCGAAGGCCTCGTCGCGGTCGATGCCGGCGCGCACGGCGCGGGTGGCGGGGGCGCGGCAGGTGCTGTCGGTCGAAGCGTCCTGGAAGCTCATGCAATGTCTCCGTTGTCGCGCAGCGCATTCGCCAGGATGGCGTCGATGCGGTCGGTTTCCTTGAGGAAGGCGTCGTGGCCGTAGGACGAGCGCAGCAGGCGCAGCTTGCCCAGCACTCCCAGGCCTTCGACCAGGGCGACGGCATCGGACAGCGGCACCAGCCAGTCGCCTTCCACGGCGACCACGGTGGTCGGGGCACGCACCTGCGCAGGGTCGACGCGCTGCAGGTCGATCGATTCGGACAGGCGCAGGAAGGCGGTCACCGGCGTGCGCCCGACGTAGCGCGCGCCGACCGCATCGAGGTAGTCCTCGGCGGCCACGCGCACGCGGCCGTGGACGAGTTCGGGCGCGGCATCGAAGCGCTGTTCGAATTCCTGCGGCGTGCGGTACGACAGCATCGCGAACTGCCGCGCCAGCGACAGCCCCTGCCCGTCCGCGCACTGGAGTTGGCCGAGTTCGACCGCCTTGCGCTGCAGCGCACGCCACGCAGCCGCATACGGGTGCGGGCGATGCGCGCCGCTCACCGCGACCAGCCGCCGCACGCGCAGCGGATGCCGCGCCGCCAGCTGCAGGCCGACCAGTGCGCCATACGAGTAGCCGACGAAGGCCTGCAGCGCGTCGATATCCAGCGCGTCGAGCAGGCCGGCGACCGCGTCGGCCTGGTCGGCCGGGTCGATCAGCGCGTCGAGCGTGCCGTCGGCGCCGACGTAGTCGAAGGCGAGGATGCGATGGCGCGCCGGGTCGAGCGCGCGCCCGGCGCCGACCAGGTCGTTCGCCCAGCCGGCCTCCGGGAACTGCGCGCTGGCCGCGACGTGGCGGTGCGCGGAGATGCCGCCGGCCACCAGCACCACCGGCGCGTCGGCCGCGCCGATCGCCTCGAACGCGATCCGCACGCTGCGCACGCCGGCGTGGCGCATCGGCAGCAGCAGGTCGACGTGGCCGCGCAAGGCGGTGACCGTGGCGCTCGCGGGCGGTTCCGGCGCGTAGCCGGTCGGCTGGAAGCGAGGAGCGGGATTGGTTTGCCGGGCTGGGCTTTCGACGAGGCTCATGGGCGCGTTCCGATGGCGGGAAAGGCCATCAAGGCGCGCGGGGCATGCCGGAAGGGGCCGCATCGCGGCACGTGCGAACCCGCCGCGAGGCAGGTTCCGCAACCATCTTCCGGTGGACGCACAGGTCCCCGCAGGACTTGGCACCGCGAAGGAGCAAACCGCGAGGTTCGCTCCATCAGGTTGCCCCGGCGTCTTCGGGCCTGTCCCTCAGCCGGTCTCGATGGAGCGCACAGGTTGCACGGGGCTTCCCCGAATGTCAATCGCTTTATCGGCATGAAGCGATGGATATTTCGCCATGGCGGTCACGGTTCCGCGGATCGCCCTTCCCCGGCCACCTCCTTCATACTCCACCGATGTCCAGACCTGCCCTGTTCAGCATTGCCGCCGCCCTGTGCCTGTCGGCCTGCACGACCACCGCGCCGCTCACCACCCGGGCGCCCATCGCCAGCCAAGTCCCCCCCCCCACGGTCCTGGTGCCCGAGCGCTACGTCTCGGCCGACAACCCGGGCGACGAGATCGATTCCCTGGCCACCTGGCCGGCCGAAGACGGCCACACCTGGCTGATCGCCACCGCCAAGTCGAGCCACTCGCTGGTGGTGTTCGACGCCGACACCGGCGAGCGCATGCGCAGCGTCGGCGGCAAGGGCGACGGGCCGGGCGAGTTCCTGCGCCCCAACGGCATCGCGATCTACGGCAACCACCTGTTCGTCGCCGAACGCGACAACCACCGCGTGCAGGTGCTGCTGCTGCCGGACTTCACCCCGCTGAGTACCTTCGGCGCCGACCAGCTGCGCAGCCCTTACGGGCTGTGGATCCACGAAAGTGCGCCCGCCGAGTACGAGGTCTACGTCACCGACAGCTTCATGGAGGGCGAGCGCTACGACGTGGTGCCGCCGCTGGACCAGCTCGACCGCCGCGTGCGCCGCTACCGCGTCACGTTCGCCGACCCGTCGCACTTCCTCGTGCGCGACGAGGGCTCGTTCGGCGACACCAGCGAGGCCAAGGCGCTGCGCATCGTCGAATCGATCGCCGGCGACCCGGCCAGGCAGCGGCTGCTGGTGGCCGACGAATACACCTCGGACGAAGGCGGCGGCCATCCGTCGAACCTGCGCGAATACACCTTCGACGGCAAGCCCACCGGGCGCGAACTGCCGGCCGGCACGTTCGAAGCCGAAGCCGAGGGCGTGGCGCTGTGGAGTTGCACGCCGGACATCGGCTACTGGGTCGCCGCCGACCAGCGCTACCCGCAGACCCACTTCCTGCTGTTCGAACGCGACAGCCTGGCGCCGCGCGGCAGCTTCATGGGCGAAGTGACGGCGCACACCGACGGCATCGCCCTGCACGCCGCGGCAACGGCGGCCTTCCCCTACGGCGCGCTGTTCGCCGTGCACGACGACGAGGCCGTGGCCGCCTTCGACCTGGGCGACGTGGTTCGTGCGCTGGCGCTCGATCCCGCCTGCGCGCCCTGAGTGCGGCGCGACGCGCAAAAAGACGGTCTGTGCACGGGCTTCGGAAGCAGCGGCGTCCCGGTTTCTTCATCGGCAACTGAAGATCAAGAGCCGTCGGGGACGTAACCCCGACCTACGCGGCTTCAACCGAAGCGCCGATGCCTGCATTGAGACGAGCCGTGTCATGGCGGGCGGGGCCGCGACAAGCGCGCCATGGATGGCGCGCGCCCGACTCAGGACAGAGCCTGCCCCCGCGAAGGCGGGGGATGTCCTGCGGAGGGAAAAGCGGATCCCGGCCGACAGGGCACGGCGTCCCACCGGAGCCCGCATGGCCGGCCTGGTTGTCTCCCTCGGACCGGTGAAGAAGCAAGAACAAAACCGCCGGCCATGGGGCCGGCGGCTGGTACTGGGAAGTGCGCGCCGCGGATCAGGCGTGCACCATCGTCATCCGGAAGGTGAAGTCCTCTTCCTGGCCCGGCACGTAGTCCACCTGCGCCACCGGCTGCGCTTCGGGTTCCGGCTCGCCGATCTCGAAGCTGCCGCTGAACGAGAAGAACGAACCCGACAGCGACAGCGACACCACGCCGCTGAAGTGCTGGAAAATGCTCGCCAGCTCGCTGATCACCGACGTGCCGTGCTGCTTGACCTCGTCGGTGGCGTTGATGAACGCCTGGTCCACGCCCTGCAACTCGCCGTCGCTGCCCACCGCCACGAAGCCGCGGCCGTTCTCGTTCTCCTCGATCACGTTGCCCTCGGTGACCGTGACCTCGAGCTTGGCGGCCTCGCCGACCTCGATGTCGTAGAAGCCCAGGTCGCCCGTGGTGTTCGAGTCCACGCCCTGGATATGGGTGGCGTACTGGCCGCCGCCGTCGACGATGACCACCTGCGAGGCCACCGTGGCGCCGTTGTTGCCCTTGTCCCACGGCGTGGTCGCGATGCTGACGCGGGTGCCGTCGTCGAGGACGAACGTCGTGTTGCCCCAGAAGTCGAAGGCATGCTTGCCGTCGATCTCGACGTGCGGGTCGCCCCAGATCCGGTAGTTTTCACCGGTCTGCTTGTTGAAGATCGTCACTTCGTTGTTGTCGTCGGCGGTGATGCGATAGTTGTCGTTCTCGAACTGCACCTTGCCGTCGGAGGTCCTGCTGGTGCTCGGTCCTTCGCCGCGTCCGACGCAACCGCCGGCGGCGATGCTCTCGGTGGCGCTGAAGTTGAAGTTGCCGCTGATGAAGTCGCCCATCTCTTTGCCCTCCCGGAATGCATGTCCATGCCTGATTCGTGCGTTGATTTGAACGCCAACCCGCGCCGCCGACCAGCTAGGGCCGACCCCCATGGGGAAAACCCGACCCGTACGCGGACGGCCGCGTGGCGCGCGGCGGTGGCGTTCGCGCTGCTGGCGATCGCGACCGCAGCCGACGCCCGCCCCGTCGACGACGTCCAGCTGCGGATCGAAGGCGATGCCGGCAGCTACCTGGCCTGGGCCGACAACACCCTCCCCGGCCCGGTGGAGGTGATGCTGCACAGCGACCGCGCCGGCGTGCGCGGGGAGCCGGCGCTGCCGGCGCGCGCCACCGTGCCGGCGCATTCGAGCGTGCTGGTCGCGCGCGTGCATCCGGCGCCCGCGGGCGGCCTGGGGCTGCGCCTGGAGACCGTGCCGGGCAGCGTCAACGCGCGCCCGCGCGACTACGAGTACCTGTTCCCGCTGCCGGCCGGCGAACCTCGCGTCGAGCAGGCCTGGGGCGGCCGCCACAGCCACGCCGACGCGGAGAACCGCTACGCCGTGGACTTCGCCGCCGCCCCGGGCACGGTGGTGTTCGCCGCGCGCGACGGCATGGTGATGCGGATCCGGATGGCCGGGCCGCCGGCGGCCGGCGAGCACGGCGAAGCGAACCTGATCCGCGTCCTCCACGACGACGGCTCCATGGCCGTCTACGCGCACCTGCAGCCAGGCGGCGCGCTGGTGCAGCCGGGCCAGCGGGTCCGGCGCGGCCGGCCGATCGGCCTGTCCGGCAACAGCGGCGCCAGCAGCGCGCCGCACCTGCACTTCGCCGTCCAGGTCAACCGCGGCATGCACCTGGAGTCGATCCCGTTCCGGATGTTCGGCGACCGCGGCATCCTGCGTTTCAGCGTGCCTGCTGAAGAAGATCGAACGACTGGCCCCCTTTTGAACTAGCCTCCTTTGAACCAGCCCCCTTTGAAAAAGGGGGCAGGCCGGCGCGGAGCGCCGGACGGGGGATTTGCTCTTGCCTGCAGTGGCGGCTTCAGCCGCGGGCCAAAAACAGGAGCAAATCCCCCATACCCCCTTTTTCATAAGGGGGCTTCAGAAGCAGGGCTTCAGAGCCCGGGCGCCGCAGCCGGCACGCGGCAACCCGTATAATCCGCACCTTCCCCGCACCCCCGTCGCGCCAGCTGGCGCTTTCGCCATGCCTGACGTCGCCGCAGAA
Organism: Luteimonas soli; assembly: GCF_042648865.1. NCBI lineage: Bacteria > Pseudomonadati > Pseudomonadota > Gammaproteobacteria > Lysobacterales > Lysobacteraceae > Luteimonas > Luteimonas soli. The sequence goes on along the minus strand of NZ_JBHRYA010000007.1, from coordinate 1,021,779 downwards.
GCCGCCCGCCGCCGCACCTTCGCGATCATTTCGCACCCGGACGCCGGCAAGACCACCCTGACCGAGAAGCTGCTGCTGTTCGGCGGCGCGATCCAGATGGCCGGGTCGGTCAAGTCGCGCAAGACCTCCCGCCACGCCACCTCCGACTGGATGGCGCTGGAGCAGGAACGCGGCATCTCGGTGACCAGCTCGGTGATGCAGTTCCCGTACGAGGGGCGCATCGTCAACCTGCTCGACACCCCCGGCCACGCCGACTTCGGCGAGGACACCTACCGCGTGCTGACCGCGGTGGACTCGGCACTGATGGTCATCGACGTCGCCAAGGGCGTCGAAGAGCGCACGATCAAGCTGATGGAGGTGTGCCGCATGCGCGACACGCCGATCATGACCTTCATCAACAAGCTCGACCGCGAGGGCCGCGACCCGGTCGACCTGCTCGACGAAGTGGAAAGCGTGCTCGGCATCCAGTGTGCGCCGGTGACCTGGCCGATCGGCATGGGCAAGCGCCTGAAGGGCGTGGTGCACCTGGTCACGGGCGAGGTGCACCTGTACGAACCGGGCCGCAACTTCACCCGCCAGGACTCGACCATCTTCGCCTCGATCGACGACCCGCAGCTCGAAGCGCGCATCGGCGCCGACATGCTGCGCGAAGTGCGCGACGAGCTGGAGCTGGTGCAGGGCGCCTCGCACCCGTTCGACCTCGACGCCTACCTCGCCGGCAAGCAGACGCCGGTGTTCTTCGGCTCTGCGGTCAACAACTTCGGCGTGCAGCTGCTGCTGGACTTCTTTGTCCGCCACGCACCGGCGCCGCGGCCGCGGGAAACCACCACGCGCATGGTCGAGCCGGCCGAGCCGAAGCTCAGCGGGTTCGTGTTCAAGATCCAGGCCAACATGGACCCGATGCACCGCGATCGCGTCGCGTTCATGCGCGTGTGCTCGGGCCGTTTCGTCGCCGGCATGAAGGCCTTCCACGTGCGCGGCGGCAAGGAGATGAAGCTGGCCAACGCACTGACCTTCATGGCCAGCGACCGCGAGATCGCCGCCGAGGCGTATCCCGGCGACGTGATCGGCATCCACAACCACGGCACGATCTCGATCGGCGACACCTTCACCGAGGGCGAGGCGATTTCGTTCACCGGCATCCCCAATTTCGCCCCCGAACTGTTCCGCCGCGCGCGCCTGCGCGACCCGCTCAAGCTCAAGCAGCTGCAGAAGGGGCTGGCGCAGCTGGCCGAGGAAGGCGCCACGCAGTTCTTCCGCCCGCTGATGAGCAACGACCTGATCCTGGGCGCGGTGGGCGTGCTGCAGTTCGACGTGGCCGCGTACCGGCTCAAGGACGAATACGGGGTGGAAGCGGCGTTCGAGCAGGTGCAGGTGGCGACCGCGCGCTGGATCAAGTGCGGCGACGCGAAGAAGCTGGAGGAGTTCCGCGAGAAGAACGCGATGAACCTTGCCGTCGACGGCGCCGGCGAGCTGGTCTACCTCGCGCCGACGCGGGTCAACCTGCAGCTGGCGCAGGAGCGCGCGCCGGGCGTGGAGTTCATGGCCACGCGCGAGCAGGCGCACGTCGTGGCTGCGCGCTGAGGCGGCGCCTCTCAGACCGCACGAAACACCGGCCGTAGGTCGGGGCTACGCCCCCGACGGCTTTTCTTCCGGTCACGCGGGGCGTCGGGGACGTAGCCCCGACCTACGCGGGTGGGATCGGGCAGAATCGTGATTCCCCCTCGCCTGGAGCCCGGCCATGTCGCGCCTCCTGTTTCCCGCCGTCGCCTCCGTCCTGCTGGCCTGCACGGCCTGCGGCCCCACCCCGCCACCTTCCGACCCGGCGCGGCGCGCGACTGCATCGATCGCCGAAGAACCGAACCCCATGCCGCCGGCCGCCGACGCCCTGCCTGGCGCTGCCGGGCGCGACACGCCGATGCGCTACGCATGCAACGACACCAGCACGGTCTCCGTGGCCTGGGGCGATGACCAGGCACGCGTCGAACTCCCCGACGGCCGCATGGTGTCGCTGCCCAAGGCGCAGTCCGCATCGAAGGGCGGCGGCGAGGTCTTCGTCGGCAAAACCGTGTCGCTGCAGCGCGACGGCGACGACATCCAGCTGTTCGAAGGCGAAGGCAACGCAAGGAAATGCAGCACGCAGGCATCGACCGATTGATTGCTCCACGCGCACGACGCATGGTGTGCCGATGACCGCGACTTCCGCCATCGTCCACGACCCGCGCGAGGAATTCGCCAGCGCGCTGACCCACGGCGTCGGCGCGGCGGCGGCGCTGGCGGGCGGCGCGGTGCTGATCGCGCTGGCCGCGCTGCGCGGCGACGGCTGGCAGCTGACCGCCGCGATCGTGTTCGGCATCTGCCTGCTGCTGCTCTACGTCGCCTCCACGCTGTACCACGCGGTCTCGCACCCGGTCGCCAAGACCCGGCTGAAGGTGTTCGATCACTGCGCCATCTATCTGCTGATCGCCGGCACCTACACCCCGTTCACCCTGATCGGCCTGCGCGGCACGCTGGGCTGGTCGCTGTTCGCCGCGATCTGGACGCTGGCGATCGCCGGGGTCGTGTTCAAACTCTTCTTCACCGGCCGCTTCAAGCTGCTGTCGACCGCGATCTACGTCGCGATGGGCTGGCTGGTGGTCGTGGCGATCAAGCCGGTGATGGCCGCGCTCGACGGCTGGACGCTTGGCTGGCTGTTGGCCGGCGGCCTGTTCTATACCCTGGGCACCGTGTTCTACCACCGCGAATCGGTCCGCTACTCGCACGCGATCTGGCACCTGTTCTGCATCGCCGGCAGCGTCTGCCACTACGTGGCGGTAATGGCGCAGGTGCTGCCGGCGCGATGAACCGTGACTGAGCGCATTCACCGCTGCTTGATGGCGCGGCGGCGAAGGTGGCGGCATGCCCGAAACCCATTCCCCCACCGCAGGCCAGCGCGCGCGCGATGCTTTCACCTGGCATCCCTGGCGCACGGTCGCGGTCGCCGTGGCGCTGGCGCTCGTGGTGCTTGCGCTGCTGTGGGACTGGAACTGGTTCAAGGGACCAGTCGAACGCGCGGTGGAAGCGCGCACCGGGCGCAGCTTCGAGATCGGCGGCGACCTGGACGTGGACCTCGGCCGCACCACCACGATCCGCGCCGACAGGCTGCAGCTGGGCAACGCCGACTGGTCGAAGCAGGCACGGATGGCCAGCGTCGATCGCCTCGAACTGCAGGTCCGGCCTTTCGCCATGCTGCGCGGCGATGTCGTCATCCCCGAGATCCGCCTCGCCAAGCCCGACGTGCGCCTGGAAACCGGGCCCGAGGGTGGCGGCAACTGGGACTTCGGCCTGGACGATTCCGGCGATGGCCAGCCACCGCGGCTGCAGCGGGTCTGGATCGACGACGGCCACCTGCAGTTCGTCGATGCCGCGAACAAGACCGACATCGAGGTGGACATCGCCAGCCGCGAGGCGAAAAAAGCGGGCGGCGCGCCGCCGGTGACGCTCGAAGGCGGCGGCAAGTGGGCGGGCAGTCCCTTCACCCTCGAGGGCACCGCGGAGTCACCGCTGGAACTGCAGCAAACCGACAAGCCCTACCGCATCGACCTGCGCGCGGCGGCCGGCGCCACGAAGGCGCATGCGCGCGGCACGCTGGTCAATCCGTTCCGGTTCCGCAGCTTCGACCTGCGCATGGCGCTGTCGGGCAAGAACCTCGAAGACCTCTACCCGTTGCTCGGCATCTCGCTGCCGCCAACGCCGCCGTATGCGCTCGACGGGCGCTTCATCCGCGCCGGCAATACCTGGCGCTACGAGGGTTTCACCGGCAAGGTCGGTGACAGCGACCTTGCCGGCACCGCCAGCGTGGAGACCGGCAGCGATCGGCCATTCCTGCGCGCGGAGCTGGTCTCCAGGCGGCTGGACTTCGACGACCTCGCGGGTTTCATCGGCGGCGCGCCGCAGGCGGGGGGCGATGAGTCGAGCAATCCCGAGCTCGAGGCGCTGGCCGCAAAGCGCGAGGCCAATCCGAAACTGCTGCCCGACACGCCCTACAAGCTCGAGAAGCTGCGCGCGATGGACGCCGACGTGCGCCTGAAGGCGCAACGCATCAACGCGCCGTCGCTGCCGCTGGACGACATGGATGCGCACCTGCTGCTGGACAACGGCCTGCTGCGGCTGGACCCGCTGAACTTCGGCGTCGCCGGCGGCGACATCCGCTCCACCATCCGCATGGACGCGCGCGAGAAGGCCATCCGCACCCGCGCCGACATCACTGCCCGCGGCCTCAACCTCGGCGAATTGTTCCCGGACGCGAAGCTGACCGACGACGCGGTCGGCGCGATTGGCGGCAAGGTCGCGATCACCGGCACCGGCAATTCGATCGCGGCGATGCTCGGCAGCGCCGACGGTGACATCGCGCTGGGCATGGGCCACGGCCAGATCAGCAACCTGCTGATGGAGCTGGCCGGCATCGACATCTACGAGTCGCTGAAATTCCTGATCGGCAAGGACCACAAGGTGCCGATCCGCTGCGCGTTCGGCGACTTCGGCGTCGAGGACGGGCTGATGACCTCGCGCGCGCTGGCGTTCGACACCACCGACACGATCATCGTCGGCGAAGGCACGGTGAACCTGCGCGACGAAACCCTCGACCTGCTGCTCAAGCCGCGGCCGAAGGACCGCAGCATCCTGACCCTGCGCTCGCCGCTGGTGGTGGACGGTACGTTCAAGGATCCGTCGTTCCGCCCCGACCTCAAGCGCCTGGGCCTGCGCGGCGCGATCGCGGTAGCGCTGGGAAGCATCGCGCCGCCGGCGGCGCTGCTGGCCACCATCGACCTGGGCGGCGGCGAAGACAGCGGCTGCGGAGGGCCGTACGCGAAGTAGGTAGCCGCAGGGAAGCGGGCCCCGAGAGGCCTGTGCCGGCAATCACCGTCGCTTGACCGGCGCCGCGGAGAATGGGCGACCCCGTCCGGGAAATCATCATGGGCAAGCTTTCCATCATCACCGTCGCCGTCATCGCGTCCTGCGTCGCCGGTTGCGGCGACCGCCCCGCCGCCACCGCGGACACCGCCGCCGCACCCGCGGCGACGGAGACCACTCCGGCGAAGGCCGTGGCGCCAGCGCCCGTGGACCCGGATGCCCGCCGCTTCGACTGCCAGGCCGACACCGCCGTTGTCGTGCTGGACGGCACCGCGCGCGCCACCCTGCCCGGCGGCGAGAGCTACGCGCTGGAAAAGATCGCCGACAGCGACCCGGAGGTCTACGTCGGCGATTCGCTGTACTTCACGCTCGGCGCGGACGCGGCGCATCTGTCGCAGCAGGACGGCATGCGCGAACTGGCGTGCAGCGAAGTCGACTGATCCGTGATCCGCGGCCCCTCTCGCGAGGGGTTGGATGAAGTGCGAAAACCGCGTTGTCCAGGTCTTCCTAGGACGCGATATACCGCTGCAGCTGGTCCAGCTCGTGCTGCTGGTCCTCGATCACCGCCTTGACCAGGTCGCCGATCGACACCACGCCGAGTACCGCGTCGCCGTCGACCACCGGCAGGTGGCGGATGCGGCGTTCGGTGACGATCTGCATGCAGCGCTCGGCGGTGTCGTCGAGCCTGACGCTGAGCACATCGGCGGTCATGATGTCGCGCACCGGCGTGTCGGACGACGCGCGGCCCTGCAGCACCACCTTGCGCGCGTAGTCGCGCTCGGACAGGATGCCGGCCAGCCGGCCGCCCTGCATCACCAGCACCGCGCCGATGCCTTTCTCCGCCATCAGGCGGACTGCCTCGATCACCGGCACGTCCGGGCCGATCGCGAAAACCTCAGGGTTCTTTGCTTCCAGCAGGTGCCTCACCGTACGCATGGGATTCTCCCCGGCCTTGGACACCATCCGAGCATACCCGCAACGCCGGACGCCAGCTATCGACCAGGTACAGCGGCCGCTGCTTGGACTCCTCGTACAGGCGCCCGAGGTATTCGCCGATCATGCCCAGCGCCACAAGCTGCACGCCGCCGAGGAACAGGATCACCGCCATCATGCTCGGGTAGCCGGCCACCGCGTCGCCCCACAGCAGCGCCTTGAACACGATCCACACCGCGTAGACGAAGGCCAGCAGCGCGGTCAGCACGCCCAGGTAGGTGGCCAGCCGCAGCGGCGCGGTCGAAAAGCTGGTGATGCCCTCGAGCGCGAAGTTCCACAGCCGCCAGAAGCTGAACTTGCTGTTCCCCGCCAGCCGCGCCTCGCGCTGGTACGGGATCGACACCTGGCGGAAGCCGACCCAGCCGAACAACCCCTTCATGAACCGGTGCCGCTCGCGCAGCTGCCGCAGCGCGGCGAGCGCGCGCGGCGACAGCAGGCGGAAGTCGCCGGTGTCGGTGGGGATCGGCGTCTTCGACAGCCGCTGCATGACCCGGTAGAAGGCATGCGCGGTGGCTTTCTTCAGCCAGGACTCGCCCTCGCGGCCGCTGCGCGTGCCGTGGACGTCGTCGTGGCCTTCACGCCATTTCTCGACGAACCGCGGGATCAGCTCCGGTGGGTCCTGGCCGTCGGCGTCGAGGATCATGGCCGCCCCCTCCTCGACCCGGTCCAGCCCCGCGGTCAGCGCCGCCTCCTTGCCGAAGTTGCGCGACAGCCGCAGCAGCGACACCCGCGCGTCGCCATTGGCGATGCCGAGCAGCACGTCCCAGGTGCCGTCGCTGCTGCCGTCGTCGACGTAAAGCACGCGCCCGTCGACCTCGACCGCCAGTTCGTCCAGCACGGCGGCGATGCGCGGATGCAGTGCCGGCAGGGCCTGGGCCTCGTTGAAGGCGGCGATGACGACGGTGAGCAGGTCGCGGTGCATGGCGCGCATCGTAACGGGGATGGCGTCGCGGGGGCAGGGTCCAGGCCGGCTCCGGCTTTTCTCCTTCCCTTTCAAGGGGAAGGCTTGCGCTTGTCTCCTTCCCCTTCAAGGGGAAGGCCGGGATGGGGATGGGGTTTGGCCGGGTTTGCGGCGGCGGTGGGGAAACCCATCCCCACCCAACCCTCCCCTTGAAGGGGAGGGCTTCAACCCCGTAGCGCGGGTACAGACCCGCCCTACAGGTTGTCGAGATAACCGACGCCGCCGATGCGGCGCACGTTGCGCTCGATCCACCGCGCGCGCCGCTGCACGTACGGCCCGGGCCGCGCCGCGCTGTACTCCTTCGGATTGGGCAGCACCGCGGCCAGCGTCGCGCTCTGCGCCGGCGTCAGCCGCGCGGCGTCCCTGCGCCAGTAGCTGCGCGCCGCGGCCTGCGCGCCGTAGATGCCGTCGCCGAATTCGGCCACGTTCGCGTACACCTCCAGGATCCGCGTCTTCGGCCACAGCGCCTCGATCAGCACCGTGTACCAGGCCTCGACGCCCTTGCGCGCCCAGCGCGACGCGCGGCTGTCGCCACTCCACAGGAACACGTTCTTGGCCACCTGCTGGCTGATCGTGCTGGCCCCGCGCAGCCGGCCGCCCCGGGCGTTGCTGGCGCGCGCCTTCTCGATCGCCTCCAGGTCAAAGCCGCGGTGGCGGGCGAAGTTCTGGTCCTCGGCCGCGATCATCGACAGCGGCAGGCTGGGCGCGATCTCGTCCAGGTCGCGCCAGTCGTAGGCGATGCGGAACGACCCGTCGCCCGCCATCCACGCCTGTACCTGGCGCGCGGCCATGAAGGCGCTGAACGGCGGGTCGACGAAGCGCAGCGCCAGCACCTGCAGCACGCTCAGCGCGACCAGCAGCAGCGGCAGTTTCCACAACCAGCGCAGCCAGCGGCGCACGCCCGAACGTCGTTGCCGCTCCGTCTTCGCTGTCATTCCCATCCCGTGAGTCGGCGGCTTGACCGGATACGTATAGTAGGGGCAACCACGCCAGCACCTGCAACGATTCCGTCGTGAACCAACCTTCCCCCGATGCGATTGCCGGCCTAGTGGCCCAGGCGGACGAACTGTCCAGGCGTGGGCAGCATGAGGCCGCCGCCTCGATCTGGCAGCGGGTCCTCGATATGCGCCCCGACCACGCGCCGGCGCTCAACCACCTCGGCACGCAGGCCATGAACCGCGGCGAGCTGCAGCTCGCGCAGGACCACTTCGCGCGCGCGATCGCCAGCGATCCGAAGTTCGCGATGCCGCACGCGAACCTGTCGCGCCTGCACTCGCTGCGCGGCGACCGCGCGGCCGCGCTCAAGGCGATCGACGGCGCGATCGCCGCCGAACCCACGGCCTGGGGCCCGCACTTCGAGAAGGCGCGCCTGCTGGAGGACGCCGGCCGCCGGCAGCAGGCCGCGATGTCCTGGAGCAAGATGCTCTCGTACATCCCCGAGCCGGTCGCGAACTCGCCGCAGGCGCAGCCCTGGGTCAACCAGGCCAGGGAAGCGGTCAAGGCCAACCAGTCCGAACTGCACGCGTTCCTCTCGCAGCGCGTCGACCTCGCCAGCCGTGCCGGCACGGCAACCAGGCGCGAACTGGAGCGCTTCGAACACTGCCTGGACATCGTCACCGGCCGCCGCCCGTTCGTCACCGCGCGGCCGCTGATGCTGCCGTTCCCGCGCCTGCCGGCGATCCCGTTCTTCGAACGCGAAGACTACCCGTGGGTGAAGGACGTGGAAGCCGCGTTCCCGGCGATGCTCGAAGAGCTGCAGGGCGTGCTCGCCAGCCAGCAGGCCTTCGAGCCGTACGTCAAGACCGCCGAGGGCGAGCCGCCGGCGCAGTTCGCCGCGCTCGACCACAACCTCGACTGGGGCGCCTACTTCCTGTGGAAGGACGGCCAGCGGATCGACGCGCACGCCGACCTGTGCCCGCGCACCGAGGCCGCGCTCGCGCTCGCGCCGCAGAACACCGTGCCCGGGCGCGCGCCGGTGGCGTTCTTCTCCGCGCTCAAGCCCGGCACCCACATCCCGCCGCACAACGGCGCGACCAACACCCGCCTGACCGTGCACATGCCACTGGTCATCCCGCCAGACTGCGCGCTGCGCGTGGGCGACGAGACCCGCACCTGGGAGCCGGGCAAGCTGCTGATGTTCGACGACACCATCCGCCACGAAGCCTGGAACTACAGCGACCGGCTGCGGGTGGTGCTGATCTTCGACGTCTGGCACCCGATGCTGACCGAACTCGAACGCGAACTCGTCTCGCAGACCGTGCAGGGCATGCTCGCCTACTACGGCGACGACGCCGACCTCGGCGAGCTGTGACCGCCGTGGCCGCCGACAGCGACCTGCTGACCCGCTTCCTGCTCGACCGCGCCGGGGTGCGCGGCGTGCGCGTGCACCTGGGCGACAGCTGGACGCAGATCCGCGAACACGGCGACTACCCGCTGGCGGTGACCGAACTGCTGGGCGAAGCCGCCGCCGCCGCCGCGCTGTTCACCGGCCACGCCAAGATCGACGGCCACCTGTCCGTGCAGCTGCGCAGCGAGGGCCGGCTGCGCACCCTGTTCGCCGAGTGCACCGCCGCCGGCACCCTGCGCGGCATCGCCCGGCTGGCCGAAGACGACGCCTCCCCGGTCTCGCGCGACCTGCGCGACCTCGGCCCCGGCGCGATCCTGGCGATCACCATCGAGAACCGCGGCGCGGCCGGGCGCGAGCCGGTGCGCTACCAGGGCGTCGTGGCGCTGGAGGCCGATTCGCTGGCAGGTGCTTTCGAACAGTATTTCCGGCAGTCCGAACAGCTCCCCACCCGCCTGCTGCTGGCCGCCGACGAACACCACGCCGCCGGCCTGATGCTGCAGAAGCTGCCGGGCGACGAAGGCGACGAGGACGGCTGGAACCGCGCCAGCGCCCTGTTCGACACCCTGCGGCCCGACGAACTGCTGCAGTGGCCGGCCGAGACCCTGCTGACGCGTTTGTTCCATGAGGAAGATGTCCGCCTGCTCGGCGACAAGCCGCTGCGCTTCGCCTGCTCCTGCTCGTCCGAGCGGGTGGGCGCCATGCTCCAGTCGCTGGGCCGGGAAGAGGCCCTGGCCGCGGTCATCGGGGGCAGTGCCCAAGTTCGCTGCGAGTTCTGCGGCCAGGCCTACCGGTTCACCGCCGACGAGGTCGAAGCCCTGTTCAGCCAGACGGCGCCGGAGGCGCTCGCGCCGGGGGGACTTCAATGAATCGTCCGACGCCCGGGGATTGTTAAAGAAATATAAATCGGATAGAGTCGATTGCCCGTCACCGTGGGAACTTCGGCTAGGGGAAAGGGTCGATTTCTACTCATGCGAATGCGCCTTCTCCAATTGTCGATCGCCGCCCTGCTCGCCCTTGGCGCTGCATCGGGCGCGCTCGCGCAGTCGAAGGCCGGCTCGGACAATACGCCGGACAACACCGCGGTGCTGCCCATCATCTACAGCGATGCGGGCAACAAGGTCGGCGCCTACCTGCTGCTCGAACCCACCGACCAATCGCAGGTCGGCGCACGCTGGCGCTTCGGTGGCAAGAACGAGCTCGACGCCGCGTTCGGCCTCGACGCCGGCGACTCGCTGGCCCTGCTGTGCAGCAGCGGCATCGGCAGCGCCCTGTCCAGCCTGGCCAACAACTGCCAGCTCGGCTCGATCAACGGCGACGACGACTCCCACCACGCCAGCGCCACGGCCGCGCTGAGCAGGCCCGGCGGCCGCGTCGGCGTCAGCGCGGGCAGCGGCCGGGCGAACCTGCCGGCCTGGCTCACGCCCAATCGCGGCAGCGCAGGCGACATCAACATCAACGACCTCACCGTCTTCGCGCAGAAGAACATCGGCCGCGAAGGCACGGTGTCGATCGCCGGCACGGTGGCCAAGGCGCAGCTGATCCCCAGCGGCGACATCCCCGCGGGCCTGTCCGACAACTGGGACAGCAAGACGCTGTCGATCGGCGGCGCCTACGGCGCGTTCGGCGCCAACATCATCGGCCAGGTCGTCAGCACGCCCGGCCAGGAGCAGTGGTCGGGCCTGGGCATCGGCCTGACCTGGCGCACGCCCTGGAGCGGCCAGCTCACCATCGGCGCCGACAACCTGGTCACCCGCGGCAAGAACCCGTTCTCGCCGCGCACGGACGGCGAGCAGGACGAAGGCGCCATCCCGTACGTCCGCTACGAGCAGGATCTGTAGGGAACCTCATCTCTAGGGAACCTCCGGCAACTGCCGTCATCTTCCCTGCGTCCGCTACAAGCAGGACTCCAGGAAGCCTCCCGACAACTGTCGTCATCCCCGCGAAGGCGGGGATCCACGGACACTGGCCTGTCGAAAATCAAAGCCCATGGATTCCCGCCTTCGCGGGAATGACGAGCAAAATGCGATCGCCTTGCGTCTGAGGCCCGATAGGCATCGCGATTCCCGGCGGTTAACCTTCCCGGGATGACTACCCCAGACTCCTCCCCGTCGTCACGCGCGCCTGCCGCACAGCTCGCACACGCAACTTCGCTGACCAGGTCCGGCCGGCTCGCCGAGGCCGGCGCCCTGCTGCTGCCGCTGTCGAAGACCCATCCCTCGGACCCCCTGGTGCACCGCGCGCTTGGCGAACTGTTCACCGCCCGGCGCGACCCGCGTACAGCGCTGTCGCACCTGCAGCTGGCCTGCCGGCTGGCGCCGGAGTCGGCGACGAATGCGCTGGAACTCGGCCGCCTGCAGGCCGCCACCGGCGACTTCGACGGCGCCCGGCTCAGCTTCGGGCAGGCAACGCAGCTGGACCCGGCCCTGTTCGAGGCATGGTTCCTGCTCGGCGTTACCTATATGCGTGAAGAGCGCCAGGCACAGGCCCTGCCCTTCCTGCGCCGGGCGCACCAGCTGCAACCGACCCATCCCGACGCGACCCGTGCCCTGGCCGACGCGGAGTTCCACGCCGGCACGGCCGGCGACGCGCTGCCGCTGTGGCAGGAGGTGGTCGCTGCGCGCCCGGGCGACGTGAACGCGCGGCTGCGACTGGGCGAAACGCTCAACCGCCTCGTCCTGCTGGACGAGGAGATCGCGAACTACGAGGACGCGCTGTCGCTGCTGCCCGAATCGGCTGACATCTGGATGGCGCTTGCACAGACCCGCGAGGACGGCGGCGCCCGCGAGGAAGCGATCGAGGCCTACGGCCGCGCTCTGCGGTTCAAGCCCGGCTGGGTCACGCCGCTGGCCGGGCTGCTGGCACTGCAGCGCAAGGACGCGCCCGACGCGCTTGTCGACCAGGCAATCGCCATCCAGGCGCGCCCGGACCTTGCTGACCGCGACCGCGCCCTGCTCGGCTACGCGCTGGGCAAGATCCAGGACAGCCGCGGCATGCACGCGGCCGCGATGGCCAGCTGGCACGACGCCAACGCCGCCAGGCGCCGGATGAGCGGCGAATACAACAGGCCACGGGCCGAGGAAGACGCCCGGCGCCTGATGGAGGTCTTCGACGCAGGCTTCTTCGCGCACCCGCAGGCTGCGGTCGGCAGCCATGATGGACGGCCCTTGTTCGTGGTCGGGATGCCGCGCAGCGGGACCACGCTCACCGAGCAGATCATCGCGATGCACTCGCGCGCGCACGGCTGCGGCGAACTGCCCGACCTGCCGCTGATCGTCAAGACCCTGGGCACACGCTGGCCGGACATCGCCAGGGATCTCGAACCCGGGCTCCTTGAACGCGAAGCCGCACGCTACCTCCAGGCCGCTTCCCGGCATGCAGCCGCGGATGTCCTGCGGCTGGTCGACAAGACGCCGCTGAACTACTTCAACCTCGGCCTGGTCGCCCTGCTGTTTCCGCAAGCACGGGTCGTGTGGTGCCGCCGCGATCCGCGTGACATCGCGATCTCAATCTACAGCGAGAACTTCGCACTCAACTCCCGGTTCGCGACCGACCTCGACGCCATCGCCCATTCCATCGCGCTGCAGACCCGCCTCATGCGCCACTGGCAATCCGTGCTGCCGCTGCCGATCCATGAACTGCAGTACGAAGCCCTGGTCGAGTCGCCGGAACCCGAGGCCCGGCGCCTGATCGACTTCCTCGGCCTGGACTGGGAGCCGGCCTGCCTGGAGTTCCACCGCAGCAACCGCACCGTGCAGACCCCCAGCCGCTGGCAGGTCCGCGAACCGATCCACCGGCGCTCCTCGGGGCGCTGGCAACGCCACGCCGACAGCCTCCCGGCGTTCGATCCGGACTCGTTCCCCGCCGCCGACCCGGGCCGCATCGACTGATCCGGGACAGGCAAGCTGCCCGACTACCGGCCCGAGCACTTGCTGAATGCGCTCCGATCGGCGAGGGCGGCCTCTTTCCTGCGCCCATATCTGCCTGATCATGAAAGGAATCCCATGCGGCTCCTGCACGACATACGGCCCGGTACTGAACGAACTCCGCACCCTGCACGCCAATTTTCCGATTTGTTAACGACACTTTAATTTTCCGGCAGGCGGGGATACTATCGGCGACAGCCTTGCCGGCGTTGGTGTCTTTCTTTGACGTCACCGGGGAGGTTCCCATGGGTTTACCCGAGCACTCTTACGTTTGGAGAGAGAGATGACGTTCAAGACCACCAAGCTCCGCGACGCGATCACCTTCGCGCTCGTTGCGGGCGCCACCGGCCTCGCCGGCACCGGTGTTGCGTTCGCGCAGGACCAGGACCAGGACACCACCGCGTCCGACACCACCACCCTCGACCGCATCGAAGTCACCGGTTCGCGCCTGAAGCGCGCCGAGATCGAAGGCGCCATGCCGGTCACGGTCATCGACCGCGCCACCATCGACGCCAGCGGCGAAGTGTCCGTCGCCGACTACCTGCGTACCACCAACTTCAACTCGGTCGGCCAGTTCCGCCCGCAGTCGGGCAGCTCGGCCCAGGCCGGCGCGTTCGCCGACCTGCGCGGCCTCGGCGGCCAGCGTACCCTGGTCCTGATCGACGGCCACCGCGCTCCGAAGGCGCCGTTCGCCGCCGGTTCGGGTACCGACCTCAACGCCATCCCGCTGGCTGCTGTCGAGCGCATCGAAGTGCTCACCGACGGCGCCTCGGCGATCTACGGCGCCGACGCGGTCGGCGGCGTGATCAACCTGATCCTGCGCAAGGACTACAACGGCGCGCAGGTCACCGTCGGCCACTCGAGCCCGGAATGGGGCCCGACCGATGAAGCCTCGATCCTGTTCGGCGTCAGCGGCGACCGCGGCCACATCGTCGGCGGCTTCTCGCACAACCGTCGCGCGATGATCTTCACCAACGCCCGCCCGTGGGGCGGCGTCCCCGGCGCCAGCACGTTCGGCAACAACTACCTTTCGGTCGACGCCGACGGCAACCTCGTCAACTCCAACTACGTCAACGGCATCGACACCTTCAACCCGGTTCCGGGCGGGTGCACCAACGACGACTTCTACATCCAGGCGTCGACCGGCCGCTGCGTGTACGACTTCAACGCCACCGCGGCGGACGAAGCCAGCTACGGCAACAAGTCGTTCTTCCTGAACGGTGAAGTGCAGATCAACGACGACTGGTCGACCTACTTCACCACCAACGTCTCCAACGCCAAGAGCTTCGGCCGCTACGCGCCGACCCCGGGCGTCGTGGCCGTCGCGCCGAACACCGTGCAGAACCTGGGTCCGGCCGACTCCACCATGTACCTGTACCACCGCTTCGCCGCCGCGGGTAACCGCGACAACGAAACCAACGCCAACGTCTACGACATCATGCTCGGCTTCCGCGGCACGATGGGCGATACCGTCGACGTCGATTTCGGCGTGCGCTACAACACCTACCGCTACGACGAGTTCGGCCGCAACTACATCGTCGGCTCGCTGGCTGCGCAGGCGATCAATGACGGCAGCTACAATATCTTCGACCCGGGCGCGACGCCGATCGACGTGTTGAACTCGATCAAGGCCACGATCACCCGCAACAGCGTGTTCACCACCAAGGAAGCCTTCGGCAACGTCACCTTCAACGACCTGTTCGAGATGGGCGGCGGCAGCGCCGGCCTGGTCGTCGGTGGCGAGTTCCGCAAGGAAGACTACGCCGACACCTACGACTCGCTGTCCTCGGCGGGCGTGATCCTCGGCAGCTCCGGCGCCTCCTCGGGTGGCGGACGCGAGGTCAGCTCGGTCTACGCGGAAATGCTGCTGCCGTTCACCAGCACGCTGGAAGCCGACATCGCCGGCCGTTACGAGAAGTACTCCGACTACGGCAGCAACTTCGCCCCGAAGGTCGCGCTGCGCTGGCACCCGATCGACAGCCTGACCCTGCGTGGCTCGGTGGGCCGTGGCTTCGTTGCCCCGACCCTGGACGTCATCACCCAGGAAACCGCGTTCTCGGCCGACCCGGTGGTCGATCCGGCCACCTGCGCCTTCTACGGCGAGCCCGACGTCGACGCGTGCGACACGGCCGGCGGCAACCAGGTCAACGCCTACCGCGAGAAGGCCGAAGGCCTGGGCGCGGAGGAATCGACCCAGTACTCGTTCGGCGTGGTCTGGGATGCGACCGACTGGCTGAACGTGACGGTCGACTACTGGAACATCAAGCTCGAGGACCGGATCGCGTACTTCAGCTCGCAGAAGCTGATCAACATCGACAACGGTGACGACCCGACCCCGATGCCGGGTGCGCCGTGCTCGCTGATCCGCGATCCGGCCCGCGGCAACGCGGTGGTCGAGATCCACAACTGCTACTTCAACGAAGGTGAGGTCAAGACCGACGGCGTCGACCTGACGCTGCGCACCAACTTCGACCTCGGCGCCGGCGGCAAGCTGAGCAACGTGCTGCAGGCCAGCCACCAGATGGGTTACACCATCGACGGTGGTGTCGACCAGGTGGGTCTGCAGGGCTTCCCGTCCACCCGCGCAACGCTGAACAACCAGTGGAGCCGCGGCGACTGGGGCGTGGGCTACATCGCCCGCTACATCGGCTCCAACGGTGACGGTGCGAGCTCCACCGACGCCTACCTCACGCACGACCTGCAGGCCAGCGTGGAACTGCCGTGGAACGCGAAGTTCACGCTCGGCGTCAACAACGTGACCGACAAGATGCCGGAACTGATCGGCTACGACGGTCGTCCGTTCAACTTCTACCTGTACGACGCCTACGGCCGTACGCCGTACATGCGTTACGAACAGCGCTTCTGATCGTTCGCAACGTTGCAACACTGGAGGGGCCTTCGGGCCCCTCTTTTTTTGCCCGCTATACTCCGCCGATGCCGGACCACGCCCACGACAACGCGCATCGCCAGGCCGCATGGTCGCGGTACTGGAAGCAGGACGTCCTGCACTCGCTGCCCGGTTCGTTCAGCGGCAACTACGCCGGCCGCATCGAGCGCTTCTGGCTCGACAGCTTCTCCGACCTCGGCAGCGGGCGGCGCATGCTCGACATCGCCACCGGCAACGGCCCCATCCCGCAGCTGGCCTGCACGCACTGCGCCGGCCACGCCGCCGGCATGCCCCGCATCGATGCCATCGACCTCGCGCAGGTCGCGCCGGCCTGGGTGTCGTCGCAGCCGGCGACGTGCCGCGACGCCCTGCACTTCCATTCGGGCGTCTCCGCGGAGGCGCTGCCGTTCGACGACGCCTCGTTCGACCTGGTCACCAGCCAGTACGGCATCGAGTACTGCGACGACGCGCGCACCACGCCCGAGGTGGCCCGCGTGCTCGTCCCCGGCGGCCGCGTCGCCCTGCTGCTGCACCACGCCGACTCGCGGCTCGCGCAGGTGGCACGCGAGGAACTGCGCCTGGCCGACTGGCTGCTGCGGCCGACGGCCTTCCTGGACGACCTCGAAGCCATCGCCCCCTGGATCAGGCAGGCGACCACTGCCGAGGGCCGCGCGTCGCTGCAGGGCAACGCAGATGCCCACCGCGCCCGCGACGCGTTCAATCACGGCATGCAGTCACTCACGGCCGAGGCTGCGGCAAGCGCCTTTCCCGACCTGCTGGAAGAAGCGCGCAGTTTCGCGGCGCAGGCACTGGCGTCGCTGAAGGACCGTCCGACCGAAGACGTGCTGGCCCAGGTCCGCACCTACCGCGACAACCTCGCCGATGCCCGCCTGCGCTACGCCGAACTGTGCGAATGCGCGATGGACGAGGGCATGATCGCGGCATTCGCCGCGCGCCTGGCCGCCCACGGGCTGGTCGACATCACCCACGCGCCGATCGACCACGACAACGGCATGCTCATGGGCTGGACGCTGACCGCACGCAGGCCGTAGCGAAACCTCTCCGTAGGACGGGTAGAGCGGCGAAGCGAAACCCATCGGCTGGCAGGCGAACGACCGGTGCGGGCGGCGGACGGACGAGCGATGGGTTTCGCTTCGCTCTACCCATCCTACGTTGACTCATCGCATACCCACCCACGCGGCAGGCCGCATCGGGCCGAAGCCCGGTGGGAGCGGCCATGGCCGCTCCCACGGCAACCGGCATGGTCAGCCGTCGAGGCGCTTGGCGATGCGGGCGTGCTCGGACAGCAACGCCTGCGGCGTGCGCTCACCGTATCCGGCCAGGTACTCGCTGATCCCGTCGAACTCGCTCTTCCAGCCCTCCGGCTCGAAACCGAACAGCTTCTCGCGCGCCTCGTCGGTCAGTTCGACGCCTGCCAGGTCCAGGTCTTCCGGCCGCGGCAGCGCGCCGATCGGGGTGTCGACCGCGCCGGCCTCGCCCTTCACGCGGCCGATCATCCACTCCAGCACGCGCAGGTTGTCGCCGAAGCCCGGCCACAGGAAATCGCCCTCGTCGCCCTTGCGGAACCAGTTGACGTGGAACACCTTCGGCAGCTTCGCACCGGGCTTGTCGAACGACAGCCAGTGGCCGAAGTAGTCGGCGAAGTTGTAGCCGCAGAACGGCTTCATCGCCATCGGGTCGCGGCGCATCACGCCGACCTGGCCAGTGGCCGCGGCGGTGGTTTCCGAACCCATCGAGGCGCCGACCAGCACGCCGTGGGTCCAGTCGCGGGCCTCGAACACCAGCGGCACCAGCGATGCGCGGCGGCCGCCGAAGACGATCGCCGAGATCGGCACGCCCTGCGCGGCCTCGGCCTGCGGCGAGTACGACGGGCACTGCTTCGCGCTGACGGTGAAGCGCGAGTTGGGATGCGCGGCCTTGCCATTGCCGGCCACGTAGTCGCGGCCCTGCCAGTCCTTGGCCGGCACGCGGTCGTCCAGGCCCTCCCACCACGGCTGGTTGTCGTCGGTCACCGCGACGTTGGTGAAAATGGTGTCGCGCTGGATCGACGCCAACGCGTTCGGATTGGACTTGTCCGACGTGCCCGGCGCGACGCCGAAGTAGCCGGCCTCCGGGTTGATCGCGTACAGGCGCCCGTCCTCGCCGGGGCGCATCCAGCAGATATCGTCGCCCACCGTCCACACCTTCCAGCCCTTCTCGCGATAGGCGTCCGGCGGGATCAGCATCGACAGGTTGGTCTTGCCACAGGCGCTGGGGAACGCGGCGGCGATGTAATGCGTCTCGCCCTGCGGGTTCTCGATGCCGACGATCAGCATGTGTTCGGCCAGCCAGCCCTCGTTGCGCGCCTGGTGCGAGGCGATGCGCAGCGCATGGCACTTCTTGCCCAGCAGCGCGTTGCCGCCGTAGCCGGAGCCGTAGGACTTGATGCTCAGCTCGTCGGGGAAATGCATGATGTAGCGGCGATCCGGGTCGAGCTCGCCGGTCGAATGCAGGCCGCGCACGAACTTGCCCTCGCGCTCGATCCGCGCCAGCGCAGGCGCGCCCATGCGCGTCATCAGGCGCATGTTGGCGACCACGTACGGCGAGTCGGTGATCTCCACGCCGCAGCGCGACAGCGGCGAATCGATCGGCCCCATGCAGTACGGGATCACGTACATCGTGCGGCCGCGCATGCAGCCGTCGAACAGCGCGTCGATCTTCGCGTGCGCCTCGGCCGGCGCCATCCAGTGGTTGTTGGGGCCGGCGTCTTCTTCCTTCTCGTGGCAGACGAAGGTCAGGTGCTCGACGCGGGCCACGTCGTCCGGGTCGGAGCGGTGCAGCCAGCTGCCCGGGTGGGTGTCGTGGTTGAGCGGCAGCAGGGTGCCGTCGGCCTGCATGGCCGCGACCAGGGCGTCGAATTCGGCATCGCTGCCGTCGCACCAGTGGATCCGGTCGGGCGCGGTGAGTGCCGCGACGTCCGCGACCCAGTCATTCAGGGCCTCCAGCGAGCTCGGAGACGGGGAAGGAATGGGGTTTGCGTTCATCAGTTGGCCTCGTGCCGTGGAAGGGGTGGAATCAGCGTCGCCATCATGTGTTCGACGTAGGCCTCGAACTCCTCGCGCGGCGGACGCGACTGCTGCAACTGCAGCTGCAGCTGCAGGAAACCGACGTAGGCCGCGTACGCCAGGCGCGCCCGGTGCTGGGCGTCGCTGCGGCCAAGGCCAGCCTGGCGGAAGGAAGCGGTCAGGTATTCGAGCCGGCGCTCGGAGACGCGCTCCATCACCGGCTGCACGGCCGGATGGTCAAGCGCCTTGAGCAGCGCGCTGTAGATCACGTGAGACTTGGCCTCGTGCGCGACCAGCTGGAACAGGTTGCGCAAGCGCTCGCGCGGATCGGGAATGGTTTCCAGGGTGCCGAACACGGCCTCCTGCTCGAAGCTCTCCCAGCGCTCCAGCGCGGCCTGCAGCAGCGCGTCGCGCGAAGGGAAGTGCCAGTAGAAGCTGCCCTTGGTCACGCCCAGCCGTCGCGCCAGCGGTTCGACCGCAACGGCCGCCACGCCATGCTCGGCGATCAGGTCAAGCGCGGCCTGGGCCCAGTCTTCGGCGCTCAGGCGCCCCTTGCGTTCCGGCTTGTCGGATGCCGGTGCCGTTGTTGTCGACGTCATCGTCACAGTGTATCCATACGCCACCGCCCGGAACAGTATCGTTTTCCGTCCGGGTTTGCTGCATTGCAACACTCTCGACCGATCGGCCACGACCGGCTGGAATGCCCGGTTTCGTCGATCGAAACCGCAGGCCCCGGATGCGCCATCCGGCAAGATCGGCGCATACTGCCCCTCATCGCTGGTGATGTGGAGCGATCTGGCTCCACGCAAGGAGGGGCCATGTCACGGGCCACGCTGTTCCTGCTGCTGATCGCCCTGGCGGGCGCCGCCTATGCCAGGGGGCCTACCCCGGCCGAACAAGCGCCGGAAGCGCAGATCCAGGCCGCGATGGCGCTGCCCGACGAGCTGCGACAGGCGCTGCCGGCGCTGGAACTGGACAACGTCTCCGAGCTCGACCGCGTGCGGCGGCTGTTCGAGTTCATGGTCGCCGAAGACGGCCTCGCCCTGCGCTACCTGGAACAACCCACCTACGGAATCGCCGAAAGCTACGCACGGCGCGAGGTGAACTGCCTGTCGTTCACCATGATGTTCATTGCCCTGGCGCGGGCGGCCGGGGTCGACGCCTATGCGCAGATGTCCGAGGACACGCTCGCCATGCGCCTGGTCGACGACACCCTGCTCCGCGCGAGGCACGTGAAGGCCGGCATCGATGCCAACCGCCTGCAGTACACCGTCGACGTGGGTTGGCGTTCGATCGTGGCCGAACGCCGGCCGCGGCGGATTTCCGACGCGCAGCTGGTGGCCCTGCTGCACAACAACAACGCGGTCGAGAACCTGCAGGGCGGCGACCGGGCAGGTGCGGCGGTCGAGATCGCCGCGGCCCTGGCGCTGGATCCTGACAGCGCGATGATCTGGAGCAACGCCGGCGTGATCGAACTGCGC
The DNA here is from genome assembly GCF_042648865.1 of Luteimonas soli. Taxonomy (NCBI): domain Bacteria; kingdom Pseudomonadati; phylum Pseudomonadota; class Gammaproteobacteria; order Lysobacterales; family Lysobacteraceae; genus Luteimonas; species Luteimonas soli. The sequence continues at coordinate 1,001,229 of NZ_JBHRYA010000007.1, read as the reverse complement.
TCGGGCCGCCGCGACGCTGCGGAACGGGCCTACCTCCGCGCACTGGACCTGGACCGCGACAACATCGGCGCCCTGGGCAACCTGGTCGCCCTGTATCGCGCCACCGGCGCGGCCCGGCTGGCGGACAGATACGACGATCGCCTGCGGGATGTGCAGGCGTCGGATCCGTTCTCGCAGTTCCTGATGGCGCAGGGCCTCATGGATTCGGGCGCCTACGACATGGCGGCGTCGCACTACCGGCGCGCCATCCGCCTGCTGCCGAACCAGCCGCAATTCCATCGCAGCCTGGCCGATGCGTACGAGAAAGCCGGCAAGGACCGCGCGGCGCGGCGCGCCCGCGACCACGCGCTGGCGCTGGAGCAGCGCAGGTACTCGCAGCGGAGCATTCCCGAGGCGCGGCCGGGCTCCGGCTGACCGCGGTCCGGATCAAGCAGCACTGCACCGTAGGATGGGTAGAGCGCAGCGAAACCCATCGGCATGTCCAGGTACGCGGATGATGGGTTTCGCCTTCGGCTCTACCCATCCTACGTCGGGTTTGATTCGTGTAGATCCGTGGCAAAAAAGATGCCGGCGCTTGCGCGCCGGCATCGAGTTGTCGCTCCAGCTGGAACGGCGGATCAGAACGAGTAGCGCACGCCCAGGTAGGCGCGACGCGGTTCCACCCAGTCGGTGGCCTCGCCGAAGGCATACACGCCATCGCCGGCGATCAGGTCCTGTTCGGAGATCGCGGACTGCTTGTCGAAGATGTTGAACAGGTCGAGGAAGAACTCGAGCTTGCCGACCGGCAGTTCCCGCGTGTACTTGGCGCGGACGTCGAACGTGTAGTACGCCGGACCGGTTTCCCCACCCACCGTACCCGGAACGATCCAGGTATCGGTGACGCCGCCAACCTCGTAGGGCACGTCGACCATTTCAGGCAGATGACGGCCATACAGGGAGTACGTGCGGCTGTACAGCGCGCCGCTGTTCCAGTTGAAGACGCCGCTGATCTCGAGCCCGAAGTCCCAGAAGTAGGTGCCGAACGCCTTGAACTGGTGCTCGATGTTGCCCGGCTGCGGGCCCCACTGGTTCGGCGCGCGCGGGTCGAGCGCGATCCAGTCGCCCTGGAAGTCCGCGTTGCCGTCCGAGTTGGAGTTGCCCTCGGCGTCGTTGTAGGTGTACGAGAGCATGCCCTGCCAGTTGTTGCTCTTCTGCTTCTGCAGGGTGACCTCGAGGCCCTGGTACTTGCGCTCGCCGCCCTTGAGCGTGCCGATCACGTAGTTGAACGGCGGCGCCCCGTCGTACCCGAAGTAGGAATACGGCAGGTAGAAGTCCGAGTTCTCGTCGGCCTGGCCGTTCTCCGTGTCGCCGTTCGGGTTCGAGTACAGGCCCAGGTCGTAGTCCTCGAAGATGTCCTTCGTTTCGCGCTTGGTGTAGATCACCGACAGGTTCATGTTCTGGCCGAAGGTGGTCGAATAGCCCAGCACGAACTCGTCCGTGTACGGCGTCTTGGTGGTCGGCGAGAAGACCGCGTCACCCGGGCCACGCGAGCGGAAGGTCAGCCAGCGGTCGCCCAGGAAGATCTGCTCGTCGTACACCGGACCCGCGCCGGCGCCGGCGAAGTCGGTCATGTCGTTGCGGATCGGATCGTAGTAGCGACCGTAGAAGCCCCAGACCTTGCTGCGACCGTCGCCCATCAGGTCGTAGACCACGCTCAGGCGCGGCGCGAACTCCCAGTCGAAGGTGAAGACCTCGTTGCCGAAGGAGTCGAAGTGGCCCCACTGCTCGGTGCGGAAGCCGGCGTTGACGGTCCACTGGTTCAGCGTCCAGGTGTCCTGGATGTAGAACGCCTTGCCCTTGGTCGTCACCGTGTACGGCGCCGGTCCCGACTGCCGGATCCGGTAGTTGTTCACCTGGCCGGTCGGGTTGCCCGCCGTGCTGTTGAACTGGTAGGCGCCCAGTTCGGCGTCGTCGACGGCGCCATCGCCGTTGGCATCGAGCAGGCCGATGAAGTAGGCACTGTCCGCGCTGTTGCCGATGGCCGTGATGATGCGGGCGGTATCGCCGGCGACGATCGAACGGGTACCGGTCCAGCCTGCGCCGGTGAACTCGTCGAAGGTCGCGCCGATGTTGTCGATCGCGATCGAGCGGTAGAGCGCGCTGTCCGCGCCGGTGTAACGCGCGTCCTCGGTGTAGTCGTTGTCGCTCTGGGTGTAGCCGGCCTTGATGGTATGGCTGCCCCATGACGTGTCCAGCCAGTACTCCAGGCTCAGGCCGTACTCGTCGCGGTTGCGCCAGGTTTCGGTATTGGTACCGAAGCCACCCTGCTGGAGGTCGGCATTGGTGGGGTCGCCACCGAAGAAGGCCACGTCGTTGCGCGTGGCCGGGTCCGCCGCCAGCGTCGAGAGCTGCGCTTCATGGCGATAGCCGTACATGTTCAGGCGCAGGTTTTCCCAGTCGTGCGTGTACTCGAGCTTGTAGTTGTCGCCGCCCTGTTCGCGTGCCGTGTCGCGGTTGGCCAGGATGGTGGGGTCGAGCGAACCGTCGCGCTCGTACGGGTCGTTGAAGAAGGTACCCGTCAGGCGGTCGTCGTCGGTGATCTGCCAGGTGGCCTTGAAGAACGCCAGGTCCTGGTCGGTGTTGACCGTGCGCAGCGCATCGCCCGTGTTCGGGTCGACGACGTCGTCCTCGCGGTTCTTGATCTGGTAGGAACCGAAGAACCACAGCTTTTCCTTGACGATCGGGCCGCCGAGGGTGATCGCGGTGTCGAACGTGGAAAAACCCGCGGACCGTCCGTGCTTGTCGTCGGACACCAGGCTGTCGTTCTGCAGGTAGTAGTTGATCGAACCGTGGAACTCGTCGCCACCGGACTTGGTGATCACCTTGGAGACCAGGCCCGAGCCGCCGGCGTACTCGGCGGGGATGCCGCCGGTCAGCACCTGCTGCTCCTGGATGATCTCCGAGTTGAGGTTCGCGCCGAAGGTGCCGGTCAGCGGATCGGTGACGTTGACGCCGTCCAGGTAGTAGACGTTGTCCGACGAGGAGCCGATGGCGCCACCGACGTCGGAATAGTTGATGCCCGACTTGGACGAAGGATTGTTGCCGTCACTGGGCTTGACGCCCGGGACGAGCTGGAGATAACTCTGGTAGCTGCGGCCGGTCGGCAGCGATTCCACGATGTCCAGGTTCAGGGTGGTGCCGACGACTGCCGAGGTGGTATCCACGGCCGCCAGCGAGGTGCCGGTCACGACGATCGTGTCCAGGGTCGTGGCGCCGAGCGCGTAGCCCAGGCTGAGGTTCTTGCCGCTGACCACCGCGACGTTGTTCGCGCTGAAGTCGCTGTAGCCCGAAGCGTCCACCACGACGGTGTAGTTGGTCGCCGGATCCAGGCCCGTCAGGCGGACGCTGCCATCGGCCTCGGTCACGGCGGTCTTCGATACCAGGCTGTCCGGCGAACTCACGCTCACGGTCGCGCCCGGAATCGGCTGGCCGTCGCTGCCGGTGATGGTGATGCGCAGGCCGCCGGTTTCGGCGGCCAGTGCCGCGCCGACGAAGCACATGCCCAGCGCAACGCTCAGCGCGCTGCGCTTCAGGCTTTTGGCAAAGGAATGACTGGAAGTCATCAAGGTGAACCCTCCCCAGGAACAGTTTCGGTTGAAAGGATTTCCACGCGGGCGGCATCGCAGCTTGGCTGCCCCTATCGATGCGACCGCATGCAGTCAAGGCCCGAACGGCATGACTGAACTGACTATAAGTGCTGAAACAAATCTTTAACAACCGTTTTTTTACCCGGATTGCAATCCGGGCAGGCCGGCTGAACAGGAATCCCGGCCGGAAGGGTTGCAAATACGCCTCGCGGTGCTGACTGGCAATCGGACAAAACGCTTCAAGACCCCTGTCCGCGGGCTCGGGGGCTGACCAGGCGCCGTCGTCGGTCTCGCTGCGCTGCAACATTGACTTTGCAACTCCAGCCTCCATACTTTTGCGTATGGTCATGGGTCGCGCGATCGCAACGCCGCGCGGTCTACCCTTCCCGTTCAGGCAGCTTCACCGGAGTCCAGTGATGAGCATCGCGCTTCCCTTCGTCGCCTTCCTCCTCGCCGGCGCATTCGCCGCCTACCACCGCCTGCGCCTGGCCTGGTGGGCCGCGATCACCGCCACTCTGCTGGTCGGCTGCTGGCTGCTGGGGGCCAACCCGGTCGCCACCGCCATCGCCGCGGTGCTGGTGGCCCTGATCGCCGTGCCGCTGCTGATCCCCGCCATCCGCAAGCCGCTGATCACGGCGCCCTTGCTGAAGTTCTACCGGAAGATCCTGCCGCCGCTGTCGCAGACCGAGCGCATCGCACTGGAGTCGGGCTCGGTCGGCTTCGAGGGCGAGCTGTTCTCCGGCGACCCGGACTGGGACCAGCTGCTGTCGCAGCCGGCGCCGAAGCTCACCGACGAGGAGCAGGCCTTCCTCGACGGCCCGGTCGAGGAGCTGTGCAAGCAGATCAACGACTGGGAGATCACCCACGTCCACGCCGACCTGCCACCGGCGCTGTGGGACTTCATCAAGCAGCACAAGTTCTTCGGCATGATCATCCCGAAGGAGTACGGCGGGCTGGGCTTCTCGGCGCTGGCGCACCACAAGGTGATCCAGAAGATCGCCTCGATGTCGAGCGTGGTCAGCTCCACCGTCGGCGTGCCCAATTCGCTCGGCCCGGGCGAGCTGCTGGTCCACTACGGCACCCAGGAACAGAAGGACTACTACCTGCCGCGCCTGGCCGATGGCCGCGAGGTGCCCTGCTTTGGCCTGACCGGCCCGTTTGCCGGCTCCGACGCCACGTCCATCCCCGACTACGGCATCGTCTGCCAGGGTGAGTGGAACGGCGCCAACGTGCTGGGCATCAAGCTCACCTTCGACAAGCGCTACATCACCCTGGCGCCGGTGGCGACTCTGATCGGCCTGGCCTTCCGCCTGTACGACCCGGACGGCCTGATCGGCGACACCAATGACATCGGCATCACCATCGCGCTGGTGCCGCGCGAAACCCCTGGCGTGGACATCGGCCGCCGCCACTTCCCGCTCAATTCGCCGTTCCAGAACGGCCCGATCCACGGCCGCGAGGTGTTCATTCCGCTGAGCCAGCTGCTCGGCGGCGAGGACTACGCCGGCAAGGGCTGGCAGATGTTGAACGAACAGCTGTCGATCGGCCGCTCGATCACCCTGCCCTCCACCGCCAGCGGCGGCGCCAAGATGGGCGCGGTCGCCACCGGCGCGTATGCGCGCATCCGCAAGCAGTTCGGGCTGTCGATCGGGCGCTTCGAGGGCGTCGAGGAAGCGCTCGCCCGCATCGCCGGCAAGGCCTACGCGATCAGTGCGCTGTCGCAGGCCACGGCGATGGCCGTGGATCGCGGCGAGACGCCGGCGGTGCCGTCGGCGATCGCCAAGTACCACTGCACGACGATGGCGCGCGAGGTGTCGAGCGACGTGATGGACGTGCTCGGCGGCAAGGGCATCATCCTCGGGCCGCGCAACTTCGCCGGCCGCGCCTGGCAGGCGGCGCCGATCGCGATCACGGTCGAGGGCGCCAACATCATGACCCGCAGCCTGCTGATCTTCGGCCAGGGCGCGATCCTGTGCCATCCGTGGGTGCTCAAGGAAATGAAGGCGGCGCAGAATCCGGACGAGAAGGCAGGGTTGGAGGAGTTCGACCGCAACCTGTTCGGCCACATCGGCTTCGCGATCTCCAACGCGGTGCGCTCGTTCTGGTTCGGGCTGACCGGCGCGAAGATCGGCAAGGCGCCGGGCGACGACTACACGCGGCGCTATTTCCGCAAGCTCGACCGCTACTCGGCCAACCTGGCGCTGATCGCGGACGCCTCGATGCTGCTGCTGGGCGGCAAGCTCAAGTTCAAGGAGTCGCTGTCCGGGCGCCTGGGCGACGTGCTCAGCCACCTGTACATTACCAGCGCGATGCTCAAGCGCTACAAGGACGAAGGCTGCCCGGTCGGCGACCAGCCGCTGCTGGCCTGGGCGTTCCACGACTCCGTGCACCGCACCGAACTGGCCCTGTCGGCGGCGCTGCGCAACTACCCGATCCGCCCGGTGGGCTGGCTGCTGTGGGCACTGGTGTTCCCCTGGGGCCGCCGCGCGCAGGCGCCGAGCGATCGCCTCGGCCACCGCGCCGCTGCGCTGCTGATGGCGCCCAACGAGGCGCGCGACCGCCTCGCCCGCGGCGTGTTCACCACGCCCGGCGAGAACAACCCGGCCGGCCGCATCGACAGCTACCTGGCCAAGGCCATCGCCGCCGAGCCGGTGGAGCGCAAGTTCCTCAAGGCGCTGAAGAACAGCGACATCGAGGCGCTGGACTTCGCCTCGCAGCTCGACGAGGGCGTGCGCGAGGGCTGGATCACCGCCGAGGAACGCGTGCAGCTCGAGGAACTGCGCACGCTGACGCTCGACGCGATCATGGTCGACGACTTCGACACGCACGAGCTGCGCGCCGCGTCGTACTACGACCTGCCGCAGCACAAGCGCGAGCCGCGCGAGGCGGCCTGATCCGCAGGGCCCCTCCCCCTGCGAAGGCAGGGGGAGGTTGGGAGGGGGTGCTCACGCTTCGCGGCGAGGCCAAAGGCACCCCTCCCCAACCCGTCCGGCCCGCCAGCACAGCTGGCGTGCGTTCGTCGGCGCGCGAGCCAATGGCTCGCAAGCGCACCTCCTCACCCCCTGCCTTCGCAGGGGAGGGGGCAAAAGCTCGCGGCTGAAGCCGCTCGTCTACAGGCTTCAAAGGTCACCACCATGCCCACCTCCGTCCTCGCGCTCTACCACCGCATCAACCGCTGGCCCGCCGGCCACTGGCTGTTCTCGCGCGCGGCCTGCTTCAAGGCGCCGTACTTCGCCAGCATCCGCCCACGCATCGAACTGCTCGAACCGGGCCGCTGCGTGGCCAGCCTGCGCCACCGCCGCGCCGTCACCAACCACATCGGCACCGTGCACGCGATCGCGCTGTGCAACCTGGCCGAGCTGAGCGGCGGCCTGGCGGTCGACGCCAGCCTGCCGCCGTCGATGCGCTGGATTCCCAAGGGCATGACCGTCGAATACCTGCGCAAGGCGGTCGGCACGATGCGCGCGGTGGCGACGCCGGCGCAGCCGGTGGTCGAGGCTGATTCGGGATACGAACTGCCGGTCGAGGTCGAAGTCACCGATCCGTCGGGTGAGGCCGTGTTCCGCGCGCGCATCGCGATGTGGGTGTCGCCGCGCCGCGCAGGGTCCGGGACCTCGTAGGTCGGGGCTACGTCCCCGACGGCTGTTGGCTCCAAAAGCGTCGGGGACGTAACCCCGACCTACACAAGGCTGTTGGCCCCAGAAGCATCGGGGACGTAGCCCCGACCTACAGCACGGCGCCCTGTTCGGCGCCGTTGCGGGTCCGGGCATCGTAGCGACGATCGCGGAACTCGTACTTCAGCATCGTCCGCCGCAGCAGGCGGTTGGCCGTGTCGCGCACCGTCTTGCAGCCCGGCAACCGACCGATGTCCTGGACCCGATCGCGGACTTCCTCTGCCGCCGCGCGGGCGTTCGCGCGGTGCGTGGCTTCGTGCCGCTCCAGGGCGGCCAGCGCCCGCGTCCAACGTTCGCGCTGCGCTTTCGGCACCCGGTTTCCCGGCTCCCACTCCGGCAGCGTGACTTCGATGTCGAGCCGCACTTCGAGGTCGCGGATGCGGCAGCCCTCGCCGGAGCGGTCCAGTTCGTAGGCGATGCGCACGTCGCTCCAGGTGCGCCCATGCGTACCGCCACGCCCTGGCACATCGTGCCGCAGCCGGTCGCGCAGCTCGTCGATCGAGCCGGCCTCGATCGTGTAGTGCCGGACCTCCTCGTTGATGATCACCGACGACGGCTGGCCGGGTTGCGCGGCGGCCAGGGAAAGGCTGCACAGGCCCGCCGCCAGCGCGACGGCCGTGATCGCGGCGTTCCGGCAGCGACCAGCGGGCGCCGCCGGCTCCAGCCCGGCCTGGCCGTTCAAGGGCACCCGTCCCGCGCGCCGCGCATCAACCCGCGCCCGCAGCGGGCCGCGCGCCGGCGCCCGCCTGCCCGTTCCCGTCTCCGTTTCCAGCCGGCGCGTGCGCACGCTCGGAGGGCAGCTTTTTCTCTTCGCGCAGCAGCCGCCACGCGCTGAGCGTCATCACGCTGGCAAACAGCAGGCCGACGCCGAACACCATCTGCGAACCGAAGGCCGCCAGCGCCTTGTACGTCCACGAGAAAGTGATCTCGCCGCCACGGAAGAACGCGGTGTCGATGGCTGCACCGGCCTTGTAGCGCCATTCGCGCGGCACGCGGGTGTAGATGGTCTCGCGCCCCGGCTTCATCATCGAGAACTCGTTGGAACGCGTGACCACCTGGACGATGCCGACCACGATCGGCAGCGGCGAAGCGGTCAGCACCGCAAAGCCGACCAGCAGGCATGCCATCGGGATCATCAGCACGGCCAGCAGGCCGTAGCGCGACATCAGGAAGCGGGTCAGCAACAGCTGCACGACCAGCGTCAGCACGTTCACTGCGATGTCGATACCGGCGTAATAGGCGGTACGCGCTTCGGCGGTGGCGAAACCGGCGCGGGCGATGGAAGCCTGCTCGTTGTAGAGCAGCTGGCCGACGCCCACGCCGAGGAACACCATCGCCGCCAGCCAGCGCAGCAGCGGCTCCTTCGCGATCAGTTTCAGGCCGGCCAGCACGTCGCCGCCCATCGCGCTTTCATTGTCGCGCCCGGCTTCGCGTTCCCGCACGACCGCCCATTGCCGCAGCTTCCAGATGCACAGCACGCAGGCGGCGAGGAAGCCCGCCGACACCAGCATCAGGTTCGCCAGCCCGACCTTCTCCGCCAACGCGCGGGTGAGGAGCGGGCCCGTGAACGCGCCTATCGTGCCCGCCGCACCGATGTAGCCGTAATACCTGCGCGCCTCGACATTGGAGAACACGTCGGCCATGAAGCTCCAGAACACGGCCACCGAGAACACGTTGAACACCGTGACCCACAGGAAGAACGCCATGCCACGCCCGGCGACCCGGCTGTCGAACAGCAGGTGGAAGCCGAGCAGGCACAGGATGAAAAAGCCGAACAGCACCGGCAGGAACACCCGGCGGGGGAAGCGACTGACCAGCGCGCCGTAGATCGGCTGCGCGACCAGGATCAGGATGAAGGAACAGGTGGACAGCACCTGCAGGATCAGTTCCTGCAGCGGGATCCCGTGCGCAGCGAAGAAGCCGACCATCTCCGGCGGGAACACCGCTTCGACATCGCTCGACGCCCCCATCGCATCGCGTACCGGCCGCAGCACGTAGTAGCCGCTGAGCAGGCAGAAGAAATACAGGAACGACCACAGCAACGGCGGCGACTCTGCCAGCGCGGCACGCAGGCGCGCGGTGCGGCCCGCGTTGGCGTCATGGTCGTTTGCGCTGCTCATCCGGTTTCCGCGCCGTGGGGCGCGCAAACGGTATCCCAAAGCGCGGGCCACGCGCCACCTCGCCGAGCATATGCTCTAGCCTGGCTGCCTAAGTTGTTCCGATGACCAAGTTCCGTGACCCGCCGCGCCTGGACTACGACTACATCGTCGTCGGCGCCGGCTCAGCCGGCTGCGTGCTCGCCAACCGCCTGTCCGAAGACCCCGGCGTGCGCGTGCTGCTGCTCGAGGCCGGCCCGCGCGACTGGCACCCCTTCATCCACATGCCGGCCGGGCTGGCGAAGCTGGTCGGCCAGAAAGGCGTGAACTGGGACTACGACACCGCGCCGGAGCCGCAGCTGGGCGGCCGCACGCTGTGGTGGCCGCGCGGCAAGGTGCTCGGCGGATCGAGTTCGATCAATGCCATGTGCTACGTGCGTGGCGTGCCCGCCGACTACGACGGCTGGGCCGCGCAGGGCGCGACCGGCTGGGACTGGGACTCAGTGCTGCCGTACTTCCGCCGCAGCGAAGGCAACGGGCGCGGCGGCGACGCGCTGCACGGCGGCGACGGCCCGCTGTCGGTGTCCGACCTGCGCCACGTCAATCCGCTCTCGCACGCCTTCGTCGAGGCAGGCGTGCAGGCCGGCTTCGCCCGCAACGACGACTTCAACGGCCCCGGCCAGCAGGGCGTGGGGCTGTACCAGGTCACCCAGCGCGACGGCGCGCGCTGCTCGGCAGCGGTGGCCTACCTCGACCCCGCGCGCCCGCGGCCCAACCTCGTGATCCGCACCGGCGCCCTCGCCCGTCGCGTGCTGCTGGAAGGCGGACGCGCAACCGGCGTCGAGTACGCGCGCGGCGGCCGCGTCGAGACCGCGCGTGCCGCGCGCGAAGTGCTGCTGTGCGGCGGCGCGATCAACTCGCCGCAGCTGCTGATGCTGTCAGGCATCGGGCCGGCGGACGAACTGCGCCGGCACGGCATCGCGGTCGCGTTCGACGCGCCGGGCGTCGGCGCCAACCTGCAGGACCACCTCGACATCTGCACGCTGCGGCACTCGACCCGGCGCGTGACCTACGACCGCGCCAGCGAGCTGAAGACCGCCTTCGACTACTTCCTGCGCGGCCGCCGCGGCGCCGGCACCAGCAACATCGCCGAGGCCGGCGGCTTCGTGCGCTCGCCGCTGGCGCCTGACGACCGCGCCGACATCCAGTTCCACTTCGTCCCGGCGATGCTCGACGACCACGGCCGCCACCGACTGGCCGGCGACGGTTACACCCTGCACGCCTGCTTCCTGCACCCGCGCAGCCGCGGCCGCATCGCGCTGGACAGCGCCGACCCCTCGCGCAAGGCGCGGATCGAAGCGAACTACCTCAGCGACGACGAGGGCTTCGACCTGGCGATGATGGTCGAATGCGCGAAGGTCTCGCGCGAGGTATTCGCACAGAAGGCGCTCGACCCCTACCGCGGCGCGCCGATCTTCCCCGAACGCGACGGCCTGTCGGACGCGGAACTCGTGGACTTCATCCGCGCCAAGGCCGAAACCGTCTACCACCCCGTCGGCACCTGCCGCATGGGCAACGACGCCGCGGCCGTGGTCGATCCCCGGCTGCGCGTGCGTGGCATCGACGCCCTGCGCGTAGTGGACGCGTCGGTGATGCCGACGCTGGTCACCGGCAACACCAACGCGCCAACGATCATGATCGCTGAGCGCGCGGCGGATCTGATTCGCGGCCGTGCGTGATTTCACGGCTGGCTGGCGGGTCAAGACCCGCCCTACGTTTTTTCGCCACGGTTTCCGAGGATGATTGTCGGGTCAAGCGGCTATCCAGTCGTCCGCGGCATGATGGACCCCGAACCACCGTAGGGCGGGTCTTGACCCGCCTCCAGGATCGCACGCCCCATTCCTCGCAAGCCGGCGGCGCGGTGGCGGGTCAAGACCCGCCCTGCATTCGGGATTCGGCGCCCGGTGATGCCCCATGCGGCAATGCGCCCTACGCCCGCTCCAGCATCGGCGGCAGCGGGCAGTGCAGCACCGCGCAGACCGTGCGCAGCAGCTCCGCCTCGGCCACCGAGATGCGGCCGTCGTGGCTGGCTGCCGCGGTGATCGCTTCCACCATCACCTGCTTGGCCAGCGGGTCGAGTGCGTCCAGCGGTTCCCACACCGCGTCGAGCGCCAGCACGCCCTCGGCTGGCGGCGCGTACGGCACGTGGTCGCGCGGCAGCACGCGCTGCATGCCAGCCAGATACGCCCGCTGCGCTTCGGCCGGGTCGTCCGGGTTGCCGGCCTTCGCGACCACCGCCAGCAACGTCGCGAACTCCTGCTTGACGTTGCCCGGCTTGCGCCGTCCGAAGTGCGCGTAGCGCCCCGGGTCGAGCGACTCGCGCACCTGCACGTGCAACAGCCGGCCCAGGCAGTATTCGAACAGCGACACCTGGCCGTCGGCGTTGACCACGGCGAACACCGTGTCCATGAACGCATCAAGCTCCGGCCGCGGCCGCAGGCGCAGCACCGGGAACGCGACCGCCGCCAGCGGCAGCCGCTGCATCGGATGCAGCGACTGCGCCAGCGTGCCGCGCAGGCCGAAGGCCGCTTCAGCCGCCTCGTTGCCCATGCGCGAGGCGATCTCGATGCGCTGCTTGCCCAGCACGCCCTGGTCGTTGCCGAGCAGCATCGCCAGCAGCAGCGGCATCACCTGTTCACGCTGGCGCGCCAGCGTCCGCAGTTCGTCGGGAATCGAATGGACGATGGCATCGGCACGCCGGTAATCGTCCGACTCGGGCTGCGCCACCTGCGATGACACCATCGCCGGCGTGACGTTGAGCTGCGACGAAGCCGCCGGCAGCGCGTCGTGCGCGCCGGCCAGGCCCATGCGCGCGTCTTCCTGCAGGCCGTTCGGCGGCGCGGCATGCCACTGCGCCTGCAGGCGCTCGAGTTGCTCGGCGCGGAACCCCGGCTCCAGCGCCTGGATGCGCTTGAGGATCGGCGGGTGGGTGGCGAACAGGCCGCTGAAGCCGATCCCGTCGCCGAACAGCATGTGGCTGATCTCCTCGGTCTCGCCGCGGTTGGCCAGCTTCGAGCCCTCGTAGATGCCGGCGATCTTCTTCAGCGCGCCGGCAAGGCCGGCGGTCTGGCGGGTGAACTGCACCGCCGAGGCATCTGCCAGCGACTCGCGCGTGCGGCTGATGCCGGCCTTGATCATGCGTCCGAACAGCAGCCCGATGTAGCCGATCACGATCGCCACCAGCGCCACCACCAGGAACATCGCCACGCCATCGCGACTGTTGCGGCTCATGCCCCCGTGCAGCATCAGCCGGCGGCCGACGATGCCCATCACCATGATCCCGAACAGCACCCCGATCAGGCGGATGTTCAGGCGCATGTCGCCGTTGAGGATGTGGCTGAACTCGTGCGCGATCACCCCCTGCAGCTCGTCGCGGTTGAGCTTCTCCAGTGCCCCGCGCGTGACCGCGATGGCCGCGTCCGAGGGCGAGTAGCCGGCGGCGAAGGCGTTGATCGCCGACTCGTGCTCGAGCACGTACAGGCCCGGCACCGGCACCCCCGAAGCGATCGCGATCTCCTCGACCACGTTGCGCAGCCGCTGCAGGTAGCGGTCGGTGGTGTCCTCCGGCACGGGCGTGCCGCCGAACTGCAGCGCCACCGCCTCGCCGCCGCCGCGCAGCGAGGCGATGCGGTACATCGAGGCCCCGCCGATCACCGCCAGCGTCACCAGCGTGGTGAACACCAGGACGCCGCCCGCTCCCTCGCCGCGCCCGAACACCGCCAGCATGACCAGGTCCATCGCAACCACGATGGCCAGGACGGCGAGCGCGAACAGCAGCACCAGCCGGGTCGAGGTGCGCCGGGCCTTGGCCTGGTGTTCGAAGAAGTTCATGGGTGACGCCGGGAATCGGGAATGGGGAACGGGGAATCGGTAGAGCAGGATCGACTCCATCCGGCCGAAGCCAGACGGTTCAGCCATCCGAGGGACACGGTCAACGGCAATCGACGGGTGCAGCAGGCCGCGCGGTTCCGCCTCTTCGATTCCCGATTCCCCATTCCCGATTCCCGGCTTTTCAGAACTCGACCTTCGGCGCCGCCCGCACCTGCTCCTGCTGGTCGGCGGGAATCTCCAGCAGCGCGGCCGGGGCGAAATTGAACATGCCGGCGACGATGCTCGAAGGGAACACCTCGCGCTTGTTGTTGTAGGCCATCACCATGTCGTTGAACGCTTGGCGGGCGAAGGCGACCTTGTTCTCGGTGCTGGTCAGCTCCTCGGTCAGCTGCATCATGTTCTGGCTGGCCTTGAGGTCGGGATAGGCCTCCACCGTGACCAGCAGCCGGCCCAGCGCGCCGTCGAGCATGCCCTGGCTGCGGGTCAGCTCGGCCATCGCGGCCGGGTCGCCCGGGGATGCCTTGGCAGCGGCCAGGCCCGCCTGGGCGGCGTTGCGGGCGGCGGTCACCGCTTCGAGGGTGCCGCGCTCATGCTCGAGGTAGCCCTTGGCGGTCTCGACCAGGTTCGGGATCAGGTCGAAGCGGCGCTGCAGCTGCACGTCGATCTGGGCGAAGGCGTTCTTGTACGCGTTGCGCGCGGTGACCAGGCCGTTGTAGATGCCGACCGCCCAGAGCGCGAACACGATCACAATTGCGAGCAGGATCAACACGGTAATCATCAAAGCTCTCCTTGTTCATGCAATTCTGGCATCAGGCGTTATGATCGGCCTGCAATCGCAGCATACGCAGGGGGCAAGCCTGATGAAAGACAAGAAGAGACGGCACCGGCTCACATGGCGGGGCGGTCTCATCGGTACCCTGCTGCCAATGGCGCTTGCCACCTCGGCGCAAACGCCCCTGCGCTGGAACGTCCAGCCGGCGCCTTCGACTGCCGCCACGTCGCCGCAGCCGCTCCCGACCCAACCCGCCTCCATCCCGGCCTACCTGCCGCCGGTCGAGGAGGTCATGCCGCCGTCGCTCGACTTCAACGTCCGCCAGTTCGAGGCGATCGCCCAGGAGCTGGTCGCCAACCAGCGCGTGCCCGGCCTTGCGATGGCCATCGTGCAGGACGGCAAGGTGCTCAGCGCGCGCGGCTACGGCATCACCGACGTCAGCGACGCCGAGCCGGTCGACGCGCACACCGTGTTCCGCCTGGCATCGCTGTCGAAGGCCTTCGCCGGCACCATCACCGGGCTGCTGGTCAACGAAGGCGCGCTGCGCTGGGACAGCCACGTGGCCGACTACATGCCGTCGCTGCAGTTTTCCGAACCCGGCGCGGCGCAACAGCTTACCGTCGCCGAAGTCTTGAGCCAGCGCGTCGGCCTGACCCGCAACGCCTACGACCGCGACCTGGAACGCAACGTCGACTACAACACCCTGGTGCGGAAGCTGGCCTACGCGCCGATGAAGTGCGCGCCCGGCGAGTGCTACAGCTACCAGAACGTGGCCTTCAGCCTGGTCGGCAACGTGGTGTACGGCGCTAGCGGGCAGTTCTTCAGCGAGGCCGTCACCCGCCGCATCTTCAAGCCGCTGGGCATGAACGACGCCAGCTACGGGCTCGAAGGCATCGAAGCCAGCCCGAGCTGGGCGCGGCCGCACGTGCGTGCCGGCGGCGGCTGGCGTTCGCTCACGCCCAAGCCCACCTACTACCGGGTCGCGCCTGCCGCCGGCGTCAACGCCAGCGCCAGCGACATGGCGCAGTGGCTGGTGGCGCAGACCGGGCACCGCCCCGACGTGCTGCCGGCGCCGCTGCTGGCCACCCTGCATGCGCCGGTCGTGGCGACGCCCGGCGAGACACGGGGCTCTTCCTGGCGCCGGCAGCGCCTGAATGCCGCCGGCTATGCGATCGGCTGGCGCGTCTACGACTACGCCGGCCATCGCGTCGTCTACCACGGCGGCGCCGTGCAGGGATACCGCGGCGTGATCGCGTTGCTGCCGCAGCGCGACCTCGGCGTGGCGATCCTGTGGAATGGCGAAAGCAACCAGCCCTCGGGGCTGCTGCCGACCATCCTCGACCGCGCGATCGGCCTGCCGGCACACCGCTGGCTCGACGTGGATCCGTTCCCGGACGTGCTGTACGCCGAGGACGACCAGCCGAGGCCCAACCTGCCGCACGCCGAACATGCCGGCGGCGCGCAGACGTCGTCGGCCAACGCCAACCCGCGCTGAGGGTTCATCGTGCCCGTCACACGACGGGCACGGCGGCGGCGGCAGTCGAAAGTCCCCCCTCTGTCCTGACTCGGCCGCGGTGCGAAGAGCCGAGGTGTGGCGCCCCGGGAAGATGGGCCATGCATGGGCTTCGGAAGTAGCGGCGTCCCGGTCGACAGGGCACGGCGGCCCACCGAAGCCCGCGCATCGACTTGGTCGTGCACCCCTCGGATGGGTGAAGAACCAAAAAAAAACTCCCTCTCCGCCTGGGCATGCGGAGAGGGAGCCTGATGACGGCTGATCGGTTTCTTGTTCTTACATCATCGGCGCAGGTGCGGCGGGGATCGCCACGGGAGCGGCCTTTTTGGCACGCTTCGCCGGACGCTTGGCCTTCTTCGCGGCCTTCTTGGCAGGCTTTTTCTTGGCGGCCTTCTTGGCACGCTTCGCAGGGGCCTTCTTCGCCGTCTTCCTGGTCGCCTTCTTGGCAGCCTTCTTCGCCGGACGCTTCTTCGCCGCCTTTCTGACGGTCTTCTTCGCAGTCTTCTTCTTGGCGGCCTTCTTCGCGGTCTTCTTGGCAGCCTTCTTCGCCGGCCGCTTGGCCGTCTTCCTGGCAACCTTCTTCTTGGCGACCTTCTTCTTCGCTACCTTTTTCTTGGCAACCTTCTTCTTGGCGACCTTCTTCTTCGCTACCTTCCTGGTGGCCTTCTTCGCCGGGCGCTTGGCAGCCTTCTTGGCGACCTTGCGGACGGCCTTCTTCGTCTTGCGAACTGCCTTCTTCGCGGTCTTGCGGACCGATTTCTTCGCCGCCTTCTTGGCGGGACGTTTCTTCGCAGCTTTCTTCGTGGCCATGAGATGGCTCTCCTCGTCAGTGGAACTATCGGGTGTAGCAGCCCAGTTCAAAACATCGCCACGGGTATCGGACCCGCGACCAACCGCCGACGCGCACAGCGCGTCGGGACGGATTCAGAGCCAGCCCGCCAGGAGGGCAGGCCGCTTGCATGGAACCCACTCCCACCGGCATTGCGCCGGCACAAAAAACCCGCATCGCATGGCGACGCGGGCTGGGGTTCCGGTGACGTTGCGCTTTCGCAGCGGAGACGATGCCTGATTCCACCTTGAGGAATGTCCGGGCAGAGGTCTTGGTTGTGCTGCACGTTTGCGTCCTGGTTCGACTCACTCTCTTCTGCGGCAACGTCTGTTGCAGCGAAACCTAATCACGGTTTTTTCAACTGTCAACACCTTCGTCATGTTTTCCGCAACCGTTTCCCGGCGCAGCGCCGCCGTGCCGCGGACGGATGTTCCGCACCGACGCGGCATCGACGCGTCCCGTCATGCACGCACGACACCTGCCCTGTTCGAAAAAGTGCATGAAACAAGGTGTTTTTCGCGAAGTCCCCGATGGCAGGCGCGAACGGTTCGAAACGCAACAGCACATGCCGCACACATCGTCGGCATGTCCGCGAAGGTGTACGGCGACTGTCGGAGCGCTTCGGGCGAACCCCGGATTTCCGGCACCGCACAAGCCGGATTGCGCAAAACTGCGCAAGCTCGACGACCCTCCGAACACCCCGCCGCGAACAGTCCGGACCGCCCCCGGCCATCACGATGGTCGGTGATGCATCGATCCGGCGGCGTGGAAAACGCATGCACCCGCATGCGGGGAATAGTCGCCGCGTGCACTGCGCGACGTGCGTCGGCTGCCATGCAAACGCGCGCAGAAGCACGACGCTCCGACAGCGGTGCAGGCATGCATTGCCACGCATTCATTCGCGCGGGTTTGTTCGGGCAGGATCCGGTCCGGCAGCGGTCGGAGCACCAGTGCAGTCCGGTGCGGAAGGGACGACGGACGGCGCCTCGCTACCCGACGCAGGCCACGACCAGTGGCGGAAATGAATGCGGCGCGGAACATTCGCTCCGCGCCGCATGGTGTTGCGCGCCACGAAGGGCGCACCGGGGTGGACGACCTCAGTGGTCGTCTTCTTCCAGCAGTTCGGCGTAGGCGTCCGGGTCAAGCAGGTCGTTGAGCTGGTCGGGCTCGTCGATCTCGACGACGAAGATCCAGCCTTCGCCGAAAGCATCCTCGTTGATCGTCTCGGGCTTGTCGGCCAGCGCGCTGTTGACTGCAGTGATGGTGCCCGACACAGGCGAGTACACGTCGGATGCTGCCTTGACCGATTCGACCACGGCGCTGGCGGTGCCGGTTTCGGCGCGATCGCCGACCGTGGGCAGGTCGACGTAGACCAGGTCGCCGAGCAGCCCCTGTGCATGGTCGGAGATGCCGACGGTGACCTTGCCGTCGCCTTCGACGCGGGCCCACTCGTGGGATTTCATGAACTTCAGGTCGCCTGGGATCTCGCTCATGCTGGTGCTCCGGATGTGCTGCTGTCGGTGGAAGGGGAGGCTAGTTTAGCGAAGGAAAAGCGTGGCGACAGGGGCGCCGGCGGGCGCTGCTGCGCCACCCGGAACCGGATGCCGGGCGCGTTCAGATGCCGTCCCGCGGCTTGCCGTCGCGCACGAACGGGAACGCGACCACGCGCACCGGGACCTCGCGTCCGCGGATGTCCACGCGCACGCCCCCGTCGTCGGCCGCATCGCCGGCCGGCACCCGCGCGAAGGCGATCGCCTTGCCCAGCGTGGGTGAGAAGGTGCCGGACAGGATCTCGCCGTCGCCGGCCGCGGTGAGCACCTTCTGCCCGTGGCGCAGTACGCCCTTCTCGTCCATCACCAGGCCGATCATGCGGCGCGCGGTGCCGGCGGCCTTCTGCGACTCGAGCGCCTGGCGGCCGATGAAATCGCGGCCTTCGTCCAGGGCCACGGTCCAGCCGAGCGCGGCTTCCCACGGCGAGACGGTTTCGTCCATGTCCTGGCCATACAGGTTCAGGCCCGCCTCCAGACGCAGGGTGTCACGCGCACCCAAGCCTGCGGGCTTCACGCCCGCGGCAAGCAGCGCATCCCACAGGGCGACGGCGTGGTCCTGGGGCAGGACGATCTCGAAGCCGTCTTCCCCGGTGTAGCCGGTGCGGGCGATGAACAGAGGCGCGCCGTCGGCCGACTTCGCCTCCACGGCGGCGAACTTGCCGAGCTTGCCGACGCCGGCGCGGTCGTCCTCCGCGAGCAGGCCGATGACCTTGTCGCGCGCGTTCGGTCCCTGCACCGCGATCATCGCCAGGTCGGTGCGCTCCCGGACCTCGACGTCGAATGCCCCGGCCTGCTGTTCGATCCACGCCATGTCCTTGTCGCGGGTGGCGGCGTTGACCACGATCCGGAACCAGTCATCGGCCAGGTAGTAGACGATCAGGTCGTCGATCACCCCGCCCTGCTCGTCGAGCATGCAGGTGTACAGCGCCTTGCCCGGCTTCTTCAGCTTGTCGACCGAATTGGCGACCAGCTTGCGCAGGAAGTCGCGCACCTTCGCCCCGTGCAGGTCGACCACGGTCATGTGCGAGACGTCGAACATGCCGGCGTCGCGGCGCACCTGGTGGTGCTCCTCGATCTGCGAACCGTAGTTGAGCGGCATGTCCCAGCCGCCGAAGTCGACCATCTTCGCGCCGAGTGCGCGGTGGGCATCGTTGAGGATCGTCTTGCGGGTCATGGCGGGCTCGTATGGGGCGGAGCCCGGCATTATCCCAGACGCCACCGGCGCGCGCCGCCGCGCGGCCTGCCGCTACTTCACCAGTGGCATCACGCCGCCCAGCGGCTCGCTGAGGGTGACCTCCGCATCGCGCCACTCCGGCTTCCACGGCAGCTCGATGCCGTTGTAACCGCCGTCGCCCTTCGCGACAGCGGTCCAGCGCTTGCTGCTGCCGTCGGCGAACCGGATCTCGAGCGTCTGCGCCGGTCCGGGCGGGAAGCGGATGTCCAGTGCGTACGGGCCGGGTGCCGCGAAGCCCAGCCATCCCGCTTCGGCCTTGATGCCGCGCGCCATGACGTCCGCCGATTCGGCGAGCTTCGCGTAGCGCATGCGGGTGCCGGACGGCGGGCGCGCACGGAAGTTGTAGCCCAGCACCAGCCTGTCCTTGGGCTGGTTGATGCGCAGCCTGGCACCGGCGTCCACCCAGTCCTGGCGCACGGGCAGCCGCAGGCGCCCGTCGGGATCGACCCGCACGGCAACCGCCTTGTCCCCGACCAGGACTTCCACACGCAGATCGCCCGGCAGCGGCTGCTTCGCATCGGCCGACGCCACCGAGAATTCACCGCTGAAGACGTGGTCGTCGTCCACCTTCTCCATCATCAGCGGGATCCGCACGAGCTTCTTGTACGGCACCTCGCGCGACGCCTCGGCGGCATGCGCGGCGCCCGCCAGCAGCAGCGCGAGCGCCGCGGCTGAGAACCATCCGCCTGCCCGCCGCATCGCCGCGGACACGCATGGCGCCGGGATGCTCATCCGGCGGCTTCCACCACCAGCGTCATGCCGTCGGCCGCCACCACCCGCACCCGCGCACCCGCCGGCAGGTCGGGGCCGGTCACGTCCCAGTAGGCGTCAGCGATCTGCACCCGCCCGCGGCCGTTGTCGATCGCCCGCTCCAGAGTCGCGACCGTGCCCACCAGCGCGGCGACGCGGCGGTTGAGCGCCGGCCGGTCGCTTTGCGGTTCGCGGCTGCGGAACCACTTCCGGTAGACCTGGATCGAGATGAAGCTGAGCACCACGAACGCGACGACCTGCGCCAGCACCGGGATCCCCGGCACCAGCAGCACGCCGACGAACACCGCCGCCGCGGCGAAGCCCAGCCAGAGCATGAATGCCCCCGGCGCCATCGTCTCGGCGGCCATCAGCAGCAGCGCGACCGCGGCCCAGGTGAACACGTCCCAGCGCATGGCGGGTCAGCCTCCCTGTCGCGGCATGGCGGGCGGTTGCGTGCGGGGCGCATTGCCTGACGGCTGGTGGTCGAGCGCTTCCTTCGCCAACTCGGCGATGCCGCCGAGCGACCCGATCACGCCGGCCGACTCCATCGGCATCATCACGAACTTCTGGTTCGGCGCCTCGGCCAGCGCCTTGAACGCCTCGATGTACTTCTGCGCGACGAAGTAGTTGATCGCCTGCACGTTGCCCCCTGCGATCGCGTCGGACACCGACTTGGTCGCCGCCGCTTCGGCTTCCGCCAGGCGCTCGCGCGCCTCGGCCTGGCGGAACGCGGCTTCCTTGTCGCCCTCGGCTTCCAGGATCATCGACTGCTTCTCGCCCTCGGCCTTGAGGATCGCCGCCTGGCGCAGGCCTTCGGCCTCGAGGATGTTGGCGCGCTTCTCGCGCTCGGCCTTCATCTGCTTGGCCATCGCGTCGATCAGGTCGCGCGGCGGGGCGATGTCCTTGAGCTCGATGCGGTTGACCTTGATGCCCCAGGGATGGGTGGCCTGGTCGACCGCCACCAGCACCTTGGTGTTGATCTCGTCGCGCTTGGACAGCGACTCGTCCAGGTCCATCGAGCCGATCGCGGTACGGATGTTGGTCATCACCAGGTTGAGGATCGCGATTTCCAGCGTCGCCACCTCGTAGGCCGCCTTGGCCGCGTCGAGCACCTGGAAGAACACGATGCCGTCGACCTTGACCACCGCGTTGTCCTTGGTGATCACGTCCTGGCTCGGCACCTCGAGCACCTGCTCCATCATGTTGATCTTGCGCCCGACGCTGTACATGATCGGAACCAGGAAATGCAGGCCAGGCGTCATCGTGTAGGTGTACTTGCCGAAGCGCTCGACGGTCCATTCGTAGCCCTGCGGCACCACGCGCACGGTCTTGAACAGGACGATCACGCCCGCGACGAGCAGGACGATGGCGAGCAACGATCCACTGAACATGGCAACCCTCCCCTTCTGATGCAGCCAGTATAGGTTGCCGGGGGGCCGTCGCGGCCGCCTGCGACGCTTTTGCCCACCACGGCATCCATGCAGGGGAATGCTGATCGAAACCCTTCCCGCCGCCGACACACCTGCCGCCGCATCCGGCCGCCCCTCGAGCTTTGCGATCGAGGTGACGGACGCGCTGCTGGCGCGCATCCGCGCCGGTGAGCGGGCGGCCTTCGAACAGGTCTACCGCCGCTTCGAACGACCGGTGTTCACCCTGGCCCTGCGCCTGTGCGGCGAGCGCGAGGCGGCGGCGGACGTGCTGCAGGAAACGATGCTCAAGGTGTTCGCCCGGATCGGCGACTTCCGCGGCCGCGGCGGCAGCCCGTTCTGGGGCTGGTTGCGGCAGATCGCGGTCAACGAGGCGCTGATGCACCTGCGCCGCGGGCGTCGCCAGGCCGGCGAGCTGCCCGACGACGGCCACGAGCCGGCCGACGAGCGTGCCCTGCCCCCGCCGGCCGCAGCCGACGCCGCGCTGATGCAGCGCGCGCTGGCGCGATTGCCGGCCAACACCCGCGGCGTGCTGTGGCTGTACCACGCCGAGGGCTATACCCACGAGGAGATCGCCGCGCTGATGCAGCGCACGCCGAGCTTCTCCAAGTCGCAGCTGGCGCGTGGCACGCGCCGGCTGCGCGCGCTGCTGGAAATCGAGGAACACGACCATGGCTGACCCCAACCTTCACCAGAACGCCGCACCGGCCGGATGGCACGACGCCTTCGCCGCGCTGCCGCAAGAGGACGCCCCGGCCGCTGGCTGGGCCGCCGTTTCGCGTCGACTCGACGCGCGGCGGCGGCGCCGACGCTGGGCGCTGCCGCTGGCCGCTGCCGCGGTATTGGCACTGGCCGTCGTGCCGGCATGGCTGCCACCGCCGACCGACGCACCACCTGCGGCTGTCGCGCAGCAGCAGGGAGGCGCCACAAGTAGTGATGTGCGCGGCCTTGAACAGCTGCAGGCCGAATCCGCCCGACTGGAAGCGCTGCTGCGATACGCCCGTGACGGGCGCGTGGCCAGCGGCACGGCGGCAGTGGTGGCGGCGCGGTTCGACGCGCAACTCGCTGCGATCGATACCGCGCTGATGCAGCCGGGACTCGACCCGGCGCGGCAGGCAGGGCTGTGGCGCGAGCGCGTCGAAATCCTGCGCGCCTCCGCCGGCTTCGAAAGCACGCGCCGCTGGCTGGCCGCCAATGGCGAACGTTACGACGGCGCGCTGGTGCACGTCGATTGACCGCAGCACCGGCACCCCACCCACCTACTCCATGGAGGCATCATGAACAACACGATCAGGTTCCTGCTGGCGACCGCACTGGCGGCCGGCTTGGCCGCCGCGGTGCCGGCGCACGCGCAGGCACAGGCGGTGGGGAAAATCGCCCATCACCCCGACCGGAACGTTTCGCGGGCCGTCGAGAATATCCGCAAGGAGCGCCGGCAGCCGACGGAAGAACGCTTCCTCCGTCGCGGCATCCTGTCGCCTCCGTCGCTGCAGCTGCGCCCGGTGATCGGCGTGGTGCTGTCACCGGACGAGGTGGCGGGCGTCCGGATCACTGCCGTCACGCCGGGCAGCAGCGCGGAAGATGCCGGGCTCAGGACCGGCGACCGCATCGTCATGATCGATGGCAGGCAACTGGAGGGCAGCAGCGGCACGCGACGCCTGCGCGACGCACAACGACTGCTGTCGGACATGGAGAGCGACGCGGCGGTCCGGATCGGCTACGTGCGCGACGGCAAGCCTGACAGCGTGGAAGTGACACCCCGGGTCGATCAGGGCGTCTACATCCTGCGCAACGACGGGTCGTTGGCGCGCGCCGAGGGAAGCGTGCGCATCGCGCGCTCCGACAATGGAGCCACCCAGGTCAGCGGCGACAGCATCGAGTTCTATCGCCCGGGGGCTGCGCCTCCTGGTGTCTCCAGGGAGATCGCCCGCCTTTCTTCCGGAATGGAGTGCACGGACCGAGCCTGCGATACCGTGGTGCTGATGTCCGCCTTCCGCTGGAACGGCCTGAACCTGGCCACCATCGACAAGCAGCTCGGCCGCTATTTCGGCACCGACCGCGGCGTTCTGGTGCTTTCGAGCGGCGACCTGGCCGGCCTGCAGGCGGGCGACGTGATCCAGCGCATCGACGGCAAGGCCGTGGCCAGCCCGCGCGAGGCGATGGCTGCGATGGGCGACAAGCCCGGCGGCACGAAGGTGTCCATCGACTACCTGCGCGACCGCAAGGCGGGCAATGCCCGGGTCGTGGTGCCGGAACTCGCGCCACTGCCGCCGCTGCCGCCGGCACCACCCGCCCCGCCGAAACCGCCGAAGGCACCATCGCCACCGGCCGCCCCGACAGCCCCGCAGGCGATGGCGCCTCCACCTCCGCCCGCCGCTCCCGCGGCGCCGAAGGCGCCGGCCGCGTAGGTCGGGGTTACGTCCCCGACGGTTCCTGGCGTGATTCCGTCTTCGCGGCGTCGGGGCGTAGCCCCGACCTGCGTCAGTGCGATGCCACGGCTGCGGCGGGCACCGGCTCGACCCACTGCGCGAACACCGCGTCGATCGCGGCCTCGTCCACCGCCGCGCCGCCCTGGATCGCCTCGGCCTGCTCGAACAGCGGCATGATCATCGCCATGCCGTCGATCTTTGTCTTCATGTGCACGCCCGGCGACTGCGCCAGGAAGCCGTCCCAGCGTTCGCGCACCTGCGCCCAGAAATCCTTCGTCGCCTTCCAGTAGTCGTAGGCAGGCCGGAAGTCGATGTCGTCGACCTTCCGGTAGTCGTTGAAACCGAACTCGCGCGCCAGCTCGACCTGGCTGCCGTCCGGCTTGCGCATGGTCTTGGTGTTGAACTGCTCGTGGGTCCAGCCCCTGGGCGTGATGGTGTGGCGGTTGATGCCGATCACCACGTTGTAGTCGTCGCGCTTGGTGTACTCGCGCCGCGGCAGCGGGCGCGCGGTGAGGTCGCTGGTCCAGGTCGCGATGCCGTTGTCGTAGCTCCACTTGCCGGTGCCGCAGTAGCGCGGCGCGTCGCTGACCTCGTACACGCACTGGGTCCAGGCGCCGCGGGTTTCCTCTGGCGACAGCGCACGCACGGTCCAGGTCTGGTCGGCGCTGAACTCGAAGCGCGTGGGCGCCTCGTAGACCCAGTCCTGGCGCCAGTGCTTGGTGACATGGCCGCTCTTCGCATCCACCAGGATGTGCTGCAGCACCACGCGCGTGGGCGTGTCCTCGACCACGATCACCACCTCGTCGCCGCCGCTGCGCATCGCCGGGCTGCGCTCGTAGCCTTCCTTCAGCAGGACCGTCTCGTCGAAGGCGAAGTCGACGATGTGCTCGCCCTGCATGGCGAGGATCGAGGCGCGGTCGCGAGCCTGGTCGGGCGCGGCCGTTGCGGGGTGCGGGTCCTGTGCGCCCGCGATGCCGGTGGCGAACGCCGAAAGTGCCAGCGCGGCTGCCAGTGTGGATTTCATTGCGGTTCTCCGGTTTGGATGGAACGTGGGTATCGTCGGATCAAACGCGTCACCATGCGAAGGCGACGCTGAGCGAAAGATTGCGGCCGGCCGCGGTGTAGCGGTCGAGCGTGGCGCTGTCGCGGCTGACCAGGCCCATGCTGCCGAGGTCGAAATAGCGGCGATCGGTGAGGTTGAAGATGCCGGCGTTGATCTTCGCGCCCGGCGCGAACTCCCAGTGCGCCAGCAGGTCGAGCACGCCATGGCCAGGGGTCTCGAAGTACTCCCCTTCGGCCGCCGGCGGCAGGCGGTCGTTGCGGCCGGCGAAGCGGCCGGCCAGCTCGGCGCCCCAGGTGTCAGTGTTGTAGGCAACGCCCAGGGTCGCGGTGAGCGGGTCGACCGATTCGAGCGGCACGTCGTCGGTGCGGTTGTCGCCGCGCGCCCAGGCCGCGGCCGCGCGCAGTGACCAGCCGTCCATCGCCGGCGACAGCGCGCCGAAATCGATCCCGCCGCGGAACTCGACGCCACGGATGCGCGCATCGGACACGTTGCGCGACTGGAACACCATCAGCCCGGCGTCGTTGAAGCCGACGAAGGCGAACGACTCGATGAAGTCGTGGTAGCGGTTGTCGTAACCGGACAGGCTGGCGTAGACCGCTTCGCCGACGTAGCGCACGCCCAGTTCGATGCCGTCGCTGGTTTCCGGCTTCAGGTCCGGGTTGGCGATGGCGGTGTAGCCGAACATCACGTTGGTGAAACCGATGTTGACGTCGCCGTACGGCGGCGAGCGGAAGCCGCGCGCGTAGCCGCCGAACAGCGACCAGTCCGGCGCGAAATGCCACACCGCGCCCAGCTTCGGCGACACGCTGGTCTTGTCGAGGTCGGCCACCGCCACGCCCGGGTTGTCCTCGGCGAAGATCGGGTCCAACTCGGGCCGCAGTTCATAGCGGTCCACGCGCACGGCCGGGACCAGGCGGAACGCGCCGGCGGCGAAGCTGATCTCGTCCTGCAGGTACAGCGCCGCGTTGGTGGTCTTGCTGACCGGGAAATCACGCACCGGGAACACGTCCGGCAACATCGCGTTGCTGACCATGCCGGTGTCGAGGTTATACACGCGGCCGTCGCGCTTCTGCCGGGTTTCGGTGCGCGAGACGTCCAGGCCGTAGGCCAATGCGTGGCGCACGCTGCCGGTCTCGAACTCCTTGCGCAGGTTCAGCTGCACGCCGTACAGCCGCTGGTCGAAGTTGAACTCGCGCTCGCGGCGCTCGTTGACGCCACCCGCGGTGCGCCGCACTTCGATGGTGTCCTGGGTGGTTTCGCTGTCCTGGCGATAGACCTGCCAGTCCAGGCTGTCGGCGAAGCCGGCGCCGACGTTGTCCATCTCGTGCGCGAACGACACCCGCGCGCGCGTCTGGTGGTCGTCGGCGGTGACCAGCAGGTTGTTCGCACCGGTCAGGCCCTGCAGGCCATGGGAGGTCAGCACGTCGGTGTCGGCGGCGTCCTCGTTGCCTTCCACGGTCAGGCGGAAGCGCTGTTCCGCGCTCGGCGCGAACACCAGCTTGGACAGCAGGCTGCGGCCGTCGCGGTCCTGCGGGTTGGGCCGCGTGCGCGCGCTGCCCTCGCCGCCCACCGTGCCCTGGTTCTCCGGTTCCTGCCCCTGGCGATGGTTGACCACCGCCATGCCCGACCAGCGCTCGCCGCCGAACGCGGCCGTGGCACCGGCCAACAGGCCGTCCCAGGCGCCTTCGTAGCCCAGGCGCAGGCCGAAATAGGCGTCCTTGCCTTCCTCCAGATAGTCCGAAGGGTCCTTGGTCACGAACGACACCACGCCGCCGAGGGCGTCGGAGCCGTAAAGCGAACTGGTCGGCCCGCGCACGACTTCGACCCGCTTGAGCGTGTCGATGTCGACGAAGTTGCGGTTGGCGTCGGAGAAGCTGCCGATCAGGAAGGCGTCCGACACCGGGATGCCGTCGGTCTGGATGCGCACACGGTTGCCGTCGAGGCCGCGGATGCGGATGCCGCCGATGCCGAAGCGGCCGAAGCCGGAAGTGACGGTGATGCCCGGCTCGTACCGGAACAGATCCTTGAGGTCGCGCGCCAGGATCTCGTCCATGCGCTCGCGGTCGATCACGTCGACGGTGTTGGGCACGTCGGCGATCGCGCGCTCGGTGCGGGTGGCGGTGACCACGACGCGGTCGAACTCGGTGGTTTCGACACCGGCCGGAGCGGCTTCGGCAGCGGAAGATTCGCCATGGGCGAGGGCCATGCCCGGCAACGCCAGGCACAGCGCGAACGACAACAGGTTGGGACGCATGGAAGGACTCGTCGAAGGTGGAAAACGGTCGGCGAGCTGGCGTCCGGGGTACCGGTGGCGGGCGGCCTGGAGAGAGGGTTGGCATTCCGGTCCACGACCGGAAGCAACGGGGCCGGGCGAACCCCCGGACCCGCCTGACCTACTTGGTCAGGATCAGCTTGTCGTTACGGGTATGCCGCAGCCGATAGCACTCGTTGCCGTGGCGGATCAGCAGTTCGCGCTGGCCCTTGAGCAGGCGGGTGCTGTCGATTTCGACGGTCTCGACCGCGGACGGCCGTTCGGCTGTGTGATGCGTGGTGTGGGACGGGTCGTGCGCGTGCGGGTGGACGGCAAGCATCGATCGACTCCCTCGATTGGGGTGATCAATGCTAATGATTCTCATTTGCCTGTCAAGCGGTTTCCTGGATTTCCCGCAGCCCCTACGCCATCGCCGCCTCGACCCGCGCCCAGCCGCCCTCGTCGACGCGTCCGGCGACATCCAGCGCCTCCAGGTTCTGCAGCAGCTGCGCCACCCGGCTGGCGCCGAGGATCACGCTCGACACGTGCGGGTTGCGCAGGCACCAGGCGATCGCGAGCGGCGCCGGCCCGACGCCCAGCTCCGTGGCCAGCGCGGTGAACGCGCGCGCGCGCGGCAGGCGCCGCGACGCGGCATCGCCGAGCACGTCGCGCTGCAGCCACGCGTAATCCTCGCTGGCCATGCGCGAGCCGTCCGGCACGCCGTCGTTGTACTTGCCGGTCAGCAGGCCGGAGGCCAGCGGCGACCAGGTCGTGGTGCCCATGCCGAAGTCGGCGTAGAGCGGCGCGTATTCGGCCTCGACCCGCTCGCGGTGCAGCAGGTTGTACTGCGGCTGTTCCATGGTCGGCGCCTGGAAACCACCCGCGCGCGCGGCCTCGTGCGCCTCGCGGATGCGTTCGGCCGGCCACTCGGACGTGCCCCAGTACAGCACCTTGCCCTGGCGGACGAGCGCGTCCATGGCCGCCACCGTCTCGGCCACTGGCGTGTCCGGATCGGGACGGTGGCAGTAGTACAGGTCGAGGTAGTCCACGCGCAGGCGCTTCAATGCCGCGTCGCAGGCATCGCGCACGTGCTTGCGCGACAGGCCCTTCTGCGTCGGCCGCGGATCGTCCATGGCGCCGAAGAACACCTTGCTCGACACGACGAAGCCGTCGCGCGGCAGGCGCAGGTCGCTGATTACGTCACCCATCACCTGTTCGGCGACGCCGTTGGCGTAGGTCTCGGCGTTGTCGAAGAAATTGATTCCGTGGTCCCAGGCCGCGGCAATCAGGTTGCGCGCCTCGCCGCGCGCGACCCGGCCGCCGAACGTGGCCCAGGCGCCGAAGGACAGCGCGGACAGCTGCAGGCCGGAAGAACCGAGGCGACGGTATTGCATGGAGGACCCCTGCTGCCGGACGCGGCCCGGCGATGCTGTTGGAAAGGCGGCCAGTCTAGGGGTATCGACATTCGAAAGCGTGTCGACATGGCTGTGGTCGCGAAGGGCTCGCGGCTTCCGCCGCTCCTACAGACGGGCGCGGGAGTCGAGGCTTTGGCCGTCGCTTTTGATCTTGATCTTCGGGGGCCCCTCCGTAGCGGCGGAGCCGGCGGACAAGACCCAAAGGGCGCCGCACATGGATGTGCGGCGTTTTTCGCAGGGGCAGGATGCCCCTTCGAAAAATCCCGCCGGCTCCGCGGACCCGATCTTCCCCGCAGTGTGGTGTGGCCACTTCCATCCATCCGGGATAGACAGGGAAAAAGCGGGATGAAATGGGATGAAAGCCCGCTGTGATGCGGGTTTCAGAGCATTTCGAAGGGCCAGAAAAAAAAGCGCCGGCGCAGCATGGTTTTGTTCGCGCCGGGGCGATGCGGGCCTCCGGCGCAGCATGGTTTGTCCAATCAGCGGGCCGCCGGGGCGTCCGGGGCTTCCCCACCGTTCTGGATGTTGTCCTCCAGTAGGCGCATCCGGGCGAGCAGCTGGTCGAGGGCGGTCTCGTCGAGATCTTCGAGGCGGGACGCATGTGCGGCGTCCAAGGCCCGAGGGATCTCGCTCTCCAGCCCGCGGTACCAGCTGCTGATGCGGATGATCTCGCGGATTCCACGTGCCCTGGGCGTCTGCTCCAGCGGCGCGGGCGCCTGCAGCCGCTGTTCGTTCTGATAGCGATCCCAGGCCGCCGAATCAGTAGACGCCCTGCCCTGGGAGCAGGGGCGGCGGTGTACCACCTCCGCCAGAACCGCCTCCACCTCCGCCACCCACTTCCTGCTCACCGTCATCCACATTCCCCCCTTCTGCCAACGATTTAGCGGCGGAACGGGCGAACTGCTCTACCTGCGCCATCGGCAGGCCCTGGGAAATCCCGTCGTAGAGCAGACGCACCAGCCGGGCGTAGCGCGGCCGTGGGAGCCAGCCCACGCCGATTGCCCTGTCCGCGAATTCGAGCGCGATGGTCAGGTGCTCCTCGCTCAACGCGTGAGACGCGGCGGCCGGCTGATCCGAGACTTTTTCTTCCTCGCCAGATGCCATCCAGTGCATCGAGGTGCCCGTGAGCAGGCACAGGCGCGCCAGCGGCTTGAAGGACGGCTGGCTCTCCTCCCGGATGTAGCGCTGCAGCATGTCCGGAGAAATGCCCATCCGGCGAGCCGCGAATATGCGGGTCGGCAGCTTGCTGGCCGCCGCAGATATGCGCGTTCCGATTCCCGGGGCCAGCTCCAGCTGCGAATCGGAACCGGAATCGGAACCGTCATCGCCTGTTCCGATTCGCGCGTAAGTCCCTGAAGCATCGCCAATTTTTTGCTTCCTTGGCACCTCTCGCCCTCCTGCTCGAATCGGAACTAGAAAAAACTCTTGCGCGCTAGAAAATGTGCGGGTATATCTATCGCCCAGACATCACCCGCTATTCGGACTCGACGTGACAGCACGCCCAGCCGCAAAAAAAACCAGCCCAGAGGACTGGCACCCCGCCGAGGTGGTCGCCGCGCTGCGCATGAAGGGGTACTCCCTGCGGCAGCTGGCCAAGCTCAACGGGTATGGCAACGAGAACAGCCTGACCACGGCCCTGCGCCGGCCATACCCGCTGGCGGAGGGGATCATCGCCGAGGCCATCGGCGTGGCGCCGGCCACGATCTGGCCGAGCCGGTACGGGCGCGACGGGAAGCCGAACCGCGGCCCCTCCGGCCCGAAGCCGATGCTGCCCCACGGCGCCAAGCCTAGCAGGCTGCGCCTCGCGCGCAATCGACAAAAGGCGGGTGCCTGATGGATACCCGGCCTATCTACGCGCCCAGCGATTTCCGCCTCGGCGACGACGGCCTGGCAGGCGTCCAGCGTGGCAACGACGACCTGGTCGGCACCGGCACCTGGGCGCCGCCGGCCGAGCGCGAATGCGCGCCGCTGCCGGTCTACCCGCAGACCTTCGATCCGCTGTTCGAGGAACTCGACCAGCTGCTCGCCCGCATCCGCGAAATGGTGGCCGAGTGCCCGCCGGCCTACGCCGGCGAGGAGCGCCGGGCATGAGCCGTCAGCAGCACAGCCTGGCCCGGGCCAACGGGTGGGGATCAGCCGGAGAGTGCCCCGCGAGTCGTTCCGCGAAAACCCCGGCAGTGCGCGCGCAGGTTTGCCACGTGGTGGCGGCCTCCAACCCGGCTCCTCCCCCGCGGCGAGGAGGCGACGTATCCGCCTGCGTGAGCGCGCAGCGGCCGACCCGTGGGGCCATCGTATGAGCCGCCGCTCCGATGGCCTCACGGGGGAGCTTTTCGCCGCGATTCCGCGCCCGGCACCGAGCGTCCCCGGGAGCATGGACTACCGCACGCAAGTGGCCTTCCTGGTCAGCGAAATGCTGGCGGTCGCGAAGGCACGGGACCCCGAGATGGACCGCGCAATGATCGCGGCCAAGGTCTCGCGCCTCACCGGCAAGGATGTGTCCAAGGCGATGCTCGACGGCTACACCGCCGAGTCGCGCGAGTCCTTCAACGCACCGGCGTATCTGATGCCGGCGCTCGAAGTGGCGTGCGACAGCACGATCTACAGCGACTGGAACGCCTCGGTGCGTGGCGGGCGCATGGTCCTCGGCCCTGCCGCGATCGACGCCGAGATCGGACGCCTGCAAGGCGATCGATCCGAGATCGACGACCGCCTGAAAGAACTGCGCCAGCTGCGGAGGAGTGTCCGCTGATGGCCGACGGGGGAATCCAGGGGATGCACTGGTACGTGCCTGCACAGCTGGCCGGCGTTGCCGGCTTGCCCACCACCGAACGCGGCGTGCACAAGCAAGCCGAGCGCGAGGGCTGGATGAAGCGCCGCCGCCTGCGCGGCAAGGGCTGGGAATACGCCTTCGACTCGCTGCCGCAGCAAGCGCGCGACGACATCGGTCGCCGCGCCGCGCTCAGCAAGACCCAGGCGCTCGCCTCCGACGCCTTCGCCCAGGGCAACCAGCTGTCCCGCAAGCTGGCGATCGCCGCGAAGGTCGACGGCGCCGTGCAGAAGCGCACCCGCGAGACCGGCCTGGCCAGCGCGGCCGCGCTCACCGGCAAGTCCCGCGAGCGCATGGACGCCAAGCTCGCGCTGCTCGCGCTGCTGGCCACCTTCGCCCACAACCGTCAGCTGGGCATCTGCGCCGCGATGGCCGAGTTCTGCGACGCCTACAACAGCGGCGAGCTGACCGTGCCGATCACCGTGCGCATGCACACCGGCGCCGCACTGGCGCCGCGCACCCTGCGGCGCTGGCGCCACCTCAACAAGACCCAGGGCCCGGCTGCACTCGCCGGCGGCTATGGCAACCGCGCCGGCACCGGCGTGCTCGACACCGCCCCGCAGCTGCACGACTTCACCATCGGCCTGATCGCCGACAAGCCGCACATCAGCGCCAAGCTGGTGTTCGAAGCCCTGCAGGCGCGCTTCGCAGAGCGTGACGACCTGCCCAAGCTGCGCACCGTCCAGGACTGGCTCGCGCGCTGGAAGCGCGACAACGCCGAAGTCCTCCTGGCCGTCGCCAACCCCGACGCCTGGAAGAACCGCTACATGTCCGGCTTCGGCTCGCTCAGCGAGTCCGTCACGCGCGCCTGCCAGCTGTGGATGCTCGACAGCACCCCGGCCGACCTGCAGCTGGTCGACGGCCGCTACAACCTGGTCGGCGTCATCGACGTGGCCTGGCGCGGCTTCCGCCTGCACGTGTGCAAGACCAGCAGCGCCGAGGCCGTCACCCAGGTCATGCGCCGCGCGATCATCGAGTGGGGCGTGCCCGAGGCGATCAAGGTCGACAACGGCCGCGACTACGCCAGCCAGCGCGTGGGTTCCATGCTCACCGCGCTGCACATCGACGCCCGCTTCAGCGCGCCGTTTTCCCCCTGGGAGAAGGGCAACATCGAGCGCGCGTTCCGCACCTTCAGCCACTCGCTGCTGGAGCTGCTGCCCGGCTACAGCGGCCACAACGTCGCCGAGGCCCAGGCGCTGCGCGCCGGCAAGTCCTTCGCCGAGCGGCTGTTCAAGAAGAACGAGGTCATCGAGCTCAAGCTCACCGCCGCCGAGCTGCAGGCGTTCTGCGACGACTGGTGCCGCCACTACTACGAGCACGAGAAGCACGAAGGCCTCGGCTGCACGCCGTTCGAGCGCTACGCGCAGCTGCGCGACGTCGTGAACCGCATCGGCGACGTGCGCGCGCTGGACCTGCTGCTCGGCGGCGGCGCCATGCGCCGCGTGACCAAGAAAGGCCTGCGCATCGACAACCTGGTCTACATCGCGCCCGAGCTGGCCAGCGTCGTCGGCCAGGACGTGCTGGTGCGCCAGGACGATGGCGACCTGGGCCGCATCGTCGTCTACCACGGCGAGCAGTTCCTGTGCATCGCCGAGTGCCCCGAGGTCGCCGGCGTGTCCCGCCGCGAGATCGCCATCGAGGGCAAGGCGCGCCAGGCGGCCGCGATGCAGCAGAAGAAGCGCGAGCTCAAGGCGCTCGGCCGCAAGGCCAACACCGCCGACCTCGCGCGCGACATCCTCGACCACAAGGCCCGGCAGAACGCATCGCTCGGCACGCTACCCGCGCCCAACGTCGTGCACCTCACGCCCGCCATCGAGGCCGCCGGCGACGCGGCCGACGCGCTGGAGCAGTACGAGGCGGGAACGCAGGCGCCGCCGGCCGAGCCGGTCACCCTCGACCACCTGGCCAACCTGCGCGACGCCATGCGCGGTGAGCAGGCCCAGGACGAAACCGCCGAGGACCGCTTCCGCCGCGCGCTGCGCTCGCTGATGAAGCCAGAGGGCGAGCGCGACGACATCGAGCGTCGTTTCCTGCGCAACCACCTCACGTCGGCCGAGTTCCTCGGCCGCTGGACGATGTTCGAGGACTTCGGACCCTCGGCCTTCGGCCTCCCCGATGAATTTGCCGCGCTGCTGCCCGACGGCGCTGCCTTCGATCGACTTTCCCGGGCACAACAAGGAGAACCCTGATGCGCACCAAGATCGTTCCGGTGTCCAACGTCGCGCGCCTGGCCGAAGCCGGCGAGGCGCTGCTCACCCGCTCGCCGGGCATGCCCGGCATGGGCCTGTGCTTCGGCGAGACCGGCCTGGGCAAGTCCACCGCCATCGCCTGGCTGGCCACGCGCCAGCACGGCGTCTACGTCCGCGCGATGGCCACCAGCACGCCGACCAGCCTGCTCGACTCCATCACGCGCGAGCTCAACATCGCCCCCCGCGCCCGCGTCGCGCAGACCGTCGACGCCATCGTCGGCAAGCTGGCCGAGACCGGCCGCCCGCTGTTCGTCGACGAAGCCGACTACGTCGTCGGCCAGAGCCGCCTGATCGACACCCTGCGCGACGTGCACGACCTGTCGAGCGTGCCGGTGATCCTGATCGGCATGGCCGGCATCGACCGCCGGATCTCGCTCAGCCCGCAGCTGTCCGGCCGCATGGCGCAGTGGGTGCAGTTCCAGCCGTCCACCGTTCAGGACGCGAAGCTGCTCGCAAAGGAGCTGTGCGAGGTCGACGTCGCCGACGACCTGGTCGCCGAGCTGCACGCCCGCGCCGGCGGCAGCGTGCGCAACATCGTCGTCGGCCTGGGCAAGATCGAGCAGCACGCCCGCGCCCGCGGCACCGGCAAGGTGGCGCTGGCCGACTGGCCGCGCGGCGCCGACTTCTTCCTGGGCGCCGGTGCGCCGCGCAAGCGCCTGCAGGCGGTGACGGCATGAGCGCCGAAGCGCTGGACGCGGTGGTCGTGCTGCACGAAGCCGAGCAGAAGCTGCGGCTCGCCGGCTGCAGCTATGAGCAGACGATCCCCCTGCGTCAGTTGCGCACGCGCTACGTCGCATTGCTCGAAGCGGCACACCGGGCCGACGGCGAAGAGCGGCCCGGTCGTCCAGAGCGCGGTCCAGGTCATACCGCCGCCGAATGGACGATGTTCCTGCGGGGTTGGGACGCCCACGCCGATGCGGTCTTCCGTAGCGGCCTGCGCGCCGCGCTCGAACCCTTGGCGCTGCCGCAATCCCTGGTGCTGCCGGAATGACCCAGCGCGCCGCCAAGCACGCCGGCTACGCCACCCGCAGCATCGGCGCCCGCATCGCCCGCACCAAGGGCGACGGGCACATGCGCGGCACGCTGTGGCGCGCGCTGCGGATCCTGCGGTCCACGACCGTCGGCGAGCTGATGGCCGTGGCCGAGCAGGACAACAAGAAGAGCGTGCAGCGCTTCCTTCAGATCCTCGCGCGCGCCGGCTTCGTCCGCGCGCGGCACGGCAACCGCGGCCGCCACGAGCCCACCACCTATGTCCTCGTGCGCAACAGCGGGCCGGCGTGCCCGTCGGTGCTGCAGCGCGGGGCCGTGGTCTACGACCACAACACCGAACAGGAGTACCGCATTGATGGCACCGAGTGAAACCGACTGGATCGACGCCCTGCGCGCGCACCGCAAGGCCCACGGCGGCAAGAAGACCGCCGAGGCGATCGGCTACTCCCAGGCCGTGGTCAGCGCCGTGCTCAACGGCAACTACAAGGGCGATTCGAAGGCCGTTCGACAGAAGGTCGAAGGCGCCCTGATGGGCCTGACCGTCGAGTGCCCCGTCGTCGGCGAGCTGCCCCGCAACCGCTGCCTGGAATACCAGCGCCAGCCCTTCGCCGCCACCAACCACCTGCGCGTGCAGCTGGCCAACACCTGCCCGAAGTGTCCCAACCGTCGAGGAGCCGAATCATGAGCACCACGAAGCTGCTGGCCGAAGCCAGCGCCGTCGTCAACAAGATCGCCCACGCGCCCGGCGTCGACCGCGGCACCCGTGCCAGCGCGCTGGCCGCCCTCGGCCGCCAGGTCGACGAACACGTCCTGCGCCTGGCGCAGGAGCAGGAGGCGATCAACGCCCAGGTACAGGGGCGGAACCCGGTCAGCCAGGTGAGCGGCGACTGATGCAACTCCAGCTGCTCACCCGCGAGATCACACCGCACACCGTGCTCGACGCCCTGGTGCGCCGCCCCGGCGCCGCCAACGGCGCCAGCGCCAAGGCGCTGGCCAGCGAGATCCTCGGGACCACCGCGGAGCCGGCGGACGAACGCCGCCTGCGCCAGGTGATCGAGCAGCTGCGCAACGACGGCCACGCCGTGTGCGCCACGCCCGAGTCGGGCTACCACCACGCCGCCGACGCCGATGACCTCAACCGCACCTGCGTGTTCCTCACGCGGCGCGCGGTTTCCACCCTCCGCCAGGTCGCCGCGATGAAGCGCGTGGCCATGCCGGACCTGTACGGGCAACTCGGTCTGCCCGATCCCGATGAACAAGGAGAGCACGATGAGCAACGCAACCCCCGCAGCGCCGGTTGAGTTCAACGGCATGGCCAACCAGATGACGCAGGCGGCAGTGGTCACGCTGCGCCTGGCAGAGCTCGGCATCGAGGTCATCGCCACCCTGTGCAACGGCCGCCGGCCGGTGCTGGTCGTCAACGGCATGCCGCCCAACGTCGAAGTCGGCATCAAGCGCCGCGAGCCCAGCGGCATGGGCGGCCACACCGTGGTCGAGGCCGCCCACTTCCACGGCTGCCAGCTGGAGTACATGCGCCCCGCGCGCGGCCCGGTCCCCGAGCGCGGCTTCAAGCCGCAGGTGGTGCCCAATGGCTGACCAGTACGTCGTCCTGCCGCTGCACGCCGTGCGCGATGCCAAGCGCCACGACGACCCCTACATGGCCGCCGACGAGGCCGCGCGCCTGGTCGAGAAGGACCGCGCCCCGCGCGTGGTCCTGCGGGTCATGAGCGAGATCTCCGTCGCGCCGGAACCGAAGCTGGCGGTGGTGCAGATTGCGGAGGTGCCTGGCAATGGCTAGGAAGGTCGGCCTCACCGCCTCGGTGATCGCGGTCATGTCTGATGGCAAATGGCACACCTGCGGCTGGGTGTCGAACGCCGTGCCCGAGCAGCACCGCAAGACGGCGAACGTCATCCTCGGCCAGCTGTGGAAGCACGGCCGCGCCGAACGCCGCGGCGAATACCGGGCCTACGAGTACCGGCTGCTCGATGTCGCCGCGGAGCGCGCCCGGAGCCTCAGGGATTTCGAAGGCCTCAGCGCAGAAGCGGCTGCATGCGCGGGTGTGCAGCTACCGCCGGTGTTCGCCGCCAGCCTCGGCACCGTTGCCGGCGAGCTTGTCGCCAGCGGCCCGGTCCCCGCCAACCGCGCCCAGGGCCGCATCGAGGACGTACTCGCCGCCGTGCTCGACAAGCACGATGCGCGGATGCTCGACCAGATCCTGCCTGACGTGCCCAACGGCTGGTCGCGCCTGGACGTGATCAGCGGCATCGCCGACGGCGTCCTCGCCGGCTGGATCCGCGCCCGGCGCAACGGCGCCCGCGATGCCTACCTGCTGCTGCGCGACCCGCCGCCCGTGCGCCACAACCCGCAGGTCGAGCGCTTCAAGGCGCACCGGCTGGTGGAGCAGTGCCGGATGCTCGACGCCGACACCCGCGACGCGCTGGTCGCCGCGCGCGAGTACGACGCCCCGGCCGAGCTGGTGCGCGCCCTGGTCGACCTGCGACGCGCGGCCGTCCGCACGCTGCAGCAGCTGGAGGCGTGACGTGACTTGCATCGGCGTCCTGCACGGATCGAAGAACTCAATGGCAGCCGGTTTCGAGCTGACCATCCGCTTCGTCACCTGGATGCAGCAACAGCGGCAGATCCCGCACTACGAGGTGATCGCCGCCGAGTTCGGCGTCCACCGCGCAACCGCCCACCGCTGGCGCCGCGCCTACCTCGCGGCCACCGGCCAGTTCGACCCCCTCGCGCGAGACACAAGCCCGGCGGCAACCGGCACCCACCCCCACACTTCGAGGTCCCCCCAATGAGCAAGAAAACCCGCATCAAGTCCGACGCCGTCGCGGTCACCTTCGCCAACCGCGAGGAGGTCAACGTCGCCATCGCCCACATCGGCGCCGCCCAGCGTCAGCGCGACGCCATCAACACCGCCATGAACGAGGAGCTCGCCGCCGTGCGCGCCCGCTTCGAGGAGCAGGCGCTGCCGCACGCCGCCGTCATCAAGGACCTCGGCCAGGCCGTGCAGGTGTGGTGCGAGGGCAACCGCGTCGAGCTGACCCGCGACGGCCGCACCAAGACCGCCAAGTTCGCCGCCGGTGAAGTGTCCTGGCGCGTGCGCCCGCCGCGCGTGTCCGTGCGCGGCGAAGGCATCGTGATCGAGGCGCTCAAGCGCCTGGGCCTGGAGCGCTTCGTGCGCACCAAGGAAGAGGTCGACAAGTCCGCCATCCTCGGCGAGCCCGGCGCCGTCCAGGACATCAAGGGCCTGTCGATCTCCCAGGGCGAGGACTTCGTGATCAAGCCCTTCGAGACCGAGATCGAGGAGGTGCAGTGATGGGCCAGGTTTCCTTGAACCGGGAGGACATGCGGAAAGTCCTCGCCGATCCGGACGCCGGCGCCGACGCCACGCTCATCGCGGCAGCTGGCACGGTCTACTTCGAAGCGATGGAGTGCGCCGCCGCCGTCGACGGCGCAACCGTCCAGATCGCCCAGAAGCTGCTGCGCATGGCGGCGCACGCCATCGACGAAGAGCGCGAAGGGGTGCAGTCATGATCCGGGCCACCTGCCGCTTCTCGACCGGCACATACACAGCCCGCGCGCAAGGCAAGACGGCCAGCTGCACGCAGTCGGCGGAAATGGCCGTGCGCGCGCTCGCCCGAAAGCTCGGGTACTCGGACGCCACCAGTCTCAAGCAAATCGAGGCTCACGACTGCTTCACGGTGTGGCGCCTCAAAGAGGTCGAAGAGTCTTCTACGGCCAGCAAAGAGCACAGCATGCAGGTGCTCAACCTCGCCCTGCGCATCGCCGACGCCAGCGTGCGCACCGAGATCGAGTGCTGGGCCTTCTGGAAGGAGCACGGTCACCACAACGTCTACGACACCAGCAAGCCGTGCCAGGACGAGAAGGCCACGCCGGAGGACAACGCCGCCCGCCTGAAGGCCGTGGCCGATGCCCTGCTCTACATCGACCTGCGCGGCGACGCCTTCCCCTGGCGCCTGGTCCGCGACCCCTCGTTCCCGAACATCGTCCACTTCGAGGAGAAGTCATGAACGCCGTTGCCGAACACCCCGTCGCCGGCTGGACCGAGGTCGACATCCACGAGCTGGCCGCGTCGATCGCCGACGTGGCCTCGGCCGCGCTGATCCAGTGCGAATGCCGCTGCGTCGCCGGCAGCGATCACGACTGGTTCGACCTGAAGACCTGCAGCATGGACAGCTGGCACCACGTCGACCAGGCCGTCACGTACCTGGAGCGCCGCGGCGACGCGGCCAGCCACCGCCTGGTGCGCAGCAAGGCGTTCCCGACGCTGGTGCGGATCGAGGAGCGCGAGTGAGCGCCAAGCCCGACCCCCGCCACCTGCAGCTCGGCCGCATCCACCAGGCGGCCAAACAGCTGGGCATGGACGACGCCACGTACCGCGCCCTGCTGCAGCGCGTGACGGGCAAGGCCTCGTCCGGCGCGATGACCCATGCCGAGCGCAACGCCGTGCTGGCGGAGATGGCGCGGCTCGGTTTCAAGGCCACCTCGAACGCCGATCGAAAGCGCGCCTACGCCGGCCAACCGAGCGGCGATCGAAAGACCTGGCGCCCGATGGTCCGCAAGGTCGGCGCGTTGCTCGCCGACGGCAAGAAGCCCTGGAGTTACGCCCACGAAATGGCGCAACGCATGTTCCACGTGAACCGCGTGGAATGGCTCAACGACCACGACCTGCACAAGCTCGTGAGCGCGCTGCAGATCGATGCGAACCGGAGGCCTAACACAGGTTCGGCCTCTCAAGCGAGGCGTAACACGTAACAAGGCCTATTTAGGGACATGACGAAGACCGACAACAACACAGCGAGCGAATCCTGATGCGCGCCACCTGCCCCGACTGCGGCGCCGACGGCCACGTGTCCGCATTCTTCGCCGAAGCCGACGGCAAGCGCCTGGCCGCCGTGCTCGCCGGCATGGCGCCGGAGCTCGGCCGCGCGACGATCGGATACCTGGGCCTGTTCAAGCCTGGCAAGACCGCGCTGCGCCTGCCGCGCGCGGTGAAGCTGGCCGAGGAACTGCGCGCCCTGGCGGAAGCCGGCAGCGTCACCAACGACGAACGTACCGGCGTGCGCCGCCCGTGCTCGCCGGCGACGTGGGCCACCGGCATCGAGCAGATGCTCGCCCAGCGCGCCGCCCTCACGCTGCCGCTGAAGAACCACAACTACCTGCGCGCCATCGTCTTCGGCCTGGCCGACCAGGCAGACGCCGCGGCCGAGCGTCAGCGCGAGACCAACGCCCGCGCCGGGAAGCACCTCGCCGCGGGGTCAGAAAAGTCCGACCACGAGTCGCCGCTGGTGGCGGAGCTGAAGTTCATCGAGCGCCAGCACGAGCTGGGCCAGCTGACCGGCGAAGAACGCGAGGCCAAGCGAGCGCAGGCGCGCGCGAAGTACGGAGCAAGCAATGGCTGAGCAGCGCGACATGCTGGGCGGCGCCACGCCCGACGATCTGGCGCAGGCGGACCTGTCCGAACTGCCCGCGCACAAGTGGGCGCCGACGCTGGCCGAGATCTACGACGCCAACGTCGAAGCCTTCCGCAACGCCGGCTACGAGGAGATCGCCGAGCGCCTGGCCGGCATCGGCGTGGGCGCCACCGCATTCCAGGTCGGCGGACGGGTGGTGTACATTCCGCGCG
Organism: Luteimonas soli; assembly: GCF_042648865.1. Classification (NCBI taxonomy): domain Bacteria; kingdom Pseudomonadati; phylum Pseudomonadota; class Gammaproteobacteria; order Lysobacterales; family Lysobacteraceae; genus Luteimonas; species Luteimonas soli. Next base: position 960,983 of record NZ_JBHRYA010000007.1, on the reverse strand, counting down.
GTGACCGGCTAAAGCAGGCCCTGCGCGACAATGCCATGCACGCCGCCTGGCAGCGGCACGGCGACATCCAGCGCCTGGCGCGGGATTTCGATGTCACCGAGCCCACGGCCTACCGCGTGATCGCCGAGCAGCGCCGGCTACACATCAAGCGCACGCAGCGCGAGCTGTTCAACAAGGAGGAGAACGAATGAAGGAGGAGAACGAATGAAGACCGCCAGCGCCATCCTGCTTTGCCTCGTCCTGGCCGGATGCAGCCAAGAGCCACAACCGAGGGCGCCCGAACCGCCGGTGGCGGCTGAGCCGGCGCCGGCGCCGGCGCCGGAAGCCGTTGCAACCCTGGGGCCGAAAGCAACTCGGCAAGAGCTCAAGCATGAGGCGCAGAAGAGCCACGCACTGGGTGCTCAGCTGTGGAACGAACTGGACGCAGCCTGCCGCACGGACAAAGCAGAGACGTTGAGGATCTGGCGCGAAGCCAGCAGGGCGTCGGAGTACTGGCAGGACGAAGTCAACGCCACCGACCTCGAAAAGTTCGACTTCGACGCCTGTGACATGATGCTGGTCAACACCGCGAGCCGCGCGATGAACTGCGCCTCGTCTAAGTACTCGACGTCGTTCGATGTTCAGAAGAAGAAGTTCTTCAGCGAAGATCAGGCAATGTGCGAGGCCGCGCTCGCAGGCAACTGACGCCTCGGAAGCCGCCCATCCCCGAAGCCCCGCCACCGTGCGGGGCTTCTTGTTTAGCGCGCACTAAACACGACTGCGGGGCCTACCCCCGCATCGTGGGCGCGCGGAGGAATGACCGAAAGCTTCCCCGCCGCGATGACGGCCCGTTCGAGGCCGCTTCGCGTTGCCGGCGGCGGCGCCCTCCTTGTCGTCGCCGCCGGCCTTCTCCAACGGAGGCGGCGATGCGAATCAACGATGCACTGCGAAAGCTCCTCGGCGACGCGTGGCATGCGCGCCTGGTCGACCTGCTGCGCGCGTGGCCGCTGCTGGTGCTGTTCCTGGTCACGTTCCCGGTGGTGCTGCTGCTCAACCCGATGAAGGCGGGCCTGGCGCTGTTCGGCATCGCCAAGATCGCGATGGGCGGCTACCTGGGCTACTTCGTCGACCGCTGGGCGTTCCGCCCCGAGGACCGGCCGCACGCGCTGGAAGGCATCAGCAAGGGCACGGCATGGAAACGCCGCGCCATCATCATCGCGGCCGCCCTGGTCGCTGCGGCGTTGATCCCGTGAACCGGCGTCACGACGACCTCAACCCGCTGGGGCGGTGGATCCACCGCAACCTGGTCGCGGTCTGCCTGATCGGCGTGCTGGTGCTCATGGGCTGCGTGGGCAGCTGCATGCCGCAGCCGGTGCACGCCGCCGAGCGCGCCGTGCCGGTGCCGGAAGTCTCCACGCTGTACCGCCTCAAGATCGAGCGCGAGGCCGCGCGCAACTTCGGCCTCGACGCACCGGTCGCGCGCTTGGCCGCGCAGATCCACCAGGAGAGCGGCTGGCGCCCGAAGGCGGCCAGCGCCTACGCCCAGGGCCTTGCGCAGTTCACGCCCGCGACCGCCGCCTGGCTGCCGCAGGTCTGCCCGGCCGTGGGCAAGCCCGACCCCTGGGACCCGGACTGGAGCCTGCGCGCGCAGGCCTGCTACATGGCCTGGCTCTACGCCCAGGTGAAGCCCTTTCGATACGCCGGTGGCATGAGCGACTGCACGCACTGGAACCTCGCCCTGCGCAGCTACAACGGAGGCCTCGGCTGGATCCAGCGCGAGCGCCTGGCCACACAGCGCGCCGGCGACGACGCCAACGACTGGCGCGACATCGAGCGCCACCGCGTGCGCGCCGGCTGGGCGCACAAGGAAAACATCGGCTACCCGCGCCGGATCCTGCTGGTGCTCGAACCGCGCTACCTCGCGGCCGGTTGGCCGGGGAGCGCGGTGTGTTGAAGGCGCTTCGACTCGCGTTCGCAGCCGCTTCGAGCGCCGGCCTGTTGCCGGCGTTCGGCTGGACGCTGCTGGCGGTCGTGCTGCTCGCCGGCGGCGCCGGCACCTGGGCAGGCATGCGCTGGGAGAGCGGCGCCAACGCGATCGAGAAGGTCGGGCAGCTGCAGGCGCAGCGCGAGGCCGACGCGAAGGCCTACCGCGAGCTGCTCACGACCGCGCAAGGCCTGCAGCAACACGACGTGGCCACGTCGATCGCAACCCGCAACGCCTTCGACCGCATGGGCGCGCTCGCCGGCGCCCTGGAGAGCACCCTTGAAACGAACCGCACCTTCACCGCGCGCCAGCACGATGCGCTGGCTGACCTGGTTTCTCGCCGGCCTGACCTTGGTGTTCTGCGTCTCGGCGATGACGTCCTGCGCCACTGGAACCGCAGCAACGCGGGCCCAGCCGGCGACGCCGCCGCCCCCGCCGCCGCCCGGCCTGCAGGCCAACCAGCGGACGTCGTGCCCGCCGCTCCCGCCGGCGCGCAGCGACCTGGCCCCGGACCTGCTGGAGAACCACGACCAGGTGGCGGCGCTGTATCACGCCTGCAGCGCGCGCACGGACAACCTGCAGCAGGCGCTGGCCGAATGGCGCCGCACCGCCTGGCAGTGGTACTGCAGCGCGGTGGCGCAGCTGGGGCTCTCCACCGAGGGATGCGCGCCGCATGAGTGACGCCGGAGACCAGGTCGTATCCGACCACGAGCGCGCAATGGCGCTGTTCGAGCAGCAGCGCCTGCAGCGCATCGCCGAGAGCATGCGCCCGCGCGACCCGAACGTGCCGGTCGATTGCATCGACTGCGGCGAGATCATCCGCGCCGAGCGGCTGGAGGCCTACCCGCACACGCGCCGCTGCACGCGCTGCTCGGCGCTGGTGGAACAGGGCTATCGCGAGCGGTGGCCGCTGTGATCGAGATCCCGCTGCCCGCCGCCATCACGCTGGTGGTCGCCTTTCTGGGCTGCATGTTCGCGTTCGGGAAGATCCTGCTGGCGCAGTTCGACAAGCGCATCGCCGAGCGCTTCCAGGCGCAGGACAAGGCGTGGGACCTGCAGCTCGACGCGCTGAAGATGCGCCAGGCCGAGGAGAACATCGCACTGGCCAACCTGCGCGAGAAGGTCGACGACCTCAGCCGCGTCCTGCCGCTGGAGTACGTGCGGCGCGAGGACCACATCCGCTTCTCGGCGGTGATCGACCACAAGCTGGACCGGCTCGCCGAGCTGGTGCTGCAGACCAGGGGGAACAGCAATGCACGGAATTGACCTGGAAAAGGCGCAGCGGGAGAAGACCCGCTGGCGCATCCTCAAGGTGCTCGACGCCGGCCGTCCCGCGCCGGTGGCCGAGGACCTGATCCTGCAGGTGCTGCAGGATACCGCGCTGCCCATCACCCTGGCCGCGCTGCGCCGCGAGCTGGATTACCTGGAGGACCGCAAGCTGGTGATCCTGCACGGCCGGCGCACGTCGCCCGTGTGGTCGGCCGAGCTCACGCACTACGGCGTGGACATCGTCGAATACACGGTCGAGTGCTTCCCCGGCATCGCCCGTCCGCCGAAGTGGGACTGACATGGCGCCGCGCTCGAAAGTCGACCAACTGCCGGAGGCTGTGCGCCAGGAGCTCGAACAGAAGCTGATCGCCAACGGCTTCGGCGGCTACGAGGCGCTCACCGAATGGCTCACCGAGCAGGGCTTCGAGATCTCCAAATCCAGCGTCCACCGCTGGGGCTCGGATTTCGAGGAGCGCGTGGACGCGCTGCGCATCGCCACCCAGCAGGCCAAGGCCATCGTCAAGGCATCCCCCGACGACGAGGGCGACATGTCCGAGGCGCTGATGCGGCTGATGCAGGAGCGCATCTTCAGCGCGCTGGTGTCGCTGGAGGTGGATCCGAAGAAGGTCAACCTGGGCAGCCTGGCCAAGGCGCTGGCACCGATCGCGCGTGCGTCGATCGCGCAGAAGAAATACGCCAGCGAAGTGCGTGACCGCGCGCGCGCAGCGGTGGAAGCGGTGGACCGCATTGCATCCAGCGGTGGCCTGACCGCCGACGGCGCGAAGCAACTGCGCGAGCAGATCCTCGGCATCGGTGGCCAGGCCTCGTGACCGAAGCCGCCCGCCAGCTGGTCCCCGACACCGCCGCGGCCGACGTGCCCGCGGTGCTGCTGCCGTACCAGCAACGGTGGATCTCCGACCCGGCCAGCCTGAAGGTCATGGAGAAGGGGCGCCGCACCGGCATCACCTGGGCCGAGGCCGCGGACAACGTGCTGATCGCCGCCAGCGCCAAGAGCGCGGGCGGCCAGAACGTCTACTACCTGGGCACCGACAAGGAGATGACCGAGGAATACATCGGCGCGTGTGCCATGTGGGCCAAGGCGTTCAACCACGCCGCCGGCGCGATGGAAGAAGGCTTCTGGGACGAAGAGGACGATGACAAGCACATCAAGACCTACACGATCCGGTTCCCTGCCAGCGGCAACAAGATCGTCGCCCTGGCCAGCCGCCCGCGAAAGCTGCGCGGCCGCCAGGGCGTGCTGGTGGGCGACGAGTCCGCGTTCGTCGACGACCTGCCGGAGCTGATCAAGGCCGCGGTGGCGTTCCTGATCTGGGGCGGCAAGGTGCGCCTGATCTCCACCCACGACGGCGCCGACAACGCCTTCAACGAAGTGATCCAGGAGATCCGCGGCGGCAAGCGCAACGGCAGCGTGCACAAGGTCACCTTCCTGGACGCGGTGAAGGAGGGGCTCTACCGCCGCATCTGCCTGCGCCTTGGCCGCCAGTGGTCGCAGCATGCCGAGGATGCCTTCGTGACCGAGATCTACGGCACCTACGGCGACGCGGCCGAGGAGGAGCTCGATTGCGTGCCGCGCAACAGCGGCGGCGCCTACCTGTCGCGCGCCCTGATCGAGTCGCGCATGGACGCCGCTACCCCGGTGCTGTCGCTGTCGCTGCCCGAAGGCTTCGAGATGGAACCGGAGTCCGTGCGCGTGGGCCAGGTGAACGAGTGGCTGGACGCCCAGGTCCTGCCGCATCTGCAGCGGCTGCAGGTCTGCAGCGGCGAGTTCCGCGGCATCGTGTACGGCTGGGACTTCGCGCGCCACGTAGACCTGTCGATCATGACGCCGCTTGTCGAAGACCATCATCTGCTGCGCCGCGTGCCGTTCGTGCTGGAGCTGCGCAAGGTGCCGTTCGAACAGCAGAAGCAGGTGCTGTTCTACGTGGCCGACCGGCTGCCGCGGCTGCGCGCGGGCGCGCACGACTCCACCGGCAATGGCATGTACCTGGGCGAAGTGGCTGCGCAGCGCTACGGCAGCCGCATCGCCCAGGTGATGATCAACGACGGCTTCTACGGCGAGAATTTCCCCAAGCTCAAGGCCGACCTGCAGGACGGCACCGTGTCGGGCCTGCCGAAGACCGGCGACTGGATGGACGACCTGCGCGCTGTGCAGAACGTCAAGGGCACGCCGAAGGTGCCCGACAAGCGGACGACCAGCAAAGCAGGCGGCAAGCGCCACGGCGACGGCGCGATTTCGCTGGTGCTGGCCAACAGCGTGGCCCGCGCAGACTTCGTCCCGATCGAGTTCCTTTCCAGCGGCACCAACGCCGGCCAGCGCGTAGCCGATGACTTCATCGGTGGCCGCGCCATCGCCACCGACACTGGCTTCGGCACGATCGGCGGCCGCAACGACTTCGCAGGATTCGGCCAATGAACGACATGACCATCGCCCGCCCGGAGATCGGCCGCGAGGTCGCCACCAGCGCCGACGGCCGCGACATCACCCGGCCCTTCGTCGGCCCGCTGCTGGTGCCCGCCGACCGCGTGCTGCGCGTGCGCGGCGCCGGCGACCTGCTGATCTACGAGCAGGTGCTCAGCGATCCCCAGGTGAAGGCGTGCTTCGAGCAGCGCCGCAATGCCGTGACCAGCTGCGAATGGACGGTGGAAGCCGCCAGCGATCGCCGCGTGGACAAGAAGGCCGCCGACTGGATCGAGCGGCAGATCAAGGCGGTGGGCTTCGACAACCTCACCGACAAGATGCTCTACAGCGTCTTCTACGGCTACGCCGTGTCCGAGATCATCTACGAGGTCAAGGACGGGCTGCTCGGCTGGAAGGCGATCAAGGTGCGCGACCGTCGCCGCTTTCGCTTCAAGGCCGACGGCGAGCTGCGCATGCTCACCGTGCAGAACGCCCTGGAGGGCGAGCCGTGCCTGGCACCGTACTTCTGGCACGTGGCCACCGGCGCCGACCACGACGACGAGCCCTACGGCACGGGCCTGGGCCACTGGTGCTACTGGCCCACGCTGTTCAAGCGCAACGGCATCGCCTTCTGGCTGACGTTCCTGGAGAAGTTCGCCGCGCCGACCGCCAAGGGCACCTATCCGGTCAACGCCACGGCCGACGAGAAGAACAAGCTGCTGCAGGCGCTCTCCGCGATCCGCACCGACAGCGCCGTGATCTTCCCCGAGGGCATGACCGGCGAGCTCCTCGAAGCCGCCCGCAGCGGCACGGCGGACTACAAGGTCCTGCACGACACGATGGACGAGACGATCAGCAAGGCGATCCTCGGCCAGACCATGACCACCGACAACGGCAGCAGCAAGGCGCAGGCCGAGGTGCACATGGACGTACGCCAGGACATCGTCAAGGCCGACGCGGACCTGGTGTGCGAGAGCCTCAACCTCGGCCCGATCCGCTGGCTGACCATGTTCAACTTCCCCGGCGCCGAGCCGCCGCGCGTGTTCCGCCAGGTGGAGGAGCCGGAGGACGCCAACGAGCTGGCCAAGCGCGACAAGGCCGTGATGGACATGGGCTTCAAGCCCGGCCTGGACTACGTGCGCGAGACCTACGGCGACCACTGGGAGGAGAAGGCGCCCGAGCCGCCGCCGGTCGCGCCTGGCGCGCCTGCCGTGCCGGACACCGAGCCGCCGGTGGAGTTCGCCGACGCGCCCACGATCGCGCGCCTGAAGGCCGACGCGCAGGACCGCCTCGACGCGATCGAGGCCGGCGCCACCGACGCCAGCAGCAACTGGCACGCCTTCGTCGCGCCGCGGATCCGCGAGCTGCGCGTGCTGCTCGACCAGTCCGATGACCTGGCCGACTTCCGCGACCGCATCGTGGAGCTGGCCGACGCGGATCCCCAGGGCGAGTTCGTCGAGGCGATCGCCCGCGCCGGCTTTGGCGCGCAGCTGCTGGGCCGGCTTCCCAAGGAGAAGTGAAATGGACGATCGAGACGTCGAGCAACAGATCCAGGACAAGGGCCTCAACGCGCCGCGTGTGACGCCGGCCGACATCGAGGCGGAGATCACCAGCGAGTTCTACTTCACGGCCGGCGATGGCGTGCGCGGGGAATCGGAGATGGGTACCAGCCCGGCCGGCAATGCCTCCTCGCTGGAGGAGCTGACCTTCTGCGTGCTTGTGCTGCGCAACGGCTTCACCGTCACCGGCGAATCCGCCTGCGCCAGCCCGGAAAACTACGACCGCGACATCGGGCGCCAGATCGCGCGGCAGAACGCCGTAAACAAGATCTGGCCGCTGCTGGGCTTCCGCCTCCGCGACGCGTTGCACGAACTCGCCGGCTGACAATCAATGCCGGTTCAAGCCGCCTTCGACCTCGCTCCCGAAGAGGCCGTCGCCTTCTTCCGCGACAAGGGCCTGCTGGCTTCGTTCGCCTGGCAGGACGTGTGGCAGCAGGAGCACGAGATCGCGTTCACCGTCGCGAAGATGGTGGACCTCGACCTGCTGTCCGACGTGCGCGACGCCGTCGACCAGGCGATGGCCGAAGGCCTGACGCTGCAGCAGTTCAAGGCGCAGATCACGCCGCGCCTGGTCAGCGCCGGCTGGTGGGGCGTGCGCGAGCAGGCGGATCCGGAGACCGGCGCGAAGCAGCTGGTGCAGCTGGGCAGCCCGCGCCGGCTGGAGACGATCTTCCGCACCAACATGATGACGGCCTACGCCGCCGGCGAGTGGCAGCAGATCCAGGACGCGGCCGAGGACGCGCCCTACCTGATGTACGACGCCGTCGACGACAACCGCACGCGCGAGCAGCACCGCGCCTGGGACGGCACCGTGCTGCGCTGGGACGATCCCTGGTGGCAGACGCACCGCCCGCCCAACGGCTGGAACTGCCGCTGCAGCGTGATCCAGCTCGGTGAGGATGAGCTGGCGCTGGCCGGCAAGTCCGCGCCCGACACCGCGCCACCGGTCAAGACGCGCGAGTGGACCAACCGCCGCACCGGCGAGGTCATGCAGGTGCCGCTGGGCATCGACCCCGGCTTTGCCTACAACCCCGGCCAGGACCGCCAGGCGCAGCTGCGCGCACTGGCGGCCGACAAGCGCGCCGCATTCGACCAGGGCACGCGATGACCGACGCCCGCATCGACCTCGACGACGCCCAGGTACTCGCCTGGCTCGACCGCCTGCGCCAGCTGCCGCGGCGCGAGGGGCGCAGCATCATGGCGTCGATCGGGCGGTACATGAAGACCGCGATGCAGATGCGGTTCCGCCGCCAGGTGGATCCCGACGGCAAGCCGTGGGTGCCCAGCAAGGCGGCAAAGGCACGCGGCGGCCAGACCCTGCGCGACACCAACCGCCTGTTCCGCTCGCTCACCTGGCGCGCCGGCAGCGACTACGCCGAGGCCGGCACCAACGTGGTCTATGCCGCGGTCAACCACTTCGGCATCCTCAAGGTGGTCAACGTCGGCGCGCACCGCCGGATGATCCGGCGCGACTACGGCGAGCGCGGCGCCTTCTCGGTGCGCGCGTCGATGGTCAAGGCCCACCGCCGGCTGATGTTCCGGCCGGCGCGGCGCTTCGCCGGGTTCGGCCAGGCCGACGTCGACGGGATCCTGGCCATCCTGCGCCGCCGCATCACCGAAGCGGCCCAAAAGTGACGACCGCCTGTGCGGCCCCCAGCGGCCGCTGGAGGCCCCTGGGCGCCACGTGGATGCCTCTGGCAGGGCTGGTCGGCCGCCTGCGACGATTTGAAACGGTTTTGAAGGGGGTCCTGGGGTCTCGGCCCGGCCGCCTTTGCCGCCAGTTGCCCGAATCGGCCGCAAACCGGTAGTGTGAGCGGCGCCGCGGCGATCGCCGCCGGCACCTCCTGACCAGCGCCCGCGGCCGGCCCTTGTGCCAGCTGCAATCTTTAGCACGCGCTAATCCCACGGGCAGGCCGCCCCCGGCGAATCTGGCCGGGCCATGACGAAGCCCGCCAGCGCTACCGCATCCTCCCAGGCCACCGGCGACATCGCCGGCGACGGCGCCCAGGTGATCGAGATCTTCCGTGCCGGCCGCCAGACCGACATGCACGGCCGCACCATCGAGTTCTCCCGCCAGGACCTGGCCGACATCGCCGCGGGCTACGACCCGGCGCTCCACGAGGCGCCCGTGGTCATCGGCCACCCCAAGGACAACACCCCGGCCTTCGGCTGGGTGCGCGGCTTGCAGGTAGACGGCGACGTGCTGTCGGCGCAGCTGCACCAGGTCGACGCCGACTTCGCAGACATGGTCCGCGCCGGCCGCTTCAAGAAGCGCAGCGCCTCGATCTTCCTGCCCGACGGCAGCGACAACCCCACGCCCGGCAAGTACGCCCTGCGCCACGTCGGCTTCCTGGGCGGCGCGGTGCCGGCGGTGAAGGGCCTCAAGGAGGTCAACTTCGCCGGCGACACCACCGGCTTCGTCGAGTTTGCCGAGCCGATCCGCTGGTGGGTGTTCGGCTACATCGCCGATCTCTTCCGCGGCCTGCGCGAGCGCGAGATCGAAAGCAATGGCCTGGAGAAGGCCAACCTGGCCTTTCCGACCTACCTGATCGATTCCATCCGCGAAGCCTCCCGCGAGCCGTCGCCGACGAGTCACTACGCGGCGCCGGCCGGCGCCGAGGAAATCACCACCATCGAGGTCCCCGACATGCCGCAGGACAAGAACACCCCCGCCGACTTCGCCGCGCGCGAGCAGAAGATCGCCGACGACACCACCGCCCTGGAGCAGCGCGAGAAGGCCCTGGCCGACCGCGAGACCAAGGCCCGCCGCGACGACGCGGCCGAGTTCGCCGACGGCCTGGTCAAGGACGGCAAGCTGCTGCCCAAGGACAAGGCCCCGGTGGTCGAGCTGCTGCTCGCCCTGCCCACCGCCGCGCCGCTCTCGTTCGCCAGCGGCGACGACACCATCGAGAAGCCCGCCGCGGAGCTCTTCCGCGAGCTGCTCGCCGGCCTGCCTCAGCGCATGGACTTCAACGAGAAGTCGCACGCCGAGGACAGCGAGGCCGGCGCCGCCAGCTTCGCCGCGCCGCAGGGCACGGTGGTCAGCGCCGATGGCCTGGAGCTGCACCGCAAGGCCTTGGCCTACCAGGCCACGCACGCCGGCGTGTCGTTCGTCGACGCCTACAAGGCCGTGGGCGGCGCCTGACCGCCCGCCTGGCCTTCGCCACCCGCTGACCCTTCGCACTCGCGCCAGGAGCGCATCGACATGTCCCAGAAGCATTCCCTGCTCACCCTCACGATCCTCGCCGCTGCCGCGCTGACGGCCCAGCGCTTCGTCACGACCGCGGGCGCCGTCGCCACCGCTGCCGGCAACGCCGACGGCGTGGCCGCAACCGACGCCGCGATCGGCGACCTGGTCCCGGTCGACGTCGCCGGCACCGCGGTCGTCACCGCCGGCGCCGCGATCGCCGCGGGCGCCTACGTCCAGGTCGGCACCGACGGCAAGGCCATCACCCAGGCGTCCGGTGGTGCCGCGGTCGGTAAGGCCCTGGAGGCCGCGTCCGCCGACGGCGATCCCATCGAGATCCTGCTGATCCCGAACGCCCCGACCATCGCCTGACAAGGCTGGCGGGCGCTCTCACGCGCGCTTCTCTTCCACGCCCTTTCAAGAGGTTTTCGAAATGCCCCAGATGACTCCCGGCCAGACCCGCGTGGTCGACCCGATCCTCTCGCAGCACGCGCGCGGCTACGTCCGGCCGGGCAACATCGCCAAGGCCCTGTTCCCGGTCGCCGAAGTCGCCGCCTACGGCGGCAAGGTGATCGAGTTCGACAAGTCCGCGTTCCGCCTCTACAACACCAAGCGCGCGCCCGGCAGCGCCACCAAGCGCATCGTCTTCGGCTACGAGGGCAAGGCCTACGCCATCGTGCCGGCCGCCCTCGAAGCGCAGGTGCCGCGCGAGCTGATGCGCGATGCCAGCCAGGTGCCCGGCATCGACCTGGCCAGCGACGCCGTCGACGTGACCCTGGACGCGATCGAGCTGGAGCACGAGTACGACTCGGCCCAGATCGCCCGCGACGCCAGCAACTACGACGCCAATCACAAGGTCACGCTGACCGGCACCAGCAAGTGGACCGGCAGCGCGAGCGACCCGAGCGTCGACGTGCAGTCCGGCGTCGAGGCGATCCGCAGCTCGATCGGCGTGCGCGGCAACACCGTGGCGCTCTCGGCCACCGCGTTCGCGGCTTGCCAGTTCAACGCCAAGATCCTCGACCGGCTGAAGTACACCGGCCGCGACTCGGTGACCGCCGAGCTCCTGGCCAAGCTGTGGAACGTCGGCAAGGTGGTCGTGGGCGAGGCCGTCGTGGCCACCGGCCAGGACGACGACTTCGGCGACGTGTGGGGCAACGACGTGGTCATCGCCTACGTGGCCCCGGGCCGCAGCGACGGGCGCCGCAACGCCGCACAGCCGAGCTACGGCTACACCTACGCGATCCCGGGCATGCCCTCGGTCGAGCAGGCGTACTGGGACAACAGCACCAAGTCCTGGGTGTACGGCGTCAGCAACGACGCCACGCCGGTGCTCAGCGGCATGGTCGCCGGGTTCGTGATCAAGGACGCCGGCGCCGCGCAGTAACCGCCGGCCCCGCTGTCATCCCTGCGCCCGATCGGCCCGGCTTTGGCCGGGCCGATTTCCGCAAGCCCTCCCAGGAGAGAAGCAATGCCCAAGTACAAGGTGCTCAGCCCCATCAAGGTCGGGAAGAAGATCGAACGCACCGGCGAGGTCGAGATGTCGGCCGGCGACGCGGCCGACGCCCTGGCGCGCGGCGAGCTGGAGCTCGTGAAGGAAGCCAAGGCCAAGGACCCGAAGAAGGACTCGGCCAAGGGTGGCGAGAAGCAGGATCCGCCGAAGGATCCGGCCACGACCGGCGGCGCCAAGTAAGCGAGCTGGCCCGCCATGCCCTACGCCACCCAGCAGGACCTGGTCGATCGCTTCGGCGAGACCGAGGTCATCCAGCTCAGCGATCGCGCCAACACCGGCGCGATCGACGTGGACGTGGTGGCGGCCAAGCTCGGCGACGCCGAGGCCGAGATCAACAGCTACCTGGTCGGCCGCTACACGCTGCCGCTCAATCCGGTCCCGGCCGCGCTGCAGCGCGTCGCCTGCGACATCGCCAGGTACCACCTGTTCGACGACCGCCCGACCGAGTACGTCGCCCAGCGCTACAAGGACGCGATCCGCTTCCTGGAGCTGGTGGCCAAGGGCAGCGTGCAGCTGGGCACCGACCCCGAGGGCAATGCGCCGCCGAGCGCGGCCGGCGCGCCGGAGTATTCCGCGCGCGAGCCGGTGTTCAACCGCGACAAGCTCAAGGACTTCACCGGATGAGCATCGCCAGCGTCGAGCAGCACATCATCGACACGGCCAAGGCCCGCTTCGGCAACCGTTTGAAGGCCGTTGAAAGCCTGCCCGCGGACTGGGACGAAGACACCTTCCGCCGCATCCTGCGCCTGGCGCCCGGCCTGTTCGTGGTGTTCGGCGGCGGCCCGCGCGACACCACCGTCGACGACGGCCTGGTGATCAACGCCAGGTGGGGGCTGATGGCAGTCACCGCGCACGCCAGCGGGGAGTTGGCGCAGCGCCACGGCGACAGCCGCGAGATCGGCGCCTACGAAATCATCGAGATCTGCACCCAGCTGTTCCACCAGCACGTGGTGCCAGGGGAGGACCAGATGCTCTGCACCGACGTGCAGAACCTGTTCAGCGGCGCGGTCGAGAAACAGGGCGCATCGCTGTACGGCGCCGAGTTCGAGCTGCGCATGTCGATCGCGCCGGACGAAACCGGCGGCGCCACGCTCGACGACTTCAAGACCTTCAACGACAAGTTCGACCTGGCGCCGGCCGATGGCCAGGCCGAGGCCGAAGACCACGTGGAGCTGCCGCAATGACCACCGACTACTCGTACATCGTCCCGAAGCCCGGCTTGCGCGTGCGCATCCCTGGCACCCGCGACGCGCTGCCGGCCGAAGGCGCCGGCATCCGCATGACCGGCTACTGGTGGCGCCGCATCCAGGACGGCGACGTGTCGTTCGGCAAGGCGCCACGCCCCGCACCCGCCAAGTCCACCAAGCGTGCCGCCGCCAGCGGCGCCCAGGAGTAACCGATGACCATCAGCTTCAACGCCATCCCGATCGACATCCGCACGCCGGGCCAGTACATCGAGTTCGACAACTCGCGCGCCCTGCGCGGGCTGCCGGCCGTCGCGCACAAGGTCCTGGTCATCGGCCAGCGCCTGGCCACCGGCAACGTCGATGCCGGCGTGCCCACGCGGATCCTCTCCGCCGCCCAGGCCGAGGCCGCGTTCGGCGCCGGCTCGATGCTTGCCGCGATGCTGGCGGCGTTCAAGGCCGCCAACGGCACCAGCGACGTGACCGCGATCGCGCTCGACGACCTGGGCGCCGGCGCCGCGGCCGCGGGCAGCGTGGCGTTCACCGGCCCGGCCACGGCCGCCGGCACGCTCAACCTGTACATCGGCGGCGTGCGCGTGCAGGTCGGCGTGACCGCGGCGATGACCGCTGCGCAGCTGGCCACCGCCACGGCCGCGGCGATCAACGCCGCCACGCACCTGCCGGTGACCGCCGAGGTCAACGGCAGCGACACCTCGCTGGTGGACATCACCGCCCGCCACAAGGGCGAGAGCGGCAACGGCATCGACCTGCGCGCCAACTACGCCCTGGGCGAGCTGCTGCCGGCCGGCATCGGCGCCACCTTCGTGGCGATGTCCGGCGGCACCGGCAACCCGGACATCGCCACCGCGATCGCGGCGATGGCCGACACGCAGTACGCCACCGTGGTGGTCGCCTACAACGACGCCACCAACCTGGCCGCGATCGAGGCCGAGCTCGCCGACCGCTGGGGGCCGATGGTGCAGCTGGAGGGCCATGCCTTCGCCGCGGTCTCGGGCACGCACGCCGCGCTGGTCACCCTGGGCGACGCGCGCAACAGCCCGCACCTGACCCTGGTCGCCGCCGGCAAGTCGCCGACGCCGGCGTGGATCTGGGCTGCGGTCTGTGGCGCGGTCGACGCGGCCGAGCCGGATCCCGCGCGCCCGCGCCAGACGCTGCCGCTGCCGGGCCTGCTCGCGCCCGCCTCGGCCGACCGCTTCACCCGCGAAGAGCGCGACCTGCTGCTGCACGACGGCATCGCCACCACTACCGTGGACGCCGGCGACGTGGTGCGCGTGGAGCGCTTCATCACCACGTACCAGGAGAGCGCCACCGGCGAGGCCGATGTCAGCTACCTGGACATCGAGACCGTGCGCACGCTGGCCTACCTGCGCGCCACGCTGCGCGCCCGCATCGCGCTGCGCTACCCGCGCCACAAGCTGGCCGACGACGGCACGCTGTTCGCGCCTGGCCAGGCGGTGGCCACGCCCAAGCTGATCAAGGCCGAGATCCTGCACCTGTTTCGGGAGTGGGAAGGCGCCGGCCTGGTCGAGGGCTTCGAGCAGTTCAAGGCCGACCTGATCGTCGAACGCAACGCCACCGATGCCAACCGCATCGACGCGCTGATCCCGCCCAACGTGGTCAACCAGCTGCGCATCTTCGCTGGCCTGATCCAGTTCCGCCTGTAAGGAGCCCCCATGTCCACCACGCGCCGCCTCGGCAAAGTCACCATCAAGCTCGGCAGCAGCCGCCTGGAATCGATGCCGGGCGCCACGCTCGACGTCGGCGGCGAAACCGCCACCACCGTCATCGGCAGCAACGAGATCCTCGGGCCGTCGTCCGCGCCCAAGCAGTCGGTGCTCAACTGCACCGTCAGCCACGGCACGCAGACGGGCGTCGGCGACTTCAAGGCTGGCCAGCTGATCAGCTACGTGTTCGAGACCGACACCGGCCAGGTGTACGCCTGCGGCAACGCCTGGCTGACCAACCCGCCGGTGCTGGGCAACGAGGGCTGGTCGCTGGTCTACGAAGGCATCCCGTGCGAGGAGGTGCGCTGATGGGCCAGGACAAGGCCGTGGGCACCGGCACGCTGCGCAAGGGCCTGAAGGTCGGCGACGCCACGCACAAGGAGTTCGAGCTGCGCCAGTGCACGGCGGCCGACTATTTCGCCGCCGAGGCCTCGGGCGCGGATTCGAGCAAGAGCATCACGTTCCAGGCTGCCCTGGTCGCGCAGCAGCTGGTGCGCATCGGCGAGTTCACCGGGCCGTTCACCGTGGCGATGCTCGGCCGCCTGCACCCGTCCGACCTCAACCAGATGGTCGCCGCCCGCGCGGAGCTCGAAGCCGAGGGGGAAGAACAGCAGCCCGGCTGAAGCCGCGCCTGGACGCCGTGCTGCTCATCGCAATGAAAACCGGATGGTCGCGGCGCGAGATTCGCGACCTTCCTGTTTCCGAGTTCAACCACTACCTGCAGACCATCGTTGACGCCACCACCAAATGAGTAGCTCTCTCGCCCTTGCCGCCCGCCTCACGCTCAACCCCCAGGGTTGGACGGGTGGCTTGGCGGACGCTCAGCGCCGCACGCGCTCGTTCAAGGGCGCGGTGGTGCGCGAGATGGGGGAGCTGCAGAACTTCCTCACCAGCACCGGCGCCAAGCTGGCCAGCTTCGGCGCCGGGTTCGCGGTGGGTGCGGAGATCGTCAAGTCGGCGAACCTCGACAAGACCCTGACCCGCATCGGCCAGACCGCCGGCGCCACCCAGCAGCAGGTGCGCGGCCTGCGCGGCGAGCTCTTCGGCATGGCGGGGCAGACCGGCCGCGCCACCGACGACCTGACCGCGGGCTTCGATGTCCTGGTGCAGTCCGGCCTGCAGTGGGGCGAGGCGCGCGCGACCTTGGGCGGGATCAACAAGGCGATGGCGGTCACCGGCGCGCAGGCTGACACGCTGGCTGGTTCCCTGGGCGTGGCCAGCACCGCGTTCGACTTCGACCTGGCCAAGCCGCGCATGGCGCTGGACCTGCTCGACAAGATGACCGTCGCCGGTCGCCTGGGCAACGCCGAGCTGGAGAACCTGGGCAGCATCTTCGCGCGCGTGGGTGTCAACGCGCAGGGCGCCGGTTTCAGCTTCGACCAGACGCTGGCGTTCATCGAAGGCCTGTCGATGATCGAGCGCCAGCCCGAGCGCCTGGCCACGCTGGCCGACAGCACCATCCGGCTGTTCACCAACGCCCGCTACATGGCCGCCGCGCAGAAGGCCACGGGCGTGCGCTTCTTCGACAACAAGACCGGCGCGCGCCGCGACCCGCTGGAAACGCTGGCCGACCTGAAGAAGATCATGGACGGCATGAAGACCGACGCCCAGCGCGAAGGCTTCCTGTCCAAGGCGTTCGGCAATGCGGACCTGGACACCATCAAGGGCCTGCGCACGCTGCTGTCGGGCGACTCGCTATCGAAGGTCGTGCGCTTCACCAGCGAGATCGGCGGCGCCAGCGGCACCATCGAACGCGACCTGCCGGCGGCGATCGCCAACGCCGTCGACCAGACCGGCCGCCTCAAAGCCCGTTTGAAGGACGCTGCAGACGCGTTCGCGCAGCCGATCAACGACGTCTACACCAAGGTGCTGGCCAAGGCCCTGGGCGACGGCAGCGAGGGCAGCGGCCTGAGCAACGCCGGGCTGATCGGCACGGGCGTGGCCACGGTGGCCGGCGGCTACGTGCTCAAGCGTGTCCTGGGCGGCCTGGCCGGCCGCCTGCTCAGTGGCGCGGGCAGCCTGGCCGGCGGCGTGGCGATGGGCACCGCGCTGGAGAAAGCCGGCGCCGCGACGCCGGTGTTCATCGTCGGCGCCGCGCCTGGTCTGCTGGGCGGCGGCGCCGGCGGCCTGTTGCCTGGCGCTGCAGGGGGCGCTGCTGGCGGCGTGGCGCGGCGCGTGGGGACGGGCGCGATTCTCCGCGCCGCCGCCGGCACCGTGGGCGTGGGCACGCTCGCCACGATGGGCACTGGCGGCGCCGCGATGACGGCCGGCGGCGTCGGCGTCGCGGGCGCCGCCGGCTGGGGCATCGGTACGCTGATCAGCAAGGGCCTGCAGGCGTACCTGCCGCGCGTGGACAACTCGATCGGCGCCATCGTGGCCAAGGGTTTCCTGCCTGCGCTGCCGGAGATCGTCAACAACGCGATCGCCGGCGCCAAGGACATCAAACAACAGCTGATCGTCGACGTGAACGTCAACGACAACCTCACCACCGTGCGCACGCGCACCGTGGGCAAGGACTTCGTCAACGTCCGCAGCGGTTCATCGTCAACCTATCGCACCGGCCGGGCGATGGCGGACCGCGGGGGTGATGCGTGAGCTGGCGCGACCAACTGCGCCGGGCCAGCTTCCGCGGCGTCGAGTTCCACACCGTCAGCGACAGCGCCACCTTCGGCCGGCGCACGGTGCTGCACGAGTTCCCGTTCCGCGATCTGCCCTACAGCGAGGACCTCGGCCGCAAGGCGCGCGAGATCCGCATCGTCGGCTTCGTCCTGGGCGACGACTACCTGACCACGCTGGACAGCCTGATCGCCGCGATCGAGCAGGCTGGCCCCGGCAAGCTGGTGCACCCGAAGTACGGCGAGCTCACCGTCAGCATCAGCGGCAGCGGTGTCACGGTCGAGCAGACCGATACCGAAGGCGGAATGGCGCGCATCAACTTCGCCTGCATCGAGAGCGGCGAGGCGCGGTTTCCTGCTTCGCAGGTCGCCACCCAGGACGTCCTCAAGGCGGTCGCCGATGACGGCAAGCGCACCGCGATCGCGGGGTTCCTGTCGCGCTTCAGCCTGGACAACCTGCCCGCGTGGGCGCAGGAGCTGTCGATCAACCGTGCGCGCGCATTCCTCGACCAGGTGCGCAATGTCATCGGCCCGATCGCTGGCGTCGCCAGCGGCCGGGGCAGCGTGCTCGGCCTGCTCGATGCGCTGTCGCCCGACCTGGGCAGCCTGCTGCGCAACGGCATGGCATTCACCAACGAGATCGGCAACCTGGTCGACACCATGCGCATCGGCCTGGACGGCCGCACGGCCGTGCGGGTGTTCGGTGGCTTGGCCAGCATTGGCCAGGGCGAGGCGCCGCTGCCCTTGACCACGGCAACGCGGCGGCGTGATGCGCAATGCCGCGCCGCTTTGATTCCCTACCTGCAGGCCAGCGTGGCGATCGAGCGCGCTCGCGCCGTGGCCGACATCGAGTTCACCGACTACGAAGATGCCGTCGCGGTGCGCGACAGCGTGGTGGCACAGATCGATACCGTCGCCGACACCACGACCGACGACCGCGTGTTCGACGCGCTGAGCGCGCTGCGCGCTGCCGTCGTGCGCGACATCGCGGCGCGCGGGGCCGATCTCGCCCGCCTGGTCGCGGTGACGCCAGTCACCACACTGCCGGCGCTGGTGCTTGCTCACCGGCTTTACCAGGACGCGACGCTCGAAGCGGACATCCTGGCGCGCAATCGCATCGTGCATCCAGGCTTCGTGCCGGCGGGCCATGCGCTGGAGGTGCCGGTCAATGGCTGACCTGCAGCTCATCGTCGCCGGCCGCGCGCACGCCGGCTGGAACCGCATCCGGGTCCATCGTGGCCTGGAGGAGATCGCCGGCACCTTCGACCTCGGAGTGGCCGAGCGCTGGTCGGCCACCGTGCCGCCGCTGGAGGTGCGCGCGCAGGACGCCTGCGCCGTGCGCGTGGACGGCCAGACGCTGATCACCGGCCACATCGATCGCGCCGCGATCAGCTACGACGCGCACAACCACGGCAACACGGTGTCCGGCCGCGATGCCACCGGCGACCTGGTCGACTGCGCGGCCGAGCACGGCAAGGGCGAATGGCGCAATGCGTCCATCGCCCAGATCGCGCGCGACTTGTGCAAGCCGTTCGGGATCCAGGTCTCGGTCGCCGGCGACGTGGGCGCACCCTTCGACCGTTACGCCATCGAGCCAGGGGAGACCGCGTTCGATTGCATCGAGCGCGCGGCGCGCCAGCGTGGCGTGCGTCTGCTCAGCGATGGCCGCGGCGGGCTGGTCGTCGGCGTCACGCCCGCGGCCCAGGCCGGCGTTTCGCTGGTCGAGGGCGAAAACCTGCTCAGCTGCGAGGTGGCCAACGACGCGTCGCAGCGGTTCAGCAAGTACCGGGTCATCGGCCAGCGCAGCGGCGACGACGACACCAATGGCGCGAGCGCGGCGCAGATCAAGGCCACGGCCGACGACGCCGGCGTGGTGCGCTACCGGCCGCAGGTTGTCCTGGTCGAAGACCAGGGCGACATCGCCAGCTTCCAGAAGCGGGCCAGGTGGGAAGCCAGCGTGCGCGCCGCGCGCGCCCTGACGGCCACCGTGCGCGTGCAGGGCTGGTCCAATGGTAGCGGCCTGTGGGCGCCCAACCAGCTGGTGCGCCTGGCCGCGCCGACCGCGCGCATCGATCGCGAGCTGCTGGTGCGCGACGTCGACCTGGTCGTCGACCAGAGCGGCACGTTCGCCGAGCTGGTGCTGACGCCGCCCGATGCCTACACCCTGCTGCCGATCGCCGACCGCAAGAACGCGCCGCGGCGTCGCGGGCGCAAGCGGGCCGACAAGTCGGACGATGTCTTCTCCGTAGGCGGTGACGCGTGAGCGGGCTGGCCACGGTGCAGCGGCGCGTCGGCCTGATCGTCAGCCGCGCCATCATCAAGCTGGTCAACGACGCCGCCAAACTGCAGGGCGTGCAGGTCGTGCTGCTCGATGGCGAGGCACGCGCCGAGGTCGAGCGCTTCCAGCAGTACGGCTTCACCAGCGTGCCGCTGGCCGACTGCGAAGCGATCGCGCTGGCCGTGGGCGGCTCGCGCAGCCACATGGTGGTGGTGGCCACCGACGACCGCCGCTATCGCCGCGTCGACCTCAAGCCCGGCGAGACCTGCATCTACAACCAGCACGGCGACCGCGTGCACGTCCGCGAGG
The DNA here is from genome assembly GCF_042648865.1 of Luteimonas soli. Lineage (NCBI taxonomy): Bacteria > Pseudomonadati > Pseudomonadota > Gammaproteobacteria > Lysobacterales > Lysobacteraceae > Luteimonas > Luteimonas soli. The sequence goes on along the minus strand of NZ_JBHRYA010000007.1, from coordinate 940,942 downwards.
ACGGCACCATCGACGTGGTGGCCAGCAGCAAGGTCTACGTCGACGCGCCCGAGACCAAGTGCACCGGCAACCTGCACGTGCAGGGCGACATCACCTGCGACGGCGACGTGTCCGACCACTCGGGTTCGATGCAGGAAATGCGCGACACGTACAACGCGCACACGCATCCGGGCGTGCAGAGCGGTGCCGGCAGCACCCAGGCGCCCGCGCAGGAGATGTCCTGATGGACCTGCGCACCCGGATCTCTGCCGATGGGTTGACTGCCGACTGGCTGCTGGGCGGCATGCAGCTGGCCGTCGACGACGGCCTGGAGACCGCCATCACGCTGAGCCTGTTTACCGATCGCCTCGCCGACGCCGGCGATGTACTGCCGGCCGGCAGCGAGCACCGTCGCGGTTGGTGGGGCGACAGCTTCGCCGAGTTCGACGGCGACCTGATCGGTTCGCGGCTCTGGCTGCTGGCGCGCGAGAAACAACTGCCCGTCGTGCTGCAGCGCGCCCGCGACTACGCGCGCGAATCCCTGCGCTGGCTGGTCGACGACGGCATCGCCCGCAACGTCGAGGCCGACGCGCAGTTCGTGGGCCTGGGCGTGCTTGCACTGACCGTCACGGTGGAGCGCGCCGTCGCCGGCCCGGTCCGCTTCCGGTTCGAGATCTTCTGGGGCACTGAAAATGCCGTTTAACCGTCCTTCGCTGTCCGCCATCATCGACCGGGTCAGTGCCGACATCGAGTCGCGCCTGCCTGGTGCCGATGCGCGCTTGCGCCGGAGCAATCTGGCGGTGCTGGCGCGCGCACAGGCCGGCGGCATGCATGGCCTGTACGGATACGTCGACAACGTCGCCCGGCAGGTGATGCCGGACACGGCCGAGGCCGAGGTGCTGGAGCGGCACGCCTCGATCTGGGGGCTCGCCCGCAAGGGTGCGGATGCGGCGATGGGCAGCGTGGTGTTCACCGGCGCCAGCGGGATGATCATCCCCGCGGGCGTGCTGCTGCAGCGTGCCGATGGCGTGGAGTACGAAACCAGCGCTGCCGGCACGATCACCGCGGGCACCGCAACCCTGTCCGTGATCGCGCGGACGCCGGGCGAAGCCGGCAACGCAACCGCCGGCACGCGCCTGGCGCTTGCCGCGCAGATCATCGGGGTGTCCAGTGCCGCCACCGTGGCCGCTGGCGGGCTGAGCCGCGGAACCGATGTCGAGGCCGACGCCGCATTGCGTGCGCGTGTCCTGGCGCGCATCCAGCAGCCGCCTCACGGTGGCGCCGACTTCGACTATGCGGGCTGGGCGCTGGAAGTGCCTGGCGTGACGCGCGTGTGGGTGTCGCCGCTGGAGATGGGTGCCGGCACGGTGACCGTACGCTTCGTTCGCGACGGCGATGCCGGCATCCTGCCCGACAGCGCCGAAGTCGCTGCGGTGCAGGCCTACATCGACGCTCGCCGGCCGGTGACCGCCGAGGTGTTCGTGGTCGCGCCGGTTGCGCTGCCGGTCAACATCACCCTGTCTGCCGAACCGGACTCCGCGGAGGTGCGCGCGGCGATCGAAGCCGAACTGGCCGATGTCTTCCTGCGCGAGTCGGTGCCCGGTGGCACCTTGCTGTTCAGCCACCTCAACGAAGCGGTGTCGCTGGCCAGCGGCGAGCACGACCACACCATCACCGTGCCCGCCGGCGATGTCGTCGCCGACACGGGCGAAATGCCGACGCTCGGGACGATCTCATGGGCCTGACCGCAGCCGCCTATCGCGAGCAGCTGCAGGCACTGCTGCCGCAGGGCCGGGCGTGGTCGCGTTCGCCCGACGCGACGGTGACCCACTACCTGGACGCGGCGGCCGAAGAGTACGCCCGCGTGCACGCGCGCGCCGACGCCCTGGTCGACGAGTCGATCCCGACCAGCACCAACGAGATGCTTGTCGACTGGGAAGGCGTGGCCGGCCTGCCTGACAACTGCAGCGGCACGTTGCGCGACACGCTGCAGGGGCGGCGTGCGGACCTGGTGTCGAAGCTGGTGAGCAGCGGCGGCCAGTCGCGGGAGTACTACACCCGTGTCGCGGCCTCGCTTGGGTTCGAGGTCGAGATCGAGGAGTTCAAACCATTCCGCGCGGGGCGTTCGGTGGCCGGCGACCGCGTGAGCAACGGCGACTGGAAGTTCACCTGGCGCGTGCGCAGCGCCGAAGTGACGGTGACGCATTTCCGGGCCGGCCGCTCGGCCGCCGGCGAGCCCATCGCTCGCTGGGGCAATGACGCTTTGGAATGCCGCATCCAGGGCGTGAAGCCCGCACACACGCAGCTTCAGTTCGCCTACGGCGGGCTGCTCGGCGGCGGTGCCCTGCTCCTGGAGCAGGGCGGCCCCGTATTGAACCAGGACGGGACCAGCATTCTTCTTCGAGACCCATCGACATGACAGACGATATCTCTCCCATCAACGGCAAGGCGCTCCGGGCGATGGAGTTCGTCGAGGACGCCGACGGCCTTGAGGTCTACGGGGTCAAGAACGGCCGGGACTACCGCGCCATCGTGGGTGCGCCAGGCGGCGTGGCCACGCACGACGACCTGAAAACGATCGAGCTGGCGCAGGCCTCCGGCTCGATCGGCTTTGCAACCAAGGCTGCCCTGGATGCCGACCTGGCCCATGCCGCTGGCGCGCTGGCGGTTGTGACCAACGACAGCACCGCGACCAACAACGGCACGTACCGCAAGACCGGAGCCAGTGGCAGCGGGTCCTGGGTGCAGTCGGCCGACCGGGTGACAGTGCTGGAAGGCAACCTGGGCACGCTGGCCGACGCCGACGCCACGCTGGCCCGCGACCTGCAGGCGGCCGAAGTGAGCCTGGGTACGCGAATTGCGCAACGCGGCACGCGGCCGCTGTCGCAGCACACTTCGCAGCCCGACGTTGTGTTCGCCATCACCGACGAAGCGGACCAGGTTGGGTTCGGGCTGACCCGGCGCGGGTCGATGCTGGTACCTGGCGGCGAGGAAGCACGGCTCAGCGAATCCAACAGCGAGCGATTGGCCTGGGGGGTGGTCGACGCCGATGGCCGCCTGGGCTTCGGCGTCACGCGTGCCGGCGGCGTGGTCTCGGCTGCTGGTCGCGAGGGACCGTTGAGCGCGACCAACAATCTCGATCTGGCCTACGCGGTTACGGACGAAGACGGCAACGTGGCGTTCGGCATCAAAGTCGATGGCACGCTGGTGGGGAAGTTCCCGGGTGTCGAGGCTCCGATTGCCGGCACGGTCTATGAAAGCTCCGGCGATATCTTCCTCGTTCAGGGCGGTGCAGCTGCCAGGCAGCTGACCGAGACCGGCGATAACTCGCATCCGGCCATTGCGGGTGCGAAGGTCCGATATCTGTCGTCGCGGCGGCGCGGCTTGGTCGCCGAGTACCAGGTGGATGCTGCAGGGCTCGTTGAGCAACGCGCCTATGCCGATCTCGCGCTGTACGAGCAGGTCCTGATCACCGGCCAGAGCCTCGCCCAGGGCGGCGCCAATGCGGCGATCACCACTGTGCCTCCGTACCCGGCCAACGCGTTCAAGTTCAGCAACGGGCCCATCGGATCCGATAACGAGGACATCGTTTCCACGATCGCACCGCTGGCCGAGTCGGTTTACGAGACCATCTCGACCGGCTTCGCGCGCAAGCTGCTCTCGTTCGCCCTCGATCGCGTGTTGCTGGTCTCCGGGCAGGCCTACGGCGGCGCCAGCTACGACGACATCAAGAAGGGCGGTAACTACACGACCTACGCGGACAACATCCAGCAGGTGGCCTATGGCGCTGCGCTCGATGGCCGCGCGGCGGTGCGGGCGCTGTTCCTGATCCACGGCGAAGCCGATGCCTACAACACCGGTTACGCCGCCGATCTCGAGGAGCTGCTCGCGGACTTCTCCGCCGACATCGCCGCCACCAACGGCCAGGTTGAGCCGGTCGTGCTGCTGCTCTGCCAAACGTCGTCGGCTTCCGGCTACACCAACGATGCCAACCGAGACACGTTCGTCTCGCCGTTCCAGCAGCTGCTCGCATCGGAATCGAACCCGCGCATCTTCCTGGTCGGCCCGAAGTACCACCTGGGCTACGTCGACCACGCCCACATCGACGCGGTTTCCGAGCGCCTGCATGGCGAGTACTACGCCAAGGTCTACCGGCGTGTTGTGATCGAGGGCCTCGATTGGAGGCCGGTCAGTCCCAGCAACATCGCGCTCGACGGCAGCGACGTAGTGATCGATTTCAACGTGCCGGTGGGGCCGCTGGTTCTCGACACCGACCTGGTCGTTGACCCCGGTAACTACGGCTTTGTCCTGAAGGACGCCGGCGCGGTCGTGATCGAGTCGGTGGCGTTGACTGGAGACTCCCAGGTCACCGTCTCGCTGAGCGCCGCGCCGCCAGCGGACGCAGTGCTCAGCTATGCGATCCACAACGGCACCAACGGCAGCTCCGGCCACATCGACGGGTCTCGCGGCTGCCTGCGCGATTCCGATCCCGACAGTTCCGTTTACACCGGCGCCGCGCTTTACAACTGGTGCGTCGCCTTCAAGCACATCTTCTGAGGAGCCAACATGGGCAAGATCATCCGTCTCGACACCAAGTTCACCGGCGCCAATATGCCGAAGCTGGTCGACTACGACTACTCCGCGCTGGAGGCCGAGATCCTCAGCTATCCGACGTTGCGTGGTTTCTTCGATGCATCGGATGTCGTGGTAAGCGGCTCCAGCATCATGCAGATCAACGACCGATCCGGAAACGATCGGCACTTCGTGCAGGCCAATACGGAATTGGCGCCTGTCGTCTCGTCGGTCAACGGCGTGCCGAGTGCTTACTTCGATGGTTCCAGGGAGATGCTGTCCTCGGGCCTGTTCTCGGGAAAGAACGAGCAGTCGGTCAACATGTTCCTGCATGCACCCGGCTCCTGGAGCGGCTCGTGCATCGTGCTCTCCGATCGTCTGTCGGCGGACCAGAACTTCTACATCGCGCCGACGGCCGTGGCTGCATTGGACGCCGGGGCAACCCTGGCCATCGCTTCGATCAAGACGAAGCTGATCAACTATATGTGCGGGTTCAACATCGACGACGGCACCGCGGTGCTCTACGGAGATGGATCCTCGGATATCGGCACGGTCGGCGGGGTCGCCGCGCCTTCCGGCGATGCCAACCTGGGCAGGTGGACCGACAGCCAGGCGGGCAACAAGTACGTCGGCCACCTCGGGCACCTCGCGGTGTTCGATGAAGACCTGAGCAAGAACGCGTACCTGCGATCGCTGCTCGACGAGTACGCCGCCAGCAAGTACCGCATGAGCAGCTGGTCCGCCTGACCCATCACGAGAGAATCCCATGCATCGTATCGATGGCCAAGGTGCCACCAGCAACAACAAGTTCACCGAAGGCAACCCGGCAACAGGGACGCCTGCGACCGAGGTGACAGCCGACTGGCTGAATGCGATCCAGGAGGAGATCATCTCTGTCCTGGGCGCTGCCGGCATCAACATGAACAAGGCCGTCAACAACCAGTTGCTGGCTGCGATCACAACGCTCATCGCCGGTGGCGGCGTGGCCGTCACCGCGGCTGGCGTCTCTATCGCGGACGCGGGCGACTACTTGTCCGGCGGCGACGTCGAGGCGGCACTGCAGCAGCTGGCGCAGAAGGTCTACGCAGGCACCTTGAGCGCGAGCCAGATCCGGCGCAGCGTGGTGTCGGTGTCGGGTGCGTCGCAGCAGACCGAGGCGGCGCACGCGGAAAGCGTCGTGCAGGTTTCGCACACTGCGGCCGCGACCTACACCGTGCGGCCGGACTCGACGTTGAACCTTCCAGTCGGCACGGCGATCGAGATCGTGCAGGCCGGTGTCGGCAAGGTGAGCATTGTTGCCGGATCCGGCGTGAACCCGATCAAGAAGCACTCCGCGTTCAATGCCGCCACGATGGGGCAGGAAGCGGTGGTTGTGCTGTACAAGGTCGCCGCCAATACCTGGCGCCTGGGCGGAATGCTGGAGGCCGTATGATCCCGGGCCTCCTGCACCGGCGGCTGCTGATGGACGCGCCTGCCGGCGGCATCATCGCCTCGCCGGTCTACCAGACGCTGCTGGGGTTCGCGAGCGCGAGCGGATCGTCCGAAGCGACGGTGCTGTTCAACGTGAACCCGGACGGCACTTGGACTGGAAGCGGCACCGGCTATCCGACCAGCAGCGGCGCTTGGTTTTCGCCGATCGGCAGCGGGGCCGGCGACGCCTACGAAGTCCGCATCACACCAACCCGGAGTAGCGCCTCGGCTGGCGTCGTCGCCAACACGGCCACCGGTTGGGTCGCGCTGTCGTCAGCGCGGCAGCTGTCGGTCAAGTCGCAGCGGTTCACGACGGGGTTGTCGACCGTCGAGTATTCGGTGGTGGTCGAGATCCGCATCACCGGTGGCGCGATCGTATCCACGGGTGTTTTCGATATTAGATGCACCGCGGAAGTGGCCACCGGAGGTGGCGGTGGCACTGGTTGCCCGGCTGTCGACATGTGCCTTTCCCGGCACATGATCGCCGGGGCCGTGGAGGTTGGCCAGGCCATCGATGGTGTGCTGACCGGGGCCGGTGCCCAGGTTTCGCGCCTTGTCGTGCTCGCGGATGCGGTCAGCGTTCAACCCTGCTATCGCATCGCAACCGCCAATGGCGCCGCGTGTGTGCTGTCGGAGAGCACGCCCTTCACGATGCGGGACGGATCCACGTTGTACGCCAGCCAGATGCTCGGGCAGGAGGTGTTGCGCGACCACGGCGAAGGCGGCCTGGTCTGGGACGTGGTAACCGAGTGCCATCCGGTGGGCGCGCGTGAGGTAGTGCGCATCAGCGTTGGCGGTCATTCCTTGCTCGCCGGCGAGAACCCGCTGATGCGTATCGTCAGCCACAACCAGAGCAAGCAATAGAACAAGGGCGCCGCGCCGGCACGGCAATGCCGACGCGACGCCGCAGTACACGCGAACAGCCGCGTGCCGTTGGCCAAGGCCCCTGCTACCCCCGCGGGAGTGCGGACACCTTGGCCGGTCGACATCGCAAAGGCTGAGAACGTGCCGAAAACCAACACGCTGTTCCCTTGGCCGGGTGGCAAGACCCGGTTGCTGCAGCACCTGCTGCCGCTGCTCTCTGACAACCCGCACACCTGTTACGTCGAGCCGTTCGCCGGCGGCGCGGCTGCGCTGTTCGCGCGCGAGCCGGTCAAGGTCGAAGTGCTCAACGACACCCACGGCGAACTGGTGCGCCTGTACCGCGTGGTCGCGCGGCACCTGGACGAGTTCGTGCGTCACTTCCGGTGGTCGCTCACCAGCCGCGAGATGTTCCGCTGGGCGCAGCTGCAGCACGTCGACACGCTGACCGACATCGAGCGCGCGGCGCGGTTCTACTACCTGCAGAAGCTGTCCTTCGGCGGCAAGGTCCAGGGGCAGACCCTGGGCGTGGGTCCGGGCGGCACCAAGGGCATCAACCTGCTGCGCCTCGAAGAGGACTTGAGCGCCGCCCATCTTCGCCTCCACCGCGTGGTCATCGAACACCTGCCCTGGCAGCAGTGCATCGCCAAGTACGACACCCCCGGCACGGTGTTCCTGCTCGACCCGCCGTACTGGCAGACCGAGGGCTACGGCGGCGAGTTCGGCATCGAGCAATACGACGCCCTGGCCGACACGATGGCCGGCCTCAAGGGCCGCGCCGTGCTGACCATCAACGACCACCCCGACATGCGCGCCCGGTTCGACCGCTTCCCCGGCCGGACCATCCCGATCCGCTACACCATCGGCGGCGGCCGCGGCGCCGCCAGGCAGGAGAGGATCTACACCACCTGGCGGCCGGGCCGGCGGCGAGCGTAGCGGCGGCATGGCTTACGATGCCGGGCATGCAAGAGCTGCCCTCCAACCCCTACCGCGACCTGCCGCTCCGTCAGATGTACGGGGCCATGCAGAACCGGGCTGGCCAGCTCCTCGACGGCAAGCCGGTGGGCCGCCGGGACACGGCCTACCTGCTGCTGGCCGCCGCCTTCTACCTGGCCCCGATGACCACCCAGCCTGGCTCCCCGGGCAACGTCGTCAGGGCCGGCGGCTCACCGCTCGACGCCTACCTGCCCGAGTACGAGAGCGCCGCCCGGGCCCTGCGCCACCACGTCGCCGGCCACGCCTGGGACGCCGTCGCCGCCCGGGGCACCGCCCCGGCTCTGCCGAGGGAGGCCGCCCTGGCCCAGGCAGCCACCAACGAGGCCGGCCTGCGGGCCGTCCTGACCCAGCTGGGAGGGCTTTAATGTGCCTTCAAAGGCCCATCAGAGGCATTGGACAAACCATCCCGCGCCGCTGGCCAGACCATTCCGCGCATTACACCCGACGCGAAGCGTCGGGCGCGAAGGCGGGGTGTGCTTTCTTTGCGCCAGGTTTCTTTGCACAAGCAAAGAAAGGTGGCTCGCGCCGTCACGGCGCGAAAGCTTTTGATCTTTCTTGATTTCAGCGGAACCGGAACAGCAGGCGGGTCAAGACCCGCCCTACGATGGCGCCGCAACGCGAAAAGCGCGTCGGGGGCGTAGCCCCGACCTACGGCGATGCGGGCCGTGGAGCCGCCTCACCAGAGCGCGCGCCCCAATGATGCACGCACCGCCGCGCGGTATGCTGCGCGCCGGGGGATACCCATGCTCGCATCGATGCAAGGCCTGAAGGACCTGGTGGCGCGGCTGCTCGCGCGGCCCGACGAGATCATGCTCTCGCTCGGCGCCGGCGGCGAGCTGCTGGTCGCGCGCCTGCGAGCGCTGCTGTCGCTGCTGATCCTGGCCATGCCGCTGATCGCGGCGCTGGGCGGGGCGAAGTCCAGCGAGGTCGTGATCGGGCTGGCGCTGGCGGTGTTCGTCAACCTGATGGCGCAGATCTGGCTCGCGCTCGCCCGCCGGCAGCTGCGCTACGGCTGGCTGCCCTACGCCACCGGCACCTACGACGTCAGCCTGACCACCCTGGTGCTGGTGCTGCTCGCGCTCGGCGACCCGGTCGCTGCGACCAACAGCATCGTGGTCTGGTGCTTCTACCTGATCGCCATCGCCATCACCGCGCTGCGCAACGACGGCCGCCTGACCCTCTACGTCAGCGCGCTCGCGCTGCTGCAGTACGCGCTGCTGGTGGCGGTGGTGTTCTCGCTCGCACCGCACGAAACCCTGGTGTCGATCGACTACGGCACCGCGTCGATCGCCACCCAGGTCGAGCGCCTTCTCGTGATCCTGATGATGGGCCTGCTCACCTCGGTCATCGTCTACCGCATGCAGCGGCTGGTGGAGATGTCCGGCAACGACGGCCTCACCGGCCTGCCCAACCGCGCCTGGCTGCTGCAGGGCATGCCGCGGATGTTCGAGACGATCCGCAACGACGGCGGATCGCTGACGCTGGCATTGCTCGACCTGGACCGCTTCAAGCGCATCAACGACGAAATCGGCCACCGCGACGGCGACCGCGCGATCCGCCACTTCGTGGCCGCGGTCAACGAGATCCTGCAGGAGAAGGAGCGCCTGGTGCGGATCGGCGGGCAGGAATTCGTGGTGCTGATGCACTGCCCCATCGGCAGCGCCTGGGAACGCCTGGACCGCCTGCGCCGTTCGATGGGCGACCGGCCGTTCCTGCCCGAGTCCGGCCGCGACCCGCAGGTGATCACCTTCAGCGGCGGCCTGGCCGCGTTCCCGGTCGATGGCGGCCACGTCTCCGCCCTGCTCGGCAGCGCCGACCGCCGCCTGCAGCTGGCCAAGCGCGACGGCCGCAACCGGGTGGTCGCGCGCGACGCCTGAACCGGCGCCGGCAGCCCCGCGCTTCACTCGCCCGCGGTTTGCCCGTAACCTGCCGCGCAGCGTCCTCGCATGGTGCGGCCGGCGCGAGAGGGGAGAATGCCGGGTGAGCCTGAAGCTGCGACTGATCGTGATGAACTTCCTCCAGTTCTTCATCTGGGGGGCCTGGCTGCTGACGATCGGCGCCTACTGGTTCCAGAACAAGCAGTGGTCGGGCACCGCGTTCGGCGCGATCTTCTCCACGATGGGCATCGCGTCGCTGTTCATGCCGGCACTGATGGGCGTGGTCGCCGACAAGTGGATCAATGCCGAGAAACTCTACGGCCTGCTGCACATCGGCGGCGCGGTGATGCTGTTCTGCGTGCCGATGGTCGACGACCCGCACACCATGTTCTGGGTGATGCTGCTGAACATGATCTTCTACATGCCGACGATCGCACTGGCGATCACGGTGGCCTACAACGCGCTCAAGCGCGACGGGCGCGACGTGGTGAGCCAGTATCCGCCGATCCGCGTGTGGGGCACGGTCGGTTTCATCGCCGCGCTGTGGACGACCAGCCTGCTGCACATGGAAACCACGTCCGGCCAGTTCTACATCGCCTCCGCGGCGTCGCTGGTGCTGGGCCTGTACGCGTTCACCCTGCCGCCGGCGCCGCCGCGCATGGGCCACAGCGAGAGCCGCGCGCTGGTCGACGTGCTCGGGCTGACCTCGTTCCGCCTGTTCAAGGACCGGAACATGGCGGTGTTCTTCGTCTTCGCCATGCTGCTGGGCGCGGCGCTGCAGCTGACCAATGCCTACGGTGACACCTTCCTGCACGACTTCGCCAACGTGCCGGCGTTCCAGGACGCGATCGCGGTGAAGTACCCCGCGATCATCATGTCGATCTCGCAGATCTCCGAAACCCTGTTCATCCTCACCATCCCGTTCTTCCTGCGCCGCTTCGGGATCAAGGCGGTGATGACGATGAGCATGCTGGCGTGGTTCCTGCGCTTCGGCCTGTTCGCCTACGGCGACCCCGGCGACCGGCTGTGGATGATCGTGCTGTCGTGCATCGTCTACGGCATGGCGTTCGATTTCTTCAACATCTCCGGCTCGCTGTTCGTCGAACAGCAGAGCGACTCGCGCATCCGCGCCAGCGCGCAAGGGCTGTTCATGGTGATGACCAACGGCGTGGGCGCGGTGTTCGGCAGCCTGGCCTCGGGCTTCCTGATCGAACACTTCTTCACCGCCGCCGACGGCACCAAGGACTGGCACGGGATCTGGGTGACGTTCGCCCTGTACGCGCTGGCGATGGCGGTCGTGTTCGTGCCGCTGTTCAAGCACAAGCACGACCCGGACGCGATGCGCAGGGCGCAGCAGCGCGCGGAAGGCGAGCTGGCGCCGTGACCGCGGCCAGGGCGATGGCATGAGCCGGGTCGTCGTCGTCGGCTCGTTCAATGTCGACCACGTCTGGTCCACGGACACGCTGCCACAACCAGGCGAGACGCTCGGCGGTCGTTACACCACCGGACCCGGCGGCAAGGGTTTCAACCAGGCCGTGGCCTGCGCGCGTTCCGGCGCACGCACGACGTTCGTCTGCGCGCTCGGCGACGACCCGGGCGGCCGGTTGGCGCGCGCGCTGGCGGCCGATGACGGCATCGACCTGCGTGCGCTGGACAGCACGGAACCGACCGGCACCGCAGGCATCTACGTCGACGGCGAAGGCCGCAACAGCATCGTGATCGGCGCCGGCGCCAACGCCGCGCTCTCGCCCGGCCACGTCGACGCGCAGCGCGATGCCTTCGACGACGCGCGCGTGGTGCTGGCGCAGCTCGAATCACCCACCGAAGCCATCGCCGCGGCGCTGCGGACGGCGCGCGCGCGCGGCGCGGTCGCCCTGCTCAATCCGGCGCCGGCCAACGCACCGACCACGCGCGAACTGCTGGCGCTTGCCGAGGTCACCACGCCCAACGAGACCGAGTTCGCGGGCCTGGTGTCGCGCCACGTCGGCGAGCGCCTCGACGGCGACGCCGTCGCCTCGCTCGACCAGCCGCACCTGCACGCGCTGTGCCGGGACCTCCTGCCCGCGGGCACGGTGGTCGTGACCCTCGGCGCCAGCGGCTGCTTCGTGTCGCACGCCGACGACGCGCTGCGCGGCGACGACAAGGCCTTCTACCGGCTCGGTGCCGAGCAGGTCCGCGTCGTCGATTCCACCGGCGCGGGCGACGCATTCAACGGCGCGCTTGCCGCGGCGATTGCGGACGCGCCTGACGCCGCGTTCGCCGGGCACCTGCAGTTCGCCTCGCGCTACGCCGCGCTGTCGACCGAGCGCGAAGGCGCGGCGCTGGCGATGCCGCGTCGCGAAGAGGTTGCCGCGCGTTTCGGCGGATAACGATTTCGTCACCTGCACGCCTGCAGAATCCGGCCTTCATCCGCAATTCCGGGGAGCAGGCATGGCAGGCAAGTTCGAGATCAGCAAGCGCGCCAACGGCGAGTTCCAGTTCAACCTCAAGGCCGGCAACGGCCAGGTGATCCTGAGCAGCGAGGGCTATTCGGCCAAGGGCTCGTGCACCAACGGCATCGAATCGGTCCGCAAGAACAGCCAGGACGATGCCCGCTTCGAGCGCAAGACCGCCAGCAACGGCAAGTTCTTCTTCAACCTCACCGCAAGCAACGGCCAGACGATCGGCAGCAGCCAGATGTACGCCGACGAGGGCGGGCGCGACAACGGCATCGCTTCGGTGAAGGCCAACGCGCCGGGCGCGGCGGTGGACGACCAGACCGCCTGAACCGGCCGCACCGCGGGATTCGGGATTCGGGATTCGGGATTCGGGAAAAGCTTTCCGCTCTTGCCCCCTTTGGAAAAGGGGGTATGGGGGATTTGCTCTTGATCCCCCAAAAGGCTCGCGGCTTCCGCCGCTCCCACATATGCAAGGGCCACGGGCGGGCGCCGCTACAATGCCCGCCATGCAAATCGGCTCCCACGCCATCACCCCCAGGGTGATCCTCGCCCCGATGGCGGGGGTCACCGACAAGCCGTTCCGGCTGCTGTGCAAGCAGCTGGGGGCGGGGCTGGCGATGTCGGAGATGACCACCAGCGACCCGCGCTTCTGGAATACCGAGAAGTCGCTGCGGCGCATGGACCACGTCGGCGAACCCGACCCGGTCGGGGTGCAGATCGCCGGCACGGTCCCGGAGGTGATGGCCGACGCCGCGCGGTACAACGTCGACCACGGCGCGCAGATCATCGACATCAACATGGGCTGCCCGGCCAAGAAGGTCTGCAACGCCTGGGCCGGCTCGGCCCTGATGCGCGACGAAACCCTGGTGGCACGCATCTGCGAGGCCGTGGTGCGCTCGGTCGACGTGCCGGTGACGCTGAAGATCCGCACCGGCTGGGACGCCACCCACCGCAACGCGCCGGCGGTCGCGCGCATCGCGCAGGACAGCGGCATCGCCGCGCTCGCCGTGCACGGCCGCACCCGCGACCAGCAGTACAAGGGCGTCGCCGAGTACGACACCATCGCGCAGGTCAAGTCGCTGCTGTCGATCCCGGTGATCGCCAACGGCGACATCGATTCGCCGCAGCGCGCCGCGTTCGTGCTGCGACACACCGGCGCCGACGCGGTGATGGTGGGACGCGCCGCGCAGGGGCGCCCGTGGATCTTCCGCGAGATCGCACACCATCTCGCCACCGGCGAACTGCTGCCGCCGCCGTCGCTGGCCGACATCCGCGACATCCTGCTCGGCCACCTGCACGCGCTGCACGATTTCTACGGCGAACCGTCCGGCGTGCGCATCGCGCGCAAGCACCTGGGCTGGTACGCGAAGGACCGGCCCGAGAACCACGCCTTCCGCGCCGTGGTCAACCGCGCGGAGACCGCGGACATGCAGCTGGCGCTCACGCGCGACTATTTCGACGCGCTGGCCGCCGGCGTCGCCCCGGCCCTTCCCCAAGCGGCCTGAGCCCGGCACCGGGCCTGGCCGGCTATCGTGGGAGCGGCTTCAGCCGCGAACTTTTGCTTGCGATCCGGGGTCACGAAAAGCTCGCGGCTGAAGCCGCTCCCACGAGACCATCGCATCGGGGAATTGGCGGTGGGAGCGCACGCCGCCGGTTTCCGGATACAGTCCCACATGGCCAGACGCAGGGAGCACGACCACGTGGAACCGGATCAATCCGCACCGAAAACCGGCAACCGCCGCCCGATCGCCGCCCGCGGCAATGCCCTGGTCCAGCGCTTCAGCGCGTGGCTGGCGCGCGCCGGCGTCTCGCCGAACCTGATCTCGATGGTGAGCATCGCATTCGCCGCGCTCGGCGCCGCCGCACTGCTCGAACTCGAATCCCCCTGGGGCCCGTGGCTGTGCGCGATCGCGATCGTGCTGCGGCTGCTGTGCAACCTGTTCGACGGCCTGGTGGCAGTGGAACACGCGCGCAAGACGCCGACCGGCGTGCTTTACAACGAGGTGCCCGACCGCCTCGCCGACAGCCTGTTCCTGGTCGCACTCGGCTACGCCGCAGGCCTGCCCTGGTGCGGCTGGCTGGCCGCGCTGCTGGCGGCGCTGACCGCCTACATCCGCACCCTCGGTGGCACGGTGCTGGGATCACAGGATTTCCGCGGGCCGATGGCCAAGCCGCACCGGATGTGGCTGATGGTCGCCGCCTGCGTGCTGGCGCCGCTGGAAACCCGCTTCGCCGGCACCGCGTACACGCTGTCGACGGCCGTCATCGCCATCGCGGCCGGTTCGGCGCTGACCTGCTGGACGCGCCTGCGCGTGATCGCGCGGCAACTGCGGGAGGCCGCGTGATCGAACGAGCCGCCGCGGCGGCACTGGTCGGCACCACCCGCCTGCTGGTAGGCGCACGCGCACAGTGGCGCGCAACGCCGCCGGCCGGGCAGTGCCTGTACTTCGCCAACCACAGCAGCCACCTGGACACGATGGCGATCTGGTCGGCGCTGTCACCCGCGCAGCGTGCGAAAACCCGTCCGGTGGCCGCGCGCGACTACTGGGACAAACCGGGGCTGCGCGGCTATGTCGCCGGCAAGGTGCTGCACGCGGTGCTGATCGAGCGCCGGCGCGAAGAGCGCGACGGCGATCCGCTCGAACCGGTCATCGAAGCGCTGCATGCCGGCGACTCGCTGATCCTGTTCCCCGAGGGCACGCGCACCGCGCAGCGCCTGCCGCAGCGCTTCCGCGGTGGCCTGTTCCGCCTTGCCGAAGCCTTCCCGCAGCTGCAGCTCGTCCCCGCCTACCTCGACACCCTGCACCGCAGCATGCCCAAGGGCGCGCACATCCCGCTGCCGCTGTACTGCACGGTGCGCTTCGGCGCGGCGATGCCGCGCATCGACGACGAACCGCGCGATCAATTCCTCGAACGCGCGCGCGACGCGGTGGTGGCGCTGGCATGAACGCACAACAGAAACTGCTCTGGGTCTTCGGCGGCATCGTCGCCCTGCTGGCGCTGGCATCGCTCGTCGGCTGGGCGCTGCAGGCACGCAAGGGCCGCACCGAGGTGGTGGCCAACCTCAACGCCCGCGTGCGCGCGTGGTGGGGCATGGTCGCCGTGCTGGCGGTGTGCTTCTGGCTGGGACCGGTGGCGAACCTGGTCGTGTTCGCCTTCATCTCGTTCTTCGCGCTGCGCGAATTCATCACGCTCACCCCCACCCGGCCCGGCGACCACCTGCCGCTGGTGGTGGCGTTCTACGTGCTGATCCCGGTGCAGTACTGGCTGATCGGCGACGACTGGTACGGGCTGTTCTCGATCTTCATCCCGGTCTACGCATTCCTTGCGCTGCCGGCGCTGGCAGTGTTCGGCGGCGACACCGAGCAGTTCCTCGAACGCACCACCAAGATCCAGTGGGGCGTGATGATCGCGATCTACTGCATCAGCCACGCGCCGGCGCTGCTGATCCTCGACCTGCGCGGTTACGAAGGCCAGGGCCCATTGCTGCTGCTGTACCTGATGCTGGTGGTGCAGATCAGCGACGTGCTGCAGTACGTGTTCGGAAAACTGTTCGGCAAGCGCAAGCTGGCGCCGACGGTGAGTCCGTCGAAGACGGTCGAAGGCCTGGTCGGCGGCGGCCTGGCGGCGACCGGCATCGGCACCGCGCTGTGGTGGATCACCCCGTTCACGCCGCTGCAGTCGGCGCTGATGTCTGCGCTGATCGTGACCTGCGGCGCGCTCGGCGGGCTGGCGCTATCGGCGGTCAAGCGCAGCCTCGGCGCCAAGGACTGGGGCCACATGATCGAGGGCCACGGCGGGATGATGGACCGGATGGACTCGGTGACCTTCGCCGCGCCGATCTTCTTCCACGTCACCCGGTATTTCTTCTCGTAGGTCATCGCCCACGACAAGTCCGTAGGATGGGTGGAGCCGAAGGCGATACCCATGGGCATGCCGGAACGCGGGCGATGGGTATCGCTTCGCTCCACCCATCCTACGTTGGCTTCTCGGGATGATCCCCCGGCAACGTGCCTGTGGGAGCGGCCATGGTCGCTCCCGCAAGAGCACAACGCGGATCAGGGTTCGTTCCAGATCCGGTGCCAGGTTGCTTGCCACATCGGGCCGAAGTCACGCTCCAGTGCGAGCTGCCGCGGGGGCCGGAGCGCCTGCCAGTCGTCACCTTCGCGCCGCGCCACCGCGTAGCTGAAAAAGTAGTCCGGCTCGCTGCCCATGCGCAGGTCGCTGAGCACCAGTTCGCCATCGACCACCTGCGCCCGCATGAAGCCGTGGTTGAACCATTCCAGCCTGCGCGCGGCGGGAATGTCCTTCGCTTCGGCCCAGGCCTGCGTGTTCGAGCGATGCCCCTGGAACGCCATCGGCCCGGCGTCCGCCACCAGCGAGCGGAAGCCTTCCACGTAGCCGTCCGGCGTCATCGCCACCACCCGCCACAGCAGGGTGTTGAGCGGCGTCGGCACCGAGAACCGGGGCGCATCGGCCAGCCCCATCGCCGCCAATGCCCGATCGGCCTCGCGCTCGACCATGGCCTTCGCGGCCAGCGACCAGCCGAGGTAGGCCGTGCTCAGCGCGAGGCCTGCCACCAGCACACGCTGCGCGGCCGGCCGCTCGCGCAGGAAGAACGCGGCGACGCAGGCCGCCAGCAGCCAGACCGTGTACAGCGGGTCGATGATGAACACGCTCGACCACATCACCGGCCGCAGCGGCAGCGGCCACAGCAGCTGGGTGCCGTAGACGGTGAAGGCGTCGAGCAGCGGATGGGTGAGCAACGCCAGCTGGATCGCCCAGAACCAGCGCTTCGGCGACTCGGCCACGCGACCGCCGCGACGGCGGAAGAAGACCCAGATCAACCAGCCCAGCAGCGGCAGCACGAACAGCGAGTGGCTGAAGCCGCGGTGCAGGGTCATCAGCGCGACCGGGTCGTCGGTCAGCAGCGCGATGGGCAGCGAGTCGAGGTCGGGCAACGTACCCAACGCGGCGCCGGCAAGCAGGGCCGCGCGGCGATGGCGCGGCGGCGCGATGGCGGCGGCGAGCGCGCCGCCCAGGAGTATCTGGGTCAATGAATCCATCGACGGATGCTAGCAGCGCCGCAGAGCCTGCCCCGGACTTGATCCGGTATTGCCGCTACGCCCCCGACGCCGACGGATGCATGCCCCGGCTCACCCTCCGGCCGTAGGTCGGGGCTACGCCCCCGACATCCCGCGCGACATCCGCGCGTCGTCTCCGCGATCAAGGGCCGTCGGGGGCGTAGCCCCGACCTACGCGGCGCGGGGGAAGGCTGCTTCGCGTACCAGGCGCAGCCGCGGTGGCAGTTCGGCCAGCGTTTCGCCGTGGTGCGACAACAGCCGCAGGGTGCCGTCCATGTCCTCGGCCAGCGCGGTCAGGCTTTCCACCCAGTCGCCATCGTTGGCGTAGACCAGGTGGTCGCGCTGCACCAGCGCAGCCCGGTGGATATGGCCGCAGACGATGCCATCGAGCCCGCGCCGGCGCACATCGTCCAGTCCCGCCTGCACGAAGCGCGCGATATAGCGTTCCGCCGCGCCGCTCCTGCTTTTGAGGAACTCCGACAGCGACCAGTAGCGCAGGCCGAACCTGCGGCGGACACGGTTCAACCACTGGTTGCCAGTGAGGATGCGGTAGTACAGCCAGTCGCCGAAGCGCTCCTGCAGGCCGCCGAAGTGGGTCACCGCGTCGTAGTCGTCACCGTGCACGACCAGCAGCCGGCGACCGTCGGCGGTGGTGTGCACGCAGCGCCGGCGCACCTGCATCGCCGGCAGCGCGAGGCCGCAGAAGCGGCGGATCGGGCGGTCGTGGTTGCCGGGGATGTAGACCAGTTCGGTCCCGGCCCGGCGCAGCGCGTGCAGCGCCTCGACCACGCGGTTGTGCGCCTGCCCCCAGGTCGCGCGGCGCTGCGCCAGCCACCACAGGTCGACGATGTCGCCGACCAGATACAGCCTGTCGCAGTGCAGGCCGGCGAGGAAGTCCGCCAGTTCGGCCGCGTGGCAGTGGCGGGCACCGAGGTGGACATCGGAGATGAACACCGCGCGCCGACGCTGGCCGGTGGCGGTGGCCGGGCTCATGCCGGCACCGCTCCGGCCTGTCGCAGGTAGCGGCGGCGCTTGTTGGGGCGGATGCGATGCAGATCGACCTCGATCAGGCCGTCGATCGCGTCGCTGAAACCGGGGTCGACGCCGAACGCGAGGAAGCGCGCGCCGCCCGGTTCGCACAGGTCGGTGTACTGCTTGTAGAGCATCGGCACCCCGGCGCCGAGCGTCGACAGGTTGGCCTTGAGCACGTCGTACGCGGTGCCGGCGTCGAGGCCGTCGAACGAGGGTGGCGCGGCGAAGTAGCGGAACGGGCGCGCCGATGCCGCCAGCGCGTCCTCGCTGCCGTAATAGCGCTGGTAGTACGCGACCAGCTGCTCACGCGCGCTGCGCGGCAGCGCGGCGCTGATCGATACCGCGCCGAACAGGTAGCGCACGCGCGGGAAGCGCTGCAGGTAGGCGCCGATGCCCTGCCACAGGTAGTCGAGGCTGCGGCTGCCCCAGTAGTCGGGCACGACGAAGCTGCGGCCCAGCTCGATGCCTTCGGCCAGGCGCGGGATGGCGTCGTCGGCGTAGCGGAACAGCGATGCGGTGTAGAGCCCGGCGAGCCCGGCGCGCGCCAGCACCTGCGCGCCGCGCGCGATGCGATAGGCGCCGGCGATGCGCATCGCGGCCGCGTCCCACACCAGGATGTGCTGGTAGTGCGGATCGAAATCGTCGAGGTCGCGGCTGCGGCCGGTGCCCTCGCCCACCTGGCGAAAGGTCAGTTCGCGCAGCCTGCCGATCTCCTGCAGCAGCAGCGAACCGGCCGCGCACTGCGCCAGCCGGATCTGCTTGCCGTCGCTGGTCTGGCCCAGCAGTTCGGTGCCCTCGACCGCCATCCACAGCGCCTTCGGATCGACGGTCGCGGCCAGCGGCTCGGGTCCGGCCGCCGCGGCGGCGCGGCGCTTGCCGAGTGCATACAGCGTGCGGCGAACCTGGCGCAGCGTGGCGTCGTCATCGGCGGCATCGGCCAAGTCCAGCGGCTGGCCGACGCGCAGCCGCAGCGGCCGGTGCCGGCGCGCGTACATCTCGCGCGCCAGCAGCGCGGTCGAAGCCGGCTTGCAAAGCGCCGACAGGCCGTAGAACAGCGACGAGTTGCGCGCCGCGATGCGGACCGGCAGCACCGGCGCGCCGGCCCTTCGCGCGAAGCGCAGGAAGCCGCGGCGCCAGCGCGTGTCGCGCACGCCGCGCGGCCCCAGGCGCGAGACCTCGCCGGCCGGGAACACGATCACGCATTCCTCGTTCTCCAGCGCGCGCTCGATCGCGCGCAGGCTGTCGGCCCCGGCGCTGCCGCCGAGGACCCGCAGCGGCAGCAGCAGGTCCGACAGCGGGTCGACCAGCGACAGCACGTCGTTGGCGACGATGCGCACGTCGCGCCGCACCTTTCCCACCAGGTCCAGCAGCGCCAGCGCATCGAGCGCGCCGGAGGGATGGTTGGCGACGACCAGCAGCCGGCCGGCCGCGGGAATCCGCGCCGCGCCGTCGTCGGCCTCGTACTTCAGCTGCAGGTGCCGCAGCGCCGCGTCGACGAATTCGAATCCGCGCAGGTGGCTGCTTTCGGCAAGGAAGCCGTCGATCGCGTCGAAGCGCGACCAGCGCGCCACCCCGCGCAGCAGGGGCGCGGCGACGCGGCCGCGACGGCCGCGGAACCAGTCCGGATAGCGCTGCTGCAGGCGTTGTTCCAGTCTGAGCATGGGAAGCGTGGACGACCCCGGTTGGCAGCAGACTGCCGTCGCGGCGCGACAGGAAGATGGCGGTTTTGCGGCGCGGTGATGACAACCCCCCTCGCCCCGCTGCCACGCCCCATCCGACCGGACGGGCCGACTGCGGCGCCGCACGGCTTAACCCTCACCCAACCCGCTCCGGGGCACAATGCGCAGGCCGGTGCGGCGGTGTATCATGCGCACCCATCTTTTCATCCGAATCAAGGGATATAAGCCCGATGTCCAGCACCCTCTTCACCTCCGAGTCGGTCTCCGAAGGCCATCCGGACAAGATCGCCGACCAGATCTCCGATGCCGTGCTGGACGCGATCCTGGCCCAGGACAAGCGCGCCCGCGTGGCCTGCGAGACCATGGTCAAGACCGGCGTGGCGATCGTCGCCGGCGAGATCACCACCAGTGCCTGGATCGACCTGGAAGCGCTGACCCGCAAGGTGATCCTGGACATCGGCTACGACTCGTCCGACGTCGGCTTCGACGGCGAGACCTGCGGCGTGCTCAACCTGATCGGCAAGCAATCACCGGACATCAACCAGGGCGTGGACCGCAAGCATCCGGAGAAGCAGGGCGCCGGCGACCAGGGCCTGATGTTCGGCTACGCCACCAATGAAACCGACAGTGGCATGCCCGCCGCGATCCACCTCTCGCACCGCCTGGTCGAACAGCAGGCCAAGGTACGCAAGAAGAAGAACTCGCCGCTGCCGTGGCTGCGCCCGGACGCGAAGTCGCAGGTCACGCTGCGCTACGAGGACGGCAAGGCGGTCGCGATCGACGCCGTCGTGCTGTCCACCCAGCACGACCCGGGCGTGAAGCAGAAGGACCTGGTCGAGGCGGTGCGCGAGCACGTGCTCAAGCCGGTGCTGCCGGCCAAGTGGCTGCACAAGGGCACCAAGTTCCACATCAACCCGACCGGCAAGTTCGTGATCGGCGGCCCGGTGGGCGACTGCGGCCTGACCGGGCGCAAGATCATCGTCGACACCTATGGCGGCTGGGCCCGCCACGGCGGCGGCGCGTTCTCCGGCAAGGACCCGTCCAAGGTCGACCGCTCGGCCGCGTACGCCGCGCGCTACGTCGCCAGGAACGTGGTCGCCGCGGGCCTGGCCGACCGCTGCGAGGTGCAGGTGAGCTACGCCATCGGCGTGGCCGAGCCGACCTCGATCGCGGTCACCACCTTCGGCACCGGCAAGGTCGGCGACGACGTGATCGAGAAGCTGATCCGCCGCCACTTCGACCTGCGCCCGTACGGCATCCTCAAGATGCTCGACCTGGTGCACCCGGTCTACCAGCGCACCGCCAGCTACGGCCACTTCGGCCGCAAGCCCGAGCAGGTCACCTACACCGACGCCGCCGGCAAGCAGCAGACCGCCACCGCGTTCTCGTGGGAGCAGACCGACAAGGCCGAAGAACTGCGCAAGGCCGCGAAGCTGAAGTAGCGGGCGCAAACAACCCGGGGCGCACGGCGACCACCGCCGCGCGCCCTCCCCCATCGAGGGGCGCTGCAAGCCCGGCGCGCATTGCGCAAGGGAACAGGCTCGATGGGCGTGAACCGTGACAACGGCGCTCGTACCAATCCACCGGAGCAACACCATGAATG
This sequence comes from Luteimonas soli, assembly GCF_042648865.1. Classification (NCBI taxonomy): domain Bacteria; kingdom Pseudomonadati; phylum Pseudomonadota; class Gammaproteobacteria; order Lysobacterales; family Lysobacteraceae; genus Luteimonas; species Luteimonas soli. Next base: position 919,351 of record NZ_JBHRYA010000007.1, on the reverse strand, counting down.
CCGTAGCCAAGACCTTCTCCACCGAAGGCGACTACAAGATCGCCGACATCTCGCTGGCCGATTATGGCCGCAAGGAAATCGACATCGCCGAGCACGAGATGCCGGGCCTGATGTCGATCCGCCGCAAGTACGCCGCGCAGGCGCCGCTCAAGGGCGTGCGCGTCACCGGCTCGCTGCACATGACGATCCAGACCGCGGTGCTGATCGAGACGCTCAAGGACATCGGCGCCGACGTGCGCTGGGCCTCGTGCAACATCTTCAGCACCCAGGACCACGCCGCCGCCGCGATTGCCGCGACCGGCACCCCGGTGTTCGCCTGGAAGGGCGAGACGCTGGAGGAATACTGGGACTGCACGCTGGCCGCGCTGAGCTTCCCCGACGGCAAGGGCGGTTTCCTCGGCCCGCAGCTGGTGGTCGACGACGGCGGCGACGTCACCCTGCTGATCCACAAGGGCTACGAGCTCGAGAACGGCTCGACCTGGGTGGACGAGAAAGCCTCCTCGCACGAGGAGCAGGTGATCAAGAACCTGCTCAAGCGCGTGCACAAGGAGCGCCCGGGCTACTGGCACACCGTGGTCGAAGGCTGGAAGGGCGTCTCCGAGGAGACCACCACCGGCGTGCACCGCCTATACCAGCTGGCCGAGCAGGGCAAGCTGCTGATCCCGGCGATCAACGTCAACGACTCGGTCACCAAGAGCAAGTTCGACAACCTGTACGGCTGCCGCGAGTCGCTGGCCGACGGCCTCAAGCGCGCGATGGACGTGATGCTGGCCGGCAAGGTCGCGGTGGTCTGCGGCTACGGCGACGTCGGCAAGGGCTGCGCGGCGTCGCTGCGGGCCTACGGCGCGCGCGTGGTGGTCACCGAGATCGACCCGATCTGCGCGCTGCAGGCGGCGATGGAGGGCTTCGAGGTCAACACGATCGAAAGCACGCTCGGCCACGGCGACATCTACGTCACCACCACCGGCAACAAGGACATCATCACCGTCGAGCACATGCAGGCGATGAAGGACCAGGCGATCGTCTGCAACATCGGCCACTTCGACAACGAGATCCAGGTCGACGCGCTGTATGCGCTCAAGGGCGTGGAGAAGATCAACATCAAGCCGCAGGTCGACAAGTTCGTGTTCGCCAACGGCAACGCGATCTTCCTGCTGGCCGAAGGCCGACTGGTGAACCTGGGCTGCGCCACCGGCCACCCGAGCTTCGTGATGTCCAACTCGTTCGCCAACCAGACCCTGGCGCAGATCGACCTGTGGGCCAACAAGGACAGCTACGGCAAGCAGGTCTACCTGCTGCCGAAGAAGCTCGACGAGGAAGTCGCGCGGCTGCATCTGGAAAAGATCGGCGTCAAGCTGACCACGCTGTCGAAGGAGCAGGCCGACTACCTCGGCGTGCAGGTGGAAGGGCCGTACAAGCCGGACCATTACCGGTACTGAGCCACTTCGTGGCTTTACGCGAAACGGGCGCCTTGGGCGCCCGTTTTTCGTTGGTGCGGGTGGTGAGGGGTGGCGGTGGGTGTCAGTTGGCTGCGAATCGATGCTGCGCGGGGTGTCGGGGGCGTAGCCCCGACCTACGGCAACGTCGCCGGATACGTCGTAGGTCGGGGTTACATCCCCGACGGCTTTTGGGGCGTGGGTCGGGACTACGTCCCTGACGGCTTTTTGCCCGTACGTCGGCTACGCCCCCGACCGCTTGGCCTCAAGGCCGCCAGTTCGCATTGCGCTCCCAGAACTCGACGCTGCGCCGGTACGCCTCGCGATCCAGTGGCACGCCGGAACCGCCTTCCTCCACGCCCAGCGCATTGCGCATCATCGTGATCGGCGCCATCGGGATCTCCTCGGGCTCCGCGGTGTACAGGCAGCCGACCACGCCCCAGTCGGCGTCGATGGCCACGCCCTCCTTCGCCAACTGCCCGCGGCTGTAGAGGATCACCACGAAGTAACCCGCGACTGGCGCCTCGACACCCTCGAACCAGCGCACCAGCACCGGCAGTTCCTCGCGCGAGCGCGCCTCGTAGGCCGAACGCAGCAGGTGTCGGTTGTCGTCGGTGACCGGCACCGTCAGGCAGCGCGTGGACGTCCAGTTGCGGTGCACGTGCAGCTTGCAGAACGGCGCGTAGCCGTCGAGCACCTCCAGCGGCGGCACGTCGTTGAGGTGCCGCTCGAAGGCCTCGGCCGTGCAATCCTGGATGGTGTTCGAGCGGCGCTCGCCCGGGAACAGTCGGGTGCGGGCGAACGGGGTCAGGATGATCGACATCGGAAATACCGGGACCGGAAACGGACGGCGAGTCTAGCCAACCGCCGCGCAATGCACGATGCGACGGATCCGCAGCCGGCACGTGGCCGGCCTGCGCCACGGCATCCGTTGCCACCATCGAACCGGCTGGCCTGATAACATTCATCGCGATAAAGCGATATTATGCCTGCCTTGCTTCGCCCGGACAGTCCGCGATGATCCCGATTTCCTTCGAGTTCTATCCCCCCAAGACCGACGACCAGCGCACCCAGCTCGATCGCACGGCGAAGAAGCTCAAGGCGCATGCGCCCGAATACGTGTCGTGCACGTTCGGCGCGGGCGGTTCGACGCTGGACCACACGCCGGAAACCATCGACCGCCTGCACGGGCATCACGGGCTGGACGCCGCGCCGCACGTTTCCTGCGTCGGCGGCTCGCGCGCCGAGATCGCCGCGCTGCTGCAGCGCTACAAGGCCATGGGCTGCCGGCGCCTTGTCGCGCTGCGCGGCGACCTGCCCTCGGGCATGGGCCACCCCGGCGAATTCCGCTACGCCACGGACCTGGTGGACTTCGTTCGTCGCGAACACGACGGCCATTTCCACATCGAGGTCGGCTGCTACCCCGAGACGCACCCGCAGTCCGAGCATGCGCTGGCCGACCTGAAGCACTTCAAGGCCAAGGTCGACGCCGGCGCGGACGGCGCGATCACGCAGTATTTCTACAACGCCGACGCGTACTTCCACTTCGTCGACTCGGTGCGCAAGCTCGGCGTCACCATCCCGATCGTGCCGGGAATCATGCCGATCTCGAATTTCAGCCAGCTGCGGCGCTTCTCCGAGGCGTGCGGCGCGGAGATCCCGCGCTGGATCGCCAAGCGCATGCAGGCGCACGGCGATGATGTCGAGGCGGTGCGCGAGTTCGGCGCCGACATCGTCAGTGCCCTGTGCCAGCGCCTGGTCGACGGCGGCGCGCCTTCGCTGCACTTCTACACGCTCAATCTCGCCAGGCCGACCGAGGCGGTCCTGTCGCGGCTGCGCTGAGCCCGGGCGCGGTCTCCCGTGCCTGCATCACTTCCCGCGGGGCGCGGGCGCGGCTAGTCTTCACGGGATGCGCTGTTCCTGCATTTCCTTCCTCGCCCTGGCGTTGCTCGTGGCCGCCATGCTCTGGCCACCGCCCGCCGACGCGCAGATCCGGCGCTGCACGCGGCCGGACGGCGAGGTGGTGTTCACCGATCGTGCCTGCGCCGACGTCGGCGGGGTCGCGCGACCAAAGCCTTCGGTGCATTCGCCCGTCTACGGCGGCAAGACCTGGGCGCGGGGTTGTTCGCGCAGCCTGCGCGACCTGATCTTCGAGGTCACCGCGGCGATCGACAGCCGCGACGTCAATCGCCTGGCCGCGGTCTACAACTGGACCGGCATGTCGAGCCGCAACGGCTATGCGGTGCTCGGCCGCCTGGACGTGATCGCGAACCGGCCGCTGATCGACGTAAGCGCGGTGCTGCCGGCGCCGCAGCTCAGCGTCGACGCGGGCGGCGGCATGACCGTCAGCGGCGCGGTCGATGCGCAGGACTACCCCGGCGCGACGGTGGTGCGCAGGCGCCCCGTCGCGCTGCGCGTGGAGCAGGTGCTGTCCAACGGCTCGACGCCCTCGCGCACCATGTTCGGCCTGCGGCGGCACATGGGGTGCTGGTGGATCGTGCTGTAGGGCCGATCGCGGCAGCAACGGGATCCCGTGGGATCGGCCCATCCATCCGTGATCAGGCAAAATGCCGGTTCCACCGAATCACGGGCGATCGACATGCAATACCCCGAATGGATCTGGCAGAACGGCACCATCAAGCCATGGGCCGAAGCCACCACCCACGTCATGTCGCACGCGCTGCACTACGGCTCGTCGGTGTTCGAGGGCATCCGCAGCTACGACACGCCCCGCGGCCCCGCGATCTTCCGCCTGAGCGACCACAACCGGCGCCTGTTCGCGTCCGCGCGGATCTACGACATGGAGATTCCGTATTCGCTGGAACAGATCAACGCCGCCTGCCGCGAGGTCCTGAAGAAGAACGCGCTGGGCAAGGCCTACCTGCGGCCGGTGGCGTGGCGTGGGCTGGGTGGTTTCGGGCTGTCGGCGGAAACGCCGATCGACGTCGCCGTCGCGGCGTGGCAGATGGGTGCTTATCTTGGCGACGGCGTGCTCGAACAGGGCATCGACGCCTGCGTGTCGAGCTGGCAGCGCATGGCGCCCAACACCATCCCCACCGGCGCCAAGGCCGGCGGCAACTACCTGTCCGGCCAGCTCATCGCGCGCGAGGCGCGACGGCTGGGCTTCGGTGAAGGCATCGCGCTGGCGTCGACCGGCCTGCTCAGCGAGGGCGCCGGGGAGAACATCTTCCTGGTCTTCGACGGCACGCTGCATACCACGCCGGTCAGCGCGGCATTGCTCAACGGCATCACCCGCAACAGCCTGATCACGCTCGCGCGCGACGCCGGCATCGAGGTGGTCGAACGCGACATGCCGCGCGAATACCTGTACCTGTGCGACGAGTTGTTCATGTGCGGCACCGCGGCGGAAGTGACCCCGATCCGCTCGGTCGACGGCCGCCAGATCGGCGCCGGCAAGGCCGGGCCGGTGACGCGGAAGATGCAGGAGATGTTCTTCGGGCTGTTCGATGGCAGCACGCCGGACAAGTACGGCTGGCTGGAGCCGGTGGACCGCACGTAGGTCGGGGCTACGCCCCCGACGCACACACCGTACGGCCCGTCGGGAGCGTAGCCCCGACCTACGTGTCCGCCTTCGAGAACGTCAGCGTCGCCACCACGCCGCGCTCCTCGCCCGGCACCACGCGCACTTCCCAGCCGTACAGCTTGCACAGGCGGCGCACGATCGACAGGCCGATGCCGCCGCCGAGCGAATGCTCGGCGTGGGTGCCGCGATAGCCGCGTTCGAACAGGCGCGCGGCGTCTTCCGCGGACAGGCCGGGGCCGGAGTCAATGACTTCCACCGCGTCGTCGAGCAGGCGCACGATCACCTCGCCGTGGGTGGTGTACTTGACCGCGTTGCCGATCAGGTTGCCGAGCGCGACGTTGATGGCCGATTCCGGCGCGTCCACCACCAGCTCGCCGCCACCTTCCAGGCGCAGCTCCAGCGGCTTGCCGCCGAGCTGGGTGCGGTGGGCATCGAGCAGCTGCTCGGCGACGCGCCTGACGTCGGTGGCGCCGTGCCCGCGCTCGTTGCGCGACAGCAGCAGCAGCGCGCTGATCAGGTCCGTGCACTGCTGCTCGGCGCGCTGGATGCGCAGCAGGCGCGCCTGCGTCTTCTCGTCGATGCCCGGGCGCGAGAGCAGCAGCTCGACCGCGCCCTTCACCACCGCCAGCGGCGTGCGCAACTCGTGACTGACGTCGGCGTTGAACTCGCGGTCGCGCTGGACCACCTCGGTGAGGCGCTCGGCATAGTCGTCGAGTGCGGAGGCGAGCTGGCCGACTTCGTCCTCGGGGAAGTGCGTGGCCAGCGGCTCGGGGCTCGTGCTGTCTCCGGACGCCTGCAGGCGCCGCGCCAGCTCGGACACCGGGCTCATCACCCTTGCCGCCGACCACCATCCGATCAGCGCCGAAAGCAGGGTGAAGAAGCCGACGCTGCCGATGAGCGCACGATTGAGTCGCTGCTGGCTCTCGCGTTCCTCGGCAATGTCGTACGCGAGGAAGAACCAATACTGCGCATCCTTGCGTACCGCCAACCGGTAGACCCGCTCTTCGCCCGTGGCCGGATCCGTTTCCGTCAGCTCATGCACACCATTGGACAGGTCGCGCCATGCATCGGGCACGCGATCGAGCTTGCTCGTACTGAATTGCCGCCCCTGGATCTTCTCGAACGGCACGCCGATCGCGTTGGGATTGCGATAGAAACCCTCGGCGAACACATTGTTGTTCTTCAGCAAAGCCGCGCTGATCACCTGGTCCTCGACCCGGTTTCGCAGGTAAACGGCGGTCGTGGCGATCAGCGCCGTCAGGACGAACCCGAAGATGACGAAAGACAGGATGATCCGGCTGCGCAGCCGCCGCCGGTAGCGACGCTTGCGCGCGAGCGCGCGCTCAGGTGTTCGCATCGGGCTCGGCGATGCGATATCCGATGCCATGGCGGGTCTGGATCAGCAGGACGGGGAATGGCTTGTCGACCACCGCGCGCAGGCCGTGGATGTGCACGCGCAGCGAGTCGGAGTCGGGAAGCTCCTCGCCCCAGACTCGGGTTTCCAGCTCCTGCCGCGTCACCACCGCCGGAGAGGCTTCCATCAGTGCCTGCAGGATCTTCAGCGCCGTGGGGTTGAGCTGCAGCAGCTTGCCGCCGCGGCGCACTTCCAGGGTGTCGAGGTTGTACTCGAGGTCGGCCACCTCCAGCACCCGCGCCTGCACGCCGCGGCCGCGCCGCGACAGCGCGTTGAGGCGGACTTCCACCTCCTGCAGCGCGAACGGCTTGATCAGGTAATCGTCGGCGCCCGAGTCGAAGCCGGCCAGCTTGTTGTCGAGGCTGTCGCGCGCGGTGAGCATCAGCACCGGTGTCTGCTTGCGCGCGTCGTTGCGCAGCTTGCGGCAGACCTCCAGGCCGTCCATGCCCGGCAGGTTGAGGTCAAGCACGATCGCATCGAAGTCGTGCACCACGGCCAGGTGCAGGCCGGTCACGCCGTCGGCGGCGAAGTCGACGGTGTGGCCGCGGTCTTCCAGGTAGTCGCCGAGGTTGGCGGCGATGTCCTGGTTGTCTTCGATGACGAGGATGCGCATGGGCTGGTTACATGCCTTCTTTGAGCAACTGGCGCGGCGGAGTGCTCCGGAGCTGGTCCTGCGCGTTCTCCCTGGCGCGATTGCGCGCGGCAACCGTCATGCACTGGTTGCTGGACATATGCGAACCGGTCTTCTTCACCCGCTTGCAGACCAGGCGGCTGTTCTCGCCGGCCTCGGTCAGGATGTTGTTGACCAGCTCCTGGTCGTTGAACACCGCGACCTTCTGCTCTTCGCTCAGCTGGGCGACGCCACCGGACTGGTCGAGCGCGGTCGAAATCCGTGCCAGCGCCGACTTCACCTTCTCGCGGTCCGCGTTCTCGATCTCGCTGAAGGTTTCGCCATCGCCCAGCTCCTCGAGGATCTGCGCGCGCTGCTCGGCGAACTGCTCCTCGACATCGACGCGCGTCCCGCGCTCGCTGGCCATCGTCGTGCCGGCAATCAATACCAGCAGTGCAAGTGTCATGCCCCTGTACATGTCTTCTCTTCCTCCGACTGGAAAATGCTCCAGAGTTTCGCACAAAACAAAAGGTCCACGCGCATCGCGGCCGGATGCAGCCCGGTCACGCCGTTGGCCGCGATATCCCGGTTGTCTTCGATGACGGGGATGGGCATTGGGCCAAGGTCAATGCGAAAGCGCGTGGGGCGGCGTGCGGGTGAGCGTGGCGCGCGCGTGCTCTGCGGCCCGCTCGCGTTCGGCGACCGTCAGGCACTGGTTGGACGCCATGTGGGTGCCGGTCTTTTTCTCCCGCCTGCATACCAGCCGGTTGTCCTTGTCCGCCCGGGTGAGGATGTTGTTGATCAGTTCCTGGTCGTTGAAGACCTGGAGCTTCTGCCTCTCACTGAGCCGGCCGGCATCGCCCGTTGGGCCCAGCGCCTTCTGGATCCGTGCCAGCGCCGCGAGCACTTCACGACGCTCGGTGGAGCTGATTTCGCCATAGGTTTCGCCATCGTCCAGCGCCTTCTGGATCGAGATCCTCTGGGACTCGAACCGGGATGAGCTGGCGTCCTGTCCTGCTTCTCCATCTCCGGCCATGGCCCCGCTGGCCACCAGCAGGAGCCCCGCGAACACGATTCCTCTGAGCATGATTCGTCTCCGGTGGATGGAAGCGGCACATTGCCGCCGGGCGGGCTTTTTTGGAGTCTGGCACAAAACAAAAGGCCCAAGCGAGATGGTCGCTTGGGCCGAAAAAGGTACTGCCCCGATAACCGTAATCCGCCGACTGACCTGAAGATTGTCTGGAGAGAGCGCGCGATTCCGGTTCGGGAAACATTACGACCGGCCCGGTTAGGCGGTGGTTAAACCGGATGTTATTTTTTGATTAATCCCGATTTCCGGGCGCCCCGGCCCCGCGATTTCGGCGTGGCCGGCGCGCCGGCGGCCACGTGGTCGATGATGCGGCCGGCGATGTCCACGCCCGTGGCCTGCTCGATCCCCTCCAGCCCCGGCGAGGAGTTGACCTCCAGCACCAGCGGGCCGCGCCGGGAGCGGATCAGGTCGACCCCGGCGATGCCCAGCCCCAGTACCTGCGCGGCGCGCACGGCCACTGCCTGTTCCGCGGCGCTGGCCCGGGCGGCCTTGCCGCTGCCGCCCCGGTGCAGGTTGGAGCGGAAGTCGCCCTGCGGCGCCTGCCGGCGCATGGCCGCGACCACGCGGTCGCCGACCACGAAGCAGCGCAGGTCGGTGCCCTTGGCTTCCTCGATGAACTCCTGCACCAGGAAGGTCGCGTACAGCCCGCGCAGGGTCTCGATCACGCTGCGCGAGGCCGACGGCTTTTCGGTCAGCATCACCCCGCTGCCCTGGGTGCCCTCGTTGAGCTTGATCACGTGCGGCGGCGGGCCGAGCATCGCCAGCAGGTCGCTGGTGTCGTCGGGGTTGTCACCGAACACCGTCACCGGCAGGCCGATGCCCTGCGCGGCGAGCAGCTGGTGGCAGCGCAGCTTGTCGCGCGCGCGCATGATCGCCACCGACGGGTTGGGGCTGTAGCTGCCCATCAGCTCGAACTGGTGCAGCACCGCGTTGCCGTAGCGCGTGATCGAGGCGCCGATGCGCGGGATGACCGCGTTGTAGCCGGCGATCGGCCGGCCCTTGTAGCGCAGGTCGAAGCCTTCGACGCTGATGCGCATGTAGCAGCGCAGCGGGTCGAGCACGCGCACGCTGTGGCGGCGCTCGCGCGCGGCCTCGACCAGGCGCCGGGTCGAGTACAGCTTGCTGTTGCGCGAGAGGATGGCGAGCTTCATGCGGCGGGTCCGGGGAGGTGTCGCGGCGGTTTGCCGTGGAGCGAGGATCGTGCAGGGTCGACCGTGAACGCGCCCGCGATGGCGGTCCTGCCCAGCAGCATCGGGAACAGCATGTTGCGGCGATCTGTCAGGTTGATTTCAATCTCGCGCTCCACGCTGCCTAGCCGCAGCCGGGTGGAGAGGAAGATCCGCCGCGTGCGACGGCCGCCGGAGTCGGCGACCTCGCGTTCGTCGAGGATCGGCGCACGCGCTTCGACTTCATCGCCACCGCGCGCCGGCGTGATCCGGAAACCCACCCACGGCGCCCCGCCCTCGCTGAACCGCCACTGCGCGTCGACGTGCAGCGCCGAGCTGCGCGCGCCGGTGTCGACCTTGGCCCGCAGCCGCGCGATGCCCAGCGCCGGCAGCGCCACCCATTCGCGCCAGCCCAGCTCGACCATCGCCGGTTCCTGTCCCGCACCATCGAGCGTTCGCGCCATCGGCATGCGCCATCAAAAAACGGCGGCCCGCCCATGGGACGCGCCGCCGTCTGCAACTGGAGCGGGTGATGGGAATCGAACCCACGCTATCAGCTTGGGAAGCTGAAGTTCTACCATTGAACTACACCCGCGGAGGCCGCCAGTCTATGCCCGCCGCGCGCGTCATGGCAATCCGTCCGGGCGGCACCTGCCGGCAAAAGCGAAGGGCCCGCGAGGGGCCCTTCGACTTGCGACATGCGGGCTGCGTCAGAAGCTGCTCCCCACCGTTGCGAACACCGTGGCGTTGTTGCCGCCGCCCTGCTGCACGGTGGCGGTGGCGCCGATGTTCGCGTCCAGGCCGAGCAGGCGGGTGCGCGCGCCGATCACGATGGTGGTGTAGTTGCTGTCGTACGACAGCCCCGGCACGGCGTACTCCAGCGAGCCGGGGATCGACTGCGCGCTGGCGAAGACCTGCGCCGGGCCTTCCTCGAACTCGTGGTCGTAGGTGAAGCGCGCATACGGCACGAGGTGGTCGTTGATCGCGTAGCTGGCCTGCCAGCCGACGCTGCCGATCAGCGAGTCGAAGCTCTGGTCGGCGTAGGCCAGCGACGAGGACAGCGCCGGATCGCTTTCCGCATAGCCGTCGACGTCGATCTGCTGCGAGACCACGCTCAGCACCGGGCCGTGCCGGAGCGCGCCGCTGCCGAAGTTCCAGCCGGCGTTGATCGCGGCGGTGAGGTTGTCGCCGTCGGTGGAACCCGAATGCGTGCGCACCGCCTGGCCCAGGCGCAGGTCGCGCTCGACGTCGAAGTCCAGCTTCGACCAGCTCAGCTGGCCGTTGACCCACAGCCCGGCGTCGCCGTACCAGCCGGCGAAGGCGCCGAGGGTGGCCTCGGACTGGCGGAAGTCGCCGCCGGCGCGGCCGAAGTCGATGCGGCCGCGGCCGTAGCCGGCGAAGCCGCCGAACACCATGTTGCCGCTGCTCCAGTCCACGCCGCCGGCGATCGCCGGGATCACGCCGTCGTAGTCGTCGCCGCTGCCGTAGCGCTGGAAGTCGCCGCGCAGGTTGGTCCACCAGTGCATGCCGTCGGACTCCGGCGCATCCGACACGTGCATCGCGACGATGTCCGCGCGCCCGCGCCCGGTGGTCGCCGCCGAACGCGGCAGCACCGCGATCTGGCGCGGGCCCTCGAGCATGCCCAGCGCGAGCTGCGCGATCGCCTGCTGCCCCGCGGCGCTCGGATGCACGCCGTCGGCGAACAGGTAGCTGCTCTGCACGCTGGGATCGACGTACGAACCGGGGTTGCAGAACAGCGACGAATCACCCGCCGGCGCCGGCTGCACGCCGCAGCCTGCGCTGGTCACGTTGGCGAAGCCGTACAGGCCGGGATCGGCCACCACCTCCTGCAGGAAGTGGAAGGTGTCGACCGGGATCACCCGCAGCCCGCTGGCCGCCAGGCCGCCGTAAAGCGCGTCGTTGTAGGCGGCCGCCAGCGCGGTGCCCTGCCCCATGGCCGCCGCGCCGCCGGCGCGGAACGAAGGGGTCAGGCCGATGTCGGGCAGGTTGGGTACCAGCACGTACTGCGCGCCCGCCGCCTGCAGGGTGCCGACGATGCCGATCTGCGCGGTGACCGCGCCGCCGATGATCGCCTGCGCCTGCGACGGGTCGGATACCACAGCGAATACGTCGTTGGCGCCACCCCAGACGGTGTACAGCGCGTTCGGGTCGGCGCGGCCGCCGTTGGCGGCCAGGTAGCTGTTCATCTGCGTGGACAGCGAAGGGACGAAGCCCAGTGCATTGGTCACGTCCACGCCCACCCGCGCGCCACCGGCGGCGTAGTTGTCGCCACTCTGGCCGTTGCCGTTTGGCGAAGCGTCGGTGCCGTAGTACTGCGCCAGGTATTCCGACCAGACCAGCCCGGGGTTGGTGGTGAACTTGCCGATCAGCGCGCCCGAGGGCCCGACCACCTGCAGCAGTACCGGGCGGAAATAGCCGGCGTCAGTGAGGCTGTCACCGAAGAACACGGTGTTGCTGTACGGGCTGTCGCCCTGCGCGAAGGCGGGTGCGGCGGCCAGCGCCAGCGCGGCGGCTAGGGTGTGGCGGAGGGGACGGGACAGCAACGCCATGGAGTTCTCCTGGGGAAATGGGCCGCCCGCGACGTACGGGGGCGGATGGTGGCGCATGTTTCCACGAACGCCGGATGCGCTCAAGGTGCGCCGCGGCATCACGAGTGCAGCCGCCGCGGCAAGCGGCCACAATACGCGCATGGACATCATCCTCAACGGGCAGTCGCTGCCACTGCCCGACCAGACCACGCTGGCCGCCCTGCTCGAGGCCCAGCACCTGGCGCAGCGCCGCGTTGCGGTCGAGATCAACGGCGAGATCATCCCCCGCAGCCGGCACGCCGAGCACGTGCTGGCTGCCGGCGACAAGGTCGAGATCGTGCATGCGCTGGGAGGTGGGTGAGCAAGCGCGTTTGCGAGGCACCGCCTCGCGCGCTTGCGAACGACCGGCCATGGATGGCCGGGCCGGACGATCCGAAGCCCCCAAAGCCGCGCCATGGATGGCAGCCACAATCCCAAACATGCGATTGATGCCCTATCGGCATCGGCAGCGTTTGCGAACGACCGGCCATCGATGGCCGGGCCGGGCGGCCCGAAGCCACGGATGTCGCGCCATGGATGGCAACCGCGACCTTGGAACCGACGTGGTCGCTTCCACCAGCGACGCAGGCCCGGCACCCGCTCCACGCCAGCCACCTGCTCCACGCTGACCGGGCGCGGCGCAATCACCTGAATCGCCCGCGCACTTGCGCGATAATCCGGCGATGGATACCCAAGCACACGATGGCGACGCACTGGTCGTTGCCGGCAAGACCTATCGCTCCCGCCTGCTCACCGGGACCGGCAAGTTCAAGGACCTCGACGAAACCGGAGCCGCCACCGAGGCGGCGGGCTCGGAGATCGTCACCGTCGCCATCCGCCGCAGCAACATCGGCCAGAACCCGGGCGAGCCCAACCTGCTCGACGTGCTGCCGCCCGACCGCTACACCATCCTGCCCAACACCGCCGGCTGCTACACCGCCGAGGATGCGGTGCGCACCTGCCGGCTGGCGCGCGAACTGCTCGACGGCCACACGCTGGTCAAGCTCGAGGTGCTCGGCGACCAGAAGACCCTGTACCCGGACGTGGTGCAGACGCTCAAGGCCGCCGAACAGCTGGTCGCCGACGGCTTCGACGTCATGGTCTACACCTCCGACGACCCGCTGCTGTGCAAGCGCCTGGAGGAAATCGGCTGCGTGGCGGTGATGCCGCTGGCCGCGCCGATCGGCTCGGGCCTGGGCATCCAGAACAAGTGGAACCTGGTCGAGATCGTCGAGAACGCCAAGGTGCCGATCATCGTCGACGCCGGCGTCGGCACTGCCTCGGATGCCGCGATTGCGATGGAACTGGGCTGCGACGGCGTGCTGATGAACACCGCCATCGCCGGTGCGAAAGACCCGGTGCTGATGGCCCATGCGATGAAGCTGGCGATCGAAGCCGGGCGCGCGGCGTTCCGCGCCGGACGCATCCCGCGCAAGCGCTACGCCAGTGCGTCGAGTCCGGTGGAAGGACTGATCGGGTGACAGCTCGCGCACCCGCAGGGCGGGTCTTGACCCGCCGCCCCGCGCCAGCACCCCCAGGCCACGGGCAATGGCGGGTCAAGACCCGCCCTACGGACTGGATGATGACCCGGACGATGGCGACCGCGGCCGCCCCAGCCACTCGGACCGGGACGCGATGACCGATCCGTTCTCCAGCGAAGGCGCCAAGGCCCCGCCGAAACCGTTCACCGTCGAGGAAGGCAAGCGCCGCGTGCGCAGCTTCGTGCTGCGGCAGGGGCGGTTCACGCCGGCGCAGCAGCGCGCGTTCGACGCGCTGTGGCCGCGCTTCGGGCTGGACTTCACCGGCGAGCCGCGCGATTTCGGCGCGGTGTTCGGCCGCGATGCCAAGCGCGTGCTGGAGATCGGCTTCGGCAACGGCGAAGCGCTGCGCTTTTCCGCCGCACGCGACCGCGAGCGCGACCACATCGGCATCGAAGTCCATGCGCCTGGCGTCGGGCGCCTGCTCAACGCGCTGGACGAGGACGGCAGCGACCACGTGCGCCTCTACCACCACGATGCGGTCGAGGTGCTGGAACACGAGGTCGCCGACGGCGCGCTCGACGAGATCCGCATCTATTTCCCCGACCCCTGGCACAAGAAGCGCCACAACAAGCGCCGCCTGCTGCAGCCCGCGTTCGCCGCGCTGCTTGCCAGGAAACTCGCCGCCGACGGCCGCCTGCACCTGGCCACCGACTGGCAGGACTACGCCGAACAGATGTGGGCCGTGCTCGACGCCACGCCCGGGCTGCGCAACCGCGCCGGCCCGCGCGGCCACGTGCCGCGACCCGAGTGGCGGCCGCAGACGCATTTCGAGACGCGCGGCCAGCGGTTGGGGCATGGTGTATGGGATCTGCTGTATGACAGGAGCGGGGGCTAGGATCTTGGGACCGGGGGCTGGCCAAGCGCAGGGAGCGGCGATGCGGATCCGGTCGCACGCTGCACCCGTGGCACCCATCAGCGAAGCCGGACGCCCGGGCGGTCTCCCAAGCCCCCGATCCCCAGGCCCCAGCCCCTGATGGACACCGCACTCACCCTCACCACGGACATGGCCCTCGTACTCGGCCTGGTCGTGCTGACCATGCTGCTGTTCCTGTTCGAGCGCGTGCGCGCGGACGTGGTGGCGCTGGTGGTGCTGGTGGTGCTCGGCCTCACGGGGCTGGTCGCGCCGGAGGACATCTTCAGCGGCTTCTCGTCGAACGCGGTGATGAACGTGATCGCGACGATGATCCTGGGCATGGGCCTGGACCGCACCGGCGCGCTAAACCGCCTGGCCGGCTGGCTGCTGCGGCGTTCGCGCGGCGTCGAGCAACGGCTGCTCCTGCTGTCGTCGGCGATCGCCGGCCTCAACTCCTCGTTCATGCAGAACACCTCGGTGACCGCGCTGTACCTGCCGATCGTCTCGCGCCTGTCCGCGCGCACCGGCGTGAGCCTGTCGCGGCTGCTGATGCCGGTGTCGGCGGCGATCATCATGGGCGGCGGCCTGACCATGGTCGGCAACTCGCCGCTGATCCTGCTCAACGACCTGCTGGTCGCGGCCAACGCCAACCTGCCCTCGGGCGTGGGCACGCTGGAGCCGCTGCAGATGTTCGCGCCGATGCCGATCGGCCTGGCGCTGCTGGTGGCGGCGCTGGCGTACTTCCACTTCTTCGGCAACCGGCAGCTGCGCGACGACACCGACAAGGGCGTGACGCCGGCGCGCACGCAGAGCTACTTCGCCAAGTCCTACGGCATCGAGGGCGAGGTGTTCGAGCTCACCGTCAGCGCCGACAGCCCGCTGGTGGGCATGTCGCTGGGCGAGGCCGAGGCGCTGCACGGCGCGCCGCTGCTGCTGGCGCTCAAGACCGGCAACGAGTCGCGGCTGGCGCCGCCGGGCGATGCGCGGATCTGGGTCGGCAGCGTGATCGGCGCGATGGGCGCGCGGCAACAGGTGGCGGACTTCGCGCAGAACCAGTTCCTGCGCATGAGCACGCGGCTGCGCGAGTTCGGCGACCTGTTCAATCCCAGCCGCGCCGGCATCTCCGAGGCCGTGGTGCCGCCGACGTCGAAGTTCATCGGCAAGACCCCGGCCGACCTGCACCTGCGCAAGACCCATGGCATCAGCCTGCTGGCGATCAACCGCGACAAGGAAGTGCTGCGCGAGAACGCCCGCAACGTGCCGCTGCGCGCCGGCGACATGCTGGTGCTGCACAGCATCTGGCAGGACCTGGCGCAGACCGCCGCCAGCCGCGACTTCGTCATCGTCACCGACTACCCGAAGGGCGAGCAGCGGCCGCACAAGTTCAAGATCGCGATGGTGATCTTCGCCGTCACCATGCTGATCGCGCTGTCGTCGAGGATCCCGACCTCGATCGCGCTGATGGCGGGCGTGGCCGGGATGCTGGTCAGCGGCGTGCTGAAGATGGACGAGGCGTATTCGGCGATCAACTGGAAGACGGTGTTCCTGATGGCCTGCCTGATCCCGCTGGGCTGGGCGATGGACTCCAGCGGCGCGGCGGCGTGGGTGGCCGGGCACAGCATCGAGCGACTGCCAGACGGCCTGCCGGTGTGGCTGATCCAGCTGGCGATGGCGCTGCTGACCACGCTGTTCTCGCTGGTGATCAGCCACGTCGGCGCGACCATCGTGATGGTGCCGCTGGCGATCAACCTGGCGCTGGCGGTGGGCGGCAACCCGACCGCGTTCGCGCTGATCGTGGCGCTGTCGGCGTCGAACAACTTCATGACCGCGTCGAACCCGTCGATCTCGATGATCACCGGCCCGGCGGGTTACACCGCAAAGGACATGTGGCGCGTGGGCGGGCCGCTGTCCCTGGTCTACACCGCGATCGTGGTGCTGATGGTCAACCTGATGTTCTAGGCCGACCGCTGAATCCACGCCGCGCGCAGGTCGGGGCTACGTCCCCGACGGCTTTTGATTCGCGGCAAGGAGCCGTCGGGGGCGTAGCCCCGACCTACGGCAAGACGACGTTGCCGTCCTTTACGGCGACGGCGACCGCGCGCAGCGATTCGCCGCGGCAAGGGCCGGCGACGCAGACGCCGCCGGACAGCTCGAACGTCGCCCCGTGCACGGCGCAGACCAGGTGGCCTTCGCGGCTCTTGAGGAATTGCCCCGGCGCCCAGTCGAGGCGGCGGCCGGCGTGCGGGCAGATGTTGAGCCAGGCGCGGACGGCATCGCCGTCGCGGTGCAGGATCAGCGATTCGGCGTCGCCGTCGATGGTCGCTTCGGCCTCGGCGAATCCGCCGTCCTCGATCTGTGACAGCGATGCCAGCGGGGCGCCGCTTTCATCAGGATTTAACAAACCCCTTACATCTTCGTGCATTGCGGACCCGATACTGCGACACCTGTTCACCATCGTACCGCCCCGGGTCCCATGTCAGTCCACGTTTTCCGCTCCTTCCACTCCCGTTTCTCCGGCGCCGGCCTGTCGGCCCTGTTCGCGCCGCGCAAGCCGCGCCACCCGCTGCTGCGCGCGCTGCTGGGCGTGGTCGGGGTGCTGCTGCTGGTCGGGCTGCTGGTGATCGGCCTGTTCGTGGGCGTGGCGATGCTGACCGGCGGCCTGGTGATGCGGCTGCTGCGCCAGCGCGGCAAGCCGGTGGCCCAGGACGCCCGCGTGGTCGACGGCGAATACCGCGTCGTGAACAAGACCGGCCAGCCGCTGCTGCGCTGAAAGCCCGCCGCGCTGGCGGCGACCCGTCCCTCGCCAGCGGTTTCCGAACCCATGACCGACCACGACGTGATCCCCGCGCCGCCAACTCCGCGCGTCCCGGTGCGCGGCGGCGGCACGTTCCCGGTGCGCCGGATCTACTGCGTCGGCCGCAACTTCGCCGACCATGCGCGCGAAATGGGCGCGACGGCCCCCGCTTCGAAAGCCGAGCGCGGCCAGCCGACGTTCTTCCTCAAGCCCGCCGACGCCATCGTCACCGATGGCGAAGCCGCCTACCCGCCGGGCACCGCCGACCTGCAGCACGAGATCGAACTGGTGGTCGCGCTCGGCCAAGACGCCCCGCCCGGCGTCCTCGACCGCGACGCCGCGCAGGCGCTGGTGTTCGGCTACGGCCTGGGCCTGGACCTGACCCGCCGCGACCTGCAGGCCGTGGCCAAGGCCAAGGGTTTGCCGTGGGACACCGGCAAGGCCTTCGACCAGTCGGCGCCGGTCGGCGAGCTGGTGCCGGCCGCCGAAGCGGGCGAGTTGGCGCCGCGCAAGCTGTCGCTCACGATCAACGGCCAGCTGCGCCAGCAATCGCGGCTGGACCAGCTGATCTGGGACGTGCCTGACATCCTATGCGAGCTGTCGAAGCTGTACGCCCTGCGCGCCGGCGACCTCGTATTCATGGGCACGCCCGCCGGCGTGGCCACGCTGCAGCCGGGCGACGCGTGCACCGGCCGGCTCGACGACCTGCTGGAACTGAACTGCCGCATCGCGCCACCGCGCGTGTAGTCTAGGGTTCCCACCACCGCAGGCCGAGGAGAGAGCAGATGGGCATGATGAGTGAGTTCAAGGAATTCGCGATGCGCGGCAGCGTCGTCGACCTGGCG
The DNA here is from genome assembly GCF_042648865.1 of Luteimonas soli. NCBI lineage: Bacteria > Pseudomonadati > Pseudomonadota > Gammaproteobacteria > Lysobacterales > Lysobacteraceae > Luteimonas > Luteimonas soli. The sequence continues at coordinate 901,470 of NZ_JBHRYA010000007.1, read as the reverse complement.
GTCGGCGTGGTCATCGGCGCGGCCTTCGGCAAGATCGTCACCGCGCTGGTCGACAAGGTCATCATGCCGCCGATCGGGCTGCTGATCGGGGGCGTCGACTTCTCGAAATGGGTCCTCACGCTGAAGGAGGCCACGGTGGACGCCGCCGGCGAGGCCGTGCCCGCCGTGGTGATCGGGATCGGCGAGTTCCTCAACGCGGTAATCCAGTTCATCATCCTGGCGTTCGCGATCTTCCTGGTGGTCAAGGCGATCAACCGCATGAACCGCAAGCAGGAAGAGGAAGCCCCGGCCGAGCCGTCGGAAGACGTGCTGCTGCTGCGCGAGATCCGCGATTCGCTCAAACGCTGAGCGTGACGGCCGCCGCGCGCGGCATGACTTGTGTCACGGGCCACGAAGCCGCATGGGCTGCCACCCTTGCGGCTTCGTCCTTTTTCCGGCGCTGCAGGCGATCGCCGCGCGACGCGCCATTCCGGAGACCGCCATGCGCCTCGCCCCGCTGCTGCTCGCCCTTGCCTTCGCCCTGCCCGCCTGCGCACTGCACGCGCAGACGCGCATTCCCGATGCGGCCGTCGACAAGGCCGGGCAGCTGCGCGAACAGGCGCTGGCCAGCGACCTGGGCTGGAAGATCACCGAATCGCTGACCACCGAGGTCGGCCCGCGCCTGGCCGGCACCGAGGCCGACGCGCGCGCGGTGGCGTGGGCGAAGGCGAAGTTCGCCGAGCTCGGCTACGACAAGGTCTGGACCGAACCGGTCACCTTCCCGAAGTGGGAGCGCCGCAGCGAAAGCGCCGAAGTGCTCGGCGAGCACGCGCAGCCGCTGGTGCTCACCGCGCTGGGCGGCAGCCCGGGCGGCACGGTCGAAGGTGAAGTCGTGCGCTTCGCCGACCTGGACGCGCTCAAGGCCGCGCCGGAAGGTTCGCTGGCCGGCAAGATCGCCTTCGTCGACTACCAGATGAAGCGGCAGCGCGACGGCGGCGACTACCGCAACGGCGGCGGCGTGCGCTGGGGCGGGCCGTCGCTGGCCATCCGCAAGGGCGCGAAGGCCTTCCTGATGCGCTCGGCCGGCACCGACAAGAGCCGCGCGGCGCACACCGGCAATACCGGCTTCGAAGACGGGCTGGAGCCGATCCCCTCGGCCGCGCTGTCGACGATCGACGCCGACCAGCTCGCGCGCCTGGTCGCCCTCGGCCCGACCCGCGTGCGCGTCGCGCTCGACTGCGGTTTCGACGGCGAGTACACCTCGCAGAACGTGATCGGCGAGATCACCGGCAGCGAGCGCCCGGATGAAGTGGTGCTGCTCGCCGGCCACCTCGACTCCTGGGACCTGGGCACCGGCGCGATCGACGACGCCGCCGGCATCGCCATCACCATGGCCACCGGCGCGCTGCTCAAGCCGCTGCAGCCGAAGCGCTCGATCCGCGTGGTCGCGTTCGCCAACGAGGAGCAGGGCCTGTGGGGCGGCCGCGCCTACGCCGAGAAGCACGCCAGTGAAGTGGCCAAGCATGTGATCTCCGCCGAGAGCGACTTCGGCGCCGGGCGGATCTACGGCTTCGACTCGAGCGCGCGAGAAGGCGAGAAGGCCGCCTTCGACAAGATCGCCGCCGCACTGGCGCCGCTGGGCATCGAGGCGATGCCGGGCGAAGGCAGCCCCGAATCCGACATCGGCCCGATGACGCGGCAGGGCATGGCCTGGGCGTGGCTGGGCCACGACGGCACGCACTATTTCGACCTGCACCACAACGCCGAGGACACCCTCGACAAGGTCGACCCGGAAGCCCTGGCACAGAACGTGGCGGCCTACACCGTGTTCACCTGGCTGGCGGCGCAGGCGGAGGGCGACTTCGGCAGCGCACCGAAGGCGGCGGACGCCGAAGACTGAGCCTGCGGCACCACACCGGCCACCCCCGTAGGAGCGGCGGAAGCCGCGAGTCCTTTCCCTCTGGCCAAGTCGCTGGATCCCCGCTTCCGCGGGGATGACGATCAAGAAGACGCCAGCTCTTGTGGGAGCGGCTTCAGCCGCGAGCTCTTCCCCCCGGCCAAGAGTCACTGGATCCCCGCCTCCGCGGGGATGACGATCAAGGGGACCGACGCTCCTGTCGCGAAGGCGGTCCCACCGCAGCGGCAACGCGCGGAGGCTCGTGCCCCGCCCCACGCATCCACCCGATCCAGCGACCATCTTCGCGGTCGCGCATTGCCAGGCCACGCACCGTGCCGTCGTCGTCGAGCAGCAGCAGGCGATTGGCCGGCACATCGCCGAGCGCGAAGCGCACCCGTCGCCCGCGCCCGTGTGCGTCGAGGCGGTTGTCGACGACCGTGACCTCAAGATCGCGCGCCTCCAGCAGGCGCAGCGCATCCGCCTCCGGCCTGCGGCCGAGCCACCGGGTCTCCGGCCACGCAAACACGGCCACGCCCGCGGCGCGCGCCGGCGGCAACGCGGCTGCAAGATCCTCGAACACTGTTTCACCCAGCGGCAGGTCCGCTTCGACGACGCCGACCGCCGCGGCCAGCCCGGTCTGTCCGGCCACCGCCTGCATGTTGCCGCCGAGCCTGGCCATCCACAGCTGGCTGGGCAGCAGCGCGATCGCGACCAGCACGGCCGCCAGCAGCGCGCGCGCCGGCCTGCGGGCCTGCGCGGCGGTCGCCAGCAGCAGGCCGCCCCAGAACAGACTCGACCAGACCACGTAGCGTGGCGCCAGCAGCTGATCCGGGTGCGTGGTGAAGTAATCCAGGCGCACCGTCGCGATCATCACGCCGACCGCGGCCGCGAAGCAGGCCAGCCCGATCCCCATCAGCGCGGACAGCGTCACCGATTCGCGATCGCGCCACGCGCGCCAGCCCAGCGCGGCAAGCCAGCCGAGCCCCGCGAGGCCGAAAAGCAGCTGCGGCCAGCGCGCCAGCAGCACGGGTCCGAACGCGCCCTCGTAGGCCTGCGCGACGGCCAGCGCCGGCGCCCGCGCGGCGGCGATCGGCAATTGCGAGGCGATCTGCGGATCCAGCAGCGGCCACGCGGCATACACGAACGGGCCGCACAGCCAGCGCAGCAGCATCTCGCCCTGGCGCAGCGGCGCGATCGCGATCGAGGCGCCGGTGCCGCCGTCCAGCCGCAGCAGCACGAGGGTGGCGAGGAGTCCGGCGACAAGCACGGCCCACTGTCGCCACGGCGCACGCTGCAGCAACAGCAAGGCGGCAAAGGCGACGAAGCAGGCGAATCCACTGCCGAACGAAAACGCGGCGGCCAGCCCGCACGCGGCGGCGATCGCGGCGTCGACGATACCGCCGCGCCCGGTACGCGCCTTCGACAGCACATGCAGTCCGATCGCGAGGAACAGGGTGACGCAGTACGCATGCACCGACTCGTTGCCGTGCGCCAGCGCGCGGATGTTGCCCAGCCAGAACAGGCCCAGCACCACGGCGAGCAACGCCGCAGCCTTCGCCCGCACATCGACGACCCCGCGGATCCCGCGTGCGAACACCAGCACCGTGGCCAGCGCCAGCGCGATGCCGGCCGCGACCTGCAGCCACTGCCCCGCGCCGAACACATGCAGCTCGAGCACCCGCACCGCGTTTGGCAGCACCTCGTGGTGGCCGTTGTCGGGCGCGAGGATGTCGTGCGGGAACGGCGCCTGCAGGAAGTGGCCAAGGAAGCGCCAGCCGTCTGCGTACGGGACGCGCGGCGACAGCCACCACATCGCGGCGATGCCGGCGAGGAGGTACAGCAGCGCCAGTGCATGGGCCGCGGGCAACAGGCGGCGCGATGCGGTTTCGGTAGACGACGTCATGCGTCAGGGTCTGTCGAGGTCATGCCTTGGCCCCTCCCCCTGCGACGGCAGGGGAGGGAGCAAAGCTCGCGGCTGAAGCCGCTCCCACAAGTTCCACGGATCGTCACGCACGCGCCCACTGCGCCAGCAGCACCGCGGTCGCGGCGGCGACGTTGAGGCTTTCGACGACACCGCTGCCGGGGATCGACAGCCGCAGGTCGCAGGCACCGGCCAGCGCGGCGTCCATGCCCTCGCCTTCGGCGCCGAGCACGTACACCAGCCGCTGCGGCAGGTCCGCGGCGAACACGTCCTCGCCACCGCGCACGACGGTGGCGGCGAGTTGGAACCCGGCGCCGCGCAGCTGGGCGATGGCGTTGTCGTCGCGCCCCAGGCGCACGAAGGGCACGGCCTCCGCGCCGCCTTCGGCCACGCGCGCGGCGGCACCCGACAGCGCAAGCGGCGAATGCTTCGGCAGAAAAATCGCCGACACGCCGAAGTGCGCGGCCGAGCGCAGGATCGCGCCGAGGTTGTGCGGGTTGCCGACGCCGTCCAGCCACAGCGCGCAGCACGGCTCGGGCGGCAAGGTTTCAAGCCACGCGGTCAGCGACTGCGGCGCCTCACGCAGCACGTCGGCCACCACGCCTTCGTGGTGCGCACTGGCGGCGAGCTTGCGCAGGTCGGCTTCGTCGACGACGCGGTAGCCGACGCGGTTGGCCACGCACCACTTGAGCAGCGGCTGCAGCCGGGGGATGCGGTCCTCGGCGAGATACAGCTTGCGGATCGCGTCGGGACGGCGCGCGAACACCGCCTGCACGGCGTTGAATCCGTACAGGCGCAGTTCTTCGTTGCGCGCGACGTGCGGCGCGGGAGCCCCGGAGCCGGACGTCTCCACGACCTCCTCGCCGCGCGTGCGCCGCTGCGCGCGTGGTTTCGCGTCGGGCCGCTGTGGGCTCCGCTTCCACGGCGATGCAGGAGGATCAGTCGGCATTGGTCAGGGTGTCCGTGGTGAGTGCGAAGACGCGCAGGCCATGCAGCTGGCCGAGTTCGAGGTCGTCGGCGCGCCACGGGCGCAGTTGCCTGGTGGGTTCGACCCGTATTTCCGTTGCGCGGTTGGCGTCTGCTGTGGCCATCGGGAAAGGATACGCGAGCTGTCGATCGCAGCGACCGCCCTGCAAAAGGCAACCGTAGGATGGGTAGAGCGAAGCGGTCTTCAACAGCGAAGCTGGTCAACCCATCTTCCCGTGCGACTTGATGCCGGCCGGACGATGGGTTTCGCTTCGCTCTACCCATCCTACAGATCGGCGGGTGTCAGGCGTGGCCACCCACCGACGGGGCCTGCTTCTCCAGCTTCTCCAGCTCCTGCGCCACCGCATCGGGCGAGCGCGTGAACGGGGCCAGCAGGGCGTAGAACGCCGGCACCACGAACAGCGACAGCAGGGTGGAGAACGACACGCCGAAGATCACCACCACGCCGATCGTCGCGCGGCTGGCCGAGCCGGGGCCGCCGGCAACCACCAGCGGCACCACGCCGACCGCGGTGGCGATCGAGGTCATCAGGATCGGGCGCAGGCGCACGGTCGCCGATTCGACGATCGCCTCGGCCACGCTGCGGCCCTCGTCGCGCAGCTGGTTGGCGAACTCGACGATCAGGATGCCGTTCTTCGCCGCCAGCCCCACCAGCATCACGATGCCGATCTGGCTGAACAGGTTGAGCGTGCCTCCCGTCACCGCCAGCCCGATCAGCGCGCCGAGCACGCCCAGCGGCACCGTCAGCATGATCACGAACGGGTGGATGAAGCTCTCGAACTGCGCCGCCAGCACCAGGTACACCACCAGCAGCGCCAGGGTGAAGGTCAGCAGCACCGCGCTGCCGGCCTTCTGGTACTCGCGCGATTCGCCCTTCCAGTCGATCTGCGCGTAGTCGGGCAATTCGTTGCGGGCGACGCCTTCGAGGAACTCCAGCGCCTCGCCCATGCTGTAGCCGGAGGCGAGGCCGGCGCTGATGGTGATCGCGCGCAGGCGGTTGAAGCGGTTGAGGCTGCCCGCTTCGGCCAGCTCGCTGAGCGTGACCAGGTTCGAGAGCGGCACCAGGTCGCCGTTGCGCGCGCGTACCCGGATCGAGGCCAGGTCCGCCGGCTCGGCGCGGCCGTCGCGGCCGGCCTGCACCAGCACGTCGTACTCCTCGCCCTCCTGCACGAAGGTGGTGACCTGGCGGCTGCCCATCATCGTTTCCAGCGCGCGGCCGATGTCGGTCACGCTCACGCCCAGGTCCGAGGCCCGCGCGCGATCGATCTGTACGCGCATCTGCGGGCGGGTTTCCTTGTAATCCGAGTCGACCGAGAAGAAGCCCGGGTTGGCCTCCATGCGCTGCATCATGATGTCGCGCCAGCGCGCGATTTCCTTGTACTCGGGGCCGCCCAGCACGATCTGGATCGGCTGCCCGCGGCTGCCGACCAGGCCGCCGCCCACGCGCGGCTGCGCACGCACGCCGCTGAGCGCGCCCAGGTCCTGGCGCAGCGATTCGGCGACTTCGGCCGTGGACTGGTCGCGCTTCTGCCAGTCCTCGAGGAACACGATCACGTTGCCGGTGTGCATTTCCTCGCTGTTGCCCCAGCCGCCGGGCACGCGGGTGTTGTAGCGACGGATCACCGGGGAATCGCCCTGCACGCGGTCGGCGAAGATCTTTTCGACCTGCTTGATCTGCTCGACGGTGTAGTCGAAGCCCGCGCCCTCGGGACCGACGATCGAGACGAAGAACGCGCCGCGGTCCTCGGCCGGCGCAAGTTCCGAAGGCACGAACCTGGCCAGCCCGTAGATCGCCGCGAGGCAGGCGAGCATGGTCAGCGCGACGCCGATCACGATCCGTCGCGGCCGCAGTGCCACCAGCCGCGCAAGCATGCCGTTGTAGCCGCGGGCGACCGCGTCCAGGCCGCGGTTGAACCCGCGGTTGACCCGGGTCGCCTTCTCCTGTGCGTGCGGGCGCACGAGCTTGGAGGCCATCATCGGCGTCAGGGTCAACGCCACGAACGCCGACAGCGCCACCGCGCCGGCCAGCGCCACCGACAGTTCGCGGAACAGGCGCCCGGTGTTGCCTTCCATGAAGCCCACCGGCAGGAACACCGCCACCAGCACCGTGGTCGTCGCGATCACCGCGAACGCGACCTGCCGGGTACCGCGCACCGCCGCGACCAGCTTCGGCTCGCCCAGGTCGACGCGGCGCTGGATGTTCTCCAGCACCACGATCGCGTCGTCCACCACCAGGCCGATCGACAGCACCAGCGCCAGCAGGGTCAGCAGGTTGATCGAGTAGCCGAACAGCAGCAGCGGGATGAAGGCCGCCAGCAGGCACACCGGCACCGTCACCGCCGGGATCAGCGCCGCGCGCAGGCTGCCCAGGAACAGCCAGATCACCACCAGCACCAGCACGATCGCCTCGCCCAGGGTCCAGTACACGCGCTCGATCGAGGCCTCGATGAACACCGTGTCGTCGAAGGCGACGAAGATGTTGGTGCCGTCGGGCAGCGACTTCTGGATTTCCACCGCCATCGCGCGCGCGGCGCGGGTGACGTCGAGCGCGTTGGCGGTCGAGGTCTTGACGATGCCCAGGCCGATGTTGGGCTGGCCGTTGCTCTGGTAGTAGGCGCGGCGCTCTGCCGACGCCAGCTCCACCTGGGCCACGTCGCCCAGCCGCACCACGTAGCCGTCGTCGCCCTTGCGCAGCGGGACTGCGGCGAAGTCCTCCGGCGTGGTGTAGCCGCGCGCCACGCGCAGGGTGAAGTCGCGCGTCTGCGATTCGATGCGGCCTGCGGGCAGCTCCACGTTCTCGGCGCGCAGCGCGGTCTCGACGTCGTTCGGGGTGACGCCGCGCGCGGCCATCGCCGCGGCGTCGAGCCAGATGCGCATGGCGTAGCGCTGGCGGCCGCCGATGCGAACCTGGGCCACGCCGTCCAGGCTCGACAGGCGGTCGACGATGTAGCGGTCGGCATAGTCCGACAGCTCCAGCGTGTCCATCGTGGTCGAGCTCATGTTGAGCCAGATGATGGTGTCCGAGTCGCTGTCGGCCTTCTCCACCTCGGGCGGATCGGCCTCGTCGGGCAGGCGGTCGGCGACGCCGCTGATCGCGTCGCGCACGTCGTTGGCCGCGGCCTCGATGTCGCGCTCGAGGGTGAACTCCATGTCCACCGACGCGCGCCCGTTGCGGCTGCGCGACTGGATGATCTCGACGCCCTCGATGCCCGACAGCGCGTCCTCGAGCACCTGGGTGATGCGCGTCTCGACCACTGCCGCCGAGGCGCCGGGGTAGTTGACGTCGACCGAGACGATCGGCGGATCGATCGCCGGCAGCTCGCGCAGGGTCAGGCGCGAGAACGCCATGATGCCGAGCACCATCAGCAGCAGGCTCACCACGGTGGCGAAGACCGGGCGGCGGATGGAGACGTCGGACAGCAGCATGGCTCAGTCCTCCGCGGTGGGCGCGGCCTCGCGCGGCGTCGGCGGCGCGGTCGCGGCGGCGTCCTCGCGGATGCGGTCGCCCGGGCGCAGCTTGCCGGTGCCGTCGACCACGATGCGGTCGCCCGGCGCCAGGCCTTCGAGGATTTCGGCCTGCCCCTGGCCGCGTGCGCCGATCGTCACCGACACCTGCTCCACCGTGCCATCGTCGCGCACGCGATAGACGAACGAGTCGCGGCCGACCTGGACGATGGAGATCTCCGGCGCCAGCAGCGCCTGCCGTTCGGGGCGCTCGATCTCAACCTGCACCAGCATGCCCGGGCGCAGCGCACGGTCGGCGTTGTCGAAGTCGCCGCGCACGGTCACCGCGCGGGTGGCCGGATCCAGGCGCACGTCGACTACCGACACCGTGCCCTCGAACTCGCGCCCGGGCAGCGCGGCGGTGGTCCCGGTCAGCCGCTGGCCGACGGCGACCTGCTCCATCTGCGTTTCCGGCACCGGGAAGTCGACGTGGACGCGGGCGATGTCGTCGAGCGAGGCGATCACCGTGCCCGGCGTGACCAGCGCGCCGGGACTGACCTGGCGGATGCCCAGGCGCCCGGCGAACGGCGCGCGGATGACGCGGTCGCGCAGGTTGGCCTGGATCTGCGCGGCCTGTGCGCGGGTCGAGTCGCGGGTGGCGCGCTGCGCGTCGAGCGCGGCGCGCGCCACCAGCTGCTGCGCCGCCAGCTCCCGCTGGCGGTTGTAGAGACGCTCGGCCTCGGTGGCCGCAGCCTGCGCGGCTGCCAGCGCGGCGCGCTGCTGCTGCCCGCTCAGGGTCACCAGCGGCGCGCCCTTCTCCACCTCGTCGCCGCTGTCGAAATGCACCTGCTCCACGGTTTCGCTGACCTTGGCGGTCACGTCCACCGACTCGCGCGCCTTGACCGTGCCCAGCGCGCGGATGCGGTCATGCCAGGGCTTCATGGCCAGTGTCGTCGTGGTCACCGCCTCGACCGGCGCATCACCGCGCGCTGCGGCGCCATCGTCACTGCAGGCGGCAAGGCACAGGCATGCCGCGGCGAGGGCGAACGGGGCGAAGCGGGACATCGTGGCGCGGGAGTCGGTCATCGTGGAGGAAACGAGTAAAAACCCGCGGAGTTTATCGGGTCCATGCTAAGCCAGACGTGTGCCATCAGGCCGGGTCGAAAGCACCGTTCCGGCGTCAACCATCCGCCCGCCCGCGCGTTACGCACCCCGGACACGGGGCCCGATCGCCCGTCTGGACCGGCTGCCCGGCGGCGATCGTTCCATTGGCCGCTTCCCGGCGTGTCATCCGTGGCCGTGCGCGCGGCCGCCGACGGGCGTAGTGTCGGCCCTTCCCCCCGTCACGCACAGGTTTGGCCATGATCCACGACAGCATCCTCGACACCATCGGCCGCACTCCGGTCGTGCGCCTGAACCGCATCGCCCCCGCCAACATCGAGCTCTACGCCAAGGTCGAGGCGTTCAACCCCGGCGGCTCGGTCAAGGACCGGCTGGCGATCGCCATCATCCTCGACGCCGAGGCCCGCGGCCAGCTCAAGCCCGGCGACACCGTGGTCGAGGCGACCTCCGGCAACACCGGCGTGGCGCTGGCGATGGTGTGCGCGGCGCGCGGCTACAACTTCGTGGCGATCATGACCGAGACCTTCTCGATCGAGCGCCGCAAGCTGATGCGCGCATACGGCGCGAAGGTGATCCTCACCGCCGCCGCCGAGCGCGGCACCGGCATGGTGCGCAAGGCCGAGGAACTGGCGAAGAAGCACGGCTGGTTCCTGGCGCGGCAATTCGAGAACCAGGCCAATCCCGCCTACCACCGCCAGACCACGGCGGCGGAAATCCTGCGCGACTTCGCCGGCAAGCGCCTGGACCACTTCGTCAGCGGCTGGGGCACCGGCGGCACGCTCACCGGCGTGGCCGACGTGCTGCGCGTGGCGCGCCCGGAGGTGAAGGTCACCGCCGCCGAGCCCGCCGTCGCCTCGCTGCTCGCCGGCAAGGAATGGTCGCCGCACAAGATCCAGGGCTGGACGCCGGACTTCGTGCCCGCCGTGCTCGACCGCAAGGCCGCAACGCGCATCCTGACCGTCGACGACGTGGTCGCGCGCGACACCTCGCTGCGGCTGGCGCGCGAGGAAGGCATCTTCGTCGGCATCTCCGCCGGCGCCACCGTGGCGGCGGCGCTGGAAGTGGCGAAATCGGCGAACGACGGCGACGTGATCCTGGCGATGCTGCCCGACACCGGCGAGCGCTACCTGTCGACGTTCCTGCTTGAAGGCGTGGAGGAAGGTTCCGACGACGCGTGGCTGGCGTCGCTGGGCTGAGACGTCCCGGCACGACGATGCGCATCGAGGTCGTCGAGGGCGACATCACCGCGCTCGCGGTCGACGCGATCGTCAACGCCGCCAACGAGTCGCTGCTCGGCGGCGGCGGCGTGGACGGCGCGATCCACCGCGCAGCCGGGCCGGGGCTGCTTGCCGAATGCCGGGCATTGCCGGAAGTGCGGCCCGGCGTGCGCTGCCCGACGGGCGAGGCGCGCATCACCGGCGGGCATCGCCTGCCGGCGCGTTTCGTGATCCACACCGTCGGACCGGTCTGGCGCGGCGGCGGCTCGGGAGAGCCGGAGTTGCTGGCGGCGTGCTACGCGAACTCGCTACGGCTGGCAGCGGAGCACGAGGTGGCGTCGATCGCGTTCCCGGCGATCAGCTGCGGCGTGTTCGGGTATCCGCATGCGGAAGCCGCGGCAATCGCGACCGCGCAGCTGCGCGACTGGTCGGCAGACCTGCCGGAACGCACGCTGCTGTGCAGCTTCGGCAGCGGTATCGCCACAGAGTATCGAAGGCTACTGGCCAACTGAAAGGGACACGTAGGATGGGTAGAGCGAAGCGAAACCCATCGGCCATCGGTCATCGATGGATCGGGCACGATGGTTGGGCGAGCGGCGATGGGTTTCGCTTCGCTCTACCCATCCTACGATCGTCACTTGATCGCAGGACATGCATCCGCGTCCTGCCGGATCGGGCTACACGCCCCCCAGCAGCCACAGCAGGAAGACGCCGAGCACCACGACCAGCATCACCGTCAGCCAGCCGCGGCTGCCGCGGTCGCCGGCGACCACGGTCGGGACGCGCGGCGGATACCGGGACAGCGCCTTCTCCACCGGCTGGTCGGCGGTCGGCAGCGCGCCGCGGCGGACGTGGTCGACCGCGTCCTTTGCCGTCTTCAGGTTGAGCTGCGGGTTCGCCTCGCGCAGCAGGGCGATGGCGTTGACGAACTCGCCGCGCGCCACGGCTGCCGCCGCCGCGGGCGGGAATTCGAACTCCACCCGCCCGGACGCGTCGACGCGCGCGCCGCCGGGCCGGTTCGCATGCGCACGCACCAGGTCGTGCGCGTCCTTCAGCGACATGCCAGTCGCCTCGCGCACGGCCTTGACCGCCGCCGCCATCTCGCCACGCGCCAGCGCGGCGACGGCGTCGGGCGGCAGCTGGAATGGGTTCGACGACATGGCACGGCCCCGGACGGATCAGCGGACAGCTTACGGTACCGGTCTTTGACGCCTCGTGACCCTACCCTCGCGCGTAGGATGGGTAGAGCGAAGCGGCCTTCAACAGCGAAGCTGGTCAACCCGTCATCCCGCGCGTTTGGACATGCCGATGGGTTTCGCTTCGCTCTACCCATCCTACGGGCGGCCGTGCAAAAAAAACGCCGGCGCGGGGCCGGCGTTCTTTCGACTGTGCAGCTGCGGTCAGGCGGCGCGGTCCCACTTGCCCAGCGCGGCCATGCCGTTGTCACGGGCGCGGGCGAACACGGTGTCCTGCGCGCCGGCGTAGTTGTTCACCAGGTCCTGCGACCACAGCTTCAGCGCCGCGGACTGCATCGCGCGGCCGTAGGAGAAGCTCAGCGGCCACGGATTCGGGCCGAGGCGGTTCATCGCGTCCAGGTGCGCGGTGGCGTCGGCGTCGCTCTGGCCGCCGGACAGGAACACGATGCCCGGCAGGATCGCAGGCACGGTGGACTTCAGGCACATCAGCGTGGCCTCGGCAACCTCGTCGACGCTGGCCTGCTCGTCGCAATCCTTGCCCGGGACGACCATCGACGCCTTGAGGATGGTGCCCTCCAGCGCGACGTTCTGCTGGTACAGCGCGTCGAACAGCGCGCGCAGGGTGACTTCGGTGACCTCGAAGCAGGTCTCGATGTCGTGGTCGCCGTCCATCAGCACTTCCGGCTCCACCATCGGCACCAGGCCCTGCTCCTGGCACAGCGCGGCGTAGCGCGCCAGCGCGTGGGCGTTGGCCTCGATGCAGGTGCCGGACGGGATGTCGTCGCCGATGTTGATCACCGCGCGCCACTTGGCGAAGCGGGCGCCGAGCTTGTAGTACTCCTCCAGGCGCGCGCGCAGGCCGTCCAGGCCCTCGGTCACCACCTCGCCCGGGAAACCGGCCAGTGCGTGCGTGCCCTTGTCGACCTTGATGCCCGGGATCATGCCGTGGTCGGCCATGTACTTGGCGAACGGCACGCCGTCCTTCGTCTTCTGGCGGATGGTCTCGTCGAACAGGATCGCGCCGCTGATGTGCTCGGACAGGTTGGGCGTGGTCAGCAGCAGCTCGCGGTAGGCGCGGCGGTTCTCTTCGGTGTTCTCGATGCCGACGCCGGCGAAGCGCTTGGCGATGGTGCCGGTGGATTCGTCGATGGCGATGATGCCCTTGCCCGGCGCGACCATGGCCAGGGCGGTTTCGGCAAGCTGTTCGATACTCATGTCGGAAAGGCTCGGAGGCGGCGGAAAGACTGTCGATTATAGCCCGCCACCGCGCGCGATTGGCCGGGAAAAAGGCTTGCAACCGGTTTCATGCGACCCGTGGCACGGGCCGCCGCGGACCCGCGGGAAGCCCGCCCGCGGCCGGCCTACAACTCGCCCAGCCCCTCGGCCCTGCCGCCCGCACCCACCTTCAGCAGGCGCAGCGTGTTGGTCGCGCCGCGGTGCTCCATGTGGTCGCCGCTGGTGAACATGATGTGGTCGCCGGCGGCTAGCAGACCGGCGTCGTGCAGCGCCTGCACGGCGTCGCGCGCGGCCTCGCGGGTGGCCAGGCCGCGGCTGTCGAAGTCGATCGGGAACACGTCGCGCATCAGCGCCATCCGCCGCCGCGAACCACCGTGCCGCGACAGCGCGTAGATCGGCACGCTGGAGCGGAACCGCGACAGGAAGCGCGCGGTGCCGCCGGATTCGGTCATCGCCACGATCGCGCGCACCGCCATGTGCTCGGACAGGAACATCGCCGCCATCGCGATCGCCTGGTCGGCGCGCTGCATGTCGCGCGAGGCCTTGCCGAAATCGATGTCGACCTCGAACTGCTTTTCGGCACCGACGCAGATCCGCGCCATCGCCTCGACCGCGCGCACCGGGAAATTGCCGGCCGCGGTTTCCGCCGACAGCATCACCGCGTCGGTGCCGTCGATCACCGCGTTGGCCACGTCCAGCACTTCGGCGCGGGTGGGGATCGGGCTGTCGACCATCGACTGCAGCATCTGCGTGGCGGTGATCACCACGCGGTTGCGGGCGAGCGACTCGCGGATGATCTTCTTCTGCAGGCCGGGCAGCTCGGCGTCGCCGATCTCCACGCCCAGGTCGCCGCGCGCGACCATCACCACGTCGCTGGCCTCCACGATCTCGGACAGGTTCTCGATCGCCTCGGCGCGCTCGATCTTCGACACCAGCGCGGCGTGGCTGCCGTGCTTGCGCGCGACCGTTCGCGCCTCTTCCATGTCGGCGGCATTGCGGCAGAACGACACCGCGATGAAATCGACGTCCATCCCGGCAGCGACGCCGATCAGCTCGCGGTCGCGGTCGGTCAGCGCACCCAGCGACAGGCCACCGCCGAGCCGGTTGAGGCCCTTGCGGTCGGACAGCACGCTGTCGTTGATCACGCGGGTGACGATGCGCTCGCCCTCGATGAGCTCCACTTTCAGCTGCACCATGCCGTCGTCGAGCAGCAGGATGTCGCCGGGAGACAGGTCCCTCGGCAGGTCCAGGTAGCTCACGCCGACCTGGGTCGCGTCGCCCGGTGGCGCATTGTCGCTGGCGACCAGGTCGAAGCGCTCGCCGGCGCGCAGCGCGACCGGACCGTCGACGAAGGTTTCCACGCGGATCTTCGGCCCCGGCAGGTCGGCGAGGATGCCGACTTCCTTGCCCACCCGTGCCGCCGCATCGCGCACGGCCTGGGCCCGCGCGGCCTGCGCGGCCGGATCGCCGTGCGAGAAGTTCAGCCGGACAACGTCGACACCCGCCTGCAACAGCGCGTCGAGCACGCCGGGCGCGTCGGTCGCCGGACCGAGGGTGGCGAGGATGCGGGTACGGCGGCGGTGCTCGGACATACGGGAATCCGCGATGGCGGGAAGCTGCCATCGTAGCCCAACGCATCACGCGCCACAGCCGGCTGCACATCGATTGCCACCCTTGCCCCACGCCGGATCGCGGACCGCCCACGGCGCGGAATGCAGCACGGCCCGGAAGACCGGGCCGTGCCATGTCGCAACCTGGCGACGCCGACCTACATGATGCAGCCGTTGTAGGTCTTCGACCTCGACGTCACCACGCCCCAGCCGGGATCGCCACACCCGAACATGCGCACGCCGACGATGGTGTCGGCTTCGTCGTAGTACACCACCGAGCCGGGATAGCAGCAGTTGGCGGCATCATCGGCAACTGCCGCACTGGCCGAGATCGCAAGGACCGCGCCCAGCGCGACCAGCCGGAGGTTCCGCATCGAAATCTTCATCGTTCGCTCTCCTGTTTACCTGCATGGGACGCGCGGGCCCGCGTCGAGGGCGGCGCGAAGCGCCGGAATCGACGGGCTGGCCGCGCGTCGCCTCGTCAACGGGTGATGTTGCAGCCCAGGTTGTAGTCGTAGTTGGCGGTCACCTCGCCCCACGCCGCCTGCGGCTTGCACAGCACGTTGGTGGCCTCGCCCACGACGTTGCCGGCGTCGTCGTAATACACGTAGGTGCCGGGCCACTCGGGGCCCGGTTTCTTCGCCACGGCAGCCAGCGATGCCAGGGCCACGACCGCCGCGCATGCGGCAACGACACGGGTGGATCGACGCATGACGCGCCTCCTTCATCCTTGCGCGGCAACGTTGCCGCGCGAGCGACGCTAGCAGCGCCCCCGCTGCGTCATGTAAGCGATGCGTGATGCCGTGCCGGGACTGTGAGGCCCGGCGCATTCATGGAGGGAGCGCGTTGGCAGTGTGCCTCTGACGGAACAGGTCACGGCTTCCGCCGCTCCTGCGGAACCGCAATGGTCAGCCGGCGCGGGCTTCCAGCGCCGCCACCGCCGGCAGGGTCTTGCCTTCGAGGAATTCGAGGAACGCGCCGCCGCCGGTGGAGATGTAGGACACCTCGCCGGCGATGCCGTACTTGTCGACCGCGGCGAGCGTGTCGCCGCCGCCGGCGATCGAGAACGCGTTCGATGCAGCAATCGCGCGGGCGAGGGTTTCGGTGCCCTTGCCGAAGGCATCGAACTCGAACACGCCGACCGGGCCGTTCCAGACCACGGTGCCGGCGTTGGCGATCATCTGCGCGTAGCGCTGCGCGGTGTCGGGGCCGATGTCGAGCACCATGTCGTCGGCGCCGATGGCGTCCACCGGCTTCACGGTGGCCGGCGCGTCGGCCTTGAACTCGGGCGCGACCACCACGTCGGTGGGCACCGGGATGTCGGCGCCGCGCGTCTTGGCGTCGGCCATGATCTTTTTCGCGGTGTCGACCAGGTCCGCCTCGTACAGCGACTTGCCGACGCCGAAGCCCTCGGCGGCGATGAAAGTGTTGGCGATGCCGCCGCCGACGATCAGCTGGTCGACCTTGCCGACCAGCGACGACAGCAGTTCGAGCTTGGTGCTGACCTTGGAGCCCGCGACGATCGCCAGCAGCGGCCGCGCCGGGTTGTCGAGTGCCTTGGCGAGCGCATCGAGTTCGGCCATCAGCAGCGGGCCGCCGGCGGCCTTCGCCGCGAAGCGGATCACGCCGTGGGTGGAGGCCTGCGCGCGGTGCGCGGTGCCGAAGGCGTCCATCACGAACACGTCGCACAGCGCGGCGTAGCGCTTCGCCAACGCCTCGTCGTCGGCCTTCTCGCCGGCGTTCATGCGGCAGTTCTCCAGCAACACCAGCTGGCCGGGGGCGACGTCGACGCCGTCGAGGTAATCGCGCACCAGCGGCACCTCGCGGCCGAGCAGCTCGCCCAGGCGCGCGGCCACCGGCGCCAGCGAATCGGCCTCGCTCCAGGCGCCCTCCTTCGGCCGGCCCAGGTGCGACATCACCATCACCGCGGCGCCGGCGTCGAGCGCGGCACGCAGCGTGGGCAGCGAAGCGGTGATGCGCTGGTCGGAGGTGACCTTGCCGCCGTCGACCGGAACGTTGAGGTCCTGGCGGATCAGGACGCGCTTGCCGGAGAGGTCGAGGTCGGTCATTCGCTGGATGGTCATGGGGGTCCTGGTGGTTCGCTGGAAGGGGGGCGGTGCGCGGCCGGATCGTCCGCGGATGGACTGGCCATTGTCCCGGCGCCCGGGGATGCAGGCAAACTGGCGCGGCGCTATCGCCGTAACCGTGGCCATCACCGCTTGCGCAGGCGTGGCGGGGGCGGCGCGCTTTTGGCCCCCTCCCCTGCGAAGGCAGGGGAGGGTTGGGGAGGGGTGCTTTCAGGATCAGATCGAACCGTGACCACCCCCTCCCAGCCTCCCCCTGCCGTCGCAGGGGGAGGGGCCAGGGCAAAAGCGCCCGGTCTCGGCCGCTCCCAGGAATGTGCACCGGTTGACGCAGGTCAACGCGGCGACCCGCACCGCCGCGCACGCTGGTGGCGATGGCCGCCTGGTATCCGCTGATCCTGCTGCTGCACCTGTCCTGCGCGATCGTGTTCGTCGGCGCGGTGGCCTTCGAGGTGCTGGTGCTCGAATCGCTCCACCGGCACTTCGAGCACGAGGTCATGGCACGCATCGAAGCGGCGGTGATGGCGCGGGTGCGGCGCTTCATGCCGTTCGTGGTCGCGCTGCTGTTCCTGAGCGGTTTCGCGCTGTTCGACCTGCGCTGCGACGGCTTCGCCTGCATCGGCTCGCGCTTCGGCTGGCTGCTGTCGACCAAGGTGGCGCTGGCGTTCGCGGTGCTGGCGGTGTTCGTCACCGCGATCCGCGCCGGCATGCGTGGGACAATGGACCCGTGCCGGTTCCGGCGCACCCACCACGTCGTGCTGTGCCTGATGGCGGCGATCGTGGTGCTCGCCAAGCTGATGTTCTACTGAGCCGCGCGGCGCGCGCGGCAACCTCCCCTTCCCGATCAAGGAGTCACTTCATGTCCCAGGTCACCTTCCACGGCAATCCGGTCCGCGTCGACGGCCGTTTCCCCGTCGCCGGCGAGCAGGCCCGTCCGTTCACCCTGGTCGGCAAGGACCTGGCCGACGTGTCGCTGGCCGCGTTCAAGGGCAAGCGCAAGCTGCTCAACATCTTCCCAAGCGTCGACACCGGCGTGTGCGCGACCGCGCTGCGCAAGTTCAACGAACTGGCCTCGAAGCCGGACAACGCGGTGGTGCTGGGCATTTCCGCCGACCTGCCGTTCGCACAGGCGCGCTTCTGCGGCGCCGAGGGGCTGGAGCGGGTGGTGATGCTGTCGACGATGCGCGGCCGCGAGTTCCTCGAAAACTACGGCGTGGCGATCGCCGAGGGCCCGCTGGCCGGCGTGGCGGCGCGCGCGGTGGTCGTGGTCGACGAGAACGACCGCATCGTGCACGCGCAGCTGGTGGGCGAGATCGGCGAAGAGCCGGACTACGACGCCGCACTCGCCGCGCTGGCCTGAGCGCCCCGCTCAGCCGCCGCGCAGGGTCACCGCCGGGCCGAACGGCGAGCGCGCCTCGCCCGGTTCCGGCAGCCCCAGGCCGTAGCGCAGGCTGCGGCCGATGCGGGCGGCGTATTCGTGCAGCAGTTCGGCGTGTTCCGGCGCGAGCATCTCGTCGGCCGTGGCGCGCCACAGCTCCAGCCACTGCACGAAGTGCTCGGTCGTGATCGGGTGCGGCCGGTGCGCGGCCATCGGGTTGCCGCGGTAGGTGCCGGCGCGCAGCACCACCGAGGTCCAGAACGACACCAGCAGGCGCTTGTGCTCGTCCCAGTCGTCGACCGCGGCGTTGAACACCGGGCCAAGCGTGGGATGGACCTGGATGCGGTCGTAGAAACGGTCGACCAGTACTTCGATCTGTTCGTGGGTGGGCTGCGTGGACATGCGGGAAAGATGCGGGCGCGGCGCCGGTTCACAAGCGCCGCGCAGGAAGGGCCAAGCCTGATGATCGCGCCGATGTCGCGGAAGCGCCTTGATCCAGGTCAGGGCACTGCACGGTCGATACGACCAGACTACGCGTGTCCCCGACCGCCCCGCGCACCGTGACCCACGTCGTCACCGAGAACTGCATCAACTGCAAGCACACCGACTGCGTGGAAGTGTGCCCGGTAGACTGCTTCCACGAAGGCCCGAATTTCCTGGTCATCGACCCGGAAAGCTGCATCGACTGCACCCTGTGCGTGGCCGAATGCCCGGTCGGCGCGATCTATCCCGAGGATGACGTCCCCGGCGGGCAGGAGCATTTCCTCGCCATCAACGCCGAACTGGCGCCGCAATGGCCGGTGATCGACCGCAAGAAGCCGGCGCTGCCCGACGCAAAGCAGTGGGACGGGGTGCCGGACAAGCTGAAGCTGCTGATCCGCGAAGCCACCGGCTGAGCCCGCAGCGGGCACGACTTCCGGCATTCGGGCGCGCCGCCGCGCCCGGGCCCGGCTGAGCGATAAAAGGTCCTTCTCCCAACTGAGGGAAAAGCGGAACCGGTTCGATGTTGGCGCGCGGGCAAACGCCCGTCCTCCGCAAGCCTGCGATCCCGTGACCGGAAGTGGCCGGCGGCCTTTGGGGGGAAATCAAGGGGGAGGCATTCGCCGCAGGCGGATGCCGGAGGACATTCCCCCCCCAAAGGCCGCCGGTCGCTTCCGGCCCCCCAGATCGCGGCACCGCGTGCGATCGCACAATGCGTTGAATCGCACAATGCATTGACATGACTCCCGGAGTTGGGAGAAAAAAAGCCCCGCGAATGCGGGGCTTCTTCGATGCGGCCATGTCGCGGCTTACTTCGCGATGACGCGCACCATCTCCAGGCACTTGTTCGAATAGCCCCACTCGTTGTCGTACCAGCTCACCAGCTTGACGAAGGTGGAGTCGAGCGCGATGCCGGCGTCGGCGTCGAAGATCGAGGTGCGGGTGTCGCCGCGGAAATCGGTGGCGACCACCTTGTCCTCGGTGTAGCCGAGGATGCCCTTCAGCGCGCCTTCGCTCTGCGCCTTCATCTCGGCCTTGATCTCGTCGTAGGTCGCCGGCTTTTCCAGCTCGCAGGTCAGGTCGACCACCGACACGTCCGAGGTCGGCACGCGGAAGCTCATGCCGGTGAGCTTCTTGTTGAGCTCGGGGATCACCACGCCCACGGCCTTGGCCGCGCCAGTGGACGACGGGATGATGTTCTCAAGGATGCCGCGGCCGCCGCGCCAGTCCTTGTTGCTCGGGCCGTCGACGGTCTTCTGGGTGGCCGTGGCGGCGTGCACGGTGGTCATCAGGCCGCGCTTGATGCCCCACTTGTCGTGCAGCACCTTGGCCAGCGGCGCCAGGCAGTTGGTGGTGCACGAGGCGTTGGAGATGATCGCCTCGCCGTTGTAGGTCTTGTCGTTGACGCCGAAGACGAACATCGGCGTGTCGTCCTTGGACGGCGCCGACAGGACCACCTTCTTCGCGCCGGCGTCGATGTGCTTCTGCGCGGCTTCCTTGGTCAGGAACAGGCCGGTGGATTCGATCACCACGTCCACGCCCGCCTCGCCCCACTTCAGGCTGGCCGGGTCGCGCTCCTGGGTCAGGCGGATGGTCTTGCCGTTGACGACGATGTTGCCGCCGTCCACCTTCACGTCGCCCTTGAAGCGGCCGTGCACGGAGTCGTACTGCAGCATGTAGGCGAGGTAGTCCGGTTCCAGCAGGTCATTGATGGCGACGACCTCGATGTCGCTGCCGAAATTCTCAATGGCCGAACGCAGCACGTTGCGCCCGATGCGGCCGAAACCGTTGATACCAACCTTGATCGCCATGTCACGCTCCTGCAAGGAAAGACGGGGAAAAACCGGGGAAACCACGGAAAGGGAAAAAGCGCGTTATTTTAGCCGTTTCCCGCCCGCGCTTTCAGCCCCGCCGAGCCCTTTCCGCCATGAAAACGATGCCACGCCTGCTTTTCGCCGCCGCCCTGCTGCTGCTGGCACCCGTCGCACTGGGCTGGGCCCAGCTCGGCCACCGCCTGGTCGGCGAACTGGCGCAACGCCATCTCACCCCGGCCGCCGATGCGGAAGTCGCGCGGCTGCTGGCCGGCGAGAAGGACCCGACCCTTGCCGGCGTCGCCGCCTGGGCCGATACCCTGCGCAACGAGGACCCGCCGCGCTTCAAGGCCACCTCCAGATGGCACTACGTCAACACCGCGCCGGACGGTGGCTGCCGCTACGTCCCCGCACGCGACTGCCCGGACGGCAACTGCGTGGTCGGCGCGATCGAGAAACAGCTGGCGATCCTCTCCGACCGCAGCCAGCCGGATGCGGCTCGCCGCGACGCACTCAAGTTCGTGGTCCACTTCGTCGGCGACGTGCACCAGCCGCTGCACGCCACCAACCACACCGACGCCGGCGGCAACGGCTACCAGATCAGCCTGCGCACCGACCTGCCGCCCGAGGCCTACGCGCGCAAGCACTACGAAAACGGGGTGATGGGCACCAACCTGCACTCGGTGTGGGACTACTACATCCTCGGCACCGCCGGTTTCGGCGCCGACCGCAAGGCGGTCACGCCCTACGCCGACAAGCTCGGCGCCCTGCCCTGGCCGCCGATGACGAACGCCGGCCACAGCAGCCCGGAAGCCTGGGCCGGCGAATCCTGCCGCCTGGTCGACGCGCGCGGGCTGTACCCGGTCGGCACGCACAAGCTCGACAAGGCCTACCTCGACGAATACCGCCCGCTGGCCGAACAGCGCGTGCGTCAGGCGGCGTACCGGCTGGCGCTGGTGCTCAACGAGGCGCTGGGCGAAGGCGCGCCGGACGCAGACGAGCCGTAGGAGCGGCGGAAGCCGCGGGCCGTTGCCTTGGCCCCTCCCCTCGGAGACAGGGAGCAAGCGGAATCACTCTTGTGGGAGCGGCTTCAGCCACGAGCTTTTCAACCCGAAGACCGGAAGCTCGCGGCTTCCGCCGCTCCTACGGGCATGGCGGGGTTTCACGGGTGCCGGATTCCGTGCCTCTCCCGCCTGCGCGATACTGTCGGCTTCCGCCACGCGGAGAACTGCGATGCGTCCCGAAGTCCTGCCGTTCCGCCACGCCGGCACCGGCACCTGGAGCTACGTGGTCCTCGATCCGGCCAGTGGCGACGCTGCATTGCTCGACCCGGTGCTCGATTACGAGGCCGCATCAGGGCGCACCGGCACGCAGTCGGCGCAGGCACTTGTGGACGCGGTACGCGAGCGCGGGGCGAACGTGCGCTGGCTGCTGGAAACCCACGCCCACGCCGACCACGTGTCCGCGGCACACTGGCTCAAGACGCGGCATTTTCCCGGCGCGACGCTCGCCATCGGCGCCGGCATCCGCACGGTGCAGGAAACCTTCCGCCCGATCTTCAACCTCGGCGACGACTTCGTGGTGGACGGTTCGCAGTTCGACCACCTTTTCGCCGACGACGAGGTGTTTGCGATCGGCAACCTCCGGGTGCAGGTGATCGCGGTGCCTGGGCACACCAGCGACAGCGTCGCGTACCTGGTTGGCGATGCGCTGTTCACCGGCGACTCGCTGTTCATGCCCGACGGCGGCACGGCGCGCTGCGACTTTCCCGGCGGCAGCGCGCAGCTGCTGTACCGCTCGATCCGCCGCCTGTACGACGCGTTGCCCGACCAGACCCGCGTTTTCGTCTGCCACGACTACGGCCCGGGCGGGCGCGAACCGGCATTCGAAACCACGCTCGGCGAACAGAAGCGCGCCAACATCCACGTGCGCGGCGACACCGGCGAGGCCGAATACGTGCGCCTGCGCGAAGCGCGTGATGCGACGCTGGCGATGCCGGCGCTGATCATCCCCTCGGTGCAGGCCAACATCCGCGCCGGTGCGCTGCCGGAAGCCGAAGACAACGGCATCCGCTATTTCAAGGTGCCGCTCGATACGCTGTAGGAGCGCCTCGTGGGCGCAAGGGCATTCCCGGCGAGGTCCCGCGCCACGGGCGCTTCCGCCGGTGTGCCGCAGCCGGCGGATGACAGGCAGCGCCTGCTGCAGGACACTTGTCGCATGGCCATGTCACGACACCTGATCGCGCTCGTTCTTGTCCTGCTGCTGCCGGCCTGCACCACGACCGGCACCGCACCGCCTGCGCCTGCGCCTGCGCTGGCAACGACATCCACGCCGCTGTCCGCTGCAACTCACGACCCGCACCTGCACGCCGCGCCGCCGCAAGCGCCGGTGCTGCCTTCGCCGGTGGTGGTCCCGCTCGACGCCACCACGCTGGCCGGGCTGCCGCGCGAAACGGTCGCCGCCACGGCGCACGGCGAAACGCTGCAGTGCGAAGGCGTTGCGCTGGCGGCACTGATGCAGGTGGCCGGCGCAATGCCCGCCGAACCGCTGCGCGGCGCGCAGCTGGCCCGCTACGTGCAGGTCGATGCCCGCGATGGCTATCGCGCTGTGTTTTCGCTGGCCGAGTTCGACCCCACCCTCGGCAACCATGCCGCGTTCCTCGTCGATCGCTGCAACGGCAAGGCACTCGACGAACAGGCCGGCCCGCTGCGACTGGTCGTTCCCGGCGAAGCGCGCGCTGCGCGCTCGGTGCGGCAGGTGCGGGCGATCACCGTGATCGTGGCGCCGTGATGGCGTCTCGACGGGGAAAGCTCGCGGCTTCCGCCGCTCCTGCAACACCCGACGCGCTGTAGGAGCGGCGGAAGCCGCGAGCCTCCCGATGCAAGGAAACAATCCCGCCATGCGACTCCTCCTCGCCACCTGTTTCGTCCTCTTCGCCTGCGCCCTCCCCGCACGCGCGGCCGACGCCCCGCTCACCGTCTTCGCCGCCGCCAGCCTCAAGGAGTCGATGGACGAAGCCGCGCTCGCGTTCCAGCGTGACACCGGCCAGGCGGTTCGCGTGTCCTACGCCGGCAGCTCCGCGCTGGCGCGGCAGATCGGACAGGGCGCGCCGGCCGACGTGTTCGTTTCCGCCGACCTGGACTGGATGGACGAACTGCAGTCGAAGGGATTGATCGACATCGCCACGCGCAGCGAGCTGCTCGGCAACACGCTGGTGCTGGTGGCGCCGGAGGACAGCGTCGCGGCACCGGTCGAACTGCAGCAGGGCGCCGACCTGCGCCCGCTGCTCGGCGCGCGCGGCCGGATCGCGCTGGCGCTGGTCGACAGCGTGCCGGCAGGCAAGTACGCCAAGGCTGCGTTTACGTCGCTGGGCATGTGGGATGCGCTGCAGCCGCGCGCCGCCGAGGCCGAGAACGTGCGCGCCGCGCTGCTGCTGGTCGCCCGCGGCGAAACACCGCTTGGCGTGGTCTACGGCAGCGACGCGAAGGCCGAGCCGCGGGTGAAGGTGCTGGCGACGTTCCCGCAAGACTCGCACCCGCCGATCGTGTATCCGGTGGCGAAGGTGAAGGCGAGCCGGCATCCGCAGGCGGCCGCCTTCGTGCGCTGGTTGCACACGCCGGCGGCCGCTGCGATCTTCCGCGAACATGGGTTCAGCGTGCGCTGACGCGACCGACGACAAGCAAATCCCCCGTCCGGCGCTGCGCGCCGGCCCGCCCCCTTTTCCAAAGGGGGCTTGAAAAGCTGCCACGACTTGATCTGCGTTGGCCCCCTTTGAAAAAGGGGGCAGCAAGCGCGAAGCGCGCAGCGGGGGATTTGCTGTTGCTGTTGCTTCCCCAGCCGCACGACAGTGCTACAACTGCACCCCACACCCCAGGCACCGGCGCAGCATCCCACCGCATGTTCCACTTCACCCCCGCCGAACTCACCGCGATCGCCCTGAGCCTGAAGGTGGCCACGGTCGCCGCGCTGGCCAGCCTGCCGCTGGGCATCGCCACCGGCTGGCTGCTGGCGCGCAAGCGCTTCTTCGGCAAGGCGCTGGTCGATGCGCTGGTGCACCTGCCGCTGGTACTGCCACCGGTGGTGGTCGGCTACGTGCTGCTGGTGGCGCTGGGCAACAACGGCGTGATCGGCGGCTTCCTGATGGAGCACTTCGGCGTCGGCGTCGCCTTCCGCTGGACCGGCGCGGCGCTGGCCAGCGCGGTGATGGGCTTCCCGCTGATGGTGCGCACGATCCGGCTGTCGATCGAGTCCGCCGACCGCCGCCTCGAACAGGCTGCCGCCACGCTCGGCGCAACGCCCTGGCGCGTGTTCCGCAGCGTGACGCTTCCGCTGGCGTGGCCGGGCATCGTTGCCGGCTCGGTATTGGCATTCGCCAAGGCGCTGGGCGAATTCGGTGCCACGATCACCTTCGTTTCCGCGATCCCCGGCGAGACGCAGACGATTTCCTCGGCGATCTATGGCCTGCTGCAGGTGCCTGGCAGCGACGCCGGCATCTGGCGGCTGGCGCTGGTGGCAATGGCGATTTCGCTGCTGGCGCTGCTGGTGTCCGAGTGGCTGGTGCGGCGCCAGCGCGGCGAGCGGGCGCGCTGATGCTCGCGCTGGACATCGTCATCGAGCGTGGCACGCGCAGGGGCGGCGGCTTCCGGCGCCACGTGCGCATCGCCGACGACGCGCGGGTGATTGCACTGGCCGGGCATTCCGGTGCCGGCAAGACCTCGGTACTGCACGCCATCGCCGGGCTGGTACGACCGCGCGAAGGCCGCATCGAGATCGACGGGCGCTGCCTGTTCGACGCCGCCGCCGGCATCGACGTGCCGGTGCACGAGCGCCAGGTCGGCTACGTATTCCAGGACGCGCGGCTGTTCCCGCACCTGAGCGTGCGCGGCAACCTGCGCTACGCACGGCGCACCGGCGGGCAGGCCGCGTTCGCGTTCGACGACGTGGTCGCCCTGCTCGGCATCGGCGCACTGCTCGGACGCCACACCGCCAACCTCTCCGGCGGCGAGGCGCAGCGCGTGGCGCTCGGCCGCGCCCTGCTGTCGCAGCCGCGGATCCTGCTACTCGACGAACCGCTGTCGAACCTCGACCAGGCCCGCCGCGACGAACTGATCCCCTATCTGCAACGCGTGCGCGACGAGACCTCGCTGCCGATCATCTATGTCAGTCACTCGGCCGACGAAGTCGAACGGCTGACGCGGGCGGTGCATGTACTGGATTGACCAGCCGGGAAAGCACGTCGGGGATGTAACCCCGACCTACGGCCAACCCGCGCAGAAGCGCCTCTCGCCGTTGCCGTTGCCGTTGCCGTTGCCGTTGATCTTGATCTTCGGGACCCCTCCGTAGCGGCGGAGACGGCGGACAAGACCCCGCAGGGCGCCGCACAGGGATGTGCGGCGTTTTTCGCAGGGGCAGGATGCCCCTTCGAAAAATCCCGCCGGCTCCGCGGACCCGACACGAAGCGTCGGGCGCGAAGGCGGGGTGTGTTTCTTTGCGCCAGGTTTCTTTGCACAAGCAAAGAAAGGTGGCTCGCGCCGTCACGGCGCGAAAGCTTTTGATCTTTCTTGATTTCAGCGGAACCGGAACAGCAGGCGGGTCAAGACCCGCCCTACGATGGCGCCGCAACGCGAAAAGCGCGTCGGGGACGTAGCCCCGACCTACGGCAAGCGGGAGAATGGGGCCCATTTTTCCCGGGAATCCGGCGCTACTCCACACCATCCGACGCCCGCTGCCTCGCCACCCCCACCCGACGCGTCCCGCCACGGCTGCTGAAAGTGAACGCATAGTTCAACCGCACCGGCACGCGCCGCACCGTGATTTCGGGACCCCGGCAGTCACCCTCGTCCCGCATGGCCAGCAGCTCCGGCGGGAACTCGCAGATCATCGCCGGCGTGAACTCCCAGCGCCGCAACGCCGCATCCACCGCCTGCGCGTAGTCGCGCACCGCCGGATCGGCGCCCTGCGCGCATTCGGGCGTGGCATGGAACGGCGCCACCCGGGTCACGTCGCCGTCGGCCGACAGCCAGATCTCGGCGCAGACTTCCACCTCGACCGATCCGGCCGCGGCCGCGGGGAACACCGGCTCCGGCGACGCCAGCGCAACCGGCATCACGAACAGCTCCCGCGACTCAAGCTCGACGCGATCGCCACCCTGCGGCAGCAGCATGCGGTGGTCGACGCTGCTGCTGCGGGTCGCGCAGCCCGTCGCGACGGCAGCCAGGACCAGGCCCGCCAGCGTCCGCGCGCCGGCACCGCAGGCATGCATCGGATCAGGCCTTGCCGCCGGCCGGCGCGCTGGCCGGCGCGTCCATTGCGAAATCCACCGGCACGCGCACGCGACCGGCGACCGGCCGGCCATCCTTGATCGCCGGTTCGAATGTCCACTTCCTGACCGCCTCCAGCGTCGCCTCGTCGAACACGCCGGCCGGCTGCGACTTCTCCACCCGCACGCCCGACACGCTGCCGTCGGCGGCGACATCGACGATCACCACGACCTTGCCGGTGATCTTCGCGGCGACGGCTTCGGCCGGATACTTCGGCGGCGCCAGGTTCTTCGAGCGGATGTCGACCGACGCACCGGCGTCCGCCACGGTGGACGTCTTGCCCCGGGCGATCGCTTCGGTGGAGGCCAGGAACGACACGTTGCCGCCGTCGAAGCTGGCAACGAGGCCGGACTCCTCAGCGGCGATCTTCATCACCGTCTCGATGCTGACGCTGCTGAACTCCATCGTCACCGGCTTCTCCGCCAGCGCCTGCGGATTGAGCACGCGGATGCCGGCGCGTTCGGCGGCCTCCAGCGCGATCTCGCGCACCGGCCGGTCCACGGCGGACAGCGCGATCGTCGACGCTCCGGCCGCCGGCGACGATGTGTCTCCACCCGCAATGACCCTGGTGGCCGGACGCATCGTCCAGACGGCATAGGACGCACCGGCCACCACCACCGCGGCGGTGGCAAGGCCGGCGAATATGCGGCGCGGACCAGGAACGGGACGCTTGAGCATGGCGATTCTCTCCTTGAGTGGATGGCCGCCGAACCAATGGCAGGCCAGGGGCGCCGGCATCGCCGACAGTTGCGTCTTGACCATCGCTTCGCCGTAGACGCGGCGCGCGCGCGGGTGGCGGGCGACGACGGTTTCGTCGCAGGCCAGTTCCTGGTCGCGGCGGAAGCGGTCGGCGGCGAGCCAGGCCAGCGGGTTGAACCAGTACGCGCAGCGCAGCGCCGCAAGCAGTGCGTTGCCGAGCACGTCGCGGCGGGCGAGGTGGATGCGTTCGTGGGCGAGGATCAGCGCGCGTTCGTCGTCGCCGTAGCGGGCCTCGAAATCGGCCGGCAGCACGATCCGTGCACGCAGCCCGACTACCGCCGGCAGGCCCGCGCTGGCTTCGGCGCGCAGGTGGCCGTCGGCGCCCATGCGCAGGGCGCCGAGGCTGCGCCGGAAACGCCGCTGCACCGCGAACTGCCACAGGGCGAACCCGGCGACGCCCGCGAACCAGGCCGGCAGCAGCCACCCGACCGCGGGGGTCGTCGTGTCCAGCGGCATGCCCGCACCGACCCTGCCGACCCCGACATTGCCCGCCGCCTCCGACACCACCACCCGCACCACCCGCGCCGGCAGCGACGCGGCCAGCACCGCCAGCGGCGGCAGCAGCCACAGCAGGTAGGCAGCGTTGGCGCCGAAGGCCGAGCGCAACGGCCGGCGCAGCACCAGCACCAGCACGATCGCGGCGCTGCTGGCGCAGGTGCTCTCGACCAGCCAGCGGAACAGTTCAGCCTGCGTCATCGTCGATCTCCCCGAGCAGCTTGCGCAGTTCGGCAACGTCGGCCTCGCTCAGCCGGCCCCGCTCGCTGAAGTGCGCCACCAGCGGCGCCACGCGGCCGCCGAACAGGCGTTCGAGCAGGCCCTCGCTCTGCTGCGCCACCCACGCCTCGCGCGTGAGTACCGGCGAGTAGAGGTAGCGGCGGCCGTCGCGGACGGCATCGATCGCGCCCTTGTTGAGCAACCGGTTGAGCAGGGTCTTGACCGTCGGCTCCGCCCAGTCGGTGCTGCCCGCGAGCGCGGCGACCACTTCGTCGGCGCTGCGGGGATGGCGATCCCACAGGACCTGCATGACCTGGGCTTCGGCGTCGCTGACGGGCATGTGTTTACACCTGTAATTTTTATCGATTACACGCGTAAATATTGGCAGTGTCAAGTAGGGCGGGTCTTGACCCGCCGCCCGGCAATGCGGGCAGCGGGCAGTGATGGCGGTTGGCGGCAGTGGCGGGTCAAGACCCGCCCTACGCTGTGGGGATACGCGCCGTCGACGGCGGCCCCCACTCCACCCCTTAACGCCTCCCTCCGTACCCTGCCGCGATGACCGAATTCATCGATTCGCTGGACCTGGCCGTCGACCACATCCTCGCGCGCATCCCCGGGCCGCTGGCCGTGGGCGCGCCCCTGGGCCTCGGCAAGCCGCACCGCCTGCTCAATGCGCTGTACGGGCGCGTCGAACGCGACCCCGCGCGCACGCTGGCGCTGTACACCGCGCTGTCGCTGGACCCGCCATCGCCCGGCAAGGGGCTGGAAGGCCGCTTCCTCGGCCCGTTCGTGGCGCGCCACTTCGGCGAGGACTTCCCGCGGCTGGACTACGTGGCCGCGCAGAAGCGCGACGCGCTGCCGGCCAACGTCACGGTCGAGGAGTTCTACCTGCAGTCCGGCGCGCTGCTGGGCTCGTCGCAGGCGCAGCGGCACTACGCCAGCCTCAACTACACCCACGTGGCGCGCGCGCTGGTCGATCGCGGGCTCAACTGCGTCGTGCAGAAGGTCGCCGCGAACGCCGAGGGCACGCAGCTATCGCTGTCGTCCAACACCGACCTGACCTTCGACGCGATCGACGCCCTGGCCGGAGCGGGCTTGCCGCGGCCGCTGCTGGTGGCCGAAATCGACCCGCTGCTGCCGTGGCTGGGCGGCACGGCGGCGGTGCCGCTGGATTTCTTCGACATCGTCGTCGCGCCGCCGGCACCGTACCCGAAGCTGTTCGCGCTGCCGCGCCAGCCCGTGGGCGATGCGGAGCACGCGATCGGCCTGTACGCCAGCGCGCTGGTGCGCGACGGCGGCACGCTGCAGGTCGGAATCGGCGCGCTGTCGGACGCGCTGTGCCACGCGCTGGTACTGCGCCACGAGGACAACGCGGCCTACCGGCGCGTGCTGGCGGCGCTGGACCCGGAGCTCGAACGGCACCCCGCAGTCGTCGCCAGCGGTGGCCTCGGCCCCTTCGAGCAGGGCCTGTACGGCTGCAGCGAGATGGTCAACGAGGGTTTCAAGCTGCTGGTCGAACGCGGCGTGATGCGGCGGCGCGTGGTCGACAAGCTGCCGCTGATGCAGCGCATGGACGACGGCACGGCCAGCGAGCTGGACCGCGAACTGGTCGCGCGCGACGGCCAGTTCCTGCACGGCGCGTTCTACCTCGGCTCGCAGGACTTCTACGACTGGCTGCGCGACCTGGACGACGACACCCGCCGCGGCATCGGCATGTGCCGCGTGGGCGAGGTGAACCAGCTCTACGGCGGCAACGAAATGCTCGAACGCGCGCAGCGGCGCGAGGCGCGCTTCTTCAACACCTGCATGATGGCGACCGCGCTGGGCGCAGCGGTGTCGGACGGGCTCGACGACGGGCGCGTGGTGTCCGGCGTGGGCGGCCAGTACAACTTCGTGGCGATGGCGCATGCGCTGCCGGACGCGCGTTCGGTGCTGCTGCTGCGCGCCACGCGCGAGGCAGGCGACGGCGCCGGCTCGAACATCCGCTGGAACTACGGCCACTGCACCATCCCGCGCCACCTGCGCGATGTGTACATCAACGAGTACGGCATCGCCGACCTGCGCGGCAGGAACGACGAGGACTGCGTGATCGCGATGGCCGGCATCGCCGACGCGCGCCACCAGCGCGGGCTCATCGAGGCGGCGAAGCGCGACCGCAAGCTGCGGCGCGACTTCGTGGCACCGGAGGCGTGGTCGCGCAACACGCCCGCACGCCTGCGCGAGGCCCTGGCCCCGTTCCGCGCCGACGGCACCCTGCCCGACTATCCGCTGGGCAGCGATTTCACCGACGTCGAGCAGCGCCTGCTCAAGGCGCTGGGCTGGCTGAAGGCGCGCACCGGCAACGCCGGCGGCAAGGCCCGCACGGTGACCGCGGCGCTGCTGTCACCCGGCGCACGCGACGACGCGGCACTGGCGCGGATGGAGTTGTCGGCGCCAAAGGGTGCTGGCGAATGGCTGCAGGCGCGGTTGCTGCGGCTCGCGCTGGCGAAGACGCAGCCCCCCGCGAATTCGTAGGAGCGGCGGAAGCCGCGATGGTGCCGCCGGGAAAGCATCGCAGCTTCCGCCGCTCCTACGAAACCCGGTCCAGCCGTAGGGCGGGTCTTGACCCGCCGCATGATGGTTGGGCAATGGAATGGCGCGATGCGCGATGCCGGGCGGCGGGTCAAGACCCGCCCTACGCTATTTCAGGGAACGCTCCGCCTCGACCACGTGCTCGACCGTGAAACCGAAGTGCGGCATCAGGTCTTCGATCGGCGCGCTGGCGCCGAAGGTGTCGATGCCGACCACCGCGCCGTCCAGGCCCACGTACTTGCGCCAGAAGTCGGTGACGCCCGCCTCGATGGCAACGCGCTTGCGACAGGCATTCGGCAGCACCGCTTCGCGATACTCCGCCGGCTGGCGGTCGAACACGTCGGTCGACGGCATCGACACCACGCGCACCTTGTCTCCAAGTTGCGCGGCCGCCTGCATCGCCAGGTCCACCTCCGAACCGGTCGCGATCAGGATCAGTTCCGGCGCGCCGTTGCTGTCCTTCAGCACGTAGCCGCCGCGCGCGATGTCGGCCACCTGTGCGTCGCTGCGCGGCTGGTGGGCGAGGCCCTGGCGCGAGAACACCAGGCAACTCGGGCCGTCGCGGCGCTCGATCGCCGCGCGCCAGCACACCGCCGATTCCACCGCATCGCAGGGACGCCAGACGTCGTTGCCGGGGATGTAGCGCAGGCTCGCCAGATGTTCGACCGGCTGATGCGTGGGACCGTCCTCGCCCAGGCCGATCGAGTCGTGGGTATAGACGTGGATCGCGTGCGCGCCCATCAGCGCGCTCATGCGCACGGCGTTGCGCGCGTAGTCGCTGAACACGAGGAACGTGGCGTCATAGGGAATGAAGCCACCGTGCACGGCAAGGCCGTTGCTGATCGCGGTCATCGCGAATTCGCGCACGCCGAAGTAGATGTAGTTGGCGTTGGGGCTGTCACCAACCACCGTCTTGCTGCCGCTCCACAACGTCAGGTTGGAGCCGGCCAGGTCGGCCGAGCCGCCGATCAGCTCCGGCAGGTGCGGCGCGAACGCCTCGATCGCCATCTGCGAGGCCTTGCGCGAGGCGACCTTGGGGCCGTCGGCCTGCAGCTTGGCGATGTAGGCATCGGCTTCGGCGGCGAAATCTTCCGGCAGTTCGGCGTGCGAGCGGCGCACCAGTTCCTCGGCCAGCGCCGGGTGGCGCGCGGCGTACTGGTCGAACATCCGGTTCCACTGCTCCTCGCGCACCAGGCCCGCGTTGCCGGCGCGCCAGCCGTCGCGGATGTGCTGCGGGATTTCGAACGGGCCGTAGTCCCAGCCCAGCGCCTTGCGCGTGGCCTCCACCTCGTCCTTGCCCAGCGCGGCGCCGTGCGAGGACTCCTTGCCGGCCTTGTTGGGCGAGCCGAAGCCGATCGTGGTGCGGCAGCAGATCAGCACCGGCTTGTCGTCGTGCGCCATGGCCTGATCGATCGCCGCCTTGACCGCGTCGGCGTCATGGCCGTCGACGTCGCGGACCACGCGCCAGCCGTAGGCCTCGAAGCGCGCCGGCGTGTCGTCGGTGAACCAGCCCTCGACCTCGCCGTCGATCGAGATGTGGTTGTCGTCCCAGAACGCGACCAGCTTGCCCAGGCCCAGCGTGCCGGCGAGCGAGGCGGCCTCGTGCGAGATGCCTTCCATCATGCAGCCGTCGCCCATGAACACCCAGGTGCGATGGTCGACGATGTTGAATTCCGGGCGGTTGAAGCGCTGCGCCAGCAGCTTTTCCGCCAGCGCCATGCCCACGGCGTTGGCGAAGCCCTGGCCGAGCGGGCCGGTGGTGGTCTCCACGCCCGGGGTGACGAAGTTCTCGGGATGGCCCGGCGTCAGCGACCCCAGCTGGCGGAAGTTCCTGATCTGCTCGATCGGCAGGTCGTAGCCCGACAGGTGCAGCAGCGCGTACTGCAGCATCGAACCGTGGCCGTTGGAGAGCACGAAGCGGTCGCGGTTGAACCACTTCGGGTTGTTGGGGTTGTGGCCCAGGTAGTCGTTCCAGAGCACCTCGGCGATGTCGGCCATGCCCATCGGCATGCCCGGGTGGCCGGAGTTGGCGGCCTGCACGGCGTCGATGGCGAGGAAACGGATGGCGTTGGCGAGATCGCGGCGGCTGGGCGTCGTCATGGGGGCAGTCACGGAAGGCGGCGCCCGGCGATTCGCGGGCGGCACATTGTCCCACGCCTCCCGGAGGAAGCAAAAAGCCCGGGGCCGGATTGAGCCCCCTTTGGAGAGGGGGCAGCGGAGCGAAGCGTAGCGGGGGATTTGCTCCTAGCCTTGCCCTGCGCAAGCAACGTCAAGAGCAAATCCCCCGTCCGGCGCTATGCGCCGGCCTGCCCCCTTTTGCAAAGGGGGCGAAGTCGACGCGCAGATCAGCGCGACCACTGGCAGCGAGCCGGACGGCACGCCGGCGGTGCCGATGCCGCCGAGGATGCACACCAGCATCACCATCATCGGCCTTGGCAGTTCAAGCCCCCTTTGGAAAAGGGGGCGGCGGAGCGAAGCGCAGCGGGGGATTTGCTCCTGGCCTTGGCCTGCGTTGGCAAAGTCAAAAGCAAATCCCCCGTCTGGCGCTGCGCGCCGGCCTGCCCCCTTTTGCAAAGGGGGCGAAGTGGGGCTACGCGCTTGCCGGTTCGTCCAGCGCCGTGGTTTCCGGCTCGCCCTTCGACACCATCGCCGCGATGCCCAGGTCGCCGGTGACGTTGACCACGGTGCGCGACATGTCGAGGAAATGGTTCACGCCCAGGATCAGGCCGATGCCTTCCGGCGGCACGCCCACCATCGCGCAGATCAGCGCCACCACCGGCAGCGAGCCCGAGGGCACGCCGGCGGTGCCGATGCCACCGAGGATGCACACCAGCATCACCATCACCTGCTGGCCGATCGTCAGCTCCACGCCGAAGAATTGGGCGAGGAAGATCACCGTCACGCCCTCGAACAGCGCGGTGCCGTTCTGGTTGGCGGTGGCGCCGATGGTCAGCACGAAGCGCGACACGCGCCTGGGCAGGCCCAGCTCTTCGTCCGCCACCCGCAGCGCGGTCGGCAACGTAGCATTGCTCGACGCCGTGGAGAAGGCCATCAGCATCGCCTCCTGCACGCCCTTGAAGAACCGCACCGGCGAGTAGCCGCCGATGAACTTCAGCGCCAGCGAGTACGTCACGAGCGTATGCAGCACCAGCGCCCCGAACACCACCGCCACGTACGCGCCCAGCCGCACCAGCAGCTCCCAGCCGAACAGCACGGCAAGGTTGAACATGAAGCAGAACACCGCGTACGGCGCCAGCTTGATGACCAGCCCGATCAGGGTCATCGAGACCTCGAACAGGCCCTCGATGCCGCGGCGCAGCGTCTCGATCGCCGGCGTCGTCTTGCTGACCACAATGCCCACGCCGAACATCAGCGCGAAGAACATCAGCGCCAGGATCGAGGCATTGCTCGACGCTGCGCCGACGACGTTGTCCGGCACGATCGACAGCAGCATGTCCAGGCCGCTGGCCTGGCCCTGGCTGTCCTGCACGATGGCCTGCGCGCGCTCGGCGCCCTCGCTGAGCAGCTGCTGCGCGAGCACCGGGTCCACGCCGGCGCCGGGCTCGAACACGTCCACCATCACCAGGCCCAGCACCACCGCGATGCCCGACAGCAGGATGGTGTAGCCCAGCGTGCGCCAGCCGATGCGGCCTAGCGAGCGGATGTCGCCCATCTCGGTCACGCCCGTCACCAGCGCCGAGAACAGCAGCGGCACGATCAGCATGAAGATCAGCGACAGGAACAGCTGGCCGAACGGCCGGGTGATCCCGTGCACGATCACCTCCACCACCGGGCGGCAGTACCACGCAGGCTCGCCGGCCACGCAGGCGGCGGAGCCCAGGTCGACGGGCGTCCATCCATGCAGCCCCGTGTAGTACACGATCAGGCCAAGGACGAGGCCGAGGAAGAAGCCGATGCCGATCTTCCAGTGCAGCGGCATGGCCGCCCTGGCGGGCGTGGTCGGTTCGGTCATGGGCGTGGTTCGCTCGCGCGCGGGAAGGTCCGGAGCTTAGCAAACCGGGGCAGGCGGCCAGCCGCAGGCACGGCGACCGACGCCATTTCGATGGAATCGACCGTACTGCGGAGCGATGCCGCGCGCATGCGGCACGACGGCTCCGGCGCGCCGCGGAACGCCGTCACCGCTGCGGATACAGCGGGGGCAGCGGCGGAGTGTCGACCTTGCCCTGCTCGTGCCAGCGCGGGCCGCCGGCAAACGCCGCACGCAGCCCGGCGCGCGCGGCCGGGCCATCGCCATCGCCCCATCGCGCGCGCTGCAGCTGCGCGACGGCGTCGCGCTGCGCGTCATCGGCGAGGCGCTCGCGCACGGCGTCGAGGTCTGCCGCGGGCGGGTCGGCCATCGCGCACAGCACTTCGGCAACCTCGCCGAAATCGCCGTTGTCGAGCACGCGCTTCAGGTCGCGCAGGCCTGCTCCGGATTTCGGTGGTTCGGCGCGTTTGTCGTGCTGCGGTGCCGCCTGCGGCCTGCGCTGCAGTGCCCACGCCAGCGTAGCCAGCCACAGCAGCGCGAAGCCGGCCGTGGCCCAGGCCCAGGCCCGCGCATCGCCGGACGCGCCAGGCACGCGCACGGCGCCGCCGTCTCCGTCGGTGACTTCGCTGCCCGCAGCACCCGGCTGCGCACCCGGCGCATTGCCACCCGGAACGCCGGGCCCCACCTGCAGCTGCAGGTCCGGCAGCGACGCGGTGCGCGCGACGGCCGCGCGCACGTCCCACCATGCGATGCGCGGGCCGGGGATGCGCAGCGCACCGCTGCGCGAGGGCACGATCGAGAACTTGCGCGTCACCGTGACGCTTGGCCGGCCGTTCTCGAAGGTCTCGTCGGTCTGCGCGGGCTCGGCGAACACCTGTGCGCCGTC
This sequence comes from Luteimonas soli, assembly GCF_042648865.1. Classification (NCBI taxonomy): domain Bacteria; kingdom Pseudomonadati; phylum Pseudomonadota; class Gammaproteobacteria; order Lysobacterales; family Lysobacteraceae; genus Luteimonas; species Luteimonas soli. Next base: position 865,870 of record NZ_JBHRYA010000007.1, on the reverse strand, counting down.
GATCGACGGCAGCTCGATCTCCGGGAACTGCGCCGCCGTCGCGCCGTCCGCGCGCGCCTCGATGGTGACCGTCGCCGCTTCGCCAGCACGCGCATGCTGCGGCGTGGCCAGGTAGCGCAGCCCGAGGCCGCGCAGCGGCAGCCATGGTTGCGGCGCCTTTGCCGGGACCGGGCGCACGGTGATGAAGCGCGGCGCGCCGTTGGCACTCAGCTCGCGCGAGCCATCGCCGAACATGTCGTCGAAGAAACCGCCGCTGCCGCGCCCGCTGAAGCGTGCACCGGGGATGGTCAGCGGTCCGCTGCGCTCGGGAACCAGCAGGAAGCGGCGCTCGACCACCGTATAGCGCTTGCCGCCGACCAGGCGCGTGTACTGCAGGTCGCTGCCGACGCGCTGCAGCGAGGCGCCGTCGGGCGCGGCCTGGTCCAGCTGCCCGGAGACCAGCGGCGTGGCGTAGTACAGCCGCAGCGTGTAGCCCACCGACTGCTGCACGTAGGGGTCCTCGTCGTCGATCTGCGCCTCGATGAAGGCCGCGCTGCCGGCGCGCGCGGGCGGCGGCGCTTCGGTGACGGTCAGCGACAGCGGCTGCGTCTGCTGGCCGCCCACCTCCAGCGCCGGCACCGTCAGCAGGCCTTCGCGCCTGGGCTGCAGGGCGACGGCGAACAGCATCCGCGTGCTGGCGCGTCCGTTGACGATCTCCACCTGCCGGCTGCTGCTGTTGCCGCTGACGACGAAATCCTTCTCCAGCGGCGACCAGTCGGGCGCTTCGGAGCCCGCGTTGCTGGTCTCGACGTTGAGGGTCAGGGTTTCGCCGAGCGCGACCTGGTCGCGATCGATCCAGGCCCGCACCTGCGCCTGCGCGGCGAAGCTGGCAGACAGCAGCAGCAGGCAGGCCAGCGATATGCACCAGCGTGGCATCAGCGTTCTCCGGTTTTCTGGCGGCGCTCGTGTTCGAGCCGGAACTTGGCGCGCAGCAGGCCGCCGGGGTCGTCGGGCACGCGTCGCAGCCAGGCTTCGTTGGCGCGCTGCTTCTCGCGTTCGGCGGCGCTTTGCGCGGCCGCCTGCTCGCCGGCCCGCGGCTTGCCGTCGTCGGCGCGTTCGCCCTCCGCCTGTGCTTTGTCCAGCGCCTGCTGCATGCGCGCGCGCTGCTCGGCGTCGGCCTTGCGCTGGGCGTCGGCGTCGGCCGGTTGCGGTGGCGAATCAGGTTGCGACGGCGGTTGCTGTTCGTCGCCGGGGTTGCGTGGCTTTCCCTGGTCGGGCTTGTCCTGCGATTCGCGCGACCCGGACTCGGAGGATGACGGCGGCTGCTGGCCGGACTTCCCGTCCGGATTTGACGCATCATCGTTCGGCTTGCCGCTGTCCGGGTTTTGCTGCTCGTCGCCGCGACCTCCGGACTGCTGTGAAGGCGGCGGCTTGCGCTTCATCGCCGCCTCGACCAGCTTGCGGTTGGCGATTGCGTCGGCCATGCCCGGCTGCTGTGCCAGCGCCTGGTCGTAGGCCTGGATGGCGTCTTCGTAGCGGCCGGCACGCGCCAGCGCATTGCCTCGGTTGTAGGCCGCATCGGCGCCGGGCAGCGCCTGCCAGGCATCAGTGGCGGCAGCGTAATCCTTGCGACGATATGCATCAGCGCCTTCCTGCATGCGCTCATGCCGCACCTGGTCGCCGCGGCGCCAGAGTGTTCCGTCTTCGGCCGCCAGCACCTGCTGCCACGGCAGGCAGGCGCACAGCAGCAGCGCCGCGATGCCGCCGCCGCGCCGGAACGCAAACAGCCCCAGCAGCATCAGCGGCAGCAGCAGCCAGTAGCCGTCGTCGCGCCAAGTCGCAGCCTTGCCCGCTGCGACATCCTGCCCGCCCGCCGATGCGTCGAGCACGCCGAGCGCGGCAAGATCGCCGGTTCCGGCGGACAGCATTTCGTAGCGTCCGCCACCGGCGCCGGCGAGCGCGCGCAGCGACGCTGCGTCCAGGCGCGTGTGGGTGATCGTGCCCTGCCCCGTACGATAGGCGGCACCGGCCGGCGTACCCAGCCCCAGCACGGATACGCGATAGCCGGCGCGCTTCGCATCGGCAGCGGCGCCGCGTGCACGCGCGTCGCCCTGGTTGCCGATCAGCAGGATGTCGCCCCGGGTGAATCCCGCCTGCCTGAGCAACCGCACCGCCTGTTCGATGCCGCTGGCCGGGTTGCTGCCGTCGACCGGCATCACGTCAGGGCCGAGCGAATCGAGGAACAGCGCCACGTTGGCCGCGTCGCGCGTGAGTGGCGCAACGGTGTAGGCGTCGTCGGCGAACACCACCAGCCCGACCTGCCCGCCGCTGCGCTGTTGCAGCAGCGTCGCCAGCTTGGCGCGCACCTGCAGCAGGCGCGAGGGCGGCAGATCGTTGGCGAGCATCGCGCTCGACATGTCGAGCACCACCACCAGCGGCGCCTCGCCCTGCAACAACGGTTGCTCGCCCTGGCGCCAACTCGGCCCAGCCATCGCCAGCACCGCGATGGCGAAGCCGAGCAGCAGCACGCACAGCGCCGCGATGCCGCGCCGGCCTTCGCTGCGGTCGAGCAGGTGCGGCAGCAGGTGCGCATCGACCGCGCCGCGCCACGCGCTGCGCCGCAGCCTGCGCTGGCGCCAGGCCCATGCGAGCAACGGCAACGCCAGCAGCGCCCACAGCCAGTGCGGGCGCAGGAAATGCAGCGCCTCGAATGCCTGCGCGAGCGCCTGCGGGTTCACGCCACGCTCCTCGTGCGCAGCGGCAATCGCATGCCGCGCGGCAGCAGGAAGCCCAGCAGCCAGCACAGCAGCGCCGTCGCCAGCGGCCACGGATACCGCTCCAGCCGCGGGCGCACGCTTTCGCCCGGGCGCTGCACCGGTTCGAGACGGTCGATTTCCGCGTAGATGCCGGCCAGCTCGGCGGTGTCGCGCGCACGGAAGGCGCGCCCGCCGGTGATGTCGGCGATGCGCTTGAGCGTGGCCTCGTCCATGCTGTCGCCGCCGCCGGGCATCGGCATGCGGAAGCCGAACACGGACATGTCGCCGCCCTCGCCGCCGAACGCGATGGTATGCACGCGCACGCCGTTGTCGCGCGCCAGTTCCGCCGCCTTGACCGGGTCGAGCTGGCCGGCGTTGCTGACGCCGTCGGTGAGCAGGATGAGTACGCGCTGCCCGGCCGGCTGCGCGCGCAGGCGCTTGACGGCCAGGCCGATGGCGTCGCCGATCGCGGTTTCGCGCCCGGCAAGGCCGACCACGCTGTCGCGCAGCTGCTGGCGCACGCTTTCGCGGTCCAGGGTCAGCGGCGCCAGGGCGTAGGCCTTCTGGCCGAAGACGAGCAGGCCGACGCGGTCGCCGGCGCGGCGGTCGAGGAAATCGGCGATCACCGCCTTGGCGGCGGTGAGGCGATCGACGATGGCGTTGCCGAGGGTCATGTCCTCTTCGCCCATGCTGCCGGACAGGTCGACGGCCAGCATCAGGTCGCGCCCGGCCTGCGGCGGCTGCACCGCTTCGCCCAGCTGCTGCGGACGCGCCGCCGCCACGCACAGCAGCAGCCACGCCAGCCACAGCCACCACGATGCGCGGCCGCCGCGCGCCAGGCCGCTGCCGCCTGCGATCGCGTCCAGCCGCGTGCCGTACGGCACCTTGAGCGCAGCCGATGCGCTGCGCGCGGCGGGCAGCAGGCGCCGCACCAGCCACGGCAGCGGCAGCGCCAACAGCAGCCACGGCCAGGCGAAGCCGGCAAAGCTTGGCCAGATCGCGGTCATGGGCGTGGCAACCGTCGCGGGAGTGGCCCTGATCCGGCGATTCCTTTGCATCGCGGCGCCTGCCGCTCCCGCATCTGCGTTGGCGGCAGGCGCTTCACCGGCGCACCGCCATCAGTTCGAGATAGCGCTCGCGCGCCAGCGGCAGCAATGCGTCGGCATCCGCGGCGTCCACTTCACGACGGAAGCCGCCTTCGAGCAGCACGCGCCCTGCGCCTTCGGAAAAATTCCGCGGCGCGCCCGTCGCCTTCGCGTTGTCGAGGAAGACCAGCCAGACATCGCCCTGCAGACGATCGGCCGCAGGATCGCGACGGCGCGCAGCGCGGCGCAGCAGCTCGGACATCGCCGCGACACGCTCGACCGGCGTAGCCGCCGCGCGCATGCGTTCGTCGAACAGGCGCACGATCGCCGCGCGCCTTCGCCTTGCGCGCAACCACCACCACGCGGCGAACGCCAGCAGCACCAGCACCACCGCCGCCAGCCACCACCAGCCCGGCGCCGGCGGCCACCACGGCGGCGCCGGTGGCTGGTGGATGTCGCGCAACGGCAACTCCTGCAGCGCCATCACGCCACCCTCGACACGGCGAACGAGGGCAGCCACGACTCGCTGGGTGCATCGCTGGACAGCAGGTGCACGCGCACGCCGCGCGGCGGCAATGTCGCCAATGCGGCATCGACCGGAGCGACGAACTCCTGCCGCCAGCGCTGGCGCTGCGCGGCGACGCCGAGGTCGAGCTCCACCCGGTGCGTCGGGGTGGCGAACGGCAACGGCGCGCGCGGCGGGTCGCGCTCGAGCGGGTCGCCGAGCAGCAGCACGATCACTTCGCCGTGCATCGACAGCGCCGGCCAGCGCGAGGCGGGCACGGCGGCGACGCTCGCAGCGTCAGCCAGCACCACCATCCGCGAACCCGGGCGCAGCAGCCGGCCGGCATGGTCGAGCGCCAGCGCCAGGCCGCCATCGTCCGCGGGCGGCTGCGAGTACCAGCGCACCAGCGCGTCGAGCACGCGCAGCGCGCCGCGCGGTCCGGCCGCGGGCGGCACCGGGGGTTCCGAGGTGCTCCCGCGCAGCGCCGCGATGCGGTCGCCATCACGCACCGCGGCCCAGGCGGCGACCGCGCCCGCGCGCGCGGCCTGCACCGACTTGAAGCGCACGCGCGTGCCGAAGTACAGCGCCGGCGCGGTGTCGGCCACGAGTAGCGTCAGCCGCTCACGCTCGGCCTGGAACAGCTTGGTGTGCGGCTTGCCACTGCGCGCGGTGAGGCGCCAGTCGATGTGGCGCGCGTCGTCGCCGATCGCGTACTCGCGCGACTCCGCGTACTCCATCCCGCGCCCGCGCAGCGGCGACGGTGCCTGGCCGCTTACCCCGTGGCGCCCGCGCCGCGGCGGCCGCCGGCCCTGCGCGGCGGCGCGCAGGGTGACCAGTTCGGCAAGCGTGGGAACGATGCCGTCGCCCATCACCGTAGGTCGGGGCTACGCCCCCGACGCCGCGAATCGGAACCATGCGTGTACCGCCCGGTTCTCCGGTCGCGTGATCGCAGGCAGGCGAAGCTTGGCGCGGCGTCGGGGGCGTAGCCCCGACCTACGGCTTGGCTCTTTCCCGAATCCCGAATCCCGAATCCCGAATCTCGGCTTTTCATGGCAGCGGCACCTTGTCGAGCAGCTCGGCCACCAGCCTGTCGCCGTCCCAGCCCTCAGCGGTCGCCTCATAGCTGGGCAGCACGCGATGGCGCAGCACGTCGGGTGCGATCGCGCGGACGTCGTCCGGGGTCACGAAATCGCGCCCCGCCAGCCAGGCGCGCGCGCGGGCGCAGCGTTCGAGCGCGATCGAGCCGCGCGGGCTGGCGCCCCAGCTGATGCGGCGCGCCAGCGCCGGGTCGTAGCGCGATGCATCGCGCGAGGCGAGCACGAGTTCGATCAGGTAGCGCTCCAGCTGCGGGGCCAGGTGCAGGTCGAGCACCGCGGCGCGCGCGGCGAACACGTCGTCCTGCGAGATCGGCTCGGCCGCTGCCGCTTCGACCTGCAGCCCTTTCCTGGCGCGTTCGCGCGCCAGCCGCAGGATCTCGCCCTCGGCGTCGGCGGCCGGGTAGCCGATGCGTACGTACATCAGGAAGCGGTCGAGCTGCGCCTCGGGCAGCGGGAAGGTGCCCTCCTGTTCGATCGGATTCTGCGTCGCCATCACCAGGAACAGCGACGGCAGCGCATAGGTCTGCCGGCCGACGGTGACCTGCCGCTCGCCCATTGCCTCGAGCAGGGCCGACTGCACCTTGGCCGGCGCGCGGTTGATCTCGTCGGCCAGCAGCACCGAGTGGAAGATCGGGCCAGGCTGGAACTCGAAGCGCCCGTCCTGCGGGCGCCAGACTTCGGTGCCGGTCAGGTCGGCCGGCAGCAGGTCGGGAGTGAACTGGACGCGCGCGAAATCCGCCTCCACCCGCGACGCCAGCGCGCGGATGGCCGTGGTCTTGGCCAGCCCGGGCGCACCCTCGACCAGCAGGTGCCCGTCCGCCAGCAGCGCGATCAGCAGGCGCTCGACCAGCGCGGCCTGGCCGACGATCTGCGTCGAGAGATCCTCGCGCAGGGCGGTGAACAGGCCGTGCAAGCGGGAGGTGTCGTGGCTGGGGGTGTCCATGGATCGACCGTGCGGCGGCGCCCGGATGGCGTCGGGTGCAGTTTGACCCAAGTGCGGCGGCGTGGTTCCGGGCGCCGTTCAGGATTTCTCCACGAAAACGGAAACGGGGCCCGAAGGCCCCGTTGGTCCGCAATCCTGCCGGCAGGCCTCAGCGCTGCGCCACCCGCAGGATCTTCGGCGTCACGAACACCAGCAGCTCGGCCTTCTGCCTGTCGCGCGACCTGTTCTTGAACAGGTTGCCGAGGAACGGGATGTCGCCGAGGAACGGGATCTTGGACACGCTGTTCCTGTCGGTGAACTCGTAAACCCCGCCGATCACCACGGTCTGGCCGTCGTCCACCAGCACGGCCGTGTTGACCTCGCGGCGGGCGATGGTGGGCACGTAGCCGAAGTCGCCCAGGTCCACCTCCCCGTCCTGCTCGTTCTTGGTCACGAACATGTTGAGGAACACGCGGCCATCGTTGGTGATGGTCGGAGTGACCTTCAGTTGCAGCAACGCTTCCTTGAACTGCACGGTCGGCACGTTGTTGCTCTGGCCGCCGGTCACCGTGACGTAGCCGATCTCGCGACCCTGGGTGATCACCGCTTCCTTCTGGTTGCTGGTCACCACGCGCGGGTTGGAGATGACCTCGCCGCGGCCCTCGGTCTGCAGCGCCGACAGCTCGATGTCGAGCAGGTAGCCGGCGTTGAGGATCGACAGTGCGAACGAGCCGGCCCCGGCGAGCGTCGCCGGCAGGTTGACGTTCAGGCCCTGGCTGTAGGCATCGCTGTAGCCGCGCGGGTTGCCCGGACCGACGTTGTTGCCGCGCTCCTGGGCGTTGTTGCTGGAGTCGGCGACGGTGCCGCCGAACCCGAGCGAGCTGCGGTCGCCCGGCTTGCCGGTCGCGCCGTTGATGCCGAACTTGGCGCCCAGCTCGCGCGCGAACGATTCGGTCGCGATCACGATGCGTGCCTCGATCACCACCTGGTCGACCGGGCGGTCGAGCTGCATCACCAGGTTCTTGATGTTGGACACGCGCTCGGGGATGTCGATCACCAGCAGGGTATTGGTGCGGCGGTCGAAGCTGATGCTGCCACGCGAGGACAGGAAACCGCGGCTCTGGATGCGGCTGTTGCCACCGCCGCCCGCGCCGCCGCCGGAGCCCATGCTGCTCTTGCTTTCCTCGGTCAGCAGCTTGGCGATGTCCTCGGCGCTGCCGTAGTTGACCGGGATGTACTCGGTCACCATCTCGGCGCGCTCCTCGATCGCGATGCGCGCGTCGGCCTTGTCCTGCTCGTACTTGGCGATCTCGACCTGCGGCGCCACCCAGATGACGTTGCCGCTGCGGCGCTTGTCCAGGCCCTTGGCCTGCAGCACGATGTCCAGCGCCTGGTCCCACGGCACGTTGTCCAGGCGCAGGGTCACGTCGCCCACGACCGAGTCGGAGGCGACGATGTTGAGGTTGGATTCGTCGGCGATCAGCTTCAGCACCGTGCGCACGGCGATGTTCTGGAAGTCGAAGGTCACCGGCTTGCCCGAGTACTTCGGCTCCAGCGGATCGACGACGGTGCTCGCGGCGGACTGCGGCGCACCCACTGCACGCTTGGCCGTGGCGGCGCGCGGCACGATCTCGACGATGTAGTCGCGGCCGGTCTGGTAGGCCATCGACTCGAACGGCCCGTCGGTGCTGAGCACGATCTGCGATCCCGCGCCGGACGCGCTCGCGTCGATGCGCTGCACCGGGGTGGCGAAGTCGGTGACGTTGAGCGGGCGCTGCAGCGCGGGCGAGATGCTCGCATTGCCGACGTTGATGACCACGTCCGAGCCCTGCTTGCGCATGTCGGGCACGGCACCGTCGCCGCTGAAACGCATGATCAGCTTGCCGGAGCCGCCGTCGCCGCGCTTGAAGTCGATGCTGGAGACGGCCAGCCCGCCCGCAACCTGCTTGGCGGGGTCGACCGCGGCGGGGGCGGCGGACTGCGCGATCGCGAAGTACGAAGCCGCCGCGGCGGGTTGGGCGTGCACGGCGCCGAAGGCCGAGACCAGCCCTGCGACGAGGCCGACCATGCCGGCCCGCAGCGGCATGGCGCGTCGGCTCTTGGGCAGGTGTTGCGCTTGGGTAACGGTCATCTTGCTTCCCCTATCAATTGTCTTCGAGCGCAACCGACGCCGGCCTTTCCAGCCAGCCGCCCGCGCCATCCGGCACAAGTTCGACGAGTTCAATGCGATCTTCATGGACGGCCGTCACGCGACCGTCGTTCTGCCCCATGTAGACGCCCGGGTGGATCCGGTAGACGACCTTGTCGGGCGCCACCACCAGCCCGACCATGCCGCCACCGCGGCCAATCGTGCCGACCATGTCGAGGCTGTCGAGCGGGAACTGCTCCAGCGTCTGCTTGCGACGATGCGAATCGGGCCGCGGGCCGCTGCCCGTGTCCTTCGACGTGAAGGCGTCGCTGAACGGGTCGCGCATGCCCTGGGCCGCGTACTCGAACGTCTCGAACTGCTGCATCACCGGCAACGGATCGAGCGGCGGGGCCGGCCTGGCCTTGACGTTGGCGACCCACTCTTCGAGGTTCGAGGCCGGTTCCGGGCCGCTGGTGACGCTGCGCCCGCAGGCGCCGAGCGCGAGGGCGAGGGCGAATGCGAGCATGCCGCGGATGAGGTTGTTCGACATGCGCATGTCACTTCCCTCCCTTGGCGGCTGCCGAGGCTTCCGCAGCCGCGGCGGTCTCTTCCTCGTCGAGGTAGCGGTAGGTCTTCACCGTACCGGCGAGCTCGAGGCTGGAGTTGGGGCGGATCGCGGCGGCAGGGTCCTTGTCGGCGTTCACCGGCCGCAGCGAGATGTCGTGCATGGTCATGATCACCACGCGCGGCAGCGAGGCCACGCCGCTGACGAAGGCGCCGAACTGGTGGTAGGTACCCACCATCTTCAGCGCGATCGGCTTCTCGGCGTAGAACTCCTTGGGCGTCTCCGGGCCGGGCTGGAACAGCTCGTTCTGGATGCCGGTGGCCAGCGCGGTCTGCGAGATGTCGACGATCAGGTCGGGCATCTCGGTCTTGCTCGGCAGCTGGCGCAGCATCTGCTGCAGTTGCTGCTCCATCTGCGCGAGCTGCTGCTTGAGCGGTTCGAGGTTGGAGGCGCGGCCCTGCTTCTCGACGAAGTCGTCGCGCAGTTCGGCCTCGCGCTTGTCGAGCTGCTCGAGCTGGTCGCCCTTGTCGCGGGTAACCACCCACCACAGCAGTCCGAAGATCAGCGCGCCGAGCAGCACGCAGAAACCGATCTTGTACGGCCGCGGCCAGCCGCCGGGATTGTTGAGGTCGAGCTCGCTGAGCTTCACTTTTCTCTGGCTCACGACGCGGCTCCTTCGTTGGCGGCGGCAGCCGGCTTGGCGCTGTCGGCAGGCGCTTCACCCACCGGCGGCACCGCATCGGGAACCCCGTCGCCGTCTTCGTCCTTGGCCGCATTGGGGTTGGCCAGGGTAACGGTGAGCGAGAACGCGTACGGGAGGCCCTTGACCGCGCCCGTGGCCTCGATGATCGACAGCTCCGGCGCGGTCATCCAGCCCGAGCCTTCGAGGTTGCGCATGTAGGTGCTGACGCGCGCATTGGACTGCGAACGACCTTCCAGGGTGAGCTTCTCGCCCTCCTGCTTGATCGAGGTCAGGACCACGCCGTCGGGGATGGTGCGCACCAGCGAGTCGAACAGGTGCACCATCTGCGAGCGGTTGGCCTGCAGTTGCTCGATGACCTCCTTGCGTGCCAGCAGGCGCGACTTCTGCCGGTCGAGCTCCTCGATCTCCTTGATCTTGGTGTCGACCTGGCTGATCTGGGTCTGCAGGTAGGCGTTGCGCTCTTCCTGCCCGGAGATCTGGCCGTTGTAGTAGCTGTTGACCAGGAACCACAGCGCCAGGCCCGCCAGCGCCGCGAAGGCCAGCATGACGCCGAATTCCTTCTGTCGCTGCTTGCGGCGTTCGGCGCGCCAGGGCAGCAGGTTGATCCGGGCCATCAGTCGAAGCTCCTCAGGGCGAGCCCGCAGGCGATCAGCAGCGCAGGGGCGTCCTGGGCCAGCGCATGCGCCTGCACGCGCGGCCCGAGCGTCATCTGCGCGAGCGGGTTGGCGACCACCGTCTGCACGCCGAGTTGTTCCTCGACCATTTCGGCCACGCCGGGGATCGAGGCGCAACCGCCGGCCAGGACGACCTGGTCGACGCGGTTGAACTCGCTGCCGGCGTAGAAGAACTGCAGCAGGCGGCTGATCTGCTGGACCAGCGCCTCCTTGAACGGCTCGAGCACTTCGATCTCGTAGCTCTCGGGCAGGCCGCCCTGGCGCTTGGCCAAGCCGGCTTCCTCGTAGCTCAGCCCGTAGCGGCGCATCACCTCGTCGGTGAGCTGCTTGCCGCCGAACACCTGTTCGCGGCTGTACAGGCTGCGGCCGTTGCGCAGGATGTTGAGCGTGGTCATCGTCGCGCCGACGTCGACCATCGCGACGATGCCGTCGTGCGGGATGTTGAGCGAGTTGGCGAGCAGCGCGAACGCGTTCTCGATCGCGAACGCCTCGACGTCCATGACCCGCGCCGTGAGCCCGCCGAGTTCGAGCGCGGAGGCGCGCATCTCGACGTTCTCCGAACGCGAGGCCGCCAGTAGCACCTGCACCATCTCGGCGTTGCCCGGCATCATGCCCAGCACCTCGAAGTCGAGGTTCACTTCCTCGATCGGGTACGGAATGTAGTTGACCGCTTCGAGCTCGACCTGCGACTCCATGTCGTCGTCGTCCAGGTCAGCGGGCATCGGGATCACCTTGGTGATCACCGCCGACCCGGCCACGGCCGCGGCGGCCTGCTTGGCGCGCGTGCCCGAACGCGAGACCGCCCGGCGGATGGCCTCGCCGACCGCCTCGACCTCGACAATGCTCTTTTCCACCACCGCGTTGGGCGGCAGCGGCTCGACCGCATAGTGCTCCACGCGATAGCGATCACCTGATCGCGACAGCTGGAGCAGCTTGACGGCGGTCGAACTGATGTCGACGCCGACGAGCGGTGCCTGGCTTTTTGTGATGAGCCCCACGATTTCTCCCCTTGTCACGGGCGCTTACGCGCGCTTCGTGCCCCGCGGCATTAAATAACGGACTTTTCACCCCTTGGCAACCATTCGATCGCAGGACCGTGCCCCCTGCCGCATTCCGGCGCCCCGTTCCTGCTCCGGTGCCGCACCCGGTCGAATCGGCCGCTCCTCTATACTCCGCGCCTTCGATACCCGCAATGACGCACCACAGGAATTCCCCACCGATGCCACGTTTCCGCCGTTTGCTGCGCTGGACGCTGATCGCGTTCGCCGCGGCAGTCCTGCTGGGCGGCCTTGCCCTGGCCACGCTCTATTTCGTTGTCTCCGCCAAGCTCCCGGACGTGCAGGCCCTGCGCCACGTCGAGATGCAGGAGCCGATGTACGTCTATGCCAGCGACGGGCGCCTGATGGCGCTGTTCGGCGAGACCCGCCGCTACCCGATCGACATCGACGACGTCCCCAAACGGCTCAAGCAGGCCTTCCTGGCCACCGAGGACGCGCGCTTCTACGAACACGGGGGGGTCGACTACAACGGCGTGGCGCGCGCGATCTGGCTGATCATCAAGACCGGGTCGAAGGAAGGCGTGCCCGGCGGGTCGACCATCACCCAGCAGGTCGCGCGCCAGTTCTTCCTCAGCTCCGAGGTCACCTACACCCGCAAGTTCGCCGAGATGCTGCTGGCGATGAAGATGGAGCGCGAGCTGAGCAAGGACGAGATCTTCCAGCTGTACCTGAACAAGTCGTTCTTCGGCAACCGCTCCTACGGCATCGCCGCGGCGGCGGAGTTCTACTACGGCAAGAAGCTCGACGAGCTCGACCTCGACGAAATGGCCTCGCTGGCCGCGATCCCGAAGTTCCCGTCCAGCGGCAATCCGCTGTCGAACCCGGAGCGGGCGCAGGAGCGGCGCGACGACTACGTACTGGCGCGGATGGCGGAACTGGGCTTCGTGTCCGAAGCGGAGGCGGCCGCCGCGCGCGCCGTGCCGATGCACGCCAGCCCGCACGAGCGCCCGATCGAGGTGGACGCGCCCTACGTGGCCGAGATGGTGCGGCGGGAGATGATCGCGCGCTACGGCGGCGACGTGCTCACCCGCGGCTACCACGTCACCACCACGATCGACCCCACCCTGCAGGCCGCGGCGGCCACCGCGACCCGCGATGGCCTGGAGACCTACGACCACCGCCACGGCTGGAACAAGGTCGAACAGCACTTCGACCTGGCCGAAGACGAGGACGCCGCCACCGCGGCCGCGCGCCTGCGCCGCATTCCCGCGCAGAACAACCTGCTGCCGGCCGTGGTCATGCGCAGCGGCAACGGCAGCATCGACGTGGTCCTGGCCGACGCCACCACGCTCACGCTCGACGCCGGCGACAGCAAGTGGACCGGACGCGCGCCCTCTGCGCTCGCCAAGCGCGGCGACCTGGTCCGCGTGCGCAGGATCGAGACGCCGGTGAAGAAGAAGGCCGGCGCCGCAGACGCCGGCAGCAAGGATGGCGACGACGCTGCGGACGGCGAAGCGGCGGCCGCACCGGAGGTCAAGGTGACCTGGCAGCTCGACCAGCTGCCGCGCGCGCAAACCGCCCTGGTGTCGCTGAACCCCGAGAACGGCGCGCTGCTGGCGCTCACCGGCGGCTTCAGCTTTGCCGGCAGCAAGTTCAACCGCGCCACCCAGGCGCGACGCCAGCCGGGGTCGAGCTTCAAGCCGTTCCTGTACGCGGCGGCGTTCGAACGAGGCTACAACCCGGCTTCGATCGTGCTCGACGCGCCGGTGGTGTTCCGCATGCGCGGCGGCAAGGTGTGGCGGCCGCAGAACGACAGCGGCAACTTCGCAGGCCCGATGCGGCTGCGCGAAGCCCTGGTGCAGTCGCGCAACCTGGTGTCGGTGCGCCTGCTCGATGCGATCGGCGTCGAGTACGCACGCCGCTACATCAGCCATTTCGGCCTCGACGAGGCGCTGCTGCCGCCGAACCTGTCGATGTCGCTGGGCACCGCGTCGCTGCCGCCGTTGATGATCGCGCGCGGCTACTCGGTGTTCGCCAACGGCGGCTTCCGGATCACGCCGTGGTTCATCGACGAGGTCCGCGACCGCGACAACAAGGTCATCTTCAAGGAAAAGCCGCCGACCGCCTGCCGCAGCTGCGTCGGCACCGGTGGCTCGCAGGCGGTCGTGGTCTCGAACGTGGTCGACGGCTTCAACCTCGGCCCGGCGCGCCCCGCTGAACCGCCCAAGCCCGCGCCCGAAGCGGAAAGCGAGCCCGCGCCGGCGGAAGCGGCGCCGCTGCCCGAGGATTTCGTGGCCGCGCCGCGCGCGATCGACCCGCGCGTGGCCTACCAGCTGGTCTCGATGATGCGTGACGTGGTCCAGCGCGGCACCGGCACCGCCGCCAGGGTGCTGGGCCGCGAGGACGTGGCCGGCAAGACCGGATCGACCAATGATTACCGCGACGCCTGGTTCTCGGGCTTCGGCGGCGGCGTGGTCACCACGGTCTGGGTCGGGCGCGACGATTTCCGTTCGCTCGGCTACCGCGAGTACGGCGGCCGCGCCGCGCTTCCGATCTGGATCGATTACATGCGCGTGGCGCTGGAAGGGCGCCCGGTGGCGCCCAACGATCCGCCCGACGGCATGGTCAAGGTCTCGGTGGCCGCCAACGGCACGCTGATCCCCGACGGCGGCGGCGGGATCACCGAGTACGTCAAGGTCGAGGACCTCGAGCGCATGCAGAACTACACCGACTACAGCGACGAGGACGCGCTGGACGAGGAAGCGTTCGACATCTTCTAGGAACCGTCCAGGAACCCAAGACGCCATCGGGGGCGTAGCCCCGGCCTACGCATGTGCGCGCCGCAGGTCGGGGCTGCGCCCCCGACATCCGCGCCCTGCCTGCTCACATGGACATCCACGGGCCGTTGTGTACAGTTGCCCCAGGTTTCGGCAGGGAGATCGACATGCATCGCGCCCGGCAGCACGCCGAAACCCGCACCCGCGAACGCAGGCGGCGCCTCGCCCATGAGGCCGCGAGGCTGATGGCCGAAGGCGGCATCCGCGACTACCACCAGGCCAAGCTCAAGGCCGCCACCCGCCTGGGCATCCACGACGACGCCTCGCTGCCGCGCAACCGCGAGATCGAGGATGCGCTGCGCGAGTACCAGCGGCTGTTCCATGGCGACAGCCACCGCGCCGCCCTGCGCCTGCGCCGCGAGGCCGCGCTGCGGGCGCTGGAGTTCTTCGCCGGCTTCGACGCGCGCCTGGTCGGCCCGGTGCTCGACGGCACCGCCGACGCCAACACGCCGGTCGCGCTGCAGCTGTACGCCGACGACGCCGACGCGGTGCCACGCTTCCTCGACGAACACCACATCCCGGCCGACGCGCGCGAACGCCACGTGCGCCTGGACCGTACGCGCGAGGGGGATTTCCCGGTCTGGGTCTTCAGCGCCGAGGACCTGACGTTCGACCTGACCGTGCTGCCCGCCGACGCCCTGCGCCAGGCGCCGCTGTCGGGCATCGACGAGAAACCGATGAAGCGTGCTTCGACCGCGCAGCTGCGCGAGTTGCTGGCGCAGGAGGAGATCGAGGGCTACGAGGTCGCGAGGGGCTGATCGTCGTCGCGGGCGGGACGTGACTGCGTCCCGACGCTCCCGCGGGTCTTGTCCGCCACGGCAAAGCCCCGGAAGATCAAGGATCAACCTCAACAGCGCCGTAGGTCGGGGCTACGCCCCCGACGCGCTTTTCGCGTCGCGGCGCCGTCGTAGGGCTGGTCTTGACCCGCCTGCTGTTTCGCCGAAATCAAGATCAAGAGCTTTCGCGCCGTGACGGCGCGAGCCACCTTTCTTTGCTTGTGCAAAGAAACCTGGCGCAAAGAAAGCACACCCCGCCTGCGCGCCCGGTGCTGCGCACCGGGTTCGCGGAGCCGGCGGGATTTTCGGAAGGGCCATCCTGGCCCTGCCGAAAACGCCGCACATCCATGTGCGGCGCCCTTCGGGTCTTGTCCGCCGGCTCCGCCGCTACGGAGGGGCCCCAAAGATCAAGATCAAAGGCAACAGCAAAGGCAAAGGCACCGATCGTCGCGCGCCTGCAGGAGCGGCGGAACCCGAGTTCCTCGACAAGACACCGGGGCCGGAGCGCGCTTTCAATGAAAAACGCCCCGCGATGCGGGGCGTTTGCTTCTGCGATATCGAGATGCGCGAACTCAGCGCTTGCCCACCGGCACGTAGTCGCGCGCGTCGTGGCCGGTGTAGATCTGGCGCGGGCGGCCGATCTTGAACTCCGGGTCTTCCTGCTGCTCGAGCCAGTGCGCGACCCAGCCGGCGGTGCGGGCGATGGCGAACATCACCGTAAACATCTCGGTCGGGATGCCCAGCGCCTTGTAGATGATGCCGGAGTAGAAGTCGACGTTCGGGTACAGCTTGCGCTGCACGAAGTAGTCGTCCTTGAGCGCGGCTTCCTCCAGGCGCATCGCCACTTCCAGCAGCGGATCGTCGACGCCGAGCTCGTCGAGCACCTGGTGGCACATCTCGCGGATGATCTTGGCGCGCGGGTCGAAGTTCTTGTAGACGCGGTGGCCGAAGCCCATCAGGCGGAAGCCCGACTCCTTGTCCTTGGCCCTGTCGACCGCCGACTGCACGTGCTTCGCGTCGCCGATCTCGGCCAGCATCTTCAGCACCGCCTCGTTGGCGCCGCCATGCGCCGGGCCCCACAGCGCGGCCACGCCGGCGGCGATGCACGCGTAGGGATTGGCGCCGGTGGAACCGACCAGGCGCACGGTCGACGTCGAAGCGTTCTGCTCGTGGTCGGCGTGCAGGATGAACAGCAGGTCGAGCGCCTTGGCCGCGACCGGGTTCATCTCCAGCGGTCCGCTCGGCACCTCGAACATCATGTGCAGGAAGCGGTCGACGTATTCGAGGTTGTTGCGCGGGTAGCGCAGCGGCCAGCCCACCGAATGGCGGTGGCAGGCGGCGGCGATGGTCGGCAGCTTGGCGATCAGGCGGATCGCGGCGAGGCGGCGCTGCTGCGGATCGTCGTAGTCCAGGTCGTTGTGGTAGAAGCTCGCCATCGAGCCGAGCATGCCAACCAGCATCGACATCGGGTGCGCATCGTGGCGGAAACCGCCAAGGAAGCCCTTGAAGGCCTCGTGCAGCATCGTGTGGTGGGTGACGTCGTGCTCGAAGCTGGTGAACGACTGCCTGTCCGGCAGCTCGCCGTGCATCAGCAGGTAGGCGACCTCGAGGAAGCTCGAGTCCTTCGCCAGCTGCTCGATCGGGTAGCCGCGGTACAGCAGCACGCCGGCGTCGCCGTCGATGTAGGTGATCGCCGAGCGGCACGAGGCGGTGGCGGTGAAGCCGGGGTCGTAGGTGAAGCAGCCGGTTTCCTTCGGCAGCTTCGCGATCTCGATGCAGGGGGCGCCGAGCGTGCCACGCGCCACCGGCAGCGTGACCGCCTTGTCGCCGGCATTGAGCGTGACTTGTTCGATCGTGGATGTTTCGGACACTTGATGCACTCCTCGTGGCCCGCCCTGCCCGGCACGGGGTGGATGGAATCCGCGGCTTGCCGCGATGCAGCAATTATCGCACAGCGCCGTTGAGCCGGGACTCGACAGCCGCCACCTGCCCTGCCACACGCAGCGTTCCGGCGGCGACGGGGACGAGTGCGAACGCGGGCGCCGGAAACGACGACGGCCGCACTGTGGCGGCCGTCCGTGCACGCATTCGCGCAGCGCCGTGCGCGTCTTACTTCGCGTAACGCTTGCGGAACTTGTCGACGCGGCCGCTGGTATCCATGATCTTGTTCTGGCCCGTGTAGAACGGGTGCGTGGCCGACGACACGTCGACCTTGATCAGCGGGTACTCGTTGCCGTCTTCCCACTTGATCGTCTCCTTGCTGCCAAGGGTCGAGCGGGTCAGGAACTTGAAATCGGAAGTCACGTCCTGGAACACGACTTCTTTGTATTCGGGATGGATGTCGGCCTTCATGGCGGCACCGGTTCTGCTGGGGACAAGAGCGGCATTTTAGCCCGCCACGGCCGGCGGGCGCAAGCCGCCTCAGGCAGCGCCCAGCGCCGCCCGCACCAGCCCCTCGAACCGGGCCTGGTCGTAGCGCAGCAGGATCCGGGCCCGGTCCGGCCGGCCGGTCTGGCGGTTCCAGTCGACCAGGGTCGCGCCGCGGGCGTGCGGGCCCTCCAGGGCCACGTCCAGCGGCCGCTCGGCGGTCTCCAGCGCCCCGTCGGGCTGCAGGGCGTAGGCCATGGCCAGGCCGTCGGCGGAGTGCCAGTGGTCGCCGCGGCGGTCGGCCGACCACTCGCGGGTCCTGCGCGAGATGTGCTCGTAGAAGGCGGCGACGTCGCCGCCGGCGCGCAGCCATTCCACCACCGAGTCGTGGTGCAGGCCGTGGGCGATGGTGGCCTCCCAGTCGGACAGGTCGAAGCGCGGGAAGGCTTCGAACACGATGTGCGCGGCCTCGGGGTCGAAGTAGACGTTGAACTCCGCCGCCGGGGTGATGTTGCCGTGGCAGGTCACCGCGCCGCCCATCACCACCAGCCGCGCGATGCGCGTGGGCAGCGTGGGATCGAGCTTGAGCGCCAGCGCGATGTTGGTCAGCGGGCCCAAGGCGACCAGGACCAGCCTGCCGGCGTGTTCGTGCGACAGGCGCAGGATCGCCTGAGCGGCGTGTTCGGTCTCCGGCTTGCGGGCGGCGGCCTCGTAGCCGACGTCGCCGAAGCCGTCCTGCCCGTGCACGTCACCGGCATCGGGCGAGGGATGCAGCAGCGGCGCCTCGCAGCCTGCATACACGGGCACGTCGGCGCGGCCGGCCACTTCGCACAGCTTCAGCGCGTTGGCGACGGTGTGGCGCAGGCCGACGTTGCCGGCGGCGATGGTGAGGCCGACGACCTCGTGGCGGGTGTCGGCGAAGGCCATCAGGAGTGCAAGCGCGTCGTCGACGCCGGGATCGGTGTCGATGAGCAGGGGAATCCGTTCGGTCATCTGGTCGTTGCTCTGTTCGGCGGGTGAGTGTCGCACTCCGCGCGGCCCTGCGAAAGTTCGCTCAGGCCGAGGCGTAGCGCGCGGCGCCGCCGATCCAGCGTTCGACCAGCCGGTCTGCGATGTCCGGCGCCTCGCGCTGCAGGCGCTCGCCGATGTCGTGCACCAGCGGCAGCAGGTCGGCGTCGCGGACCAAATCGGCGACGCGGAACGCGGCCAGGCCGGTCTGGCGCGTGCCCAGCAGCTCGCCCGGGCCGCGCAGCTCGAGGTCCTTCTCGGCGATAACGAAACCGTCGCTGGTCTCGCGCATGGTTTCCAGCCGCTGCCGCGCCATCTGCGACAGCGGTGGCTGATACAGCAGTACGCAGCTCGACGCCGCGCTGCCGCGGCCGACGCGACCGCGCAGCTGGTGCAGCTGGGCAAGCCCGAGGCGTTCGGCGTTCTCGACGATCATCAGCGAGGCGTTGGGCACGTCGACGCCGACCTCGATCACCGTGGTCGCCACCAGCAGGTCGAGCTCGCCGGCCTTGAACGCGCGCATCGCCGCCTGCTTGTCGCCGGCCTTCATGCGCCCGTGCACGAAGCCCACGCGCAGCTCCGGCAGCGCCTTCGACAGCAGCTCGAACGTGCTTTGCGCAGCCTGCGCGACGATCTCCTCGGACTCGTCGATGATCGTGCACACCCAATACGCCTGGCGACCTTCGGCGCACGCGGCGCGGATGCGTTCGATCAACTCCGGGCGCCGCTGCGCGCCCAGCACCACGGTCTGCACCGGCGTGCGGCCGGGCGGCAGTTCGTCGATGGCGGACACGTCGAGGTCGGCATAGGCCGCCATCGCCAGGGTGCGCGGGATGGGCGTGGCGGTCATCACCAGCTGGTGCGGCACGCGCCCGCCCTCGCCGCCCTTGTCGCGCAGCGCCAGGCGCTGGTGCACGCCGAAGCGGTGCTGCTCGTCGACGATCGCCAGCGCCAGGTCGTGGAAGGCGACGCCCTCCTGCATCAGCGCGTGGGTGCCGACCACGACCTGCGCCTGGCCTTCGGCCACCTGTGCCAGCGCCGCGGCGCGCGCGCGGCCGGTGACCTTGCCGGCGAGCCAGGCGACGTTGACGCCCAGCGGTTCGAGCCACGCGCGCAGGTTGGCCAGGTGCTGTTCGGCGAGCAGTTCGGTCGGCGCCATCAACGCAGCCTGGCGGCCGTCCTCCACCGCGAGCATCGCCGCCAGCGCCGCGACCACGGTCTTGCCGGAGCCGACGTCGCCCTGCACCAGGCGCAGCATCGGCACCGGCTTGCCGAGGTCATCGCGGACCTGCGCGAACACGCGCTGCTGCGCCCCGGTCAGCGCGAACGGCAGCGACGCGCGCAGGCGTTCGGCCAGTGCCGCGCCTTCAAGCACCGGCGCGGCGTGCGCCTGCAGGGCGATGCGCTGGCGGCGCAGGCTCAGGTGGTGGGCGAGCAGTTCCTCCAGCGCCAGCCGCCGCTGCGCGGGATGGGTGCCGGCGATCAGCGCGGCCACGTCCGCGCCCTGCGGCGGGCGGTGCATGGTCAGCAGCGCCTCGCGCAGGCCGGGCAGCGCGCCGTCGAGCCAGTCGCGCGGCAGCAGTTCCAGCGCGTCCGCCTCGGGCAGTCGGTCGAGCGCCTGCGCGATCAGCTTGCGCAGCGTCGCCGGGCCGATGCCCTCGATCGCCGGATACACGGGATCGAGGCTGTCGCCGAGCGCGCCGGCCTCGTCGTCGCCGACGATGCGGTAGCTCGGATGCACCATCTCCAGCCCGTGCTGGCCCAGTCGCGGCGTGCCGTAGCAGCGCACCCGCACGCCGGGCGCGAACTGCGCCACCTGCGCGGCGCGGAAATGGAAGAAGCGCAGCACCAGGGTCGCGTTCGAGTCGTCGCCGATCGCCACCCGCAGCATCGGCCGGTAGCGGAAGCTGCGTTCGACCGCCTCGACCACACCCTCGACCTGCGCCGCCACACCCGCCTGCAGGCCGCGGATCGGCGCCAGCCGGGTGCGGTCCTCGTACTGGCGCGGCAACTGCAGCCACAGGTCCTGCAGCGTGGCCATGCCGCGCGCGGCCAGCTTCTCCGCTACGCGCGGCCCCACGCCCTGCAGGCCGGTCAACGGGGCGTGGGCGGGATCGGACGGCATGGCGGCGGCAGCGGGAACCGGCATCACGCAAGGATGCCGGGATCACGCACAAAACGAAAACCCGGCAACCCGCGGCGCGGTGTCGGAATTGTCCGCATCCACGCGTCGGAATAACCGCAGGTCGGGGCTACGCCCCCGACGGCTACTCCTCCGATTGCGCGTCGCCGGCCTGCGTCGAAGCCCGCACCACCAGCACGTCGCTCGGCGCCACCTGCACGATCCGGCGCGTGGTACCGCCGACAAGCAGGTGGAAGGCCAGGCCGCGGCGGAACGCGCCGATCACGGTGAGGTCGCAGTCGTACTCCAGCGCGTGCTTGCGCAGCATGCTTTCCGGGTGGCCGTGCTCGACCCGCAGTTGCAGCTGGCGGCGCAGGCCTGCCGGCAGCCGCGCCTGTGCCGCGAACGCTTCGATCGTGGCCATTTCCATGCGCGTGAGATCCCCCCGGTGCCGGGCGTCCAGCCAGAGCGATTCATATGGAATGTCCAGCGCGTGCAGCAGCGTGAACCCGGCCTCCGGGAACAGCGCCGCGGCGGTCTCCAGGCCGTGCCGCGACTCAGGCGTGAGGTCGGTGCCGACCAGCACGCGCCGGTAGCCGCCGCGCGGGCGCTGCTTGACCACCAGCACCGACGCGGGCGCGCTGCGCACCAGGGTTTCGACCGTGTTGCCGAGCAGGCGGCGCCCGGGCACGCCGCTGGCGTCGCCGAGCACGATCAGGTCGCTGCCGCTTCGCCGGGCGACGTCGAGGACCACCTCGGCCGGCTCGCCCTCTTCGACGCGGACGTCGATCGCCCCGTCGTCCAGGTCGCGCTCGATGCGCTTGCGGATCGACGCCAGCGTGTCCGCCGCGGACCGCGCGCCGACCGCCTCGCGCGGCGCCGCGTGCACCACCTGCAATGGCACCTGCCATTGTCCGGAAAGCTGGACGGCGCGATCGAGCGCGCGATCGCAGCGGGCGCTGAGGTCGGTCGCCATCAGTATCCTGCGGGGCCGGGCCGGAACCGGGTTGGAAGCGCTCATGCATAACCTCCCGCAATGCTGCGGCCGGAGCCGGAAATGCGGCCAACGATTGCACAATCGCCAGCCAGTGGCGACCTTGGCTGTATAGAATCATGGGCTGATCGCAGTTCGCCGCAAGCCGATGGCCTGCGCCGCGCGGGCAGCCCGGTCATCCGCACGATGCAGCGGCGCGGCGCAATCGCCGGTCACTGCGTTCGGGCACCCTTCGTTCCACTTCCATCACGGAGTCCGCTTGCCCCGAGGTCCCGCCAACGCCGCGTCCACGCCCGCATCGCCGCATGCCGCCGGCGTCGTGGCGATGCGTGCGTTGCCGGGCCACCACGGCGTTGCGATACGCGATCGCCGGCCCGCATCCAGCGAGGCGCTGACCGATGCCTGACCACGCCGTGCCGAGCGTGATCCTCTGGCTGCCGTTCGTGGCCAGCCTGGTCGTGTTCGTGCTGCGCGGCCGCGGACGCACCCTGGCCGCATGGCTGATGACGTGCACGGCGCTGGCGTGCCTAGTGCTGACGCTGTCGCTGTATCCGGCGATCGCAGGCGGGGAGGCGCTGCGCCACGTGTTCGAGTGGGCGCCGTCGCTGGGCCTGGACTTCACCCTGCGCGTGGACGGCTTCAGCTGGTTGTTCATGCTGCTGGTGTGCGGCATCGGGATGCTGGTGGGCGTCTACGCGCGCTACTACATGCCCGTCGACGACCCGCTGTCGCGCCTGTTCGCGCTGTTGCTGGCATTCATGGGCGCGATGCTGGGCATCGTGATGTCGGGCAACGTGATCCAGCTGGTGTTCTTCTGGGAACTGACCAGCCTGTTCTCGTTCCTGCTGATCGGCTACTGGAACAACGGCGCCTCGGCGCGCGACGGCGCGCGGATGGCGCTGATCGTCACCGGCGGCGGCGGCTTCTGCCTGCTGGCAGGCGTGCTGCTGCTGGGCCACATCGTGGGCAGCTACGACCTGGACGCGATCCTCGCCGCCGGCGAACTGGTGCGCGCGCATCCGCTGTACACGCCGACGCTGGTGCTGGTGCTGCTGGGCGCGCTGACCAAGAGCGCACAGTTCCCGTTCCACTTCTGGCTGCCGCAGGCGATGTCGGCGCCGACGCCGGTGTCGGCCTACCTGCATTCGGCGACGATGGTGAAGGCAGGCGTGTTCCTGCTGGTGCGCTTCTGGCCGGTGCTCGCGGGCACCGAGCAGTGGTTCTGGATCGTCGGCGGCGCCGGCATGGTCACCCTGGTGCTGGGCGCGTTTGCCGCGATGTTCCAGCAGGACCTGAAGGCGGTGCTGGCCTATTCGACGATCAGCCACCTGGGCCTGATCACCATGCTGGTCGGGATGGGCAGCGCGCTGGGCGTGGTGGCGGCGATCTTCCACATCGTCAACCACGCCACGTTCAAAGCCTCGCTGTTCATGGCCGCCGGCGCGGTCGACCACGAAGCCGGCACGCGCGACCTGCGCGAGCTGGGCGGGCTGCGCCGCTTCATGCCCAACACCGCGATGCTGGCGGTGGTCGCCGGCGCGGCGATGGCGGGCGTGCCGCTGCTCAACGGCTTCCTGTCGAAGGAGATGTTCTTCGCCGAAACGCTGGCGGCGCAGCGCGGGATGCTGGCCGACATCGTGCCGGTGCTGATGGCAATCGCGGCCAGCGCGTTCGGCGTGGTCTATTCGCTGCGCTTCGTGCGCGGCGTGTTCTTCGGCCCGGTGTCCCCGCGGCTGCCGCGCCAGCCGCACGAACCGCCGCGCTGGATGCGCATCCCGATCGGCCTGCTGGCGCTGGCCTGCCTGCTGGTCGGCATCCTGCCGGCGCAGGTGATCGGCCCGTCGTTGCAGGCGGCAGCCGGCGCAGTGCTGGGCGCGCAGGCACCGAGCTACAGTCTGGCGATCTGGCACGGCTGGAATGCGCCGCTGCAGATGAGCGTCATCGCCTTCATCTCCGGTTGCCTGCTGTACGTGGCCCTGCTCGGCTATTTCAGGCGCTGCGAGCGCTTGCCGCTGATCGGGTGGATCAGCGGCAAGCGGATCTTCGAGCGCGCACTGGCGATCTTCACCGCGGACGTGCCGGCGTGGCTGGGCCGGTTCTTCCCCGGCCGGCGGCTGCAGCCGCAGCTGATGCTGATCGTGCTCACCGCACTGCTGGCCGGCGTGCTGGCCGCGACCACCGCGCCGTTCGACGCGCCGTCGCCGGACTGGGCCGGCATCGACCCGGCGTTCGCCCTGCTGTGGGTGCTGGGCGCGGCATGCGCGATCGGCGCCGCCACCCAGGCCAAGTTCCACCGCCTGGCGGCGCTGATCCTCACCGGCGGCGCCGGGCTGGTGTCGTGCGTGAGCTTCGTGTGGCTGTCGGCGCCGGACCTGGCGGCCACCCAGCTGCTGGTGGAGGTGGTGACCACGATCCTGATCCTGCTGGGCCTGCGCTGGCTGCCCAAGCGCATCCAGGGGATGTCGCCCGACGCCCGGCTCACGCGCGTGATGCGCTGGCGCGACGCGCTGGTCGCGCTGGCCGTCGGGGCCGGCGTGGCGACCGTTGCATATGCGGCGATGATGCATCCGGTGTCCGACTCGGTCTCGCGCTTTTTCCTCGAGCGCGCGTACACCGAGGGCGGCGGCCGCAACGTGGTGAATGTGATCCTGGTCGACTTCCGCGGCTTCGACACGCTGGGCGAGATCAGCGTGCTCGCGACCGTGGCGCTGACGGTGTTCGTGCTGCTGCGCCGTTTCCGGCCCGCGGCCGAAAGCATCAACACGCTGCGCCAGCAGCGCCGCAACTCGGTGGTCGACCTGGCCGGCTCCGACCGCCTCATCGACCAGTCGACGGCCGACTACCTGATGATCCCGGGCCTGATCGTGCAGCTGATGTTCCCGGTGATCGTGCTGTTCGGCGTGCACCTGTTCCTGCGCGGGCACGACCTGCCCGGCGGCGGGTTCTCCGCGGGCATCACGGTGTCGGTGGCGCTGATCCTGCTGTACATGACGCGCGGCGCGCGCTGGGTCGAGACGCACCTGCGGGTGCAGCCGGTGCGCTGGGTCGGCGCCGGCCTGCTGCTGGCCGTCGGCACCGGCCTGGGCTCGCTGCTGTTCGGACATCCGTTCCTCACCTCGCACTTCCAGTATGCGGACCTGCCGCTGTTCGGGAAGATCCCGCTGGCCTCGGCGGTGCTGTTCGACCTGGGCGTGTTCTGCCTGGTGGTCGGCGCCACCACGCTGATGCTGGTCGCGCTGGCGCACCAGTCGCTGCGCCGCCCGCGCGTGCCGACCATCGTGACCGCGGACGGCACGATCGAACCGGAAGGGGCGAACTGATGGAACTCGTGCTGTCGATCGCCATCGGGATCCTGGCCGCGTCCGGCGTGTGGCTGCTGCTGCGGCCGCGCACCTTCCAGGTGATCATCGGACTGACCCTGATTTCCTACGCGGTAAACCTTTTCATCTTCTCGATCGGCGGCCTGCGCACCGGCGCCGATCCGGTGCTCAAGCAGGCTGCCGGTGACATCGGCCAGTACGCCGATCCGCTGCCGCAGGCGCTGGTGCTGACCGCGATCGTGATCGGGTTCGCGACCACGGCGCTATTCCTCGTCGTGCTGCTGACCTCGCGCGGACTGACCGGCAACGACCACGTCGACGGCGGCGACGGCACGCCATGAATCCGCACCTGGCCATCGCCCCGATCGTGCTGCCGCTGCTGGTGGCCGCGCTGATGCTGCTGGCCGGCGAGCGCCGCCAGCGAACGGTGCTGGCGCTGAGCATCGCCTCGTGCCTGGCGCTGGTTGCGTTGGCGACGATGCTGCTGCTGGCCGCCGCACGGCCCGGCGGCGACGGCGCGCTGGCTACGGTCTACAGGATCGGCAACTGGCCGGCGCGCTTCGGTATCGTGCTGGTGGTCGACCGGCTGTCGGCGCTGATGCTGCTGCTGACCGCGGTGATGTCGCTGGCGGTGCTGCCGGCCGCGCTGGCGCGCTGGCAGCATCGCGGCAACTACTTCCAGCCGCTGTTCCAGTTCCTGCTGATGGGGCTGAACGGCGCGTTCCTGACCGGCGACCTGTTCAACCTGTTCGTGTTCTTCGAGGTGCTGCTCGCCGCGTCCTACGGGCTGGCGCTGCATGGCTCCGGCGCGCGGCGGGTTAGCGCCGGGCTGCACTACATCGCGGTCAACCTGACCGCGTCGATGCTGTTCCTGATCGGTGTGAGCCTGATCTTCGGCGTCACCGGCACGCTGAACATGGCCGCGCTGGCCGAGCTGATCCCGACCGTGCCGGAGAACACGCGCTCGCTGCTGCACGCCGGCGCCGCGATCCTGGGCATCGCCTTCCTGATCAAGACCGCGATGTGGCCGCTGGGCTTCTGGCTGCCGCGTACCTACGCCGCGTCCGCGCCGGCTGTGGCGGCGATGTTCGCGCTGATGACCAAGGTCGGCATCTACGTGCTGCTGCGGCTGAGCCTGCTGCTGTTCGGCGACGATGCGGGGCCGGCTTCGAGCCACTTCGGCAGCGCCTGGCTGCTGTGGGGCGGCGTGGCGACGATCGTCGCCGGCACCATCGGCATGCTCGGCGCGCGCGACCTGGGCAAGCTGGCCGGCTACAACGTCATCATTTCCTCCGGTACGCTGCTTGGCGCGGTGGGCCTGCAGCAACCGGCGGTTACCGCCGGCGCACTGGCCTACCTGGTGGTCTCCACGCTGGGCATCGGCGCGCTGTTCCTGGTCGCCGGCCTGCTCACGCCCGAGGGCGAGGAAGAGGACGACGACGCGCTGGCGCTGGAGCCGTACGAGCCGGTGGGCGGCGACGGGCGCGGCGACGAACTGTACGCGGACGAGGACGAAAGCCGGGTGGTGATCCCGGCTCCGGTCGCGATGCTGGGCGCGAGCTTCCTGCTTTGCGCGCTGCTGCTGGCCGGGCTGCCGCCGCTGTCGGGCTTCCTGGCCAAGTTCGCGATGCTCGCGCCGATGCTCGAAGCGCCGTCGCGCGACGGCACGATGGCGCTGTTCGTCCTGGTCATCGCGTCCGGCTTCTGCACGGTGATCGCGATGTGCCGCGCCGGCATCCAGATCTTCTGGGCAGAAGCGGACCGGCACTTCCCGCACGCGCGCGTCACCGAGGTCAGCGCCATCGTGCTGCTGCTGGGCCTGTGCCTGCTGCTGACGGTGGTGGTGCAGGCGCCGCTGGACTACCTGCACGCCGCCGCGCGCCAGCTGCACGACGCCGGCAACTACGTGCACGGCGTGCTGCCGGCGGACGGGGCACGGCCATGATCCGGCGTTGGCTGCCGTATCCGCTGCTGTCGGGCCTGCTGGCGCTGATCTGGCTGGTGTTCAACCAGAGCCTGTCGCCGGGCACGATCCTGCTGGGAATCGTGCTCGGGCTGCTGCTGGGCAAGGTGTTCGGGCTGCTGCGACCGCCCAAGTCGCACATCCGCAACTATCCGATGGCCGCGCGGCTGCTGCTGCGGGTCATGTTCGACATCGTGCGCTCGAACCTGATCGTCGCCCGGCTCATCCTGCGCGGCGACGGCGGCGTCCACTCCGGCTTCGTCGCCATCCCGCTGGCCCTGACCAACCACCACGGCCTGGCGGTGCTGGGCTGCATCATCACCTCGACGCCGGGCACCATCTGGGTCAGCTACGACCCGATCGGGAACATGCTGCTGATCCACGTCCTGGACCTGGTCGACGAGCAGGCCTGGATCGACACGATCCAGCAGCGATACGAGCGTCCCCTGCTGGAGATCTTCCAATGAGCCACGAGCTGCTCGCCATGGCGATCATGCTGGCGCAGGTCCTGCTGCTGCTCGCCATGGGCTTCTCGATCGTGCGGATGGTGCGCGGACCGCGCGCCCAGGACCGCGTGGTGGCCCTGGACGCGCTGTACGTCAACGCGATGATCCTGCTGCTCACGATCGGCATCCGCACCGGCAGCCTGCTCTACGTCGAGGCCGGCCTGATCATCGCGCTGCTTGGTTTTGCCAGCACCGTCGCCCTGTCGAAGTTCCTGATGCGCGGGGAGGTGATCGAATGAATCATCTCGACGCGCTGCCGCCCTGGGCGGCGATCACCGTCGCGGCGCTGGTGCTCGCCGGCGCGCTGTTCGCGTTCATCGGCTCGCTCGGCCTGCTGCGACTGAAGAACTTCTACCAGCGCGTGCACGCACCGACGCTGGGCACCACGCTGGGCACGTTCCTGGTGCTGGCCGGCTCGATCACCTGCTTCTCGGTGTTGCACGGGCGCCCGGTCTTCCACGAGATCCTGATCGGGGTGTTCCTCACCGTGACCACCCCGATCACCCTGATGCTGCTGGTGCGCGCCGCGCTGTACCGCGACCGCGAGGAAGGCTCCGACTACGTGCCGCAGGCGCCGAAGCACGAGTGAGCGGCCGCGGGTGCCCGGCGCCGCGATCAGAACTTCACGCCCACCTCCACGCCATACGTGCGCGGCTCGCTCACGCGCGCGCCAACCGTGCCCAGCACCGTCTTGCCATAGGTGCCCAGCGAGTTGATGTACTGGTTGTCGAGCAGGTTGCGGCCGTACAGCGCCCAGGTCCAGTGGCCTTGCGCCGAGGTCCACGCGATGCGCGCATTGGTCAGCTGCTGCGACTCGCCCAGGTCCAGCGCCGGGCTGATGCCGCAGGTGCCCTGCGACTGCGACTCGTCGCTGCAGCGCGTCGCGCCGCGATAGGCGTGGCGCAGGGTGAAGCGCAGGTCGCCGGCGTCGTTCATCCGCCACAGGTAGTCCAGGCCGATCGCCGCCGACCATTTCGGGATGCCGGTGGGCTGGCCGCTGACGTCGATGCCTTCGGGCGTGACGTAGTCCTTGTAGGTCGAGTCGATGTACGACGCATTGAAGTCCAGCGCCAAGCCGTCGGTGGCCTGCCAGCGGGTGTCGAAGTCGACGCCGAAGGCTTCCAGGTCCGAGGTGTCGACCACGTAGCGCGGGATCGACGTGGTCATGTCCAGCCGCACCGCCTGGCGGTTGTCATAGACGTAGTAGAACGCCGAGGCGTTGTATTGCAGGCGCAGGTCCGGGAACGCCTGCTTGATGCCGGTTTCGAAGTTCCACACGTCCTCGTTGTCGAAGTCGCTGCCGATCTGCAGCGAGTTGAAGCCGCCGGCCTTGTAGCCCTTGGCCAGCGAGGCGTAGCCCATGGTGTCGTCGTTGAAGTCGTAGTCGACGACGAAGCGCGGGCTCACGTCCGTCCACGAGTTGGAGGCCTTGTTCAACACGCCCTTGTTGAGCATCGCCGGCGGATCGATGAAGGCGATGTCGAACATGAAGGTGTCGGGCGAGATCGGCAGCCCCATCTGGTTGAGCGCGGCGAACAGGCCGATCGCGTCGAGCTGCGCCAGCGTCGCGTCCAGGGTCGGCGCCGAGCGCGGGTTGTTGAGCCAGGTGAAGTCCTTCTCGTCGCGGGTCCAGCGCAGGCCGAAGGTCAGGTTGAGCCGGTCGGTGGCGTGCCAGATCACGTCGCCGAACAGCGCGTAGGCCCTGGTGTCGCCGGTGTTGATGAACTTCTCGTTCCAGCGGTGCCCCATCAGGCTCAGCGGGATCCCGTTGGCCGCGGCCACGTCGCTGACGAAGCCGAACAGCCGGCCCTGCGGGTCGACCTGCGGCGGCAGGCCCATGCCGAGGTTGCGCACGATCGTGTCGACCGCGTCGGTGTAGGAGTTGACCTCGCTGGTCTGGTCGGCGCTCTCCTTGAAGTAGCTCACGCCGGCCACCCAGTCGAGGCGGTCGCTGCTGCCGTTGAACTTGAACTCCTGGTAGACGCTGGTGTTGCTCTCGGTGTTGGTCGAATCCACGTACAGGTCGCGCCGGTTGGTGCCGTCCTCGTCGACCGCGGCATTGGCCGAGTCGTAGTCGCGCCATGACGTGGTGGAGGTCAGGCCGCCCCATTCGAAGGCGTGGTCGACGATCAGCGTCACGCCGTCGAAGCGGCGGAACTCGTTGCTGCCGACCGCGTCGCTGACGGTGGGGATCTTGCGCGGATCGAGGTACGCCGACTCGTCCACCGGCAGCGCCGGGATCCCGGGCGCCGCCGGCAGCGCGACGACGCCGGTGGTCGCCACCGCGCGCTGGTCGAGGCTTTCGTGGTCCCAGCTGACGATGGCCGTGGTGTTGTCGCCGAAGCGGGTGCGGAACGCGGCGCGCGTGGCCCAGTTGTTCTCCGGGTTGAGGTGCTCGCCGGTGACCGCGTCGTCGATCCATCCGTCGGCATGGTTGAACAGGCCATTGATGCGGAATGCGGAATCCTCGCCCACCGGCTGGTTGAACATCGCCTCGAAATACTGCTTGCCGTAGTTGCCTAGGCGCAGCTTGGCCCGCGCTTCCTGCTCGTTGGCCGGCTTGCGGGTAATGATCGAGATCGCGCCGGCGGCGGTGTTGCGGCCGAACAGCGTGCCCTGCGGACCCTTGAGCACCTCGATGCGCTCGACGTC
The DNA here is from genome assembly GCF_042648865.1 of Luteimonas soli. Lineage (NCBI taxonomy): Bacteria > Pseudomonadati > Pseudomonadota > Gammaproteobacteria > Lysobacterales > Lysobacteraceae > Luteimonas > Luteimonas soli. The sequence goes on along the minus strand of NZ_JBHRYA010000007.1, from coordinate 835,913 downwards.
GGTGAACGGCAGCAGCACGCCGCCGCCGCGGCCGGCATAGACCCCGTCGACATAGACGCCCACGGCCGGATCGGTGCCGATGCCGAAGTCGTCGGTACTGATGCCGCGCAGCTCGAAGCTCGGCTGCGTGGGCTGCTGGCTGTTGACCACCAGCCCGGGGATGAAGCTGTCGAGGTCGCCGAGGTCTTCGGCGGCGACGTCTTCGATGACCTGCGCGTCCACCACCTGCAGCGCGATCGGCACGTCCTGCAGTTCCTGCTCGCGACTCTGCGCGGTGACGATGATGCGGTCGAGCGTCTGCGCCTCGGCGACCGGCGCGGACACGGCCGCCGGCTGCGCCTGCGCGGGCTGGTCGGGCGGCTGCTGCGCCAGCGCCGCCAGCGGCACGGCGCACGCGCCGAAGATGGCGCGGCGCAGGCAGGTGCACAGGATCCCTTGTTTCAGCGACATCGCGTTCTCTCCCTTCCCCGGTGGATGGTGCTGCACGTTGTCATGCGTCGTGGCCGCGGCGTTCCGCGTCCGTCTCAACCCTTTCCGCAATCCCCTTCCATCTGCGCGATCCAGGTGCGGATCAGGTCGACTCCTTCGCGATGGACCACGTCGCGGCCGACCTCCGGCATCCGCACGCCGGGGTCGTCGCTGGCCATGCGGAAGGCCAGGATCGACGCGTCGGCATTGCCGGGCACGATATCGAAACGATGCCCGCCCGTCCCCTGCCCCGCCGCGACGGACGGCTTGCACAGGCCCAGGTGCCGTGGCGGGTGTTCGCCGGCGTCCAGCCACAGGCCCGAGGTATCCGCGGGGCCGTGCGCGTTGTGGCAATGGCCGCAGTTGATGTCGAGGTAGGCACGCGCACGGTCGTCGAGGCTGGCGTGCGCAGCGTCGCGCCAGTCGGCGTTGCGCGGCACGCCGTCGGCCGGCACGCCCTGCAGGTAACCGATCCGCTGCAGGTGCGCGAGCTGGTTCTCGCGCCCGCCGGCGTAGTCGTAGTCCTTGTCGAGGTGCCGCGCCTTCGGCCCCAGCGGCTTGGTGTCGCGCGTGGTGTTGTTGCTGGCGTGGCAGCCGGCGCACTGGTTCTGGTCGGGCACCTCGTAGGTGAAGTCCTCGCGGCTGCCGTCGGCGGCGACCAGCTGCAGCGGCACGTCGGCGCCGGTGCGTTCCAGCGTGGCTTCGGTCTGGGCGTCGTTCCAGACGTAGGGGATCGCCACCCAGCCGGCCTCGCGGCGCACCAGCAGGCGGGTCTCGATCATGCGCACGTTGCGCAGGTCCAGGCCCTCGCCGGCGCGATCGTGCGCGGTGTCTTCGGTGCGCGCGACCGCGTCCTTGCCGTCGGCGAGCGGGTAGAAGAAGGTCTTGCTGATGATGGTGCCGACCGGGAAGTCGAGCGCCTCGTGCGCCTCGTAGCGCGCATGCACGCCTTCGGGCATCCACACCGTGCGCAGCTTGTGCGCGTAGTCGCTGAACAGCGGCGTGTTGAGGTCGAACGGCACCACGCGGTCGTTGAGCGCCAGCGCGTCGCCGGCGCGGTAAACGACGTTCCAGTCGCTGAGCTTTTCCGGGTAGCCGTCGGCGTGGAAGGTGACGGGGGCGGGGGCAGGACTGCAGGCGGCGACGCACAGGACGAATGCGCCAACCAGTCCCCGCATCGTCATTCCCGCGAAAGCGGGAACCCAGCGACTTCGTGTTCTTCCTGCCCGGAAGACGTCCGGCGGAAGCAAGGAAGTCGCTGGGTTCCCGCTTTCGCGGGAATGACGACGTTGGAGCGGGCCTGCCATCGCGCCGCTCAACCCCGCTTCAACTCCACCGCCGCCAGCGGCTCGAGCGTGCAGTCGAACGGCTTGGCATCGGAGGTCGGGTTCTTGAACTTGTTCGGCGCATCGGCGTTGACCACGCCCGACGCCCCCTGCACGCAGATCTGCGGGCCTTCGGCGCGCTCGCCGTTGGCGTAGCCGTCCCAGAACACGTCGGGGAAATGCCCGCGCAGGCCGAACATCGCCACCTTCAGCGCCTTCAGGTCCAGCCCGTCGGGCGAGTCGCCGCCGCCGGAGAAGCGGTTGTCGTGGATGAAGATCCGCTCCGGGTACGGGTCGAACGCCGCCGAGGGTTTGTACTTGCTGTCGTAGCCGGCCGAGTAGTGGCTGGCGATCAGCACGTTGGCGGTCTTGTTGTCGGCGATCTCGTTGCCGAAGATCTCCACCGCGTCGTTGGACATGATCACCACGCCCGAGCCGGCCGGCACCGCGGCCACCGCCGTGCCCTCGCGGCCGAAGTTGTCGTGGTTGTTGGCGACGATGCGGTTGTCGAACACGCGCGTGGTGTGCCCGGGCTGCGGCAGGTCGGGCATGTTGAACACCAGGATGCCTCCGGTGTTGCCGGTGGCGACGTTGTCGTGCACGTCGGCACGGATGCAGTTCTCGATCTCGATCCCGGCCACGTTCTTCTCGGCGCGGTTGCGGCGCACCACCACGTCCTGCGACTGGCCGACGTAGATGCCGGCATCCGACGCGCCGATCACCACCGAGTCTTCGATCAGCACGTTGCGGGTCTGCACCGGGTACAGGCCGTAGGCGCCGTTGTCGGTGTCCGGCCCGTTGGTCCACTCCACGCGCACGCCGCGGATGGTGATGTTCTCGCCCTCGTTGACCTTGACCCCGTCGCCCCTGCTGTCCTCGATGGCGAGGTTTTCCAGGGTGAAGTCGTCGGCGGTCACGATCAGCCCCTCGGCGCCGCTGCGCTGGCCCTTGAAGCTGAGCACGGTCTTGTCCATGCCGGCGCCGCGGATGGTCACCCCGTCCACGCGCAGGCTGAGGCTGCGGTCCAGCACGTGGCGACCGGCGGGGATCTCGATCACGTCGCCGGGCTTGGCGTCCAGCAACTGCTGCTGCAGCACCTTCTGGTAACCGGCGTCCGCGACCGGCGGCGCGGCGGCCTCCTGGCCCTGGCCGCAGGCAGCCAGCAGCGCGCAGGCGGCGAATGTCGACAGCGTCGTCTTCCACATCGGTGGCGTCCTCCCCGGCCGGCGCGTGACGGCGGCCCCTCCATGACAGTCTCGACCGGGCAGCCCGCGCGCGTGGAGGGCATTGGCGGCATACTCACGGGGGGCAAACCGGACAAACTGGCTGCAATCGCATGCAACGCAACGCCGTCGACCCGCGCCTGACCACCGCCAGCATCGCCACCAACATCCTGTCGGGCCTGTGCCTGATGGCCGAGGAGCGCGGCATCGCCTGCGGGCACTGGTTCGCCGGGCTGCCGCTGGCGCGGGCGCAGGTGGACGATGCCGCGGTGCGGGTGTCGTACCGCCAGGCAAGTCGCGTGGTCCAGCGCGCGCTGCGCGACCTGCCCGACGCCGATGTCGGCCTGTGCTTGGGTCGCCAGCAGACCACCGCCAACTTCGGCCTGCTGGGGCTGGCGATGATGACCGCGCGTACCTTCGGCGACGCGGTGGCGATCGGGCTGCAGTACTCACCGGTCTCCGGCAGCCTGATGGACCTGGAGCTGGACGCCTCCGACCCGGCCGCGCTTGCCCTGGTGGCCAGCCCGCGCGCGCCGGAGGAGGCGATCCTGCCGTTCCTTTGCGAGGAGCTGTTCGCCAGCACGCTGATGCTGTGCCGCGGGCTGGTGGGGCCGTCGTTCCGGCCGCTGCGGCTGGAACTGGCGTATCCGGCGCCTGCCTACGCGCAAGAGTACGAGGCGTTGTTCGAGTGCGAGGTGCGCTTCGGCATGCCGCGCAACCGCAAGCTGGTCGACCCGGCCTGGCTGCCGCGCCGGCTGCCGGCCTGGAACCCGGTCAGCGCGCAGCAGGCGTTGGCGCTGTGCCGCGCGCAGATGCCGCGCGGGCCGGCCAGCGGCGAGATCGTGGCCGCGGTGCGCCAGCTGCTGCGCGCGCGCCTGCACGAAAACCCGGGCCTTGGCGACATCGCCGCCGAACTGCACCTGACCGAACGCACCCTGCGCCGGCAGCTGGTCGCGGCCGGCAGCGGCTTCCGCCTGCTGCACGACGAAGTGCGCAGCGAACGCGCGCGCGAATTGCTGCGCGCCGGCGACCTGCCGATCGCCCAGGTTGGCGCCAGCGTCGGCTTCCGCGACGCGCGCGAGTTCCGGCGCGCGTTCAAGCGCTGGACCGGGCGCACGCCGAGCGCGATGCGCGGCGGGTCGTAAGCCCCCGGCGTTGATCGGGGGTTCTTTGTGGGAGCGGGTGGCCGATGGACAGGATCAGCCGGCGACCATCACCGCATCGACCTCGAACGCCGCGCCCTTGGGCAGCGCCGAGACCTCGATGGTGGAACGCGCCGGGTATGGCTGGCTGAAGTATTCGGCCATCACCGCGTTGACCTCGGCGAACTGGCCCAGGTTGGTCAGGTACAGCCCCACGCGCGCGACGTCATCGAGTGAACCGCCGGCGGCCTCGCACACGGCCCTGAGGTTGTCGAACGCACGACGTGCCTGGGCGCCGATGTCGCCGGCGACCAGCTCGCCGGTGGCCGGGTCGATCGGGATCTGGCCGGACATGTAGACGGTGTCGCCGCAGCGCACGGCCTGCGAATACGGGCCGATGGCGGCGGGGGCGTTGTCGGTCTGGATGGGCTGGCGCATGTGGATGCCGGGAATAGGGAATCGGGAATGGAGAATCGTAAACGCAAAAGCCGGTTCAGCGGCTTTTTCGATTCCCCATTCCCGATTCCCTATTCCCGGCCCTACGGCCCTACAGCCGCTGCACCCCATGCACCACCTGCAGCCGCCGCGTACGCCGGATCACGTCCGCCAGGTGCTTGCGGCTCTTGACCTCGATCGAGAAGCGGATCGCCGCGACGTTGGTGTCGCGCTCCAGGTATTCGACGCCGTCGATGTTGGAGTGCGCCTCGGCGATCGCCGCGGCCACCTGCGCCAGCACGCCGGGGCTGTTGTCCACCTCGACCCGCAGCGCGGCGCCGAAGTCGCCGCTGACCTCGCGGTCCCAGCCGATCGCCACCCAGCGCTCGGGCGACTTGCGATAGTCGGCCACGTTCGGGCATTCCATGCGATGCACCATGATGCCGCGGCCGGTGGTGTGGTAGCCCATGATCTCGTCGCCGGGGATCGGCATGCAGCACGAGGCGAAAGTGATGATGCCGCGCTCGTTGCCGGTGATCAGGATCTTGTCGCCGCTGCGCGGCATCGCGCCGGTGTCGAGCAGGTCCAGCGTGCCGCCCTCGTCGCGGGTCAGCGCCTGGGCGACCTGCGCCGGCATCCGGTTGCCCAGGGCGATGTCGGCCAGCAGCTCCTCCAGCCGCGGGTAGCGCAGCTCGCCCAGGTAGGCGTCCAGGCGCGGGGCCGGCAGGCGTTCGAGCGAGCTGCCGAGTTCCTCGAGCGCGCGGTCGAGCATGCGATGGCCCAGCCGCACCGCGTCCTCGTGCTCGAGGTGCTTGAGCTGGTGGCGGATCGCGGTGCGTGCCTTGCCGGTGACCACGAATTCCAGCCATTGCGGCTTGGGCATCGAGGATTTCGCGGTGACGACTTCCACCTTCTGCCCGCTCACCAGCTTGGTGCGCAGCGGCACCAGCTTCTTGTCCACGCGCGCGGCCACCGCCTGGTTGCCGACATCGGTATGCACCGCGTAGGCGAAGTCGAGCGCGGTGGAGTTGCGCGGCAGCGACAGGATGTCGCCCTTGGGCGTGAACAGGTAGACCTCGTCCGGGAACAGGTCGACCTTGACGTTCTCCAGGAATTCCAGCGACGAACCGGTCCCGCGCTGCGACTCGAGCAGGTTGCTGATCCACGAATGCGCGCGCACCTGGGCGCTGTTGGGCGCCTCGCCGCCGTGCTTGTAGGTCCAGTGCGCGGCGATGCCACGCTCGGCGATCAGGTCCATCTCCTGGGTCCGGATCTGCACCTCGATCGGCGAGCCGTAGGGGCCGAACAGCACCGTGTGCAGCGACTGGTAGCCGTTGGCCTTGGGAATGGCGATGAAATCGCGGAAGCGCCCGTCCAGCGGCTTGTACACCGAATGCACCACGCCCAGCGCGTGGTAGCAGTCGGCCACGGTGCCGACGATGATGCGGAAGCCGAACACGTCCATGACCTGGGTGAATGTCTTCCCCTCGGCCTGCATCTTGTTGTAGATGCTCCACGGCGACTTCACCCGGCTCACCAGCCGGTGCTGCAGGCCTTCGTTGGCCAGCTTCTGCGCCAGCTGCGCCTCGATCCGCGCCAGCGCCTCGCGCCGCAGCAGCGGCTGGGCGCGGATGCGCTTTTGCAGCACCGCGTGGCGGATCGGATGCAGCGCGCGGAAGCCCAGGTCCTGCAACTCGGACTTGATCAGGTTCATGCCCAGGCGCTGCGCGATCGGCGCGTAGATCTCCAGCGTCTCGCGGGCGATGCGCTCGCGCGCCTCCGGCGACTGCGCGCCCAGGGTGCGCATGTTGTGCAGGCGGTCGGCGAGCTTGATCAGGATCACCCGCAGGTCGCGCGCCATCGCCAGCAGCATCTTGCGGAAGCTCTCCGCGGCCGCCTCCTGGCGGTCCTGGAACTTGAGCTTGTCGAGCTTGGTGACGCCGTCGACCAGTTCGGCCACGGTCTCGCCGAACTCGGCGGCGAGCTGCGCGCGGTCCAGCGGCGTGTCCTCGATGGTGTCGTGCAGGATCGCCGCGACCAGGGTCTCGACGTCGACGTTCTGCTCGGCCAGCACCCGCGCCACGGCCACCGGATGGGTGATGTAGGGCTCGCCCGACTTGCGCAGCTGCCCGGCGTGCGCCGCCGCGCCTACCGCCCAGGCCCGGCGCAGCAGCGCGCGCTGCTCGGCAGGCAGGTACTCGGCGGCGCGCTCCAGGTCGAGGACGTAGTCGGGGACGGCGTCGTCGGCGGGGGTCGCGTGCTCGAGATGGGCGGGCTCGGCAGGGGTCATGGGGCGAGCCTAAGGCCTCAGGCCGGGATTTGGGAATCGGGATTTGGGATTCGGGATTCGGAAAGGCCAAGGCGGTGGTCGCCGCGGCCCAGCCGCGTTCAGGGGGCCGGAAACGCAACGGCCCCGCTTTCGCGGGGCCGCGTTCGATCCGGCACTGGAGGAAAACGCCGGGATCCGCTTTTCCGAATCCAAAATCCCAAATCCCGATTCCCGGATTCCTACAGATCGTCGCCCTTGGACATGTCCTCGTCGGCGACCACCTCGGCGGCGGCCCATTCCAGCGCCTCGCGCTCCTTGCGCTCGCGTTCGGCCTTGTCGACGGCGTCGATGTAGTCCTGGTCGATGCGGCGCGCGGCGATCTCGCGCAGGGCGAGCACGGTCGGCTTGTCGTCGTTCTCGGCGTTGTCGATCTGCGCCTCGACGCCATTGGCGAGCTGGCGCGCGCGCTTGGCGGCCATCATCACGAGTTCGAAGCGGTTGTCGACCACTTCCAGGCAATCTTCCACGGTAATGCGGGCCATAACACTCCCGGCGGCCGGTCGGGCCGTCGATCAAAGGACAGGGGACCGCGGATTTTACGGGATCGACCGGCGCCGGCACAAGCGTCCCGCCGGAAAATCAATCACTTGCGACCCATTCTACGCCCACAATCCCGTGGGAGCGGCTTCAGCCGCGAGCTTTTCTTTCGACCAGCCCCAAGAGCTCGCGGCTGAAGCCGCTCCCACAAGGGCACGAAGAGCCCTGACGCCTACTCCCCGGCCAGCAGGTTCCGGATCAGCTCCGCGTGGCGCCCCGCCTGGACCTCCCGGCGCAGCCGGCTGGCGGCGAAGATCGTGCACATCTCGTCGACGGCGGTGTCGAAGTGCTCGTTGACGATGACGTAGTCGAACTCGTCGTAGTGCGACATTTCCTCGCGCGCGGCGGCCAGGCGCCGGGCCATGACTTCCTCGCTGTCCTGCCCGCGCTTGCGCATGCGCTGGTCGAGGGCCTCGCGCGACGGCGGCAGGATGAATACGCTCACCGCCCCCGGCACCTGCTCGCGCACCTGGCGCGCGCCCTGCCAGTCGATCTCCAGCAGCACGTCGCGGCCCTCGGCCAGGCGCGACTCCACCGCGTGCTTCGCCGTGCCCTTCCAGTCGCCGTGCACCAGCGCGTGCTCGAAGAAGTCGCCGGCCTCGATCATGCGCGCGAATTCCTCGCGCGAGATGAAGTTGTAGTGCTCGGCGTGGCGCTCGCCCGGCCGCGGGTCGCGCGAGGTGTAGGAGATCGACAGGCAGACGTTCGGGTCGCGCGCCAGGCAGGCGTTGACGATGCTGGATTTCCCCGCACCGGACGGCGCTGCGACGATGAACAGGGTGCCGCGCGAAAAGGGGCTGGGATCCGGGATCTGGGGACTGCTCATTGGCATGGATGATGGTACGACTCGTCTGCGGATAGCCCTGGAGCGGGCGCGACTGCGGACAGGAAGATGCCCCAGCCCCCAGTCCCCAGTCCCCGGCCCCCGCTATTCAATGTTCTGCACCTGCTCGCGGATCTGGTCGATCAGCACCTTCAGCTCCACGGCGATGTTGCTGGTGCGCGCGTCGACGGACTTGGAACCCAGGGTATTGGCTTCGCGGTTGAACTCCTGCAGCAGGAAGTCCAGGCGGCGGCCGACCGGCTTTTCCTGGGTGAAGATGCGGCGGATCTCGACGACGTGGCTGTCGAGGCGGTCGAGTTCCTCGTCGACGTCGAGCTTCTGCAGCCACAGCACCAGTTCCTGCTCCATGCGCCCGGGGTCGGCCGCCTGCGCCAGGTCGGCGATGCGCGCGTCGAGCTTGGCGCGCTGGCCGGCGCGGATCGCCGGGATCAACTCGCGCACCTGCGCGGCCTGCGCGGCGATGCCGTCGACGCGTTCGAGGATCGCGGCCACCAGCGTGCCGCCTTCCCGCTCGCGCGCGGCGATGAAGTCGTCGAGCACCTCGTCCAGCAGCGCCAGCGCCTGCGCGTGCAGCTCCGCGGGATCACCGGCCGTCGACTGCAGCACGCCGGGGAACTGCAGCACCTCGGTGAACTGCGTGCGCATCCCGGGGAAGCGCGAGTCCAGGTCGCCCGCAAGCGCGCCGAGCTGCTGCAGCAGCGCGTCGTTGACCTGCAGGCTGCCGCCGCCCTCGCCGGCGCGCAGGCGCAGGGTGAGGTCGACCTTGCCGCGCGACACCCGCGCCGAGACGCGCTGGCGCAGCGCGGGTTCGAGCAGCCGGAGTTCCTCGGGCAGGCGCACGCCCAGTTCGAGGAAGCGGTGGTTGACCGCGCGCATCTCACAGCCGAGCGCGCCCCATTCGGTGTTGCGCTCGCCTGCGGCGAAGGCGGTCATGCTGCGGATCATGCGTTGGCAACTCGTGCGGTTACAGTCGCAAAGTATGCCACCGCAGGATCGTAGGTCGGGGCTACGCCCCGGACCCGGACTGAAAGACGCAGTAGGTCGGGGCTACGCCCCCGACGCGCGGTGCACCGGGACCACGAGCCGTCGGGGCGTGACCCCGACCGCGGATCAAGTCCTGGGCACGCTCTACGTTAGACTCACGCGCCCCATTTCGCGATTTGCCCATGAACTTCATTGCCCGCCCCAGCGGCCGCGCGCCCGACCAGTTGCGCGAGGTGCGCATCGAGCGCGCCTTCACCCGCCACGCCGAAGGCTCGGTGCTGGTGAGCTTCGGCGACACCCGCGTGCTGTGCACGGCCAGCGTCGAGAACCGCGTGCCCGGCTTCCTGCGCGGCAAGGGCGAGGGCTGGGTGACGGCCGAATACGGCATGCTGCCGCGCGCCACCCACACCCGCAGCGACCGCGAGGCCGCGCGCGGCAAGCAGGGCGGGCGCACGCTGGAAATCCAGCGCCTGATCGGCCGCTCGCTGCGCGCCTGCGTCGACCGCGGCCTGCTCGGCGAACGCACCATCACCCTGGACTGCGACGTGCTGCAGGCCGACGGCGGCACCCGCACCGCGGCGATCACCGGCGCCTACGTGGCGCTGGTCGACGCGGTGCAGGGGCTGCTCGACAGCCGCGCGATCAAGCCGCCGTCCTGCAACCGCCAGCCGATCGTGGGCGCGGTGGCCGCTGTGTCGGTCGGCATTTATCGCGGCGTGCCGGTGCTCGACCTCGACTACGCCGAAGACAGCGACTGCGACACCGACATGAACGTGGTCATGAACGACGGCGGCGGCTTCATCGAACTGCAGGGCACGGCCGAAGGCCACGCCTTCCGCCGCGACGAACTCGACGCCCTGCTGGCACTGGCCGACTCCGGCTGCACGCAGCTGTTCGCCGCACAGCGCGAGGCCCTGGCGCGCTGATGCGCCACGATCGCGTCGCTCCGCGCACGTCATGAAGCTGGTCATCGCCAGCGGCAACGCCGGCAAGCTGGCCGAGTTCCGGCAGCTGCTCTGCGACGCAGGCATCGACTCCGTCGCGCAGGGCGAACTCGGCGTCGAAGACGTCGAAGAGACCGGGCTTTCCTTCGTCGAGAACGCCCTGCTCAAGGCCCGCCATGCCGCGCGCGAAACCGGCCTGCCGGCGCTGGCCGATGACTCCGGCCTGTGCGTGGACGCGCTGGGCGGCGCACCGGGGCTGTACTCGGCACGCTACGCCGGCACCCACGGCGATGCACGGGCGAACATCGACAAGCTGCTCGACGCGCTGCGCGAGGTGCCGGACGAGCGCCGCAGCGCGCACTTCCACGCCGCGATCGTGCTGCTGCGCCACGCGGAAGACCCGCAGCCGCTGATCGCCGAAGGCAGCTGGCACGGCCGCATCCTGCACGCGCCGCGCGGCGACGGCGGCTTCGGCTACGACCCGGTGTTCCTCGACCCCGGACGTGGCCGGACGGCGGCCGAACTCGAGCCGGCGCTGAAGAACCGCATCAGCCATCGCGGCCTGGCGCTCGCGGCGCTGCGCGAGCGGCTGGCGCTCTTGTAGGGGCGGCGGAAGCCGCGAGCTTTGCTCCCTGGCAGGGGGAGGCTGGGAGGGGGCGGTCACCGTTCGGGCGATGCCAACGGCACCCCTCCCCGACCCTCCCCTGCGAAGGCAGGGGAGGGAGCAAAGCTCGCGGCTTCCGCCGCTCCTACAATGCCTGCCATGCTCACCCCGCCGCCGCTGTCGCTCTACGTCCACCTGCCCTGGTGCGTGCGCAAGTGTCCGTACTGCGACTTCAACTCGCACGAGTTCCGCGGCGCCGGTGGCACGCCGCCGTTCGCGCAGTACGTCGAGGCGCTGCTGGCGGACCTGGACCACGACCTGCCGCTGGCCTGGGGCCGCACCGTGCACAGCGTGTTCTTCGGCGGCGGAACGCCGAGCCTGTTCCCCGCCGAGGCGATCGATGCGTTCCTGCAGGGCGCCAGCGCGCGGCTGCGCTTCGCGCCAGGGCTGGAGGTGACGCTGGAAACCAACCCGGGCACCGCCGAGCACGGCCGCTTCGAGCACTACCGCGCGGCCGGCGTGAACCGGCTGAGCTTCGGCGTGCAGACCTTCGATGACGCCGTGCTGCAGCGCCTGGGCCGCATCCACGACAGCGCCGAGGCCGATGCCGCGGTGAAGCTCGCGCGCGACGCCGGCTACGACAACTTCAACCTCGACCTGATGTACGCCCTGCCCGGCCAGACGCTGGCGATGGCCGAACGCGACATCGAGCGCGCGCTGGCGCTGCAGCCGGCGCACGTCTCGCACTACCAGCTCACGCTCGAACCCAACACGGTCTTCGCCGCCAGGCCACCATCAGGCATCCCCGACGAGGACGCGGCCTGGGACATGCAGGAACGCTGCCAGGCGCTGCTCGCCGACGCCGGCTACACGCAATACGAGGTCAGCGCCTACGCGCGGCCCGGCATGCAGTGCGCGCACAACCTCAACTACTGGCGCTTCGGCGACTACCTCGGCATCGGCGCGGGCGCGCACGGCAAGCTCACGCTTGGCGCCGAGCAGGCAATCGTGCGGCGCTGGAAGCACAAGCACCCGACGGCATACCTGGCCGTGGCCGGGACCGCGCAGGCGATCGGCGGCGACGAGCGCATCGAACCGGCGCGCCGGCCGTTCGAATACATGCTCAACGCGCTGCGCCTGGTGGAAGGATTCACGCTGGCGCGGTTCGAGGCGCGCACCGGCCTGTCACGCACGACGATCGCCGCGCCGCTCGAACGGGCCCGGGCGAACGGCTGGCTGGAGACCGACGGCGACCACGTGCGGCCAACCGCGCTGGGACGCCGTTTCGGCAACGACGTGATCGCGCTGTTCCTCGATGCCTGAGGCCACTGGCGCCGGCGCCGGGCCCGGTCGCCAGTCGCTGGCCGAATGCCCGTTCGGAATCCGTATGCTGGCCCCGCCGCCGCCGGCGTGCTAAGAAGCATGCGGGGGAGCACAATCGAATCCATGTCCGCTTCGACACCACCGAACGACGCCACGCCGCGCACGCTCGCCGCCGCAGGCTTGCCCCGTCGCGTGCGCAAGGCACTCGAACAGGCGCTCTCGCTGGTTTCGGTCGAGCTGGACGACAGCCTCGGCACGATGCTCAAGGAGTTCGAACAGGAGCTGTTCCGGCTTGCCGACCTGGCGCGCACGCCCGGCGTCGAGTCGAACTACATGCAGACGCTGCGCACGCTGCGCATGAACCGCGCCGACCTGATCCCGCGCTTCATGCTCGAACTCGAAGCCGGGGTCGCGGCGATCCGCACCGCGCAACCGCCGCCCGAGGAATCCGAAGCGGCCAATCGCGTGCGCTTCCAGAACCTGAGCCTGGTCGAGGACGAGGTGATGGACGAAGGCGCGGTGCTGCGCGAGGTCGCCACCCGCCAGGAATCCCGCGCGGCGCTGCCGCTGCACCTGCTGGGCCAGCGCTTCGGCGTGCTGGCCGGCAGCCCGGCCTTCGACGCCGAGCGCATCCCGCTGGGTCCGCGCGCGCTGTGCCGCGCCATGCGCGACGCCAGCCAGACGCTGCAGGTGCCCTACGAGGCGCGCCTGCTGCTGTACCGGATCTTCGATCGCCAGGTGATGGCCGGCTACTCGCGCGTCCTCGAACGACTGGACGAGGCAATGGACGCCGCCGGCGTGCTGCCGGGCCTGACCTTCGTCCCGGTGCGCGCGCGCGCCACGGCCCAGGGCGGGCAGGAAACCGGCGGCAAGCCGGGGGCCGGGACCACGGGCGACGGTCGCACGGCGAGGACCGCCAACGCTGGAAGCGGGGATGGCGGTGGTAGCAGCGGTGGCGGTGGCGGTGGCACATCGCCACCTCGCGACGGCCACGCGAACGACCGTCGCGCAGCGGCCACGCCGGCCAGCACGCGTGCACCTCCCGGCCAGCCGCGCCCGCACACCGCCTGGATGGGCGAATCCTGGGACGATCCGGACGGCGAGGACGAACAGGCCTCCCTGGCGATGCTGCAGCAGCTGATGGCCGGGCGCCATGCGCTGATCGGCAAGCTGCGCCCGCACCAGCCCACCGGTCCGCGCCAGGAACTGAGCACCCGGGACGTGTTCCAGGCGCTGGGCGAGCTGCAGAACCGGCCGTCCTCGCCGAACACGGGCAGCAGCCTGCAGGACATCAAGCAGACGCTGCTGGCGCAGGCGCGGCAGCAGCGCGGCCAGGGCGCGGCGCTGTCGCAGAAGGACAACGACACCTTCGAACTGATCTCGATGCTGTACGGGCAGATCGAGGAGGAGATCCGCTCGGACGCGCCCGGCGCCGCGCTGATCCGCCGCCTGCAGCTGCCGCTGTTGCGCGTCGCGCTGCAGGACCGCGCGTTCTTCGTCCGCGGCCACCACCCTGCGCGACGGCTGCTCAACACCGTCGCCGAGTCGGCCGCCAAATGGCTGGACAAGGACGACTACGACCCGCAGATGCTGCTGCCGCTGCAGCAGGCCGTCACCCATGTGGTCGAGAACTACGACGGCGACGACGCAGTGTTCGACGCCAGCAACGGCAAGCTCGAGACCCACCTGCAGGAGCAGGTCCGCAAGGCCGAACTGCTCGAACGCCGGCACGTCGAGGCCGCGCGCGGCAAGGAAAAGCTCGAGGTCGCCAAGCTGCGCGCCACGCAGACGCTCGATGCGATCATCGGCGACCAGCGCCTGGCCAAGTTCGTCCGCGCCCTGCTCAACCAGGCCTGGGCGGACGTGCTCACCCTGACCCTGCTGCGTCAGGGCGAAGGCTCCGACCAGTGGCGCACGCAGGTCGAGGCCACGCAGCGCATCGTCGCTGCCTGCTGCAACGAAGACGCGCCCGCCGATCCCGCGCTGACCACCCATGTCGCCGAAGCGCTGGGCCAGGTGGGCTACCACGCCGACGAAGCCGGGGTGATCGCACAGCGCCTGACCAGCCGCATCCCCGACGACGAGGACGATCCGGCTTCCCGCACCGAGCTGGCCATCAAGCTCAAGGCGCGCGCACGACTGGGCGAAGACCCGGCCAAGGCCAGGCGCCCGAAGCTGCCGCCGCGGACGCCGGAAGAGCAGGCGCGCTACGAACAGCTGCGGGTGATGCCGTTCGGCACCTGGATCGAGTTCGTCATCAACCAGCAGGGCGACCTGGTGCGCCGCCGCCTGTCGTGGTTCAGCCCGGTCACCGACAACGCCCTGTTCGTGAACCAGCGCGGCCAGCGCGTGGGCGAGCACTCGATCGACAGCCTCGCGCGCATGGTCGCCGCCGGGCAGGCGCGCATCGTCACCGCCGAGCGCGGGCGCCTGGTCGACCGCGCCTGGCAGGCCGCGGTCAGCGCGCTGCGCAGCTTCGCCGGCCGCGGCGACGAGCCGGCGCTGCTGGAGCCGAAATGATCAACGAATTCCGCCGCGCACGCCGCCGCAAGGCCGCCGACACCATCCTGGTCACCGACGCGATGACCGAACGCGTGGTCGGCCGCATCGGCAACCTGTCCGAAAGCGGCATGCTGCTGATCGCCAACGAAACCCTGGTCGACGACGCGCTCTACCAGCTGCAGTTCGCGCTGCCCGGCGACAAGGCGCAGCCGGAGACCGTCGAGGTCGGCGCCCACCTGCTGTGGATGGACCGCGCCAGCGCCCCGGGCCAGGCCTGGATCGGCCTGCGCTTCATCGCCGTCGCTCCGGAGTGCCTGGTCAACCTGCAGAAGTGGATCGAGGCACCCGGCGGGCATT
This sequence comes from Luteimonas soli, assembly GCF_042648865.1. Classification (NCBI taxonomy): domain Bacteria; kingdom Pseudomonadati; phylum Pseudomonadota; class Gammaproteobacteria; order Lysobacterales; family Lysobacteraceae; genus Luteimonas; species Luteimonas soli. The sequence continues at coordinate 820,896 of NZ_JBHRYA010000007.1, read as the reverse complement.
ACGAGTAAGCGCTGCACGCGTCGGGGCACCGCCCGATGGCTTCTCCGCAACTGGAGTCCTGCAGCGCAGGTGCCGGCACGCAGGCCCGGCCCACGTCACGGCAGGCTATCGACGACCTTCCATTCCCCGCTCCCGCCCCGCTGGTATAGCACGCGCTCGGGTCGGTGCAGCGCATACCCCTGCCCGTAGTCGACGCCCAGTTCGCGCAGCAGTTCAACCACGCGTGCAGTGGCTACCCACTCGGCCACCACCTCCAGGCCGCGCTGGTGGCCGATCTGCGTGATGGCATCGACGATCGAGCGGCTCATCGCGTCGTGCTCGAGCTCGCGGATGAAGCTGCCGTCGATCTTGATCACGTCCACGGGCAGGTTCTTGAGATAGCCGAACGACGACATGCCGGCGCCGAAGTCGTCGAGCGCAACCCGGCAACCAACCGCGCGCAGCCGCTCCATCACCCGCACTGCGCGCGCCAGGTTGCGTACCGCCTCGGTCTCGGTGATCTCGAAGCACAGCCGCGACGGCGCCACGCCGTGCCGGTCGATCAGGTCGAGCACGTATTCGGCCAGGCCGTCGTCGTCGAGCGTCGACGCGGCGAGGTTGAGCGAACAGCGCCCCGGCGCGCGCCCGCTGGCATGGAGGCGGTCGAAGTTCGCGATCGCCTCGCCGATCACCCAGCGGTCCAGCACCGGCATCATCCCGTAGCGCTCGGCCGCGGGCAGGAAGGCGCCCGGCGGCACCACGCGCCCCTCCTCGTCGCGCAGCCGGATCAGCAGTTCGACGTACGGCTCATCCGCGGGCTGGCCCTGCAGCGGACGGACCTCCTGGTAGTCCAGCAGCAGCCGGCCCTCGTCGATCACCCAGCGCAGTCGGTTGGCCCACTCCATCTCGCCGCGGCGGCGCACCGTCTCGTCGTCCTGCGCGGAGTAGAAATGGATGCGGTTGCGGCCGTGGTCCTTGGCCATGTAGCAGGCGGCGTCGGCATGGGCGAACACGTCTTCCAGGGTCAGGCCCGGGCGGTCGATCATCACCACGCCGATGCTGGCGCTGATCGTGTACGAACGCTGCTCCCAGATGTAGATCAATCCCTCGATGCGCGTGCGCAGGCGCTCGGCCAGCAGCTGCACGCCTTCGAAATCCACGTCGCGCGCGAGCACGCCGAACTCGTCGCCGCCCAGCCGCGCGAGGATGTCGTCGCCGCGCAGGTGCTCGGCCAGCGCCAGCGCCAGCTGGCTCAGCAACTGGTCGCCTGCAAGGTGGCCCGAGGTGTCGTTGATCAGCTTGAACTGGTCCAGGTCGATGTACAGCAGCGCCGCCTGCGGGCCGCCCCGCGCCACGGCCTCCAGCTCGCGGCGCACGCTGCGCTCGAACTCGCGCCGGTTGCACAGGCCGGTCAGCGCGTCGTGCGTGGCCTGGTAGCCCAGCAGCTCGGTGAGCTGGCGCTGCTCGGACACATCGCTGGCCACCACCAGCAGCTTGTCCAGGCCACCCAGCTGCACCTTGCTGATCGAGGTCGACGCCCAGAACCGATCGTTGCCGAGCGTGCGCAGCGGCGCATCCACGTTGCTCCAGCGCACGTCTCCGACCGGCGCGGCCAGCGCGCGCTGCTGCGCCGGATCCTCGAACAGCGACGCCAGGGTCGCGCCGTCGGCCACGTTCTCGCCCAGGCGCGCGGCGGCGGCCTCGTTGGCGTAGACGATGCGACCGTCATCGGCCTGCGCCATCAGCACCAGCGCCGGCAGCAGGTCGTTGAGGGTGCGGAAGCGTTCCTCGCTCTCGCGATAGCGCTGGGCCAGCTGCCGGCCCAGCGTCACCGCGCGCCGGCGCATGGTCGCCGCCGACCACAGCAGCAGCGCCAGCAGCAGGCTGGCGACGGTGCCGGTGGCACCCATCAGCCACAGCAGGCCGGCATCGTAGCCGCTGTCGCGCGGCTGCAGCTGCACCTTCCAGCGGCGCTCGCCAAAGGAAACCTCGCCGCCATGGACCGCGGCACCGGGCGCGACATCGCCGCCGGAGTCGTACAGGGTCATGGTCGTTTCACCGGTGGTGTCGAGCACTTCCACTCGGTAGCGATGCAGTGCGTCCGGCGGCAACGCGGCAAGCAGCATTGGCCGCACGCGCATGCTGATGCCCAGCGCGCCGATCTCGCGCGCACGGCGCTGGGCGACATTCGACGGGCGCGATCCGCGACTGTAGACCGGAAGCCGCACGACCATACCCATCGCGTCGCGCGCATCGTCGACCGGCTGGCGCAGCGGGAAGGCGGCGGTCATCACCGGGCGATCGATGTCGCGGGCGCGCAGCAGCGCCCGCAGATTGGCCTCCTGCGCGGCCATGTCGAAACCGACCAGGCTGCGATTGCCGGCCAGCGGCACGACGTTCTCGTAGCGATATCCCGGCGGCCCGCCGGGGTGTCCGGGCTCGCTGCGACGCGCGAACACCATCGCCACCAGGCTTGGAAGCACCTCCTGCGCATGCAGGTTGTCGTGCACGCCCGCGAACTGTTGCTGGTCGATGTCGCCACCGACCATGAACGACGACTGCAACGCGCGCAGCAGCAGGCCGCTGGTCTCGAGCTGCCGCTCCACCTGCGCCACGCTGCGCCGCGCCACCTGTGAATCCTGCAGCTGCGCCGCCGCCTGGAGGCTGTCGCGTTCGAGCAGCAGCACCGCGGCGGTCGCCAGCAGGCCCGCCAGCAGCCCTGCCAGCGCGAATACCCAGGCCGGCAGGCCGAGCAGCAGCGACTGCGCCTGGACACCGTCGTCCTGCAGCGACCGTGTGCTTGCGGCAAAATGCGCGGACCTCTCCATCGTGCCCCGTTGATGAACGCAGACCCCGCAATCCTATATGCCGCGCACCTGGAAGTGCTGAAAGACCGCGCCGATGCCGCCCTGGAGCGCGCCAGCCTCGACCATCTCGTCGTACCCAGCGGCACCGTGCACTACCAGCTGTTCGACGATCGCGACTATCCCTACGCGGTCAACCCGCAGTTCAAGGCCTGGCTGCCGCTGACCCGCAATCCCGGCAGCTGGCTGGTGTACACGCCGGGCAACAAGCCGCGCCTGGTGTACCTGCAGCCGCACGATTACTGGCACGTCGTGCCCGATGCGCCGGCCGGGTACTGGGTCGACCACTTCGAGGTGGTGGTGATCCGCAGCGCCGACGAGGCGCAGCAGCACCTGCCCAAGAACGCCAGCCGCTGCGCGATCCTCGGCGAGCCGCAGAGCGCGCTGGGCCAGTACGGCGCGTTCAAGCCCAACAACCCGCCAGCCGCTGTCGACTATCTCGAATACCACCGCGCGTACAAGACGCCGTACGAGATCGCGATGATGCGCGAGGCCACGCGCCGCGGCGTGCGCGCGCACCGCGCCGCCGAGCGCGCCTTCCGTGCCGGCGCCAGCGAGTTCGGCATCCACCTGGCCTACTGCCAGGCCGCCGGGCAAGACAGCACCGAGCTGCCCTACGGCAACATCGTCGCGCTCAACGAGCACGGCGCGGTCCTGCACTACACCGAACTCGGCCGCCTGCCGCCGAAACCGGTACGCAGCTTCCTGATCGACGCCGGCGCCAGCCACGGCGGCTACGCGGCCGACATCACCCGCACCTACTCGGCCGACACCGGCGACGAGTTCCAGGCGCTGGTCGACGCAGTCGACGCCGCGCAGCAGAAGATGTGCGCGCAGGTCCGCGCCGGCGCCGACTACAAGCAGCTGCACATCGACGCGCACCTGGCGCTGGCGACGGTGCTGAAGGATTTCGGCGTGCTCAAGGTATCGCCCGGGGACGCATTGGCCCGGGGCATCAGCGCGGCGTTCTTCCCGCACGGCCTGGGCCATGGGATCGGCCTGCAGGTCCACGATGTCGCCGGCTTCGCCGCCTCCGACACCGGCGGCCGGATCGAGCCGCCCGAAGGCCACCCGTTCCTTCGCCTGACCCGCGTGCTGGAGCCGGGCATGGTGGTGACCATCGAGCCGGGCATCTACGTGATCGACATGCTGCTCGAGAAGCTGAAACAGGACGGCCACGCCGACGCCATCGACTGGTCGCGCATCGATGCCTTCCGCCCGTATGGCGGCGTCCGCATCGAGGACGACGTCGTGTGCACGGACGGCGAGCCGGTGAACCTGACGCGCGAAGAGTTCGCCAACCTGGGCTGAGCGCCCACGCGCGCACCGCCCTCTTCCCGTTTGCGGGAGAGGGTTGGCTGAGGGGATGAGCGACAAGCGCGCCATGGATGGCGCGCGCCCGGGTCAAGACATGGATGTCCTGCCGAGGGAAAGCGGCTCCCGACCGCCAGGACACAACGACCCCATCGGGTACGGCATGGTCGACTTGATCGTGCATCCCCCGGATGGGAGAAGGACCAGGCAAAAGCCGCGCCTAGCGCGCTGCCATGAATTCCTCGATCTCATCGGCACTGCGCGCCAGCCCTTCGGTCAGCACTTCGTGGCCATCCTTGGTGATCACAATGTCATCCTCGGTGCGGATGCCGATGCCACGCCACTTCGCCGCCACCGACTTGTCATCCGGCGGGATGTACAAACCGGGCTCGATCGTGAACGCCATGCCCGGCTCGAGCAGCCGCGACTGCCCGTCGATGCGGTAATCACCCACGTCGTGCACATCCAGGCCGATCCAGTGGCCGGTCTTGTGCAGGTAGAAGCGCTTGTAGCTGCCGTCGGCGATGTTCTTTTCGAGCTTGCCCTTGAGCAGGCCGAACTGGAGCAGGCCTTCGGTCAGGGTCTCGACCACGGCGTCGTGGCCGGCCTCGTAGGGCACGCCCGGACGCGCCTGCGCCAGCGCGGCGGCCTGCGCGGCGCCGACCAGGTCGTGCAGCGCGCGCTGCTCCTTGCTGAAGCGGCCGTTGACCGGGAAGGTGCGGGTGATGTCGGCCGCGTAGCCGCCGATCTCGGCGCCGGCGTCGACCAGCACCAGGTCGCCGTCCTTCGCCTTCGCAGAGTTGGCGATGTAGTGCAGCACGCAGCCGTTGGCGCCGGCACCGACAATGCTGCCGTAGGCCGGATAACCGTCGTGGGCGCGGAACACCCGCTCGATCTCGGCCTGCAGCTCATATTCGCGCACGCCCGGGCGCGCGGCGCGCATCGCCGCCTGGTGCGCGAGCACGGTGACCTGGGCGGCCTTGCGCATCAGCTTCAACTCGTCGCGCGACTTGAACAGCCGCATCTCGTCGAGCAGGTGCCCCAGCTCCAGGAACTCGTGCGGCGGCTCGGCACCACGACGCACCTGCGCGCGCACGCGGTTGAGCCAGCCGATCAGCTTCAGGTCGAAGTCGGTGTCGCGGCCGAAGTGGTAGTACACCCGCGTGCGGCCCTCCAGCAGGCCGGGCAGGATTTCGTCGATGTCGTCGATCGGGTAGGCGTCGTCCATGCCGTAGGCGTCGACGGCGCCTTCCGGGCCGGTGCGCGGCCCGTCCCAGGCTTCGCGCGCGGGGTCGCGTTCGCGGCAGAACAGCAGGTTTTCCCCGTGCTTGCGCCCGGGCACGAGCACCAGCACCGCTTCGGGTTCGGGAAAGCCGGCCAGGTACAGCAGGTCGGAATCCTGCCGGTACGGATAGTGGGTGTCGCGGCTGCGCACGCGCTCGGGCGCAGCGGGCAGGATCAGGATCGCGTCGTTCCCGGCCATGCGCATCAACTGCTTGCGCCGCCGCGCATGCTGGGTCCGGGGTATCACTGGATTGTTGGCCATCGTCGTCCGGATTGTCGGGTTCGAACCGGCCACGCGCCGGTCAGTTGAGGTTCTTGCGGTGTCGCGGGCCCAGCGCGCAGTCGCCGTGCAGCAGCAGGGTCGCCACGCGCACGAATTCCTCGATCTCGGCGAGCGCCTGCTCGTCCTCCTCGTCGCCATCGTCCTGCGGCGAGGCGGCGGCGAGCCGGGCGATGTCGGCCAGCGCCTCGCGGCTTTCGTCCGACAGCGGCGGGTCCTTGCCGGCGGCCAGGCCGAACGCACCGAGGAAGCCGCGGCACCATTCGAACAGCGCGCCGCTGCGTTCGGCCAGGCCTGCATCGTCGTCGGGCAGCAGCAGTGCGAACTCGAAGCTGTGATCCTCGAGCTGCGCGGCACTGGCCCTGGCCATGCGGTCGAGCGCACTGCCTTCGACGATCGCCGGCAGCTCCGCGTCGACGAGCAGTTTGCCGAGCCAGTCGGGGCCGTCGCTGCCGCCGCCGGCGAGCCATCCGCACAGCGCGCCATGCAGTTCCGGCGCATCCACGCCCAGCCCGAGGCTGCGGCTGGCGTCGTCGATTTCGCGCAGGGAAGGCAGTTCCGGGGACAAGGCATGCATCCGGGTTCGGGGGTCCCAAGTGTAGCAACGCCACCGCCCCGGCCGCGGGCACTGCGCGCCCGCATCTGGATTACACTGCGGCGAGCCGCGGGGAGGCGGCAGAGGGCTTTCGTCTTGACCGATCATGCCGACCTGCTCCTGCTGGGGTTCATCGTCCTGGTGCTGGCGCTGGTCGCCGCGCTGGCGACCCTCGTGGCGCTGCGGCGACGCAGCGAGCGGGACTACGTGGCCAAGCTGCGCGACCGCGAAGCACGGTTGAAGCTGGCGCTGTGGGCCACCGGCGAACACTACTGGGACTACGACCTGGCCAGCGGCAAGCTGCGCCGGTTCCAGCCGGATGAAAAAATCGCCCAGGACGACGGGTTCCCCAGGCTCGCCGGACCGGTCGAGATCTCGCAGGTGGTGCACCCCGACGACCTGCCGCTGGCACGCGACCGCCTGCGCCAGTACCTCGAAGGGACAACGCCGATGTTCCGTTCCGAACACCGCGTGCTCGACAACCTCGGCGAATGGGTCTGGATCCGCGCACGCGGGCGCGCGGTGTCGCGCGACGCTGCAGGAAACGTGCTGCGCCTGGCCGGTACCGCGCTCAACATCACCAGCGACCGCCACGTCGAACGCGAGCGACGGATCGCCAGCGCCGTGCTGCGCAACATGAACGAGGCGGTCGCCGTCCTCGACCATGATTTCGGATTCGTCTCGGTCAATCCCGCGTTCACCCGCATGACCGGATACGCGGACGAGGAAATCGCCGGCCGCGGCGCGGACCTGCTCGACAGCCCGCAGCACGACCCCGCGTTCTATCGCCACGTCCGCGAGATCGCCGCGCGCCAGGGGCGTTTCTCCGGCGAGATGTGGCAGCGGCGCAAGGACGGCGAGGAGTTCCTCTGCGCGATCGAGACCAGCGTCGTGCAGGAGGCCGAAGGCGAGCCGCCGCTGTACGTCGCCGTGCTCAGCGACATCACCCAGCAAAAGCGCGCCGAGCAGGAACTGCGCTACCTCGCCAACTTCGACACCCTGACCAACCTGCCCAACCGGACCCTGCTGTCCGAACGCCTGTCGCGGGCGATCGTGCGCGCCCGGCGCGAGAACAACCGCGTCGCGGTGCTGTTCCTCGACCTGGATCGCTTCAAGGACATCAACGACTCGCTCGGCCACGCCGCCGGCGACCGGATCCTGCGCTCGGCGGCGGTGCGCCTGCAGCAAACCGTCGGCCAGCACCATACCGTCGCCCGGCTCAGCGGCGACGAGTTCACGGTGGTACTCGAAAACCTGGAGAGCCTGGCCGACGCGGACAAGGTCGCGCGCGAGATCATCATGGCTTTCGAAGCGCCGCTGATCATCGACGAGCGCCAGGAAGTCTCGATCTCGCCCTCGATCGGCATCAGCGTCTACCCCGACCACGGCCAGGTCCCGACCGAACTGCTCAAGCAGGCCGACACCGCGATGTACCAGGCCAAGGCCGCCGGCCGCCGCACCTTCACCCGCTACGACGACGCGATGGACGTGTCGGTCCGGCAGCGCGCCACCATCTCCGGCGCGCTGCGCAAGGTGATCGACCGCGGCGAACTGCACCTGGCCTACCAGCCGCGGCTGGCGCTGCAGCCTTCGCGCATCACCGGGGTCGAGGCGCTGCTGCGCTGGACCAGCGAAGAGCACGGCGAGATCCCGCCCAGCGAATTCATCCCGCTGGCCGAGGAGAGCGGCCAGATCCTGGAAATCGGCGAATGGGTGCTGCGCGAAGCCTGCCTCACCCTGCACCGCTGGCGCCAGCACGGCCTCGCGAACCTGAACATCGCCGTCAACATGTCGGTGCTGCAGCTGTTGCGCGGCAACTTCCCCGAGGTCGTGCAACGCATCCTCGCCGACACCGGCGTTCCGGCCAGCGCGCTGGAGCTGGAGCTGACCGAAAGCGTGCTGATGGCCAACGCGGCGCAGACGGCCGGCAAGCTGCAGGCGTTCCGCGAGATCGGCGTATCGCTGGCGATCGACGACTTCGGCACGGGTTATTCCTCGCTCGCCTACCTCAAGCGGCTGCCGATCACCACGATCAAGATCGACAAGGAGTTCATCGGCGACCTATCGCGCGATCCGGACGACGCGGCGATCACCAGCACGGTCATCACCATGGCCCACTCGCTGGGGCTGAACGTCGTCGCCGAGGGCGTCGAGACGCAGGCGCAGCTGCAGTTCCTGCGCGCCCAGGGCTGCGACGAGATCCAGGGATTCTGGCTATCGCGGCCGCTGGACGCGCACGCCTGCCTGGCCTTCATCCGCCAGTGGGGCCCGGCCCGTGCCGGCGCGACTGCGACCACGCCTTGACCGCCCCCCGCCGCGTGCCTATCTTGCCGACATGGACAGCCCGGACGTGATCGAACAGCTGCGCGCGCTCGCCGACCGCTTCGACGCGCTCGCCGAACGCACACGCCGGCTGGCCGAAGAGAACCGCAGCCTGCGCCAACAGCACGAACAGCTGGCCGGCGAGCGCTCGCAACTGCTGGCGAAGAACGAGCAGGCGCGCTCGCGCGTCGAGGCGATGATCGCCCGGCTCAAGTCATTGGAGCAGCACACGTGAGCGCCAGCGAACCGGCCAGCATCCGCGTCCTCGACCGCGAGTACACCGTCGGCGTCGAGCCGGACGAACGCGACAGCCTGATGACGGCGGCCAAGCTGCTCGACACCCGCATGCGCGAGGTGCGCGGCGCCAACCGCATGGCCGCGGTCGACCGGGTCGCGGTGCTGGCCGCGCTGAACTTCGCACACGAACTGCAGCAGCTGCGCGAACAGTCCGAGCGCCGCGACCGCGAGCTGGCGAGCACGGTGGGCGAGCTGCAGCGCAAGCTCGATGCGCTGTTCGATGCCTGAGTGCGGCGGCCGTTTCGCGCGGCATGCGTCCACGCCCACCATGAATGCCGGCCGACGAACGGAACCGGGTACCGGTCGCCTCGCGCTATACTCTTCCCGCGTTCTCTGCCGTGATCGACGGCGTGCACAAACATGCGCCTTGTCCCTTAATGACGACCACGGGGGCGCAGTGGAAACCGGGTGTGCAAGCCCGCCTCGCAGCGGTAAGCCCGAAGGATTCCCGACGCTCCCACTTGAACCCCGGGTTCAAGGTCGTTTGGCACGCATCGACATGGTGGAGGACGTATTTTCCTGCGCCCGCGCGCGGCCTTGCGCGCGGCCAAGCGGTGGCGCCGCGAGTGCGCCGATGCCCGCATGAACGCGGACGCAAAAGCCGCCGCTGACGCAAAGGCATTGCGCCACTCCATCCGCGAGCAGCGGCGGACCACGCCGGCCAGCCAGCGCATTTCCGCGGCCGAACGCCTCGCCGACCAGTTGTTGTCGCTGCCCTTCATGCCCGACCGCGGCCATGTCGCCGGCTATTGGGCGATCGACGGCGAGATCGGGCTGCACGCCTGGCAGCTGCTCCTGCCGCCGTCGCTCGTTTATTGCCTGCCCGTCCTGCACGAGGATCGCCTGCGCTTCGCACCGTGGCGCCCCGGCGGCGCGCTGCTGTCGAACCGGTACGGCATTCCCGAGCCCGATATCACACCCGACGGCCTGCTTGCCGCGGAGGACATGGCGCTCGTCGTCGCCCCGCTGGTCGCGTTCGATGCACGGTGCCATCGCCTCGGCATGGGAGCGGGCTGGTACGATCGCAGCTTCGCGTTCCGGCGGGAACGTGCCGCGCCGCCCTGGCTGGTGGGTGCAGCCTTCGCCGCCCAGCAGGTCGACGCGATCGCAGCCCAATCCTGGGACGTGCGCATGGACGCGGTCTGCACCGAACAACGAGTCTTTCCCGCACCGCCCGACACCGAATGAGCCCACGCAAACGCTACTGGCTGATGAAATCCGAACCGACGGATTTCTCGATCGACGACCTGCAGCGCGTCGGCACCGAGCCCTGGACCGGCGTGCGCAACTACCAGGCGCGCAACTCCATGCGCGACGACATGCAGGTTGGCGACGGTGTCCTGTTCTACCACTCCAACTGCGACGTACCGGGCATCTACGGGATCGCCGAGGTCGCCAGCACCGCCTATCCGGACCCGACCCAGTTCCAGAAAAAGTCCAAGTACCACGATGCCAAGGCGACGCAGGAACAGCCGCGCTGGTTCCTGGTCGACGTCGGTTTCGTGCGCAAGCTGGACGCGCCAATTCCGCTGGACACGATCCGAGGCCATGCCGATGCGCTGGGCGAGGATTTCGCCCTGACCCGCAAGGGCTCGCGCCTGTCGGTGCTGCCGGTGACCGCGAAGCAATGGAAGCTGCTGCTGGCGCTGGAAGGCAAGAAGTAGCCCTCAACCCCCAATCCCGAACACCATGACCGAAGCCAAGCGACTCGCCGCCGAGAAAGCCATCGAATTCGTCGAGGACGGGATGATCGTCGGCGTCGGCACCGGCTCCACGGTGGCCTATTTCATCGACGCCCTGGCGCGCATGCGACACAGGATCGAAGGGGCTGTTTCAAGCTCCGAGCAGAGCAGCGCTCGGCTCCGCGGCCACGGCATCGAGGTGATCGACCCCAACAACGCGGGCCGGCTGGCGCTCTACGTCGACGGCGCCGACGAATGCGACCCGCACAAGTGCCTGATCAAGGGCGGCGGCGCGGCGCTCACGCGCGAGAAGATCATTGCCGAGGCCAGCGACAAGTTCGTCTGCATCATCGATCCAAGCAAGCGGGTCGATGTCCTGGGCAGGTTCCCGTTGCCGATCGAAGTCATCCCGATGGCCCGCAGCCTGGTCGCGCGCGCGATCGTGGCCGCTACCGGTGCGCAGCCGGTCTGGCGCGAAGGCGTGCAGACCGACAACGGCAACTGGATCCTCGACGTGCACGGCCTGTCCATCACCGAGCCGCTGGTGCTCGAACGCGAGCTCAACCAGATCCCCGGTGTCGTCAGCGTCGGCCTGTTCGCACGACGTCCCGCGGACGTGGTCATCGTGGGCGGCGAGCCGCCGGTCGTGCTCTGACCGCAAATCCAGCGCGGCCCCTCGTCCGGGAATCCCGGCTTCCGAAAGTGGTTGGGCCTGGGGAAAGGCGGGATCCTTGTGTTCGCAAGCCCGTGACCCTGGTCCACGGCTGCGTAGCAAGCGCTCGAGCAAGACCGCCCCGAAATCACGCGAAGAAACCAAAAAGAAACCCCACAGCCAAGGCTGTGGGGTTTCGGGGTAAAGACCCTGGCAATGACCTACTCTCGCATGCTAGGTGCACACTACCATCGGCGCGTGCGCGTTTCACTTCCGAGTTCGGGATGGGATCGGGTGGTTCCACGCAGCTATTGTCACCAGGGAGAGGGTGGAGGGTCGCGCAGCCGGTGGATTGGCCGATAAACGCGCACACGCTCTCGTTGGTTGCCTCGGAACAAGCCCATGAAGCGGCCTGCCGTCGGCGAATAAGTTGGGACGTAGCGAAACTGTTTGCTTCGAACATCGACGTGCCGTCGAGTCCAAGGCCACTTGAGGTTATATGGTCAAGCCACACGGATCATTAGTACAGGTTAGCTCAACGCATTGCTGCGCTTACACACCCTGCCTATCAACCACCTGGTCTTGATGGTTCCTTCAGGGGGCTTGTGCCCCGGGAGATCTCATCTTGAGGCGCGCTTCCCGCTTAGATGCTTTCAGCGGTTATCGCTTCCGAATATAGCTACCCGGCAATGCCACTGGCGTGACAACCGGAACACCAGAGATTCGTCCACTCCGGTCCTCTCGTACTAGGAGCAGCCCCTCTCAAATCTCCAACGCCCATGGCAGATAGGGACCGAACTGTCTCACGACGTTCTGAACCCAGCTCGCGTACCACTTTAAATGGCGAACAGCCATACCCTTGGGACCGACTACAGCCCCAGGATGTGATGAGCCGACATCGAGGTGCCAAACACCGCCGTCGATATGAACTCTTGGGCGGTATCAGCCTGTTATCCCCGGAGTACCTTTTATCCGTTGAGCGATGGCCCTTCCATACAGAACCACCGGATCACTAAGTCCTACTTTCGTACCTGCTTGATCCGTCGATCTTGCAGTCAAGCACGCTTATGCCTTTGCACACAGTGCGCGATGTCCGACCGCGCTGAGCGTACCTTCGAGCTCCTCCGTTACTCTTTGGGAGGAGACCGCCCCAGTCAAACTACCCACCACACACGGTCCCCGACCCGGATTACGGGCCCAGGTTAGAACGTCAAGCACGACAGGGTGGTATTTCAAGGATGGCTCCACCCCAGCTAGCGCCAGGGTTTCACAGCCTCCCACCTATCCTACACAGACGAACTCAACGTTCAGTGTGAAGCTATAGTAAAGGTTCACGGGGTCTTTCCGTCTTGCCACGGGAACGCTGCATCTTCACAGCGATTTCAATTTCACTGAGTCTCGGGTGGAGACAGCGCCGCTGTCGTTACGCCATTCGTGCAGGTCGGAACTTACCCGACAAGGAATTTCGCTACCTTAGGACCGTTATAGTTACGGCCGCCGTTTACCGGGGCTTCGATCAAGAGCTTCGCCTTGCGGCTGACCCCATCAATTAACCTTCCGGCACCGGGCAGGCGTCACACCCTATACGTCCACTTTCGTGTTTGCAGAGTGCTGTGTTTTTGATAAACAGTCGCAGCGGCCTGGTCACTGCGGCCCCTCCCAGCTCAGCTACGCATGTAGCCACCAGAAAGGGCGCACCTTCTCCCGAAGTTACGGTGCCATGTTGCCTAGTTCCTTCACCCGAGTTCTCTCAAGCGCCTGAGAATTCTCATCCTACCCACCTGTGTCGGTTTACGGTACGGTCTGCACAAGCTGAAGCTTAGGAGCTTTTCCTGGAAGCGTGGTATCAGTCACTTCGCTCTAATGAGCTCGTCTCGGTGCTCGGAATAAAGGATCCCGGATTTGCCAGAGATCCATTCCTACCGCCTTTCCCCGGGACAACCAACGCCCGGTAGACCTAACCTTCTCCGTCCCTCCATCGCACTTGTGCGAGGTGCAGGAATATTAACCTGCTTCCCATCGACTACGCATTTCTGCCTCGCCTTAGGGGCCGACTCACCCTGCGTCGATTAACGTTGCGCAAGGAAACCTTGGGCTTTCGG
>NZ_JBHRYA010000007.1:777525-802525 GCF_042648865.1 Luteimonas soli | reverse complement strand
CAACCTGCACGGCGTCTACAGCGACGGCGAGGACTGGGAGCGCGCGACGCGCAGCGCCGACCGCCTGCTGAAACTGTCGCCGAACGATCCCGATGCGCTGCGCGACCGCGGCCTGGGCTACCTGCACATGGGCCACAACAGCGGCGCGCGCGCCGACCTGGCGCGCTACCTGCAGCTCAATCCGAACGCCCGCGATGCAATGAAGGTGCGCGCGCGGCTGGTGGAACTCCGCGGCGCCGGCCGCGTCAGCTGAGCGGCACGCTTCAAACCAGCCCGCTTCAAGCCAACATCATCTCGAAGTCGTCCTTGGTCACGCCGCAGTCCGGGCACGTCCAGGTATCCGGGATGTCTTCCCAGCGCGTGCCCGGGGCGATGCCCTCTTCGGGCAGCCCGGCCGCTTCGTCGTAGATGAAGCCACACACGACGCACATCCAGGTGCGGTAGGCGACGGCGGTCTCGTTCATCGGATAATGGCGCCCCGGCGGGGAATTCTGTGCGGAAAGCCGCATTGTCCCACCCCGCGCCCCTGCAGGAAACCGCGCCGATGAATTCCCGCCGCCCACGCGCCGGCCACGCTGCTCGCCGCTCCCTGCGCGGGCTGTACCTGCTCACGCCGGACGAAAATGACACCGCGCGCCTGCTGGCCCGCGTGCGCACGGTCATCACGCAGGCGGCGCTGCTGCAGTACCGCAACAAGGTCGCGGACGACGCGCTGCGGCGCGAACAGGCGACGGCCCTGCTGCCGCTGTGCCGCGAAGCCGGCGTGCCGCTGGTGGTCAATGACGACTGGCGGCTGGCCACGGACATCGGTGCGGATGGCGCGCACCTGGGCGAGGACGACGGCGCACTGCGCGAGGCGCGGCGGGCACTTGGTCGCGATGCGATCGTCGGCGCGTCCTGCTACGACGACATCGCGCGTGCAGAAGCCGCGGCGGCGGCCGGTGCGAGCTATCTCGCCTTCGGCGCGTTCTTTCCTTCGCCGACCAAGCCGGCGGCGCGGCGCGCCACGCCGGAACTGCTGGCCGCATCGGCACGCTTCGGGCTGCCGCGGGTGGCGATCGGCGGCATCACGCCGGACAATGCGCGGCAGCTGGTGGCGGCCGGCGCCGACATGGTGGCGGTAATCAGCGGCGTTTTCGATGCGCCGGATCCGGTTGCGGCGGCGCGGGCGTATCGCGCTTGCTTTGTTGGCGCATCCTGAGTGCGCGGCACCGGATGCTTCCGGGCGAAAAGATCGCGGCTGAAGCCGCTCCCACGAGAGCAAGAAGCGAGTTCGTTATCCCGCACGCGCGGGTACAGAGCAATGGAGAAGACCACAACATGAATACCGACCGTTCCCAGGCCCTGTTCGCACGCGCGCAGTCGCTGCTGCCCGGCGGCGTCAACTCGCCGGTGCGCGCGTTCAAGTCCGTCGGCGGCGAGCCGTTCTTCGTGCAGCGCGCCGACGGACCGTACCTGTTCGACGTCGACGGCAACCGCTACATTGACTACGTCGGTTCATGGGGGCCGATGATCGTCGGCCACAACCATCCGGCCGTGCGCGACGCGGTGGCGCAGGCGATCGGTGACGGGCTCTCGTTCGGCGCACCGTGCCCCGCCGAAGTGACGATGGCCGAGACCATCACCACCCTGGTGCCGTCGTGCGAAATGGTGCGCATGGTCAACTCGGGCACCGAGGCGACGCTGTCGGCGATCCGGCTGGCGCGCGGCGCGACCGGTCGCGCGCGCATCGTCAAGTTCGAGGGCTGCTACCACGGCCATGGCGACTCGTTCCTGGTCAAGGCCGGCAGCGGTGCGCTGACCTTCGGCGTGCCGACCTCACCGGGCGTGCCCAAGGCGCTGGCCGACCTCACGCTCACCCTGCCATACAACGATTTCGACGCCGCCACCGCGCTGTTCGACGAATGCGGCGACGACATCGCCGGCCTGATCGTCGAGCCGGTCGTCGGCAACGCCAACTGCCTGCCGCCGCGCGAAGGGTTCCTGCAGCACCTGCGCGAGTTGTGCACCCGGCACGGCGCGCTGCTGATCTTCGACGAGGTGATGACCGGCTTCCGCGTCGCGCTGGGCGGCGCGCAGGCGCGCTACGGCGTTGCACCGGACCTGTCGACCTTCGGCAAGATCATCGGCGGCGGCATGCCGGTGGGCGCCTACGGCGGCCGGCGCGAGCTGATGTCGCAGATCGCGCCCGCCGGGCCGATCTACCAGGCCGGCACGCTCAGCGGCAACCCGGTGGCGATGGCGGCAGGGCTGGCGATGCTGGAGCTGGTCCAGGCGCCCAACTTCCACGCCGACCTCGAACGCCGCACCAACGTGCTATGCGACGGCCTCGAAGCCGCCGCGGGCGAAGCCGGCGTGGCGCTGACCACGCAGCGCGTCGGCGGCATGTTCGGGCTGTTCTTCAGCGACGAGAAGGTCGACACCTACGCCCAGGCCATCGCCTGCGACAGCACCGCGTTCAACCGTTTCTTCCACGCCATGCTCGAGCGCGGCGTGTACCTGGCGCCGTCGGCATTCGAGGCTGGCTTCATGTCCAGCGCGCACGACGACGGCGTGATCGAACAGACCCTCGTCGCGGCGCGCGAGGCGTTCCGGGCGGCAAAGGCGTGAGCGGCGCGCCGGCCGTCGTCCTGTTCGACCTGGACGGCGTGCTGGCGCATTACGACCACGCGTCGCGACTGCGGTTGCTCGCGGAGCGCAGCGGGGCCGGCGTCGAGGCGGTTTCGCGCGCGCTGTTCGAATCGGGGCTCGAACGCGACGCCGACCTGGGCCTGCACGACGCGCAGGGCCAGGTGGACGAGTTCGCGCGCCGGCTCGGCCGACCGGTTTCGCTCGACGACTGCATCGAGGCACGCCGCGCCTCGATGCGCGCGGATGCCGACATGCTGTCGCTCGTGCGGCACGTGGCGCGGCAGTCGCAGGTTGCGATCCTGACCAACAACAACCTGCTGCTGCGCGACCACCTGCCCGCGATCTGCCCGCCGCTGTTCCCGCTGTTCGACGGCCGCGTGTTCTGTTCGGCGCAGTTCCGGCTGGCCAAGCCGGATCCGGCGATCTTCCTGCAATGCCTTGCTGCGATTGATGCGACGCCGGCGCAGGCGCTGTTCATCGACGACAAGGCCGAGAACGCCGAAGGCGCGCGGCGCGCCGGGCTGCGCGCGCATCATTACACCGGCGTGTCGGCGCTGCGCGCCTGGCTGAAGGAATGCGGGATCGCCGGCGACTGAACACCGGCCACGCAGATCAGTCCAGGAACAGGTCCGGCAGCAACGGCTGGCCGGGATCGACAGCGTAATGCGACAGGTCGGTGATCCCGGCCTCGCGCAGCACTTCGTCATCGATCAGGAAATTGCCGGAGAAGCCGGCCGCCGGCCGCACCAAAACCGCATGCGCGGCGTCGGCGAGGATCCCGGGCTTGCGGCCGTTGGCGCGGCTCACGCCGGGGATCATGTTCAGCGCGTCGGTCCCGATCAGCGTGCGCGGCCACAGCGCATTGACCGCCACGCCCTGCGGACCGAACTCGCCGGCCAGCCCCAGCGTCACCAGGCTCATGCCCATCTTCGCCAGCGTGTAACCGGTGTGCGGCGCCCACCATTTCGGGTCCAGCGAAGGCGGCGGCGCCAGTGTGAGGATGTGCGGGTTGTCCGCCTGCAGCAGGTGCGGCAGGCAGGCCTGCGCGCACAGGAAGCTGCCGCGCGCATTGACCTGCTGCATCAGGTCGAAGCGCTTCATCGGCGTGTCCAGCACGCCGCGCAGCCAGATCGCGCTGGCGTTGTTGACCAGGATGTCGATGCCGCCGAAGGCCTCGACCGTTGCCGCGACCGCCGCGCGCACCTGGTCTTCCTCGCGGATGTCGCACTTGAGTGCCAGCCCCCGGCCGCCTGCATCGTCCACCGCCCGCGCGGCGGTGTGGATGGTGCCGGGCAGCTTCGGGTTGGGCACGTCGGACTTGGCCGCGATGGCCACGTTGGCCCCGTCGCGCGCCGCGCGCAGTGCGATGGCCAGGCCGATGCCGCGCGAGGCGCCGGTGATGAAGAGGGTCTTGCCGGTGAGGGATGACATCGGGATTCGGGATTCGGGATTCGGGATTCGGGAAGAGCCTACCCCGGCCAGCACGACATCTCGACCCGCCGCTTTGAATCCCCGATCCCGGCCATCAAGGCTTCGGCCCCTGCCCCTCGTTGTCCTCCCACTTCAGGATCCGGCGGGTGACGAAGCGATACACCGGCTTGCCGGTGGCGAACCAGGCTTCGCGCAGCCACGAGGTGCGCTTGAGGACGCGGCGCTCGACCGGGGTGATCGATTGCGGACAGTAGGTGCGCTTGTGCTTGAGCAGGTGGCGCAGGTCCTCGCGCGCGAGCAGGCGCATCCAGCGCGAACGCGGGTTGCCGAGCACGGCAAGCTGGAAGTCGATCAGCGCCGGGCTGCCGTCGGCGAGCACCAGCCAGTTGGCTTCCTTGGCCAGGTCGTTATGGGCCACGCCGCGGCGATGCAGCCGCTGCAGCAGCCGGCGCGCGGCGCGGAAGTACGCAAGGTCGCCATGCGGCGGGCGCTGGTACATCGCCGCGCCGTCGAGGTAGCTGCGGTCGAGGATGCGCCCGTCCCAGCCGAGCAGCTGCGGCATCGCCTCGAGCCCGTCCGCACGCCGCAGCCCGCGCGCCTCGCGACGCGCGAGCCACCACGCAGGCAGCCGCAGCCACCACGGCACGTGGCGCAGGTCGCGGCGCACGAACACGCCGGTGTCGCCGCGCATCAGCGAGATGCGGCCGAAGCTGTCGGACTTGAGGGCCTGGATTTCGGTCGCGTCGCGGAGCATGGCGGCATTGTAGGGAGTGCAAGTCGTTTGATGCCGTTGCCGTTCCGGACAGGATCGCGATCGCGGCGCAGAAGCATGTCGGGGGTGTAACCCCGACCTACTGCCCCCATGCCGCGCCCTTGACCTTGACCTTGACCTTGACCTTGACCTTGACCTTGACCTTGACCTTGATCTTGATCTTCCGGGCCCCTCCGTAGCGGCGGAGACGGCGGACAAGACCCCGCAGGGGCGCCGCACATGGATGTGCGGCGTTTTCCGCGAGGGCAGGATGCCCTCTCGGAAAATCCCGCCGGCTCCGCGGACCCGACGCGCAGCGTCGGGCGCGTAGGCGGGGTGTG
Source organism: Luteimonas soli (assembly GCF_042648865.1). Taxonomy (NCBI): domain Bacteria; kingdom Pseudomonadati; phylum Pseudomonadota; class Gammaproteobacteria; order Lysobacterales; family Lysobacteraceae; genus Luteimonas; species Luteimonas soli. Next base: position 797,371 of record NZ_JBHRYA010000007.1, on the reverse strand, counting down.
TTTCTTTGCGCCAGGTTTCTTTGCACAAGCAAAGAAAGGTGGCTCGCGCCGTCACGGCGCGAAAGCTCTTGATCTTTCTTGATTTCAGCGGAACCGGAACAGCAGGCGGGTCAAGACCCGCCCTACGATTCGCGGCGGCGTCAACGCAAAAAGCGCGTCGGGGGGCGTAGCCCCGACCTACGGCTCCCGCAAGCAGAAATGTCTTCCCCGGACCAATTCCACAAAGGTCACGGATCCCGCAACCGAAGGCCTCGATTCACCGCCTCCCCCGTACAATCCGCCGATGACGAACGGATGGTTCGACCAGCTTGTCGCCTGGATCGGCGCGCACCCCATTGCCGCAGGGCTGGTGATCTTCGCGATCGCATTCTGCGACGCGGTGATCGTGGTCGGCGCGATCGTCCCGGCGCTGCCGCTGCTGTTCGCGATCGGCGTGCTGATCGGCCTGGGCGAACTCTATGGCCCGTACGCGGTGGCGTGCGCGGCGCTGGGCGCGTTCGTCGGCGACGGCCTGAGCTTCTGGATCGGCCGCCGCTGGGGTTCGCAGCTGCGCGGGGTGTGGCCGTTCGCGCGCTATCCGCAGCTGCTCGACCGCAGCGAAGCGGTGTTCCGGCGCAACGCGCTCAAGGGCATCCTGATCGCGCGCTACATCGGCCCGATCCGGCCGTTCGTGCCCGCCGTCGCGGGCATGGCGCGGATGCCGATCAAGCGCTACCTGCCGGCCAGCGCGCTCGCGGCGGTGACCTGGGCACTGCTGTTCCTGATCCCCGGCTGGCTGCTCGGCCATGCCTACGACGCGGTGGCGGCAGTGGCCAACCGGCTGGCGCTGGCGATCGGCGGCCTCGTGGTGGTGCTGGCACTGGCCTGGGCGGCGGTGCTGTACACGTACCGCTGGTTCGCACGCCACGCCGACTCGCTGCTCGCGCGCGCACTGCGCTGGACCCGTGCGCATCCGCGGCTGGGGCGCTACGCGGCGGTGATGATCGACCCCAACCGCCCGGAGTCGGCCTCGCTGCTGATCCTGGCGGTCTGCCTGCTGGCCATCGGCGTGGCGTGGTTCGCGCTGCTGGGCACGGTGGTGATGCGCAGCGAACCGCTGGCGCTGGACCGCGCCGTCTACGAGGCGATGCTGGCGCTGCGCAACCCGCTGGCCGACCGCCTGATGGCCGGACTGGCCTCGATCGGCGACGCGGTGGTGCTGGTGCCGGCGATCGTGCTGACCCTGGCCTGGCTGCTGTGGCGCAAGCGCTGGCTGGCGGCCGCGCACTGGCTGGCGGCGCTGGCCTTCGGCCTGGTGCTGACCACGCTGCTCGGCGCGGTGGTCCACATGCCCAATCCGCCGACGGCGCCGCAGGGCTTCGGCTTCCCTTCGATCGCGGTGACGATGTCCACCATCACCTTCGGCTTCTTCGCGGTGCTGATCGCGCGCGAGATGCCCGGCCGGCGGCGCGTGTGGCCCTACCTGGTCAGCGGCGCGGTGGTGGCGGTGCTCGGCTTCGCGCGGCTGTACCTCGGCGCGCACTGGCTCAGCGACGTGGTCGGCGGGATGCTGTTCGGCATCGTCTGGCTGCTGGTGCTGGGCCTGGCGTACCGGCGCCACGTGGCGCGCTCGTTCTGGATGCGACCGCCGGCGCTGGTGTTCTACATCACCTTCCTGGCCGCCGCGCTGTGGCACGCGCCGCGCACGGTGGATACGCTGCTCGAGCGCTTCGCGCCGCCGGAACCGGCCGTTGCCATGACCGCCGACCAGTGGTGGCAAGGCGGCTGGGCGCGCCTGCCCGCGCAGCGCAAGGAGTACGACGCCAGCCAGCGCTGGCCGCTGGACCTGCAGGTCGCCGGCCCGCTCGAACCGCTGCAGCGGCGCTTGCAGGCCAATGGCTGGGGCGTGCAGCCGCAGGCCGACTGGCTGGCGACATTGCAGTTGCTCGACGACGACGTGCCGCGCGAGCGCCAGCCGGTGCTGCCGGCCACGCTCGACACCGAGGCCGAAACCCTGCTGCTGCGCCGCCCCGGCGACGGGCCCGGGCAGATCAAGCTGGTGCGCCTGTGGCGGGCGCCGGTGCAACTGGCCGACGGCGGGCCGCTGTGGATCGGCACCACCCAGGTGCTGCACTACGCCGAGCCGTTCGGCCTGTTCGGCCTGTGGCTGCCCGACCCCGACACCGGCGTGGCCCAGGACGACGTGCGCGCGGCGATGGCCGGCTTCGCGATGGAGCTGGCGCCGCATCCGCACACCGGCATGGACGTGCTGCGCGTGCGCATCCCCGCCGACGCCGACGCTCAGGACATCATGCCGAGCAACTGATCCAGGCGCGCATGCGGGTCGTCGTCCTGCAGCAGCGACTGCCGCTGCGCGTCGGACAGCGGCAGCATCTCGGCCAGGCGCCAGCCGATCCACGCCGCGTCGTCGAGCCTGGACACCGGCGCCTGCGCGTGTTCGCCGCCGACCTGGTCGAGGATGCGCTCGAGCACCATCGCCAGCAGGCCGTGCTGGGGCCGCAGTTCGTCAGTGTCGGCGTCGTCGCACCAGGCGACGTCGGCGACCGTCAGGCCGTTGTCGCGCACCCGCGTGTTCTGCACGTGGAAACGCCGCGCACCGCGCACCTGCAGGGTCAGCAGGCCATCGTCGCCGGTGCCGAAATCCTCGATCAGCGCCTCGGTGCCGAACGCCGCGGGCGTCGCCGGGGCGCCGGCCTCCTCGCCGTCGAGGATCAGGCAGATGCCGAAGCCTCCGCCGCTGCGGCCGCACTCGCGCACCAGGTCGAGGTAGCGCGGCTCGAATACGCGCAACCCCAGCGCCGCGCCGGGCAGCAGGACGGTGTGCAGGGGGAACAGCGGCAGCGATTGGGCGGGCATCGGGCGCAGGCTAGCGCAGGCGGCGCGAGTGCGGGGCAAAGAAACCTGCAGCTCTTGTGGGAGCGGCTTCAGCCGCGAGCTCTTGTCCGTCATGGTCTGCAAGAAAGAGCTCGCGGCTGAGGCCGCTCCCACGGGATGGTCCTGGAGGTCTCAGCCTTCCCCCAGCGCGGCGAGGAACCGCCGCGGCGCGCCGTCGAAGCCGCCGTTGGACATGAACACGACGTGGTCGCCGTCGCGCACGAGGCCGCGCAGGGTGTCGATCAACGCGTCGGCGTCCGCGACCGCGTGGCCTTCGCCGCGCAGCGCCGAGACGACCTTGCCCGCGTCCCACGCCAGTTCCGGCCGGTGCAGGAACACCACCGCGTCCGCGCCGTCCAGCGACGGTGCCAGCGCGTCGGCGTGCGCGCCCAGCCGCATCGAGTTGCTGCGCGGCTCCATCGCCACCACGATCCGCGCATCGCCGACCTTCGCGCGCAGGCCGGCGAGTGTGGTCGCGATGGCGGTCGGGTGGTGGGCGAAGTCGTCGTACACGGTGACGCCGCGCGCGTCGCCCAGCCGTTCGAGCCGGCGCTTGACGCTGCGGAAGCGCGCCAGTGCCGGGAGCACGGTAGCCACGTCCACGCCCACCGCGTGGCAGGCGGCCAGCGCGGACAGCGCGTTCATCACGTTGTGGCGGCCGAGCAGCGGCCAGCGCACCGTGCCGATTTCGTTGCCCGCGTGCAGCACGGCGAACACGCTGCCGTCGGCCTCGACCAGGCGCGCACTCCAGTCGAACGGCCGGCCCCCCACCGCCGCGGCGGCGTCCAGGCCGAAGGTCTCCACCGGCGTCCAGCAGCCCATCGCCAGCACTTCGGCCAGCCGCGCGTCCTCGCCGTTGACGACCAGCCGCCCGCGCCCCGGCACCGTGCGCACCAGGTGGTGGAACTGGCGCTGGATCGCGGCCACGTCGGGGAAGATGTCGGCGTGGTCGAACTCCAGGTTGCCCAGGATCGCCACCAGCGGCCGGTAGTGGACGAACTTGCTGCGCTTGTCGAAGAAGGCGGTGTCGTATTCGTCGGCCTCCACCACGAACTCGCGCCCGCCGCCGATCCGGGCGGAGACGCCGAAGTCCTCCGCCACGCCACCGACCAGGAATCCCGGTTCGCGGCCGGCGGCCTGCAGCAGGAAGGCGAGGATCGTGGTGGTCGTGGTCTTGCCGTGGGTACCGGCCACGGCCAGCGTGTCGCGGCCGGGCAACACGTTCTCCAGCAGCCACTGCGCGCCGGAGGTGTAGTCCAGGCCGGCGTCGAGCACGTGCTCGACCGCGGGGTTGCCGCGCGACAATGCGTTGCCGACGACGACCCGGTCGACGTCCGCCGAGATGTTCTCCGGCAGGTAACCCTGCTTCAGGCCGATGCCGAGGTTTTCGAGCTGGGTCGACATCGGCGGGTAGACCGCCTGGTCGCTGCCCTCGACATCAAAGCCGAGTTCGCGCGCCAGCGCCGCGACGCCGCCCATGAAGGTGCCGGCGATACCCAGGATGTGGAGTTTGCTCATGCGGGAATTGTCGCCGATCCGGTAGCGCCGTCGGGCGAGAAACATGTCGGGGGCGTAGCCCCGACCTACGGCGCAGGGAAGCAGCCGGCGCGTCACCCGACCACGGCGTAGGTCGGGCCTACGCGCCCGACGGCTCTTGATCTACTTCGGTCGAGAAGCGCGTCGGGGACGTAGCCCCGACCTACGGCGCGTGGCTCAGCCCACCGCCTGCCCAGGCGAGATGGCTTCCACGATGCGCGCGAACACGTCGTCCAGCGACCCCACGCCGTCGACTACGGTCAGCTGGCCGTGCTGGCGATAGAACTCGATCACAGGCGCGGTCTGGGTGTCGTACACCTGCAGGCGCTTGCGCACCGACTCGGGGTTGTCGTCGGCGCGGCCCTCGGCCTTGGCGCGGCCGGCGAGGCGTTCGATCAGCAGTTCGTTGTCCACCTCCAGCTGCACCGCGTAGTCCATCGGCTGGCCGATCCGCCCCAGCAGCGCGTCCAGCGCGTCGGCCTGGGCCAGGTTGCGCGGGTAGCCGTCGAGGATGAAGCCGCCCTTGGTGTCGTCGCGCGAGAAGCGGTCCTCGAGCATGCCCAGCAGGATCTCGTCGGACACCAGGTCGCCCCGGGCCATCACTTCCTTCGCCTGCAGGCCCAGGGGGCTGCCGGCGGCCACCTCGGCGCGCAGCAGGTCGCCGGTGGAGATGTGCGGCACCTGCAGATGATCCTTCAGGCGCGCGGCCTGCGTTCCCTTGCCCGAACCCGGCGCACCAAGAAGTACCAGTCGCATCGATTGCTCCGAACGCTGAAAAGACGAGGCACCGCGGGGCGTAGACTGCCCGGGTCGCGGCACGAACCGCGCCACTTTACCGTATCCAGGCCCCGCGCCTCCCCCAAAGCGAGCCCCCGATGCCCAAGGGAACCCTGCTGTACGCCCAGAGCGGCGGCGTCACCGCCGTCATCAACGCCACCGCCTCGGCCGTGATCGCCGAGGCCCGCGCCCGCAAGGTCAGGGTGCTGGCGGCGCGCAACGGCATCCTCGGCGCGCTGCGCGAGGAGCTGATCGACACCTCGAAAGAGTCCGTGGCCACGATCCGCGCCCTGGCCCACACCCCGGGCGGCACGTTCGGCTCGTGCCGCTTCAAGCTCAAGTCGCTGGACGCCGACCGGGCCCGCTACGAGCGCCTGCTGGACGTGCTGCGCGCCCACGACGTGCGCTACTTCCTCTACAACGGCGGCAACGATTCGGCCGATACGGCCAACAAGGTGTCGCAGCTGGCCGCGGAGTTCGGCTACCCGCTCACCTGCGTCGGCGTCCCCAAGACGGTCGACAACGACCTGGCCATCACCGACTGCTGCCCCGGCTTCGGCTCGGCGGCCAAGTACACGGCCGTATCGGTGCGCGAGGCCGCGCTGGACGTGGCCGCGATGGCCGAGACTTCCACCAAGGTGTATGTCTACGAAGCCATGGGCCGCCACGCCGGCTGGCTGGCCGCGGCCGGTGGGCTGGCCGGCAAGGGGCCGGATGAAGCGCCGCACCTGATCCTGTTCCCCGAGCGGCCGTACGATGAAGCCGACTTCCTTGCGCGCGTGCGGCAGGTCGTCGCCAAGGTCGGCTATTGCGTGGTCGTCGCCAGCGAAGGCATCCGCACCGCCGACGGCCGCTTCGTCGCCGACGCCGGCGGTGGCAAGGACTCGTTCGGCCATACCCAGCTCGGCGGCGTCGCATCGTTCCTCGCCGGCCGGGTCCAGAACGAACTCGGCATGAAGGTGCACTGGACCCTGCCCGACTACCTGCAGCGCTCCGCGCGCCACCTGGCCTCGAAAACCGACCTGGAGCAGGCGATGGCGGTCGGCAAGGCGGCCGTGCAGTACGCGCTGGCCGGCCGCAACGCGACGATGCCGGTGATCGTGCGCACCTCCGACGCGCCCTACCGCTGGAAGATCGAGCCCGCGCCGCTGGCGAAGATCGCCAACCGCGAGAAGAAGATGCCGGCCGGCTTCATCCGCCGTGACGGCTACGGCATCACCGCCGCCGCCCGCCGCTACCTCGAACCGCTGATCCGCGGCGAGGCGCCGCCGCCGTACGGGCGTGATGGCCTGCCGAAGTACGTGGTGCCGAAGAATGTGCTCGTGAAGAAGAAGCTCACGGGCTTCGAGCCGTGAGCGCGCGCCGGCTGCATCCGTTCACCGCGATCCTCGCCGGCGGCTTCATCGGCGGCGCGCTCGACCTGGCGTTCGCGATCACGATGGCGCTGCTGCGCGGCGATACCGCAGCCGACCTGCTGCGGCTGGTGGCCAGCGGTGCGCTGGGCGAGGCGGCGCTGGCCGGCGGCACGCGGACGGCGGCGCTGGGGCTGGCGTTGCACTTCGCCCTGTCGTGGGGCTGGGCGGCGCTGGTCTGCGCCTCGGTGCGCGGCCTGCCGGACGGCCTGGCGCGGCGCCCGGTGGCGGTGGCGGCGATCGCCGGCACGATCGTGTTCCTGCTGATGCGCGAGGTGGTGCTGCCGCTGTCGGCGTTCCCGTTCCCGGTGCCGCTGGCGTTCTCGCTGCCGCTGCTGGGCGACTGGATTTCGCACATGTTCCTGTTCGCGCTGCCGATGGTGCTGGCGGCGCGGCGTACGCGTGTGTGAGGTGCGGCCGATCGGTGCGGAAAGCGTCGGGGGCGTAGCCCCGACCTACGGCCCAGCACTCACGGGCAGGCTTTGCCTTCGACGCTCATGGCCGCGGCGTACATCGGGATCGCGGGCAGCTTGCCGGCGGCGGCGGTCTTCATCGCATCGTCGAGATAGATCCGCGACTGGCCCTGGCCGTCGCGCTCCTGGCCCACGTCCACCGGCTTGCGCCACACGCGCACCACCGCCTGCTGCGAAGGGCAGGCGGCGCTGGGGACGCGGATCAGGTCGTTGAACTTCCAGCCCGCGGCCTCGGACGGCTTGGCCTTGTCGAAATCGACGAAGCGCGCGCGCGGCTGGCAATTCTGGCTGGTGCGGACCACGGCGAACCTGTAGGGCTCGGCCGCCTGGCCGGTGAACGCGCCCTCGATGCGGGCGCAGGCCTCGGGGATCTGGCGCAGCGTGTGGACCACGCCGTTGGCCTGCGGCGTGCCGGCCGGGCGGGTGATCTCGGGCGTCGGGTCGGCGGCGAAGGCCGGCAGCGCGGCCAGGAGCAGGAAGGGAGCGATCAGGCGCATGGGGTTTCCGGGGGAGGAACAGGCCGCCAAGGCTGTCACGGGGCGGCTGAATCGGCGCTCACGAGCGCTCGCGGCCCTCCCTTCAAGGGGCTGAGGGCAGCAGTGCCGCGCAGGCCGGTCGAGCGCGCGGCGCGCGGCGCCGGGCCGGATGGGTTGGCTGGGAATTGGGTGTCCGCCCATGGGCGTCGGAACCTCATCGATGGGCGTGGAAACCCCATCGTTGGCCTTCGAAACCCCATGGATGGCCTCCGCGTCGCGATCGATGACCTCTGGAATCCCGTCGATGACCTCTGGAATCCCGTCGATGACCTCTGGAACCCCATCGCTGGCCTCCGCGACCCCATCGATGACCTCCGCGACCCCATCGTTGACCTCCGGAACCCCATCGCTGCCCTCCGTGACCCCATCGATGACCTCCGGAACCCCATCGCTGCCCTCCGCGACCCCATCGATGACCCCTGGAACCCCATCGCTGGCCTCCACGACCCCATCGTTGACCTCCGGAACCCGATCGCTGGCCTCCACGACCTCATCGATGACCTCCAGAACCCCATCGCTGCCCCCCGCGACCCCATCGTTGACCTCCGGAACCCCATCGCTGCCCTCCGCGACCCCATCGATGACCTCCGGAACCCCATCGACGAGGCCCGCCATCCGGCCGCAGGCGGTTCTGCACTGCAACATCCCGTCTCCGGGCCCTATGCGATAGTTCCAGCGTTTATTTCGCCGCTTCACTTTCCGGGGAGGAAATTCATGCTCGAGCAGTATGGTTTGTGGCTGGCGCTCGCCTGCGCGGTCGTCGCGATCGTCTACGGGGTCTTCTCGGCCGGGTGGATCAACCGGCAGCCGGCGGGCAATGAACGCATGCAGGAGATCGCCGGCGCGATCCAGGAAGGCGCCCGCGCCTACCTCAACCGCCAGTACACCACCATCGCCGTCGCTGGCGTGGTCCTGCTGGTACTGATCGGCTTCTTCCTCAACTGGCCGACCGCGATCGGCTTCGCGATCGGCGCCATCCTTTCCGGTGCGGCCGGCTACATCGGCATGAACGTCTCGGTGCGCGCCAACGTGCGCACCGCCGAAGCGGCGCGCAAGGGCATGGGCGCGGCGATGGACGTGGCGTTCCGCGGCGGCGCGATCACCGGCATGCTGGTCGTCGGCCTGGGACTGCTCGGCGTGGCCGGCTACTGGCTGGTGCTCGGGCAGATGGGCATCACCGGCGAGCCGGCGCTGCACGCGCTGGTCGGCCTGGCGTTCGGCTCGTCGCTGATCTCGATCTTCGCGCGCCTGGGCGGCGGCATCTTCACCAAGGGCGCCGACGTGGGCGCGGACCTGGTGGGCAAGGTCGAAGCCGGCATCCCCGAGGACGACCCGCGCAACCCGGCGGTGATCGCCGACAACGTCGGCGACAACGTCGGCGACTGCGCCGGCATGGCCGCGGACCTGTTCGAGACCTACGCGGTCACCGTGATCGCCACGATGCTGCTCGGCGGCCTGATGGCGGCCGAGGCCGGCGCCAACGCGGTGCTGTACCCGCTGGTGCTGGGCGGCGCTTCGATCATCGCCTCGATCATCGGCGCGCTGTTCGTCAAGGTGAAGGACGGCTCCACCCACATCATGGGCGCGCTGTACAAGGGCGTGATCGTGTCGGCGGTGCTGGCGGCGGTCGCGTTCTACCCGATCACCACCCAGCTGATGGCCGACAACAGCCACGGCGCACTGAGCCTGTACGGCTGCGCGCTGATCGGCCTGGTGCTGACCGGGGTGATCGTGTGGATCACCGAGTACTACACCGGCACCCAGTACAAGCCGGTGCAGCACATCGCGGCGGCGTCGACCACCGGCCACGGCACCAATATCATCGCCGGCCTGGGCATCTCGATGAAGTCGACCGCGATGCCGGTGATCGCGGTTTGCATCGCGATCTGGGGCGCGCATGCGCTCGCCGGCCTGTACGGCATCGCCATCGCCGCGACCGCGATGCTGTCGATGGCCGGCATGATCGTCGCGCTCGACGCCTACGGCCCGATCACCGACAACGCCGGCGGCATCGCCGAGATGGCCGAGCTGCCGTCGGAGATCCGCGACATCACCGACCCGCTCGACGCGGTGGGCAACACCACCAAGGCGGTGACCAAGGGCTACGCGATCGGTTCGGCCGCGCTGGCCGCGCTGGTGCTGTTCGCCGACTACACGCACAACCTGCAGGCCAACAACCCGGGCGAGGTGTTCACCTTCGACCTGTCCGACCACATGGTGATCATCGGCCTGCTGATCGGCGGCCTGATCCCCTACCTGTTCGGCGCGATGGCGATGGAAGCCGTGGGCCGCGCCGCGGGCGCGGTGGTGGAGGAAGTGCGCCGCCAGTTCCGCGACATCAAGGGCATCATGGAAGGCACCGGCAAGCCGCAGTACGACAAGGCCGTCGACATGCTGACCAAGTCGGCGATCAAGGAAATGATCGTGCCGTCGCTGCTGCCGGTCGTCGTGCCGATCATCGTCGGCGTGCTGCTGGGGCCGAAGGCGCTGGGCGGCCTGCTGATCGGCACCATCGTCACCGGCCTGTTCGTGGCGATCTCGATGACCACCGGCGGCGGCGCCTGGGACAACGCCAAGAAGTACATCGAGGACGGCAACCACGGCGGCAAGGGCTCCGAGGCGCACAAGGCCGCGGTGACCGGCGACACCGTCGGCGATCCCTACAAGGACACGGCCGGCCCGGCGATCAATCCCCTCATCAAGATCATCAATATCGTTGCATTGCTGCTGGTGCCGCTGCTCTGACCGAAGCCCGACCTGCATGACACGATCGCCCCTCTCCCGCTTGCGGGAGAGGGGAACGGGGTGAGGGGCGCCGCAGGCGCGGATCAAGATCATCAACATCGTCGCGTTGCTGCTGGTGCCGCTGCTGTAACAGGCGGCATCCACGCGACACCAAGGGCCCCGCGAATGCGGGGCTCTTTTTTGGTTCTTCACCCAAGTCCGGGGAAGGGTCTTCTTGACGGATCGCACACCTCGTCGCGATCCGACGGGCCCGGCGCGACCGGCAGGCCTTCGGGGCAAATGTCCCCCGGCATCCGCCTGCGGCGGATGCCTCCTCCTTGATTTTGCCCCGAAGGCCTGCCGGCCGCGCCGGGCTGTGGATCGCAGGCTTGCCTGAAAGCCCCGCTTTCCGCTTTGAGCCGCGGACTGCCGCGCAAGCTGGAACGCGGGTGCGAATGTGCTTGGGGGCAAAATCAAGGGGGAGGCGTCGGCCGCAGGCCGGCGCCGGAGGACATTTGCCCCCAAGCGCATTCGCACCCGCGCCTCCATTGCGGACGTAGCGCTTTTCCCTCACTCGGAAGAAGAACCTCTTTTTTTGTCTGTGCACGGGCTTCGGACGCGGCGGCGTCTCGTTGTCGCGGCTTCTTTATCCACAATGGAGATCAAGAGCCGTCGGGCATGTAGGCCCGACCTACGCGGCTGTTTCTGGTGGATTGACCGCGCAGGCCATCCGCACCGACGCCCGGAGCCATCGCACCACAACCCAACGGAGCTCGCACGATCGCTCCCAAACGCAATGTTCACCCCCGGTTCCGTATGGTCGTCGGCACTCCGTCTGTGCGGCATCGCGTCGCGGGGGCGATTGACTCACGAACCAGCGCGCGCTCGGCGCGCCGATCGAAGGGGAGATCGACATGCATTTCGACACCTGGTACATGCCGCTTCAGGCATCGCTTGGCACCTACCTGCCCACCATCCTCGGCGCACTGGCCGTACTGCTGATCGGCTGGATCGTCGCGCTCGTCGCGGCCAGCCTCACGCGCAAGGGACTGGCGAAACTTCGCGCCAACGAGCGCCTGGCAACCCAGACGAAGTCGGGCACCGACTTCCAGCGCCTCGGCGGGCGCATCGTGTTCTGGATCATCTTCCTGGTCGCACTGGTCGGCGCATTGGGCATCCTGCGCATCGACGGCGTCACCGGGCCGCTGTCCGGCCTGCTCGACACGCTGGTCCCGGCGATCGTCCTGGGCGTGGTCGCCTGGCTGGTCGCCACGGTCGTGCGCGTGGTGGTGCACAAGGTGCTGGGCGCGACCTCGCTGGACGAGAAGCTGGTCGATGCGGACCGCCCGAAGCGCCCGCCGCTGTCGCGGACCATGGGCGACGTCGCCTACTGGCTGGTGCTGCTGCTGTTCCTGCCGGCGATCGTCGGCACGCTGCACATCGACGCACTGACCGCGCCGCTGTCGAACATGATCTCCGGCATGCTCGGCATGCTGCCGAACCTGATCGCCGCGGCGGTGATCGGCGTGGTCGGCTGGATCATCGCCCGCGTGGTGCGCGAAGTGGTGACCAACCTGCTGGTGGCCACCAACGTCGACCGCTTCACCCAGGAGAACGAGGAGACGCGCGGCATCCGGCTGTCGCAGCTGGGCGGCACGCTCGTTTTCATCCTGGTGATCGTGCCGACGATCATCGCCGCGCTCGACGCGCTGCGGATCGAGGCGATCTCCGGCCCGCTGACCGGCATGCTCGACGAGTTCCTGCTGGCGGTGCCGAACATCATCGCCGCGGCGGTGATCCTGCTGCTGGCATGGTTCATCGGCCGCTTCGTCGCGCAGCTGGTCGCACGCCTGCTGTCCAACCTCGGCTTCGACCGGGTGCCGGAGCGGGTCGGCCTCGGCCATGCGTTCGCCGCGCAGGCGCCGGCGCCGACGGTCGGTACGCTCGGCGATCCGGACGCGCCCGCCGGCGTTGGCACGTCGCCCAGTGTCGGTGCACCGGGGCTGACGCTCTCCGAGCTGGTCGGCAAGATCGCGCTGTTCTTCATCATGCTGTTCGCCACGGTTGAAGCGGCGGCAATGCTGGGCTTCGCCGGCGTGCACGAGCTGCTGGAGATGTTCATCGCCTTCGGCGCCGACATCCTGCTGGGCCTGGTGATCTTCGTGGTCGGCTACTGGCTGGCCGATCTCGCCGCGCGCGCGATCGAGCGCGCCAACCCGGAGGGCCGCGGCATGGCCCGGATCGCACGCGTCGCGATCCTTGGCCTGGTCGTCGCGATGGGCCTGCGCGCGATGGGCGTGGCCGACGACATCGTCAACCTGGCATTCGGCCTGGTGCTCGGCGCGGTCGCGGTGGCGATCGCCCTGGCCTTCGGTCTTGGCGGCCGCGATGCCGCGGGCAAGGTCGCCCAGCGCTGGGCGGATGCATATCTGTCACGGCAGCGCACGCGCGACGGCGAGTAGCAAAGCCGTCGGGGCCGTAGCCCCGACCTGCGGAGCCCCTGGGCCAGCGCGGCTCGATCCGCCACAAAAAACGGCGACCAATGGTCGCCGTTCGCCCCCTTCCCTGTGCCTCCCTTTCCTTGTTCGTTGGCCTTGCGTCAGATCGCGTAGCTCGGACGCAGCTCCAGGCCCATCTCCGCGCGCAGTCCGTTCTCGGACAGTGCGGTCGGGTTGTGGGTGATCGGGCCCGAGCCGTCACCGAAATCGTACGGATCGGCCGTGGTCTCCAGTCCCACCGCCTGGCGCTCGGCGTTGGGGATCTGGAAGCCGGTGGTGGGGTCCGGGCTGTCCGGGCCCGGGCCGGTGTAGATGCCCGGCAGGAAGGTGCCGTTGACGCCGTTGTAGGCGTGCGACATCTCGTGGAACAGGGTCACCGACGGCACCGGCAGCTCGGGAATGGCGAAGGCCGGGTTGTAGGAGATGTCCACCGGGCCGGAATTGCCCGGCTGGCCGTTGCGGATGTCGGAGCCGCCAACGCTCTGCGCGTAGCCGTTGTCGACGTTCTGCAGCTCGCGGATGGTCACGATGTTGCCGTTGGCCGCGGCCTTGTCGAACTCGGCCAGCATCTGCTGCCCGTTGGGCGAGGCGCGCAGCATTTCCAGGTCGGCCTCGACGCGCTGGACGAAGGACTCGGACCCCTCCAGCCTCACGCCCTTGAGGCCGGCTTCGCTGTTGAGCACCACGTTGACCACGTTCGGGTCCGCGTTGCCGTTGCCGGTCAGCTTGTCGCCCACGCCCGCCGAATAGACCAGGCCTTCGGCGCCGATGTTGCCGACGGTGTTGCTGCCGCCGCCGGTGTAGACGCGGTCGCCGTTGCCGCTGGCGATGATGCTGTCGTCGCCGAGGCCGCCGGACAGCACGTTCTTGCCGCCGGTGGCGACGATGACGTCGTTGCCGTTGCCACCCTCGATGTAGTCGTTGCCCTTGCCACCGGTGATCGTGTCGATGCCGTCGCCGCCGTACAGGGTGTTGTTCTCGTCGCCGCCGGTGATGGCGTCGTCGCCGGAGCCGCCGAAGACGTAGTTGAAGCCGGCACCAGTGTCGATGGAATCGTTGCCCGCGCCGCCGTCGATGCGGTCGTTGCCGCCGCCGCCCTGGATGGCGTCGTCGCCGGCGCCGGCTTCGATGATGAAGTTCACCGACACCGACGGATCGATCTCGATGTTGTCGTTGCCGTCGCCGGTGCGCACGGTCAACTGCTGGCCCGGCGCCAGCGCCACGTCGTACTCCTCGCCGTTGACGTCGAAGCGCAACTGGCCCTTCTCGCCCTGGGTGACCTTGACCTGGTCGTCGGCGTTGCCGGTCTTGAATACCAGCTGGTCGGCGAGCACGTAGTACTGGCCCGAGCGCGGGTCGAGTTCGGCGGTGCGCTCGCGGGTGATCTCGACTTCGGCGGTGTTGCCGAGCTTGTCGATGAACAACGGCTGCCCGGTGCTGCTCTGGGTCTGCTCGCGGGTGCCGGTGTTGCTGGCGTTGCCGTCGATTTCCGTGGCCTGTTCGCGGCGGCCGTTGGCGTCCACCTGCCGCTGGCCGACGGTGGCGACCTCATTCGGGCCTTGCGCGGCCGGGTTGAAGACGGCCAGCGGTTCCTGCTGCGGCTGGTTCCAGACGCTGGACTGCTGGGCGGCGGTGTTTGCCTGGGGGGAATCAAGCTGGACGGTCATGGACGGGCTCGCTGGTGGATACGTGACCGTATGTGTACGCCCCGGTATGGAGTGGTCCAAGCTGGGGCGTACCCGAGGTCGAGCATTGCTGCAACGCAGCACCCCGCGGCGTAAAATCTCCCGGTTCACCCCTCTCCCACCCCGGCAGCCGGCCCCGACGCCGCGCCGCCCCTGCGCAGGAACCGCACCCCCATGGGCCTCGACCACGTCCCCACCGGCAGCAACCTCCCCGAAGAAATCAACGTCGTCATCGAGATCCCCAAGGACGCCGAGCCGGTCAAGTACGAGGTCGACAAGGAGAGCGGCGCGATCTTCGTCGACCGCATCCTGTCCACGCCGATGCGCTACCCGTGCAACTACGGCTACATCCCGCGCACGATCTGCGGCGACGGCGACCCGGCCGACGTGCTGGTGATCCTGCCGCTGCCGCTGATCCCCGGCTCGGTGATCCGCTGCCGTCCGGTCGGCGTGCTGCGCATGAGCGACGAGGCCGGCGGCGACGAGAAGATCCTGGCCGTGCCGGTGGACAAGGTGTTCGCCGGCTACAGCCACATCGACGACATCGCCAAGGTCAGCCCGCACTGGCTCGAGCGCATCGGCCACTTCTTCGAGCACTACAAGGACCTGGAGAAGGGCAAGTGGGTCAAGCTCGACGGCTGGGGCGGCGCCGCCGAGGCCAAGCAGATCCTCAACGAATCGATCGAGCGCTACGCGGCACTGCCGGGCAAGCAGAACTTCTGACGGCGCGCCCGATTCGTTCCGTGGGAGCGGCTTCAGCCTAGGGCCAGCACCAGCTGGCAGCACCGGCGCACGCTGCCTAGCCTCTCCCGCCATTCCCCTGGCGATGAGAGACGGCAACGATGGATGGCGTGCACGCGGGTTTCGGTTCCAATCCCCTGTTCGACGCAGGCCTCGCGCCGGTGCGGGCCAACGCGATGGCCGCGGCCGCGGCCGACGGCGACCTGGGCGCACACCTGCAGGATCTTGCCGACAACGGCCGATTGCTGGACTTCCTCGACCAGACCGGCGACGCGATCGCGCTCGCCCAGGCCGACCCAACCTTCGCCGAACAGCTCGACCCGCTGCTGGGCCGGATCCGCGATGCGCTGGCCGAGTTCCCCGTCGACCGGCTGTCGCGCGTGGAGCGCGACGCGGTGGAATCCACGCAGCAGGCGCTCGACGCGCACCTGGGCCCGGTCGACCCGCCGACCGACACCGGCCAGGTGCCCGGCGGCGGGCTCGAAGCGCACGAAGACGCCGGCAGCCACCTGATCGAGCGCCACGTGGGCAGGACCGAGCAGCAGCTGCTCGACCGCCTGCAGCGCGAGAACATCAGCGCGTCGTCGAGCTTCCGCGACCTGCCTGCGGCCGAGCACTTCATCTCCGAAACCATTGCCGAGAACCAGGACCGCATCGATGCCTGGCTCGACGGCAAGGGCGGCAACCGCCTGGTGCTGGATGCGAGCTTCGATGCCAGCACCGGCATCTCCATCCGGCGCGGCGAGACCCAGGCCGAAGACGTGTTCTCGGTGAAGCTGGTGCTGCAGCGTTCCGACGCGCTGGGCATCGGCTATAGAATCGTGACCGGTTACCCGACCACGCCCTGAATCAGCGAGCAGGCCACGCATGAGTGATTTCCCGGCGCTGGAGAATTTCCTCTCCGCTTATTTCCACCAGGACTGGCGTGTCGAGCACGACGCGCCCGACGCCGTGGTGTCGGCCTTCCTCGACGGCGAGGATGCCGAACAGGTCGCGGCGGTCCGGGACGAACTGGCGCGGTTGTCCGCGCAGGAACTCGACGAGGAAGCGCTCGGCAATCGCATGCGGGTGCTCGGCTGCGAGTACGACCCCACGCTCGACGGCGGCAGCTGGCAAGAGTGGCTGGCGACGCTGCGCGGGCGGTTTGCCTGAAGCCTGAGCAAGAAGCACGGCAGAGCAGGCTTCCTGGCGCTCCGGAAGCGAAGATCAGAAGCGAAGGTCAAGGGCCGTCGGGGGCGTAGCCCCGACCTACGGCATCAGGATTCGCGGTGATCTGATGTTGGCGGCCTAGGGTCAGCCCGGGATACCGCACCGTATGGCAGCCCGGCACACTGCCCGGCATCGCTTCGCGGAGATACCG
Organism: Luteimonas soli; assembly: GCF_042648865.1. NCBI lineage: Bacteria > Pseudomonadati > Pseudomonadota > Gammaproteobacteria > Lysobacterales > Lysobacteraceae > Luteimonas > Luteimonas soli. Next base: position 780,755 of record NZ_JBHRYA010000007.1, on the reverse strand, counting down.
GAATGCTTGAGGTCCAACCGACCAGCTTCTGCCCGGTCGACAGCCGGGCCGGCACGACGCCCGGGCAAACCGACACCGGAATCGATGCCGGCGCCATCTCCACGTCGCTGCGCGAGGCTTCGTTCGTGTCCCGCCCGTGGGTGGCGCGCGAGATCGTCGCAGGCATGGACGACGCCCAGCTCGCCGCGCTGGCGCGGCAGGACGGCGGCCGCGACGCGCTGCAGGCACTCGACGACGCGCTGGCGGACGCGCCGTGGCTGATGCCGGACGCGCCGGCACAGCGCGATCGCATTGCCACCGCGCTTCGTGAAGACGACCAGCCGGACGGCACCACCACCGGCACCGGTGGCGTCACCACGACGACCGAGCACATCGGCGAGAACACCGTCACCTGGACCAACGACAGCGAAGGCCGCCCGATCCGCGCCGAGGCCGACCTGAGCGAGGTCTTCAGCGGCCTCGACCGCAGCGCCGCCGAGACCCGCGCGCAGCGCGAGGCCGGCGACCGCGGCGTCGATGGCGACCACGGCGGGCACATCATCGGCCACCGGTTCGTGAAGGACCAGGGCCTGAAGAACATGTTCCCGCAGGACGGCAACTTCAACGTCAGCGCCTACAAGAAGCTTGAGAACGAGTGGGCCGACTGGATCGACGTCGGCATGGATGTCCACATCACGGTCGAGCTTGCGCCGAAGCAGGTCGATCGCCCGGAACAGGTGCGCGTGGCCTATGAAGTGACCGATCCGGACGACGGACGCGTCGTGTACGATCAGCGCGTCACGTTCCGCAACGAAGCCGGCCAGCAGTTCGACCGGGTGCCCCGCGCGGACATGGCCAACGCCTGACGCAGCGCGAGGTTCCGCAACACCGATGGACAAGGACGCACCGATCCTCAATGCAATGGTGGTCGAGGTCGCCCGCGCGATCGCCGGCGACCCCAAGGTCGCCGCGCAGCCGTGGGACAAGTACGCGCTGGTGGCCTGGTATGGCGATGGCGTCTCGACGATCAACGGCTTCCGCTACGTCGGCGAGGAGCCGGGGCAGCCGGCGACGCCTGGAGCACCCGACCTCGAAGACCGCATCGACGCCCTGCGCGCGGCCACCCGCGTCGAGGACAAGGACCCGTGGCGGGCCTGCGTGGTGAAGCTCGACAAGGCCAGCGGCAAGGCCTCGGTGGTGTTCGCCTACGAGGACGCGGACAGCTGGCGGGTCACCCCGCAGACCGCGGCCGACGTCGCCCGTCGCGCACGACCCTGAACCCGTAGGTCGGGGCTACGCCCCCGACGGCCCTGACATTCAACGCCCGACGTTGGCCGTGGCCTCCGGAACGAAAAGCCGTCGGGGGCGTAGCCCCGACCTACGACCAGGTTGCCGGCCCACGCTCAGCGCTGCTGCTGCCGCCTCACCGTCAGCGCGATCACCCGCGACACCGCGATGGCGATGTACATCACGCCGGAGAACATCGCCAGCATCGTCAGCGCGCGCGCCAGCGGCGAGAGCGGGACGATGTCGCTCAGGCCGACGCCGGACAAGGTGCTGAAGCTCAGGAACAACAGCTCCATCCACGTGCGCGGCTGCGGCGGGACGGACACCTCGCTGAAGCTGCCCGGCACCCAGGCCTGGCAGGCCGAGAACGCATAAGCAAACGCCCAGGCCAGCAGGGTGAACGTGGTGGCGGCGGAGACCAGTTCGTCGGTGGTCACGCGCATGTCGCCGAGCATGTAACGGATGAGTCCGGCGACTGCGTAGAAGTACAGGATCGACTCGAGCGCGTGCGCCCAGGGCAGCAGCGTCGGCATGCCCGCGAAGTTGGCCAGCAGCGACAGCAGCACCGAGGGCACTGCGAGCAGCCACGCCACCCAATGCGCACTGGCGCGGTTGACCACCCACAGCACCAGCGACAGCACCGCGATGCTCATCGCGCCGAAAACCGCGCGGCCGGCGCCGGTGTTCTCCATCAGTGGATAGGACAGGATGCCGAGCACCTGCACGATCAGCAGGATCGTCGACGGATGCTTGCGCAGGCCATAGGCCAGGCGCCATGGCGCCAGGATCGAGGGCGCCCAGCTCATCGCCATGCGTCCCTCATCGTTCGGGCAGGGTGCCGACGCCGCTGCCGGCGCGGAACGGGTAGCGCAGGAATATCTCGGTGATCGCGCGATCGACATCCTCCGCGCGCTCCGCCGGCCCCTTGCGCGTGACCCGTCCGATCGCCGCGCCCGTCCACACCAGCCGGTTCTGCGCCGCGTCGACCAGGTCGACGGTCAGCGTGCCCTCGGTGTAGCGGTTGACCTGGGTCTCGTCGTACCAGAACGGCACCGCGTAGTAGGCGCGGTGGCGATAGCTGTAGAAGAACTGGTAGTCGGTGCGCGGCACGCTGTAGACGCTGGTCTTCTCCTGCACGATGCCCTGGAAGTTCACCCGCAGGTCGGGCGAGCCCTCGTCGTAGGCGTAGCCGCGCGCTTCCATCTCGCGGCGCACATCGTCGCGGATGCGCTCGGTGAGCCAGGTCGAGTAGCCCGACTGCTCCATCGCGATGGGCTCGTAGAACGCCCAGGTGCGATAGCGCGAGAAGTCGGCCTCGGGATCCGCGTCGGTGCTGATCCGCGGCCCGGTGGCGCAGCCGGCCAGGAGAACGAGTGCGCACGCCGCCAGCAACCATGCGCCGAATCGATGCGAAGCAGCCTTCATGACGAAGCCTCCGTCGGTGGTGGACGGAACGCTAGCACGCCCCGCCCTGTTTCCCACGTGATTGGCGCGGCTGCCGGGTGAATCCCGGCTGACGCCGCGCGGATGGGCATCCCTCGATCAGCCGCTCAGCCCTGGCGATAGACCTCGGCGCCCTGGGCGCGGAACTCGGCCGATTTCTCGGCCATGCCCGCATCCAGCGCCGCCGCCTCGTCCACCCCATGCTCGGCGGCGTAGTCGCGCACGTCCTGGGTGATCTTCATCGAACAGAAATGCGGGCCGCACATCGAGCAGAAGTGGGCGAGCTTGTGCGCGTCCTTGGGCAGGGTCTCGTCGTGGAATTCCTTCGCTTTCTCCGGGTCCAGGCCGAGGTGGAACTGGTCCTCCCAGCGGAACTCGAAGCGCGCCTTGGAGAGTGCGTTGTCGCGCACCTGCGCACCGGGATGGCCCTTGGCCAGGTCCGCCGCATGCGCGGCGATCTTGTACGCCATGATCCCGTCGCGCACGTCCTCGCGGTTGGGCAGGCCGAGATGCTCCTTGGG
>NZ_JBHRYA010000007.1:567996-777450 GCF_042648865.1 Luteimonas soli | reverse complement strand
CCGGCGCGATGTCGGTGGTCAGCGGCCCGAGGGTGTAGAACGGCGCCTCGCCGCATTCGGCCAGCTGCTTGTCCATGTTTTCCTTGATCAGCTGCATCGGCACGTGGCCGGGGCCTTCGATCATGGTCTGCACGTCATGCTTCCAGGCGATCTTCGTCAGCTCGCCCAGCGTTTCGAGTTCGCCGAACTGCGCGGCGTCGTTGGCATCGGCGATGCAGCCCGGGCGCAGGCCGTCGCCGAGCGAGAAGGCCACGTCATAGGCCTTCATGATCTCGCAGATGTCCTCGAAGTGTTCGTACAGGAAGCTCTCGCGGTGGTGCGCCAGGCACCACTTGGCCATGATCGAGCCGCCGCGCGAGACGATGCCGGTGACGCGCTTCGCCGTGAGCGGCACGTAGCGCAGCAGCACGCCGGCATGGATGGTGAAGTAGTCCACGCCCTGCTCGGCCTGCTCGATGAGCGTGTCGCGGAAGATCTCCCACGTGAGTTCCTCGGCGCGGCCGTCGACTTTCTCCAGCGCCTGGTAGATCGGCACCGTGCCGATCGGCACCGGCGAATTGCGGATGATCCATTCGCGGGTTTCGTGGATGTGCTTGCCGGTGGACAGGTCCATCACCGTGTCGCCGCCCCAGCGGATCGCCCAGACCAGCTTTTCCACTTCCTCGGCGATGCCAGAACTCACCGCGGAGTTGCCGATGTTGGCGTTGATCTTGGTCAGGAAGTTGCGGCCGATGATCATCGGCTCGCTTTCGGGATGGTTGATGTTGTTGGGCAGGATCGCGCGGCCGCGGGCGATCTCGTCGCGCACGAATTCGGGCGTGATGGATTGCTGGATGCTGGCGCCGAAGGACTCACCCGGATGTTGCTTGCGCAGCATCGCGTCGCGCACCAGTTCCAGGCGCTGGTTCTCGCGGATCGCGACGTACTCCATCTCCGGGGTGACGATGCCGCGGCGCGCGTAGTGCATCTGGCTGACGTTGGTGCCGGCCCTCGCCACGCGCGGCAGCCGGCGGTTGGGGAAGCGCACCGCATCCAGCCGCGCATCGTCTTCGCGGCCACGGCCGAACTCGGAGCTCAGCCGTGGCAGCGGTTCGGTGTCGCCGCGTTCCTCGATCCAGCGCGCGCGCAGGGGCGCGAGGCCGGTGGCAAGGTCGATCCGCGCGTCGGGGTCGGTGTACGGGCCGGACGGGTCGTACACGGTCACCGGCGGGTTCTCCTCGCCGCCGAACAGCGTCGGGGTCTGCGACAGGGCGATCTCGCGCATCGCCACCCGGATGTCCGGGCGCGAGCCTTCGACGTGGATCTTGCGCGATCCGGGGATCGGCCGGGTCACGGATCCGGACAGTTGGTCGGTCTGCTGCAGCAGGGAGGCAGGCACTGCGTTCATGGCGTTCGTCCTGGGAATGAGTCGGACGAAGCGGCGGCGCATGAATCAGTGGAGCCCGGGAACGCCGGACGCAATCCCACGCGATCCTGCGAAGCTTCCCTACGCCGGCATCACCCGGATCAGGTTCGAAGGGTCTGTCTCAACCGGCCGTTGCCGGTACCCCCGCTTCAGGCGGCATTTGACCACGCCGCGCCGCTTCGGGCCAGTCGCGCGGCCGGGTGCCTGCCCATCCCCACGCGAGCGGCGGGATGGCGCGCTTGCCAGGCTGACGCCATCGGGCATTCGCGCAAGAATGCAGCGATGCGACCCGCTCGCCCCGCAACCGGAGGACCGCCGATGCCGCGCACCGGATCACCGAATGCCGCTGTTCCCACCCGCCGCGTGCACGGCGTGCGCGCATGAAGGTCGTCGACAACGTCGCCCGCGCCTTCGCGCCGGCCGGCGTGGGCAACATCGGGGTCGGCTTCGACCTGCTCGGGCACAGCATCGACGGCCCGCGCGACATCGCCCGCGTACGGCGCGTCGCGGCGCCGGTCGTACGGATCACGGCGATCACGGGTGATGCCACGGGCACGGACGCGATTCCACTGGAAGTCGAGCACAACACTGCCGGGCAGGCGCTGGCATCGCTGCACGCAGCGCTCGGTCTCGCGTTCGGCTTCGAACTGATGCTGGAAAAAGGCATTCCCGTCGGCGCCGGGCTCGGCGGCTCGGCGGCGTCGTGCGTGGCCGCGCTGGTCGCCGCCAACGCCCTGCTCGACGCGCCGCTTCCGCGCGAGGCGCTGTACCCGTTCGCGATCGACGGCGAGGCGGTGTCCAGCCACAGCCGCCAGGGCGACAACGTCGCGCCGATGCTGCTTGGCGGCATTGTCATGGCCACCGAGCAGCGGATGATCCAGCTGCCCGCGCCCGACTGGCTGCACTGCGTGGTGGTGCACCCCGACCAGGTACTGGAAACCCGGCGCGCGCGCGAAGTGCTGGCCGAACCCTATCCGCTGCCGCTGGTGGTCAGGCAGAGCGCGCACCTGGCGCTGTTCCTCACCGGCCTGCAGCGTGGCGACGCCGGATTGATCCGCGAAGGCCTGCAGGACGTGCTGGTGGAGCCGCGCCGGGCGCCGCTGGTGCCCGGCTTCGCCGCCGTGCGGGCCGCGGCCATCGACGCCGGGGCACTTGGGTCGAGCCTCTCCGGCGCCGGCCCGAGCGTGTTCGCGTGGTTCGAGTCACGCAGCGCGGCGGACGCCGCGGCGCCGGCGATGCGCGCGGCATTCGACGCGGCGGGCTTCGCGTCCCGCGCCTGGGTCTCGCCGGTGGCGGGGCCACGCGCCGCGCTCATGGACGCGGACTGAAGCCAGCCGCAGCCCCACCACGAACGGGCTTTCACCCGCATTCCGATAGGCTTGCGGACAACTGCCCGCTCGCGCGCCATTCGGGGAATGCCGCCGCCGCACCCGGCATTCGCCGATCACGGTCTCGGGCCGCCCCTTCGCTTCCCCACGACTGGAGGACGAACCGATGGTCTACCGGATTTCCATCGCCCTGGTGATCGTGCTCGTGGTGCTGGCAGGCGCCATGCCCGATGCCTTCAATGACGTCGTGCAGGAAGTGGTCCGCCACCTGGTGCGGGACGCCGGCTGGACCTACCTGGTGATCGTGTTCGCCACCCTCGTGTTCCTGCTCTATCTCGCATTCGGCCGCTTCGGCAGCCTGCGCATCGGTGGCGAGGACGCGGAGCCCGACTTTTCCTATGCCAGCTGGCTGTCGATGCTGTTCGCCGCCGGCATGGGGATCGGACTGGTGTTCTGGGGCGCCGCGGAGCCGGTGTCGCATTTCCTCCAGCCGCCCGAGGGCCTGCCGCCGGAAAGCAACGCGGCCGCGCGCGCGGCGATGCGCTACGCGTTCTTCCACTGGGGCCTGCATCCGTGGGCGGTGTACGCGCTGATCGGGCTGGCGATGGCCTGGTTCCAGTACAACCGCGGCGGCCGCGGCCTGATCAGCGACCTGCTGCAGCCGGTGATCGGCAGCAGCCACCGCGGCTGGCCCGGCCGGGTCGTCAACATCCTGGCGATCGTGGCCACCGCGGTCGGCGTGGCCACGACGCTGGGCTTCGGCACCATCCAGATCGCCGCCGGCATCGAACGCGTGGTCGGCATCCCCGCCGGGCGCACGCTGCAGCTGGCGGTGATCGCGATCGCGTTCGTGATGTACATGTGCTCGACCGCGACCGGCGTCGACCGCGGCATCAAATGGCTGTCCAACTTCAACCTCGCCCTGGCCGGGGTGCTGCTGTTGCTGGTGCTGGCGCTCGGCCCGACCGGCTTCATCTTCGATACCCTCACCACCACCCTGGGGTCGTACCTCAACCAGCTGGTGACCATGAGCCTGCGCATGGCGCCGTTCTCCGGCAGCAGCTGGGTCGCGGACTGGACGATCTTCTACTGGGCGGGGTGGATCGCCTGGGCGCCGTTCGTGGGCTCGTTCATCGCGCGGATCTCGCGCGGCCGCGACATCCGCGAGTTCATCCTCGGCGTGGTGGTTGCGCCCAGCCTGCTTGGCTTCCTGTGGTTTTCGGTGTTCGGCGGGACGGCGCTGTGGTCGCAGATCTTCGGCCACGTGGACCTGGCCGGCGCCATGACCCAGGGGTACGAGACGGTGCTGTTCACCATGTTCGACAGCCTGCCGATGCCCGGCGTGCTGGCGGTGATCGCGCTGGTGTTGCTGGTGATCTTCTTCGTGACCTCCGCCGACTCGGCAGTGCTGGTGCTGGCAAGCATGTCCACCGACGAACCCGGCGATCCGCCGCTGCCGCGCAAGCTGGCCTGGGGCGTCGCCGTGGCCCTGATCGCCGCCGCGCTGCTGCTGGCCGGCGGCCTGGAAGCGCTGCAGGGCGTGATCACGATCGTCGCGCTGCCATTCGCACTGCTGATGCTGCTGGTGATGGTGGCGCTGTACCGGGCGCTCGACCAGGAGTACCGGCTCGAACAGCGCCGCCGGGCACGGGCGCGGCATGCCATCGAGCAGTGGATCGCCAACGAGCAGGCCGCGCGTGAAGTTGCCGGCGGGGCGCCGCCCGGCACGGAGCCTGGCGCGACCGGCCGCTGACCACCGGCGATCAGCGCAGCGCGGCGTTGATCCTCTCCAGCGCTTCGGCACCGGGGTTCAACTCGTCCGCACCAAGCGAGTTCAGCGGAACCGGAACGGTGCCTAGATGGCCGTGCAGGTCGCCGGCTTCGGCGTCGACGTACAGCAGCCCCGTCACCACTTCGCCGCGCGCATGGCGCTGCTGGATCAGATTCATCGCCGCGATCCGGTCGCGCGGGTCGTAGTCGGCGTCGAGCTTGCGCAGGCGCAGCACCGAGCCGTCGTGCTGTTTGACGTCGATGGTTTCACCGGCTTTGTAGTCGGCGACGATCTCCGCGCGCGGCAGCATCACGTCGAGCTGATTGACCGCGTCGTTGTGCTCGCGCACGTAGTCGTAACTCTTGGTGCTTCCGGCGTGGTTGTTGAAGGCGATGCAGGGGCTGATGACGTCGAGGAAAGCCGCGCCGCGGTGCGACAGCGCGCCCTTGATCAACGGCACCAGCTGCTGCTTGTCGCCGGAAAACCCGCGCCCGACGTAGCTGGCGCCGAGCTGCAGCGCCATCGTCACCAGGTCCAGCGGGCTGTCGGTGTTGGCCACGCCCTTCTTCGACACCGAGCCTTGGTCCGCGGTGGCCGAAAACTGGCCCTTGGTCAGCCCGTACACGCCGTTGTTCTCGACGATGTAGACCATGTCCACGCCGCGCCGGATCGCATGCACGAACTGGCCGATGCCGATCGAGGCCGAGTCGCCGTCGCCCGACACGCCCAGGTAGATCAGCTCGCGGTTGGCCAGGTTCGCGCCGGTCAGCACCGACGGCATGCGCCCGTGCACGGTGTTGAAGCCGTGCGACTGGCCGAGGAAGTAGTCGGGCGTCTTCGAACTGCAGCCGATGCCCGAGAGCTTGGCGACGCGGTGCGGCTGGATGTCGAGTTCCCAGCAGGCCTGGATGATCGCCGCCGAGATCGAATCGTGCCCGCAGCCCGCGCACAGGGTGCTGATCTTGCCCTCGTAGTCGCGGCGGGTGAAGCCGATGGCGTTGCAGCCGAGCGAAGGGTGGTGGAGTTTTGGTTTGGCGAGGTAGGTCATTTCATGCCCTCGTTCATGAGCCCCTCTCCCTGCGGGAGAGGGGTTGGGGTGAGGGTTGGGAGGAACGACGAAAGGTCGACTTCCGTAGACGTTGCAACATTCCCCTTGTTCACCCGCACCTCCTCCGTCGCACCCTCATCCGGCGCTCCGCGCCACCTCGCTCCGCGCCCCGGCCTGGGCGCCAGCGCCCAGGCGTTCATCGTCGCGCGGACCAGTGGTCCGCAAACGCTCCTCTTCACCCCGGAGGGAGAAGGAAGCTGAAAGCTGCTCGCTGATCGCCCCTGCAATGAACCGCGCCGTGATCGGCGTGCCGTCGTAGTGCAGCACGGGCACCAGTCGCGCCGGATCGATGCCGAATTCGTTGACCAGCAGCGTGCGCAGCTGCCCGTCGCGGTTCTGCTCGACGACGAACACCGATTCGTGCGCGTCGATGAATTCGCGCACCGACTCCGGGAACGGAAACGCACGGATGCGCAGCGTATCGACCGCGATGCCGTCGGCCTGCAGGTGCTCGACCGCCTCGGCCATTGCCGGGCTGGTGGAACCGTAGAAGATCACGCCATGCTGCGCAGCCGCCCCCGACCTTGACTCGACCGGCTGCAGCACCAGCGATTTCGCCGTATCGAACTTCTGCAGCAGCCGCTGCATGTTGTAGACGTAGTCGGCGCCGCGCTCGGAGTACTGCGCCTGCGGGTTGCGCGACGTGCCGCGGGTGAAATACGCCCCCCTGTCGGGATGCGTGCCCGGCCAGGTGCGCCAGGGGATGCCGTCGCCGTCGACGTCCTTGTAGCGCGCGAACTCGGCGCCCGCCTCCAGCTGCTCGGCGGTCATCACCTTGCCGCGGTCGTAGGCGCGCGCGTCGTCCCAGGCGAACGGCGCGCACAGGCGCTGGTTCATGCCGATGTCCAGGTCGCTCATCACGAACACCGGCGTCTGCAGCCGGTCGGCCAGGTCGAAGGCGGCCGCGGCGAACTCGAAGCATTCGCGCGGGTCCTCCGGGAACAGCAGCACGTGCTTCGTGTCGCCGTGCGAGGCGTAGGCGCAGGCCAGCACGTCGGACTGCTGGGTGCGCGTGGGCATGCCGGTCGACGGCCCGCCGCGCTGTACGTTGATGATCGTCACCGGGATCTCGGCGAAGTACGCCAGGCCGATGAACTCGTTCATCAGCGACACGCCGGGGCCGGCGGTGGTGGTGAACGCGCGCGCGCCGTTCCAGCCGGCGCCGACGACCATGCCGATCGAGGCGATCTCGTCCTCGGCCTGGATCACCGCGAAACGCGCCCTGCCCTGCTCGTCGACGCGATACTTCTGGCAATACTTCTGGAAGGCTTCGGCCAGCGACGACGACGGCGTGATCGGATACCACGCGCACACGGTGGCGCCGCCGTACACGCAGCCCAGCGCGGCCGCCGCGTTGCCTTCGACGAAGATCCGGTCACCGACCGCGTCGGCCTTGCGCACCCGCAACCCGATCGGGTGCGACAGGTGCTCCATCACCCAGCTGCAGCCCAGGTGCAGCGCTTCGACGTTGGGCGCCTGCAGCTTCGGCTTGGCCTTGTACTGCTCGCCGATCAGCGCCTCGACCACCACCGGGTCGATGTCGAGCAGCGCGCCCAGGGCGCCGACGTACATGATGTTCTTGAACAGCTGGCGCTGGCGGGGATCGTCCCAGGTGGCGTTGGCTATCCGGGTAAGCGGCACGCCGATGACGGTGACGTCGTCGCGGAACTTCGACTTCGGAATCGGCTTGCTGTTGTCGTGGAACAGGTAGCCGCCGGGCTCGATCTCGGCAACGTCGGCGTCCCAAGTCTGCGGGTTCATCGCCACCATCAGGTCGACGCCGCCGCGCCGGCCGAGCCAGCCACGCTCGGACACGCGCACCTCGTACCAGGTCGGCAGGCCCTGGATGTTGGACGGGAAGATGTTGCGCGGGCTGACCGGAACGCCCATGCGCAGGATGGCCTTGGCGAACAGCTCGTTGGCGGAAGCGGAGCCGGAGCCGTTGACGTTGGCGAACTTGACGACGAAGTCGTTGGTGGATTGCAGCGGGGAAAGGCCCGGGTTCATTTGCTTGCCTCCCCCTTTGAAAAAGGGGGATTGAGGGGGATTTGCTGTTGGCCGAGGGCAAATCCCCCCTGTCCCCCTTTTTCAAAGGGGGGAAAATGAGGAGGCAGGACGTTCGTCATGCCGCCTCCCGCTGCTTCTTGCTTCGGCATCCCGGCCCCGCGTGCGTTTCCAGCAGCAGGAATTTCTGCATGTCCCAGGCCCCGGTCGGGCAGCGCTCGGCGCACAGGCTGCAGTGCAGGCAGACGTCCTCGTCCTTGACCATCACCCGCATGGTCTTCAGCGGCTCGGAGACGTAGAGCGGCTGTTCGGGATTCAACGATGGCGCGGTGAGCCTTGTGCGCAGGTCGGCTTCGTCGCCGTTGCGGGTGAAGGTGATGCAGTCGGTCGGGCAGATGTCGACGCAGGCGTCGCATTCGATGCACTTGTCCCTGGTGAACACGGTCTGCACGTCGCAGTTGAGGCAGCGCTGGGTTTCCTTCCAGGCGGTGGCCGCGTCGAAGCCCAGCTCGACCTCGGTGCTGATGCTGTCGAGCTTCTTCGCCGCCTCCGACCACGGCACCGCGTAGCGCTCGTCGGGCGAGACCGCGTTGTCGTAGCTCCACTCGTGGATGCCCATCTTCTGCGATTCCAGCCGCACCATCGGGTCGGGGCGCTCGCGCGTGTCCTCGCCGTGCAGCAGCTTGTCGATGCTGATGGCCGCGGCGTGGCCGTGCGCGACTGCCCAGATGATGTTCTTCGGCCCGAACGCCGCATCGCCGCCGAACAGCACGTGCGGCAGCGACGACTGGTGGGTGACCTTGTCGACCACCGGCATGTCCCACTCGCCGAACTCGATGCCCGCGTCACGCTCGATCCACGGGAAGGCGTTCTCCTGCCCGACCGCGATCAGCACCTCGTCGCAGGGATGGAACTCGTCCGGTTCGCCGGTCGGCACCAGCTTCCGGCGCCCACGCTCGTCGTACTCGGCGCGCACGCGCTCGAAGGTCATGCCGGTCAGACGCCCGCTGGCGTGGACGAAGGCCTTGGGTACGCGGAAGTCGAGGATCGGGATGCCTTCATGCATCGCGTCCTCCTTCTCCCATGGGCTGGCCTTCATCTGGTCGAAGCCCGAGCGCACCAGCACCTTGACGTCGCTCCCGCCCAGCCGGCGCGCGGAACGGCAGCAGTCCATCGCGGTGTTGCCGCCGCCAAGCACCAGCACGCGCTTGCCGACTTTCGTCACGTGGCCGAAATAGACGTTCGCCAGCCAGTCGAGGCCGACGTGGATGTTCGCGGCGCCTTCCTGGCGGCCTGGCAGGTCGAGGTCGCGCCCGCGCGGGGCGCCGCTGCCGACGAAGATCGCATCGAAGTCCTGCGCCAGCAGGTCCTTCATCGAATCGATGCGATGGTCGCCGACGAATTCGACGCCCAGGTCGAGGATGTAGCCGCACTCCTCGTCGATCACCTCCTCGGGAAGGCGGAAGCGCGGCACCTGGGTGCGCATGAAGCCGCCGGCCTTGGGGTCGGCCTCGAACACGGTGACGTGGTAGCCCAGCGGCGCGAGGTCACGGGCGACGGTCAGCGACGACGGTCCGGCGCCGACGCAGGCGATGCGCTTGCCGTTGGGCTGCGACGCCGGTTCCGGCATGCGCGCGCGCACGTCGCCCTTGTGGTCGGCGGCGACGCGCTTGAGCCGGCAGATCGCCACCGGCTCGGGTTTCTCGCGCATCGATTCGGGCCCGTTGTTCTCCTCCACCCGCCCGCGCCGGCAGGCAGGCTCGCAGGGGCGGTCGCAGGTACGGCCGAGGATCCCGGGGAAGACGTTGGAGTGCCAGTTCACCATGTAGGCATCGGCATGGCGGCCGGCGGCGATCAGGCGGATGTACTCGGGCACCGGCGTGTGCGCCGGGCAGGCCCACTGGCAGTCGACGACCTTGTGGAAGGTGTCGGGGTTGCGGATATCGGTCGGCTCCAACGCTGCGCTCCGATCCTGCTGGTTGATCCTGCTGGCAGACCGGACGCGCCGGCCTCGCTCGCCGGCCCGAGTCTAGGCCGAATCCGGCCTCCGGTGTAAGGCTCCTCCAGGCCGCGGGAAACCCAACGGGCAGCAACGGTGGTCGCGCTGGATCTATAAATACCGAACTAATTGGTATAGTATTACCGCATGTCCGTTCCCCATGCCCGAAAGCCTCGCGCCACCGCGACGGCAAGGCCCGCCAGCCCCGGCCGTCCCAAGGATCTGGCCAAGGGCGCGGCGATCCTCGATGCCGCCAAGCGCATGTTCACCGAACACGGTTTCGACCGCACCAGCATGGACCAGATCGCCGGCGAGGCCGGCGTCTCCAAGCTCACCGTCTACAGCCATTTCGGCGACAAGGAGGCCCTGTTCGCGGCTGCGGTCAAGTCTCACTGCGAAGCCCAGCTGCCAGATGCGCTGTTCGAGCCTTCGCCCGACACGCCCCTGCCCGAACGCTTGATGGAGATCGCACAGGCGTTCTTCGCCATGGTCAGTTCGCCCGAAGCGGTCGCCGGCCATCGCATCATGTGTTCGCCGCAGGTCACCGGCTCGCCACTGTCGGAAATCTTCTGGAAGGCGGGTCCGGAGCGCACCAAGACGGTATTCGTGAAACTGCTGCAGGACCGCGTCGACGCCGGGCAGCTCGACATCCCCGACGTGCCGATGGCCGCTTCCCAGTTCTTCACCCTGATCAAGGGCGAGGCGCACGCGAGGATGGTGTTCGGTTACTGCGCGCAGACGCACACGGTCGAGGAGCACCTGGCCGCCTGCGTGGACATGTTCCTGCGCGCCTACGGCGTCCGCCGCGCGTGAAGGCCGGGCCAACCGTGACCTGCGGCACGTGCCGGCGGTTGCGGTGACTTCCGGCACTGCGTGCTGCTGTGCTGCAACAGCGATCCTGTTTGCGTCCGCCGAGGCCGAACAGGGGCCAAACACCGTTAAAATAGCGGACTGACCGCACGAGACCCGAGCATGTCGACGATGGATTACACCAAGGCCCGCGAAACGATGGTGGAACAGCAGGTGCGTCCCTGGGACGTGCTCGACGTGCGTGTCCTGGACGTGCTGGTCCGGCTGCCGCGCGAAGCCTTCGTCCCCGAGACCCATCGCGCACTGGCCTACGCCGACATCGAGCTGCCGCTCGGCCACGGCGAACGCATGATGAAGCCGATCGTCGAGGGCCGTGCGCTGCAGGCGCTGGGACTGGAGCCCGGCGATGAGGTGCTGGAAATCGGCACCGGCAGCGGCTTCCTGGCCGCTTGCCTGGGCATGCTGGCGCGCGACGTGGTCAGCATCGATCGCCACGCCGACTTCGTCGACCTCGCGCGCGCGCGCCTGCAGGCGCAGGGCATCGCCAACGTCGCGGTCGAGGTGGCGGACGCCATGACCTGGAACACCGACCGCCGCTTCGACGCGATCTGCGTCACCGGCGCCGTCGCCGCGGTGCCGTCACGTTTCCTGCAGTGGCTGCGTCCGGGTGGGCGCATGTTCGTGGTCCGCGGCAATCCGCCGGTGATGGATGCGGCGCTGCTGCACCAGGATGTCAACGGCATCCGCTCCGAATCGTTGTTCGAGACCGAAATCCCCTACCTCGTCGGCGCCGCACCCCTGCCGGCCTTCGTCTTTTGATCCAAAGGAACCCCGCATGAGCCGCCGCCCCCTCGCCCTCGCGCTTGCCCTGGCAGTCCTGCTGCCGGCCTCGGCGTCCGCTGAAGACCTGTTGCAGACGTACGAGCTCGCCCGCACCGGCGACCCGCAGCTCGCCGCCGCCGAATCCGGTCGCCTCGCGCAGAAGGAAGGCGCGGTGCAGGCGCGCGCGCAGCTGCTGCCGCAGATCAACGGCAGCGCGTCGCTGTCGCGCTCGCACTACGCCGGCCAGGACTATTCGGACCCGACCACGCGCAGCTACAGCGCCAACCTCGACCAGACCGTCTTCAACTGGAGCAGCATCGCCAACCTGCGCGCCCAGAACGCGCTCAGCCATGCCGCCGACTACGACCTTGAAGCCGCCGGCGACTCCCTGATCACCCGTACTTCCGCGGCTTACTTCAACGTGCTGGTGGCGATCGAGACCCTGTCCGCGGCCGAAGCCGCCGAGACCGCGCTCAAGCGCCAGTTCGACTACGCCGACAAGCGCCTGGAAGTGGGCCTGGCGCCGATCACCGACGTGCACGAGGCCCGCGCCCAGTACGACAGCGCGCGCGCCAACACCATCGCCCAGCGCAACGCCCTGGCCGATGCCTACCAGGCACTGACCGAGATCACCGGCACCAGCATCACCAACCTGCAGGGCCTGCCGGACGACTTCCGCCCCGAACTGCCGGCCGGTGGCGACGCCGAGTCCTGGGTGGCTTCGGCGATGGAGAACAACCCGTCGCTCATGTCGATGGAGTATCAGGTCAAGTCCGCCGAGCAGGGCGTCTCGTCCGCGCGCGGCGGGCATTACCCGACGCTCAGCTTCGGTGCCAGCTACGGCAACCGCGACAGCTGGGGCGAGCCGGAGTTCATCCCCGACCCGACCGACCCCACGGCATCGACGCGCGCGGGCGAAAGCCGCAGCATCGGCCTGACCCTGACCGTGCCGATCTTCTCCGGCGGCGCCACCCAGTCGCGCGTGCGCGAGGCGATCGCGAACCGCGACATCCGCCAGGAGCAGTTCGAACAGCAGAAGCGCGCGGTGGAACGCAACACCCGCAACTCCTACCAGACCCTGGTCGCCGGCATCACCGAGATCGAGGCCCGCCGCCTGGCCGTGGTCTCGGCCGACGCCGCGTACGATGCCTCGCAGGTGGGCCTGGAAGTCGGCACGCGCACCGTGCTGGACGTGCTGATCAACCAGCAGAACCTGTTCAACGCGCGCCAGGCCTACGCGATCGCCAAGTACAACTACCTGCAGAACCGCCTGCTGCTCGAGCAGTCGGCCGGCTCGCTGGACTACGACGACGTGCAGGACGTCAACCGCCTGCTCACCGTCAACGCCAACGCGCAGCTGTCGGAAGAGTCGGCCACGCAGGCCGAACCGCCGCAGGTGCAGTAACCACCGCACGCCGCACAGCATGAAAAGCCCGGGGAAACCCGGGTTTTTCATGTCGGCTCCTGCCGAAGCACGCCGGGGATGCAACCCCGACCTACGCTGCAGGTCGGACTACATCCCACCCTAGGCCGGGCCTACGCGCCCGACGGCTCTTGCTCTTGTCAGGACGCCAGCGGCTTGCGCGGCAGGTCGCGCCCGACCAGGGCCAGCGTCCGTGCCAGCGCGCCGCGCCCCTGCTCGACCAGTTCCATGCCCGCGGCCGCCATTTCGGCGCGGCGCGCTTCGTCCCCGAGCAGTGCCTCGATCGCATCGCCCACGGCATCCGCGTCGTCCCCCACGCACATGGCATCGACGCTGCGCAGCTGCCGCGCGATGTCGGCGAAGTTGTGCAGGTGCGGCCCGGTGACCACCGCCGTGCCGACCGCGGCCGGTTCGAGCATGTTGTGGCCGCCGATGTCCTGCAGGCTGCCGCCGACGAAGGCGACCTGCGCGCAGGCGTAGAAGTCCATCAGCTCGCCCAGCGTATCCACCACGAACACCGCGTCGTCGCCGTCCGGCCAGCGCGTGAGCCGGCGCGTGGCCACGCGCCAGCCGGCGTCGATCGCGGCCTGCGACACCGGGCGGAAGCGCTCGGGATGGCGCGGCGCCCACAGCAGCAGCAGGTCGGGCCAGCGCTCGCGCAGGCGTTTGTGGATCGCGACCACCGCGGCTTCCTCTTCCGGATGCGTGCTGGCGGCGATCCACGCCAGCCGCCCGCCGGCGTGCTCGCGGAACGTGGCCGCCGAGGCCTGCCAGCGCGGATCCATGGCGATGTCGAACTTCAGGTTGCCGGTGACCACCACGTCGTCGCGGTCGGCGCCCAGGCGCACGAAGCGCTCGCCGTCACGGCGCGACTGCGCAGCAACGGCGCGCAGCGTGCGCAGCGCGCGTCCGACCAGCGCACGCAGCACCCGATAGCCGCGCAGCGAGCGCTCGGACAGCCGCGCGTTGACGATGTAGACGGGGATGCCCTGGTCGCGGCAGCAGAACAGCAGGTTCGGCCACAGTTCGGTCTCGACGATCAGCCCCAGCCGCGGGCGGTAGTGGCCGAGGAAGCGGCGCACCGCGCCGGACAGGTCGTAGGGCAGGTAGACGTGCTCGACCCGGTCGCCCCACAGCGCGCGCGCACGCGACGAGCCGGTCGGCGTGATCGTGCTCACCAGCAGGCGCAGGTCCGGGCGCTCGCGCAGCAGCGCGTTGACCAGCGGCGCCGCCGCGCCGACCTCGCCCACCGACACGGCGTGGATCCATACGGTTTCCGCGTGCGACTGCGCGCCGTAGGTGGCGTAGCGCTCGTTCCATCGCTGGAAGTACTCCGGCTGGCGGAAGCCGCGCCAGATCAGGTGATACACCGTCACCGGCACCAGCAGGTACAGGGCCGCCGAATACAGGGCGCGCAGCAGGTGCTCGATGGGATCTTTCCGCATCGGGGAAGGATAGCGGAGGCCGGGGAACCGGGAGGCCACGGGCCGGCGGGCGCGTGGCGATCGGTAGAATCGCCGCATGAGCACGAAGCCCGACATCGGTCCGCCACCGCTTGGCCCGCGCCACTGGCCGGCGTGGCTGGGCATCGGCACGATGGCGCTGCTCGCGCGACTGCCGTGGTCGTGGCAGCGCGCGCTCGGCACGCCGCTGGGCGCGCTGTTGCGCGCGCTGCTGGGCGAGCGGCGGCGCATCGCACTGCGCAACCTGGAGCTTTGTTTCCCGGAGCTCGGCGACGCCGCGCGCGAAGCGCTGCTGCGCGAACACTTCCAGTCGCTGGCGATCGGCGTGTTCGAGTTCGCGCGCGCGTGGTGGGGGTCGGTCGGGCCACTACGGCGCGGGATCGAAGTCGAAGGGCTGGAACACATCGCCGCCGCACGCGCCGGCGGCCGCGGCGTGATCGTGGTGTCCGGCCACTTCACCACGCTGGAAGTCTGCGGTCGCCTGATGTGCGACCACGTCCCGCTGGCCGGCATGTACCGCCCGCACGCGCAACCGGCGATGGAGTGGGCGGTGCGCCGGGGCCGCGCGCGTTACGCGGCGGCGATGTTCCCCAAGCAGGACGTGCGCGGCGCGGTGAAGCACCTCAAGCGCGGCGGCCTGCTGTGGTACGCGCCCGACCAGGACCCCAGCCGCGGCGACAGCGTCTACGTGCCGTTCTTCGGCCAGCCCGCGCACAGCCTCACCTCCACCCACCAGCTCGCACGCATGTCCGGCGCCGCCGTGGTGCTGTTCCAGCACGCCCGCCGCGCTGACGGCGGCTACACGCTGACGCTGCGACCGGCGCTCGACGACTTCCCCTCGAAAGACGCCACCGTCGACACCGCGCGCGTGATGGCCGGCATCGAAGCCATGGCCCGCGCAGCACCCGCGCAGTACCTGTGGATCCACAGGCGCTTCAAGCGCACGCCGGACGGCGTCTCGCCGTACGCCTAGCTGGCGTCCTTGTAGGAGCGGCGGAAGCCGCGAGCTTTTGGTGCCTTGGCGAAGATCAAGAACTCGCGGCTTCCGCCGCTCCTACAGGGGCGTGACGATTGGTGCCGTTGCCGTTGATCTTGATCTTGATCTTCGGGGGCCCCTCCGTAGCGGCGGAGACGGCGGATCAGACCCCGCAGGGGCGCCGCACATGGATGTGCGGCGTTTTTCGTAGGAGCAGGATGCCCCTTCGAAAAATCCCGCCGGCTCCGCGAACCCGACGCGTAGCGTCGGGCGCGAAGGCGGGGTGTGCTTTCTTTGCGCCAGGTTTCTTTGCACAAGCAAAGAAAGGTGGCTCGCGCCGTCACGGCGCGAAAGCTCTTGATCTTGATTTCAGAGAAACCGGAACAGCAGGCGGGTCAAGACCCGCCCTACGACGGCGCCGCGACGCGAAAAGCGCGTCGGGGGCGTAGCCCCGACCTACGGCGCTTTCTCCGGCAGCGGGGAGAACGGCTGACCGATCGGCCTTCCGTAAACGGGAGGAATACCTGCGCGACTCACTCCGCCGCGGAGGCATCGCCCGCCGGCGGCTCCCACCGCGCCAGCAGGCTCCCCGCGAACAACGCCACCAGCAGCAGCGTCAACCCACCCCAGAACGTCGAATAGAACGCCAGGTGCGTGTTGAACGGGAACACCGTCACCGCCAGCGCCAGCATCGCCGGCCGCGCCCGCTCGCGGGCGCCGTCGTCGGCGTAGCGCCAGGCGCGCCAGGCCAGCGCCGCGCCGGCCAGCCACAACAGCAGGCCGAGCAGGCCGGTCTCGCTGAGGATCTCGAGCACGATCTGGTGCGCGTGGAACGCCGGGCCCGAACCCCAGGCCGGGACTTCCTCCGGCTCCGGGTCGCAGGCCGGGAACGCATCGCGGAAGTTGCGCGCACCGACGCCATTGACCGGGTGCTCGCGCGCCATGCACAGCGCTGCGCCCCAGATCCGGCCGCGGCCGGACAGCGCGTCGTCCAGGCCAGCCTCGTCGGCGGTCAGCACCTGCGCGGTGCGCTCGACGCGTTCGTGTACCTGCGGCACGGTGGCGTTGAGCACCAGCAGCAGGATGCCGCCGAAGGCGAACACGCCAAGCAGTTTTTTCCAGCCCAGCAGGCGCCAGCCGGAGAACACCAGCACCAGCGCATAGGTCACCCACGACGCGCGCGCGCCGCCGAGCAGGATCACGATGCCCACCAGCCCCGCGGCGACGATCCATCCGGCGCTGCCGAAGCGGCGGCCTGCGGCGTAGAGCACGAACGGCGACAGGCTCGCCAGCACGATGCCCAGCTTGAGGTTGCAGGGCCCGAGGACGCCGCTGAGCCGGTCAAGCGCGGCGATCTCGTCCGGACTGCACATCGGCTTGTTCTCGATCAGCTGCTTGAGCGCATTCAGGCCCCAGAACAGCGGGCTGGTCCCGGCCAGCGCCTGGACAAGCGCGTCGATCGTCCACACCCCGGCGATGATCGCCAGCCCGCCGAAGGTGATGCGGCGCCCGCGGCGGTCGGCGACGGCCGAGGCGACCAGCCACAGGAACGGCAGGTAGCGCAGCGCCGTGGCCGACTTGTAGAACGCCTCGCGCGCGTCGACCGCGTCGAACGCCGACAGCAGTTGCGGCAGCCAGTAGGCGAAGAACAGCGCGCTGGTCAGCGCCCACGCCGGGCCGCTGAGCAGCTCGGTGCCGCCGCGGAAGCGGGTGACCAGCAGCTTGATGATCGCCGCCAGCGCACCGAGCACCAGCACGCCCTCGGCGATGCCCGGCGCCGGCCACAGCGCGACGAAGGCCAGGATCCAGTACGGCGCCCAGCGCCAGCCGCTGCGCGGTGTGTCGGGGCCGGCAACAGCGGCTGCGGCTGGATCAGTCATGGGCGAGTTCGTCATAGACGGCGAGCGTGGATTGCTGCATGGCCTGCAGAGAATAGCGTGCGAGCCGGGCGGGCATCGCGGCCTGCCCCGCACGCGTGTCGTCGAGCAGCGCGTGCGCCCCCGCGCGCAGGGCGGCTTCGTCGAACGGCGGCACGGCGCCTTCAGGCTGCAGCTCGCGCAGCAGCTCCCCCACGCCGCCATGCGACCAGCCGAGCACCGGGCGCCCCGTCGACAGCGCCTCGATCACGGTGCGGCCGAACGCTTCGGGCTTGCGCGACAGCTGCAGGACCAGGTCGCTGGCGGCGTAGGCGGCGGCGATCGCGCTGGTCGGTTCGGTGATCGCCAGTACATCCGCGACGCCGAGCGCGGCGGCCCGCGCCTCGAGTTCGGCGACGTAGTCGGCGCGTGCCGGATCACGCGCACCGGGCATCCACAGGCGCGCGTCGAGCCCGTCGCCGCGCAGCCGCGCGAGCAGCGCCAGCGCGTCGGCGTGGCCCTTCAGGCGCGTGCCGCGCCCGGGCATCAGCAGCAGCGGGCCGTCGCCCTGCAGCCGTGGATGGAGTGCAGCCACGTCCGCGCGCGCCTTGCGGTCGGGCCACGGCGCGGGCGGGAACGCCGCCGGGTCGATGCCGCGCGGAATCACCCGCAGCTGCGCCGGGTCGGTACGCGGATAGTGCCGCAGCACGTAATCGCGCACGGTGTCCGACACGCAGACCACGCGCTCGCCGCGGGCCATGATCGCGCTGTAGCGCGAGGGCGAGTTGAGGCCGTGCACCGTGGTCACGAAGTGCGGACGCCGCGCGCCGGACAGCCCGCGCAGCGCGCGCCAGCCGATCCACGCCGGCAGCCGCGAGCGCGCATGCACGATGTCGGCGCCCTCGCGTTCGAGCAGCTCGCGCAGCGGGCGCACGGTGCGCAGCGTGGCCAGCGACTTGCGGCCGATGTCGAGCGCGACGTGCTCGGCGCCGGATTCGAGCAGCCGCGGCACCAATCGCCCGCCGGCGGACACGACGACGGCCCGGTGCCCGGCGCGCACCAGCGCATCGGCGATCTCGAGGGTGGACCGTTCGACGCCGCCGGACTCCAGCGCCGGCAGCAGCTGCACGACGGTCAGCGCGCGAGGCATGCCCCTGCCGGCCGGGCCGTCGCGGCCAGGCTCAGTCGACCAGGACGAAGTGCGCGCCGCAGTACGGGCAGTCGGACTCGCCGCCCTCCTTCTCGATCGCCATGTACACGCGCGGATGCGAGTTCCACAGCCCCATCGACGGCAGCGGGCAGCTCAGCGGCAGGTCGGCGCGATGCACCTCGTAGCGCTGCTGGGCGTTGGCTTGCACGGGGGTGGCGTTGGCTGCGGTCATGGCGGGGAGGAAGCCGGGGACGGGAAGGCCCGCAGTTTACCAAGCCGCGGCACGCCGGGGCTGCGTCGGCCGGGGGCCCGTCAGGCCGGCAGGTCGAACAGCAGCACGTCGGCGATCGCGTCGCCGGGGGCCCCTTCCACGTGCAGCTCGCCCGACTCGTCCACGTAGCCGATCGCATCGCCCGCCGAAAGCGCGCGGCCGTCGACTTCAGCCGCGCCCTGGGCCAGGTGCAGCCAGTAGCGGCGATCGGGCTTCAGCGCGAACGAGGCCGATTCGCCTTCGCCCAGCCGGATGCCGTGCAGCGACGCCTGCTGGCGGATGGCGAGACTCCCATCCGCGCCGTCGGGGGACGCCAGCGTCGCCCAGCGGCCGCGCCGGGCCTGCGGATCGAACACCTGCTGCGCGTGCGCGGGCGCCGCGTTGACGCGGTCGGGCTGGATCCAGATCTGCAGGAAATGCACCGGCGCGTCCTTCGACGCATTGAACTCGCTGTGCTCGATGCCGTGGCCGGCGCCCATCCACTGCAGCTCGCCCGGGCCGAGCACGCCTTCGCCGCCATTGTCGTCGCGGTGCGCCAGCCCGCCCTCGAGCACGTAGCTGATGATCTCCATGTTGGCGTGGCCGTGCGGCGGGAACCCCGCGCCCGGCGCGACGCGATCCTCGTTGATCACCCGCAGCGGGCCCCAGCCCATCCACGACGGGTCGTGGTAGTGGCCGAACGAGAACGTGTGGTAGCTGTCGAGCCAGCCGGTTTTGACGTGGCCGCGGTCGGCGGAAGTGCGCAGGACCTGCATGGGGGTGTCCTCGTCTGGAAGTGGAAACGAAAACCGCCGCGCCGTTGCGGGCGCGGCGGCGTCGGAAACAGCGCGACGGTTATTCGGCCGCGGGCGCCATCGCCTCGGTGGTGATGCGCAGCTTCACCTCGTCGCCGACGTTGGGCACGTACATGTCCACGCCGAAATCGCTGCGCTTGATCGTGGCGGTCGCGTCGAAGCCGATCGCCTCGCGCTTGGTCATCGGGTGCACGCCGGCCTTGTTCAGGGTCACGTCCAGCACCACCGGCTTGGTGACGTCCTTGATGGTGAGGTCGCCGGTGACCTTCAACTTGCCCTCGCCGGCGGCTTCGACCTTGGTGCTCTTGAAGGTCGCGACCGGGAACTTCGCGGCATCGAAGAAATCCGCGCTCTTCAGGTGCGTGTCGAAATCGGCGGCGAAGCTGCTCAGCCCCGTCAGCGGCAGCGTGACTTCCACGCTCGAGGCGGACACGTCGTCCGCGTCGTAGACCAGGGTGCCGTCCACGTCGCCGAAGTTGGCGTAGGGGTTGGAGAAGCCGAAGTGGTTCCACTGCGCGATCACCATCGTGTGGTGGGGATCGAGCTTGTAGGTCATGGGCGCCGCGAAGGCGGAGGCGGCGAACAGCGAGAGGGCGGCGGCGAGTGCGAGGCGTTTCATGGGGATTCTCCGGATGTCGTGTGTGCGTGTGAGTGCGAACGGGAATGCGGGACTGCGGTTACTCGATCCGCGCGGCTTCGTCGAAGCCCAGCCGCGGCGAACGCGCGAAGATGCTGGCCGGGTCGCCCTGGCCGAGATTGACGAGGAAGTTGGACTTGATGTCGGTGCCCTTGAAGAACGCCTCGTCCACCTTGTCGGTGTCGAAGCCGGACATCGGCCCGGTGTCCAGGCCGAGCGCGCGCGCGGCCATGATCAGGTAGGCGCCCTGCAGGCTGGAACTGCGCAGGGCCACCCGGTACATGCGCTCATCCGGCGAGCCCTCGAACCAGGACTTGGCGTCGGTATGCGGGAACAGGTACGGCAGCTTGTCGTGGAAGCGCATGTCGTAGCCGACGATCACGACGACCGGCGCGGCCATGGTCTTGGCGAAGTTGCCCTCCGACAGCGCCGGGCCCAGCTTCTCCTTGGCGGCCTTCGACTTGACGAACACGAACCGCGCCGGCGTGGTGTTGGCCTCGGTGGGACCGAACTTCACCAGGTCGTAGAGCTGGTGCAGGATCTGGTCGCTGATCTCCCCGCCGAAGGCGTTGTAGGTGCGGGCGGTGCGGAACAGCTGGTCGAGGGCGGTGTCGGGCAGAGCGGCAGTCATGAGGCTCCTTGCGGGGGCGATTCGGCAGGAATGGGACGCGTGAATGCGTCGAAGGCGCCAGTGTAGAGTTCCGCGGGTGAGGCGACAGCCCTATGGCCGGAACGCATTAAGCGCATTATTGGAACAATAGGCTGATTTTTGATCGATTATGCACAATTCTGTGCCGTCAGCGACGGCCGCGCTGGCAACGCCCGGCAGGCCGGTGCGCTGGCGGCCGCCCTGGCCGAAGGCGAACCCGGCAGATGCACGCTGGCGCCGCGCGCGCCCTGGCGCTGGCTGGCGCCGCGCCGGTTCCCCGGCAGCGCCAGCGCCTTCGGCGACAACTTCGTCCGCCTGCTCGCCGCGCCGCCGGACATCGCCATCGGCTGCGGCCGCCAGGCGGCGCTGGCCACCCGCCTGCTGCGCGCGCGCGGTGCGAAGACCGTGCAGATCCTCGACCCGCGCATCGACCCGGTGCACTGGGACATCGTGGTCGCCCCGCTGCACGACGGCCTGTCCGGCGCCAACGTCATCACCACCCTTGGCAGCCTGCACCCGGTCGACGACGCCTGGCTGGCGCGCGCGCGCGCGCAGTTCGCCGCGCTCGAAGCCCTGCCGCGGCCACGCACCGCGCTGCTGGTCGGCGGCGGCAGCGCGCATGTGCGCTTCGACCTCGAGGCGTTCGAAGCGCTGGCATCGCTACTCGATGCCGCGCTGGCCCGCGACGGCGGCAGCGTGCTGGCCACCGCGTCGCGGCGCACCCCGGTGGAAATCCGCGAGGCACTGCGCGAGCGTTACCGCGACGCCCCCGGCCTGGCCTGGCGCGACGAGGCCGATGGCCCCAACCCCTACCCCGGCCTGCTGGCCTGGGCCGACCGCATCGCCTGCTCTCCGGACTCGGTGAACATGGTGTCGGAGGCCTGCGCCACGCGCGCGCCGGTGCATGTGTTCGAACCCGGACGCGTGCACGGACGCCCGCGCCGCTTCCTGGATGCGCTGCTCGCCAACGGCCGCATCCGCGCGATGGACGCCACGCTCGCGCCGTTCGACGTCGAACCGCTACGCGAAACCGCGCGAGTGGCGGCGGAGATCAGACTTCGACTCGCCTGATCCACACGCTGGTGGCGGTTGCTCTCGTGGGAGCGGCTTCAGCCGCGAGCTTTTGATCTTCCTCGCTGTCGGGAAGAACCCGCGGCTTCGGCCCCGCTCCTACGGCAGCACGGGCGTGAGCTTCAGCAAGCGCGCGTTGTCGCCGTCTTCCAGCAGCCAGATCGCGCCATCCGGCCCCTGCTCCACCTCGCGGATGCGTCGGCCCATGTCGTAGCGCGTCGCTTCGCGCGCCCGTGCGCCGTCGAACTGGATCCGCACCAGCGCCTGCGAGGCCAGGCCGCCGATGAAGCCATGTCCGCGGAAGTACGGGAACATCGATCCCGAATAGATGACGAAGCCCGACGGCGCGATCACCGGCGTCCACCACGCTTCGGGCGCGTTGAATTCCGGTCGGGTGTCGTGGTCGGGGATCGGCGTGCCGTCGTAATGATCGCCGTTGGACACGATCGGCCAGCCGTAGTTGGAACCGCGCTCGACCAGGTTGAGCTCGTCGCCGCCCATCGGTCCCATCTCGTGTTCCCACAGACGGCCGGCGGCGTCGAACGCCAGCCCCAGCACGTTGCGGTGGCCGAGCGTCCACACCTGCGCGGCGACGCCACCCTGCGCGACGAAGGGATTGTCGGCCGGCACGCTGCCGTCGGCGTTGAGACGCACGATCTTGCCCAGGTTCGACTGCATGTCCTGCGCCGGGGTCATCTGCTGGCGTTCGCCGGAACTGATCAACAGCTTGCCGAAGCGGTCGAAGGCGATGCGATGGCTGTAGTGCGCGCTGCCGCCGACCTTGGGGACCTGCCGCCAGACCACCTGCAGGTTGGACAGGCTGCCACCACTGCCTGCGTCCAGCGTCAGCGTCGCGCGCGTCACCGCGGCACCGCGCGTGCTGCCGTCGCCCTGCTCGGCGTAGCTGATGTAGACCAGCCGGTTGCCGGCGAACTGCGGATGCAGCACCACGTCGCCGAACCCGCCCTGGCCCCCGTAGGCCACGACTGGCACGCCGATGATCTCGCCGACCTGCCTGGTGTTGGGGTCGAACAGCCTGAGGCGGCCCTGCTTCTCGGTGACCAGCAGGCGTCCGTCGGGCAGGAAAGTCATCGCCCAGGGTTCGTCGAAGCGCGCGTACTCGGTCTTGACGAACGGCTGCGCCGGGACGCGCAGCGCCGGCAGCGGGCCACCGGTGCGTGGCGGCGCCGCGGCGATGGCGTCCGCGCCGGCGGGCAGGCTCGCGGGCCTGGCGACGACCAGGCCGCGGGTGCCGGCGGCAAAAGCTCGATCGGCGTCCGCGTCGCCGGTTTCGGCGGCCTCCGCGGTGACGCCTTCGGCGGTCAAGGCGGCGCGTTCGCAGCCGGCCGAGAGCAGGGTGAGACAGGCGATGACCGGCAGGATGCTGCGCATGGGCCGCTCACGGTGGAAGGCCTCCGCCGTTATACGCCGTCGCGCGGCAGGCCGCCGTGACACCACTACCGGGCGCCTAAGCCATTGATGTTGCGCAAGCGGATCAGCGCTCGTCGCGCAGTTGACGCATCGCGCGCGTGTCCTCGCGCGGCGCGGCGCGGCGTTCGTCGAATACCAGGCCGGCGGCGTGCACCGCCGCACGCACGGCGGCACGCGCCGCGGCGACGGCGTCGTTCTCCACCACCCAGCGCCGGCGGCGGTCGAGCGTGCACTCCAGTCCGGCGGCGAGCAGCACGCCGTGCGCATCGTGCAGCGCGGCCACGGCGTGGTCGTCGAGCGCCCCCGCCCCCGCGCAGGCGTCGATCAACCCGGGCGTGTCGCGCGGGCGCAGCAGCGACGGCGCCTGCGCGGCGTCGCGCAGCACCAGGTATTGCAGCAGGAACTCCAGGTCCACCAGCCCGCCCTCGCCCTGCTTGAGGTCGAAGCCGGAAGCGTCGCTGCGGTCGAGCTCGGCGCGCATGCGGCGGCGCATCGCGTCCACGTCCTCGCGCAACGCGGCCGCGCCGCGCGGGCGGCCGAGTGTGTCGCTGCGGATCGCGCGCCACGCGTCGCCCAGCGAACCGTCGCCGGCCACGAAGCGTGCGCGCACCAGCGCCTGGTGTTCCCAGGTCCAGGCGCGATGGTGCTGGTACTCGTCGTAGCTGGCCAGCGTCGACACCAGCAGGCCCTTGCCGCCGTCCGGGCGCAGGCGCACGTCGATGTCGTACAGCCGCCCGGCGGCGGTCACCGTACCGAGCAGGGCCACGATCTTCTGCGCCAGCCGCGCGAACCAGCGTGCGGCGTCGAGCGGACGCACGCGCCCTGCCTGCGCGGGGGCAGGCTCGGACTGCAGCTCCCCGCCCTCGCCCACGCGCGGCGCGTCGTAGAGGAACACCAGGTCCAGGTCGGAACCGAACCCCAGTTCCTCGCCGCCCAGGCTGCCGTAGCCGACGATGCCGAAGCGCGCGCCGGCGATGTCGCCGTGGGCGCGCCGCATCTCGCGCAGCGCCAGCTGCAGCACCACGCCCAGTACCGCGTCGGCCAGCCACGCGAGCTGGCGAGCACTCTCCTGCGCATGCTGGCGGCCGTCGAGCGTGGCCAGGGCGATGCGGAAGCTCAGCGCCTGCCGGGTTTCGTTGAGCACCATCAGTGCGGCTTCGGTGTCTTCGTGCGCCAGCGCCTGCGCGCACTGCGGCGCGAAGTCGCCGCGCTCGGGCAGCGGGCCGGCGACGCGCGCGTCGAGCAGTTCGTCGAGCAGCAGCGGCAGCGTCGCCACGCGCTCGGCGAGGAACGCGCTGCGCACCACCGCGTAGACCAGCCGCGACAGCGCGGCCGGCTGCTCGTCAAGCAGCGCGAGGTAGCTGGCGCGGCGCAGGATGTTGTGCAGCAGCGCGAGCAGCCGGCGCAACACCAGCTGCGAGTCGATCGCCGCGCCCGCTGCCTGCACCAGCACCGGCACCACGCGGTCCAGGCGCGCGCGCGCGCCGTCGGACAGGTCGCGCACGCCGGGCGTGCGGACGAAGTCGCGCAGCGCGGTGTCCGCGGCAGCCGGATCGGCGTAACCCGCATCGGCCAACGCCTCGCGGTCGCCGCCTTCGGGCAGCGCCTGCCAGTAGGCGGTCAGCGCGCCGGCATCGGGCTTGCGCCGGCGTGGTGCGAGCAACGCGTCGAATTCGGTCGCCACTCGCTCGCGCACCGCGTCGAGCTCGGTACGCAGCGCCGGCCAGTCCGGATAAGCCAGGCCCGTCGCGATGCGGATGCGGTCGCTCGCGTCGTCCGGCAGCGCGTGCACCTGCGCGTCGCGCAGCATCTGCAGCCGGTTCTCGAGCCGCCGCAGGTGGAGATAGGCCGCGACCAGCAGGTCGCGCGCCTCGGCGGACAGGTGGTTGGCTTCGCACAGCGCGTGCAGTGCGCGCAGCAGGCTGCGGCCGCGCAATTCGGCGTTGCGGCCGCCGTGGATCAGCTGCAGTGCCTGGGCGAGGAACTCGATCTCGCGGATCCCGCCCGGCCCGCGCTTGATGTCGTCGGCCAGGTCCTTGCGCGCGACCTCCGCGGCGATCGCCGCCTTCATCGTGCGCAGGCCGTCGAGTGCGCCGAAGTCCAGGTAGCGGCGATAGATGAACGGCCGCAGCGCGACCAGGAAGCCTTCGCCGGCGGCGATGTCGCCCGCCACCGGGCGCGCCTTCTGCCAGGCGTAGCGCTCCCAGTCGCGGCCCTCGCGCTGGAAGTACTGCTCCATCGCCGCGAACGACAGCGCCACCCGCCCGGCGTTGCCGAACGGCCGCAGGCGCAGGTCGACGCGGTAGCAGAACCCGTCGGCCGTCACCTCGTCGAGCAGCTTCGCCAGCTGCTGCCCGAGCCGGGCGAAGTACGCCTCGGCCGCGAGCGGGCGCGCGCCATCGCTCTGGCCGTCTTCTGCATACGCGTAGACCAGGTCGATGTCGGAGCTGAAGTTGAGCTCGCCGCCGCCGAGCTTGCCCAGGCCGAACACGACCAGCCGCTGCACGTTGCCGCCGCCGTCGCGCACCACGCCGTGGCGGGCAGCGAAATCGGCCTCCAGCGCCGCCAGCGCCACCTGCAGGCACTGTTCGGCCAGCGCAGTGCTGCCGGCGAGGGTGGCTTCGACATCGTCCAGCGCGAGCACGTCGCGCCAGACCAGTCGCGCCGACCCGGCGGCGCGATGGCGCCGCAGCAGGGCCGGCCAGTCGGCCTGGTTGTCGGCATCGAGCACGGGGGCCGAGGGCGGCGCGGCGCCATCGTCGGCGGCCAGCCGCGCCAGCACGTCGGGCTGGCGCGCGAGCACGGCGATGGCGAAGTCGCTGGCGGTCGCGACCCGGGCCAGCTTCGCGCGCAGCGCCGCGTCGGACTGGACCTCGGGCGCAAACCGGGCCAGCGCGCGGACGATGACGGGGTCGTCGGGAGGCGTCGGAGGGGGCGTGGAGTCGTTCACGCCGCGATTGTGGCACCGGACATAAAAAAAGCCCGGAGCGGCGAGACCGTTCCGGGCTTTTGCTCCCTCCCCCACGTCGGGTGCGAAGTGATCGTGAAGGAATCGTTAGTGTCTTTGCACGCTGCAGTGCAAAAAAGGACCCGCTGGTACAGGAATTGCGGCCACGTACCCGCGCCCGCAACCTCGGCCGCGGATTTCCCCCGCCGTAGGTCGGGGCTACGCCCCCGACGGCCTTGGGCACGACCCACGACGTTCGCGGCGAATCCGCTCCGGCACGCAAACCGTTCCCGGCTCCATGCTTCGTGCGTGGGAGTGCATGAAGATCAAAAGCCGTCGGGGGCGTAGCCCCGACCTACGGCGAACGCAGCCTGTTCACGGGCGCGGACCGCGGCGCAGGTCGCGCAGGATCTCGCGGGCGGCGTTGCGGCCGGGCAGCCCGGTGACGCCGCCGCCCGGGTGCGTGCCCGAGCCGCACAGGTACAGCCCCGGCAGCGCACCGCGATAGTTGCCCTGCCCCAGCAGCGGGCGCGCGCTGAACAGCTGGTCCAGGCCCAGCGAGCCGTGGAAGATGTCGCCGCCCACCAGCCCGAAGGTGCGCTCCAGGTCCAGCGGCGACAGCGCCTGGTAGCCCAGCACGCTGGCGCGGAAGTTCGGCGCGTAGGTATCGACGGTGTCGATCATCAGGTTCGCGACCGTCTCGCGATGCGCATCCCAGCCGCCGTCCACCTCCGGATGCACGTGCTGGCAGAACAGGCTGGCCACGTGCTGGCCGGGCGGTGCGAGCGTGTCGTCGAGCGTCGACGAGATCACCAGCTCCACGATCGGCGCGCGCGCCCAGCCGGCGTTGTGTTCCTTCGATTTCGCATCGAAGTACGCCTGTTCAAAGTAGCGCAGCGACGGGCCGATGAGGATCCCGCTCTGGTGGTGCGGCTGCAGCGCGCTGCCGGGCGCGGCGTTGAAGTCGGGCAGTTCGGACAGCGCCACGTTCATGCGGAACGTGCCCGAACCGCAGCGGTAGCCTTCGATGCGCTGCGCGGTGTCGTCGTCGAGCACATCGGGTTCGACGAGTTTCGTGTAGAGCAGCTTCGGGTTGAGGTTGGACACGACAGTGCCCGCGCGGAACTCGCGCCCGTCCGCCAGCGCCACGCCGACCGCCGTGCCACCTTCGACCAGCAGCTGCGCGACGTCCGCACCGGTTTCGACGACAACCCCGCGCGCCGCGCACTCCTTCGCCATTGCCTGCGTGATCGCGCCCATGCCGCCGATCGCGTGGCCCCAGACGCCGGACTTGCCATTGACCTCGCCGAACACGTGGTGCAACAGAACGTAGGCGCTGCCGGGCGTGTAGGGACTGGCGAAGTTGCCGACCACCGAGTCCCAGCCGAGCACTGCCTTGAGCGGCTCGGATTCGAACCACTGGTCGAGCATCTCGCCGGCGGACTTGGTGAACAGGTCGAGCAGGTCGCGGCGGCCGCGCATGTCCAGGTGCTTCAACTGCTTCGCCACCGACAGCGAGGCCAGCCAGTCGGCGAGCACGAAGCGGTCGGACACGTTCGGCGGCGTGCGCGTCATCAGTTCGCGCAATACGACGACGACGCGTTCGAGCATCGCGTAGTACTCCGGCAACCGCTGCGCGTCGCGCGCCGACCACTGCGCGACTTCGTCCTGCGTGCGTTCGCCGCCGAGGCGGAACGCGCGGCCATCGGGCAGCGGCAGGAAGTTCGCGTACGGCCGCTCGACCACGCGCAGGCCGTGCTGCGCCAGGCGCAGATCGGCGATCACCTGCGGGTTGAGCAGGCTGACGGTGTAGCTGGCGACCGAGTTGCGGAAGCCGGGGACGAACTCCTCGGTCACCGCGGCCCCGCCGACGACACTCCGGCGTTCGAGCACGCGGACCTTGAGGCCGGCGGCTGCGAGATACGCCGCACAGACCAGGCCGTTGTGGCCGCCGCCGATGATGAGGATGTCGCTGTCTCGGTCGTTCATCAATTCGTTCCGTAGCGCGGGTTTTGAGCCCTCCCCTTCAAGGGGAGGGTTGGGTGGGGATGGGTTTCCCGTCCGCCGCGACCAAACCCATCCCCATCCCGGCCTTCCCCTTGAAGGGGAAGGAGACAAGCGGTTGGCCGCGCAGCTAGTTCATCGCAAACATGATGGTGATCGCCTGCCCTTGTGAGCCCTCCCCTTCAAGGGGAGGGTTGGGTGGGGATGGGCTTCCCGTCCGCCGCGGCCAAACCCATCCCCTTCCCGACCTTCCCCTTGAAGGGGACGGAGACAAGCGGTTCGCCGCAAACGTAGCATTCACTCCGTCAGCATCCTCTCCACCAGGTCCGCCAGCTCCGCCGCCGCACGCGGCCGCCCCATCGACGCGGCCACCGCCGCCGCCTGCGGCAGCTTGATCGTCGAGGAGAACAGCTCGCCCAGCAACGCGGTCAGCTTTTCCACGGTGAGTTCAGGCTCCGGCACGCACCAGCCCACGCCCGCCTCGGCCAGCGTCTCGGCATTGCGCCGCTGCTCGTCGCGCGAGCCGCCGTGCGGGATCGGCACGAAGATCGCCGGCCGGCCGACGGTAAGCAGGTCGGCGGCAGTGGTCGCGCCGGCGCGGGTGATGACCAGGTGCGCGGCGCGCAGGCGCATGCCCATGTCGTCGAAGAACGGACGCACCTCGGCCACGATGCCGACCTCGCGCAGCTGCGCTGCAATCGCGTCGGCGTCCTCGCCCTTGTACTGCAGCGCCACGCGCAGGCGGCTGCGGATCTCCGGCGCCAGCGCCAGCAGCGCCGGCGGGACAACTTCGCCGAACACCCGCGCGCTCTGGCTGCCGCCGACCACCAGAAGATCGATCGGCGTGTCCGACGACAGCGCCGGGTAGTCGCCGCGCGCGGCGAGGATTTCCGCGCGCACCGGGTTGCCGGTTTCGGTGATGCGCGCGGGGTCGAAGCCATCCGCGCCGGCCACGTGCGGGAACGAGGTCGCCAGCGCGTCCGCATAAGACAGCAGCCGACGGTTGGCCATGCTCAGGCGCGTAGCCTGTTCGTGCAGCAGCAGCGGCAGCTGCAGGCTCTTCGCCGCCACCGCCGGCGCGAAGCTCGGGTAGCCGCCGAAGCCCGCCAGCAGCGCCACTGCGCGACGCTTCATGTCGCGCCGCGCCTGCAGCGTCGCCCGCAGGATCGTGAACGCCGCCGCCAGCTTGCCGCCCAGGCCGCCGGCCAGGCTGCGCGCCGGCAGCACCAGGTGCGGGATGCCTTCGAGCGCCTTCACGTACTGCGCGCCGCGCCGCTCGGTGTAGATCACCACCGCGTGCCCGCGCCGCTGCAGTTCGCGCGCCAGCGCCTCGGCCGGGAACAGGTGCCCGCCGGTGCCGCCGGCGGCAAGGGCGATGGTGGCGTTTCGGGAAGGTGCTGGCATGCGCTCGACCACGGGAAGACGCGGCCATTATCGGCGAGCCGCGCACGGCTGTCCGCCGGCCATGCCGGACGGCGTTGGATCGCCCATGGACCCGCCCCCCGACCCCGACGACCGCACGAGCAGTCGCGGCCGCTGGCTCGGTGCGGCCCTGCTGCTCGCACTGGTGCTGCTGGCCGTGCTGCGCTCATCGGCCGGCACCCGCCTGGACAGCTTCACCATCGACGAGCCCTGGCACATCGTCGCCGGCACCAGCTACGCGCGCGGCAAGGGCTTCCATCTCAATCCCGAGCACCCGCCGCTGGTGAAGCTGTGGGTCGGCGCGGCGATGCCCGCGGACTTCCGGCTGCGGCCGTCGAAGGCGCTGGCGGAAAAGGCGCAGGAACGCGAGTGGGTCGAACAGACCATGTTCCTCGACAACGATGCGCGCGCCGCGCAAACCCGGGCGCGCGTGGCGCTGTGGACCTTCCACGGACTTTTGCTCCTGGCGCTGGGCGCGCTGCTGTGGCGCGCCTGCGGGCTGCCGTGGGCGGCCGGCACGCTGGCCTTCCTCGCGCTCGAACCCACCGTCGCCGCGCACCTGCCGGTGGTGATGACCGACCTGCCGCTGGCCCTGGCGCTGGGCATCGCCGCGGTCGCCGCTGCGATGCTCGCGTCGAGCTGGCGCTGGCGCTGGGCGATCGCCTGCGGCGCGGGGATGGGGCTGGCGCTAGCGGCCAAGCATTCGGCGCTGGCCGGGCTGGCGGGCCTTGCCCTGCTGCTGGTGCTGGCCGCACAGGCGGGCTGGAAACAGGGCGCGCGCGAGGCGCTGCGCAGGCACGCGATGCTGCTGGCGGCCGCGGGCCTGGCGGTCGCGCTGCTGTGGTCGGCGTACGGGCTGCGTTTCCATGCCGGCGCCAACGGCGGCGATGCCTTCAACCGGCCGATGGCCGAGAAGATCGACGAGCTGACCCTGCCGCACTGGCGCGCCGCGCTGCACTTCGCCGACGACCACGCACTGCTGCCGCGCGCCTACCTGTGGGGCCTGGCGGACACCGTGCGCACCGGCGTCGAGGGTCGCGGCATCGGCATGCATTTCGTTTGGGGCAAGGTGCACTACGGCCATCCGCCATGGTTCAGCTGGCCGTCGATCCTGGCGGCGAAGCTGCCGCTGGCGCTGCTGGTGCTCGCACTCGCCGGGCTGCCGCTTGCCTTCCACCACGACCTGCCGGCTCCGGCGCGCTGGTCGCTGGCGATGGTCGCCGTCGCCTCCGGTTTCCACATGCTCGCGCTGGTCGGCTCCGACGGCATCTGGGGCGGCGTGCGCCACGCGATGCCGGCGCTGGTGGGCGCCGCGGTGTTCGCCGGGGGCGTGCTGGCCTGGGCGTGGCGGCGGCGCAGCCCGGCACTGCTGGCCGGCGTGGCGCTGCTGTACATCGCCGCGGCGGCGATGACGCTGCGCGAACCGCGCCTGTGGGAGTACCACAACGCGCTGGCCGGCGGCACCGGCAACGCGTATCGCCAGTTCATGAACGAGGGCCTCGACCTGGGCCAGCGCTTCCACGAACTGCGCGCTTTCCACGATCGCCACATCAAAGGTTCCGGCCTGCCGCTTTACGTCGACTACTGGGTCGGCGAACAGCAGATGCGCGGCGCGCGGATGTCGTTCCGGCGCCGGGTGGAGTCGCTAGCCGACACCAACGTGCGCGGCCATTACGAAGGCTGGTTCGTCTATCCGATGAGCGACACCCTGCGCTGGCCGCAGTGGGACTGGGATCCCAAGGTGGTGTTCAAGGACATGCGCATGGTCGCGCGCCGCGGCAACTTCGGTATCTGGCGCGGCAGCATGGAGCGGCCGCAGACACGCGCCAGCAGCCTGCACTTCAAGGTCATGGACTACATCTACAAGGAGAACGGCAGCGACTGGGCGCTGGTGGCGAGCCGGCTGGAGGAAGTCGTCGCGCAGCTGCCGCAGAAGGTCGACGCCGGCGTCGAACTGGGCAACGCCTACCTGCGCCTCGGGCGCCGCGACGAGGCCATCGCCGCCTACCAGCGCCTGCTCGACCAGGACAAGGTGCCGGTCGAGGAGAAGATCGCCGCGCAGCTGCGCGAGCAGGTCGAACGCGTGCGAACCGCGCCGGACGTCGCCGCGCTGGAACCGATGCGCAATCCCTGGCTCGAATAGCCGCCACGCCGCGCGCCGCCGCCGCGGGACACGCGGCCATCCCTTTTCGCGACCCTTGACCCGCAGCACGCGCGACGGACGCGCGCCGGATTGCCCCCGCGCATGCCGGCTGCTAGCGTCCCGCCGACGGAAGGGGAAAAGGGACTAGGGGAACGGGGCGTGTCCGATACCGATATCACCAGGTTGCTGGCGCTGGCCCGCGACGGCGAGCCCGCGCACCTGGGCACCGTGTTCGAAGCGCTGTATCCGGAGCTGCGGCGCCTGGCCAACTCGCGCATGTACGGCAACGAATCCACGTTCACGCCGACCGTGCTGGTGCACGAGCTGTTCCTGCGCATCAGCCAGGGCTCGCCGCTGTCGCTGGCCGACCGCAACCATTTCTTCGCCGCCTCGGCCAAGGCGATGCGCTGGATCATGGTCGAGCACGCCCGCCAGCGCGCCGCCGACAAGCGCGGCGGCGGCCAGGTGATGGTCGCGCTCGACGACCAGATCCCCGACGCACCGCCGGCGCTGACCAGCGTGCTGATGCTCGACCAGGGCCTGGAGGCGCTGGAGGCGATCAGCCCGCAGCGGCGCCAGGTGGTCGAGATGCGCTACTTCGGCGGGATGGAGTTCTCCGAGATCGCGAACGTGCTCGGGGTTTCCGAGCGCACGGTGTATCGCGAGTGGGAGCGCGCGCGCGCGTTCCTGCAGGCGATGCTCGACGAGGACGATGGTGGATCCTGAGAAGCTTGCGCACTGGCAGGCGGCCGACGCCGCCTTCGACCAATGGCTGGACCTGTCCGACCACGAACGCGACGACTGGCTGGCAAGGCGAGCCCTGCCCGACCCGGTGCGACGTCGCCTGGTCCAGCTGATCGCGGCGCACCGTAATCCGACCGCCGTGCTGGATCCGTCCGGCAGCGACCTGGCTGGTCGACAGCTCGGCGACTGGACGCTCGACACGGAACTGGGCCGCGGCGGCATGGCGGTCGTCTACCGTGGCTGGCGCACGGACGGCATGGCGCGCCAGCAGGCGGCGCTGAAAGTCCTGACCCTGGGCGCACTCGGCGCGACCGGACGCGACCGCTTCAGCCGCGAGGCCGCGATCCTCGCCCGCCTCAACCATCCCAACGTCACCGCCCTCATCGACTCGGGCGTGGCCGGCGACGGCACCTGCTGGCTGGCGATGCCGCTGGTCGATGGCCTGCGCATCGACCGCTGGTGCGACGACAAGGCCCTGGACGCGCACGCGATCGTGCGGCTGTACCTGCAGGTTTGCGGCGCCGTGGCCTACGCACACCGCAACCTGGTGATCCACCGCGACATCAAGCCGTCCAATGTGCTGGTCGACGACAACGGTCACGTGCACCTGCTGGACTTTGGCATCGGCCAGTTCGCCGACGCGCAGGACGAGCGCACGCGGACGATGTGGCGGGCGCTGACCCCGGGCTACGCCGCACCCGAGCAGCTCACCGGCGCGCTGCCGAGCACCACGATGGACGTCCACGGCCTGGGCGCCCTGTTGCACCGCCTGCTGACCGGCCGCATTCCGCAGGCGACGGGCGAGCACACCGACACCACCCGCCCCTCGCTGCTGGTGCGCAGTGCGGCAGACGCCCACCACCGCCATTACGTGCCGCTGAAGAGCGACCTGGACCGGATCCTGCTCAAGGCGCTGGCCGAGGAGCCCGAGCAGCGCTACGCCACGGCCGAGGCACTGGCCGACGACCTGCGCCGCTGGCTCGACGGCCAGCCGGTGCTGGCGCAGGAGCCGAGAGTGGTCTACCGCCTGCGCAAGTTCATCGCGCGCAACAAGGCCGGCGTTGCGACGGGCGTGCTGCTCGCCGCGAGCCTGGCCGGCGGCATCGGCGCAACGCTCTGGCAAGCCGGCGAGGCGCGGCGCGAAGCGGCCAACGCGAATGCGCAGGCGCAGCGCGCGGTGCAAGTGCGGAATTTCCTGGGGCACGTGTTCGAGTCCACCGAGCCGGCAACGGGCGAAGTGCCGACTGCGCTGGAACTGCTGGACGAAGGCGCGCGCCGCGCGCGCTCGGATGTCCTGGCGAGGGATCCCCTCGCGGCCGCGGACATCCTGATGCTCACGGGCAGGGCGCGGATGGGACTGGACGATCTCGACGAGGCGCTGGCCGACCTGGAACAGGCAGGCAGGATCCTTTCGGAGCAGGACACGGCGGCCTACAAGGAGCGTTCCCGCGTCGAGTCCGACCTGAGCCGCGTGACGCGCGAGGCCGGCAAGACCGGCGCGGCCATCACGCACGCACGCCGGGCGGTGGAGCTGGGTGCGCTGGCCATGGCGGAGAGCGGCGAAGGGGCTCCATACCTCGAAGCCAGGACCAGGCTCGGCGAAGCCCTGTACTTCAGCGACCGCCACGCATCCCTCGCCGAATTCGAGGCGGTCGTCGAAGCGCTGCCCCGGTACGGGCTGGAAGGCACCGAACTGCATCTTGATGCGTTCACTGGGCTGAGCGAACAGGCCCAGGCAACGGGTCGGGACGACATCGAAGCGTACCTGTTGCATCTCGAGGAAATCTTCCGGCTGTCGCGCTTCGTGAACGGGCCCGACAGCAGCGGACACGTCTATTCGCTCTCCAACTCCGTGGTGGTGTTCCTGACGGCCGGCCACGACGAGCGGGCCGGCCAGGTTGCCTTCGAAGCGGTTGGAATCGCCGACCGCATCTTCAAGCAACCCCATTCGACGAAGGCGCTCGCGTACTGCGCAGCGGGGGGATACCTCTATTACACCGGGCGCAACGCCGATTCTCTGCGGTACTACTCGGTAGCCGACGGGATCTACGCACAGATCCCGAACAACCAGCAGCAGATCGAGTCGTGTGTGAGGATGAGCGGCCATGCCCACCTGAGCGAGGGCAAGCTCGATATCGCGCTGGCGAACCTGAGGCAGGCGTGGCGGATTCTGGGGCAGCTCGACTACCGGCGCACGAAACAGGGTTACGACACCTGCGGCCTGCTGGCTTCGGCACAGATCCGGTCAGGGGCGCTGGACAAAGCGGACGACACGCTGTCGCAGTGCCCGCAGGACGACGGCGCGCCGAACGCCATCATGCGGATGCAGGCGCAGGCCGAACTGCATTTCGCACGCGGACGGCGCAAGGAGGCGGCGCGCCTGGCCGCGGACATCCGCCAGAGCTACCCCGCCGAGACAGACATCACGCGCACCCAGTGGATGCGACCGTGGATGCTGTCGCTGCTCCTGGCCCGCACCGCGGGCGACTCGGCGGGCGAAGCGGAACTGGTAGCCGAGCTTGGCGACCTCGGGGCCCGGCTGCCGCTGTCGGGCTGCCTCGCACGGCCCGACGAGACGAGCTGCCTGGCCGTCCCCTGACGCAGCGCGGCGGCGATCCAGACGCCCGGGCACCTTGCCATTGTCGCGGGCGGCCGGGGGTGCGTTGCCGGGTACGCAGAGGCCGGTTCCCACCGGCAAGCCACTGTCAGTTTCCGGCCGCGGTTGTCGTGGATGAAGTGCCCGGACGCACCGGGCACGGCCGGGCCGCCGTTCGGCCTGCCCCTCCTCGGGTGGTTTCGACATGCAATCGTCTTCCCTTTTCGTTCCCGCGGCGCTGGCGTTCGCCCTGGCCGCCGCTTCTGCGCCCGCCGGCGCACAGTCCACGCAGGCCGACCTCTACATCGACGTCGCCACCCACGCCATGCCCGGGATGGGCGGACTCGGCGCGCTCGGCCGTTTCGCCGGCAACATGTCCGGCGGCAACGCCAGCTACGGCATGGCGCGGCATCCGGGCATGCCCGGCAAGTACATGGACGTCGCGCTCGACAACCGCAACAAGCCGGGTGCGCCGGCCAGCCAGGCGATCCCGAAGGGCCTGCGCCTGGGGGACGAAATCGACCTGCTGCCGCCTGAGCGCAAGGCGCGGGACGGGGGTGGCGCGGACAACGCAAGCACCAACATGGCGCTGGCCGACGGCGGCCCCTACACGATCCGCTACTACTGGGGCTGCGGCGAACAGGTACGCGCCGGCCAGCCGGCCACGTTCACCATGTCGGTCCGCAACGGCAAGCCCGTCAACAGCGGCCGCGCGATGACGCCGCGCAGCATTCCACAGCACGGCATCGACCCCGGCCCGCAGCACGTGCTGTGGCCGAATCCGTCCAGTCGCAAGTCGGTGTCATCGAAGGCGTCGCTGGTCGGCACGCACCACCTCAGCGGCGACGGCGTGCCGGGTTCGATGCAGTTCGACCTCGGCCGCGAGCACGACTTCCTGCCCGAACTCGAACTCGACCGCGAAACCACCGACCAGGGCACGCTGCTGAGCTGGAAGGGCGTCGACGGCGCCAACGCCTACTTCATCCACGCCACCGCGATGGACGGCGAGACGGTCGTGATGTGGAGCAGCGCGCAGGACGGTTACGCCGGCCCCGAGCTGGTCGACTACCTGCCTGAATCACTGGTCGCGCAGTGGACGAAGAAGCGCACCCTGCTGGGCGCCGACGCGCGCAGCTGCCGGATCCCGAGCGAGGTGTTCGCCGGCGGCGCACCGATGGTGCAGATGATCGCCTACGGCAACGAACGCACCATCGCCCAACCCGGCTGGCGCGTGCGCGTGCGCAACAAGTCCACCGCGATGCTGATGCCTTCGGGCGCCGCCGCAGCACCCCGCGCCACGCAGGAAAGCGCCAAACCCAGCGCCAAGGGCCTGCTGCGCGGCCTGTTCGGCCGCTGATCTCACGACCGGCGCCCGCGCCCAGCCGTCTCTCCCGATGGGGCCGGGTGTCGTGTGCCGGTCCCTTTACCCGAGCCCACACCGACATGAACAACACGAAGGTCTCCACGCTCTTCCTGGCAGCCCTGGCATTGCCGCTGCTGTCCGCCTGCGAAGAAAGCCGCGGCACCGAAGCGGCCAGGGCGGAAGGCGGCTACGCCACCGGCACCGTCGTCGACACCCGCGGCAAGCCGATCGCCGGCGCCAAGGTCCTGCTCGACAACTCGGTGTTCTACGCCTCCTACATCCACGGCTCGACCGGCGACGACGGCCGCTACCGCATCCGCGTGCAGCCCGGCGCGTGGCGGGCGCACGCCACCTTCACGAAGCAATACAACGGGCGCACCTACACCCTCGAACTGCATCCCGACGCGATCGATTCCTTCGACCAGGACGGCGCCGTGCGCAACTTCACCTGGCAGTTGGAGGGGCGCGGGCCGGTGAACGACTACAGCTACTACGGCGGCTTCATCCAGCTCAGCGCGGCGGTCGGCTTCTACGAAGACTTCAACGACGTCGAACTGGTCCTGACGCCCGACGGGCCGCTGATCGACGGTTCACCGGGAAAACAGCTGCGGTTGCGCCTCAAGGACCACTACTGGCGCGACTACTACCAGGTCGAGGACATCCCGATCGGCCGCTACACGGTCACCGCGACGATCGAGACCGACGGACAGCCCCGTCCGCTGCGGATCCAGGACTGGCACGAGGAAGGCGAGTTCGTGCCGGCGTTCCAACTCGACTTCCTGCCCGAATCCAGCGGCAGTCCAGGCGCCAAGGCATCGATCGTCATCGGCGACTGACCCCAACACCCATCCTTCCGGAGCATCACACCATGCCACTGCACGCCATTACCCGCTTCACCGGCCTGTCCATGCTTTGCCTGGCGCTCGGCGCCTGCACCATCGACACCAATCCCGATTCCGCCCGTGTCGACTGCGGCACGCCCGGCGCGCACGGCGTCGACTGCGAGGTCAAGCGCACCGGCGGCGACGGCGGCTTCGAAGCCTGCTGGGACCTGGTCATCAGCTGCCAGAACGGCGGCGAGATGACCGGCTCGGCCTGCCACGACGTGGCCGCTGGCGCGAACGAAGGCACCGAAAACATGCCCGTTGCCGCCTTCTCCGGCCAGGACAGCTGCGACGTGCCCGCCTCGGGCGCGGTCCAGCAGTTGAAGGTCACGTCGAAATGACGCGCGCCGAGTCATGACCCGGGCATCGATCCGCCCGCCCGCCGCCTTCCCGCGTTGGGAGGCCTCCGGCTGCGAGGACGCGGCGGACCACGCCCGGACCAACGCCTGCACTCCCGCGAACCACCGCTGGCTGGCCGGTCTCGGCGCCGCCTGCCTGGCCCTGGCCGCGGCCGGCTGCGAAGCACCCGAGCACGCCGCAGTGGTGAAGTGCACGGCGCGCAACGTGGCCGATGTCGCCGCGGAGAAGGATTGCACGGTCACCATCGCGAAGTTCGACCACCGGACTTCCGCCAGCATCAAGGCCAACACCCGGCGACGCCACGCCTTCGTGCGCGGGCACTTCACCGTGCGGCAGGGCACGGTGCGGATCGAACTGCGCGGCAGTACCGGCACCGAAGCGGAAACCGTCGTCACCGCCGGCGCCCCCGGCACGCTGGAAGGCACCTTGCGCCTGAACCGGCAGAGGAACGACTTCCACCTGCTCTTCGAACCGGAAGGCGAAGCGGTCGGCCTTGCGGGCGACGTGTTCTACGAAGCCCGCTGAGCCGGGCGAACGCGCCGGCGGGACATCCCCTGCGGCTTGTCATGCCTTTGGGGTTGCAGGGCACTGCGGCGCAGAGGTGTCAGTTCCCGCCGCCGCTTCGCGTGGTTGAAGGGTCCGGCACTGCCGGCCGGTCACCGGCACGGCAACCGCCGGCCATTTCCCGCCACCGGGTCTCCTTCCAACGGCACCTCGTCGCCGTGCCGGAGGCCCGTGGCGGCAATCCCCTTCAAGTGAATGACGTTCATCCAACACGGAGAGAGATCATGCAGCACCCCACCATCCCCCACACCCTCAAGCTCGTCCCGCTTGCCCTCGCCCTTGGCCTGGCCATCGCGCTTCCGGCCAAGGCCGATCCCGCCGGCCCGGGCTGCTGGGTACGCGACACCACGACCGGCGAGTGGACGCAGGACACCACGGACACGACCAACCGTACCGAAGGCAGCGAGCACGGCGACAGCAACAGCACCTGCTTCGCCGACGCCAGTGCGTATGGTGAAGGCAACAACGCCAGCGGCGGCCAGAGCAGCGCGATTGGCAATGACAATATCGCCCGGGGCGACCACAGCAGTGCTTTTGGCTGGGGCAACACGGTCAGCGGTGACGGCGAAGCCAGCGCCTTCGGCGCACGCAACACCGTGGACGGCAGCAGCAGCAGCGCGTTTGGCCGCAGCAATACGGTGACTGGCGGTTCCAGCACCGCCTTTGGCTACAGCAACGAGGTGACTGGCGATCAGAGCGCCGCCTTTGGCCAGAACAACGTCAGCGCCGGCAACGGCGCCTCGGCGTTCGGCAAAGGCAACGAAGCAAGCGGCACCAGCGCTGGCGCCTTCGGCTCGGGCAACAACGCCAGTGGCAGCAGCAGCTCGGCGTTCGGCAGAAGCAACATCGCCAGCGGTGAACTTTCCAGCGCCGTCGGTTTCAGCAATGAGGCGTCCGGCGAACGCAGCAATGCATTCGGCCGGCTCAACGAGGCCAGCGGTACCGATGCCACGGCCTTCGGCTACACCAATATCTCCTCGGGCTCCAGCAGCAATGCATTCGGTATCGGCAACATCGCCAGTGGCAACCAGGCCAGCGCCTTCGGCAACCGCTCGACCGCCGCGGGAACGTACAGCCTGGCGCTCGGGTACGAGGCCAATGCCGCCGTGGCCGACGCCATTGCCATTGGCAGGGACGCCGAAGTGCTGGCCGCCTACGGCGTTGCGATCGGCACGAACAGCGTGGTCGCCGTCGATGCCACCAACGCGGTCGCGCTGGGCGAAGGATCGGTCGCGACCGAGGCCGACACGGTTTCGATCGGCGACACCGACAACGAGCGCCGCCTGGTCCACGTGGCCGCCGGCACCGCCGCCACCGACGCGGTCAACGTGTCGCAGCTGTCCGACATGGGCAGCACCGTGGCGTCGTACTTCGGCGGCGGCGCAGCCTACGCCGCCGGC
Organism: Luteimonas soli; assembly: GCF_042648865.1. Classification (NCBI taxonomy): domain Bacteria; kingdom Pseudomonadati; phylum Pseudomonadota; class Gammaproteobacteria; order Lysobacterales; family Lysobacteraceae; genus Luteimonas; species Luteimonas soli. The sequence goes on along the minus strand of NZ_JBHRYA010000007.1, from coordinate 738,055 downwards.
GCGTGGACGGCGCCGGTGTACGTGATCCAGGGAGCCAGCCACGGCAACGTCGGCGATGCGTTCACGGCGGTGGACGATGCGCTGTCCACGCTCGACACCCGCGTCACCGACCTGGAAGCTGCGCCCGGCGGCGGCACGCCCGGTCCCCAGGGTCCGGCTGGCCCGCAGGGTCCGCAGGGCCCGGCCGGCCCGCAGGGCCCCCAAGGCCCGGCCGGCAGCGGCCTGGACGGCCTGAACGAGGACGAGGTGCGCGGGATCGCCACCGAGATCTCCGGCGCCGGCGACGCCGACACCCTCGACGATGCCACCGCCTACACTGACGGCCGCGAAGACGCGATCCGCGACGACATGGCCACCGGCGACACCAACACGCTCAACCAGGCCAACGAGTACACCGACATCGCGATCCAGCAGCTGATCGGCTTCGATGCCAGCGAGCTTGAAGGTCGCGTCAGCGCGCTCGAGGACCGTTTCGACGACGTCGACCGCCGCCTGCACCAGCAGGACCGCCGCATCGACCGCATGGGCGCGATGAGCGCGGCGATGCTCAACATGGCGATCAACGCCGCCGGCACCCAGAGCGAACGCGGCCGCATCGCCATCGGCGCCGGCTTCCAGGGCGGCGAACGCGGCCTGTCTGTCGGCTATGGCAAGCGCATCGGCCGCGCCTCGTTCTCGCTGGGCGGCGCGTTCAGCGGCAGCGACCGCTCGGTCGGCGCGGGTTTCGGCATCGACCTGTAAGCCAACCCAAGGGCGTAGAGAGGGCCGTGTCGTCATCCCCGCGAAAGCGGGGATCCAGCTACTTGCATCGTTGAAAACAAAGACGCTGGGTTCCCGCTCTTTCGCGGGAATGACGATACGGGCTGCTATGGCCCGGACCTTCGGCAGGCACTGGCACTCCCCGGCTTCGGCCGGGGAGTTTTCATTTCCGGAATCGCCGCGCTGTGGACAGCCGCAGCGGCACGATGCACAACGGGACTCAGCCCGCGGCGAAGAACATCAGGTACACCAGCCGCCCGTTCTCCATGCGGTCGCCGAACGCCGGCCCCGCCGTGTGCCACAGCCACGGCCGCAGCAGCACCAGCCGGTTGAAGCGCATCGGCACGCGCATGGTCATTTCCCACTTCGAGTCGTCGGTGCCGTCGCGGTTGATGACCTCGCCGAACATTTCCTTGCGCGACGCGTAACCCATCGCCGCCAGCTCCTCGTCGTCGTACGGAGCGCGCTCGGTGTTGGTCGGGATGTGGCGGAAGAACTCCGTGCCGCCCTGGCAATCCTCGGGCCGGCTCAGGTACAGGATCCCCGACCAATGCGAGGAATCCACGTGCACTTTCGCCCGGCCCACGTCGCTGGCCAGCGTGATCCGGAACTTCGCATGCGACTGCGTCGGCGGCATCGGCTTGAGCGGCTCGCCGACGATCCGCGACACCGCCTCCGTCAACCCGCCGATCTCCATCCGCTCCACCGAGTTGCGCCCCGGGAACGCGCCCTGCTGCTCGGGATAGGTCAACCCGAGCGCCGCCTCGCGCAGCCCCTGCGCATCCGCGGGGCCGAGGAAGTCGTCGACGATGATCAGTGAGGTTGGCATGGGCGCGCAGCCTAGCCCCGTGGACGGCCTTGCTCAAGCCACACCACGACGATGTCCCTTGCGCACAAACAAAAACCCCGCCTCGCGGCGGGGTTTTCGTTGTTGCGATTGCAGCGGTTGGCGTGGATCAGAAACCCATGCCGCCCATGTCGCCCATGCCGCCGCCCGGCGGCATCGCCGGCTCTTCCTTCTTCGGCAGCTCGGCCACCATGGCTTCGGTGGTGATCATCAGGCCGGCGATCGAGGCTGCGTTCTGCAGCGCCGAGCGGGTGACCTTGGTCGGGTCGAGGATGCCGAACTCGATCATGTCGCCGTACTCGCCGGTCGCGGCGTTGTAGCCGTAGTTGCCCTTGCCGTCCTTGACCGCGTTGAGGACCACGCTCGGCTCTTCGCCGCAGTTGGCGACGATCTCGCGCAGCGGGGCTTCCATTGCGCGCAGGGCGATGACGATGCCGTGGTTCTGGTCTTCGTTGGCGCCCTTGATCTCGCCGATCGCCTGCAGCGCGCGCACCAGGGCGACGCCGCCGCCCGGGACCACGCCTTCTTCGACGGCTGCGCGCGTGGCGTGCAGGGCGTCTTCGACGCGGGCCTTCTTTTCCTTCATCTCGATCTCGGTCGAGGCGCCGACCTTGATCACCGCCACGCCGCCGGCCAGCTTGGCCACGCGCTCCTGCAGCTTTTCGCGGTCGTAGTCCGAAGAGGTCTCTTCGATCTGCGCCTTGATCTGCTTGATGCGGCCTTCGATGCCGGAGGTGTCGCCGGCGCCGTCGATGATGGTGGTGTTCTCCTTCGAGACCTGGATCTTCTTGGCGCGGCCGAGGTCCTTGATCGTCGCCTTCTCGAGCGACAGGCCCACTTCCTCGCTGATCACGGTGCCGCCGGTGAGGATCGCCATGTCCTCGAGCATCGCCTTGCGGCGGTCGCCGAAGCCCGGGGCCTTCACGGCGCAGACCTTGACGATGCCGCGGATGGTGTTGACCACCAGGGTCGCCAGGGCTTCGCCTTCAACCTCTTCCGCCACGATCAGCAGCGGCTTGCCGGCCTTGGCCACGCCTTCGAGCACGGGCAGCAGGTCGCGGACGTTGGAGATCTTCTTGTCGTGCAGCAGGATGAAGGGATCATCCAGCTCGGCCGACATCGACTGCTGGTTGTTGATGAAGTACGGCGACAGGTAGCCGCGGTCGAACTGCATGCCTTCGACGACGTCGAGTTCGTTGTCCAGGCCCGAGCCCTCTTCAACGGTGATCACGCCTTCCTTGCCGACCTTCTTCATCGCGTCGGCGATGATGTCGCCGATCGAGGCGTCGGAGTTGGCCGAGATCGTGCCGACCTGGGCGATGGCCTTGTCGTCGGCGGTGGGCTTGGAGAGCTTCTTGAGCTCGTCGACGGCGGCCTTGACGGCCTGGTCGATGCCGCGCTTGAGGTCCATCGGGTTCATGCCGGCGGCGACCGCCTTGGAACCTTCGCGGATGAAGGCCTGCGCCAGCACGGTGGCGGTGGTGGTGCCGTCGCCGGCGTTGTCGGAAGTCTTGGAAGCAACTTCCTTCACCATCTGCGCGCCCATGTTCTCGAACTTGTCGGCCAGCTCGATCTCCTTGGCGACGGACACGCCGTCCTTGGTGATCGTCGGGGCGCCATAGCTCTTGTCGAGCACGACGTTGCGGCCCTTCGGGCCGAGGGTTGCCTTGACGGCGTTGGCGAGGGTGTTGACGCCGCGCACCATCTTTGCGCGCGCGTCTTCACCGAAGCGGATTTCTTTTGCGGACATGTTGAAACTCCGGGATTGGGAATTCGAGTCGTAGGGCGGGTCTTGACCCGCCACTGGAATGAGCGATTGCGCGATGGCGGGTCGAGACCCGCCCTACATCAGGCGAGAACCGCCAGGATGTCGTCCTCGCGCACGATCTTGTATTCGACGCCTTCGAGCTTGTAGGCGCTGCCCGAGTACTGGCCGTAGATGACCTTGTCGCCGACCTTGACCTTGGGGGCGCGCAGCTGGCCGTTGTCCAGCGCCTTGCCTTCGCCGACGGCGACCACTTCGCCCTTGGTCGGCTTTTCCTTGGCGTTGTCGGGGATGACGATGCCGCCGGCGGAGACTTCGTCGGCTTCGATCGGCTTGACGACCACGCGGTCGTAGAGCGGCTTGAGATTCATTGCAACCCTCGCAAGTGATTGATTAGTTTGAGAAAACAGGTAGAACGGGGCGCGGATTCTAGCAGTCGCGCAAGGCGAGTGCCAAACCAGCGGACGAGAAAACCCGGCAGGCCGGGGATGCACCGGAGATGGGGCGGGCTGCGGACCTTTCAAGGCCGCCGGCGGAAAATTTCCGGCGCAGGCACCCACCCTCGTCCGGTGGATAGGGTTGGCCCCGGATTGTGGCGGCGGGGACGGGTGGAGACGATGGCCGGATCGTCCCTCCGGAGCACGCCATGGCCCTCGCGCACCTCCGCCTCGCCCGCCTACTCGCCGGCACGCTGCTGCTGGCCTGCGGCAGCGCCCCGGCCGCGGTCTTCGTCAACGAGCTGCACTACGACAACGCCGGTGGCGACAGCGGGGAGCGGATCGAGATTGTCGCCACCGACGGCGAGAGCCTGGCCGGCTACCGGATCCACCTGTACAGCGGCGGCAGCTCGCCCGGCAGCGCAGGCACCTACGGCAGCGCGGCGGTGCCCGGCGGCAGCACCACGAGCTGCGGCGGCAGCGTGCGGATCGCCACGGTGGTGCGCAGCGGCCTGCAGAACGGCCCCAACGACGCCATCGCCCTGGTCGACGCCAGCGGTCAGGTGGTGCAGTTCCTCGGCTACGAAGGCAGCGTCACCGCGGCCAGCGGCCCGGCCGCCGGCCTGACCAGCGACAGCCTGCCGGTGGCCGAAAACGGCAGCACGCCCGCCGGGACCTCGCTGCAGTTGCGCGGCTCGGGCAGCGGCTACGACGACTTCAGCTGGGCGGGTTCGTCGGCGGACAGCTTCGGCGCCTGCAACGATGGCCAGAGCTTCAGCGGCGGCAACCCGGCGCCGATCCTGGTGTCGACCACGCCCGCCGATGGCGCCACCGGCTTCCCGGCCGCGGGCGACCTGGAAGTGGTGTTCAACGAAGTGGTGAGCGCTGCCAACGGCGCCTTCGCGCTGACGTGCGACGTGTCCGGCAACGTGCCGCTGACGCATCCGGCCTCGGGCGCGGGCTTCGTGCTGTCCACCAATACCGCGCTGCACGGCGGCGAGCACTGCGTGCTGTCGATCGACGCTGCAAAGCTCACCGACGCCGGCGGCGCGCATCCGGGCACCGGTGCGTCGATCGGCTTCGACGTCGCCAAAGGCGGCGGTGGCGACGGGGACGACGACTACTACTCGCGCGTCAACGCCAGCAGCCCGGGCCAGCTGCGCTGCTCGCTGCACGAAACGATCCGCGGCCACACCGTGTATCCGTACAGCGGCAGTGGCACCAGCACGTGGACGATCCTGGAGATCGCCGACGAGGACCCGGACAACGCCGGCCGCGTCATCGACGCCTATCGCAACCGCAGCTACGCCAAGGGCAGCGACCGTGCGGGTACCGGCTCTGGGCTCACCTACAACCGCGAGCACACCTGGCCCAACTCGCTGGGCTTCGGCAGCCGGACCGGCGACAGGGGCCTGCCCAACGCGCCCTACACCGACACCCACATGCTCTATCTCGCGGACACGGGCTACAACAGCGATCGCGGCAACAAGCCCAACGCCGACTGCCCGGCGTCGGCCAACTGCGGCGCGCGCGCCACCGAGGCCAACGGCGGCCGCGGCGGCGGCAGCGGCGCGGGCGACTCGAACTGGGTGAAGGGCCCGGACGGCAACGGCGGCTCCTTCGAGCCCTGGGACGCGCGCAAGGGCGACATGGCGCGCGCGGTGATGTACATGGCGATCCGCTACGAGGGCGGGCAGGACGCTGCTACCGGGCAGTCCGAGCCCGACCTCGAACTCACCGACAACCGCAGCCTGATCGTGAAGACCTCGGGCTCGCCGGCCTACATGGGCCTGCTGTCCACCCTGCTCGCCTGGCACCAGGCCGATCCGCCTGACGCCGCCGAAGCCGCGCGCAACGAGGTGGTCTACAGCTTCCAGGGCAACCGCAATCCCTTCATCGACCATCCCGAATGGGCGACGCAGGCGCTGTTCGAGTCCTCGTCGCCGGCAACCTGCCAGTTGAACTGACCGCCGGCGGCGAGGAGCCCGCCCGCGCACGGCCCCGTACAATCAGGGCCATGCCGCAAGTCGTCCTCGCGTTCTGCACCTGCCCCGACGCCGCCACCGCCTCGCGCATCGCCGATGCGCTGGTCGGCGAGCGGCTGGCCGCCTGCGTGAGCGTGCTGCCCGGCGTGCAGTCGGTCTACCGCTGGCAGGGTGGGATCGAGCGCGCCGACGAGGTGCAACTGCTGGCCAAGACCACGGCCACGCGGATGCCCGCACTGGCTGAACGTATCGTCGCACTGCATCCGTACGAACTCCCGGAAGTGGTTGCGGTCGAAGCCGCCGCCGGACTGCCGGCCTACCTGGAATGGATTTCCGCCCAGGTCGCGCCGAACCCCGGCGGACAGGAGCCCTGATGTCGAAGCCGTTCTTCCCCCGCTGGCCGCGGATCGCCGCCGCCCTCGCCCTTTGCCTTGCCTGTGTGTCGCCCGCGCTGGCGGCGATCTACGAGGACGACCTGCTGCCGGTCGACCAGGCCTTCGTGCTGACCGCGAAGGCGACCTCGGCCGACCGCATCGCGCTGGAGTGGAAGATCGCCGACGGCTACTACCTGTACCGGCACCGCACCAAGGCCGTTGCCGGCGACGGCAGCCGCCTGGGCGAACTGGACCTGCCCCGCGGCGAGCCGCACGAGGACGAGTTCTTCGGTCACGTCGAAACCTTCCGCCAGCGCCTGGCCGGCAGCGTGCCGGTGCAGGCCGCCGACGGCGGCAAGGTCACGCTGAAGGTCAGCTACCAGGGCTGCGCGGACATCGGCGTGTGCTATCCGCCGCAGACGCGGACGCTGGCGGTGGCGATGCCGGCTGGCGCCGCAGGTGCAGGAGCGGCGGCAACAGGAGATGCCGGCTTCGCTGCATTGGGTCAGTCGCTCGGCCAACCGCGCGGCACGGGCCTCGCCGGCGCGGCCGCGGGCCGCGACGCGCAGCCGCTGCCGCCCGAGCAGGCTTTCGGCTTCGACGCCATCGCCGACGGCGGCAACGCGCTGCTGCTGCGCTTCACCCCGGCGCCGGGCTATTACCTGTATCGCGACAACACCACGCTGCAGCTGGCCGCCGACGGCATCACGCTGGACAAGCCGCGCTGGCCGCAGGGCACGTCGTACCACGACGAACACTTCGGCGACGTGGTTGTGTATTTCGACCAGGTCGAGGTGCCGGTGCCGCTGCGGCGCACGAAGACGCAGCCGCAGAAGGTCACCCTGACCGCGACCTTCCAGGGCTGCCAGGACGAGGGGATCTGCTATCCGCCGATGACACGGACGGCGCGGATTGCACTGCCGGCGGGGGATGCAACTGTCGCGGCGGCGGATGGGAAACCCATCCCCACCCCAGCCCGTCCGGCCCTCGGGCATAGCCCTCGGGCGCTCGATCAGGCGCGGACCAGTGGTCCGCAAACGCCTGCTCTCGCCCCCTTGAAGGGGAGGGAGCTTGATCCGGTGGGTTCAGATGCCGCTGTCACCGCAGCCCCAGATTTGAAGCCCTCCCCTTCAAGGGGAGGGTTGGGTGGGGATGGGTTTCCCGCCGACAACGACGCAACGCCCGGCGCCAACGCGACAGATCAAAAGATCGCGGCCGAAGCCGCTCCCACGGGGATTGCCAACCCCGACGCCGAACTCGCCGAAGACACCCGCCTCGCCGCCGCGCTCACCGGCTCCGGCCGCTGGCTGACCTTGCTGTGGTTCTTCCTCGGCGGCCTCGGCCTTGCGTTCACGCCCTGCGTGCTGCCGATGATCCCGATCCTGTCGGGCCTGATTGCCGGCGCCGGGACGCGCATCGGCACGCGGCGGGCGCTGTGGCTGTCGTTCGTCTACGTGCTGGCCAATGCGCTGGTATTCACCGTCGCCGGCATCGTCGCCGGGCTGGTGGGCGCGAACCTGCAGGTCGCGTTCCAGGTGCCGTGGGTGATCGCGCTGTTCGCGCTGCTGTTCGTGGCGCTGGCGCTGTCCTCGTTCGGGCTGTACGAGCTGCAGCTGCCGGCGGCGCTGCGGTCGAAGCTGGGCCGGGTGAGCGATCGCCAGCGCGGTGGTTCGCTGGCCGGGGTGGCGGCGATGGGCGCGCTGTCGGCGCTGATCGTCGGCCCCTGCGTGGCGCCGCCGCTGGCGGCTGCGGTGCTGTACATCGGACAGAGCCAGGATCCGGCGTTCGGCGGGCTGGCGCTGTTCCTGCTGGCGATGGGCATGGGCCTGCCGCTGCTGGCCTTCGGCGCGGCGGCCGGGCGCGGAATGCCGACCAGCGGGCCGTGGATGACCGGCGTGCAGCGCGCGTTCGGCTTCGTGTTCCTGGCGCTGGCGGTGTGGATGCTGTCGCGGATCGTGCCCGGGCCGCTGACGCTGGCGCTGTACGGTGTGCTCGCGCTGGCCGCGGCGGCGTGGGCGTGGGGCGGCGCGCGCAGCGACAGCGCGCGGCTGCGCTGGTTCGCGCGCTTCGCCGGGCTGCTGCTGGCGGTGGTCGGCACGGCCGAACTGTTCGGCGCGCTGGCCGGCAGCCGCAACCCGCTGCAGCCGCTGGCTGGTTTCGGCGGCGGGCAGGCGCAGGCGGAGCTCGCGTTCCGCATGATCAAGTCCAGCGAGGACCTCGATCGCGAACTGGCCGCCGCGCAGGCCGCGGGCAAGCCGCTGCTGTTCGACTTCTATGCCGACTGGTGCGTGTCGTGCAAGGAGATGGAGGCCTACACGTTCACCGACCCGGCGGTGCAGGCGGCACTGGCGGACTTCGTCCTGCTCAAGGCCGATGTCACCGCCAACGACGAAGTCGACCAGGCGCTGATGCAGCGCTTCGGCATCATCGGCCCGCCGGCGACGCTGTTCTTCAACGGCTCGGCCGACGAGCGCCGCGGGCTGCGGCTGGTCGGTTTCGAGAAGGCCGCGCCGTTCGCCGAACGCGTGCAACGTGCCGCGGCCGGGGCGCCGTGATGGGCGCGCGGCCATGAAGTCGGGCGCGAAGATCGTGCTGGTCGCGCTGGCCGCCGGCGCGCTGGGCGTCGTCGCCAGCATCGTGACGAACGGCCCCGGACCGCTGCTGGGCACCGAGGCCGGGCAGCGCGTGGTGCAGGAAGCCTACAAGGCCGCCGCGCCGGAGCCGCCGGCGGGCGTGACGGTCGCCGACCGCGGCGACAGGATTCCGTCGTTCACCGTGCCCGGGCTGGACGGCACGCCGGTCGACGTTTCCACCGCCTGGGCCGGCAAGCCAATGCTGATCAACATCTGGGCCAGCTGGTGCGGCCCGTGCATCGAGGAGATGCCGGAACTGCAGCGATTCCACGCCGAACAGGGCACGAACGGCGTGCAGGTGGTCGGCATCGCACTGGACGACGTGGACGCTGTGCGGGACTTCCTGCAGCGGGTGCCGGTCGACTACCCGATCCTGGTCGACGCCGCCGGCCCGGCCGACGCAGGCGTGCGGCTGGGCAATCCCAAGGGCGTGCTGCCCTACTCGGTACTGGTGTCCGCCGACGGCGTGCTGCTCAAGCAGCGCATCGGACCGTTCGAGCATGGGGAAATCGACGGCTGGGCCAAGCCCTGATCCAGGGGCCCGGGATTCGGGATTCGGGATTCGGGATTCGGGATTCGGGATTCGGGATTCGGGATTCGGGATTCGGGATTCGGGATTCGGGATTCGGGATTCGGGATTCGGGATTCGGGATTCGGGATTCGGGATTCGGGAAAGGCTCTTGCCTTTGCCCCCTTTGAAAAAGGGGGTATGGGGGATTTGCTTTTCGGCGCCTGCCGCAACCGTCAAAAGCCCGCGACTTCCGCCAATCCTGCAAAACGCCTGCCCGGCCCCAAAACTCAAACAAGCGATTAAATCGCCCTGATTTGGCGAAACTTCGGCGATCTGGACAGCATCGCCCGCTTCGCGCAGACTGGCCGCCCGTTTCGCCCCGGCGTCCCATGGCCAAGCTGCTGGTCCTGCACGGTCCCAACCTCAACCTGCTCGGCACGCGCGAGCCGGAGGTCTATGGCCGCACCACGCTCGACGAGATCGACGCCGACCTGGCCGCGCGCGCGCTGGAAAAGGGCCACGAGTTGTCCAGCTTCCAGTCCAACGCCGAGCACGCCCTGGTCGAGCGCGTCCAGGCCGCCCGCGACGACGGCACCGATTTCATCCTGGTCAACCCGGCCGGCCTGACCCATACCTCGGTCTCCCTGCGCGATGCGCTGGCAGCCGTCGCCATCCCCTTCATCGAGGTCCACCTGTCCAACCCGCACGCGCGCGAGCCGTTCCGCCGCCAGAGCTACTTCAGCGACCTGGCCGTGGGCGTGGTCTGCGGCTTCGGCGCGCTGGGCTACGGGCTGGCGCTGATCGCCGCGACCCGGCAGCTCGAAGGCAGGGCGCCCGCATGAGCCACGCCCGCGGCGGCTGACGCGCCGGCACCCCGACAAACTTCCGCCCGCCCCGCGCGGGCGCACCACGACAAACCACAAGAGGCCTTCATGGACCTGCGCAAGATCAAGAAGCTCATCGACCTGCTCGAGGAATCCAACCTCGCCGAAATCGAGATCAAGGAAGGCGAGGAGTCCGTGCGCCTGGCCCGCACGCCGTCCGGCGGCGCGCCGATGGCCTACGCGCCCGCGCCGGCTTATGCCGACGCCCCGCGCGCGCAGCAGCCGATGCCGATGCAGTCCCCGGTCGACGCCGCCACCGGCGGCCGCCCGGCCGACGCAGGCCCCGCCCTGCCCGACGGCCACGTCGTGCGCGCGCCGATGGTCGGCACCTACTACGCCTCGCCCGCGCCGGACAAACCGGCGTTCGTGACGGTCGGCCAGCAGGTCAAGGCCGGCGAGACGCTAGGCATCATCGAGGCGATGAAGATGTTCAACCCGATCGAGGCCGACGTCGCCGGCACCGTGCTCGCGATCCAGTGCGAAAGCGGGCAGCCGGTGGAGTTCGACCAGCCGCTGTTCGTGATCGGCTGAGGCGGCCGCGATGCTGGACAAAGTCGTCATCGCCAACCGCGGCGAGATCGCGCTGCGCATCCTGCGCGCGTGCCACGCCCTGGGCATCCGCACGGTCGCGGTGCATTCCACCGTCGACCGCAACCTCAAGCACGTGGCGATGGCCGACGAGTCGGTGTGCATCGGTCCGGCGCCGTCGACCGAGAGCTACCTCAACATGGCCTCGATCATCGCCGCGGCCGAGGTCACCGACGCGCAGGCCATCCACCCGGGCTACGGCTTCCTCAGCGAGAACGCGGACTTCGCCGAGCGCGTGGAGCAGTCCGGTTTCGTGTTCATCGGGCCGAAGGCCGAGACCATCCGCCTGATGGGCGACAAGGTCGAAGCGATCCGCGCGATGAAGGCCGCGGGCGTGCCCTGCGTGCCGGGCAGCGGCGGGCCGCTGGGCGATGACAACGACGCCAACCTCGCGATCGGTCGCGAGATCGGCTATCCGGTGATCGTCAAGGCCGCCGGCGGCGGCGGCGGTCGCGGCATGCGCGTGGTCCACACCGAAGCCGCGCTCAACAACGCCATCGCCACCACCAAGTCGGAAGCCAAGGCCGCGTTCGGCAACGACATGGTGTACATGGAGAAGTTCCTCGAAAACCCGCGCCACGTCGAGATCCAGGTGCTGGCCGACGGCCAGGGCAACGCCATCCACCTGGGCGAACGCGACTGCTCGATGCAGCGCCGCCACCAGAAGGTGGTCGAGGAAGCGCCTGCACCCGGCATCACCGACGAACAGCGCGCCGAAATCGGCAGGGTCTGCACCGAGGCCTGCGTGCGCATCGGCTATCGCGGCGCGGGCACGTTCGAATTCCTGTACGAGAACGGCCGCTTCTACTTCATCGAGATGAACACCCGCGTGCAGGTCGAACATCCGGTCACCGAGATGGTCACCGGCATCGACCTGGTGCGCGAGCAGCTGCTGGTCGCCGCCGGGCAGAAGCTGACGATCAGGCAAAGCGACGTGGTGCTGCGCGGCCACGCGATCGAGTGCCGCATCAACGCCGAGGACCCGGAAACCTTCATGCCCTCGCCCGGCCTGATCCAGCACTTCCACGCCCCAGGCGGCCCCGGCGTGCGCGTGGATTCGCACATCTACGAAGGCTATCGCGTGCCGCCCAACTACGACTCGATGATCGGCAAGCTGATCGTCCACGGCTCCGACCGCGACACCGCCATCGCCCGCATGCGCGTGGCGCTGAGCGAAATGGTCGTCGACGGCATCAAGACCAACATCCCGCTGCAGCAGCGCATCCTCGCCGACGGCGGCTTCGGCGCCGGCGGGCAGAACATCCATTACCTCGAAAAGCGCCTGGCCGAGCGCAAGGACAAGGCGCTGTCGATCGGGTGACGAACTCTGCTCCCTCCCCTGCGAAGGCAGGGGAGGGTTGGGGAGGGGTGCCTTTTGGATCATCGCGAACCGTGGGCACCCCCTCCCAACCTCCCCCTGCCTTCGCAGGGGGAGGAGCCAAGCGGAAGCTCGCGGCTGAAGCCGCTCCTGCAAAACACGGCAATCGAACGTTCTCGCATCCATGCCCTTCCTCGAACTCACCGTCCCTTGCCGCGAATCCGAGCAGCCGCGCTACGAGCACGCGCTGGAGGACGTCGGTGCGCTGGCGGTGACGATGCTCGACGCCAATGCGGACACCGACAACGAGCACGCGATCCTCGAACCGGGCGTCGGGCAGACGCCGCTCTGGGATGCGATCACCTTGACCGCGTTGTTCCCGCATGATGCCGACGCGCTGGGGCTGCTCGCGGCACTCGAAGCCTTCGACCCGGCGCTGGACTGGTCTCAGGCGGCGTTCCGCAACGTCGAAGACCAGGACTGGGAGCGCGCGTGGATGGACCAGTACGCGCCGCTGCGGTTCGGCGCGCGCACCTGGATCGTGCCGTGGGACCATGAACTGCCCGCCGAAGCCGATGCGTCCGGCGCGGCGGTGGTGCGGCTCGACCCGGGCCTGGCGTTCGGCTCCGGCACGCACCCGACCACGTCGCTGTGCCTGCAGTGGCTCGACGCGCTGGCCGCGCGCGGCGAACTGCAGGGCCGCGAAGTGCTGGATTTCGGCTGCGGCAGCGGCATCCTCGCGCTGGCGGCACTCAAGCTAGGCGCCACGCGCGCGGTCGGCGTCGACAACGATCCGCAGGCGCTGCTGGCCACGCGAGACAATGCCGATCGCAACGGCGTCGGCGATGCGCTGGTGGTTTTCCTGCCGGACGACGAAGCGCCCGCGACGTATCCGGTCGTGGTCGCCAACATCCTCGCGTCCGCACTCGATGCACTGGCCGACACCCTCGCCGCGCGCGTCGCGCCGGGCGGGCGGATCGCGCTGTCGGGCATTCTCGACGGCCAGCAGGCGCCGCTGCTGCAGCGTTACGCGGCATGGTTCGACGACCTGCAAGTTGCGACCGAAGGCGACTGGGTCCGCATCGACGGCGTGCGCCGCGCGCAGAGCCTGCCCCGGACTTGATCCGGGGTCGGGGCTATGCCCCCGACGCCCCGGAATCCGTAGCGCCCGAAACCACTCCATGCGGATGCTTCACGCACACCGGCACGAACACGTCGCAATTGTGGTGTTTCGCGGGCGTCGGGGGCGTAACCCCGACCTACAATAAGCGCCATGTTCATCAACTGCCCGTTCTGCAAGGCCCTGGTCGCCACCAACCCGGCCACCGACCAGCCGCCCGAGCACTGTCCGCGCTGCGCGGCGAAGCTGCGCGGCGTAGCCGCGGACGCGCCGGCACCCGCCGTGTCTCCCGCGCCGCAGGACGGACAGACCGGTGCGCCGGCACTGGATCCGAACTTCCTGCTCCAGGTCCCGATACCCGACGCGCCGTTCATCCAGGGCATCGGCGATGCCGCGCCTTCCGAACTGTCATCGCAGATCCACCAGACCGTCACCCTGGGAGCTTCGACGCCCACATCGATCGGCCCGGCCGCCATCGCGCCGATCGCCACGATGCTCAAGCCTGCCGATCCCGGACCTGCGTCGGCCACCACACCGGACGCTGCGGGCCGCGACGAGGGGGCAGCCGTGCCTACGGAGCCGGAGCCTGCCGCCGACGCCGCGCCACCGGCCACCGCCCCGGTTGCTGTACAGACAGGCGCCGGCGATGCGCAAACACCTGCCCAGGCAGACCAGGTGGCCGTCGCGGACACGCCTCCGGCCGATGTCCCGGACTCGAGCGCGGATGTCGCCACCGAGGCGGCCGCCTCCGCTCCATCCGATGTCGAAGCCGCGCCGGACGCCGCAGATGCACCGCCTGCTGCTTCAGAACCTGGCGCCGCGGAAGTCGAGGCGATCGCGACAATCGCGGAAGCACCCGCCGGAACCGCAGCAGCCACGCAACCCGCGCCCCGGGCGCTGCCCAGCTTCGCGCGCCGCCGCGCCGCCCTCGACGCGTCCGGCCTGCACTGGAAATCGGCGGCGGCCATCGTCGCGCTCACGCTGCTGCTGCTGCTGCAACTGCTGCTGGCCGACCGCGACCGCCTGGCCGCCGACGCGCGCTGGCGTCCCCTGTTGGCGAACGTCTGCGGCGTGCTCGGATGCACGCTGCCGCCGTGGCGCGAGCCGGAGGCGTTCGCCCTGCTCGCGCGCGACGTGCGCCCGCATCCGTCGAAGCCGGAAGTGCTGCGCGTCACCGCGACGTTCCGCAACGATGCGCGCTGGCCGCAGCCCTGGCCACGGGTGCGGTTGACGCTGTCGGACGTCAACGGCAATGCCGTGGCCACGCGCGACTTCGATGCGCGCGACTACCTCGGCAACGCGCCTGCGCAGGCGGAACTGCGCAGCGGCCAGAGCGCGTCGATCGCGATGGACGTCGTCGAATCCGGGCCGCGCAGCGTCGCGTTCGATTTCGACCTGCTCTGAGCGGCGCCACCGGCCGGACGATGCGCATCGCATTGGCGCGCGCGACGGCGGCGCGCTAGACTCCCTGTCCCCGCCGCCCGTCGTCGGGCATGACTCACCGGGGACGCCTCATTGAACGCCGAACGTTCAGACAACGCCAACCGCAGCGGCGCCCGCGCGCCCCTGCGCGAGCACGTTGCGAACTCGGTACGCCGCTACATCGGCGACCTCAACGGCAGCGGCGCCGACAACCTCTACCAGATCGCGCTGCGCGAACTCGAGATCCCGCTGTTCGTCGAAGTGCTCAACCACTGCGACGGCAACCAGAGCCGCGCCGCCACGATGCTCGGCATCCATCGCGCCACGCTGCGCAAGAAGCTGCGCGAGTACGGGATCGACTGATCGCCAGTCGACCGCAACCGCTCTTGCAGGAGCGGAAGAAGTTGTAGGAGCGGCGGAAGCCGCGAGCCTCCTCGCGATGGAGCAGGCGCCTGCCGCGGCTCACCCCGGCATCAGCGTCCAGTACAGCGCGTAGAACGCGATCCACGCGACCCACCAGATCCGCCGCACCATCGTGACGCCCAGGCGCGGCGTCGCCCAGCGCGCGATGCCGTGGACGAGCAGGGCCACGGCCAGGAAGCGTGCGCCGCGCGCCACGATGCTGCAGGCGACGAATACCGGCAGCCCCAGCCCCGCCGACGCCGCCTGCACCGCATACAGCTTGTACGGCGCGCCGCTGAAGCCGCCGATCAGCAGGCCGGCGCCACCCAGGTCCTGCAGCTGCGCCTGCACACGGGAGACCAACCCGGGGCCGATCGCCGGCAGGCGCTCGAACAGCGCCAGCAGCGCCGCTTCATGCTGCCGGCCGGCGAAGTACAGCAGCACGCCGCCGGCCAGCGCGCCGGCCAGCGCGAATCCGCAGCTGCGCAGCGCCGCCGGCCACGACGACAGCGCCCGCCGGCTGATCCACACGTCCGGCACCACGAAGAACACCGTCGCCTCGGCAAAGCCCCACAGCAGCGAGATCGCGTGCGCGGCGCGCGTTGCCTGGCCGGATTCGTTCGATTGCATGCGCAGCCGTCTCCATTCCCTGCCGATCGTCGTGCGCTCCTGCAAGCGGACCTGCCCGCGACGGGTCCGCAGACTACAATATCGCCCCCGCCGCACCGCCTTGTCGCCATGCCCGCACATCCGCCCGCCGCACCGGTGAAGGACACATCGGTGAAAATCAGCCGCGCCCTGCTCTCCGTGTCCGACAAGACCGGCCTGCTCGACCTCGCGCGCGCCCTCGCCGCGCGCGGCGTCGACCTGTTGTCGACCGGCGGTACCGCCAAGGCGATCCGCGACGCCGGCCTGCCGGTGCGCGACGTGTCCGAGGCCACCGGCTTCCCGGAGATGATGGACGGGCGGGTCAAGACCCTGCACCCGGTGGTGCACGGCGGCCTGCTCGGCCGCGCCGGCACCGACGACGCGGTGATGGCCGAACACGGGATCGCGCCGATCGACCTGCTGGTGCTCAACCTCTACCCGTTCGAGAAGGTCTCCGCCGATCCGTCCAGCACGATGGAGCAGATCGTCGAGAACATCGACATCGGCGGCCCGGCGATGCTGCGCTCGGCGGCGAAGAACTTCGCACGCGTCGCGGTCGCGACCGATCCCGCGCAGTACGCGGGCCTGCTCGAGGAACTCGACGCCAACGACGGCACGCTGTCGGCGAAGACGCGCTTCGCGCTCTCGGTGGCGGCGTTCGACCGCGTCGCGCAGTACGACGCCTGCATCAGCAACTATCTTTCCTCGATCGGCGAGGACGGCAGCCGCAGCGCATTCTCCGCTCAGGCCAACGGCAGCTTCGTCAAGGTCATGGACCTGCGCTACGGCGAGAACCCGCACCAGCAGGCCGCGTTCTACCGCGACCTTTACCCCGCGCCCGGCTCGCTGGCGACGTTCACGCAGCTGCAGGGCAAGGAGCTGAGCTACAACAACATCGCCGACAGCGACGCGGCATGGGAATGCGTGCGCCAGTTCGACGCGCCGGCGTGCGTGATCGTCAAGCACGCCAACCCCTGCGGCGTGGCGGTCGGCGCGGGCTGCGGCGACGCCTACGAACTCGCTTACGCCACCGACCCGACCTCGGCCTTCGGCGGCATCATCGCCTTCAACCGCACGCTGGACACGGCGACGGTGAAGGCCATCCTCGACCGCCAGTTCGTCGAGGTGCTGATCGCACCCGGCTACGAGGAAAGCGCACTCGACTACGCGAAAAAGAAGGCCAACGTGCGCGTCCTTCGCATCCCGCCGGCGCCGCCGACGGCTGGCTTCATCGACACCAAGCGCGTCGGCTCCGGGCTGCTGATGCAGACCGCCGATGACCGCGTGGTCACGCGCGACGAATTGAAGGTGGTGACCCGGCGTGCGCCGTCCGACGCGAAGCTCGACACCCTGCTGTTCGCCTGGCGGGTGGCCAAGTTCGTCAAGTCCAACGCGATCGTCTACGCGAAGGACCAGCGCACGATCGGCATCGGCGCCGGCCAGATGAGCCGCGTGGTCAGCGCGAAGATCGCGGGGCTCAAGGCCGAGGAAGCCGGGCTCGTCGTGCCGGGTTCGGTGATGGCGAGCGATGCGTTCTTCCCGTTCCGCGACGGCATCGACGCCGCCGCCGCAGCGGGCATCCGCGCGGTGATCCAGCCCGGCGGCTCGATGCGCGACAAGGAAGTGATCGCCGCGGCCGACGAGCACGACATCGCGATGGTGTTCACCGGCGTCCGTCATTTCAGGCATTGATCCCGGCTGCGCCGGCATCAATCCCGAAGTTCGCTGCGCGGACTTCTGGCCCCCGCCCGCGCTGCCACACCCCCATTCACGCCTGCGGCACGAATCGCCCCCTGACTCAGCGGGCTAAACTTGCCGTCCGGCATTCCACGCATTGAACGTTCTCTATGGCGGCGCCGGACTTTTGTGGGAGCGGCTTCAGCCGCGAGCTTTTTCGCAACCATCCGGAATCAAAGAAGCTCGCGGCTGAAGCCGCTCCCACAGGGCCAAGGTAGTTTCCGAAGGAGACCTGCATGAAGATCCTCGTCATCGGCGCCGGCGGACGCGAGCACGCCCTGGCATGGAAGCTGGCGCAGTCGCCGCGCGTGGACGAGGTGATCGTCGCGCCGGGCAACGCCGGCACCGCGACCGAAGGCAAATGCCGCAACGCGGACGTGGCCGCCACCGACCTCGACGGCCTGCTGGCGCTCGCACGCGATGAAGGCGTCGCGCTCACCGTCGTCGGCCCGGAAGGTCCGCTGGTCGCCGGCATCGTCGACCGTTTCCGCGCCGAGGGCCTGCGCATCTTCGGCCCCACGGCCGCCGCCGCGCAGCTGGAGGGCAGCAAGGCCTTCGCCAAGGATTTCCTGGCCCGCCACGGCATCCCCACCGCGCACTACGCGGTGCACACGCAGCTGGACGACGCGCTCGCCTACGTCCGCGACAAGTGCGCACGCGCTTCTGATCAACGCATCGTGATCAAGGCCGACGGCCTGGCCGCCGGCAAGGGCGTGATCGTGGCGATGACCCTGGCCGAGGCGGAGGCCGCGGTCACCGACATGCTCGCCGGCAACGCTTTCGGCGAGGCGGGCGCGCGCGTGGTGGTCGAGGAGTTCCTCGACGGCGAGGAAGCCAGCTTCATCGCCATGGTCGACGGCCGCTTCGCGCTGCCGATGGCGACCTCGCAGGACCACAAGCGCGTCGGCGACGGCGACACCGGCCCGAACACCGGCGGCATGGGCGCCTACTCGCCCGCGCCAGTGGTCACGCCCGAAGTCGAAGAACGCATCCTGCGCGAGGTCATCGCGCCCACGGTGCGCGGCATGGCTGCCGACGGCGCACCGTTCACCGGCTTCCTCTACGCCGGCCTGATGATCGACAAGGCCGGCGCGCCGAAGGTCATCGAGTTCAACGTGCGCTTCGGCGATCCCGAGACGCAGCCGATCATGATGCGGCTGCGCTCGGACCTGCTCGAACACATCGAGCACGCCATCGACGGCCACCTCGACCGCAGCCGCGCGCTGTGGGACCCGCGTCCCGCGCTGGGCGTGGTGATGGCGGCAGAGGGCTACCCCGGCAAGCCGCGCACCGGCAACATGATCAACACCTGGGACGTGCCCGACGTGGACGACACCAAGGTGTTCCACGCCAGCACGCGCCTGGACGGCGACCGCGTCGTCACCGCCGGCGGCCGCGTGCTGTGCGTGTGCGCGCTGGGCGACACGGTCGCCGATGCGCAGCAGCGCGCGTACGCGGAAGTGGCCGGCATTTCCTGGCCGGGCGAGTTCCACCGCCACGACATCGGCTGGCGCGCGATCGAGCGCGAACGCGGCAGCGAGTAGGTAGCCGCGAGCTCTTGCTGTTGCTCCTCCCCCTGCGAAGGCAGGGGGAGGCTGGGAGGGGGTGTCTACGGTTCGCATTGATCCCAAAGGCACCCCTCCCCAACCCGTCCGGCCCGCCAGCACAGCTGGCGATCGTTCATCAGCGCACGAGCCGGTGGCTCGTCAACGCGCTTCCTCACCCCCTGCCTTCGCAGGGGAGGGAGCTGAAAGCTCGCGGCTGGAGCCGCTCCTGCAAAGGCGTGCCGCATCGGGTCATCGGTGGCCATCACGCTCGATGGCGAAGACGTGCTCCATGCACGGCTCGCCCTTGAACATCGCCGTCCGCTCACCCGTCTTCCGCAGGCCCGCCTTGTCCAGCATCCGCCGGCACGCCAGGTTGCGCGCGTCGGTGGCGGCGATGATCGTCGCAACGGGCGTATGGCGCAGCAGCAGCGACACCAGCGCCTGCACGGCTTCCGTCCCCAATCCCCGCGCCTGTCGCCGGGGGTCGATCGAAAGCCCGAATTCGGCGGCATGCAGGTCGGCGGAAAGATGGATGCCGATGTCGCCGACCAGGACATCGTCGTGCATCGCGATGCCGACCTGGCGCCACGCGCCGGGCAGCAACGGCGCATCCGTGGCTTCACCGCGCAGGAATTCAAGCGCCTGCTCCCTGGACATCGGCGACCAGCCCTGCAGCCGCGCCACGTCCTCGCGGCTGCGGTAGCCGTGGAACGCATCCACGTCGGAAACCCGCAGCGTGCGCAGCAGCAGGCGGTCGGTGCGATGGGGAAGGTGCGCGATCATGGCGTTTCCTGATGTTTGCGGGTCATGGCATGCACTCCCTCCGCGACGGCATCCGCACTTCACGGCGCAGCGGCCCGCACCGCGCAATGATGGCGCAAGATTCGCCCGAGGAGCGCAGGCATGCCGACTCGCCCGCCCGACCCCCGCCCCGATCCACGGCCCGAGCCGGATCCCCCCGGCCAGGTACCGAACCCCGCACGCGACCCGATGCCCGGCCGGCCGGTCGATCCGGTGATTCGACCGGTGCATGACCCCGGCACGCCCGGTCGCCCGGAGCGGCCGGAACCGCCGCCCAAACCCGGATGACGGGCGTGCGCGGCATCGCGTACGCGGCGTGATGCCGCATGCCGGTCGACCGCAGCCATAACGCGTTCTTTCCCCGCTGCCGGTTAGATTCCCGTCTTCCCACGAAGTGGAGGCACGTCCATGACCGACAAGCGCAGGGCCACGGCCAGCGACTTCGATCCGGAAGTGCTGCGCCTATTCGACCAGTACGTGCACGGACTGATCGACCGGCGCGGCTTCCTCTCCGGCGCGGCGCGCTTCGCGGTCGGCGCCAGCGGCGCGGCGGGGTTGCTGGCCGCGCTGACGCCGCAGTTCGCCGCCGCGCAGCAGATCAAGCCCGACGACGCGCGGCTGTCGGCCAGGCACGTCGAGTTCGCATCGCCCAAGGGCTACGGCACCGCGCGCGGCTACCTGGCCAAGCCCGCGGAGGCCGGCAAGCCTGCGCCACTGGTGCTGGTCGCGCACGAGAACCGCGGCCTCAACCCGCACATCGAGGACATCACGCGGCGATTGGCGCTGGAGGGATTCATCGCGTTCGCACCCGACGCACTGTTCCCGCTCGGCGGATATCCCGGCGACGAGGACGCGGCGCGCGCGCTGTTCGGCAAGGTCGACCAGGACAAGGTGCGCGAGGATTTCCTCGCCGCCGCCGGTTTCCTGCGCAAGGTCGAAGGCGGCAACGGCAGGCTCGGCACGGTGGGCTTCTGCTGGGGCGGCGCGATGGCCAACTTCCTGGCCACGCGCCTGCCTGACCTCGCCGCGGCGGCGCCGTTCTACGGCAGCCCACCGCCGCTGGAAGACGTGCCGAAGATCAAGGCCGAGCTGCTGGTGGTGCTGGCCGCGAACGACGAGCGCATCAATGCCGCCTGGCCCGGCTACGAGGCAGCGCTGAAAGCCGCAGGCGTGCAGTACGCGCTGTACCAGCCGGCGGGCACCCAGCACGGTTTCAACAACGACACCACGCCGCGCTACGACGAGGACGCCGCCGCGGAAGCCTGGAAGCGCACGCTGGCACTGTTCGATCGCCGCCTGCGCGACGGGCAGGACGGCGGCAACGCCTGATTGCCGGTGCACGACGGGCGCCTGCCGATGGTGGCCGGCGCGCCCCACGCGCGACGCGCGACTCAATCCTCAAGGTTGTCCATCCTTGATTTCGGCAGCATGCACGCCGGATTGCGCCGGAAGCGGATGTAGCCGACCAGCGTGAAGACGCCCGCCGTCATGGCGCCCCAGAAGAGCGCGAACCTCAATGCGGCGCCACTCTCGTGTCCCTTCACCAGTTCGACCACGAACAGGATGACCGACACGACGAGGAAGACAACCAGCAACCGCCTGATCCAGAACCCGGGTTTCATCTTCGACATGCCTCGACTGGTTGGTTTGACGACCTGGCGCCCGATCGCGCCCGCCCGCGCAGCGGCCCGGGCGGATGCCCGGCATTGTCCGCCGGCCATGGACAGGACGTTGGCAGGCGCCGATTGTGACCGGCCGCGAAAATGGGAGCGGAAGCGAAGCGCCCTACCTTGCCGCAGCCGGAGCAGCCGGCATCGGCTCGATATCGAAGTGCAGCACGTCCTCGCGCGTGCCCAGCTTCGTGTACAGGGCGATGGCCGGGTCGTCTCCGAGATCGGCCTGCACGTAGATCACGTATGCACCGCGCCGCGATGCGGTGCGCCGGAGTTCGTCGATCATGGCGGTGGCGATCCCCTGTCGCCGGTGCGCCTGCGCCACGGCCAGGTCGTAGATGTAGATCTCGCTGCGCTCCTGCTCGAACTTGGGCAGCACATAGGCGGCGATCCCGCCTATTACCTCGTCGTCCCTGGTTGCGGCGATGGCGATGAATGCGTCGCTGCCGAGCAGGCGCTGCAACCACGCCGCACGCGGCGGGCGCCCGGAATAGGCGTGGACATCGTCGAACGCCTCGCCGAACATCGCCAGCATCGCGCGCATCGGCGCCACATCATCGCGGTCCAGCTCGCGGATCGAGAATGGGACATTGGGCATGCTGACGAACCTCCGGCGCGGGACGTGGCTGAAGGATACGGGCTGCGCGCCGCGCCTGCCGCGGCCATGCCGCTGCGACGCAATCGCCCGCTGCGGCATCCATTCGAATATCACCTTGCCGGAGCCTCCCCATGCCGTCGTTTCGCCACCGCACCGCCCTGTTGCTCCTGTCACTGCTGCTGGCGTGCCCCGGCGCCCTGGCCGCCGATGCCACGCCACGCTCGCAGGTCGCCGGCGTGGCGCAGGCAATCGAGGACCACTACTTCGACGCCGAGCGCGGCCGCGACATCGCGCAGGGCCTGCGCTCGGCCGCGGACGCCGGCGCATTCGACGCGCAAGGCTCGCCGCAGGCGCTGGCCGAGGCCCTGACCGCGCGCCTGAAGCCGCTCGATCGCCACTTCCGCGTGCACGTACTGCGCGAGGGCGAGCGCAAACCCCTTGCACGGCGCGGGTCACCGGCCGACGCCGACCCCGACAGTGGAATCACGCGCGCCGAAATGCTGGCCGGCGACATCGGCTTGCTCGGCCTGCGCGGATTCGCCGACTTCGAATTCGGCCGCGACGACCAGCCCGCGCGGCAGGCCATCGACGCGGCGCTGCAGGAACTCGCGCACGCCGATGCGGTGGTGGTCGACCTGCGTGGCAACCGCGGCGGCTCGCCGGCCATGGTCGGCTACCTCGCCAGCGCATTCGTCACCCGCGGCGCGGACATCTTCAACACCTTCCACAGCCGCGCCGGCACGTTCAGCGAAGCGCCCGCTGACTGGTACCGCGCGCCGCGCACGACGGTGCCGCTGTACGTGGTCATCGATGCGCGCACCGGCTCGGCCGCCGAATCGTTCGCCTATACCCTGCAGCAGGCCGGACGCGCGACGATCGTGGGCGAAACCAGCGGCGGCGCGGCCAACCCCGGCGGACCGGTCGCCACGCGCGAAGGCCTGGAGGTGTTCGTTCCCACCGGCTCGCCGCTCAACCCGTTCAGCGGCGGCAACTGGGAAGGCGTCGGCGTACAGCCGGACGTGCGCGCGCCATCGGCGGAAGCGGTCGACGCGGCGCTGCGGCTCGCGCGCACCGCGACCGCCCGGCGAAGGCCCGAGTAAGCGAAGCCAACCTCCTGGCGCTGATCCAGCGCGTGCGACGCGACGGACGCTGCGGTGCCCACTCGTGGCCACGCGCCATCTCCGCTAGCATCGTCGTGATTCCGAAACGGCGAACAACCCATGCCCGATTGGCAGGACTTGATCCGCGACATCCCGGATTTCCCGAAACCCGGGGTGGTGTTCAAGGACATCACCCCGCTGCTCGCCGACGCGGACGGCTATGCCGCCGCGGTCGATGCGATGGCCGCGCCCTGGCGCGGCGTGGCGCTCGACGCGGTACTGGGCATCGAGTCGCGCGGCTTCATCCTCGGCGCGGCGCTGGCGCGGGCGCTGGGTACCGGCTTCGTGCCGGTGCGCAAGCCGGGCAAGCTGCCGGGGCGCACGCTCGCGCAGGCATATGAACTCGAGTACGGCAGCGACCGCCTGGAGATCCATGCCGACGCGGTGGCGCCCGGCGCGCGCGTGCTGCTGGTCGACGACGTGCTCGCCACCGGCGGCACGCTTTGCGCCGCGCTCGCACTGGCGCGGCAGCAGGGCGCAACCGTGGTCGGCGCATCGGTGCTGCTGGAAATCGCCACGCTGCAGGGCCGCGCGCAGTGGGATGCCTCGGTGGCGCTGGAGGTCGGCATCACCTGCTGAGCGCGACCGCATCTGCATTCCGGTCCGGCGTGCTGCTCAGCGCGCCGACTTGCCCAGCAGACTCGCCTCCATCAGGTCGATCTCGCCCACCAGCTTCTGGTGCACGACGTCGTCGATCGCGAACGCGCGCCGCAGCCGGTACAGCTCGTCGCGCTCGGCATCGAGCGCAACCAGCCGCAGCCGGCGTTCGGCCTCGTCCAGGCGCCGCATGTCCTCGGCGCTCTCGCCGCTGAGGTCGCCGTAGTCCAGGTGCCGGCGGTAGACATCGAGCAGGTGCACCGCGGCTTCGGCGCGCACATCGACGTCGCGCTGGTCGGCAAGCGGCTCGGCGATCGCCTTCTCGATGCGCCGGATCGCGGCCTCCGAGGCGGCCACGCGCGCGTTGGCTTCGGTGTCCTTGCGCTCGGGTTCGGGCAGGCTGGCCGTCAGCCCGCGCGTGAGCAGCGGCAGGCCGATGCTGGCGATCACCAGCGACAGCAGGATCACGCCCATCGCGATCAGGATCGCCACCTCGCGCGCCGGGAACAGCGAGCCGTCGGGCATCAGCAGCGGCAGGGTCAGCACGCCGGCCAGGGTGATCGCGCCGCGCACGCCGGCGGTGGCGATGATCGCCAGCAGGCGCGTATGCGGCATCTTCGCTTCCCGGCCCTGCCATGCCGCGCGGAACACCGTCAGCCGCACCGCCACCCACACCCACGCGAAGCGCAGCGCGCCCAGCGCGATCGTGATGACCACCACGTAGCCCAGCAGGTGCCATACGTCGTTGCCGCTGCCGCTGCGCGACGCCGCCTCGGGCAGGGCGCGCAGCATGCGCGGCAGTTGTTCGCCAAGCAGCACGAAGATGATGCCGTTGAGCACGGTCTGCACGGTGTCCCACACCGCATTGCGCTGCATGCGCGTCGCCGCCAGCGGGCGGCCCGACAGCTCGCCGTAGTGCATCGCGATGCCGGCGACCACCGCGGCGAGGATGCCGGACACGTGGATGTGCTCGGCCACAAGGTAGGCGGCGAACGGGATCAGCAGGCTGACCAGGATCTGGATGCCCGGGTCCTCGCCCCCGCGCCGCACCAGCAGGCGGTTGGCACGGCCGATCAGCCAGGTCACCGCCACGCCCACGGCCACGCCGCCGCCGGCCACCAGCACGAAGCTCAGCGAGGCCTCTGCCAGCGAGAAGTGGCCGGTCAGCGCGGCGGTCACGGCAAAGCTGAAGCAGACCAGGCCGGTGGCGTCGTTGAGCAGCGACTCACCCTCGAGGATGTGCATCAGCCGCGGCGGCAGCGGCGAGTTGTGGGTCATCGCCGCGACCGCGACCGGATCGGTCGGCGACAGGATCGCGGCGAGCGCGAACGCCACCGCCAGCGGCATCGCCGGCACCAGCCATTCGATGAACCAGCCCATGCCGACCACGGTGAACACCACCAGCCCGATCGCCAGCGCCAGGATCGGCTTCCAGTCGCGGAAGAACGCGCCCTTCGGAATGCGCCAGCCGTCGAGGAACAGCAGCGGCGGGATGAACAGCAGCAGGAACAGGTGCGGATCGAACGCGACGTCGAAGCCGATCCATGACAGTCCCGCGCCCAGCGCGATCTGCAGCAGCGGCAGCGGCACCTTCAGCGGCAGCAGGCGGGCAATGAACCCGCTGACGACCACCGCCAGCAGGAACAACAGGACCATCATGACGACGTGCATGCGGGGCTCCGTGGGGGAATGTTGCGGGCCGACGCCTGGCCCGCGGCGACCGGGCATCGTGCGGCCCGCCGCGGCTCCGGGGGATCACGACTCGCGCGCACATCCGCGTACCGGGGCCGACGCGCAAGTGTGCGCGCACCCGGCGCACCAGGCCAATGGTTGGGCAACCGATCGCACGCGGACGGCGCGACGCGATCGATTGTAATCACCGCACCCACAACAGCGGAGCATCGCCATGAACAAGCGTCCCCTCGTCGTTGCCGGCCTCCTCCTTTCCGCGCTGGCCCCGCCCTGCCTGGCCGCCGAAGGCGGGGATGCCGGATGCAGCCGCATCGCAGACGTCGACCTGCCCTACGACGTTGGCGTAGCTGCCGACGCACTGCGCTTCGAGGGCCGCGACGGCACCATCGTCGTCACGCCCGACCGGATCGAATCCGGCAACCAGGTGTTCCGCGACGAAGCCGTGCGTGGCTACCACGACGACCTGCGCGGTTTCCTCGACAACGCCGGATCGATGGCGAAGGTCGCCAAGGCATTCACTCGGCGCGACGCGTTCCCGCAGGCGGCCACCGGCATGTGCCGCGCCATCCTCGCCGTGCAGGCCTCGGGAGCGGAAATGGAACAGCGCTTCCCGGGCTTCACCAGCCCGGTGCGGGTTTCGCTGGAATAGTCGCCGGCGCCGCGCGGGATCGTGTCCAAGTTTCGCGATGGGACAAACCATCCCTGATTCCGCACTTCTGCATCGCGCTTGCGCGCCCATCTCTTCCCTGCAGCGACGGCAGTCCAGGCACACCGCCGGGGCCCGTCGCACGGAAATCGCCTCCCTCCCCCTCGTGCGATATCCGCTGCAGGAGTCCAACACAATGAGCAAGAACAAGATGCTGTCCCGTGCCCTGTTCGCCGTCCTGATCGGCGCCGCCACCTTCGGCGCGCAGGCGGCCGAGAAACCCGGCTTCTACCTCGGCGCCGGCGTCGGCCAGTCGTTCGTCGACGAAACCGGCTATGACGACGAAGACACCGCGTTCTCCGCGTTCGGCGGCTACCAGTTCAACCAGTGGTTCGGCCTGGAAGCCGGCTACGCCGACCTCGGCGAGCTCGAGCCCGGCGCGGCCGGGACGTCGCTCGAAGCCAGCTCGGCCTATCTCACCGCCGTCGGCACGCTGCCGTTCACCGACAGGTTCTCCGGCTACGCCAAGGCCGGATTCCAGCGCTGGGACCTCGACACTTCCATCCCCGGCCTGGCCGGCACCGGCGATGACAGCGGCACCGACCCGACCTACGGCCTCGGACTGCAGTACCGATTCACCGACGCGTTCGCGCTGCGCGGCGAGTACAGCCGTTTCGAGATCGAGGACGTGGACGTCGACCTGGCCCAGCTGCAGGCGCGCTTCGACTTCTGATCGCACTCGACAAGTCACTGCGCATCAAACGACTGTGCAACAAGCGACAAGGCCGCCGATGAAAATCGGCGGCCTTGCTGCGCGAGATGCAATTACACGGGCATGCATCACGGGACAAGCGAGTCAGCATCGGTCCTGAGCGCGACCGCGCTCGACTCGGCCATGTGCAGCCCGACTGGCAGTTCGCGCTTGTCGGCCTTGGCGTGTGTCTCGCACCAGCGCGTGTTTCCGCTGCAGAATGCAGACGTCATCGAGACCGGCGCGCGCACGACATGGCCCGCCACCACTTCCGGGCGAAACGTCCGGTGCTCGAGGAACTCCATCACCGAGGCAAGGAACAGCTTGCGGTAGCGATCGGAACGACTGCTGCTTTCGTAGCCGATGTCTCGAACGACCGGAGTCCCGTCCGCTTCAACTTCCACGAGGAGCTCCAGCACCGCACTGACGTCGTCGAACATCGCGTCCTTCGGATAGCGCGGACCATCCGGGAGTGCCCCGAACGCCATCGCCCCGGTTCGCACGCGAACAACATGAAGCCTGGCGGCCGCCCCGTTCTCGATCGGCTCCAGCACGACGTGGACCAGCAGGCCGGTCCGGACGTTCGCCGACTGCCCGTTGACGGTGGCAGGCACGAACTTCCAATGCCGGACGGCGGGCGACAGGTCTCCGGCGATCGCAGCCTGGAGCGCCGATCCCTTGTCCCACTCCAGGCCCACGACGTTGCCCTGCTCGTCGATTTCCAGCGCGCCGCCGATCCATACATCGATCGATTCGGGCTGCTTCGACTGCTTCGGCGCAGCGGCCGCGGCGACACAGAACATCGCTGCCAGCGCGACGATGGCCAAACGCATGATTCGCATGTCTCCCCCGGACATGGTTTCCTTCACTCAGCCCCGTGCCGGCGGCTCAGCCCTCGATGCGCACGCCGGTCGCGTCGATGCGCAATTCGCGCGTAACGGGCACTACGTCGCCGCCGGCATCCTCGGCCAGGTGCTCGGCGGCTTCCTTCGACAGTTCCTTGACCGACAGGACGCCATACACTTCGGCCTGGCCGCTGGCGTCCTTCGGCACGAGGAAGGCGTGGTCGCGCATCATCACGCGCGCGGCGTGGCCGTCGTCCTCGAGCATCATCCAGCAGCCCTCCTTCTGACAGACCTCGGTGATGCGTCCGCTGAAGCGGTGTTCGGTGCCGGTGTAGGCACCGGTGTCCGCCGCGGCGACGGAGATCGGCACCACGGCGGCATCCTCCGCGATCGGCGCACCGTAGGTCCTGGTGTCTCCGGCATGGAGGGCGAAGGGGATCGACAGCATCAGGACGAGCAGCGGCAGGCGCATGGACGGACTCCCGGAAGGCGGATGCGGCGCAGTGTACGACACGCCGTCGCGGCCACGGTTCGCGGCTCGCGGCCTGCACCACGCCCCGGTTCGCGTGCCGCCCCGCGTGCTTCGCGGGCTATCGCCGCGCAGGACCGGCCACCGGGGGCCCGGCGACTTGCTCTTCCTCTCCTGCGCGGTAGATCGCACTCGTGCCGTAACGCCGCCCACCCAGGCGTCCGTGCAGCACGAAGTCGCGCATCATCGCGAAGTAGCCTTCCGGGTTGCGGGTATCCACGCGCCCGCCGTCGGCAGTGGTTTCATACTCGTAGATGCCGTGTCCCGCACCAGGGAACACCGCCACCGTGATCGGCTTGCCGGCCGCCTGCAGCGCGCGCAGCCGCCGCACGGTTTCGGCGCTCGGTGCGTCGCGGTCGTCGGCACCGAGGATCCACAGCTGCGGCGTGTCGAGGTTGCGCAGCACCGGCATCGGGTCGTAGTGCGCCGGCACGCCGGGCAGCAGCACGGGGCCCTGCTCGCGTACCGTGGCCTCCGGGTTGTCGAGCATGAAGAAGCTGATGTTGCCGCGCACGTGCTCGAACCAGGGCTCGTCGCCATACTTCGCGCGCACGGCCGCGAGCTGGTCGTAGCCTTCGCGGAAGCCACTGGCGACGATGGCCGCCGTGGCGTCGGCGACCTGCATCGCCTTCGTCACCTCATCCGGCCCGTAGCCATGGCTGGCGAGGTCGAGCGCGATGGCTTCGCGATCCTCGTCGAGCGGCGACACCGCCAGCCCGAACCCGACGATCACGAAGTCCACCGGCGCGATCTTCGCCGCAAGCGGCGCCACCCAGCCGCCCTGGCTGCCGCCCTGGTAGCCGATGCGCCCGGCGCGCACGCCGGCCAGGCGCCGGGCCTCGCCCAGCGCGGCGATCGCGTCGTTGGCGAGCAGCAGGTAGTTCTGCGTGTAGTTGCCGCCGGACGCACCGGTGCCGCGCTTGTCGTAGACGAACACGCCGACGCCCTCGGCCGGGAGCTGGCGCTGCAGCGGATAGGAATCGCGCGCGGAGGAATGCTCCGAGCCGTGCACCAGGACGACGATCGGCACGCGCGCATTGCCCTTCGGCATCACCAGGCGCCCGGCCAGGCGCACGCCCGCGCCGTCGAAGCTGGTGTCGGTGACTTCCAGTTCGATGCGTCGCCCGGGCACGCCGGCAAACGTGATGCGTCCGGCGTCGCAATCGAAACCGATGCGTTTGCCGTCGTCGCGTCCGGTCCAGCCGAGCGTGCTCGTCCAGGTGCCGTCCACGCCTCGCGTGAGCTCACCAGTGGTGCCGTCCTGCCGGCGCCAGCGCAGGTGGTCGTCATTGCCCTTCCCCACGTCGACATGGCTGCCGTCGTCCAGTCGATAGCTGCCGATCGGGCAGTCGTTGCCGCGCATTTGTGCCCACGCGGCGGGCTGGCCCGATGCGAGCAGGAGCACGATTGCAACGCTGGCACGCGCAGCGCATGCGAGCGGACCTGCAGGGCCCAACAACGGAATCTTCAAGTGGCCTCCAGCGATGCGGATAAGCGCCGGACGGAACGACGCCGGAGCGCCGCAGCCCATCCGCACGCGACGACCGCACCATGCCACCCGCCCGCACCATCGTGTGGCTCCCTGCGACGGAACACCGGCGCCGGCGACGAAGCACGCCCGTGCGGGGACGAACCTGATGTCGGAGTCGTGCCCCGCGATGTGCGCGCAGGCCGCTGCGCGGCCGCCGGAACGCTTCAGTCGTCCAGCGTGAACCCCACCTTCACCGTCACCTGCCAGTGCGCGACCTTGCCATCCTTCACGTGCCCGCGCGTATCCATGACCTCGAACCAGCGGATGTCGCGCAAGGTCTTCGACGCACGCTCGATGGCCGTGCGCACGGCGTCATCGATGCTTTCGGTGGAGGAACCGGTCAACTCGGTCGACTTGTAGACGTGGTCGCCCATGGCAGTGCTCCGTCGGAGTGGAGCGCCAGCCTCTCCCTGCCGACGGGGCGCGTCAACCCGGCTCGCCGGGAAGTCCGGCAACCGCCCCGACAGGGGCCTGCGTACTTGCGCGGGCCATGGGTTGGTCGTCCCGTGGCGCCGTGTCGATCCGGCAGTGCCTTGTTCGTCAATCAGGAAAGCGTGCCCGCAGACCGAAGGAACAAGACATTGATGAAACTCTACGGAACACCCCCGACCCGCGCCCTGCGCGTCATCTGGCTGCTCAACGAGCTGGGCCTGGAATACGAGCGCTGCCCGGTGGACTTCATGAAGGGCGAGGCGCAGCGGCCGGCGTTCCTCGACCTCAACCCCGCGGCCAAGGTTCCCGGTGCTGGTCGATGGCGACGTCGTGCTGACCGAGTCGGCTGCCATCCAGCTCTACCTCGCCGAAAAACACCCCGAGGCGGGCCTCATCCCGGAGGCGCTGGACGACCGGGCGCAGATGTATCGCTGGATCTTCTTCCTGGTGACCGAGATCGAGCAGCCCCTGTGGCGCATCGCGCGGCACACGGCCATCTATCCCGAAGACAAGCGCCTGCCGCAGGACATCGCACTGGCCCGGCAGGACTGCCTGGCGATGGTGGCGGTGCTGGAACGCCACATGGCGGGCCGCGAATTCATGGCGGGCGACCGGCTGAGCGTGGCCGACTTCAACGCCGCGTACACGCTCGACTGGGCGAACACGGCACGGATGCTCGACGACGCGCCGCAGCTGCGTGCGTACCTGGCGAAGATGTACGCGCGCCCCACGGCTCCGCCGACTATCGCCGAAGCGTTCGCGGCATCGGCGTAGCCAACGCAGGCGTTGGTCAGCCCACGCCCATCCACCGCAGCAACGCGGCGGCCGCCGCGCCGACGACGACCACCAGCAGGAACGGCGCGCGCAGCCACAGCGCCACGCCGGCAACCAGCAGCGCGCCCAGCCGCGCATCGAGCGCCAGTCCCGCGCCGCTGCCGAAGGTGTTCATCGCGGTCAGCGACGCCAGCAGCCCGATCGTCAGCGTGCCGGCGACGCGGGTCATGCGCGCGTTCTCCAGCCAGCGCGGCGGCACCAGGTAGCCCGCCAGCTTGATCGCGTACGCCGCGGCGCAGGCCAGCAGCAGCCATCCGGTCAGCTGCATCAGTGCTGCTCCCGGCGCGTCGCGAGCTCGACCGGATCGACGTCCGGCTCCAGGCCCTCGTCCGCGGGCCCGCGGCTGAACCAGCCCCACAGCGCCGCCACCAGCGCCGCGATCAGGATGGGAATGCCGGACGGCACCACCGGCAGCGCCAGCACCGTGACCAGCGCGCACACCACCGCCAGCGCCACCGGCTCGCGCTGCCGCAGCCGCGGCCACAGCAGGCCGAGGAAGGCCGCCACCGCCGCGCCGTCCAGCCCCCACCGGCGCGGGTCGCCCAGCGCGTCGCCGAGCAGCGCGCCGACGAGGGTGAACACGTTCCAGAGGACGAAGACGCCCACGCCGGCCGCCCAGAATCCGCGCCGCTGTTCGTCCGCGTCGACCTGGCCGGCGGCGGTGGCCGCGGACTCGTCGATGGTCACCTGCGCGGCCGCCCACTTGCGCCAGCCCCGCGGCCGCAGCATCTGGTTCATCTGCATGCCGTACACCGCGTTGCGCACGCCCAGCAGCGTGGCCGCGCCGAACGCCGCCGGCCCCGCGCCACCGCCGGCCACGACCCCGATGAAGGCGAACTGCGAGCCGCCGGTAAACATCAGCAGGCTCAGCGCCACCGTCTGCCACACCCCCAGGCCCGCCGCCACGCCCAGCGCGCCGAACGACACGCCGTACAGCCCCGTCGCGACGGCGATCGACAGGCCCATCCTCACTGCCGGCGATTGCATGCCCATCTTCCGCACCACGACACCCGCTTGCCGGCAAGAGTACCGGACCGGAAGGACGCGAAAGCGGCGCGAACGGGCATCGGAATGAAGGATTCCACCCCCGGCGTGTAGAAAGGAGGGAGCGGCCCGGCGTGGCCGGAAACCGGAAGGGAGAATACACATGCGGATATCGAAGGCGCGAAGCGTCGCGTTCCTCGCCATTGCGGCGCTGGCCACCCTGGCAGCGTGCGACCGTGGCAACGGCGGCACGTCCGCGGACGGCGAGGCGAAAGCGGTGCGGATCTACGAGGTGCCGCCGGCGCAGCTGCAATCGACGGAAAGCGCGCTCAGCATCGTGCTGTCCGGCAGCAAGACCGGCTCGGTATCGAGCAGCGATGGCCGCCTGGTGGTGCTGGCCCCGGCCAGCACGCAGGCCTCGATCGGCAAGGCGATCGAGGAACTCTCCAAACGCCCGGCAGACAGCGCACCGGGCGGGGACGGTCCGGTCCGCCTGCGCTTCTGGCTGCTGGAAGGCAGCGCCAAGGCCACCCCGCCCGACCCGCGCCTGGCGCCGCTCAAGCCGGCGCTGGACGAGGCATCCCGCGGGCTCGGGCTGCAGGGATACACGCTGCAGGGATTCACCGATGTGCTGACGTCGCCGGGCAAGCCATTCCGGTCGGAAGCCAGCAACATCAACGTCGCAGGCAAAGCCAGCCCTCAGGCGTCCGGCGTGGCGCTCAGCGCCAGCATCGACGCCGCCCAGATGAGTGGTGGCTGGTCGGGTTCGATCCACACCGACGCCCTGCTGGAGCCGGGCCAGTTCCTGGTCCTGAGCAGCACCGCGGGCACGGACGGCAACATGCGGCTGATCGTTGCCCAGGCGCAACTGCCCGCGGACAAGTCCTGAGCCCATGCCGGTCGACGAGACGGAACTCGTTGCGTCGTATCGTCGCGTCGAGCATCCGCTCTACAACGCGCTGTACCGCATGCTGTGGGACGCGCAGGAATGCCAGGACGTGATCCACGACGCCTACCTGCGCCTGTGGCAGCGCAAGGCGCGCGTCGATGCCGACCGCATCGACGCGCTGGCGTGGACGGCCTCGCTCAACCTGGCCCGCAACCGCCTGCGCTGGCGCAGGCTGCGCGGCTGGCCCGCGGCGCCGGAGGCGGTGGACGCCATTGCCGGCGAGGACGATCCGCAGGCATCCGCGGAGCAGGCGCGCCTGCACACCGCGCTGCGGCGGCTTCCGGTCGCGATGCTGGAAGTGGTGCTGATGGCCGAGTTCAGCGGCATGGGCACGCGCGAGATCGCGCTCGCGCTCGGCATCCCCGAAGGCACCGTTGCCTCGCGCAAGCATGGCGCGGTGCTACGGTTGAAACAGTGGCTGGGAGAACGCTGATGGCGCACGACCCGATGCACGATGACCACATGCCGACCGGCAACCTGTCCAGGCTGGCACCACCGCCGGGCGGCGAACGCCGGCTGCGCGAAGCGCTGCGCGACCGCGGCACGCATGCCTTCGGCTGGAAGTTGCCCGTCGCTGGCGCCTGCGCCTCGCTGTGCGTGCTGGCACTGGTTTACGCACTGCAACCGGACCCGCTCGACGCCGAAGTCCGACGCGCCGTAAGCGAGGCCACCGCGCCCATCCAGGGCATCCGCGTGGCAGGCGCCCGCGTCGAGCCCATCGCCTCGCACGACGCCAACGTGCGCATCTATCGGCTTACCGACAGCCAGCGGACGCAGTAGCGGTTCCCGCGACTGGCCGGGAGAACCGGTGTCACCGCGGAAAACAGATCACCGGCAGGCCGCATCTCATCCTCCATGCCCGACCCATGCTGGCTGTCGAAACCTTCCCGTCGTCAGATCGCCTGGCCGCGGATGTCGGTCTTCAGCACCACCGCGCTCGCGTCGCCCTGGTACAGGCCGGCGGGCAGCTTGCGTTCCGCGGCCGCGTTCTCCCGCTTGCGGTTGCAGTCGCTCGACGACACTCCCAGGCAGTATTCGATCGGGATCCTGACCGTCGAGCCTGGCACGACGTGGCCCGCCACCAGTTCGGGCCGGAACTTCCAGTGCTTGACCGCCTCGGTGGCCGAGGCGAGGAACACCTTGCCGTAACGGGCCGAGCGGCTCTTGTCGCTGATCTCGTACGTCGTCTCGACGATGACCGGCGAACCATCGGCATTCACTTCAACGGTCACGGTCACCGTCGCTTCGATGCCGAGGCGCACGGCGTCCATCGGATAGGCCGGCAGCACAAGGCTCCGTGCGGACGGTCCCGTCTTCGCATCGGCCAGGCGCATGGCCAGGGACCCATCGGCAAGCTCGTCGACAAGGATGTGGATCAGCAGGCCCGTCTGCGTCGACGCGGGCTGGCCATCGGCGGTGGCCGGCTCGAACTCCCAGCTGCGCACGACGGGCGCCAGGCGCTCGGCGATGATCGCGTGCACCTTGGACTGCTCTTCCCACTGCAGGTCCTGCACGTGGCCGGCCTCGTCGATCTGCACGCCAGCGCGCAGCCAGACATCGATCGTCTCCGGCTGCCTGGACCCCGCCGTCGCGATTCCGCACATCGCCACCAGCGCGATGACTACCAGACGCATGATCCGCATGTTCCGCCCCCTTGATGATCTCCCGGCCGGATCATATCGCGACGATCGCAGCAACGCGGGCCGGAGGCCGGGCATCACCATCCGCGCATGCGCTCCCAGCGCAGCACCTCGCCCGGTCGATCGGCCGACAGCACGTGGTATTCGTCGAACTGCGCGGCGGTGGCGCAGGCGTGGTTGGGCAGGATCCGCAGGCGCGTGCCCACCGGCAGCTCGGGCAGCGGCGCCCCGCTTCCCGGCCGCAGCTCGACGATGCCGTGCTCCTGGTTGGCGCCGGTGACCAGCAGGTCGGGCAGCGGCGAGCCGGCCTCGTCGCAGACCACGCCGTAGCCCTGGTCCACGCGCTGGCTCGCCGTTCCGCGGTCGCGCGACAGCGCCATCCAGCCCGCGTCGACGATGACCCGGCCCTTGTCGCGCTGGTGGCCGATGACCGTGGCCAGCACCGAGATCGCGATGTCGTCGAGTTCGCAGACGCCGATGCCAGCCATCACCAGGTCGAAGAACACGTAGACGCCCGCACGCACCTCGGTGACGCCGTCGAGGTTGCGCGCGAAGTGGGCGGTGGGGCTCGACCCGACGGACACCACCGGGCACGGCAGGCCGGCATCGCGCAACATGCGCGCGGCGTTGACCACGGCCATGCGTTCCTGCTCGGCGAATGCCGCGAGGGCTTCGTCTCCCACCGCGCCGTAGCTGTCACCGGCGTGCGTCATCACGCCGCGCAGTTCCACGCCACCGTCGTGCAGGATCCGCCCCACTTCCACCAGCCGCGGGTCGTCGGGCCTGAGCCCCGAACGATGGCCGTCGCAGTCGATCTCGATCAGGGTCGGGAACGTGTCGCGCATGTGCGCGGCGGCATCGGCCACCGCGCGCGCCTGTTCGGCCGAGTCGAGCACGATGGCCAGGTCGCAGCCGGCATCGCGCAACGCCTTTACGCGCGCGAGCTTCCCCGGCGCGATGCCCACCGCATACAGGATGTCGCGCACGCCCGCCGCGGCGAAGTATTCGGCTTCGCGCAACGTCGACACCGTCGCCGGCCCGTTGCCGCCGGCCAGCAGTTGCCGGGCCACCTCCACCGATTTGGCCGTCTTCAGGTGCGGGCGCGGCACGACATCGAGCGGTGCCAGTTTTTCCGCCAACCGGCGGATGTTGGCGCGCATCCGCGCCTCGTCGAGGACGAGGGCCGGCGTGTCGATTGCACTGAGGTCGAACGATGTCATGGCAGCACCTGCTGGCTCCGGTGGCAACAACATACCGGCTTGGCACGACAGCGGCGATGCCACGCCGCCGCCAACGTGCAGGACATTCGTCCCTAGTTGATGATCTCGCCCATGCCCGCCTCGATGCGTTCCCTCAGGTGCCGGAGGAATTCCGGGTCGAACAGTTCCCAGCTTTCGATTTCGCCGACGATCTTCAAGGGATGGGTGCTGCGGTAGGACCGTGTCGGGTTGCCCGGGAACTTCTGGTTGGTGACGTTGGGATCGTCCTCGAACGCGCCGGTGGGCACGACGAGATACACCCGTGGCCGGCCGGGCCCTCGGGCCATGTCGGCGGCCAGCCCGGCGCCCTTTGGAACACTCGTGAAGTAGATGTGGTTCATCACCACGCTGTGGTCATAGTTGGACCTGAAGCCCGCGCTCAGCAGGTCGCCAACCGCGAGGTCGGCTTTTGTCCCGTGGTAGAACGGGCCGGCCACGCTGTCGCAATTGCCGGGGGAAACGGGAACCCAGTCATTGTCCGGGGCGAACTCGTCATCGTGCATCGTCCGGTTCTCGCGTCTCCTGCCCGATCGGCAGGGCGGCGATTCTAGTGAGCGCGATGCGCCTTGCCGCAAGCCCCTCCGGGGGTTATAAATTCATGGTGGGGAGGCGAGAAACGCCTCCCTTTTTCGTTTCCGGCAAGCCGGCGTTGCCTGCGTGGCGTGCTGCGCCACGTGCATGCCCGGTCGCGAGACGCATGGGATCTCGAACCACCGCATCCATCGGTCACAACGACAGGTACTGCTCGGCGTAGTAGCTCATCATGAAGTTGCGCAGCTGTTCATCGCTGAGCGCGTCGCCCTGCTCGCGCAGTTCCTCGAGCGACTTCCTGTATTCCTCGGTGGCGGTGAATGCCTCGAACTTGTCCGCCTTGTAGCGCTCGAACTCATCCGCCGACAGCCTCACATGTTCGACCACGCGGCCGGCCACGATGCGCAGCACCTGGTAGCGCTCGTACGAAGACCCGTAGCCCATATGGACGTAGTGCGTCATCTCCCCGTCCGGGACGATGAGCGCACCGCTGTACCAGTCGGCGACCACCGGCGCCGCGGCCGAGGGGAACAGATCGCCGAGGATGCTTTTCGGCGTGTAGTCGCCAGGCTCTTCCCCGGCGACGAGGATCGTCGCGTCCCGCAGCACGAGCTTGCCGTCGGCGATCTCCCACGAGGCGGTGTAGCCACGCCAGTTGGCCGAGGAAACCATCGCCTCCTTCGGCGGCAGCCATCCGCTGGCGACGAGCCGGGGCGTGAGCGGATTGGTGTTGAGCGCGTAGTCCTGGCCGTCGATGAGGATCCGGTCCGGGATCTGCGCAGTGGCAAGGGCCATCGACGGGAACATGGTCGACAGCGCGAGGATGGCGATGATCAGGAGCCGTGGCATGGGACCTCCTTGTGGCTGACGCAGGAAGGAGAAAGTCGACTCTGACCCCTGTTTCTGCTCGGAAAGGCTCCCGAGACGCTTCGCGCGCAGGATCACGCCGGTTCGTCGTGCGCGGCGAAATGCGCCATCTGGCCGTCGTATGCCCGCTTGAACGCGGGACGCGCGCAGGTCCGGTCGACGTAGGCGCGGATCGACGGGAAATCGCCGGCCGCCCGCACCTTCGGGACCCGCAGCACATCCGCCATCAGCAGGTCGGCGACGGTGAACCGCCCGGCGGCCAGCCATTCCCGCCGCGCCAGCACCGCATCCAGGTGCGCCAGTCGCTTGAGCACCCACCCTTCCAGCGGATTGTCCGCGTCGGCGGACAGGCCAATGAACCACCAGGGCACGGTCACCATCTCGATCGAATTGAGCGCGGCGATCGTCCATTGCAGCGTCTCCGCCTCGCCAACGGCATCGCGCGGCATCAGCGCTTCGCTTTTGCGCGCCAGATGCAGCAGGCATGCACCGCTTTCGAACATGGTGATGTCGCCGTCTTCGAGGAACGGCACCTGCCCGAACGGCTGGCGCGCGAAGTGCTCCGGCCCGCGGTCCTTGAGCGGAACCGACCGGACCTCGTAGCCCAGCCCCGCCTCCTCGCACGCCCAGCGCAGCCGTAGGTCGCGGACGAAACCGCGCGGCCCGGACTTGCCCGCGGGCACCCAGTCGTAGGTCCAGATGGTCAACACGCCCGCCATGCCTGTTCTCCACATCGTTCGTACCAAAGCCTACGCCCAAGCCGCAAGCAGCCTGGCCTTGTCCTCTCGACGAACGAGCCTGCACCAGATCGACAACTGCCATGGCGTGACGAAGCCACGAGGAACGGCGCCACCGTGGGCGGCACGAGAGAATGTCCACTCTGACCTCTGTTTCATGCCCCCTGCTTCAGACCGCAAGCCTCCGACCCTTGCGCGCAAGGGTCCAGGGCTTGCGCGCAAGGGTCTGAGCCCGGCGCGCCAGCGAAAAAGTCCCGAGCGCCAACGAAAAAGCCTCGCGCGCAAGGCGAAAAGCCTGGCGTTCCAGCCAAACCGCCCGGCGTTCCGACCGGATTGCCCCGCGCACCGGCCTTCCCGGACCGAACCGCGGTGCTTCTTGCTCCAGCCGCGAGCCGCAACACCCGGCGCGCGAGGCTTTTTGGTTCGCGGCCCGACCAGAACGGTCGGTCGTTCAATGAAATCAGTCGGCGTTCGGACCTTCGCGGTCGGAGTCCGGCACTTTTTGCCTTGCGCGCAAGCCTTGAACCCTTGCGCGCAGACCTGAAACCCTTGCGCGCAAGCCAAATCGCCTCGCGCAGAGTCTCCCGATGGCCCACATCGCCGGATCTTTCCCGGCAGCCGACCCGACCGGGGCCGGCTCGCAGGGCCGAAGCGGGTCAGATTCACTTTTCAACAGCCACACAAGTGAACCCGACCCCGTTCTTCATCATCCAGCCTGCAATCACGCGCAACTGGGCGATGGGTTTCGCTTCGCTCTACCCATCCTACGAGCTGGATCAAATGGCTCTGGCCCGATGAAAACGTGGGGAAACCTTAGAACTTGACCCAGTTCTTGTTCGCGGGAATCAGTTCAAGCGAATCGGTGGCAGCACTCCACCAAGGAGATGATCACGTGCCTGACAGTTCCTGGAGA
The DNA here is from genome assembly GCF_042648865.1 of Luteimonas soli. NCBI lineage: Bacteria > Pseudomonadati > Pseudomonadota > Gammaproteobacteria > Lysobacterales > Lysobacteraceae > Luteimonas > Luteimonas soli. The sequence goes on along the minus strand of NZ_JBHRYA010000007.1, from coordinate 699,109 downwards.
CATAGACGATGAGCCCCAAGCTTGACTCTGCCCTGACGGCATCCTTGCAGCCATCGCTGTTGATGTCTCCAACGGCGATCAACTGGCTACCGAAGCCATTTCCGCCAAGGCGGCCATGATTGATAATTCTTTCGGGGGACAACCCGTTCTCGCCCGCAAGGTAATACCCCATGTCCCAACCGGCGTGGTCCACGAAAAGGTCCAGCCAGCCATCCCCATTCAAGTCTGCGCTGAGCATCCCCGAAGGCACTTCCCAGGTATCAATGAGAAAGGGCGAACTCAGCTCGCCCGCATTCCCCTGCTTCAGAACAATGATCTCCACCGGCGTGTTCTTCTCGACGGACACCGCAATATCCGGCACCCGATCCCCAGTCCAATCGCCTATCGCCAGCCCCCCATACTTCCAACCGCCCTGCGGGAGGACATGCTCAATGTAGGCGGTTTCCCCTGCAGGTCGGTGATGATCGACGATCCAGATCTTGTGAACCGTCCGTGCGCCGGACAAAACAACGAGCTCGTCGTGCCCATCCCGATCGAAGTCCGAGACCTTCACGTCGTACGGCAATTCCACGAAGCCGAAAACCGCTTCCGATTGTGTGAACGTTCCATCGCCATTGTTGTAGTAGGCAGTCGCACTGCTCGCGATATTGAATGCGACGACGTCCAGATCGCCATCGATATCCAGATCGACTACGGCCATTTCCCTCATCCACTGGGCACTCTCCACCTCCAGGGGATCGCCTTGGAACTCCTCGGCAATGGGGTAGGCCCGAGTATCGAAACCGTCTGGCCTGGACCGCATCACGAGCAACCGTTGCCCGAAGGCAACGAGCACGTCGGAGAATCCATCCCTGTCAATATCCGCCAGCGCAACATCGCCATCCGGGACATATAGGCGCTTGCCGGCAGGAATTCCTTCTACGTACGAATAGGCAACCGGATCTCGCAATTCGCCGGACCCGTCTTGGGCATAGACCAGAATCGAGTCGTTCATCGGTGACGCGCCATATAGCAGTGTCATCAGTACGACGTCATTTCGCCCGTCTCGCGTGACGTCTCCGATCTCGACGGCATGAGGCCAGCTATTGGTGCTGTCATGCCAATCGCCAATCTCGTACAGCTTGTGCGGCAGGATGAACTCGAACTCCCCAGTGCCCACCTTCATTGTTCCTGCAGCATCAATGCTGGCCTGCGGCGGCCGCAAAGGTGCACTCCACGGGAGCACGAGCCCAGGCGAGTCCAATTGAGTACTGCCTGCCCGGTGAGCATCTCCATTCCCGGATGAACCGGACGAAGAACAGCCAACAAGTGCTATTACGAGAAACTGGGCTGCTGCGATCTTGACCGTTCGCGACCATTTCCCCATGCCCCTTCCCCCTAGACCATTCCGTGCATGAGGCGGCTAGCCTAGCAGGATTCTTGCCCCGTCAACCGCATATTGATTCCCTCACCCGCACTTCGAATACCCACAATTCAAACAAGTAGCACACCCATCCATGATCACCACGGCTTTCGTCGAGCACTTGTGGCACATGGACGCGGACGGCGGGAAGGTGGCGCCGTCGCCGGTGACGGCGATGTCCTCGGCGGGGTCTTCCATGTTGGCGGTGTAGTCGATCGGCTCGGGCTTTTCGGCCTGGCCGCTTACGTCAGGGCTTTTTTCTTAGCGCTGTTCGTAGGCGGCGCGCTCCTCGGCGATCAGGGCGTAGGGCGGAACCGCCGCAGGCGATTCCGCCGGATGCGGATCGAGCGACGCAACCCGAAACACATGCGGCGGAATCCGCTGCGCGGGTTCCGCCCTACGAAACCGTTCCCGCAGTCACCCCAACCCGGCAAGATACAACTCCCGCACATCAAAGGATTGATGGCATGCCTGATTACCGACGGGCCCGCGCCACGGGTGCCACGTGGTTCTTCACCGTCAACCTGCTCGAACGCCACCGCAACACACTGCTGGTGGACGAGATCGAGCGCCTACGCACCTGCCTGCAAGTCGAACGCTCGCGCCGTCCATTCGCGATCCTGGCCTGGGTCGTCCTGCCTGAACACATGCATTGGCTGTGGCGCCTGCCACCGGGTGACTCCGACTATTCAACGCGATGGCGACGCATCAAGACCGATTTCAGCCGCGGATTGTCCCGATCGGAACGTCGCTCGAAGGTCCGGCAGTCGCGTGGCGAACGCGGCATCTGGCAACGCAGGTTCTGGGAGCACCAGATCCGCGACGAGACAGACCTTCGGCACCACACCGACTACATCCACTTCAACCCGGTCAAACACGACCTGGTTGCGCGGACGGCGGATTGGCCGCACTCCAGCTTCGCCGCCTATGTCGAGAGAGGTGTGTATGCCCCCGATTGGGCGGCCGCGCCTTCGCTCAAAGTCCCCGGCGACAGATAGCGCCGGATGACGTAGATGCGGATCGAGCGATGCAGCCCGGAAGGCATGCGGCGGAATCCGCTGCGCGGGTTCCGCCCTACGAGGTCTTGAGAGATGAAAGGTGGGGAAACCTCAGACTCTGACCCCTGTTTCAGAAGTACACCTGGCCCCGTTCTTCCGGCCCTTTGAAAAGAAAAGCGCACTCCATCCCCTGTTCTGGTCCGGGATCTGCGCGGTAGCGAGCGCCATCGCCGGGAAGAAGGTCGCCAGCGCGATGATGACAATGCTCAGGAACCGTGACATGGCGCATCCCTTGAAGAAAGTCGACTCTGACCCCTGTTTCTCAACCAACGACAGAACCAGGCCAGGAAACGGGCTCAGGTTCAACCTGCGTCGGCCATCAAGGCGCCGGCAACACTTCGCTGAACTGGATCAGCGGCTGCACATCGGTGTAGTTGGGGATATCGCCACCGAGGCGATCGCCGACCTGCGCCCAGATCGCCAGGAAATCCTCGATGGACTCGAACAGCATGTGGCACGACATGACATACGCAGCCGGCGAACCCGGCTCGGCACCGGCGATACCGCGCTCCAGCGTGATGCCCTTGCACGCGTCGCCCAGCAGGCGCCTGGACATCGGCATGTGGGTGCCGAAGTAGTAGTCCAGGTCGAAGCGGCTACCGGGCGTGTTGGGATAGAGGATGTTGAGGCGGATCATTGGCAAGTCCCTGGCGGCTGGTCTCTCGCTTTGCTTTGCGGACTCCGGATTCAAACGGAAATGTTCTCTGACCCTTGCCCGCCTTTTCGTCTTACCTCACCTCTAACAGCTCTGATAGGACAACGCGAACAAGATCGAGGACTCGTAGCACCTCGTTTTTATCTGTTGGAGTGTGCGTTGAAACCGAAGAGCGCGTATAAACAGATCGAACGAAAGCTCCTATCGCTTCATCAACTGACCTAGTCGCGTCCTCTGTAGTCGCAGCTAATGCTTTCGATGTTTGGCGATTACGCAGTATAAATCTGACCTTCTGCTTCATGGTCGGACCTCGCGCATCTGGCTCATCCTTGTAGCCAGACATTGCCCTGACCTCATCATCAGGAGCAAGGCGATCTAGAACTTCACGCAGAGCTTCACGCAGGTCCGTAGCGGGGCCACGCCACGACAGCCTCTCTGGCTGACCTAAGTCTTGCAACGCCTGCTCATATGAGAGTGCGGCACTAGGCACCAATGCTCTTAGCGTAGTAATTATGCGGATATCAACGGGCGCCTTCTCCGGGCGATCGTTTTGCTGGTTGATAGATATCAACGTGCTATCGAGCTTAATGAGATGGCTCTTGGCCGCGCGCAAGAGCTCAATGTATGTCCTCGCCATCCCACGCTTGTGACATTCCTGCACAAGCTTCTGCATAGCAGAGTTCACCGCAGTGATATGGCTTTCGTCGCCCGACGGGTCAATTAGCGTGGGCCGTATATCCGAGAAGTATCGCTCCGCCAATCCACGCAATGCGCCCCGAACTTTTGCAGAATGAACCTGCCCGCCATTCAAAACGTTTAGCGCTTTTCTTTGCTTTTCAAGTTCGGCTATGAAACTTGTGACGTGAGTAGTCATTTCTACTCAGAAGCGCTAGGCAAATTATGCGCTACAAGGTTGTATCCAACAGCGTTCAACTTGTACTCACCACGAGAGACAACATCGAAGTACCCAGCTGCCTTTGCATCAGCAAGAATTTGATTAATTTTTCCGGGAAGTCTGAATCCAGCCTGCTTAAAGTACTTTTCAAGATCCTGGGTGTTAATCGTCTCTTTTCGTTCGTCAGCGTGAGCCAACTCCTGCACGTAAAATGCCACTACGCATGCCATTTGACGCGCACTTGTGGGCTTCTTCTGCTCCTTGAATGTACGGATATCGATCTGCTTGACTGGAGGCTGCGCTGCCGGCGTTGTCTTAATAGAGGAGGTGACAACGGGTTGTCTATCGCTCTGATCAGGATTCGCAAGATCAGGTCTTCGGGCTGCTGCAGAAGTACGAGTGTCCGCTAACGATATATCGAGTTGCATACATACAGCGGCTAATGCGGTTCGACGGGCTCCGTCATCTAAAGGCCCAAGTGCATTAAGAAGCTGGTCGATGGCTTGACCCAGGGTTGGTCGGTTGTCTGACATTGTCGCCCCCTTAAATAACCTGCTCTACGTCATGCAAGCCGTAGATCACATCATCACATCGGCTCGAACATCTCGGCGCGGCTCATCCGCATTTCGAGTAACCGCAGTTCAAACAAGTCGCACACCCGTCCATGATCACCACGGCCTTGGTGCTGCACTTGTGGCACATGGACGCGGACGGCGGGAAGGTGGCGCCGTCGCCGGTGACGGCGATGTCCTCGGCGGGGTCTTCCATGTTGGCGGTGTAGTCGATCGGCTCGGGCTTTTCGGCCTGGCCGCTTACGTCAGGGTTTTTTTTTGAGCGCTGTTCGTAGGCGGCGCGCTTTTCGGCGATCAGGGCCTTCTGGGCGGCGCTCATCTCGGGGTCGTGGATCATGCCGATGGACTTGAGGTGGTCCTCGATGATGCTGCCGAGCTCGGCGACCAGCGACGGCATGTACACGCCGCCGGCCTTGAAGTAGCCGCCCTTGGGGTCGAACACGGCCTTCATCTCGTCGACCAGGAAGGTGACGTCGCCGCCCTTGCGGAACACGGCGCTCATGATGCGGGTGAGCGCGACGATCCACTGGAAGTGTTCCATCGACTTGGAGTTGACGAAGATCTCGAACGGGCGGCGCTGCTCGTGCTCGGTGCCGGCGTTGAGCACGATGTCGTTGATCGTCACGTACATGGCGTGCTCGACCAGCGGCGACTTGATCTTGTAGGTGCTGCCGATCAGCATCTCCGGGCGCTCGATGCGCTCGTGCATCTGGATCACTTCGGCCGTGGGTAGTTCGGACTCGGCCTTCTCGCGCGCGACGGAGGTGCCGGTGGCGGCCTTTTCCTTGTCGTCGGCGCCGACGACGGCGTATCCGGTGATTTTCTTTTCGATCTTGACGGCCATGACGCGGTTCCTGGTGTGCTGTGTTTGTGGGGCGTGGTGCGGGTGGGGGTCGGGCAAGGAGCGGGGCCCTCACCCCGACCCCTCTCCCGCTTCGCGGGAGAGGGGCTTTCAGCGGTTACTTCTTTTTTGCGGCCTTGCGGGGGGCGGCTTTCTTTGCCGCCTTGCGCGGGGCTGCCTTCTTCGCTGCCTTGCGCGGTGCCGCCTTCTTCGTGGCCTTCTTCACCGACGCCTTCTTCGCGGCCTTGCGTGGCGCGGCCTTCTTCGCCGTCTTCTTCGCGCCGGTCTTCTTCGCCGGCGCCTTCTTCACGGCCTTGCGCGGGGCTGCCTTCTTCGCGGCTTTCTTCGCCGGCTTCTTCTTGGCGGCCTTCTTGCCGGCGCCCTTCTTCTTCAGCGCGGAGGCTTCGGCCTTGGCCGAGGCGCTGGCCGAGGCGAGCGACTTCTTCGCCTTGGTCACGCGCTTGGTCACGGCCTTCTTCGCCTTGCCTGCGGTCTTGCTGACTGCCTTCTCCGCCTTTTTCGCGGTCTTCTTCGCCGACTTCACCGCCTTGCTCGCGCGCCGGGTCACGGCGCTGCCGATTTCCTTCGCCTTGTCGGCGACGGTTTCGGCGGCAGTGGAAAGGGTCGCGGTGACCCCGTTGCCGTTGCTCATTGTGTTTCCCTCGTCAGGTCTGTTACGGGCGGGGCGCCCGCCGGCGAAATGTAGCGCGAAGTTCGGGGCGTGTATGCAACGGTGGCAAGCCGGTTGCGGTCACGGGTTTCCGGGGTGGGGACGCGGGTGCCTGCTCAACCCCTCCCCGGCCCTCCCCTGCCTTCGCAGGGGAGGGAGCAAGGCGGATCAGAACTTGCCGTAATACCCTTCCTTCAGGGCGTCGAACAGGTTGGCGGCGGTGTGCATTTCGCCGTCGTATTCGATCTGTTCGTTGCCCGGGACTTCCACCACGGAGCCGTCGTCGAGCTCGAAGCGGTAGGTGGTGCTGGCCAGGTCGGCTTCCTTGACCAGCACGCCCTGGAAGGCGGCCGGGTTGAAGCGGAAGGTTGTGCAGCCCTTCAGGCCCTTTTCGTGGGCGTAGCGGTAGATGTCCTTGAAGTCCTCGTACGGGTAGTCGGTGGGGACGTTGGCGGTCTTGGAGATCGAGCTGTCGACCCACTTCTGCGCGGCGGCCTGGACGTCGACGTGCTCCTTGGGGGTGATGTCGTCGGCGGCGATGAAGTAGTCGGGCAGCTTCGAGGCCGGGTCGTCGCTGAAGGGCATGGCCTTGGCGTTGACCAGCTCGCGGTAGGCGAGCAGCTCGAAGGAGAACACGTCGACCTTTTCCTTCGACTTCTTGCCCTCGCGGATCACGTTGCGGCTGTAGTGGTGGGCGAAGCTGGGCTCGATGCCGTTGCTGGCGTTGTTGGCCAGCGACAGCGAGATGGTGCCGGTGGGGGCGATGGAGCTGTGGTGGGTGAAGCGGGCACCGGTCTCGGCCAGCTCCTCGACCAGCTCCGGGGCCACGGTGGCGATCTGCTGCATGTAGCGGCTGTAGCGCGCGTGCAGCTGCTTGCCTTCGATCTTCTGGCCCACGCGCCAGCCGTCGGCGGCCATTTCCGGGCGCTTGCGCAGCATCTCGGCGGTGACCTCGAACTGCTCGCCCATGATCGGCGCCGGGCCCTTCTCCTGGGCCAGCGACAGGCCGGTTTCCCAGCCGGCGACGGCCATCTCGCGGGCCACGCGCTCGGTGAACTCGCAGGACTGCGCCGAGCCGTACTTCATCTTCATCATGGTCACGGTGCTGCCCAGGCCGAGGAAGCCCATGCCGTGGCGGCGCTTGCGCATGATCTCGTTGCGCTGCTGCTCCAGCGGCAGGCCGTTGACCTCGACCACGTTGTCGAGCATGCGGGTGAACACGCGCACGACTTCCTTGTACTCGTCCCAGTCGAAGGAGGCCTTGTCGGTGAACGGGTCGCGCACGAACTTGGTCAGGTTGACCGAGCCCAGCAGGCAGGCGCCGTAGGGCGGCAGCGGCTGCTCGCCGCAGGGGTTGGTGGCGCGGATGTTCTCGCACCACCAGTTGTTGTTCATCTCGTTGACGCGGTCGATCAGGATGAAGCCCGGCTCGGCGTAGTCGTACGTCGAGACCATGATCATGTCCCACAGGTGCCGGGCCTTGATGTGGCCGTAGACCTTGCAGGCGACCAGGCCGTCGTCGCGGGTGACGTAGCCGGCGTGCTGCGGCCAGTCGCGCCAGACCACCTGCTCGGCGTTGGCCAGGTCGATGTCGCCGGTTTCCTTTTCGTTGATCGGGAACACCAGCGGCCAGTCGGTGTCGTTCTTGACCGCGTCCATGAAGCCGTCGGTGATCAGCAGCGACAGGTTGAACTGGCGCAGGCGCCCGTCCTCGCGCTTGGCGCGGATGAAGTCCTTCACGTCCGGGTGGCTGACGTCGAAGGTGCCCATCTGCGCGCCGCGGCGGCCGCCAGCGGACGACACGGTGAAACACATCTTGTCGTAGATATCCATGAAGGACATCGGGCCCGACGTGTACGCGCCGGCGCCGGCGACGAATGCCCCCCGCGGGCGCAGGGTGCTGAACTCGTAGCCGATGCCGCAGCCGGCCTTGAGGGTGAGCCCGGCTTCGTGGACCTTCTCGAGGATGCCGTCCATCGAGTCGACGATGGTCCCGGACACGGTGCAGTTGATGGTGCTGGTGGCCGGCTTGTGCGCCAGGGCGCCGGCGTTGGACGTGATGCGGCCGGCCGGGATCGCACCGCGGCGCAGGGCCCAGAGGAAGCGTTCGTTCCAGTATTTCTGCTTCTCGGCGTTGGGCTCGGCCTCGGACAGGGCCTTGGCCACGCGCTGGTAGGTGCCGTCGATGTCGGCGTCCACGGCCTGCCCGGCCTTGGTCTTGAGGCGGTATTTCTTGTCCCAGATGTCGGCCGAAGCCGGCTGCATCGGGATGTCCTTCGTGGTTGTGTTCTTCACGGCCTCGAGGCGCACGGTGCTCATGCTGGTTGGATCTCCTTCCTGATCGCTGGCCCGGGTCGTCCCGGGGCCTGTTGTTCTTGTCCGGTTGTTCTGGTGCGTTGGAACTGTTGCGTTGACGGGTGCCGCCGTTCCGTCCTGCCGCGCCGCCGGGGTGCCTGTGCGGCGACGGCAAAGCCGCGCCGCAGGTTTCGCGTCGCGCTGGAATTCAGCGGTTTTTGCCGGTGGATCCTGCTCCCATCGCGCACCACCCCCCGTGGTGTCGTGTTCACACGAAAACCCAGGCGACCCCCAATGCTTGGGCCTTACCTTCCCGGCCGACCCCAAGATGTTGTGGCCGACCGGGCATCCAAGCTAACCCTGCCCCGGAGCGAAGTCAACTGCTGGCAGAGGGTAATTTGTGACGCCGGTCCGGGGCGGATACGGGGGCGAGGGAATGGCGGATCGGAGCGGAATCCGGGGGCCGAAGGGTTGCGGGAATGGCTTCAAGTACGGGGCTCGGCCCCTCCCCCTGCGACGGCAGGGGGAGGCTGGAAGGGGGTGTCCACGGTTCGCGCTGATCCAGAAGGCACCCCTCCCCAGCCCTCCCCTGCCTTCGCAGGGGAGGGAGCCAAGCTCGCGGCTGAAGCCGCTCCCATAAGGGCGGTCGAGCCCCGCAGGGCGGGCTGCGGGGCGAACTTCATTGCCAATTCAAGGGTCCATGCGGAAACTGAACGCTTCAACGCGTCCCGGTCGGGCCGGGACGCCTTCCGCGCCGCACCGCACCGGCGCCGGACCTGGCCTCCGGAAGACACCACATGCACGCACCCTCGACCCGCAAGACCCTGCTCGCCCTGACCCTGGCCGCCGCCTTCGGCGGCTTCGCCGCGATCGCGATCCGCGCCGGCCTGGAGCAGCCCGCCAACGCCGAACCCGCCGCGCCGGCCACGGTGCCGGCCATCTCCGCGCTGCCCAGCGCGGTCGCCGGCCAGCCACTGCCTTCACTGGCGCCGATGCTGGAGAAGGTGACGCCGGCCGTGGTCAGCGTGCGCACGCGGCAGGTGGTGCGGGTCAGTCCGTTCGGCAACGATCCGTTCTTCCGCCGCATGTTCCCCGAGCTGACCCAGCAGCAGCTCAACCAGTCGCTGGGCTCGGGCGTGATCATCGACGCGGCCAACGGCTACGTGCTGACCAACCACCACGTGATCGAGGGCGCCGACGACGTGACGGTGACGCTGGCCGACGGGCGCACGGTGAAGGCCGAGTTCGTCGGCTCCGACCCGGACACCGACGTGGCGCTGATGCAGATCCACGCCGACAACCTCACCGCGATCCCGCTGGCCGACAGCGACGCGCTGCGCGTGGGCGACTTCGTGGTGGCGGTGGGCAACCCGTTCGGCGTCGGCCAGACGGTCACTTCGGGCATCGTCTCCGCGGTCGGCCGCAGCAACGTGCCGGGCGTGGGCTTCCAGAACTTCATCCAGACCGACGCCTCGATCAACCCGGGCAACTCCGGCGGCGCGCTGGTCAACCTCGCCGGCGAGCTGGTCGGCATCAACACCGCCAGCTTCAACCCGCGCGGTTCGATGGCAGGCAACATCGGCCTGGGCTTCGCGATCCCGTCGGACCTGGCCGCCAGCGTGATGCGCCAGCTGGCCAACGGCGGCGTGGTCCGCCGCGGCACGCTTGGCGTGGAAACCCAGGACGTGGACGAGCGCATCGCCAAGTCGCTGGGGCTGGACGTCGCGCGCGGCGCGGCGGTGACGCGCGTGTACGCCGACTCGGCCGCCGAGAAGGCCGGCCTGGAGCCGGGCGACGTGATCGTGGGCGCCAACGGCCAGCGCATCGACGACGGCGAGACGCTGCGCAACTTCCAGGGCCTGCAGGCGCCGGACGCGAAGGTGACGCTGGACGTGCGCCGCGCGGGCAAGCCGCTGCAGCTTTCGGCCACGCTGCGCGAGCAGCCGCGCGCGCTGGACGGAGCCACGCTCGACCCGCGCCTGGCCGGCGCCCGCTTCGCCGAGCTGCCCGAGGCCGCGCGCCGCCGCGGGATCAGCGGCGTGCTGGTGGAGGAAGTCGCGCGCGGCAGCCGCGCCGAACGCAACGGCCTGCGCCAGGGCGACGTGGTGGTCGCCGCCAGCAGCGGCGGTTTCGGCGACCTGCCCAGCTTCCGCGCCAGCGTCGGTGACGATCCGCAGTCGCTGGTGCTGCGCATCCTGCGCGGCAACAGCCAGGGCACGCTGCCGATGCGGTGAGCGGCCCCCTCACGCCTCGCCGACCCGGAATCGGCCATGATCCGGGGAACTGTCCGCCCCACCACCGGAGTCCAGCGATGAATCCCACCCACACCGACAACCTCAAGAGCAACCTCGGCGAGGCCAGCGACCACCTCAAGCAGGCCGCCGGCCACGCCAGCGAAGCCTTCCGCAGTGCCGCCAGCGTCGCCGGCGACGAGGCGCGCCTGGGCAAGGCGCAGGTGAAGGCGGATCTCGCCGACAGCGCGCTGTCAGGCATCGCCGCCATGGAGGAAGGCGCGGGCGCCGCACGCGAACAGGTCGACATGCTGATGGTCAAGGGCCAGGACCTGGTCGACAGCGCCGCCGACCTGATCCGCGAGCGCCCGATCGCCTCGTTCGGCGTCGCCTTCGCCGCCGGCTGGATCATCGCCAAGCTCGCCCGCAGCGGCGGCGGAGACAAGTAAGCCGCGGTCACAGGGGGAATGACGTGACCGAGCGCGAGCCGCAGGAACAATCCGGCAACGACACCGGCGACGGGAAGCCGCCGCACCTGGACGAAAGCGTGCGCCGCATCGGCGCCGCCGGCCGCGCGACGCTGGACTCCGCGCTCGACACCGGCCGCGCGCTGCGCAGGCTGGTCTCGGCCGACCTGGCGCTCGCGCGCAGCGCCATGGGCCGCGCGCTGGCCTGGGTGGCGGTGGCGATCGTGTTCGGCGCCTCGGCCTGGCTGCTGGTGATGGGCGTGCTGACCGCGCTGCTGCACTCACTGGGGCTGTCGTGGCTGGCGTCGTTCGCGATCTGCGCGGTGCTGAGCCTGGGCGTCACCGGCTTCGCGGCGTGGCGGGTCTCGGTGTTCTTCGACCACGCCGGCATGCACGCCACGCGCCGGCAGCTGGCACGCTTCGGGATCGGCGACGAGAACGACGACGAGGCGGACGAAGAAACTGCGCCGGCGCCGCAGGCGGGTGCGCAGTGAAGTTCGAGGCGATCCGCCGACGCGTCGAGCGCAGCGAGCAGCTGGTCGATGGCCGCGCACTGCAGACCGGCGTGCGCGCGGCCGCACTCAAGACCACCTGGCGCGAAAGCTGGACGCCGGCGCGGATCATCCTCGCCGGGCTGGCCGCCGGCTTCCTGGCCGGCCGCGCCGACCCGACCCGGGCGCTGAAGCAGCTGGGCAGCGGAGGCCGCTGGGTCCAGCTGGTCGGCGCGCTGTCAGGCCTGGCCGCATCGCTGCAGTCGAGCATCGCCGCGGCCGGCGCCGACGAGGCGGTGGATCGCGCCGACGATGCCGCCAACCAGGCCGGCGAGGCCGCGGCCGCCGCGCAGACGGCCGTCGACGGGGCCACGTCGGCACCAGCGGCCACCGACGCGCCGGAACCACTCCCGCGCAGCGACCGCCGTCGCCCCGACCCGACGTGGAACACGCCTCCGGGCGCGGCCGAGGCGGCGACCGAGATCTCCGAACAGCGCTGATCTTTCCACCCCTCTTCCCACCATCGACCGAGACATCGCTTGAGCGCGCAGGAACCGATCGCCACCGACGACGGCAGCGCCCCACCCGCGCCGCCGCCGCGCCCGCGCGCATCGACCGCGCTGGTCGTGCTGGCCACGCTGGCGATCGGCTACACGCTGTGGGCGGCGCAGGCGGTGCTGCTGCCGATCGCGCTGGCGATGTTCTTCGCCCTGGTCGGCAACCCGATCCTGCGCGGCCTGCGCAGGCTCTGGATCCCGCGCTTCCTCGGCGCGCTGTTGCTGCTGCTGGTGGGCCTGGCGGCCGCCGTGATGCTGGGCCGGCAACTCGTCGTCCCGGCCAGCGAGTGGGTGCAGCAGGCCCCGCGCGAACTGCGCCTGCTCACGCCCAAGATCAAACGCATGACCGAGCCGATGCAGCAGGCCAACCAGGCCGCACAGACATTCGCCCAGGTCACCAACAGCGACAGCAAGCCCGCCAAGGTGCAGGTGGTCACGATCCAGGACAGCGACCCGTGGAAGTCGCTGACCGCCACGCCGAAGATGATCGCCTCGGTCCTGGCCGTGGTCCTGCTGACCTACTTCTTCATGGTCTTCGGCGAGAACCTGCAGCGCAACGCAATCGCCCTGCTGCCCACGCGCCAGCGCAAGAAGATCACCGTCGACATCCTGCAGGCGATCGAACGCGAGATCTCGCGCTACGTGCTGACGATCACCCTGATCAACACCGCGCTGGGCATGGTCCTGGCCGGCGCGCTGTACTGGCTCGGCGTGGAACTGCCCGAGGCGCTGCTGTGGGGCACCCTGGCCACGCTGCTCAACTTCGCCCCCTACGTCGGCCCGCTGGTGGGCGTGGTGCTGATGCTGCTGATGGGCTTCATCACCTACGACGAAATCGGCCCGTCGCTGGTCCCCGCCGCGATCTACCTCGGCCTGCACACGCTCGAAGGCCAGATCATCACCCCGATCATCCTCGGCCGCCGCATGGCGCTCTCGCCGCTCATCCTGATCCTGGCGCTGATGCTGTTCGGGTGGTTGTGGGGAATCATCGGCCTGCTGCTGGCGGTACCGCTGCTGGTGTGCGTGAAGCTGGTGCTGGCGAAGATCGAGGGCATGGAGGGCTGGGCGCGGCTGCTGGAGTAGCGACTCCACAGCCCCGCGCGAGACGGCGGCGTAGAATGGATGTGTGAGCTTCCCTGTCCGTGCCATCACCCTCGATCTCGACGACACGCTCTGGCCGTTCGCCCCCATCGGCGAACGCATCGAGCGCGTGCTCGACGCGTGGATGCGCGAGCACAGCCCGGCCACCGCGCTGCGGTTCCCGGCCGCGGCGATGCGCGAGCTGCGCGAGCGCGTGTTCAGCGAAAACCCGCAACTGGCCCATGACCTCGGCGCGCTGCGCCTGCTGACCCTCGAACACGCGCTGCGCGAAAGCGGCGGCGACCCGGCGCTGGCCGGGGCCGCGTACGAGGCGTTCTACGAGGCGCGCAACCAGGTCGAGTGCTACCCCGACGCCATCGACGCGCTGGCCCGCATCGCCGCACGGGTGCCGGTCGCGGCGGTGACCAACGGCAACGCCGACCTCGACCGCATCGGGCTCGGCCACCACTTCCGCTTCAACTTGGGCCCGCGCGAGCACGGCTCGGCCAAGCCCGAGGCCAGCATCTTCCACGCCGCATGCATGCGCCTGGGTTGCGCCCCGGGCGAGGTGCTGCACGTCGGCGACCACATCGAGATGGACGTGCTCGGCGCCGCGCGCGCCGGGCTGCGCAGCTGCTGGATCGACCGCGAATCGCGCGACTGGCCGCACGACGACATCCGCCCGGACCTGCACTTCGACACCCTCTCCGCGCTGGCCGACTGGCTTGACGCGGCTTCGCCCCGACTTCCCAAGGCTGCCACCGCATGACCCTGCCCAACGGTTTCGCCGAGCGCGACCCCGCGCTGACGCTGCGCCCGCTGTACCTCGTCAACCGCGACGGCCTCGACGCCTGGCGCGAACGCCAGCCGCAGGCGCTGGTGCAGTGGATGCGCATGCACGGCTTCGACGCCACGTCCGGATCCCAGCTGACCCTGCCCGGCGGCGACGGCGCGCTGGCCGGCGCGGTGCTGGGCATCGGCGATGCGCTCGACCCGTTCTCGTACGCGCATGCACCGCAGGCCTTGCCCGGCGGACACTGGGAGATCAGCGGTGAACTCGATGCCGCCGCGCGCCGCGCGCTGCAGCTGGGCTGGGGCCTTGGCGCCTACCGCTTCACCCGTTACCGCGATGCGACGCGCATGCCGGCGCAGCTGGTCGCGGACGAGATCGACCCGGAAGTGGCCGACGTGCTTGCCGCCTGCCTGCGCGTGCGCGACCTGGTCAACACGCCGACCCAGGACATGGGTCCGCAGGAGCTGGAGGACGTCGCGCGCGACATCGCGCAGAAGCACGGCGCGAAGTTCGAAAGCATCGTCGGCGACGAACTGCTGGAACGGAACTTCCCCTCGATCCACGCCGTCGGCCGCGCATCGCACCGCGCGCCGCGGCTGATCCGCTTGGACTGGGGCGATGACGCGCACGAGCACGTCGTGCTGGTCGGCAAGGGCGTGTGCTTCGACACCGGTGGCCTGGACATCAAGGGCGCCGACGGCATGCGCAACATGAAGAAGGACATGGGCGGCGCCGCGCACGCGCTGGCGCTGGCCGAGCTGGTGATGGCGCGCAAGCTGCCGCTGCGGCTGACGCTGCTGGTGCCTGCGGTGGAGAACGCGATCGGCCCGGACGCGTTCCGTCCCGGCGAGGTGGTCGCCACGCGCAAGGGCGTGAGCGTGGAGATCGACAACACCGACGCCGAGGGCCGGGTGATCCTGGCCGACGCGCTGGCGCTGGCCGGCGAACTCGAACCGGCGCTGCTGCTCGACTTCGCCACCCTCACCGGCGCCGCACGCATCGCGCTGGGCCCGGACGTGCCGGCGCTGTACAGCAACGACGACGCGCTGGCCGACGCCTGGCTCGCCGCCGCCGCGCGCGTGCGCGACCCGATGTGGCGGATGCCGCTGTGGCGGCCGTACCTGCGCTACCTGACCAGCCACGTCGCCGACATCGCCAACGGCAGCTCCACCCGCATGGCCGGCAGCATCACCGCGGCTCTGTACCTGGAGCGCTTCGTGCCTGCCACGCAGCCGTGGGCGCACGTGGACGTGTACGCCTGGAACGACAGCGACCGCCCCGGCCGCCCCTGCGGCGGCGAGGCGCAGGGCCTGCGCGCGGCGTTCGAGATGCTGAAGCGCCGCGGCGCGGCGGCCTGACCCGCTGGCTCTCGCAGGAGCGGCGAAAGCCGCGCCTTTGCCTTTGTCGTTGCCTTTGCCTTTGTCGTTGCCTTTGATCTTCGGGCCCCCTCCGTAGCGGCGGAGCCGGCGGACAAGACCCGCAGAGCCTGCCCCGTACTTGATACGGGGGCGCCGCACAGGGATGTGCGGCGTTTTTCGCAGGGGCAGGATGCACCTTCGAAGAATCCCGCCGGCTCCGCGAACCCGACGCGTAGCGTCGGGCGCGAAGGCGGGGTGTGTTTCTTTGCGCCAGGTTTCTTTGCACAAGCAAAGAAAGGTGGCTCGCGCCGTCACGGCGCGAAAGCTCTTGATCTTGATCTCCGCGAAACCGGAACAGCAGGCGGGTCAAGACCCGCCCTACGACTGCTGATCCGAAAGGCACCCCTCCCCAACCCTCCCCCGCCTTCGCAGGGGAGGGAGCTAGAAGCTCGCGGCTTCCGCCGCTCCTACACGGGCGTCGCGGGCACGACGCGATTGCGGCCTTCGTGCTTGGCGCGGTACAGCGCTTCGTCGGCGGCGCGCATCAGGACTTCCGGCGTGTTGCCGTTGGCAGGGAACGTCGCCGCGCCGATCGACACCGTCACCCGCGGCAGTTCGCGGCCCATGTGCTCCACGCGCATCGCTTCGACTGCCATGCAGATCTCCGCGGCGCGCTGCAGTGCGGCCTCGGCCGGGGCCTCGGGCAGGATCAGGGTGAACTCCTCGCCGCCGTAGCGGCAGGCGATGTCCTCGCCGCGGCTGTGTTCGGCCAGCAGCTTGCCGAACTGCGCCAGCAACGCGTCGCCGCCGGCGTGGCCGTGGACGTCGTTGAAGGCCTTGAAGTGGTCGATGTCGAGCATCAGCAGTGACAGCGGCAGCCCGCGGCGCTCGCATCGGGCGAGTTCGCGCGTCGCCGATTCCTCCAGGTAGCGGCGGTTGAACAGGCCGGTCAGCGGATCGCGGATCGACTGCAGGCGCAGGCGCTCGCGCAGCGACAGGTTGGACAGTGCCATCGACAACTGCTCGGCCGCGGCCTCGATGATGTCGATGCGCGACAGGAAGCCGTCGTCGTCGTCGCTCAGGTACAGCAGGCCCAGCTGGGTGCCCTGGGCCGAGAGCGGGATGCAGGCGGTGGCAACGCCGGCGTGCGCCACTGCCGACACGTGCGGGCAGTGGGACTGCGCCGCATCGGGAGAGAGGTGCGGCTGGTCGCGCCGCAGCGCCCAGCACGACTCGGGCTGCATCGACTCCGCGCTGGCGGCGCGATGTTCGCCCCAGTGCAGCGCGGCTTCGGCATGGTCCTGCGAGTTGCGCATCCGGTAGAGGGTGCCGGCGGTGCCCGGGCGCAGGGTCGACAGCATGCGGATGGTCAGCTGCAGCGCCTCATCCGGATCGACGCAGCTTTGCAGCATGCTGCCGTAGCGGCTGAGCGCGCGCAGGTCGCCGCTCCTGTGCTCGAGTTCGGCGTTGCCCTCGCGCAGCCGCGCCTGCACCTCGCGCGCCTCGTCTTCGGCGGCGGCGCGGCGGGCGATCTCGCGCACCAGCAGCATGTACACACCCAAGGTCACGGCCAGTCCGATCGGGATGCCGAGCACCGCGATCGCGCGCAGGACGTTGGCGCTGTTGGCGGTGGAGGCGGCGCGGCGCTCCAGCAGCGTGCTTTCGGCCTCCGTCATCTGCGCCTTGATGCTGCGGATCGTGCTGGAGGTCTCGAACACCTCGCCGCCCATCGCCGCGCGCGCGCCGGGCAGGCCGTCGCTCTCGTTGCGCAGCAGGGTGTTGGTCATCTGGTGCAGGCGGATCTCGGTCTGCGCGCGCAGCTGGCGCGCGAGCGCGGCCTGCGACCGGTTGTCGGCGACCAGGTCGGCCACGCTCCCGACCAGCGCCGGCACGTGTTCGCGCGAATTGCGATAGTCGGCGAGGTAGTCCACGCGCCCGGTGAGGATGTAGGCGCGCTGCGCGGACTCGGCGTCGCGCAATCGCGCTTCCAGCTCGTCGAGGCGGCCGATGACCTCGTTGCTGTGGGCCACCAGGCGCGCATCGGTGATCAGCCGCTGGGCGCCGTACAGGACGCCGGCGCCGATGCCGATGAAGACCAGGGCGGCGACCAGCAGGCCGGCGCGGGTTCTTTCCTTGACTGTCTGCATTGTGGCCGGGATCAGGCAGCGAATACGCCCTAGGATCGCAGCACAGGCGCCATGGATGGATGAATGCGCGGCCGCATCCGCCCGCGGGCGCTACAACCAGCCTTTCTGCCGCGCCAGCCGGAAGGCCTCGATGCGGTTGCCGACGCCGAGCTTGCCGATCGCCTCGGACAGGTAGTTGCGCACCGTGCCGTGCGAGAGGTGGAGCTGGGCGGCGATGTCGTTCGCGGACTTGCCCTCGCCGGCCAGGCGCAGCACCTGGCGTTCGCGGTCGTTGAGCGGGTCGGCGTCGCTCCAGGCGTCGAGCGCCAGCTGCGGGTCGATCGCGCGGCCGCCGCGGTGGACCTTGCGCAGCGCTTCGGCGAGATCTTCGGCCGGCGCGTCCTTGAGCAGGTAGCCGGACACTCCGGCGTCGAGCGCGCGGCGCAGGAACCCGGCACGCGCGAACGTTGTGACGATCACGACCTTCGTCGCCAGTTCGTGGCGCTGCACGCGCTGGGCGAGTTCCAGTCCGCTCAGGCGCGGCATCTCGATGTCGGTCACCAGCACGTCGGGCTGCAGGCGCTGCAGCTCGCGCCAGGCGTCCTCGCCGTCGGCGGCGGCACCGAGCACCTCGATGTCGGGCTCCAGGCCGAGCAGCGCCGACAGCGCGCCGCGCACCATCGCCTGGTCCTCGGCGAGCAGGATGCGGATCACGGCGCACGGCTCCCGGCGTCAGCACGCATGGGGTCGGCCCTCGGTCTCGAACGGCTCGACCGCGTCGGGCGCAGGCGCGGACAGCGGCGAGCCGTCGCGGGCGGCCACCGGCACCTGCAGCTGCAGCCGCGTGCCCTCGCCCGGCGGCGATTCGATCGCCAGCGTGCCGCCAAGCTTCGCCACGCGCTCGCGCATCCCGCCCAGTCCGTTGCCGGTGGCCTCGCTGCCGACGCCGCCGATGCCGTCGTCAAACACCCGCACCCGCAGCTGGTCGCCGTCGCGTTCGAACGCGACCCGCGCGCTTCCGGCATGCGCGTGGCGGGCGATGTTGGTGGCCGCCTCGCGCAGCACCAGCGCCAACCCGCGCTCGACGTCCGGCGACAGGCCGACCGGCGGCGCGTCGTAGTCCAGGTGCACGCTGGACGATTCGAGCATCAGGCGCGCCGACGCCAGTTCGGCGGCCAGATCCGCGGCGCGGATTCCGGTGACCGCGCTGCGGACCTCGGCCAGGGCGTGGCGTGCGACGGCTTCGGCGTCCTCCAGCTCGCGCCTGGAGGCGGCCGGATCGCGCTCGAACAGCTTGCGCGACAGCTCCAGCTTCAGCGTGATCAACGACAGCGTGTGCCCGAGCAAGTCGTGCAGGTCGCGGCCAATGCGCTCGCGCTCGGCGGTGGCCGCCAGGCGCCGCACCTCGTCGTGCGAGAGCCTGAGTTCGTGGTCCTTCTCCTCGCTCGCGCGCTCGACGTTGACGATGATGCCCACGATGATCGAGACCACCGGCAACCACGCCAGCGCCTGCCACGGGTAGCCGATCCACAGCGCCAGCCCGGCGAAGACCGCGTTGAACAGCAGCAGCTGCGCGAAATAGCCCGGCACCGACTGCACGCCGTTGATGCGCAGCATGATGCAACCGAAGATGAAGTAGCTCATGCACGCCGGGTAGACCGGCAGCAGCACCATCGCCAGCGCGATCATGCCCAGCGCGAACCGGCGCGCCCGGCGCCGCGGCGCCACCAGGCACAGCGTGTACAGCAGCACGAACAGCGGGAACGAGGCCAGGGTCAGCAACAGCCAGCGCAGGTCGTACCCGCCCGGGGCGAACAGCGGGGTGATGAACACCCATGCCGTCCAGCCCAGGTGCACGAACTCCGTCCACGGCGCCCTGCCGCGGCGGATCGTGCGCGCCAGCAGCGAGTCCGGTGCCGGCAACAGCCATGCGGGCAGGCGCCTGGATTTCACCCGTTTCCTCCGCAGCCGATACCGGCGGACATGATGCCGCATTGCCGCCGCGGCGGCAGCGCGTCGCGCTGCCTGTTGCCGCAACCGCGCACGTCAGCGCACTTCGACATGGTCGAGGAAGAACTCGAACCCGCCTTCCGGCTTCCCGGCCGTGAACGCGATCGCGCGCAGCTGCGCAAGGTCCGCGCCGGCGAAGCCGTCCAGCGGCAGCCGCACCTCGGTCCAGTCCTCGCCGGCAGTGAACGCCTGCATGCTCGGCATGCCCTGCATCGACGGCCCGGAGAACAGCATCGCGTTGTAGCGGCGGCCGTCGCCGCGGACCTTGAACACCAGCTCGGTGCGCGCCGAGAAGTCGAGCGCCTGCGTCGCATCGCCGGCGGGGAAGAAGATCACGCCGGCCCAGGGGAAGGCGAAGCCGGGCTTGATCTCGCCGCGCACCGCGAGCGCGCCGCGCGTGCCGTCGGCGCCACCGGCGACCAGGGCGTGCGAGGCCACGGACGCGCCGCCGGCGATGGCGTCAGTGGTCGGGTGCCAGGCGCCGAAGCGGGGCGCGATTGCATCACCTTCGAAATCATCGACCAGAGTGTCGCCCGGCGCCGCGGCGGCCGGCCCGGCGGGCCTGGCG
This sequence comes from Luteimonas soli, assembly GCF_042648865.1. Lineage (NCBI taxonomy): Bacteria > Pseudomonadati > Pseudomonadota > Gammaproteobacteria > Lysobacterales > Lysobacteraceae > Luteimonas > Luteimonas soli. Next base: position 679,040 of record NZ_JBHRYA010000007.1, on the reverse strand, counting down.
AGCGCGCGTTCCACCGCATGGCCGTTCTTCCACACCGCGTCGATCGCGCGCGTGGCGGTGATGTCGGCCAGCGGATTGCCGTCGACCAGCACCAGGTCGGCGCGCAGGCCGGGCGCGATGCGACCGCGGTCGTCGAGGCCGAAGGCGTCCGCGGTGGCCGCGGTGGCAGAGTTCAACGCCTCGGCCGGACTCAGGCCCGCGCGCACCAGGAGTTCCAGCTCGCCGTGCAGGCTGGCGCCGTGCGTGGTGCCCGGGTTGCCGGCGTCGGTGCCGGCGAGGATGGTGACGCCGGCCGCGTGCAGCGCGCCCACCGAAGCCAGCAGCCGCTCGCCCAGCGCGGGATCGCGTGCGTGCAGCGGGAAACTCGCCTCCAGGGTGGCGACCTGTTCGCCTCCAAGCCACGGCTGCAGGCGCGGGTCGGCGGCGAGCTTTGCGCCCTCGCCGGTGCCGGCGATGCCGGACAGCACCGACAGCGTCGGGATCACGAAGCTGTCGTGGCTGCGCGCGGCCTTTGCGAACGCTTCGTCGACCGCGGCGTCGATGAAAATGTGGGCGAGGCCGTCTGCGCCGGCATCGATCGCCCGCATCGCGGGCGCCCTGCCCGACACGTGCACCACCGCCAGCCGGTCGTGGCGATGCGCGGCGTCGATGGCCGCGGCCACCTGCGCCGGCGCCAGCGTCGGCATGCGCATGTCGGTGCCGTAGGCGCTGAGGTCCTCGACGATGATCTTGATGTAGTCCGAACCTTCCGCCACGCGCGCGTCGACGAATGCAGCGGCGTCGCCGTCGGCCGCGAGCGTCGGCACGTCCATGCCGTACTGCGTACCGTGGCCGCCCGGCGCGGTGACCGCAGCGCCGGCGGACCAGAGGTCGGCCTGCGTGGTTGGCGCCAGCGATCCACGCCGCTGCTCGATCTGCGGCAACCGGTTCCAGTCGCCGAGCATGTCTAGTTCGGTGGTGACGCCGAAACGCAGCGCGTCGGCGCGCGCGTTGCCCCAGCTGTGGGTATGCGCGTCGATCAGGCCCGGCAGCAGGGTCTTGCCGGCGCCATCGATGACGTCCAGTCCCTGCGGAACTTCCGCATCAGCGCCGACCGCCGCGATGCGGCCGTCGCGGACGACGACGTTGGCGTTCTCGATCACATGTTCGCCGTCGAACACGCGCACGTCGCGGATCGCGAAGCTGTTGCCCCGGGTCGAAGCGGGCGCGTCCTTCGCGGTGGACGACGGCTGCGCGGGCGCCGGGCGGTCCTGCGCGAATACCGCGAAGGCGAGTACGGCGGCCAGGGCCGCAACGGCGATGAATTCAGGCCAGCGTTTCATGGCAATCCCCATGGGAGTGATGTCGGTACACCGACGAACGCCGGCAACGAACGTGACATTCCGCCCGCCACCGCCGCGAACCTCAGCCCGTCCGCGCCAGCCGCGCGCGCGCCAGCACGAACAGCGCCACCGTCACCACCGCCAGCACGCCCACGTGCAGCGCCAGCGGCGAGCCACCGTCCATGCCCACCACCTTCAGCGCGATCTGGCCCAGGTGGTACGCCGGCCAGACCGGGGCCGAGCTGGCGAGCACGCCAGGCAACATCGAGAGCGGCAGCCACAGCCCGGACAGGAACGCCATCGGCAGGAAGATCAGGTTCACCACCGCCGGCGCCGCGTTGCCGCTGACCAGGGTGCCGATGAACAGCCCCAGCGCGCAGAACGGCAGCGCGCCGAGCATGTCCACGAGCAGCAGCAGCGCCCACTGCCCCGGCTGCAGCGAAACGCCGGCCAGGAAGAACGCCAGCGCGCCGAGCAGCAGCGACACGATCGCCGAGAACAGCATCGCCATCGCCATCTTCGCCAGCAGGTAGGCGCCCGGCGGCATCGGCAGCGCGCGCTTGAGCATCAGGAAGCCGCGCTCGCGCTCGATCGCCACGGTCACGCCGAAGCCGAACAGGCCGGCACCCATCACCCCGAATGCGCCGTAGGTCGCGAGCAGATAGCGGGCGGCGTCGCCACTGCCGGAGTTCAGCACCACCCCGAACAGCAGGTAGAACAGCGCCGGGAACAGGATCGTCGGCAGCGCGAAGATCGGCGTGCGCAGCAGGTGCAGGAATTCGTACTTCGCCTCCAGCACGTAGCTGCGCAGCGCGCGGTGGCGGATCGGTTCGGCGACGGCGTGCATCATGCAGCCTCCCTGTGCGCGTCATCGCTGACGTCTTCGCGGGTGAGTTCGAGGAACGCGTCGGCCAGGCCGGCGCGCTGGACTTCCAGTTCGGACAGCGCGGCATCCTCGGCAAGCAGGCGGCGGACCACGGCTTCGGCGGCGTCGGTGACGATCTCGATCTTCCCGCCGCCGGGAAGCATCGCGGCCGCGCCTTCCGCAGCGGCCTGTGCGGTGCGTACCTCCGGCCACGCGGCGATGCGCGCGGCGTCCAGTGTCGTCAGGCAGCGGATGCGCCGCGCCGAAACGTGGCGGCGCAGTTCCTCCATGCCGCCGGCGGCAACCACGCGGCCGCGGGCGAGCACCATCACCCGGTCGGCCAGCGCCTCGGCCTCTTCCAGGTAGTGCGTGGTCAGCAGCACCGCGCAGCCCTGCGCGACCAGGTCACGCAGCGCGCGCCACAGCGTCTGGCGCGCTTCGATGTCCAGGCCGGTCGTGGGTTCGTCCAGGAACAGCACGCGCGGGTTGCCGCACACCGCCAGCGCGAACTGCACGCGCCGCTGCTGTCCGCCGGACAGCTTGCCGTAGCGGCGATCAAGCAGGCCGTCGAGGCCGCCCAGCGCGACGCAGTCGGCGATGCTGCGCGGGCACGGGTAGTAGCTGCGGGTGAGGTCGAGCAGTTCGCGCACCTTGAGCGTTTCCTGCAGCGCGGCGGACTGCAGCATCACGCCGGCGCCGCGACGCGCATCGAGCTGTCCGGGCGAGCATCCGAACAGCGTCGCCTCGCCCGCATCGGGCTGCACGAGCCCGAGCAGCAGCGCCACCGCCGTGCTCTTGCCGGCGCCGTTGGCGCCCAGCAGGGCCAGCACCTGGCCGGCCCGCAGCGACAGGTCGACGCCGTCGAGCGCGACCACCTTGCCGTACTGTTTGCGCGCGCCGCGCAGGCTTGCCAGTTCGATCGGTCCGTCTTCCATCCGCCCGCCCCGTGTATGCGATGGCAGTGACGATAGGCAGCCCGGGCCGCGGACTGCAGTCGCGGCGGTCATGCATCGCGCATGACAGGCGTCAGGTGACACGGGCGCGCGACCGGCATAGCCTGCGTCCTGCAGTGCCGGCACGCCGCGCTCTCGTGGAATGCCGGTTACGTTTTGCGGGCAATCCCGCCGCGCACTCCAAGGCGGCAACGCCGGCGCGTGACAATCGGCCCGCCGGTGCGAACCATGCATTGATGACTTCCGGGCATTGGGTCCACGCTGCAGTTGCCGTCACACTCGTCGCTTTCCTCCGTCACGGTCCACGATGAACACGAATGCCGAACTGCTGAAGGAACTGCGGATCGACCGCAAGGCACCGCCACCGCCATCGCGGCGCGGGCTGTGGATCACGCTGGCCGTGGTCGCCGTGCTGCTGCTCGCCGCAGGCGCGGCGTGGGCGATCTTCGGCCGCGACCGCGGCATCGAAGTGCAGGTCGCGACGGTGCAGGCGATCGGCGGCAGCGGCGGCGGTTCGGCCTCGGTGCTCGACGCCACCGGCTACGTGGTTGCGCGACGCATGGCGACCGTGTCGGCCAAGATCACCGGCAAGGTGCTCGATGTGCGGATCGAGGAAGGCCAGCGCGTGGCCGAAGGCGACATCATGGCCACGCTCGACCCGGTCGACGCCGACGCCGAGCGCGCGCTCGCGGCTTCGCAATTGGCCGCGGCGCGCAGCCAGATCAACGGCGTGCAGGCGCAGCTGCACGAGGCGGAAGTCGATGCGAAACGCCTGGCCACGCTGGTCGGGCAGCAGCTGGTGTCGAAGTCGCAGTACGACCAGGCCGTGGCCCAACGCGACGCCCTGCGCGCGCAGCTGGCCACGGCGCAGCGCAATGCGGACGTGGCCGCCGACCGGCTTGCGATCGCGGACAACGGCGTCGACAACACCATCGTGCGCGCGCCGTTCGCCGGCGTGGTCACGGCCAAGGCCGCGCAGCCGGGCGAGATCGTGTCGCCGCTGTCGGCCGGCGGCGGCTTCACCCGCACCGGCATCGGCACCATCGTCGACATGGATTCGCTGGAGATCGAGGTCGAGGTCGGCGAGTCGTTCATCGGCCGGGTCAAGCCGAAGATGCCGGTGGAGGCGACGCTCAATGCCTATCCGGACTGGAAGATCCCGGCCGAGGTGATCGCGATCATCCCCGCCGCCGACCGCGGCAAGGCCACGGTCAAGGTGCGCGTTGCGATCAAGACCAAGGACCCGCGCATCGTGCCCGACATGGGCGTGGCGGTGCGCTTCCTGGAGAAAGCCGCACCCCAGGGCGAACAGGCGCCGCGCAGTGCGAGCGTGCCGGCGGCGGCGATCGACGTGCGCGACGGCGGCAGCGTCGCCTTCGTGGTCGACGGCGACGGCGAGGAAGGCACGGTCGAACGCCGCCCGCTGAAGCTCGGCGGCACCCGCGGCAACGACCGCCAGGTGCTGTCGGGGCTGTCGGCCGGCGAAACGGTGGTCCTTGATCCGCCAGCGGCGCTCGAGGACGGCGGCAAGGTGCGGATCGTCGCGGCCGGGGAGTCGAAATCGTGAGGCTCCGTTCGTCGTGTGGGGAAATGACGATTCAAGATCGCAGGCATTGATCCAACCTGATTCTCAATTCCTGATCCACGGACCCCGAAACATCCGCGCGGCGCCACCCATTCGCGCCACGCGACACCACAACCCGAGAGGAACACGCCCATGGCATCCCTGGTTTCGATCCGCGACCTCACCAAGACCTACCAGCGCGGCCCGGAGAAGATCGCCGTGCTGCACGGCCTGGACCTGGACATCGACAAGGGCGACTTCGTCGCGTTGATGGGTCCGTCGGGTTCGGGCAAGACCACCCTGCTCAACCTGATCGGCGGCCTGGACACGCCCAGCGGCGGCGAGATCGAGATCGACGGCGAGCGCATCGACCGCATGGGCGCCGGCCAGCTGTCGCAGTGGCGCAGCGACCATGTCGGCTTCGTGTTCCAGTTCTACAACCTGATGCCGATGCTGACCGCGCAGCGCAACGTCGAGCTGCCGCTGCTGCTGACCAACCTGGGCGCGGCGCAGCGCAAGCGCAATGCCGAGATCGCGCTGCAGCTGGTGGGCCTTGGCGACCGCGCGAAGCACAAGCCCAACGAACTGTCCGGCGGCCAGCAGCAGCGCGTGGCGATCGCGCGCGCGATCGTCTCCGACCCCACGTTGCTGATCTGCGACGAGCCCACCGGCGACCTCGACCGGCAGTCGGCCGAGGAAATCCTGGGCCTGCTGCAGGTGCTCAACCGCGAACACGGCAAGACCATCGTCATGGTCACCCACGACCCGAAGGCCGCCGAGTACGCGACCCACACGCTGCACCTGGACAAGGGCACGCTGGTGGAACAGACCGCGCACGCATGACGCTTTTCTCCTCCCCCTGCGAAGGCAGGGGGAGGCTGGGAGAGCGTGCCCACGGTTCGAGCTGATCCAAAAGGCACCCCTCCCCAACCCTCCCCTGCCTTCGCAGGGGAGGGAGCCCAAGGAGAGACCCATGAAATACCTGCCCCTGATCTGGTCCGAACTGTTCCGGCGCAAGACCCGGACGATCCTGACCCTGCTGTCGATCCTGGCCGCGTTCCTGCTGTTCGGCCTGCTCAACGGCGTGCGCACCAGCTTCGCCGAGGCCGGGCAGAGCGCGAACGGTGCCGAGCGCCTGCAGACCGGCTCGCGGCTGTCGTTCATCCAGACCTTGCCGATTTCCCTGTTGCCACGGATCAAGCAGGTCGAAGGCGTGGCCGACACCACCTACGCCAACTGGTTCGGCGGCGCCTACCAGGATCCGCGCAACCAGATCTTCAGCTTCGCGGTGGCTCCCAACTACCTTGACCTCTACCCGGAAATCGAGGTCTCCGCGGCCGAACGCGAAGCCTTCGCCAGCACCCGCACCGGGATCCTGGTCGGCGAGGCGCTGATGCGGCGTTTCGGCTGGAAGGTCGGGCAGAAGATCCCGCTGCAGTCGACGATCTTCCCCAACAGCGACGGCAGCAAGAACTGGGCGTTCGACATCGTCGGCGTGCTGCACAACGCCAACGACGCCGATGGCGGCTGGAACGACCAGCTGCTGCTGCTGCACTACAAGTACTTCGAGGAGTCCACGCCCTACGTCGACGGCGACGTGGGCTGGTACGTGAGCCGGATCACCGACGTCAACCAGGCCGACCGCGTCGCCGCCGCGATCGACGCGCTGTCGGCCAACTCCGACCACGAAACCAAGACCATGACCGAGCAGGCGGCCACCGCCAACTGGATGAAGCAGATGGCCGACATCGGCCTGATCGTCGGCTCGATCATGGGCGCGGTGTTTTTCACCCTGCTGCTGCTCACCGGCAACACCATGGCCCAGGCGGTGCGCGAGCGCATCCCGGAGCTGGCGGTGCTCAAGACCATCGGCTTCCGCGACGGCGCGGTGCTGGGACTGGTGCTGGCCGAATCGGTGCTGCTGGTGCTGATCGGCGGCGTGCTCGGGCTGGGGCTGGCGGCCGGGCTCGGCCCGGCGATCACTACCATCAGCGGCGGCGTGATCTCGATGCCGGCGGTTGATGCAAGCAGCTGGCTGCTGGGCCTGGGGCTGATGGTTGCGATCGGCCTGCTGGTCGGCGCGCTGCCGGCGATGCGGGCGATGCGCTTGAACATCGTCGACGCGCTGGCCGGCCGCTGACGCGGCCACTACGAAGGATCCTGTCATGAAGAAGCTCAAGTCGTTCCTGGTCGGCGTCGTCCTGTTCCTGGTGGTCGCCGCCGGCATCGCCGCCTGGCTGTGGCTGCCGTGGCCGTTCCTGCTCGGCCTGGCCCTGCTGCTCGGCCTGTGGATGGTGCTCACGCGGCGCGGCCGCCAGGCGCGCTCGGTCACCGGCATCGGCGTCAGCACGCTGCCCGGCAGGCTCGGCGCCTCGTCGGTGGTCGTGATCGGCATCGCCGGCGTGGTCGCGGTGCTGGTGGCGATGCTGGCGATGGCCGAGGGCTACCGCGAGACGCTGCGCAAGAGCGGCAGCGAGGACACCGCGATCGTGATGCGCGGCGCGTCGGCGGCCGAGGTGATGTCGACCCTGGACAACGCTTCGGTCAGGGCGGTCGAACAGACCCCGGGCGTGGCGCGTGACGCGCAGGGCCGGGCGATCGCCTCGGCCGAGCTGGTGGTCGCGGCCAACCTGCCGATCAAGGGCGGCGCGCCGGACGAGGATGGCAGCGTGCAGCTGCGCGGCGTCGGTCCGCAGGCCTGGGCGGTGCGCCCGGGCGTGGAGATCGTCGAGGGCCAGCGCTTCGGCACCGGCAAGCGCGAGATCGTGGTCGGCACCGGCGCGCAACGCCAGTTCGCCGGGCTCGATGTCGGCAAGCAGATCCGCCTGGGCAGCCAGACCTGGATGGTGACCGGCGTGTTCCACTCCGGCGACGCGATGGATTCGGAGATCTGGGGCGACGCGGACGTGGTCGCCACCACCTACCGCCGCGGCAGCACCCGCTCGTCGGTCACCGCCAGGCTCGAAAGCCCGGGCGCGTTCAAGCAGTTCAAGGCCGCGCTGGCCGCCGACCCGCGCCTGGACGTGGATACCAGCACCACGCTCGAGTACTTCAGCAAGCAGTCCGAGGGCATGACCAAGGTCATCCGCATCATCGGCATCGTGGTCGGCGCGATCATGGCGATCGGCGCGGTGTTTGGTGCGCTCAACACCATGTTCGCCACCGTGGCCACGCGCGCGCGCGAAATCGCGACGCTCCGCGCGCTCGGCTTCCGCAGCGTGCCGGTGGTGGTCGCGGTGATGCTGGAGACGATGCTGCTGGCGCTGCTCGGCGGCGTGCTTGGCGGCGCGCTGGCGTGGATCGTGTTCAACGGCTACACCGCATCGACCATCGCCGGCGGCGTCGGCCAGCTCACGTTCGCGTTCAAGGTCTCGCCCGAAGTGCTGTGGACCGGCCTGAAGTGGGCGCTGGCGATCGGCTTCGTCGGCGGCCTGTTCCCCGCCCTGCGCGCCGCCACCCAGCCGGTGACCACGGCCCTGCGCGACGCGTGATGGCGCGTGCAGGCGCGCTCGCCCTGGCGTTTGCAGCCTGCATCGCAGGCGGCTGCACGTCCTTGGGCGAGCGCATCGCGCAGCCGCACAGCAGCGGCTTCATCGATGCCGGCACGCTTGGCCAGATGGAGTCGGTGATCGGTCTCGGATCCGCGCGCTACCTCACGCCGGACGACGTCACCCTCTCCTACGGCACGATTGCACCTGCGACGCGCGGCATGGAGTACACGATCTCGCGCAGCGATGGCAGCCGCGAGCTTGCGATCCGCGTCGACCGGGAAACCGGACGCGTCCCGGCCAAGGGCAGCGTGGTGTACCTGCACGGCTGGGGCCTGGACGCATCCAGCATGCTGCCATGGGCGCTGGCGCTGTCGGAGCTGGGCTATCGCGGCGTCACCGTCGACCTGCGCAACCACGGCCGCTCCTCGCGTGCACCGGCCGGATTCGGCACCCGCGAGGCGGGCGACATCGCCGCGCTCGTCGAGCACCTCCAGGCCGATGGCCGACTGCCGCCTCCGATCTACCTGTTCGGCGTCTCCTACGGCGGCGCCACGGCGCTTTTCGCCGAGCCGCTGTTGCGCGAACGCATCACCGGTGTCGTGGTCATGGAAACCTACGCCAATGCGGGCGACGGCGTGCGCGGCGTCATCGCCGGCATGCAGGCCAGGCGCGCCGACGACGGCATGCGCACACGGCTGATGCGTGCCTACACGCGCTGGCGTTATGACGCGCAGGACATCGAGCGCGGCGTACGCGAGGCCGGCCGGCGGCTCGACCTCGATCTGGACACCATCGACGTGCGCACCGTACTCGCCACGACCGCGACGTGCACGCTGCTGCTGCACGGCGCGCGCGACCGCTACATTCCCATAGATGTGGGGCGCTCGCTGGCCGATGCGTCCGCGCTCGTGCATTACCGCGAACTTCCTGATGAGAACCACGTCAGCCTGCCACTGCGCATCGAATGGCTGGCGCGTCCGCTCGATGCCTGGCTGCAGGAAGTGGCGGACGGAAAATGCGGGCCGCTGCAGCTGCCCGCGGATCCGCTCGCCGATGGCGGCCCCTCGCGATTCGCGGTCGACGACGAAGTCGACCCGGCGACACGTCCGAACGCAGAGCAAGCTGCCCACTCCCCTTCCGGCGACGCGCCAGCGCCGTCCCCACCCACGGATGCCACGCATGAGCACGCCATCCCCCGCTGAGCTGAGCCACGCCCGGCTCGACGCGCTGTTGCACGAACTGCAGAGGCGGGCGTTCGACGTGTACGAAGACGCGGCGCTGCGCGCCGAGGCGAATCCCGCGCAGGCGGAGCTGGCGTACGCGCAGGCGGAGGCGGAGGCGGCGCCGCTGATCGCGCAGGCCAGGGCACTCAACGAGGAGCGCGTGCGGAGGCTGCGGCAGCGCGCTCAGGCGTGGCGCCGGGCCGCGCTGGCCATTGCCGTGCTCGGCATCGCCGCCTGCGCCTGGTGGTGGCTGGCGCACGGCTGACCCGTAGGTCGGGGCTACGCCCCCGACGGTTTTTTGCCCGATGGCTTGGTCTGGTACGTCCGCAACGAAGACCAAAAGCCGTCGGGGGCGTAACCCCGACCTACGCCGGTAGCGGTCGCCGGCGCGAGCGCAGCAGGCCGTCGCCGGCGTAGACCGCCAGCGCGATCCAGATCAGGACGAAGCCGATCGCACGGTCGGAGCCGAAGTCCTCGCCCAGCACCAGCACGCCGCACAGCAGCTGCAGCGTCGGCGCGATGTACTGCAGCAGACCAACCACCGAATACGGAATGCGCCGCACCGCGTCGGCGAAGCCGATCAGCGGCAGCGCGGTCAGCGCGCCGCCCAGGACCAGCAGCGCCGCAACGCCCCAGCCCCAGCCGCGCATGCCGTCGTGCGCGATGAAGCCGCCCGCGCCGTGGAACTCGCCCCACAGCAGCACCGCCAGCCCGGGCAGGAACAGGTACAGGCTCTCGACGCCGAGGCCACGCACCGGCGGCACGCCGACCAGCTTGCGGATCAATCCGTAACCACCGAACGAAGCGGCCAGCACCAGCGCGATCCACGGGAAGCTGCCGTAGTTGAAAGTCAGCCACAGCACGCCGCAGGTGGCGATCGCCACCGACAACCATTGCACTGCGGTGAGCCGCTCGCGCAGCACCAGCACGCCCAGCACCACGTTGAGCAACGGGTTGATGAAGTAGCCAAGGCTGGTTTCGACCACGTGGCCGGCGTTGACCGCCCAGATGTACAGGCCCCAGTTGAACGCGATCAGCGCGCCGCTGAGCGCGAGCATCCACGCCGCGCGCGGGATCGCCAGGGTCTCGCGCAGCCAGCCGCGCCCGTACTTCCAGAACAGCCAGCCGGCGACCAGCAGCGCGCTCCAGACGATGCGGTGCATGATGATCTGCAGCGACGGCACCGTCTTGAGCAGGTGCCAGTACAGCGGCATCACGCCCCAGATCACGAACGCACCGACGGCCATCCACAGGCCGCGGCGGTCGAGCGGCGCGGGCGTCATGTCGACGCCTCTGCGGCCGTCACCACCTTCGGCGCGCGCGCCTTCGACAGCGTGATCGCCACCACGCCGAGCAGGATCACCGCCATCGCGCCCATGTCGTGCGCGCTGAAGCGTTCGGCGGCCAGCCACGCGCCCAGCACCACGGCGACCACGGGGTTGACGTAGGCATAGCTGCCCGCCAGCGTCGGGCGCACGTGGTGCAGCAGCCAGACGTAGGCGGAGAAGGCGATGATCGAGCCGAACCCGGCCAGGTAGGCGACCGCGAACAGGCCCTTGGTCGTGGGCATCGCGTCCAGGCGCTCGCCCAGCAGCAGCCCGGCGGCGACCATCATCGCCCCGCCGCACAGCATCTGCGCCGCCGCGCCCATGAACGGCGAAGGCAGGTCGCGGCCCTTGCTCCACACCGAGCCGAACGCCCACGCGACCGGCGCCACCAGCAGCGCGACCAGCGCGGTCGGCGACGCGGTCAGCGAGCTGCCGGCGTTGAGCCAGAGCACGCCGACGAAGCCGATGCCCAGGCCCAGCCATTCGAGGCGGTTGGAACGCTGCCCACGCAGCGTGGCGAACAGCCCGATCCACAGCGGCACCGACGCCACCGCGACCGCGGCCAGCCCGGACGACACCGACTGCTCGGCGATGCACACCATGCCGTTGCCCAGGCCAAGCAGCAGCGCGCCCATGAAGGCACTGTTGCGCCACTGCCTGCGCGTGGGCATCGGCACGCCGCGCAGGCGCAGCACCGCGAACAGCACCGTGCCGGCGACGAGGAAGCGGATGCCGGCCATCAGCAGCGGCGGCCAACCGCCTTCCAGCGCGAAGCGGATGCCCAGGTAGGTCGAGCCCCAGACCACGTACAGCACCGCCAGCGCAGCGGCGATGGCGAGCGCGGGAGCGGGAGCGGAAAGGGGCGACTGCACGAGCGGCTGCGAGGCACTCATGGGGAGGAATCCGGGTGGGGGTTTTCGGAAAGAGGGACGCGTCCTGCCGCGGGGATTCTACGCCTGCCGTGCCCACCCGCGACGCAACGCTGTCTCCAGTGCATGGGCCAATCGGCGGGCAGCGCATGCTCCAGTTCTTTCAGGAGCGGAGCCAGGGCGAAAAGAAAACGGGCGCCGAAGAGCGCCCGTTCCGTGTCGCGTTCGCCGGCACTCGACGTGCCGGCGCCCCGTGGACGTCACTCGGTCCAGTGCCCGTCCACGCTCGCCGCCGGCAACACCTGCGCCGACAGCACCTTGTCGTTGTCGAGCAGCTGCACCGCGTCGGCGAGGATCGATGCCGACTCGCGCAGCAGCGGGTCGGGCGCGTCCTCTGCCAGCTTCTCGCGCTTGGCGTCCTTGACCACGTTGCGCTCGTTGGCCTGCAGGCCGTCGTCGGCGGCATCGGCGGCCAGCGGATCGAGCGGCAGGCCGAGTGCCTTGCGCTGCTCCTGGCGCGACTTGCGCTTGGCTTCCTGGCGGTCGCGCTCGGCGCGGCGCTCGGCCTCGTTGAGCGAGACGTACTTCTTGGCCTGCTCGGCGCGGAATTCCTTGACGTCCTCCTCGAACCACTGGAACTCCTTGTCGTGCGCGGTGCGCGCGGCGTGGCGCGCCTCGAGCTTGGGCAGCAGCGGCGCGAAGTTGCCGTACTGGGTGTGCGGCACGGCGGCGATCCGCGTCCACGGCAGCGCGTTGTCGTAGGTGCTTTCGCCGAACTCGCTCGCATCGACCATCACCGGGAACGCGATGTCCGGCACCACGCCCTTGTTCTGGGTGCTGCTGCCGTCGGGCAGGAAGAACTGGGCGATGGTCAGCTTGACCTGGCCATAGCGCTTGCCTTCGTTGCCCGGCCAGCGGTCGAGGTCGACCAGGTTCTGCACCGTGCCCTTGCCGAACGTGGTCTCGCCGATCACAAGGCCCCGGCCGTAGTCCTGGATCGCGCCGGCGAAGATCTCCGACGCCGACGCCGAGCCGCGGTTGACCAGCACCGCCAGCGGGCCGTCCCACGCCACGCCGGCGTCGCGATCGCCCTCCACGCTGACGCGGCCGCCGGATTCGCGCACCTGCACTACCGGGCCCTGGTCGATGAACAGGCCGGTGAGCTCGATCGCCTCGTTGAGCGAACCGCCGCCGTTGCCGCGCAGGTCCATCACCACGCCGTCGACGTCCTCGCCGCGGAACTGCTTGAGCAGTCGCCCCACGTCGCGCGTGGCCGAGGCGTAGTCGTCGCTGTGCTTCCGGCGGCCCTCGAAGTCCTGGTAGAAAGCGGGCAGCTTGATCACGCCGATGCGGCGTGCGGGCGCATCGCCTTTCGCCGGCACGGTGAGGATCTCGGACTTGGCGGCCTGTTCGGCAAGCCGGATCTTGGCGCGGGTGAGCACGATGCGGTTGGGCTCCGCATCCAGCCCCATGGCCGCCGGGATCACGTCCAGCCGCACCTGGGTGCCCTTGGGGCCCTTGATCTTCTCGACCACGTCGTCGATGCGCCAGCCGATCACGTCTTCCATCGGCCCGCTCTTGCCCTGGCCGACGCCGACGATGCGGTCGCCGGGGGTGAACTTGCCGCTGGTGGCCGCCGGGCCGCCGGCGATCAACTCGCGGATCACGACCACGTCGTCCTGCTTCTGCAGCTGCGCGCCGATGCCCTCGAGCGACAGCGACATGCTCTGGTTGAAGCGCTCGGCGCTGCGCGGGTCGAAGTAGTCGGTATGCGGGTCGATCGACGCGGTGTAGGCGTTGAGGAAGCTGCGGAACGCGTCGGTGCCGTCGAGCTGGTTGCTGTTCTGCGTGAAGTTGGCGTAGCGCTTGTCGAGCGTCTTGCGGATCGCGTCGGGGTCCTTGCCGGCCAGCTTCAGGCGCAGCCAGTCGTTGCGCACCGACTGCTTCCACAGCTGCTCGACCTCCGCGTCGCTGGCCGCCCACGACGCGTCCTCGCGGTCGTAGTACCAGCGGTCGTCGCCGCTGAAATCGAAGATGTCCTGCTTGAGCAGGCCGCGCGCGTAGGCCATGCGCTGGTCCACGCGCTGCTTGTACAGCGAGAAGATCGCGAACGCCGGGTCGAGTTCGCCGGCCTTCACCGCGCCGCCCATGCCATCCTTGAACTTGGCGAACCGGGCCACGTCGGACGCGGTGAAGAACATCTTGCTGCCGTCGAGCGACTCGAGGTAGCGCTTGAAGATGTCGGCCGACAGGGTGCCGTCCAGCGGCCGCGGCCGGTAGGCGTAGCGGCTGTCCGAGAGCAGGCCGTAGACCAGCTTCGAAGTGGTGGCCTGGTCGGCGCTGGCGGTGGACGGGATCTCGTCGCCGCCGGAGGCGCGTGCCATCAGCACCAGCGGCACCGACAGGGCCAGGGCGATCACGGAAGTCGACAGGGTGCGGGACAGGTTCATGCGTTCACTCGGGCCGCGCCACGGCCGCTGTTCGGGATGGGAGGAGTCTGGCGTCCTGGATGGACGGCGCGACAGTGCACAAAGTTGCACGGAGGCGCCAAATCCACTCTAACCGCGCCGGAAGCGACAGGTGTGAACAGAACGTCAGGCGCAGGATATGCCACGCAAGCCCGGGTTCAGGCGGCGACGCCGGCCTCGGCGGCCTGGCGGTCGGCGTGGTACGAGGAGCGCACCAGCGGGCCGGAAGCCACGTGGGTGAAGCCCAGCGACATGCCGTAGACCTCCAGCGCCTTGAACTCCTCCGGTGTCCAGTAGCGCAGCACCGGGTGGTGGTGCGCACTGGGCTGCAGGTACTGGCCGATGGTGACCATCTCCACGTCGTGCGCGCGCAGGTCGCGCAGCGTGGCCTGGACCTGCTCCATGGTCTCGCCCAGGCCGAGCATGATCCCGGACTTGGTCGGGATGGCCGGGTGCTGCTGCTTGAACTTCTGCAGGAGGGTCATCGACCACTGGTAGTCGGCGCCCGGGCGCACGTTGCGGTACAGGTCGGGCACGGTCTCGACGTTGTGGTTGAACACGTCCGGCGGGTTGGCCGCCAGGATCTCCAGCGCGCGCTCCATGCGGCCCTTGCCGCGGAAGTCGGGGGTGAGGATCTCGATCTTCGTGCCGGGGCTGAACTCGCGGATCGCGGTGATGCAGTCGACGAAGTGCCCCGCGCCGCCGTCGCGCAGGTCGTCGCGGTCGACGCTGGTGACGACCACGTACTTCAGGCCCATGTCCTTGACCGTCTGCGCCAGGTGCAGCGGCTCGGCCGGGTCCGGCGGCTTCGGCCGGCCGTGGGCGACGTCGCAGAAACTGCAGCGGCGGGTGCAGACCTCGCCGAGGATCATGAAGGTGGCGGTGCCGTGGCCGAAGCACTCGTGGATGTTCGGGCAGCTGGCTTCCTCGCACACCGTGACCAGGCGGTTCTCGCGCAGCTTGGCCTTGAGCGCGGCGACCGCGCCGTTGGACGGAATGCGGACGCGGATCCAGGACGGCTTGCGCAGCACCGGCGCATCGGTGAACTGCACCGGCGAGCGCGCGATCTTGTCGCCGGCGACCTGCTTCGCCCCGGCTTCCAGCGCCGATGCCGGGTTGGCAACGACCTGCACGGGAATCGAACGCGACGGGGACTCGGGCATGGCAGGCGGCTCAGGCGGCTTGGGTGGAAGAAGCGGCGACGACGGGCAGCGGATCCGCGAGGTCGGGCGGCGGGGCCGCCTGCAACGCAAGGCCGAATTGCGCCGCCATGGCGTCGAGCAGCACGGGCTTCATCGCGTCCATGCTCGACGGGCCGCCCAAGTCTAGCACCGAGGTCACCTGCAGCCCGGCGTAGCCGCAGGGGTTGATGCGGCCGAACGGCGCCAGGTCCATCGCCGCGTTGAACGCCAGGCCGTGGAAGGTGCAGCCGCGGCGCACGCGGATGCCCAGCGCGGCGACCTTGGCGTCGTTGACGTAGACGCCCGGCGCGCCGGCGCGGCGCTGCGCACCGATGTTCCATTCGGCCAGCGTGTCGATCACCGCCTGCTCGATCCTGCACACGTAGTCGCGCACGCCGATCCTCAGGCGCCTGAGGTCCAGCAGCGGATAGACCACGATCTGGCCGGGGCCGTGGTAGGTCACCTGGCCGCCGCGGTCGACGTGGATCACCGGGATGTCGCCGGGCATCAGCACGTGCTCGGGCTTGCCGGCCTGGCCGAGGGTGAACACCGGGTCGTGCTCGACCACCCAGACCTCGTCGATCGACGCTTCGTCGCGCAGGTCGGTGAAACGCTGCATTCCGCGCCAGACCGGTTCGTAGGGCTGGCGGCCGAGGTCGCGAACGATGGCGGGGCGCGGACTCACGCCTGGCTCCTCCCCCTGCCGTCGCAGGGGAGGGAGCAAAGGCTCACAGCGTCCACTTCACTTCCGGGTGCTCGCGCAGCGCCGTATGCGCGGCTTCGTACTGGGCACGGTCGTCGGCGCGGAAGCTGAGCTTCACCGAGACGAACTTGCCGCCGCTCGATTCGCGCCACGAGATGGTCTCGTGCAGCACGTCGATGCCGGCGGCTGCGAGCAGCTTCGGGATTTCCGCCTCCAGGCCGGCCGTGGCCGGGCCCATCGCGGTGATCTCGAAGGTGCCGGGGAACTGGAAGCCGTGTTCCGGGTTGTCTGACTTGATTTCCATCGACCGATTATGGGTCCGCCGAGGGCCCAACCCAAGGCTTGCCCGGCGGCCAGCAGGCCGCGCCTTGCCGCCGGCGTGTCTGACTTGCGCTGCTTTTCGCGTATTCACTGTACCGATCGACCCGATCGGCCGTTCCGACAACTGATGATCCGGGAGATCGCACATGGAGACTCGAAGCTCGCGCCTGGCCTTGGCCATGGCATGCGCCCTGGCGGCGATGGCCGCCGCCCCCGCTGCACGGGCCGCACCCGCGCAGACCGGTGAAATCCCCGTCTGCAACCGCTCGCTGGGCACTCTGGCCGTGGTCGAGTCGCAGGGCAGGAACTGGTGGAGCGGCCAGCGACTGGCTTCGCCGACGGCGCTGATCAAGGTCTTCGTCAACCGCTCGCGCTGCTTCACCCTGGTCGACCGCGGCGTCGGGCTGGAGGCGATGAAGGCCGAGCGCGGACTTGCCGCCGATGGCGAACTGCGCGGCGGCTCCAACATCGGCAAGGGCCAGATCAGGGCGGCCGACTACATGATGGTGCCGGACGTGGTGTCGCAGAACGATGACGCCTCGGGCAACAGGATCGGCGGCCTGATCGGCGGCCTGATCGGCGACCGCACGGCCGCGGCGGTGGTCGGCGGGATCAACATCAAGCGCAAGACCGCCGATGTGGTGCTGACCGTGACCGACGCGCGCTCCTCCGAGCAGGTGGCGATGACCGACGGCCACGCCTCGAAGACCGACCTGGGCTGGAGCGGCGGCGCGGGCGTGTTCCGCGGCGCGGCCCTGGGCGGCGGCGCGACCGGCTACGCCAACACCGAGATGGGCAAGGTGCTCACCCTGGCCTACCTGCAGGCCTACACCGACATGGTCGCCCAGCTCGGTGGCTTGCCGGCCAACGCCTCGGCGGCCAACGCGCAGCAGGCGGTGACGGTGAACAAGCCGGCGCGGCTGTTGAAGCAGTCCAACGGCAAGGGCGGCGCGGTGCGCGACCTGGACGTCGGGATGATGCTCTACCCCACCGGCAACAAGGACGGGTTGATGTGGGAGGTGGACGACGAGCTGGGGAACCGCGGCTGGGTGAATTCGACGCTGTTCGGCCTGTCGCGCTGAGGGCCGGGGGATTCGAAGCCCTCCCCTTCAAGGGGGTGAGGGCGGCCCGTGTGCGCGGCACTGCCGCGCGGGCCGACCGAACGCCCGGCGCGCTGCGCCGGGCCGGACGGGTTGGGTGGGGACGGGTTTCCGGCACGCACCTGCGAACCCTCTCCTGCCAATAAATCGACCAAGAAACATCGCGGCTTCCGCCGCTCCTGCGGGCACTGGCAACCGGCAACCGGAACCGGCAACCGCTTGGGAAAGCTCGCGGCTGAAGCCGCTCCCACAAGATCAGAAGCGGCATCGACGAAAAGGGCCGGCTTGCGCCGGCCCTTCCTGTTTTCCTGGCGAATCGCGACCTCAGGCCGACTCCCACCACATCCAGAACGCATCCCACAGGCGGCCGAAGAAGCCGGCTTCCTCGACCGCGTCGATCGCGACCAGCGGCGCGGAGGCGATCGTCTTGCCGTCCAGCGTCACCTTCACCGTGCCGATCTTCTGGCCCTTGGCGATCGGCGCAACGAGGGTCTTGGGCACGTCCATCGTCGGCTTGAGCTGCTCGTACTTGCCGCGCGGGCTGCTCACCAGCAGCGGCCGACTCACGCCCAGGCGCACTTCGTCGGCCTTGCCCTTCCACACCTTCTGCGTGGCCACGGCCTTGCCCACGTCGTACAGCTTGTGTGATTCGTAGAAGCGGAAGCCCCAGTTGAGCAGCGCCTGCGCATCGACCGCGCGCTGGTTTTCGCTGGTGTCGCCCATCACCACTGCGACCAGGCGCTGGTCGCCGCGCTTGGCCGAGGCCATCAGGCAGTAGCCGGCGGCCGAGGTGTGGCCGGTCTTGATGCCGTCGACCGACGAGTCGCGCCACAGCAGCAGGTTGCGGTTGCGCTGGGTGATCGGGCCGACCCGGAACTCCTTGATCTTGTTGTAGCTGTAGGCCTCGGGGTAGTCGCGCGCCAGCGCGCGGCCCAGCAGCGCCAGGTCGCGCGCGCTGGAGTAGTGGCCTTCGGCGGTCAGGCCGGTGGCATTGACGAAGTGGGTGTTCTCCAGGCCCAGCTGCTTCGCATAGGCGTTCATCAGCTGCGCGAACGCCGCTTCGCTGCCGGCGACATGCTCGGCCAGGGCGATCGCCGCATCGTTGCCCGACTGCACCACCATGCCCTTTTCCATGTCTTCCAGGCGCGCGGTCTTGTTGACCTCGAAGCCGCTGTAGCTGCCGTCGGTGCCGGCGCCGCCGGTGCGCCAGGCGTTCTCGGTCATCATCACCTGGTCGTCGCGGCCGATCTTGCCGGCCTTCATTTCCGCAGCGAGCACGTAGGACGTCATCACCTTGGTGATGCTGGCGGGCGCGACGCGCTCGTCGACGTTCTCACCCGCCAGCACCTGGCCGTTGGCGGCGTCGAGCAGCACCCACGAGTTGGACTGCTTGGGTTCCGGCGCGGCCGGGATCGGCAGGCTGTCGCTGAGCGCGGCGGGCGCCGGCGACGGCTTGGGCGCGGGCGTCTGCGCCATGGCCAGGCCAACGGCGGAGGTGAACAGGGCGGCGAGCAACGCGCTGCGCGCGGTCAGGGTGGCTTTCATCGACAACACAACTCCAGGGGTAGAACCGCTTTGTGCAAGCGAAGTGGAAAGAAAAAGGTGGCTAGTCGCGCACGACCTGCGGCTGCCCGAACCCCAGGCCGGCCACGCGCGCCGACAGTTCCGGGATCTTCGCGCTGTCGACCGGGCCGACGCGCACGCGCCAGACCTGCTTGCCCGCGGACACGGCGTCGAGCAGGCGCGCGCCGGATACGCCGGCGCCGCGCAGCATTGCCAGCGCGCGCTCGGCATTGGCGCGCGCGCCGAAGGCGGCGACCTGCAGGGTCACGCCGCTGGCGACTGCCGGCAGCGGCGGGACGGGGGCGACGACGCCGGCATCGGCTTCTTGCGCGGCGGCAATGGTCTCCGGCGCCGGTGCACCGGGTGCAGCCGAGCCGTAGGGATCGGGCTTGCCCGCCTTGCCGGTGGCCACGCGCGCGCGGCGTGCGCGCATCCAGGCGTCGAATTCGTCGGCGGTCATCGCCTTGCCGTCCTGGCGCATGTCGAAGCGCCAATCCAGTTCGCCCGCGGGCGCGGTGGCCGGGGCAGGCGCAGGCGTGACGGCGGCGGCCGCGGGGACCGCGGCAGTGGCCGAAGCGGCAGGCACCACGCCTTCGGCCAGCCCGCCCTCGACCAGCCTGTCCATCGCGCTGGGCGCGGCCGGCTGCGGCTTGCCGGTGGCGATGCGCACGCCCGGCGGCAGCTGCAGCGCGCCGTTGCCGGTGGTGGTGGCCGCCGCAGGTGCGGATGCAGGCTCGTTCGCGGCGACCGCGCCACGGTCGTTGCGCGCGTTCTCGCCCGGGGTCAGGCCGACCACCTCGACCCGCCCGGTGCCGCGATCGCGGATGCCGATCTTGACCGCGGCGGCGTAGCTCAGGTCGATGATGCGGCCATCGTGGAACGGGCCGCGGTCGTTGACCCGGACCACCACCGACTTGCCGTTGTCCAGGTTGGTCACCCGCGCGAAGCTCGGCAGCGGCAGCGACTTGTGCGCGGCGGTGAACGCGTACATGTCGTACACCTCGAGGTTGGAGGTGCGGCGGCCGTGGAACTTGTTGCCGTAGTACGACGCCATGCCGGTCTCGTCGTAGCCTTCGGCGCTGTCGAGCACCTTGTAGCTCTTGCCCAGCACCTTGTACGGCGACCGGTTGCCGTAGCGCGAACGCGGCTCGGCGACGACTTCGGGCTCGGGGATCGCGTCCACGTCCGGCAGTTCGTCGGGCACGGTGTCCTTGATGTGCGGCGCGTACAAGCCGCCGGCGGTGTAGTGGCCGCGCTTGGACAGGTCTTCCTGTGCCGGTGCGTATGGCGAACGCCTGTCCGACGACGACTGCCTGCTGCCGTCGTCGGCCGCCGGGCCGGGTTCGGACGCCGATTTCTCCGGCCCGCTGGCGCAGCCGGCCAGCGCGAGCGCCGCGAGCGCCGCCAGCACCGGCAGGACGCGCGCGGTGGCGGCCGTCCGCATCACGGCGTGCTGCTGTCGCCGATCGCCTGCGCCAGCTGGTGCACGGCAAGCGAATACATCGGCGAGTGGTTGTAGCGGCTGATGACGTAGAAGTTGCGGTAGCCGAGCCAGTATTCCTTGCCGGCGTCGCCGTCGAGCGACAGCAGCGTGGCGCCGTCGGCGGTGGGCTGGCCGTCCTGCGGGTGGTAGCCCTTCGCCGCCAGCATCGCCAGCGGGTAGACCGGGTCGAGCCCGTCGGGCGCGAAGTCGGCCGCGCCGGCATCGCGCGTCGCGCGCGCCACCACCGGGCCGCCGCGCTGCCAGCCGTGGACGACGAAGTAGTTGGCGATCGAGGCGAACACGTCGGGCTTGTGGTCGAGCAGGTCGCGGCGGCCGTCACCGTCGCCGTCCTTGGCCCAGTTGCGGTAGCTGGACGGCATGAACTGGCCCATGCCCATCGCGCCGGCGTAGCTGCCCTTGAGCGCGAGGATGTCCAGCTGCGGTTCTTCCTTGGCCAGCGCGAACAGCTGCGCCAGCTCACCGGCGAAGAACGGCGCGCGCCGGGGATGCGAGAACGCCAGCGTGTACAGCGCGTCGAGCACGCGGTAGTTGCCGGTGATGCGGCCGTAGCTGGTTTCCACGCCGATGATCGCGACGATGTAGCGCGCCGGCACGCCGGTTTCGGCGGCGACGCGGTCGAGCGCGGCGCGGTTTTCGGCGTAGAACGCCTTGCCGCCGCTGATGCGCGCATCGTTCATGAAGATCGGGCGGTAGTCGCGCCACGGCCGCACCTTCTCGGCCGGACGCGTGATCGCGTCGATGATGCTCTGCTTGTATTCGGCCTGCGCCAGGGTGGCGCGGATCTTCGCCGGGTCCACGCCGTAGGTCTGCGCGGTGTAGTCGACGAAGGCGTCGATGCGCTGCGCCTGCGGGATGGCCGGGTCGGTCACCGACGGCGGCGCGACCGGCCGTTCGGGCGGTTGCGGGACCTTCGGCAGCAGCGCGTCGGCCGCGGGCGGGGCCGGGGCGGCGGGCTCGACTGGAGCGGGGGTGGGGGCCGGGGCCGAAGGCGGCGGCGTCGCCTGCGTCGCGCAGGCGGCCAGCGCCAGCGGGACCAGGACGGCGGACAGTCGGAAAGCGCGTCGGGTCATCGGCGCGAGGTTATCACGCGCTCGCCGCGAGCCGGCCTCGCGCAGCCCGCTGGCGCACCGCTTGTGTTCAGCACCGGCATGACCAATCAACCGCGTGGGCTCCGGTAGGTCGCCGTGTCCTGTCGGCCGGGGGCCGCTTTTCCCTCGGTCAGGGCGTCTTGCCCTGACTCGGGCGCGCGCCATCCATGGCGCGCTTGACGCGACCCCCGGCCGACAGGACACGATTCACCTTGGCGTAGCCATTGGCGCTTCGGCTTCAACAAGTGTCGCGACAACGAATCGCCGACGCGGCGCCCCGACCGGGGTACGCGGAAAGCAGGCCATGGATGGCCTGCGGCGGCGAGTCAGGCATGGATGAGCGCGGGCTGCTTGCGCGGCATTGCCGCGCGCCCGTGCGAATGCCCGGCGCGCTGCGCCGGGCCGGGGGGAGCCGCGCGGCGGCGGTCCTGCCGAGCCGGGAGCATCCCCGGTCGGGACGCCGCTGTTTCCGAAGCCCGCGCACGGACCGTCCGCCCTTGGGTCGCCACCATCCCTCAGTCGGGAGAAGAACCGGAAAGTCAGCCGTGGATCGGCCGATGGTTGCGCACCGACATCACCACGCCAAGGCCCGCCAGCAGCGACACCGCCGCGGTGCCGCCGTACGACAGCAGCGGCATCGGCACGCCGACAACCGGCAGCAGGCCGGACACCATGCCGCCGTTGACGATCACGTAGACGAAGAACGCCAGCCCCAGGCTCCCGGCCAGCAGGCGCGCGTAGCCGTCGCGCGCCTCCGCCGCGATCCACAGGCAGCGCCCGACCACGAACAGGTACAGCGCCAGCACCGTGGCCACGCCGATCCAGCCGAACTCCTCGGCCAGGACCGCGAAGATGAAATCGGTGGTGTGCTCGGGCAGGTAGTCCAGGTGCGACTGCGAGCCCTGCATCCAACCCTGCCCGCCCATGCCGCCGGAACCGATCGCGATCTTCGACTGGATGATGTTCCAGCCGGCGCCGAGCGGGTCGGATTCGGGGTCGAGGAAGGTGAGGATGCGGTCCTTCTGGTAGGGCTTGAGCAGCCAGAACCACGCCACCGGCGCGGCGCCGGCGACGCCACCGAAGGCGACCGCGAACCACCACCACGGCAGCCCGGCCAGGAACAGCACGAACGCGCCGCTGATCGCCACCAGCATCGCGGTGCCGAAGTCCGGCTGCAGCAGCACCAGCGCCGTCGGCACCGCGATGATCACGCCCGTGGCCAGCACTGCGCCCACGCGCGGCGGCAGCAGCTGGCGGTCCAGGTACCAGGCCGCCATCATCGGCAGGCTCAGCTTGAGCAGCTCCGAAGGCTGGAAGTAGAACAGCTTCAGGTCGATCCAGTGGCTGCCGTAGCGGCCGGTGCCGATCGCCAGCACCAGCAGCAACGGCACCAGGGTGATGCCGTACGCCAGCGGCGTGGCGTCGCGCAGCCGCGGCGGCGTCACCCGCGACAGCACCCACATCGCCGCCAGCCCGACCGCGTAGCGCGCGCCCTGCGCGTACACCAGCTGCATGCCGTTTTCGCCGCCGGCGCTGTACAGCACCGCCAGCGCGATCGCCATCAGCGCGAACAGGGCCGCGCACAGCGGCCAGTCCAGGGTGCGCACGAAGCGCTGCAGCAGGTCGAACAGCCAGCGCAGGATGACGTTCATGGCCGCCGTCCATGGCGCAACTGCGCCGGCTCCGGAGCCCCCGGCCCGGCCATCCATGGCCGGTCGCACAGCGGCACGCGGACCAGTGGTCCGCAAGCGTGCCGCTGCGCCCAGCGCAGGATGACGTTCATGGCTGCATCCGATTCAACGCCCTGCCCCCGGGGCGCCGCGGATCACCTCGACCGTTGCCGCGTCCAGTCCCGGGATCGCCGCGCGGGCCGCGCGCGCGGGCGTCGGTGATGCTTCCGCGGCCTCCGCCTGCGCGCCGAACGCGGTGACCGGGATCGCATCGGGATCGGGTTCGGCGTATTCGCCCAGCAGCCAGGCGTCGAACAGCTTGCGCGCGATCGGCGCGGCCGTGGAACCGCCGTAGCCACCGTGCTCGACCATCACCGCCACCGCGATCCGCGGATCCTGCGCCGGCGCATAGCCGATGAACCAGGCCTGGTGGCGCAGGTGCAGCGGCAGCAGGTGCGGATTGGTGCTGACGCTGCCCTTGCGGCTGACCCGCTGCGCGGTGCCGGTCTTGCCGGCCATGCGGTAGGGCGCGCCGACCGCGGTGGCGCGGCCGGTGCCGCCCGGGTCGTACATCGTGCCGACCATGCCGTCCTGGATCGCCCGGATATGGCCGAGGTTGTCGGTCAGGCGCGTGGGCGCGGGCTGCGGCATCGGCGTCCACGGGCTGCGGAAGCCGTCGCGCCGGTCGCGCGCCAGGTGTGGACGGTGGCGCACGCCGTCGTCGGCCAGCGCTGCGGTGCCCTGCGCCAGCTGCAGCGTGGTCGCGACCCAGTAGCCCTGGCCGATGCCGGCGATCACCGTTTCGCCCGGATACCACGGCTCGGGGCGGTGCTTTGCCTTCCATTCGCGCGACGGCACGATGCCGGCGTTCTCGCCGGTCAGGTCGATGCCGGTAGGCTCGCCGAAACCGTAGCGGTGCATGTACTCCGCAAGCTTGTCGATGCCCATGTCATAGGCAAGCTTGTAGTAGTAGTAGTTCACGGACGCTGCGATCGACTTGTGCAGGTCCACCCAGCCGCCGCCGCCATGCGCATCGCGGTACCCGCGCTTCTGCCCGGGGATGTGGAACTCGCCGGTGCTGAAAACCCGGTCCTGCGGCGTGCGCAACCCGCTTTCCAGCCCCGCGAGCGCCATGAACGGCTTGACCGTCGACCCCGGCGGCCCGCCGCCGAGCACGTTGCGGTTGAACAGCGGCCGCGAGGGGTCGTCCATCAGCGCACGGTAGTCGACGCTGGAAATGCCGTTGACGAACAGGTTGGGGTCGTAGCTGGGCAGGCTGACCATGGCCAGGATCCCGCCGGTCTTCGGATCGATCGCCACCGCCGCACCGTCGTGGTCGCCGAAGGCTTCGACCATGGTCCGCTGCAGGTCCACGTCCACCGCCAGGCGCAGGTCGGCGCCGGCGGTGGCGGGGATGCGCCCGACGCGCCCGAGCGCGCGGCCCTCGACGTTGGTCTTGACCTCCTCGTAGCCGACCTCGCCGCGCAGCGCCTCGTCGTAATAGCGCTCGATGCCGGAGCGGCCGGTGTGGGTGAACAGCGCCTGCCCGGGACCATACTGCTCGATGTCCTTCTCGTCGGTGCGGCCAACGTAGCCGACGATGTGCGCCATCAGCGCGCCGTAGGGATAGCGCCGGGTCAGGTAGGGTTCCACGCTCACGCCCGGGAAGCGCCACTGGTCCACCGCGAACCGCGCCACCTCGTCGGGCGACAGGCGCAGCTTCAGGGTCACCGCGCGGAAGCTGCGGCTGGCCTTGCGCTCGTGTTCGAAGCGTTCGATGTCCTCGGGGTCGAGCGCGATGATCTTCGACAGCCCGGCGATCAGCGCCTTCGGGTCGCCGGCGTCCTCGGGCACCACGTCGAGCCGGAACGCCGGCACGTTGTCGGCCAGGATCCGGCCCTTGCGGTCGTAGATGATCCCGCGCGCGGGCACCACCGGACGCGGCTTGATCCGGTTGGCTTCCGAGCGCCTGGCGTAATCGGCGTGGTCGAGCACCTGCAGCTTGAAGTACCAGCCGGCCAGCCCGCCCAGCGCCAGTACCACGATCGCGAAGCCCAGCAGCGCGCGGGCGCGGAACTGCATCGTTTCGCGCGCGTGGTTCTTCAGCCGGCGTCGCATCTGGCGCATGCGCGAACCTCAGGCCTTGCGCCGGCCGAAACGCAGCGCGTCGAGCAGCACGAACAGCGGCGCCCACAGCACCATGCCCAGCAGCGGCGCCCACCAGTACGACCACGGCAGCTGCGGCTCGTCGAGCATCAGGTGCACCGCGGCGCTGACCACGCGGTCGTTGAGCAGCAGCCCGCCGATCACCAGCGACTGCTGCGCGACCGGGAAGAAGCGCACCTGCGAGCGGAAGCGCTGCAGGATGAAGGCCATCACCACCAGCCGCAGCGCCTGCTCGCCGAGGATGCCGCCGAACGCCAGGTCGCCGATCACGCCCATCGCGAACGCGAACCCCAGGCCGGCGCGGTCGGGCTCCTCGATCACCCAGAACGCCACCACCAGCGCCAGCCAGTACGGACGCAGCGGCTGCACCATCGGCGGCAGCGGCAGCAGGCCGAGCAGCAGCGCGGCGATGACGCTGACCGGCAGCAACCAGAGGCGGCGGGGGCGGCTCATGGCTTGGCCCCCTGCGGGGGCCGGGGCTGGGGGCTGGGGGCTGGGGGCTGGGGGGCGGCGGCCGACGGGGTGCGGGTCGCCGGAGGCTCTCTGCCGCTGTCCGTGGAAGCGGCAGGATCGCCCGCGTCCGACGCCGGCGCTCCCCGCTGCTGCTGTTGATCTCCCAAGTCCCCAGCCCCCAGCCCCGAGTCCCTGCTCTGCTGCAGCAACAGCACGTCGCGCCCGCGGTCGAGCTGGGCGCCCGGCGTGAGTTCGGCGACCAGGAAGGCGCGGCTGTCGTCCGGGCGCAGCGCGGCCACGGTGCCGACCGGGAAGCCCGGCGGGAAGCGGCCGCCGAGTCCGGAGGTGATGATCGCATCGCCGACCTTGACGTCGGCCGACAGCGGGATGTTGGGCAGTTCGAGCTGGTCGCTGCGGCCCTTGCCGTAGGCCACCAGGCGCACGCCGTTGCGCCCGACCAGCACCGGCACGGCGTGGTCGGGATCGGTGATCAGCAGGACGGTGGCGGTGGTCGGCGTGGCCGCGATGATCTGCCCGACCAGGCCGCCGGCGTCGATCACGCTCTGGCCCTCGCGCACGCCGTCGCGGGTGCCCGCGTCGAGGACCAGGCGCTGGCGCGTGGGGTCCAGGTCGATGTCCAGGATCGGCGCCAGCTGCACGTCCAGCCCGCCGCGCTCGGCCGCGCCGAGCAGGCCGCGCAGGCGCGCGTTCTCCGCGGCGGCCACCTGCAGCCGTGCCTGCCGGGCGTCGCTGACCAGCAGCGCATTGCGCAGCCGGCGGTTGTCCTCGGCCAGCATCGACCGGGTCACCGCATCGTCGCGCACGCTGTCGCCCAGGCGGCCGGGCAGCCCGGCCAGCCACCACAGCGGCTGCACCGCGAGATTGGCCTGGGCGCGGGCCTGGGCCAGCACGTCGCCGCGATGGTCGAGCACGATCAGCGCGACCGACAGCGCCAGGTAGGTCAGCAGCCGCAGCGTACCCGCGACATCACCGCTGCGTGGAGGCGTGGGACTGGCGTAGGCAGGCACGTGGGAGGGCCGGGATTCGGGATTCGGGATTGGGGATTCGGAACAGCGCGGCCCCGGCGCGAGTCATGGACCACTCGAGGACGGACGAGGGCACGGGCATCCATGCAGTGCCGCGGATACCCCCTGCATCCGCGTCATCAGGATAGGAAAGCGCACCCGCTTTTGCGAATCCCCGATCCCGAATCCCGAATCCCCGCTTTCTCAGTCGTAGGCAAAAAACTCATTGCCATGCGTATCAAGCAGCTCCAGCGCGCGGCCGCCGCCGCGGGCGACGCAGGTCAGCGGGTCCTCGGCGACCTGCACGTGCAGGCCGGTTTCCTCGCTGAGCAGGCGGTCCATGTCACGCAGCAGCGCGCCGCCGCCGGTGAGCACGATGCCCAGCTCGGCCACGTCCGCGGAAAGCTCCGGCGGGGTCTGTTCCAGCGCCTGCTTGACCGCGCTGACGATGCCGGCGAGCGGCTCGCGCAGCGCTTCGAGCACTTCGCTCGAGCTGATCGTGATCATCTTCGGCACGCCCTCGGCCAGGTGGCGGCCGAACACTTCCATCTCGATCACCCGCTCCTGCGGCCAGGCGTTGCCGATCTCCAGCTTGATCTTCTCGGCGGTGCTGTCGCCGATCAGCATGCCGTGGTTGCGGCGCACGTAGTTGATGATCGACTCGTCGAAGCGGTCGCCGCCGATGCGCGCGGACTGCGAGTAGACGATGCCCGACAGCGCGATCACCGCCACCTCGGTGGTGCCGCCGCCGATGTCGACCACCATCGAGCCGCGCGCCTCGGTCACCGGCATGCCGGCGCCGATCGCCGCGGCCATCGGTTCCTCGATCAGCGACACATCGCGGGCGCCGGCTTCCAGCGCCGATTCCTTGATCGCGCGCTGCTCGACCTGGGTCGAGCCGCAGGGCACGCAGATCAGCACCCGCGGGCTGGGCCGCAGGAAGCGCGACTTGTGCACCTTGCGGATGAAGTACTTGAGCATCTCCTCGGTATAGGTGAAGTCGGCGATGACGCCGTCCTTCATCGGCCGGATCGTGGTGATGCCCCCGGGGGTGCGGCCTAGCATCTGCTTGGCCTCGGTACCGACCGCCGCCACCGTGCGGTTGCCGGAGCCGGAACGGTCCTGGCGCACCGCGACCACGGACGGTTCGTTGAGCACGATGCCCTGCCCGCGGACGAAGATGAGGGTGTTGGCCGTGCCGAGGTCGATCGACAGGTCGTTGGAAAACAGGCCGCGGAACTTCTTGAACATCGGGGGAGAATGTCCGTGAGGAATGGGTGAAAAGAGTCGGCTAGCCTAGCAAAAAAGCGGGCCGTGGACGCTGCCGGCCCAGATCAGCCCCCTTTGGAAAAGGGGGCAGCGCAGCGGGGGATTTGCTCTTGACCTTGGCTTGGGCCGGGCAAAGTCAAAGGCAAATCCCCCGTCCGGCGCTGCGCGCCGGCCCGCCCCCTTTTCCAAAGGGGGTTGTTGGCCCCGCCGCTGGCCTCCCCGCACCCGCCCGGCTAACCTAGCCGCCCGATCCGTCCCGAGCGAGCGCCTGCCTGATGTCTGCCCTGATCTGTGGCTCCCTGGCCTACGACACCATCATGGTGTTCCCCGACCAGTTCAAGAACCACATCCTCCCGGACAAGGTGCACATCCTCAACGTCTCGTTCCTGGTGCCGCGGATGCGGCGCGAGTTCGGCGGCTGCGCGGGCAACATCGCCTACAACCTCAAGCTGCTCGGCGGCGACCCGGTGCCGATGGCCACCGTCGGCCAGGACTTCGGCCCCTACCGCGAATACTTCGAAGAACTGGAGATTTCCCTGGCCCAGGTGAAGGAAATCCCGGAGCTGTTCACCCCCCAGGCCTTCATCACCACCGACCACGACAACAACCAGATCACCGCCTTCCATCCCGGCGCGATGATGCGTTCGTACGAGAACCACGTGCGCGACGTGCCCGGCGTGAGCATCGGCATCGTCAGCCCCGATGGCTACGAAGGCATGATCCAGAACGCGAAGGAATTCGCCGAAGGCGGCATCCCCTTCATCTTCGACCCCGGCCAGGCGATGCCGCTGTTCAACGGCGCCGAGCTGCGCGACTTCATCGAGAAGGCCGACTACGTCACCGTCAACGACTACGAATCCAACCTGCTGCAGGAACGCACCGGCTGGTCGGAACAGGAAATCGCCGGCAAGGTGAAGGCCTACATCGCCACCCGCGGCCCCAAGGGCGCGGTGATCTACGCCGAGGGCAGGACCATCGACGTACCGCCCGCGCACGAGCGCCGCATCACCGACCCCACCGGCTGCGGCGACGCCTTCCGCGCCGGCCTGATCTTCGGCATCCAGAAGGGCTGCGACTGGCTGACCATCGGCCGCATCGGCAACCTGATGGGCGCGCTCAAGGTCGAGCACCCTGGGACGCAGAACCAGCGCTTCGATTTCGCCGAGTTCAACGAGCAGTTCAAGCAGCAGTTCGGATATACGCTGTAGGGCTCACATCACATGCGCCAGCCATAGCGGCTCGGGCTTCACCAGCTGCTCGAACTCCGCGTACGGCATCTGCATCAGCTCGGTGTGGGAGCCGGCGTTGAAGGCGATCTCGGGGTGCTCCGACAGGCGCGCGTCGACGTAGACGGGCATGTCGTAGAGATTGCCGAATGGCGGCATCGCGCCCAGCTCGCAGTCGGGGAAGGCGTCGCTGAATTCCGGTTCCTGCGCGAGCTCGACCTCGCGCCCGCCCAGGGCGCGCGACAGGCGGGTCAGGTCGATGCGGTAGGCGGCGGGCATCACCATCATCGCCAGGTCGCCGCCGACCTTGAGCATCACGGTCTTGGCGAAGTGGCGGTTGCCGATGTGCGCGCTGTTGGCGGTTTCCTGCGCGGTGACAGTGCGCTCGTGGCTGAGCGTGGTGTAGGCCGCGTGGCGCTCGTCGAGGAAGTGGTGCAGGCGGGGAGAGAGCATGGTCGTCTCCTGCTTCGGGTCCGCCGCCGCTCCGGCGCGGACCCGGCTGGTGTGCCTGGCGCGCGCGTCCGGCTGCGCGTCGATGCGGCGCGGCGACTGTTTCATGCGCGCCGTGGCGCCGACTCTACTCCTCCCGGGTTTCAGCAACGTGTAGGGCGCATGGGATGCCTTCGGACGTAGGGCGGGGCTACGTCCCCGACGGCTTTTCCCTGGCAAAGCCGGATTCGGGCGCGGTGGGCGAAGATCAAGAGCTGTCGGGGGCGTAGCCCCGACCTACGTCGCAATCGCTAGCACCGTGCGCGCTTCCGCCACCGCCCGTAGGTCGGGGCTACGCCCCCGACTGCCTTCCCCAGCCTTCTCCGGCAATCCGCGACGGCGATCAATCCCAACCGGGAAGCTTCGTGCGGTCCAGCCCCGCCACTTCGAACACCGCCGTGCGCGTGCCGCCGGCCTTGACCGGGAACTCGATCGACACCTGCGTCGCGCCCTCGAACATCCGCCACAGGCCGTGCTCGTCGTTGATGAACATGGCCGTCGCCTCGTCGGTGTCCGGCCGCAGCGCCGACATCGACTTCGGCTCCGCGTCGTCGACCTTCACCTTGACCCGGCAGCCGCCGTAGCAGTCGAAGTCGCCCGCCTGCAGCACCAGGTAGCTGCTCGTGCCCCAGTCGGGATGGTCGCGGAAGATCAGCCGCACCGGGTTGGCGCCGCTGCCGTCGGTGTCGACCGCATCCTTCGAGTAGACCGCCGCCGACAGCTGCTTGCCGCCCTTCACGTCTTCGGACTGGTAGCTCCACAGCGCGGCCATTCGGGCGTGCTCGCGCTCGGCCCCGGCCTTCGCCTTGACCTCGTCGTAGTGCGGACGGACGCGCGCGGCCTGTTCGGTGTCCGGGAAGCGGGCGAACAGCACGTCGCCGTGGGCCTTGGCCAGCGCCCAGTTCTCCTCGGCTACGGCCGCCTCGAACCCGTCGGCGTACTCCTTCGCGGCCTTCTCGTCGGCGGCGGCCTGCGCGGCGGCGCGCGCGGCCTCGGCGGCTTCGCGGTCGCCGCAGCCGGAGACGACGGCGGTGCCCGCTGCGAGCACGATGGCGCAGAGGATGTGGCGGTGGTTCATGCGTGGGCTCCCTGTTTGGCCGGTTCGGCGGCAAGCAGGCCCTCGATCGCCGCGGCGACGTCGTCAGGCTGTTCGGTCACCGTCATGTGACCGCTGCCGGCCAGCAGCACTTTACGCGCCTGCGGCATGCTTTCAGCGTAAAGGTCCATGGCGCTGGGGTCGATCACCCGGTCGTGCGCGCCCCACGCCAGCAGCGCCGGCTGGCGGATGCGCGCGGCTTCCTCGCCGGGCAGGAACTGTTCGGGTCCGCGCCCGATCTCGTCGAGCACCGACTGCTCGAACGCCGCCTCGCGGCGCCGGTGCGCGACGAGGATGTCCCGCGCCGGCCACGGCATCGCCGGGATCGCGCAGCGGTCGTGGAACAGGACATCGAGGTAGCGTGCCAGCGACGCGCGGTCATGCACGCCGAACGGGTTCTTCCCCGCCAGCACGTCGAGACCGAACTGGTTGTCGGCGAAGCGCACGCCGGCGGCATCGAACAACCCGACGCGCGCGACCAGCCGCGGCTCGCGCGCGGCCAGCACCGCGGCGACGCCGCCGCCCATCGAATGCCCGAGCAACGTCACCGGCTTGTCGCAGGTCGCGCGGATGAACGCCGCCACGCGCGCGGCCTGCGCGGCGAATCCGTGCCCGGCGACGCCTTCGCGCCGGCTTTCCCCCCAGCCGGGCAGGTCCGGGATCAGCAGCCGGCAACGGCCGCGCAGGCGCCTGGCGACGGGATACCAGTTCTCCTTGCTGCCGGTAAAGCCGTGCAGCATCACCAGCACCGGCGCATCGGCATCGCGCGAACCGCCTTCGGCGTAGACCCAGCGGATGCCGTCGATCTCGACCACTTGCCGCGCCAGCCCGAGCGCCATCCGCTCGCGCGCGAACTCGGCGCGGACCAGGGCGTAGGGATCGCGCCGCAGCCGCAGCGCGATCGCCACAACGAACGCGGCCGCCACGAGGGCGGCCACGATCAGTGCGATCTGCCAGGCAGGCATCGCTCAGCCGGCGGGCGGCGCCTGCTCCGGCGCGGGCGCGGTGGCGTCGCCGGCGGCCGGCCGCGCGTCGCCTTCGGCCGGCTCTGCATCGGCCGGCGCATCGGTCGTGGCGGGCTTCGCCGTGGCGGCTGCGGGCTTGGCCTCGTCGATCACCTTCTGCACCGAACCGGTGGTGATCGGGTGGTAACCCGGCCTGGCCTTGGCGAACACCGCCTTGGCCAGCTCCAGTCCGTCCTGCGTCTGCACCAGCGCGTCATAGGTCGGCATGATCAGCTTGCGACGGCCGATCTTCTGCAGGAATCCGGCGATCGCCTCGTTCGCCGCCGTGTAGCCGCTGCGCACCGCCAGCGGGTACCAGCGCTGCGCGATCTCGCCGTTGGGCGTGCCGGTGAAGTGGTAGGCGCCGTCGAGCTGCGCGAGCTGTTCGGTGGTCAGGGTGTCGGGCATGCCTTCGATGAAGTGCACCCATTCCTGCGTGCTCCACTCCTTGGTGATCACCGCCGGCGGCAACTCGCCGCTGCCCAGCCACGCCAGCCGCGCCGAATCGACCACCCCGAACTTGCGCGCCAGCACCTTCGGCGCGCCGGCGGGGATGCCGGTGCCGTACACCCACTCGTCCAGCTCGGCCTCGCTGACCTTGCCCGGATACTTGTCGAGCAGGTTCTTCTTCGCGTAGTCGATGAACTGCACGGTGGTGATGCTCTGGAACGCGAAGTGGTCGAAGTAGCCGCGCAGGAAGGCGTCGAAGTCCTCGCGCCCGAAGCGCTTCTCGAGGAACTGCAGGAACCACGCGCCCTTGTCGTAGGCGACCGCGGTGAGCGTGTCGCCGGCCTTGACCTCGACGTCGGGCCGGATCGCCAGCGCCTGCGCCTGCGGCGGCATGTCGCCGATGGTTTTTTCCAGCTCGTCGCGCGCGATCACCGACTCCATGTTGGCCTGTTCCTCGCCGTACAGCGCTTCGACAATGCGGTTCTCCACGTAGGACGTCACGCCCTCGTTGAGCCACTGGTCCTTGGGCGTGGCGAAGGTCACCAGGTTGCCCGACCAGCTGTGCGCCAGCTCATGGGCCACCAGCGACACCAGCGACTTGTCGCCCACGATCACCGTCGGCGTGGCGAAAGTCAGACGCGGGTTCTCCATGCCGCCGTAGGGGAACGACGGCGGCAGCACGAGGATGTCGTAGCGCTCCCAGCGGTACGGGCCGTACAGCGCCTCGGCCGTCTGGATCATCTTCCCGGTGTCCTCGAACTCGGCCTGCGCCTTGTCCACCATCGCCGGCTCCGCCCACACGCCGGAGCGCTCGGAGACCGGCTTGAACACCAGGTCGCCCGCGGCGATCGCCATCAGGTACGAGGGGATCTTCTGCGGCATCTTGAACGTGTAGTCGCCGTCGCGCGCGGCCTTCGGATCGTTGTCGGCGCTCATCAGCACCATCACGTCCGGGCGCGAGGTCACGTGCGCGCTGTAGGTGTAGCGCACGCCGGGCGTGTCCTGCAGCGGCACCCAGCTGCGCGCGTGGATCTGCTGCGACTGGCTGAACATGAAGGGCAGCTGCTTGCCCTCGGTCATCGCCGGCTCCAGCCACTGCAGGCCGGAGGCGTCGGGCGAGGTGGTGTAGGTGACGCGGATGTGCGCGTTGCGCTCCGGCGCCTCGATGGTGAACTTGCTGCCGAGCAGCTTGTCGCGGTCGGCCAGCCCGTACTGCAGCGGGTGCCACGCGCCGTCCTTGCCTTCGCCCTCGACCTTGTCGATGGCCAGGTCGCGGGTGTCGAGCACCAGCTGGCGCGCGTCCCCGTCCTTCCAGTCGAGCGTGTAGGTCGCGGTGCCGGCGATCGTCTTCGTGTCGAAGTCGAGCTTGAGGTCGAGCGCCAGATCGGTGATGACGACCTTGCCGGGCTCGGCGTAGGAAAGTGCGTCGTGGCTGGCCGAGGTGGTCATCGCAGGCTTCGCGGTGGGCGTGGGGGCCGCGGTGTCGGCCGCATCGCGCTGGCAACCGGCCAGGGCAACGGCGAAACCGAGGGAAAGCAGGAGAGCGCGCATGGGCATCCGGGGGAATGGGACAGGGTCGCCAAGTCTAGCGTCCCCGTCGTGCGCGCCCAAATCATCGCTTTTGCCCCCTCCCCT
Source organism: Luteimonas soli (assembly GCF_042648865.1). Taxonomy (NCBI): domain Bacteria; kingdom Pseudomonadati; phylum Pseudomonadota; class Gammaproteobacteria; order Lysobacterales; family Lysobacteraceae; genus Luteimonas; species Luteimonas soli. Next base: position 645,014 of record NZ_JBHRYA010000007.1, on the reverse strand, counting down.
TCAAGGGGAGGGCTGGGGTGGGGATGGGTTTCGGTGCGGGTGCAGGCAACTGTACGGGCGCCGACGGGACACCCATCCCCACCCAACCCTCCCCTTGAAGGGGAGGGCTTCTTTACGCTACGTGCGGTAGCCGGTGTGGATCGCGACGATGCCGCCGGACAGGTTCCTGTAATCGCAGCGGTCGAAGCCGGCGGCTTCCATCATCGCCTTCAGCTCGTCCTGAGGCGGGTGCTTGCGGATCGACTCGGCCAGGTACTGGTAGCTGTCGGCGTCCTTCGCGAACAGTTTGCCGAGCCGCGGCAGCACCTGGAACGAGTGGAAGTCGTACAGCGGCCGGAACCAGTCCGCCTTCACCTGCGAGAACTCCAGCACCCGCGCCTGCCCGCCCACCTTGAGCACGCGCCGCATCTCGCGCAGCGCCGCGTCCTTGTCGGTGACGTTGCGCAGGCCGAAGGCGATGGTGACCAGGTCGAAGCTCGCGTCCGGGAATGGCAACGCCTGCGCGTTGCACTGCACGTACTCGAAGCCGCGCACGTTGCCGCGGTCGACCATGCGGTCGCGGCCGACGCGCAGCATCTCGCCATTGATGTCGCCGAGCACCAGTTCGCCGGTCTCGCCGACGCGATCCTTCAGCAGCGCGGCGATGTCGCCGGTGCCGCCGGCCAGGTCCAGCACCCGGTCGCCCTTGCCGACTTGTGCCGTGGCGACGAAATAGCGCTTCCAGACCCGGTGGATGCCCATCGACATCAGGTCGTTCATCAGGTCGTAGTTGCCGGCCACCGACGAGAACACCTCGCCGACCAGCTTTTGCTTATCGGCCACCGGCACCTCGCGGAAGCCGAAGTGGGTGGTGCCGGGCGTGTCGGCGGGCTTGCCAGGTGATTCGCTCATGCGGCCGATTATCGCATCCGCGGGCGGGGGCGCCCGGCCACGGGTCAACGCATCGCCGGCTTCCCGTCGACCCGGCCCGGGCGGGAATCCCGCGAACCGGACGCCTGCCCCGCGGCGCGCGCCGGCGGCGGCGCCACCTTGCCCGCCGCCTTGCGCTGCGCCGGCAGCCGTCCGCCGGTGACCCGCACCTGCGGCCCGATCGTGACCAGGAATCCTGTCGCCGTCGTCGCGTCGATCCGTATCCAGCGCGAGCGATCGGGCGACTGCCAGACTTCGCCGGGCTTGAACATCGAACCCTCGTTGTTGGACACGTCCGCCGGCGGCACGTCCGCATCGACGCTGTAGGCGGTGCCGTAATCCTCCACCCGGTGGATGATCACCGCGTTGCCCGCCAGCGCCGACTCGTAGGTGCCGGTGCGCTGTCGCGCCTCGAGCGTGTAGAACACGGTCGCGTAGGGATCGGGCCGCGACTGCATCGCCAGCACGATCATCTGCGGGTTGGTCGCGCCGGGCAGGTGGGCGAAGTCCAGCTGCACCGTGGTGCGGGCGAAGTCGCCATCGGGAATCACCAGCCTGCGCGCCGCATCCACCCAGCCCAGGCGGTCGCGCTGGACCATGTTGATGTGCTTGGGAAGCGCGCCGAAGTTGACGTTGTACATGGCGTTGCTCCACGCATCGCTCATCACGTCCCAGGGATTGTCGTAGGTGTCGTCGTCGCCGTCGGAGTTGTCCGAATGCGGCAGGCCGTAACCGTGACCCATCTCGTGCGCCAGCGGCGCCAGGTTGGTGAACGCCCACGGCGGGTTCCACGTCGTGCGCGGGCAGCGCCGCGTGCCGTCGAGCACCGCGCAGGCGCCGCCGCCCCAGGCGTAGCCGTCGAGGTCGCCGTTGAACATCATGTTGACGCCCTGCACGCCGGCGAAGTCGACCGTCGGGTCGGCGGCCGCCGCGCAGTCGGTGAACAGCTTGTCCAGGTCGGCCTCTTCCTCGCCGTCGACCATCGTCACGTAGGCGTCGCGCGGTGACGGCAGCGCGAACCAGCCGTACGCCTGGCTGCCGGCCAGGTCGATCTTTCCGTACGAAACCTCGATCCAGTAATGCCCGAGCTGGCCGGGCAGGTGGCCGTACTGCGAAGTGAAGAAATCCCGGGTCTTCTGTTCGGCGGCGATGTCGCTGAACCTGCAGGCCAGCGTGACCCAGCGCGTGCTGCCCTCCACCCCCGCCCCGGCCACCACGCGGCCGGCGGCATCGACCGCAGGCGCACGCTGCCACGGGCGGTCAGCAGGCACGATCACTTCCACCTCCGGCTGCCGCAGCACGCCCCGTCCCTGCTCGACGAAGGCGACCGCGACGCGGCGGTTGGACAGCGCATACAGGTCGCCCGCGGCGCGGCGCGCCTGCACGGGATCGAGCGCGATGCGCGTGCCGTCGTCGGTGACCAGGGTGGCCAGCAGCCGCGCCGGCGGCCGATGTTCGGCCGGCGCGGGCGCCGGGTCGCCCCACTGCAGCTCCAGCCGGCCCTGTACGACCTGCGCGGCCGCCGAGCCGCCACCCAGCAGCAACAGTCCGCCCGCGACCAGCGCGGACGCGCGCGGGCGACGAGCGCCCGGGTTCGACGTCATCATCTTGATCCCTCCCCCTGCTGCGCGCGGCCGCTTCGGCAGCGACCGTGCACCCGCAACTATCCATGCGGGGCACGATTTGGCAAGCCGCTGCCCGACGCCCGCCCGTGGCACCATCGTGTCTCCCGCCAGCACCGCAGCCACGACCATGATCGCCACCCCCGACTACCGCGCCCTGCTCGACACCGCCATCGAAGAAGCCCGCACCGGCCTGTCCGAAGGCGGCATCCCGATCGGCGCCGCGCTGTACCACCAGGATGGCCGCCTGCTCGGCTGCGGCCACAACCGCCGCGTGCAGGAAGGCGATCCGTCCGTGCACGGCGAAACCGACGCCTTCCGCAAGGCCGGCCGCCAGCGCCGCTACCGCGACACGATCATGGTCACCACGCTGGCCCCGTGCTGGTACTGCAGCGGACTGGTGCGCCAGTTCAACATCGGCACCGTGGTCGTCGGCGAATCGGTGAACTTCGCCGGCGGCATCGACTGGTTGCGCGAGAACGGCGTCAACGTCGTCGACCTCGCCGACGAGCGCTGCATCACGATGCTCGGCGACTGGATCGCGGCCAATCCCGAGGTGTGGAACGAGGACATCGGCGAGGATTGAGCCACGCCGGAGTGCGGCCCACCCGCCCTTGTGGGAGCGGCTTCAGCCGCGAGTTCTTGCCTTGGCCCCTCCCACTGCGAAGGCAGGGGGAGGCTGGGAGGGGGTTGCCACGGTTCACAACAATCCCAAAGACACCCCTCCCCAACCCGTCCGGCCCGCCAGCACAGCTGGCGTGCGTTCGTTCGGCGCGCGAGCCAATGGCTCGCAAACGCGCCTCCTCACCCCCTGCCTTCGCAGGGGAGGGAGCCAGGAGCCCGCGACTGAAGCCGCTCCCCCGGGCGCCGGGCAGCGGTGCTGCGCCGTGCAGAACACACTGATGCGCAACGACCAACCGCGCCAAGACCTAGAATGCGCAGTCCCCTGCCTCCCGGTCGCGCAATGCCGCAGCGCCTGCTCAAACTGTTCCTCGGGCTGATCGCCTACGGCGTGTCGATGGTGATGATGCTGCAGTCGGACCTGGGGCTGATGCCGTGGGACGTGCTGCACCAGGGCATCTCGCTGCAGGGCGGCTGGCCGATGGGCCGGGTCACCATCGCGGTCAGCTTCGCGGTGCTGTTGATGTGGATCCCGATCCGGCAGAAGCCGGGCTTCGGCACGCTGTGCAACGCGATCGTGATCGGGCTGGTGTTCGACCTGGTCAACGGTTGGATCGGCGACCGCCTGGTCGACGCTCCGCTCGCGTTCCGGATGGCGCTGCTGGTCGGCGGCATCGTGCTCAACGGCGCCGCGACCGCCGCTTACCTCGGTGCGCATTTCGGTCCGGGCCCGCGCGACGGGTTGATGACCGGCCTGGTACGACGCACCGGCCGCTCCGTGCGCCTGGTGCGCACGATCATCGAAGGCAGCGTGCTGCTCTCGGGCTTCCTGCTTGGCGGCACGCTGGGGCTTGGCACCGTGGCCTACATGCTGCTGATCGGGCCGTTGATCCAGGCCATGCTGCCGTGGTTCGACCCACGCGTCCGCATGATGACGACCGCCGGTGCAGCTTGCGCGGATCGATCGCCGTAAGGGCCGGACACTCCGGGTTGGGCGTAGCGGGGAATCCAGGAAGGCCCACGCCGTGGTGGCGCAGGACGCAGCGTTGCCCATGCCGGCAGCGGAGCACGGGCGCTCCTTCGCTACACTCGCCGCATGCACACGCCAGCAGCGGACAACCGCGTCGCCATCCTCACCCCCGATCCCGCCGACGGCACCTACGCCGATGCCTGGCCCGAGGTCCTTGAGCGCCTTGCCAACGCGCTATCCGTCGCGGGCGTGGTTGCAACGCCGATCGCGTGGCCGGCGCACGTCGACGACTGCGCACGACTGCAGGAATTCGCACTCGTGCTGCCACTGCTCGCCTGGGGCTACCACCTCGACCACGCCCGTTGGCTGCGCGCGTGCCGCGCATGGCAGGACGCCGGCGTGGCGATGGCGAACCCGGCCGACGTGCTGGCGTGGAACTCCGACAAGCGCTATCTCGAAACGCTGCGCGAGCGTGGCGTCGCGATTCCCCGGACCACTTGGAGCGATCGCATCACGCGCGGGCAGATCGACGCGATGTTCGACGACACCGGCGCCGAATCCCTGATCGCCAAGCCCACCGTCTCCGGCGGCGCGTGGAAGACGCGACGCCTGCGCCGCGGCGACGCGCTCGACGGCACGCCCGACGGCGGTGCGATGATCCAGCCCTACCTGCCGACCATCGAAACCGAAGGCGAAACCTCGCTGCTGTACTTCGGCGGCCGGCTGAGCCATGTCGTCAACAAGCGCCCGGTTGCCGGCGACTTCCGCATCCAGCTGCAGTTCGGCGGCCTCTACACCGCCGTGCCCACGCCACCGCCGGGCGCCCTCGCCCTGGCCGAACAAACCCTGGCAGCGATCGACACCCCGCTGCTGTACGCACGCATCGACATGGTGCCTGACGCCGATGGCCGCTGGCTGCTGATGGAAGCCGAACTGATCGAGCCCGACTTCTATCTCGACCACGATCCGCACGCCGGCGCGGGATTCGCGCAAGCTGTGCGCACGAGGCTCGGGGCGGGCCCGTAAGTTCCGCTGGACGGGCGAGTGCGCGATGGGTTTCGCTTCGCTCTACCCATCCTACGGTTCCGGGGGGTTGTAGGATGGGTAGAGCAAAGCGAAACCCATCACACGCCAGTCAACCGCCCGCGCGCCGCGGCAGCTTCCACTCCGGACGGACGTAGTGGCAGGTGTAGCCGTCGGGCAGCTTCTGCAGGTAATCCTGATGTTCCGGTTCAGCCTCCCAGAAATCGCCCGCCGGTTCGACCTCGGTCACCGCCTTGCCCGGCCACAGGCCGGAGGCGTCGACATCGGCAATGGTGTCGCGCGCGATGCGCTCCTGTTCTGGCGTGGTGTAGAAGATCGCCGAACGGTACGAGGCGCCGCGGTCGTTGCCCTGGCGGTCCTTCGTCGACGGGTCGTGGATCTGGAAGAAGAACTCCAGCAGCTCGCGATAGCTGATCCGCGCCGGGTCGAACACGATCTCCACCGCCTCGGCATGGCTGCCGTGGTTGCGATAGGTCGCGTTGGGCACGTCGCCGCCGCTGTAGCCCACGCGCGTGGACACCACGCCGTCCATCTTGCGCAGCAGTTCCTGCACGCCCCAGAAGCAGCCGCCCGCCAGCACCGCCCGTTCAGTCGTCATCACGCATCTCCCGTCTTGTTCTTCGTGGAAGCGGCTCCAGCCGCGTGTTCTCCGCGCGGGTCCTCCACCTGCTCCAGGTAATCCCCGTACCCCGCGGCCTCCATCTCCTCCCGCGGCACGAACCGCAGCGCCGCCGAGTTGATGCAGTAGCGCAGCCCGCCCGTCTCGCGCGGCCCGTCCTCGAACACGTGCCCGAGATGGCTGTCGCCATGCACCGAACGCACTTCGGTGCGGATCATGCCGTGCGACGAATCGCGCACCTCGTTGACGTGCGCCGCCACGATCGGCCGGCTGAAGCTCGGCCAGCCGCAGCCGGACTCGAACTTCGACGACGACGCGAACAGCGGTTCGCCGGAGACAATGTCGACGTAGATCCCCGGCTCGGTGTTGTGCAGATACTCGCCGGTACCCGGGCGCTCGGTCGCGCTTTCCTGGGTGACGCGGTACTGCTCGGGGGTGAGGCTTGCGACGGCTTCGGGGGTCTTGCGGTAGGCGCTCATGGCGAATCTCCGAAGGGTGTGCCCTCCCACATGGGGGCGGGATGGCGGGTTCGAAAGCGGGTAGCGCGAAGATCGCTGGGCCTCTTGTGGGAGCGGCTTCAGCCGCGAGCTTTCGATCTGCCCGGGATGAGCGAAGAGCTCGCGGCTGAAGCCGCTTCCACAAGTCGAGTCTGGGCGCCCGGCTACTCCTGGTCCAGGTAGCGGATCTGCGTGGCGCCGCTGCTCTGCAGGATCAGGCCGGTTTCGATTTCCGGCAGCAGCACGGCGCGCGGGTGCGAGAAGTTCGACTTGTAGCGCCAGGCCACGCCGTGGCGCAGGTCGACCAGTTCGATCTTGCCGCGCGTGGACTCGCTGCCGGCCAGCACCAGCCACGGCTCGCCCGGCGTGTAGGACGCCCAGTGCGTGGTCTGCAGCGTGAACGGAAACGTCCGTTCGCGCGTCCAGTCGCGCGTGTCCCATTGCACGATCTCCGCCTGCTGCCTGCCCGACGCGGGGTCGAACCGCCTCGCCCCGGGCAGCCAGTTCACTGTCACCAGCCGGCGGCCGTCGTCGAGCAGCATCACGGCCAGGACATCGGTGCGGATTTCCAGGTCGTAGGTGGATGTCCGGCTGACGACGTCCAGGCGCGGAACCGTGCCGGCGGCATCGAGCTTCAGCAGCAACAGCTCGCCGCTGCTGGTGCCCACGGCAACCAGGCCGGACACCTCGTCCGTGCCCAGTGCCGTGACGCCGCCTTCCACCTTCAACGCGTCGCCGACCACGGCGCGCTTCGCATGGTCGTACACGCGCAGTTCGTCGTCGCTCGACACCAGGTAGAACCCGGGCACCGGCGCGGCCACCATCGGCCCGCCGATCCATTCGCCCGGCAGCGCCAGCAGCAGCTCGCCGCTGCGCGCGTCCCACACCTTGGGCACCGCCTCGGGATCCAGGCCCATCATGTTGGAGCCGACCGAACTGGTCAGCACGATGCCGTCTTCCGGACCGAAGGCGATGTGCTCGATGCGCACCGAATGCGCCTTGACCGCGATGCGCGAATCGGTCCTGCGCGCGTCCCACAGCTCCAGCGCGCCGCTGTTCCGGCCCACGGCTAGGATCTTCGTCTGCGGGTCGTAGGCCACCGCCGTGGCATGGTCGTCCATGCGCCTGTTGAGGTCGACGAAGGCCTGGGTGAATCCCGGATCGACCCGCGACTGCGACCCCACCGCCCACCACCACGACAGCGCCGCCAGCGCGCACAGCGCCGCGACCACGAGCGCCCAGATTCCCCAAGTCCGCATGTGCATCCATCCCCTGAACGGCCGACGGCGTGCCGGCAGCCCGGGATTATCTTCCAGGTCGACATCGTGATGAACGACCTCGCCCTCGACCGTCGCCCCGCTCTCGATCGTCATCCCGCTCTTGATCGTCATCCCCGCGAAAGCGGGGATCCATCGGTTCGTCATTCCCGCGAAGGCGGGAATCCATGCTTTCAATGCGTAACGTCCATGGATTCCCGCCTTCGCTGGAATGACGAGCAAAGCCCAGTTGGCCGAACCTCCTTCCTTGGCCGCCCCCGCACAGCCGCCGAAAGTGAACGAAAACATCCCCGTTCATGCACTTCCCCCGTGCTAGTCTTCGCCTCGAAGGGGAGTAGCTCCCAATTGCCGCCACCGTCATTACGAGCCTCGGCTCCGGTGCGGCAGCAGGCCACCGGCCTGTGAGCGAGACCTTCGCCGTCACGGCGAAGGTGTGCGTCCACCAGACGCGATCCGGCCGTGGCGTCGAGCCGGCCGCTTCCCCTGATCCACCTGTCGAGCACCGCAGCGCCTTGGTGCGCTCGCCGAATGGCAGGGGGACGCGACGGCTCTCCACCCACCCACCGGAGAACCCAATGCTGTGCCCCACCTGTGACAACGTGCACCTGTCCATGGCCGACCGCCAGGGCATCGAGATCGACTACTGCCCGCAGTGCCGCGGCATCTGGCTCGACCGCGGCGAACTCGACCGCCTCATCGAACGCGCCGAACAGGCCGCCCCACCGATGCCGCCCGCATCGCCGCAGTACCGCGACGACCGCTCACGCCGCGACGACCACCACCGCGGTTACAAGCCTGATTACCGCAGGAAGAAGCCCAAGTCCCTGCTCGGGGAACTGTTCGACTTCTGACCAGCCCCACCGCGCCCGCCCAGGCGGGCGCCGCCTCCCCGCCCGACTCCTCCCGGAACAAACCTCCCATGGAACAGCTCGCGAACCCGGAAATCTGGATCGCCCTCGCCACCCTCACCGCGCTCGAACTGGTGCTGGGCATCGACAACATCATCTTCATCTCGATCCTGGCCGCGAAGCTGCCACCGGAGCAACGCAACAAGGCCCGGCGCATCGGCATCCTGCTCGCCGCAGTCACGCGCCTGGCGCTGCTGATGGTCATCGCCTGGATCGTCGGCCTGACCGCGCCGCTGTTCTCGCTGTTCGACCACACGTTCTCCTGGCGCGACCTGATCCTGATCGGCGGCGGCCTGTTCCTGATCGGCAAGGCCACCCACGAGATCCACCAGAAACTCGAAGGCGCCACCGAGACCGTGCAGGCCGCGGGCTCGGCAACGCGCGCGGCGACCGCCACGTTCGGCGCGGTGATCGCGCAGATCATGCTGCTCGACATCGTGTTCTCGCTCGACTCGATCATCACCGCCGTCGGCATGGTCGACGAGCGCTGGGTGATGGTGACCGCGATCGTCGCGTCGATCGTGTTCATGCTCGCCTTCGCCCGGCCCATCGGCGAATTCGTCGAGCGCCACCCCACGGTGAAGGTGCTCGCGCTGAGCTTCCTGATCATGATCGGCCTGGTGCTGGTGGCCGACGGCTTCGGCCAGCACATCCCGAAGGGCTACATCTACACCGCGATGGCGTTCTCGGTGTTCGTCGAGATGATCAACCTCTGGATCCGCCGCCGCGCCGAACGCGCGGTGGCGCCGGTGAAGCTGCACGAAAAGTACGAAGGTGACGGCGGGGCAGCCGGATGACACAGCGACCGCCTGTCCGCTCTCGAACGGACAGGCCTACATTCTCATTCCATGTTGTATCTGCTGCTGCGGATCATCGGAAACCCGGGTTTGCTCTGGCCCGCTGACGCGTTCGAATGCTTCCAGCGACCGGGCAACCGGCGTGCGGATCGCATCGTCGGTCCTCATCCACGCCCTCTGGTGGGCGGGATCATGCACCCCTGCACCACGAACATGTCTTTCGCCGTCGTTGCATGCCTCTGGCGTTCCGGACACATGCGGAACGCTTGCAATCATCAGATAATTATTGCGGCCGCAATGAGTGATGTACCATTCCGCCCGAACGCGGCCGCCTTCGCAGACATGGAGTTTTGCGATGAGTGCGATCCAATCAAAGAGCGTCTTTCTCTACAGGCAGATCAGACGCGCGTTGCGGTCGGGGAGCTACGTCCCCGGGCAGCGGATCGACCCTGCCGCCATTGCAGACGAATTTCGGACAAGCGCCACGCCGGTGCGGTTCGCCCTGTATCGCTTGGTGGGAGAAGGCCTGATTGCCGATCATGCCCGCAGCGGACTCTATGTTCCGCTTTTCACCGAGGTTGCACTCCGCGACCTGTACGACTGGATGGGACGCCTGCTGGTCATGGCGTGCGACATCGGCTTCGGAGCCACGCCGCTGGCAGGAGAAGATCCGAAGCATGCTACGAGTGACGACATCCCCAGGCAAACTTGGCAGCTTTTCGACTCGATCGCCCGGGCGACAGGCCATCGGTACCTGCATCAATCCGTGAAGCAGGCGAACGACAGGCTGGCACCGATCCGGCGGGCTGGAAGCGTCGACAACGCAAGCGACGAGATCTCAGCGCTGATGCAGCACTGGCAGGAGCGGGATATCCAGTCGCTCAAAGCCGGATTGAGTACCTATCACGAGCGTCGCAAGCAGATCGTTCCCCGCATCGTGGCATGCCTCGGCAACGACAGTGACCTCCTGTCCTGAAGCGGACGACGTCCCTGCGAAACAGCCGGCTCCATGTCGACCATTGCGAGCCACGATGTCACTTCCCGGGCAGAAGAGGATGCGGCTTGCCTGTCCCGGAGGCCGACGGCACTAATGGTGCGGTCGGGCTCGACGGGCAATCCGGTCGGGCATCACCGTCAACAATGATTTGTAGGTAGCGACGCAGAAATAACTTGAAAACAAAGATTTCACTCTCCTAGCCTGGCCTCGTCATGGGTTATCCATGACGCAACCGAAGGAGACAGAGATGGACACGAACGAGAGCACCAGGAATGACGGAGCCGACAACCTGATCAAGCTCGGCGCCGCGAGCATCGAGACCAAGGGCCCTGCGGGAATCCACGAGTTCGTCGGCACCCTGATGGTGCCCGGAATTTCCGAAGAGTAAGCAAGCCGGGCGCACCATCAAAGGTGCGCCCTCCTGCTTTCCGGGAAGTCGAGATGCGCTACAGACTGCCGGATGACCTGTCGTTCTGCCGCGTTGACGATCGGCTGGTCTTCCTCGATGTCCTTCATGACCGGTACTTCCTGCTTCCGGCTTCCCAAGAACAGGCATTCGTCGCCTGGCTGGATCACCCGGAATCAGCTGGCACCGACATCGCGCTACTGCTCGCGAACAAGGTGCTGACCGAAGCGCCCCCTTCGCCCGGGACCATGCAGACAGAGCCTGTCTGCAAGCCGGAACGCAGTGTGGCAGAGCGCTTCCCGGCCGCAGGGGCAGTGCAGCCGGCCGCATTGCTTGAGGTTCTTTCCATCGTCGTTCTGACACGGTGGCAGTTGAAGCACCGCACCCTCAAGCAGGTTCTCGGTTCCATGACGAGGAACAGATGCGCTTCCCCCGCCCCGCAGTTGCGGGATTGCGACGGGGTGTCAGACACCATTTCGTTCGATGCTGCAGGCGTTTTCGCGCAGGCACGACGATACGTCCCCGTGGAGCCGACCTGCCTCCTCGACTCGATTGCCCTGGCCAGATTCCTGTCAAGACGGCACCAGCCAGGAAGTCTGGTGTTCGGCGTAACCGGAGCGCCCTTCTCTGCGCACTGCTGGATCCAGGTCGGCACGACCGTGCTGAACGACACGGTGGGAAACGTGGGGGCCTATACGCCGATAAGGGAGGTCCGGTGGCCTGCCGGTACATTGCGCTGATTGCCGACCCCAGGCGTGGTGACCAGCCCCCGGACGCGGCAGTCACGGCGACGCTCGCCCGGCTGGGGCTACGCACCCGGTTCGCCGTCGGGCGGACAACGGTTCATCTGTCCAGCGACACGCCCGCCCGATCCATCGAAGGCGCAGGCGTCCTCATCGGACACCTGTTCGCCCGCTCTCCTTCGTCGGCGGATGCCCGTACTGCCCTGGGACATTGCTCCTCATCCGCGGCGGTGCGGAAGAGAATCCTTGCGGAGTGTTGGGGAGACTACCTCCTGATCCAGGCGACGGCCGACGGCGAAGGAGTTTCGCTGCTGCGTGACCCGTCGGGTGGCATCCCGGCTGTCTACTCACTGAAGGACGGCAGCGGGTTCATCACATCGGATGTATCGCTGGCCACCGCGCTTGGACTCTGCAACCGGGAAGTGGATTGGGAGTTCGTGGCCCACTGCCTGGCATTCCCGACCCACAAGGCCCGGCGAACGGCACTGGCGGGCATCAGCGAACTTCCCGCCGGGTGCACCCTGTCGGTGCTAAGGGGCCATGCCAGGGTTGAGCCTGCGTGGAATCCGTGGGACTTCGTCGCGGCCGCAGCCCGCCATGAGGACCCCGCCGCTGCGGCGTCCGGGATCCGCAACGCGGTTACATCTGCCGTCCACGCATGGGCCGAAACGGACCGGTCGGTCCTGCTGGAACTTTCCGGTGGCCTCGATTCATCGATAGTCGCTGCAGCCCTGAAAGGCACAGAAGCGGACATAACCCTCTGCACCCTGAAGACACCCGTGCCCGGAACGGACGAAAGACAGTATGCCCGGCAGGTGGCGGACCATCTCGGGCTTCCCCTGAGTGTCGAAGACCTGGGATTCGACACTGCGGACATCCACTCGGCTTCACCGGAGAGCGCTGCCGCACCGAGAATGGGTGTCCTGCAACAGGCTGTCGGCAGCGTCATGGCGTCGGCAGCAGAACGGCACGGCGTGGAAAGCCACCTTTCGGGCGCCGGAGGAGATACCGTCTTCTGCTACCTGAGCAGCGCCGCGCCGGCAACCGATGCGCTCAGGACGAAGGGAACGGCTGCATGGGCGTCTGCCGTCCGGGACCTGGCAGTGCTGCACAGATGCACGCTGTGGAAGGCCGGGCGCCTGTCGCTGAAGAAGCTTGCGACCCGCCCTCCCCCGCTTCTCAGGCCGGACCACACTTTCGTGAACCCGTCGCGGGTGGCGAGCGATCCGGAACGTCATCCATGGTTCGACGTGCCGGCGAATGCTTTGCCGGGCGACCGGGAGCGCGTTGCAGGCCTCGCCGGCGCGCAGATATTTCGTGACATCGCGCCGCGGGGCTGCCGGCACATGCGCATGCCCTTGATGTCGCAACCCGTCGTCGAGGCAGCGCTCAGGACACCGACATGGATGTGGATCGCCGGAGGCCGGAACCGTGCCGTTGCACGGGATGCCTTCGCCGATGTGCTTCCGGCGGGAATACTGGCGCGTCAGAGCAAGGGCACCTTTGCCGGGTATCTGGGAGCGCTCCACCAGCGGCACAGGCATCTGATACGCAGACTCCTGCTGACCGGCATGCTGCAGGACCGGCAGATGCTGGATGCGGACGCGGTCAGTCGCTACCTCGCGCACGAAGCACCGCCGAAAGACCGAGGATACCTGCGCATCCTCTCCCTGTGCATGATCGAGAACTGGCTTCGACTCAATGCCCGGTCCCCGTGACTACGGGCCGCTTTGCGCAACCCCGTGCGGTTGCTGCTCCATACCGCGCCATTGCGCGTACTGCGCGCGCTTCGCCGGGTCGGGGTCTTCCTCTCCGAGAAGCCAGAACCTGAACCAGTCGAGATTTCTCTCGTTGACCGCAAGCAGGTGCTTCGGCTGGAACTTGAAGTGCGGCTCGTTGGGGAATGCATAGACATCGGCCATCCCCCGCCGGATCAGGGGAATCGCGTAGTCCAGCGCCCAGAGATACTCCTGTTCCGGCATCTGCATCAGTATCGGTGCACGGATTCCATCCAGGTTCTGCGCCGGTGCAAGCGTCTGCCACTGCGCTGGGGTGCGCTCCGGCGAACCGGCCTGCCATGTCGCCTCGAGCCCGCTGAAGAAGGGCTCTCCCTTCAGGCTGCCATGCAGGTACATGGTGCGGGACAGGAGCGGGGACGTGATGGAAGCGGCCGAAAGCAGGTTGGAATGGATGACGGTCCACATCGTCACCTCGGTCCCGAAGCTCAAGCCACCCATCCCGACCTTGCGGGGATCGATCGCGCCCGACTTCGAAAGGACATCGATGGCGCTTTCGACGGCCGAGAGACCGATCGAGTACCGCTCTACTGCCTGCGGCCGGTACGGCACAGCGTTGATGCACAGGGCAGCAATGCCGTGTGCGGCAAGCGACGCAAGCGGCCATTCGTTGCCGTATCCGCCGCGCTGGAAGCCGGGACACTTGTAGTACGTGACGAACAGCGGCGGCGGCCGGCTTCCGGACCGGCGCGCAGGAAAATACAGCCCGCTGAAGTGGAGGCCGTTGCGGTCGGTCCAGCGCATCACCTGCGGGTGCATGACTGCGAGATCCTGCGCCAGGGCCGCATTGGGGTCGAAGATCACATGCCGCTGCCCCGTGGCCAGGTCGATCCGCTCCAGTCGCGGAGGCTGGTCCGCACCGGCCGAGACGCAGACAAGTCGGGATCCGGACACGCCGCATCCGCTTCGCTCGTCACGCCCTCCGCTGAGCAATCCCGTTGCGCTCGCCACCGGATGCACGGCACCGCTTCGGATATCCCACCGGAAGACCGATTGCGCCAGACCCTCGTCGGGGTCGGTAACCGTAAAAATGACTTCGTCGCTCCCCGGCCGCCACTGCACGGTGGTGATCGGCCTGCCAACGCACAGGGGATCGACGCATTCGACCGGCGTTCGGGCATGCCTGTCCGGCAGCACTGCGAGCCTGATGGCGGAACTGGCCGGTGATCCCTCCGTGTCCTGATTGCGTGCCAGGAACGCAATCCTGCCGCTCTCCGGATCCTGCGCCAGTCTTTGCGGAGTGCCCAGTGTTTCCGGAAGGTCGTCCAGAGCGATCGGGCTGCGGGGAACCTCCGACCCCGTCAGGGTGCGCTTCTCGCCCGAACGCAGATCCAGGCGGTGCCAGTGATCGGGCACGCCTGCCAGCAGCGGGACACGGTCAAACCAGAAGCCAAGGCGCTGCGTCGCCAGGCGCCCTTCGGTGTATCCGGACCGGAACAGCCCCTGGCTTGTCGGCGTGTGCGCGTCGATCCGGATGCCACGGTTGTATTCGCCCTCTTCCGCAGCAAGCACTTCTTCCCGCGTCGCGCCCGTGCTGTACGCGATGGACCGGCCGTCGGCCTCGATGCGGAACTCCCTGACGTCCGCCGCATCGTGCGTGACAGGTCCGGCGCCAGAGCCATCGGTTGCCGCGCGCCAGACGTCGATCTTCCCGTCGATCAGGGCCCGGTAATATATCCATCGCCCGTCAGGCGACCAGACTGCTGCGGTCGGCACGGGGAGTCCAGCGGAATCACGCAGCGGCACACCCCCTTCCGCGACGCGGACGGGCAACGGTTCCCCGTCGAGCCGTTCGACGTACCAGGCCGTGTCCCAGGTGTTCCGCTCGATCGAAGGCCGTTCGACCCGGAACGCCACCCGGTCACCGGCAGGCGACACGACCGGCAGGCTGATGTCGGTCACTTCGACAAGGCGGCGCGGCGGTATCGCGCCCGCGTCACCTGCGGACGCAAGCAGCAGGCACGCGAGCATGATGGGGCCGGAAAGCAGCTCCACGGCAGCGCTCCGTACCGCAGGCCCGATCGAACCCGGACCGCCAATGGCGGGCATCGGCTCCCGCATCACCCGCCTCACCACCGCTTCGAGACGCCGATGCTCACGAAACGACCGGCAGGCGAGTAGTTGGTCGCGTCGTAGGGCATGGAGAATCCCGGCAGCCAGGCAATGCTGCGGGGAGGCGCGCGGTTGAAGACATTCCGTGCCGCAACCGAGAACTCGACGCCGGACAGAAGCCCGGCCGCTCGCGGAGCGTACCGGAGTGCCGCGTCGAACGACGTCCAGGAAGCCGTCTGTCCGCCATGCAGGACGTCCTTCAGTCCGTCCTTGTAGTTGGCAAACAGGGATGCGGTGAGTCCGCCGCCATGCCAGACGGCACCGGCGCGCGCATGGAACCCGGGCGGGTTGTTCAATGTACCGGCCAGATCGAACGGAGCCTGGAGGTCCGTACTCTGCTGCGTACTGTCAAGCCAGCTCGCCGAACCACGCAGCGTGACGGTTCCGGGCTCCATTTCCACCCGGTATGTCCCCGAGACGTCGATCCCGCGGATCTTCTGTCTCGCGACGTTGGTGTACCGCAGGTTCACCAGCGCCACCACGTCACCGGGATCATAGGGCACGCCGGCAAAGTTGTAGAAGGTCGACGCTGCCGCAATCCAGTCTGCCTGCTCCTGTGCGGTGGGAGTCCTGTCGACGAACTGCGCGTAGACAGGGTTGAGCATGGCCTCGGCAAAGTTGGTGATCGGCTCCAGCGCCCTGCCGGTGTAGTCGATGTCGTACCAGGTCAGCTCGAGATCCAGACCCGGAACCGCTACCGGGTGGAAGGCAACCGACACCGTCGAGGTCGTCGCGCGCTCCGCCTCGAGGTCCCGGTTTCCGCCTCCGCTGGCCAGCACGGTACTTCCCTCCGGGTATCCGCTCCCGCCGAAATACCCGGGCGCGGTCAGCATTGCGTACGGCGCGAAGTACCTCTGGTGCAGGGTCGGGGCCTTGAAGGATTTCCCCCAGGAGGCCTTCAACGTGATGCTTTCCGTCGGGCCGTACACCAGACCGGCCTTCGGGACGGTCACGCGTCCGAAGCTGTCGTAGTCCTCGGTACGCAGCGCCGTGGTCAACGCAAGCCGCTGGCCGGCCGACGGCTCCTGCATGTTCCCGACCAGGGGCAGGTGCAGCTCGACGTATGCAAAGCGGCTGCTTTCGTCCCCCTCCGTGGTCGCGGAGCCGGCAAGGTAGCTGTAATGCAGATAGTCGTTGGTACGGTATCCGGCGCCGGCGGCCATGCGCGCATCACCCCCGGCCAGAGCAAACACCGGACCCTCGGCGCCCACTTCATAGACACTGCCCTCGTTGCACAGGCAGTCGTGCACGGAAAGCGTCCTCGCGCCGGTTTCAACGACCTCCCAATGCTGGTACTGGAGATGCGTACTCTTCGCGCGGCTGCCGCCAACGGTGAGCGACCAGTCCGCAGGGAGAAAGAACTCCACGACCGGCGCCACCATCGTGGTCGTTGTTTCGGAGTTGACGCGGTTGATCCGGCCGTCCGGCGAGAACTGGTTGTACGTCTGGTCGCGCTCGGTCCGCAGTGCATCCAGCCGTACTTCAACGCGCTGCCCCAGCGACTGGCCGATGCTGAGCAGGCCGCTGTCCAGATCGCTCCCGGGATAGAGCGTGGCCGGATGGGTGATGTCGCGGGTATACGGGCGCTGCCGCGCGTAGATCGGTTCGACGGAGGCCGTCTTGAACGTCGCGAGCAGCCCGCCGCTGGCCCACGCCGTGCCTGCCGTGGCCGTGTACTCGCGCGTGGTCATTCCGCCGTCGGCCGTCGTACCGGCCCTGGCGCCCACGGCTACCCCGTCGAAGTCCTGCCGGAGGATGACGTTGCCCACGCCGCCCACCGCGTCGGAACCATAGATCGCGGATGCGCCGTCGGCGACGATTTCGATGCGGTCCACTGCCTCGACGGGAATCGCATCGATGTCGACGGCCTGGGCCATACCCCCGTAGGCCATGCGCCTGCCGTTCAGGAGCGTCAACGTGGCATCCGGCCCCAGCCCACGCAGATTGAGTGCCGAGCCGCCGGTGATGTTCTGGTTCTGGAGGCCCGCGCCCGAGTAGCCCAGGCTGGGGACGCCGGGGTTCTGGCCCCCGGTGAAGTTCTGCGGAAGGGCGCGGATGACCTGGCCAAGGTCGGTGAACCCTTCCTCGCGGATGTTCTGGAGCCCGATCGTGATCACCGGCGACGGCGAGGTGCCGCCGCGGATGCGGGTGCCGGTGACCGTGACGGCGGCGAGGTCCGTGGCCGCCGGATCGGCCTGCGGTGCGTTCCCGTCCGAGCCGGCAGGGAGGGATGGATGTCCCGAAACGGCGCCCTGCTCCGCCGCTTCGATCACCGCGGCTGCAGGACCGGTCCTGCGAAAGGCAAGACCAGTGCCCTCGAGCAGGCGCCGGAGCGCCTCCGGCCAGTCCATGTGGCCTGCGACCGCCCTCGCCTGCCTACCCTCGACACCGCCGGGTGGCAGGACGAGTTCGATGCCGGCCTGTTTGCCGAACGCATCGAGGGCAACGGTAAGGTCCCCGGCCGGCAGGTCGAAGTCGGCTGCGGCCGGACGCCCATTCTCCAGGCTACCGGTCGCCCAAGGTTGGCCAGTCATGGCTTCCTGTGCCGAAGCTGGCCAAGACATGCTCATGACGACGGCCGACACGACAATACAAGCGCTGCCACGCAGAACGCTGCTCTTCATGTTGATCCCTTTTTCATGATTGGCACGGCTGGCATTCCGGCTCGCGCACGGGCCGAGCTGTGCCAGCTCCCCTTTCCGACTGCGGGACTCGACCGGCTGGCCGATTTGCCAAGCCTGTCGTGCCGCTTGCCGACGGCCCACGCTCCAGCGATGCCGGAGCTACGATTTACGTAGCGTTCCGGACACTACGTTAAACGTAGTAGCCGCGTCAAGCGGCCTTCGGGAAGCTTCCCGCATGAAAGTCTTCTACGCGCCAACACGTGGCTAAGAAGGGCAGGATTCCTGTCTACAGCCGCCGATTGCGCGAGGCACGGGAGGCTTGCGGCATCTCGCAGCGCAATCTAGGTATAAAAGTAGGCGTGGACGAGTTTGTCGCCAGCACCCGCATCAACCGCTACGAAAAGGGCGTCCATCAACCTGCCCTTCAGATCCAGCAGCGACTGGCGGCTGCTCTCGGCTTGCCGCTGGCGTACTTCTATGCCGAAGACGAAGAGCTCGCACGCCTGATCGCGGATTTCAGGCCCAAAGGAAAAGCCAGAAGTCGCCGGAAACGGGGCATTAGCTAACCCACACCTCCTCATCCTGGTAGTAGAGCGGGTATCCGCAGCGGCCTAGGGTGTGCTTACGCGCCGTCGCGTTGGCAACACAAATCTGAGGACTGAACACACCGCTGCTTCCGCTCGTCAAGTCACGCATCCCCTTCCGCGACCTAAGAAACTACGTTTAACGTAGTATCGATTTCGAGCGCCCTTCTGGAAGCTTCCTTGCATGGAACTCCGGAGCGTATAGGCGCTTGGCTGAGAAGCGACAACTCCCTGTCTACAGCCGCCGGCTGCGTGAAGCGCGGGAAGCCTATGGAATATCGCAGCGCAGTCTCGGTATCGAAGCGGGCCTGGACGACTTCGTCGCGAGCACCCGAATCAACCGCTACGAGACCGGCGTCCACCAGCCAGATCTCCAGATCCTGAAGCGGCTCGCAATGGTTCTCGGTGTGCCGGTTGCCTACTTCTATGCAGAAGACGACGAACTCGCGCGGCTCATCAAAGACTTCAAGCCGACCAGTAAGCGAAAGCGCTGAGGCGTGTCAGCAGCCCTGAGCAGAATCTGACGGAAGAATCAGACTACTCCTGCCCCCCGATAGCAGGAACTCCTGATATGCGTGCTCGATGCAAAGAAGCGAAGTAGGCACGTCCCAGAAGAACGGCCTTTGCGCGTTGTCTATGTGATTAATGATTGGCGTTGCAAGGTATAGGAGTTCCGCATGCAACTGCACAAGCCCAGCGACATTTTCAAGCTTTCCACTGGGGAAACCGTTACTAAGCGCAACCTCTTCGATCTCATCCAACTGTCGAAAGTCGAAGACTCTCCTTTCTGGGAAGATCGAAGCTGGTTGGTCGGCAATACACCTCAGCAAGGCATCAACTGGATTGGCGAACTTCCAGGCTGTCGTGCCGTCCTTATTAAGGCCAAGCCTGGATCGTACGAAAATGACGGATGGGCCGAGAGTACCAGGAACGTCTACCACTACTCTTTCAAGGCACGTAACGGGACGATCTCGTACACGGAGAAGGCGAACAGGGTTCTCGTCGATCAACCCGATTACCGGTATCCGATCCTGCTTTTCACGGAAGAGAAGAATCACTGGACATACGAAGGTCATTTCTCGGTCTCCGGCATCAAGGATGACCATGTTGTCTTGGTGCGCAGCGCACTCGTTCTCCCGGAAGACCGATCATCGACCAAACAAACGGGCGCCGTGTCGGAGACAGACGACAGCGCCGCGATCGACTCGCTGCTCGGCAACGGCAGCATTCCGAGAACCGAACGCATACAGCTGATCAAGGCCCGCATCGGCCAAGGCCTGTTCCGTTCTCGGGTTGCGTCAATCGAACGCTATTGCCGCATAACCGGCATAGCTGATTCCCGGTTCCTGACCGCCAGCCACATCAAGCCATGGTCCAGAAGCAGCAACGCCGAGAGGCTCGATGGCAACAACGGCCTGCTGCTGACACCGAACATCGACCGCCTTTTCGACAAGGGCTACATCACCTTTGAGGACGACGGGCGGGTGCGCGTCGGTCCATGGCTACCGGTCGATGTGCTCCACGCTTGGGACCTAAACAATCTAGTTTCGCCGAAACCGCTCACCCAACAGCAGCGGCGTTACATGGCCTACCATCGGCTTGTCGTGTTTCGGAAATAGCGAAAATGCTACTCCCGGAACTCGCCCGTACTAGACGTCGCTTTGCCCCACAGCTGCAGAAACTTCAAGAATGAAGCCAAGCGCGCAGCTTCTCTCTGATTGCAACAATGTGGGGGTTGCTCTGAGAGATCTTCGCAATTGTGACTTTTGCTAGCCCGATAATGTCTTCGGAGCTCAGTAGAACATCGAGATCTTCAGCCAAGTGCGTCTTGAAAGCGTCTTTTACTTCACCGGAGCTTTTGCCAGAAAGACTCCCACCGCGGTCAATAGCCTCAAGGATCAGATGCTCCGGCGTCGATGTTGGCAGATAGCTAAGCCGAGACCGTAACCAGCGCAGATACCCCAGCTGCGCGTCAATCTTCGCATTCTCATGGCCGGCCTGATCCGCACCACCGGGAATGTGCAGAATCGGCTTGACGCCGATCTCCTGCTTCAACAACTCCTCTAGTTCCGGATGCCGTGCTGGCGGAACACCCGCCGGATCCGTGAATTCCGGGACCTTTCGCTTGTCTCCGTCGAGCAGCACGAAAACGTTGTCGCCAGACATCATCGCGGACGGACCCAGATAGGCCAAGATTGCGTCAGCACCTCCTGGTGCAACACGAACTTCCAACGCTTCCGCATCGCCGGGATCAAGGCCCCTCGCCGCATGCTTCACGATCATGGCCGCGATGGGATCTTCGACGAGCACTCGCCGAACATCCTCTGGTGGCTTCCCGAGCCTCTTCAAGGCCGCCCACGAGCTGCTTTCTGGCAGGATCCGCGTACGTCCTGCTCCATTGTCCTCGAAAACCTTGATCGCATTCTGAGGAAGGCCCCTCAGGAATTCCATGGAATGCGTAGAAACGACGACTTGGTGCTTATCGTGCTTGATCCGCTCCAGCAAGAACCTGAGCAGCGCCCTCTGCGCACCCGGATGCAGAGACGTTTCCGGCTCATCCAAAAGGATGAGGGACCCCGGTGGTGCTCCAAGTATTTGGACCACGGCACTAACGGCAGCTATCTCTCCGCTTCCTGCAAAGGCTTCCGAGTACTCGGCGCCACGGTTAAAGATGACGCTGAGATCCTCGCCTCGGTTACCCGGATAGAGCGAATGTCTGACAAGACGCGCTGACGTGTAATCTCGTCCCAGAATTCTCGAGACGTGTGCCAACTCGTCTTTCGTTAGCAGCCGGTTCTCGAAAAGGCGCTCCCTGCCACCTCCCAGCTTGTACGATTTCCTGTCGCCCAGAACAATCTGCTTGAGGCGCTTGGCCTCACGGAGCATCGTATCGCGTCTTCCCCCGCCGCTGATTCCGTCGTCGAAGTAGAAGTACCTATCAAACGATCCGAAGGTGGTCTTAAGGTTAATGTAAACACAGGTGCGCTTGACGGGATTCCAGCGATCCTTCGCCTTTCCTTCGTACTTGCCTTCGGGCAGCGGCCGCATTCCATCCCGTGTACTGCTTCTATAGGGCTCCCAGTAGTCGCTGCCCCTTTTCTTTCCGATGCGGGCCTTGCGCGTTTCCACAACCCCCTTGTAGGACTCATTCCAGTGTCCGTAGAAGAAGCGCTGGGGATCACGGCTGCTACCTTCTATCGGATCCAACTCTGTTGCGAACCAGAACTTCGACGTCGAGTAGCCAAAGGGCGCGCCCCATAACGCATGAAGCGCCGAGCTCTTACCAATTCCGTTTGCCCCTACAAGCGCTGTAAATGCGAAATCGAAATTGACCGTAGCCCCGCACTCAATGCTCTTGAACTTCGGAAACGTGATGTGCGTGATGTAGTTCTTGAGGGCGCCACCCGGCTTGAAGCCCTTGATGGTGTCGACAAGCTTTGCGATCTCTTCATCGTTAGACATCTTGCTATCGCACTCTTATATCGCAAAGGCAAACGCGTACCGCCCCGCGGGGAATCGGACCTGCGGCCACCAAGCAGGGTTGCGGCCATCCTTCTCCGTTGTTCTAAGCAAGAATAGTGTGGGTTTGGCATCCGGAACTTGCCCTGCTTCTCCCCCTGTCAGTATTCCTTGTGTTTCCCGCCGACGGCCAACGAGGTCACGGTCACGATCAACGTAGACAAAGCCCGTTGCTTGGTTGCGCAGTTTCGCGCATTGGATCAATGATTCGGCAACCGCAACCCCGTTCCAGACCATTTCGGCCACCTCCGGATCAGGTTGCGTCAGGCCGATAATCCGCTTAATCGTTTCGATAGGGAACTCACCGTAGTTCCTGTCCGGAATTGACTCAAGCAGCGCGTCTATCTCGGTGACATCTCGCGAGTTTTCGATATCCCGCCTGACTTGTGCCGGATTATAAGATCCGCCGGCCGTATAGACACCAACCGCGCCAGGAACGAGCACGTTCTTGCGCGTAGGCTGAAGGTTACCCTCAACATATATTCCGCGGAACTCCTCATTTGCTTGGTTTGCAACCAAGTCTCGCAGACTTCGCTCCATCTTGTTGATGGCTTTGAAAACGGTATGGAGCTGCGCAGGCAGAAAAAGGCGAAGAAGTCCGATGTCTCGCCTACGGTATCCATACATACGCGCATGTTGTAGAACTGTATCGGCTTGCGGCGTACGAGGATTTCTTCCGTAATAGCTGACGAGCAGGTTCCTGATTGTGACTCCCCTGCCGAGCTTGTTTCCACCTACAAATAAGTTGTAGGGGGAACGTACCGCGACGTCTTCGTCGGTCTGGCCGTTAACCAACTTCACCGCTATCCCCGGGCTAAAAAACTCTACCGCCTCCAATAGACTGTCGAAACTTGCCTCCTTGAGGGGAGGATGGGTGGAGGCTAGGTCGTCGTACGCATCCCTGAGACGCGAAACGACCTTCTGATCTTTCGATTTCAGAGAAATCGTCAAGTCCGCCTTGTATTTCCTGAGCAGACCAACGATATGGTTGTGATCTCTCGTCTTGGTGCTGACGTGACAAAGGAATGCGCAGTTTTGTGTCGGCTCCGATGACCGCTTGTAAGTTGCCGCGATCATGAACGCGTCCAGCGCTCTCAGAAGCGAAGCCGGAATTGTCTGGGAGGGGATGGGCTGCGGTCCTGGGCTCAGGCTCGCGATGTCTGTTAGGGGAAACTCCCGGACCAGCGGGGATCCATCGGAGAAGAAGTCCTCGCCTCCGACGTAGTCGGCGCCAGGATGGCTAAGAACCGTGAACTTTGGTCGAAACGAGTTATCTTCCGCCTGAAGAAAAAGAGCTTGCGGCGTTGCCGTCACCTGCAGGTAGGTGTTCGTCAGAAAGAAGGACCGGATCTCCTCAATCAACGCATTTATCGCGCTCCTAGAACCGTCATCTTTGCGGGCCCTTGTGTTCAGACTGGCCTGATCTGCTTCGTCGTCGATGACTAGGCAGCTTATCCCGCGGAGTGAACTCTTCTTGAAGTTCTCAATAAGCGTCCTTAGATGGCCGCCGTTCTTCGTGATAACGATTGCGCAAGTACCACCCTTGATCCGTTGCACGAAGGAGTCGAGGTCTCGGATGTCCTTCTTCCCGAGAATGTCAATACCAGGAAAGGCTTCCTGTGCCCTGGCATATGTCTGCTCATATAATGGATCGATGTCGGACGTCAAAATTATCAAGGTTTTGTAGCCTTCGTCCGCGCCGATCGCGCCTGTTGCCGTAAGCACACCGGTTTTCCCGCTCTGAACCAATCCATAGATCAGACCATTGGTTTGCTCTTGGCCTCCGCTTAAAGGGTTCGCCCAGTGCGATGCGACTTCCTCGGCTGTTCGCTGGATATCGTCGACCTCGGACAGATTGCTGACTTGGGTACGAAGGAGATTGAGAACTTGATCCCTATGGTTCATGTGGTCTCGCTTAGTAATCTGCTCCAATCCGACGGCGGCACCTTGTATCCCAACATACCGTCAGGGCCACCGATCTCGAAGTGCTTCCTATGCGCGCGGCTGCAAGAAACCCTGAGAGCGAGTCCCCTGAGGGAAGCAATGCCAGCGTAGGACGCGAACGGCAAAGCGGCAACACCGTCGCTGCCGCAGACCAGGCCGATCGTTACGGGCAACTCGATGGACTTTCTGTAAAGCAGGCGCTGCTCCATCGCAGTAAAAGTAAATCCCCAAGGACTGCGAATACCTGTCGAATACTTCAGGTAGATCAGAATTCTGTCGTCGATCAGAAAAAATGGATTCCTGTACGCAACATGGGCGCCCGCTCCGCCGCGCAGCAGAACGTGTAGAGCAGCGCCCTCGTAGAACTCCTGCTTCTGTATACCCATGCCTGTCCGGGAGCGCGTGCGGCCAAGACTGTCTTTCCCAGCTCACGCTGAACCTAACCCCTAACCCATCATGGATGAAGAGTCGTTCTTCCTGCAACCGTTGTCGCGAAGTGCAGCCCAGAGGTCACAGGCGCCCACGCAGGATGCTCTAACGCGGGGCTGGCCAGGTTGATGCCGATCCGATCGATCACCAGATTCTTCTTGTTACCTGCCTTCGCGCTTGCGGCGGGTTGCCACAGCGCCGGTCCGGCGTCTCGCGGCGAGCAATCCATCGCGAAGCGAACCGGCGTGGGCCGCAATGAAAGGCGGAGGTAGTGCATTTCCGATCATAAGAGCTATGGCTTCCTTTCCATGCGTGACGTCGAACAGATAGTCACGAGGAAAGCCCTGAAGTAGGGCAGCCTCGCGCAGCGTAATCGTCCGATTGCGCGTCGGATGCAAGAAGCGTCCCTTGGAAGGGTTATGGCAACCGCTGGTGATGGTTGGTGATACATCATCCCAGCTCATGCGGCCGTAGACGTCTTTGAACCCATCGCTCCGGAGGTGGCATGCCAGCTGATGCTCCGGGCCCAAATCAGAACGGCTGCCGCCGTCCTTAGGGATGAGGCTGATCAGTTTCCTTACGGCTTCAGATCTGCGCTCGGGCAACGCGTGAAGTTTGTCTGTCGTGCGCGACGGGGCAACCAAGCCGCTCAACGCTTGGCGGACGGTCATGCGCTCCTTGGCTGCTGGTGCGATCAAAGGTATACACACGCGCGACGCAAGCATGATGAGCCTCTTTCGCCGTTGTGGAACTTCGTAGTCGGCGGCGTCAAGGACGTGGACCACAGTCTCATAACCTAATCCAGCGAGCCGATTCTTCATTTTGGTGAAGCGCCCATCTTTGCCCAAGGCAGGCACGTTCTCAAGCATTACGGTCTTCGGACGCATTACTTTCACAAAACGCAGAAAGTGCGAAACAAGATTATTCCTCTCGTCGCGAACGTAGATTTTCTGATTCTTCGTCCGAAGGCGGGAAAACCCTTGACACGGCGGACACCCCGCCAGCAGATCCAGATCACCCCGCCGCAGACCGGTTTCCCGCATGACATCTAGGGGCGAAACCTGCCGAATGTCCTGCTTGAACAAGCGCACGTCAGGATGATTCAGTTCGTACGTACGCTGCGCTTTCTCGTCGATTTCGACAGCCGCTACGACTTGAAACTTGGCTTTGAGAAGGCCATAGCTCAGCCCGCCGCAGCCGCTGAACAAATCCACGGCGGTCATTCGCTTTGGAGCGGATTTGGGTCGCTTGGTACGTTGTTCCATGACGATTTTGAAGTATGCTGCTGATATGTGTCGGCGCTTCTTGAGTTGACCGATTTCTTAAGAGAAACCCTGCGAGGCCACGCTTCCCAACAAACAACCCCTGCGCCCCGCTTCCGGAACGACTCAACCAGCGGCGTTCCCCGCATCCCCCCATCATTGCACAGCCTCGGCATTTGGCAACCCGGTCAGGCGTCACGAGGAGTCCTCGCCGAGCGCTATTATTTGTCCACGGAACCTGACCAGATGTGACGGGGCCCAACGCTTTATCCAGTGGCGCTGCAGCTGCCGCAGCATCCCGGCCGCCATCTCGGTATCTCTTGGCCCCGGAGTAGCTTCAGCAGGGGGACAGCACACCCCGACCGTCAGCGAACGATCCCAGGAAACACGAACTTCTAGCCAGAAGCCGTCTGAAGGACTGTCCTTGGCGCCATTCCACCAAGCGATGCCCCCGAACGGGATTTCTCCGTGAGCTCGATTCCCCTCACCAAAGAGTTCCTCCGGTTTTTGAAGGGGTTGGCATTTCACTAACCCTTTCAGTGTCTGCGGCACGCCTAGTACACTCGCTCCACGAGGATTAGTACCGCCCGTTGATGGAGCGGCGAGGTATAGGTGACGATTACGTCAGCGTCGACCTCCGGTTTGAACGCGGCCTTCCCAGCCTCCAAGTCGCTTGCAAACATAACCCGGGTTCGGTTGTCGACGACTCCCGGAATCGTTCCCGCCCATCCCTTTACGGCCGAATCGTAATCGGACGCGCGTAGCTTCAGCTTGACTTTCGCGTACTTCGCATCCTCCGATGTATCCGGAACGTCGACGTTCTTCGGAAGAGATGCAGCTCCTTCCTTCGAAAGCACTTGTACCGCGCCGCTCTCACCTTCGAATTCCACAGCAGCACCCTGCTCTCGCGCCGGTGCAGTCGCATCAAGCGCAGCTTGCACCGCACGCTTTTGTGAAGTCTTAGAGATGGCGATGTCAATCGCCTTCTGGAAATCCTCCGGCGAGGTTTGATAAGCCTCAGCACCAATCACGATTACCGCGTTATTGTCGCCCTGTATGGTGCTCAAGGCATCGCTCGGTGCATCGCTCGGAAGAAGGTTCAGGCTTCCGATTAGAAGGGCACCAATTAACACGCCAATCGCAACCTTCAGCATCGGAGTCCCCCCCTCCCATGTTGTCTTGATTGTGTCGGCCACCTTGTTCACGCATTGCTCATAGTCTTCTTTGGTTTTGAAGAGGAGCTTAATCTTCAAGTCTTCGACGAAGCTTCCGTCTTCAAGGCCACTGACCTGCAGCTCCGCCTGTTTCACGCGCGCGCCGGTGACCGACTCAATTGCCTTCGGCAACTGCATTTTTACTATTCGGTCCATGCCCCGCAGGGAGGCAATGACCGCCTCCACGCTGACTGGTGAATCCGTCCGGAACCTAACCCGATGTTCTACCAGTACTAGGTATGGTTCTCCCTTGCTGCGACGCCGCCGCCTCGGGCGGGCTATGGCTCTTTTCTTCTTTGCTACCACAAATGCCTCCCCAAGACATTAGACCGGGGCCATCCTACACACCGTACCGGTAGTCGAGGCATTTTCCGCCTTTAGGCCCGAGAGTTTTTCCTAGACAGAATGCATCAACAGGCGACGACACGGGTATCGGATCAGTTGCGCATGACGGGCCGCCGCACCATGGGCCGTCGCTCGCTTGGGGAGGACGCATGCGCGCAGTCGAAGTCCGTCTGCATTCCGCTGCCTACTCGCGGGTGGCAGTTGTTGCTGCCGCGCACCCGGTATTCGGGCATGTTCGCAGTCTCCATCCGCATGGACGGCGACGATTGGCTCGTCCATTTCGAGGTACCGCCGGATATGGAAGCGGACTCCCTTCAGGACGAGTTCCTGCGCGCTCCGCTGGATGAGCAACTTCGGGAGCGGATGCGAAGCATGGATGCAGCGGCCGGGGAAATGGCCTTGTTCATGGCTGGCTGCGACAACAACGAACCAGACTGCAAGGTCCGGTGCAGCGAAATCATGGAGGACGGCAAGGTTCTCGCGACCGGTTATGTCATCGATGCATCGCAGTCCCATATCGCGATCTTCGACCCCGCCACCCGACGTACGACTGTCATGGAAACGAGCGGAAAAACGATCACCGGAAAGGCATCAGTCCTTCCGGACGACTAGGCGAGCTCTGCCTTCCGGATCCATCACCGACTGTCTTGTGTCGAGCATTGCCGGCATCGGCGCATTCCCGTCTTTGCCGGCTGCCGTCGCGGGCTTTGAGAACCGCATTCAGCAGGATTGACTTCCTTCCGTTGCGGACCCCCACCTCGAGGGTCGCGGTTCGTTTGTTGTTGTTGACTGCGAGGACTGTTCGCGGACAAGATGTCCGCATTCCGACCCGCTGCCGAGACTACCCCCATGCATGATGTCCTTCAGCTCCTCGCCTCCCTCCGCGGCCGCTACAACCAGACGGAGCTGGCCGGGGCACTGGGCATCACCACCCGGACCCTGCGGCGCTGGGAGACAGGGGAAACCGAGCCCCCCCCATACACGGCCGATGCCATCCGCCAGCGCCTGATGCCCCTGGCCGACGTCGGCAAGAAGGAGGACTGCGACTTCCGCTTCATCGACCTGTTCGCCGGCATCGGCGGCATCCGCATGGCCTTCGAGGCCCACGGCGGGCGTTGCGTGTTCACCAGCGAATGGAACTCCTGGGCACAGAAGACCTATCTGGCCAACTTCCCGGAATCGGCACACACGCTTGCGGGCGACATCACCTCGGTCGACGAGCACGACATCCCGGACCATGACGTGCTGCTGGCCGGCTTTCCCTGCCAGCCGTTCAGCATCGCCGGGGTGTCCAAGAAGAACGCACTGGGCCGCGCCCACGGCTTTGCCGACGAAACCCAGGGCACCCTGTTCTTCGACGTGGCTCGCATCATCGCGGCCAAACGGCCTGCGGCCTTTCTGCTGGAGAACGTCAAGAATCTGGTCAGCCACGACAAGGGCAATACCTTCCGGGTCATCCGGAAGGTGCTGGAGGAAGAGCTGGGTTACCACATCACCTTCAAGGTGGTGGACGGCGCGCATTTCGTGCCGCAGCACCGCGAGCGCATCCTGATTGTCGGTTTCCGCGAGAAGACCGATTTCAGCTTCGACGACCTGAAGTTTCCGGCGCACAGGCTGACGATGAAGGACATCCTGCATCCTCAGGACGGCAGCGAGGAGCCCGAGTCGCACTACACCGTCGGCCCGAAGGCGAAGGTGGATGCCCGCTACACGCTCACCCCGAAGCTCTGGGCCTATCTGCAGGCGTATGCGGCGAAGCATCGCGCCGCCGGCAACGGATTCGGCTTCGGGCTGGTGGGGCCGGACAGCGTGTCGCGCACGTTGTCGGCACGCTACTACAAGGATGGCTCCGAGATCCTGGTGTCGCAGGGGCCGCGCCGGCGCCCGCGCAGGCTGACGCCCCGCGAGTGCGCGCGCCTGATGGGGCTGCCGGACGACTTCGTCATTCCGGTCAGCGACACGCAGGCCTACAAGCAGTTCGGCAACAGCGTCGTCATGCCGGTCATGCGGGAAGTGGCCCGGGTGATGAAGCCGCGCATCATGGAACTGATCGTCCCGGAGCTGGCAAAGCAGAAGTCCCTGCTCGCCGCCTGAGCCGATGGACGTCGTCGACCGCGCCACGCGCAGCCGGATGATGTCCGGCATCCGCGGCAAGGACACGAAGCCGGAACTGGCGGTGCGCAGCTTCCTGCATCGCGCAGGGCTGCGCTTCCGCCTGCATGCAAGACTGCCGGGCAAGCCCGACCTCGTGTTGCCCAGGTATCGAACCGCGGTGTTCGTGCATGGCTGCTTCTGGCACAGGCACGAAGGCTGCCGTTACGCCACGACGCCGGCCAGCAATGTCGAATTCTGGCAGGAGAAGTTCGCCGCCAACGTGCAGCGGGACGCGCGGGCAAAACAGCAGCTCGAGGAAGCAGGCTGGCGGGTCGAGACGGTGTGGGCCTGCCAGCTGGGCGAGGCGGAACTTTCGCGGCTGGCGGACAGGATCAGGAACAACGCACCGGGGGAGAGGGATTGATGGCGGCTGACGACGCGGACCGGTGGCTGTCGGAGATCGAGCTTTCCACGGTCTTCGCTATGTTGCGGGGCAACGGCGTGACCGAGGTGCTCTACAAGGTCCTTCCGCGGAACGCGAACAGCAAGAATCAGGTCTATCTGGCGCCGGACCTGTCCCAGCTGGGAAAGATTCCTTCCGGCCAAGTGACGGCCCATCAGTCCGTTTCCAGAAAGAACGGAAGACAGGAGGCCGTCTTTCGCTCCGCTCTCGACTTCCACTGGCTGGACGCCCGCGGGCAGACGCACGCGGCACCGAATGCGCAACTCATCTTCTATCCGCAGTATCCCGAAGTGCGGTTCTCGGGCTTTCTGCTGGGTTGCAGGAACGCGCCGACGTCGCTCTGGGTAAAGGAAAAGCGCGGCCAGGAGCCTGACCGCATCCTCGTCCTGGGACTCGGCAACGGGCGCAAGGTCATCGCCATCACCTTGCCGCCGGAGTCGCCGGCGGCAGGGGAGATCCGGGCGACGGAGCCGCACGAGCCCTATGGCGCTCTGCACATGCTGCCCATGCCCGGACAGCGCGAAGTCGACGGCTTTCGGGAGCTCATGCGCGAGCTTTGCGGCATCCACGGACGCTTGTGGGTTCCCTCGACACGCCTCGACCCAGACGGCACGTTGGTTGCCTGCAATGCGTCGAACTGCAACGGCAACACGCTGGAGTCCCTGCTGGGAATCCGTTCGAACGGATACTCGCTGCCCGACTTCCGCGGCTGGGAGGTGAAAGCGCGGCAGGTTGCCAACGTGGACAGGCCGGGCGCCAGCACGGTCACGCTGTTCACGCCCGAACCGACCGGCGGGGTCTACACGGACGCCGGCGTCGAGGAATTCGTGCGCCGCTACGGTTACCCGGACACGAAGGGACGCGACGATCGCCTCAACTTCGGCGGCATCCATCGCGCAGGCAGACCGGCCCATCAGCGGACCGGTCTTCGTCTCGTGCTCGACGGCTTCGACACCGTCAAAAGATACGCGTCCACCGGCGCCGTCCAGTTGCTGGATGCGAGCGACAACGTGGCCGCGGCATGGTCCTTCGCAAAGCTGATGGACCACTGGAAAGCCAAGCACGCTGCCGCGGCCTTCGTGCCGTCGCAGCAGCGCAGGACACCGGATCTGGAATACCGGTTCGGACGCCGGATCCTGCTGGGCGAAGGCGCGGAGTTCGGCCTTTTCCTCAACGCCGTAAATGAAGGCAGGGTCTACTACGATCCGGGCATCAAGCTGGAAGGCATCAGCACGGCCACGCCGAAGCCGAAGAAGCGCAGCCAGTTTCGGGTTGCCAGCAAGGATCTTCCTGCACTCTACGAATCCAGCCGGATCGTGGATGCGTGTGAGGAGGCTGGCCGCTGAATCGGCTTTTTTGATCGACAATGCCGAGAATCGCGCGCTTCCGGCCTGACCGAAGCTTCCGGCCCGGAAGAGTTCCCCACCGGTGATCCTGACAGCTAGAGCATACTTGGCGCTTCCGATCCGGCTGGAGCGCGCCATGGCCGCTCGAAGCAAGCTGACCTATCGGCAGATCGCAGACATGCTGCTGGATCTCGAATGCGGTACAACCGGATCCGCGGCGGCTGCCAGCTACGGAATTTCTCCCGCTGCCGTCTCGCTGTGGAAGCCGTATATCGGGCTCGACGAGAAGTGGCTGGCCTATGTCAAGCGCCTGGAGCACGAGACCACCATCCTCAGAAGGCGGATGAAGTACGCGGAGGGTCAGATCAGGATTGCCGGATCCATCATCAAGCAGCTCGAACCCAATCCGCGACGGCGTTCCCTCTTCGCCACCGCTGCCAGAGCCGGATACGGCATTTGCCATGCCCGTGCCAATCAGATCGTCGGCATCGGACCTACGGCTGGTGCGATCAGAGCGCAAAGGCAGGCAGACGCGCGACTCGTCGAAGTCATGCGTGCGTACTTGAAGGAGAATCCCCACCAGGGTTTTGACAAGATGTTCCGGGTCCTGCTGCGGGACAAAGGGTGCACAAGATGGCATGCGCATAAGCTCTATCAGCAGCAGCGCATGCAGCAGAAGTTCCGGAAGACACGGATCAAGGTGCCGGTCAGGATGGCGACGAGGACCACGATCATCGGGGTGCCCAACCGGACATGGTCGATCGATTTCCTTGTCGACGCGTTGACAACCGGCCGTCGGTTCTGGGTATTCAATGTGGTGGACATCTTCAACCGCGAATGCCTTTGCTCGGTCGCTTTGTTTCGATCCAGCACGGTAGCGGTCGTGGCTGCGCTGGAAGCCTTGCGGGCATCCGGCCGCGCGCCAGCGAATCTTCGCAGCGACAACGGTGCCGAGTTCAAGGGATTGAAGTACCTGGAGTGGACAAGGCGCCATCACGTCAAGCGAAGGTACGGACGGCCAGGCCACCCGATCGACAACATTTTTGTTGAGCGCCTCCACAAGACCCAGCGGGAAGAGGTTTTCAACGTCTATCGGTTCAAGTCACTGGTCGAGGTCCAGCGGCAACTCGACGCCTGGCGGATCCGGTACAACCTGGTCAGGCCACATCAAGCCCTTGCTGGTATGAGTCCGGTTCAGTTCGCCCGAATGGCCGATCTAGGGCTGGCTTAGCCCGTGCTGGACTATCAGTACTTCCGAGCCGCAGGCCAGGCGGAGGACAACGCCGATCGGTTCGCCGGTTATGGCGAAGCGGTCGCCCGCGTGCCCGGTGGCTGACTCCACAGCTTGCGACTTGGTGGGCAGGTTGCTGAGCGGCAGACCCCGAAAGGTAACCGACCAGCCCTGTTCCGCGGGTTGAACGAGGATCATCCTGCTTTGCATTACCGGCACCTGGAGATGGAGGGTGCCCCGGCCCAGCTTCACGACTTGCTCAAGGTCGCGGCCTATTTCGTTGCTGAGCGGCATCCGTTGCCGGTGCATAGGCCGTGCTGCCGGGGCGGGAATAGATTCGCCCAAGCGCCGGCCGAACGCAGTCGGCGGATGCCGCATTGTGTTGTAGGAAAAATCTGACACTTCGCCCTCTTTTTGGCCCACCTGCCGTCCATATGGCTGCGCGATCAGATCACCCATGGCGTCCGTACGCTGCTCGTTCTACTCAAACATCCATCACATCGTGGCTTCGCGCACGCCGTCGATCCGGGCGGACAGTTGCTGACAAGAAGGCCATGGAACAGCAATGCTCCAATGCCGATCAGGCTCTGCTACTACGTCGCTTGCCCGTGCGTAGCGCAGCAATCTGTTCGGTCACTTCGAGTATCGTCAACCTGGACTTGGCGGGCGCTTCGCGAAATGCCCGGATCAATCGAATCTCCACGTCATCGTCGATCAATTCGGCCAGTGCAACAGGCATCCCCTCCAGAGCCTCCTCCGACGAAAGCGTCATGCGGCCGCGGCCAGTGGCCAGCCATTCAAAACCGACGCCGGTGACCTTGGCGATCTTGCGCAGATTGCTGACAGTTGGGCTCTTGCCGGTGGGCGATTCCCAGTGACTGGCTGCGCTGCGCTGCACCCCAACCAATCTGGCGAGCTCGGTTTGTGTCATGTCTTGCAGGCGTCGGGCAGCTTGGATTCTTGAGCGTAGCCTCATCGCGATGGTCTTCTTCCAAGGTCGAAGTGGTCTGATGTTACCAAAAGAGACGCTGAGACATACACTCAACAAAGCTGTTGAGTATAGGTGCCCAATGCCCCTCAAGTACCCGTCACACCACCACACTGACTGTGCGGCCGCTAGCTGGAGTAACCAGCTGCCTGCTTGCGGAGTACGAAGTGCATCGGCAACCTCGATGGTGACGTGGTGAATCTCAGCATCGCACTACATGTGCTGTAGCCGAATGAAATCTACTGAGAAGTGATACCAAAGGGGGTCAAGGTTGAAGAATTCTGAATTAGGTGCATTGGTCACGCACCGCCAAGAGAACGGGAACGCTACCCTCACAGAGCCTGAATTGGACTTTCAAGCCGGCTTCAGAAATGCGGCTACTCTGATTCCTGCTTCCTTCGGCAAGATTCTGCTCGTCGCGGGACTTCTACTGGGCTCGGGCGCGGCGCAAGCCATATGCGACCCTGATCAAACACCGGCACCGGATGGCAGCTGCAACGAACCAACCATGACGGTAACGGGCAGGCGCTACCATGTGTTTTGGCCAAACTTCAACCATGTCCGCAATCTCGACGGGGGAGGGAGCTTTGGTCGTGGTTCGCGGGTCACGAACGTGAGCGTGGTGATCAACGGAAATGATGCCGCCTCCGAGGATCCTTGCCCCGAAGGGTCGGGCGGAGGTGGAGCGCCCGTGCCGGCATCGATGGCGCCTTCACGGGTAGGCAATCCAGTCGTGCTCTCCACCGGCAACAAGATTGAACCCGAGTGGGATTTTTCGACAAGCGGCGAGCGCGCTCTCTTTCAATCGAGGACATACAATCACTACTGGCAAGGTATCGGTCTGTTCGGAAGGCACTGGATCAGCAACTTTGATTACAAGCTGACATTCGGAACGACCGCAGTCGACACTTGCTATCCGAGACCGGGAGGTGGGACGTGTGCCGTCGGAAGCAAAACGACCATCTACGCGTGGCGTCCGGATGGGCGCACTATAAAGTATCTGAAGAATGCATCGGACGGGATTTTCTACGAAGACAAGGCAGGCCCCATCTCCCGCATCGTCAAGCAGGCTAATGGCAGCTTCATCCTCTATACCGAGGAAAACGATGTAGAAACCTATACGTCCTCAGGTTATGTCTCTACGATCAAGAATGAGCACGGCATCGGCTGGACGTATACCTATAGCGGCACCTATCCGACCAAGGTAACGCATACTTCGGGTCGGTACGTGCAGTTCACGTGGAGCGGAACGAGGCTGACAACTGCACGTGACCCCGCCGGCAATAACTACACCTACACATACACTGCCAATGCGTTCGGGACCGGATTCCACCGGCTCGCGTCCGCAACCCAGCCAGGTACACCAAGTACGACGATCAGCTATCACTATGAGGTGGCTGGCGATCCTGGTGCACTGACAGGAAAGTCATTTGGCACGAGGCGATACTCGTGGTTCACGTACGACACCAACGGGTATGTGACGAGCACCAAGCACGACTACGACTGGAACAAGCACACGTTCGTCTATACGCCGGGTACCAATGGAACGCTGACGGTCCTGGAGACCAATCCACTTGGAAAGAAGACCACGTACGTCTTCAAGGACGGAAAGCCTACATCGATCACCGGACATACCAGCACGTACTGCGCATCGAGTTACAGCGAAACCGTATACGATGCGACGACCGGATATCCCACCCTGCGCTCGGATTATAACGGTAACGACACAGTCTACACCCACAATGCCAAAGGCCAGATGCTGACGCAGATCGAGGCCTACGGTACTCCACAGGCGCGCAAGACTACATATACTTGGGACGCTGCGAAGAATCGTGTGACATCGATTGTTGTCGGTGGTGTCGCAACGGGTAGCAATCTGATCAAGGTGGAGTACGGCTACACCACGGACAACCGGGTTGCGAGCGTCAAGACGACGAATCTGTCGTCGCACGGCGTCACCAACCAATCCCGCACGACCACCTATGCGTACACGAAGCATGCCAACGGCATGGTCGCCACAGTTGCCGAAGATGGCCCGCTTTCCAGCGATACGTTGATTGCTTCTTATGACACACTGGGAAACCTTGTGTCGGTGAAGAACAGCCTCAACCAGGCAAGGACGTACTCCAATTTTGATGGCTTGGGACAGCCGCGGCGCATCACCGGCCCCAATGGTGACATCGTGGATTACACCTACGACGCGGGCGGGCGCGTACTCAAGGTGCGGAACTATCCGAACGGCACAGCCGCTGATACGCAGATGACGTACGAGGACACGGGGCAACTGTCGTCGGTCATCACGCCTGACGGTGTCACCACCCGCTACTTCTACGATCCCAATCGAGTGTTGAGTACGGTTCAGCGCATCGAATCCAGCGGCACGCACCCCATTGCCGTGCAGGTTCACGAGAAAGATAGCGCGGGCAACATCACAGGAATCATCAAGTCACGCATCAGCAAGAAGATGCAGATGCCCCCCTGCACAGAGCCGTGGCCTGCTTGCTGGCCCGGCGGTGAGCCGGGAGATCCAATCGAGGTCATCTCCTCCGAAGACTACTATACGTCCTTCATCGACTACGACGAATTGAACCGTCCGCGCGCAAAGCGCGGTAACAACGGACAGAATATGCGGTACACCTACGATCTGAATGGCAACGTCAAGACGATCAAGGATTCCCTCAACAACGTCACGACGCTGACCTACGACGCCTTGGACCGGCTCGTCCAGTCGAAAGATCCGCTGGGCAAGATAACCAAGTTCGAGTACGACCTGGGAGACCGGATTACCAAGGTCACGACCCCAACGAGTCGGGTCACGACGTTCGTTTACGACGGGTTTGGCCAGCTCTGGAGCCAGAATAGCCCGGATACCGGCTCCACGACTTTCGAGTACAACGTTGCGGGGCAGCCGACGAAGATGACTCGGGCAAGCGGTGACATCACGACTTATGCCTACGACGGCTTGGGACGCCTGACGGGCGTCACGGCGGGAGGACAGTCGCAGACCTTCCTATACGACAGTTGCACCAACGGCAAGAGCCGGCTCTGCAAGATCACCGATCCGACGGGCAGCGTCAGCTACACCTATAGCCCGCAAGGCGGGCTGACCAAGCAGGTCAGCGCCATGCCCGCGAGCGGCGAGGCCACATACACCTATGCCTACGACAACATGGGACGCGTCAGCGGCATCGGCTACCCCGGCGGCGTGGGCGTCGGCTATGGCTACGCCTATGGCCAACTAACGACGGTGACTGCGACGATCGGCGGGACGACCACCAACGTAGTGTCCGGCGCCAGCTACCGGCCTTTCGGCCCGGCTGTCAGGTGGACGTATGGGAATGGCCTCGTCCGCAACCTCGCCTACGACATGGACGAACGCCCCACGGCACGCAACACGAAGAACGGCGCCGCCTTCTTGCAGCACCTCTCGTACACCTATGATGCCAACAATCAGATCACCCGGATCGGGAACAGTGTCCAGTCGACCCTCACTCAGAACTACACCTACGATGCGGTGGGCAGGTTGAAGACCGTGGTGGCCAGTGGCACCAACCAGGATTTCCTGTACGACGCCAACGGCAACCGGACGAGCCATACTTGGGGTGGGCAGGCGGACCTGTACAGCGTGCCGGCGGCCAGCAACCGCCTGACGGCGATCACGGGCCCACGCGCGAAGAGCTTCTCCTTTGACGCCAATGGAAATCTCACCGGCAACGCCGGCGCTACGTATACCTACGACGCCTTTAACCGCATGGCTTCCGCAACGAAGGCGGGGGTGACAACGACGTATGCCGTTAATGCACTCGGGCAACGGGTCTACAAGAAGGTGGGAAGCACGAAACATTGGTTCACCTACGGTGCCGGAAACGCGATGCTGGGTGAATACAAGGCGGGCCAAGGTTGGACCCAGTACGTCTACTTCCAAGGCGAGCCGGTGGCGATGGTGCGCGGAGGTGCGATCAGCTACATCCAAGCCGACCATCTGGGGCGTCCGGAGCTGGTGACCAACGGAGCGAAGGCAGCGGTTTGGCGGGCGAGCAACTATGCCTTCGACCGGACGGTGACATTGAACAGCATTGGCGGGCTGAACCTAGGGTTCCCCGGACAGTACTACGATGCAGAAACGGGGCTGTGGAATAACGGGTTCCGAGACTACGATGCGAGCATTGGACGGTACGTACAGAGCGATCCGATTGGGTTGAAAGGCAGCATGAACACTTTCGCTTATGTGGAGGGGGATCCGGTGAACTTGACCGACCCCTTCGGACTGCAATCATTGTCGAATGTCCCGGTTCGGCCTGTAGATGAAGCCGCCATAGCGTACGCAATGGGCGTTCATGAGGCTAAGCGTCGGATTAGCTGTGCGACGTTCTGTTACATGGACAATACTCTGGGTACCTCACAAGAGAGCTTTACTGAGAATCGAATTACAGATGCCTCAGGAGAGATGGCGAAACCTATGCTGAAAAGAGGAATAAGAGACCTGGCGGAAGCATGCATGTCCAGCTCCGCGGAAAGACTGGCTGGGAGAGCACTACTTAAGGTTAATCCAATTGTTAACCTCAGTACTACCGCTATATCTATGGGGCAAATCAATACGTGCTATCAAAAATGCTCAGAATGATGAAGATCATAATTGCGGCCGCATTCATAATTGCCGCAGTCTCTTTGCTAGTGCTTGCATTGTTGATGAGAAGTGCAAGGTATTCTCACAACTCAATACTCTCTTGGAACAACTTTCAAGACGCTATTCCGACACTAATAATAATTTCTGTTGGAATAATTATTATTACTCTTCTGGGGAGGAGGTGACGATGGAGAGTGCCGCGGCCATTATTACCCGAGCTATTGCACTGGCGGGCCTACTGGTTCTGTGTCAATCGGCAAAAGCGGGCCTGGATCTACCCGACAAGGAACCACTATTTGTGCGAGGTGGATACGATTATGCTCCGTCAGTTATTGTAGAAAATAATCTGATGAAGATCTGGTGGTGTGGATATGGCACATTCCCGGGCTCGTCAACCGGTGGAGACGTTATATACTATCGCACCTATAACACCAGTACCGGACAGTTCTCCGCAATCACAAAGGTTATGTGGCCAACTTCTGGCGCATGGGACGGGGTACATACTTGTGATCCATCGGTTGTTAAGGGCGCCTTCTCGGTTCCGGGATCATCTACTACTTATAATTATGCGATGTATTATACGGCGACCGATAGAGCGGACGGGAGGAATAGCCGAATCGGTGTAGCGTTCTCCGTTAACGGTGTCAGCTGGCTAAAAGTCGCGAACCCGGTTATCTATCCGCAGGTTTATCCGGCAACGGGAACGTACGGGGCGGGCCAAGCTGGGACGTACAATCAAGATGGCGTGGACAACATCATCCTGATGTACGTCGATACGAGCCCTCAGGTTGGAACAAGAATCTACACTCGTTCGACCATCGATGGGATCAACTTTGGCCCTCCAACAACAATACCGAACAGCAATAACGCTGGGTTGGCGATTAACATTACCAGCGGCGATATTGCATATGAATCGACGGAAAATGTTTTCTATCGAGTCGTAAGCGGCTATCCGGTACGCTCCGGAGACACAGAGTCATACCAGATGGGCCTGTTCAAGATGAGTGCGGCAAACTTCCTGAGCGGGTCGGGCGCGTGGGAGCTTCAGGCAGTTCTCAACTCTGCAAACACCGGATTCAGAGAACTCCACAATCCGTCGTTTCTCCGGGATGGGTATGGGAATCTTGATTTTCTCTTCCCAGAAGTAACAATGTTCTTTGGAGCGGGAGACGCAGATCCTTCCACATGGGAGATTGCGTCGGCGACATGGTCTCCAGATCCTGATTCGATGCCGTTGAAGCGATACTTTTCAGCGACGGGTTGCTTGGGACAAATGCCGGAGCACTGGATAACGACGGGGTATGTGAGACATTATTGCGGATTCAACTTCGAGTCAGTAGTGGGCTACTTGAAGATGGCTCCCGTCACCGGAACAGCCCCGCTTTTCGGCTGTGTGAACGGGCAGGACCATGTCCTGGCACGGGGCTCGTGTGGAGTTACCACACCTCTTGGGATCGAGGGCTGGATCTACACAAGTCCTGCCACTGGAAGAGCAGCCCTTTATCGCTGCACTACGGGGAGCGGCCTCTCTTTGAACCATTTTGTTTCCAGATCACCTACATGCGAAGGCCGAACAGTTGAAGGCATACTTGGATATATTTCGACGAGTCCTTGATGCTTCAATCGAGCGCTCTGGCGACCTGAAGCACCGACTCGCCCCGGCCCTTCCACTGTGGTTAGGATTGGCTTTGGTATGCACTGCTGTAGTCATTCTGCGCCGACCCGACGCCATCCTTGACCCACAGTTCTGGGCCGAGGATGGCAAAATCTGGTTCGCCGATGCCCACAACCTGGGGGCCTTTAACTCGCTGCTGTTACCGCAGAACGGATACCTGCAGACGTTGTCACGTCTAGTGGCGGCCGTCGCCGTATGGATGCCGATGCAGTTGGCGCCACTGGTGTTCAACCTTGCAGCGATCGCGGCACAGATCCTGCCAATACTGCTGTTGAGCAGTGCGCGGGGCCGCGCGCTTGTTCCCTCTTTGACTGCCCGCTTGGCTCTCGGCTTGCTTTACATCGCGCAACCGTATACGACAGAGGTGCATGCCAATCTCACGAATGCGCAGTGGCACTTGGCCGTGTCTGCTGCGCTTGTATGCTGCTTCGATGCTTGGAGGAGCAGGCGGCAGATGGCTCTCGACATCGGCTTGGTGTCGCTCTCCTGCCTAAGCGGTCCCTTCTGCATCTTGCTTCTACCTTGCGTGGCGTGGCTGGCTTATCGCAGACGCGACCGCCGCACAGCATGGCTCCTTGCCGTGCTTCTTGTCGGTGCAGGAATACAGCTGGCACTCGCCATTCCGCAAATGGGAGTCAGTAGAGCGGTCGGGCCACTTGGGGCGACTTGGCTGGGATTTCTGCGGATTGCAGGTGGCCAGGTCGTGCTGGCCGGGCTACTTGGCGATGGATGGAGCCACATCTATTCTCTGCGCCTCTGGAGAGAAAGTGTTCTCTTGCCATTGGTTGCTACAGCCATTGGAACAGGCGTACTGGTTCGAGCCATACGATCTGGAAGTGATGCGGCAATCAGTTTTATTGCGTTTACAGCGCTTGTTTTCATCGCGGCGCTGATATCGCCGCAACTGTCCACCACTGCTCAGTGGGTTACATGGGAAGTGCCGCATGCCGGCGAAAGGTACTCATTTCTACCGATGCTTGGCTTCTACGCCGCATTGATGTGCATGGCCGGGCAGGACCGCCGGCCGGTTGCGAGATGGGTCGCTGGCGGCATGCTCGCGTGCGCGATTCTGGTGGCGATCCCGGTCAGCTGGCAGATACGCCCGTTCGAGGATTTCGCCTATCGACAGCACGTTGCTGATTACGAGAATGCACAAGTAGGAGATGTAGTGAGAATCCCGATCAACCCTTCCGGCTGGTTCATGGAGTTGCGCAAGCCTACGCGCAACCAGTCACCGCATTGATGCGCTCGGGACCGGTCTCGGAGAAGCGAGCCAGAGAGTTTCTATAAATTTTCGGGAATTTATAGGAAATTTTCATGCGGCGACGGAGGTTTCCCGTTAGATTGGCGGTAGATGTCGACAGTATCGGTGGGAAGACAGCCGGGCTCGGCGACTTCGAACCACAGTGTCACGCCGGTCTTATGCGGGGTCTGGGTCTCTGGGTGGAGGCGGATGTGGAGTTCGGCGTCATGCGCGTCGCGCGCTCCTCGCTTTGGCTCAAGCGCCCGGCTTTTCAGGCGTCACAGTCAGCCGGTAGCCCAACTCATGCACCACCTTCAGCACGCTGTCGGCGCTGGGGTTGCAGCTGTCAGACAGCGCCTTGTACAAACCCTCCCGGGTGAGGCCGGCATCACGTGCAAGCTGGCTCATGCGGGAGCGGGCGACGACGCCCACGACATGGGCGAGGAAGGCCACGTCTTCGGGCGCTTCCTCCATGCAGGTGGCCAGGTAGGCGGCGCGCTCCTCGTCGGTGCGCAGATATCGGGCGGAATCGTAGGGAGTGGTCTTGAGGGCCATGTCCGGGCAGGCTGGCGGGTGATTGGGGCGCTGCCACCGATTCCGGGATCTGTGCCGGGAACAGACGTGATGGGTTTCGCTGCGCTCGACCCATCCTACGGCTTCCGAGGTCCGAAAATGAGAAGGGCGGCCATTCGGCCGCCCTTCCCGATCACTCCAAGTATCAGGCGTACAACGGGTAAGGCTTGTCGGTATCGATCTTGTACAGCTTGATCGCCCGGCTCACGTCCTTCGCCGTCATCTTCCCTTCCGCCGCCAGCGCCGCGATCGCGGCTTGCGCGACGTGGAAGCGGTCGACCTCAAAGTGCCGGCGCAGGTTGGCGCGGGTGTCGCTGCGGCCGTAGCCGTCGGTGCCGAGCACGGTGTAGTGCATCGGGACGTAGGCGCGGACCTGTTCGGGGTAGGCGCGGATGTAGTCGGTGGCGACGATGGCCGGGCCCTGGCGGCCTTCGAGCTGCTGGGTGACGTAGGCCTTGCGCGGCTTGGCTTCGGGGTGGAGGCGGTTGTGGCGCTCGGCGTCCTGGCCGTCTCGGGCCAGTTCGTTGAAGCTGGGGCACGACCAGATGTCGGCGGTGACGCCGAAGTCCTTGTCGAGCAGTTCGGCCGCGGCGATCACTTCACGCAGGATGGTGCCGGAGCCCATCAGCTGCACGCGGTGTTCGCCCTTCTTCGGCTTGCCGGCGTCCTTGAACAGGTACATGCCCTTGATGATGCCTTCGGCGCTGCCCTCGGGCATGGCCGGGTGGCTGTAGTTCTCGTTCATCAGGGTGATGTACCAGTACTCGTCGTGCTGCTCGGCGAGCATGCGCTGCATGCCGTGCTGGACGAGGGTCACCACTTCGTAGCTGAAGGTGGGGTCGTAGCTGCGCACGTTCGGGATCAGGCCGGCCTGGACCAGGCTGTGGCCGTCTTCGTGCTGCAGGCCTTCGCCGTTGAGCGTGGTGCGGCCGGCGGTGGCGCCGAGCAGGAAGCCGCGCGCGCGCATGTCGCCGGCCTGCCAGGCGGCGTCGCCGACGCGCTGGAAGCCGAACATCGAGTAGTAGATGTAGAACGGCAGCAGCTGCAGGTCGTTGGTGCTGTAGCTGGTGGCGCAGGCAAGCCATGACGCAAACGCGCCGGCCTCGGTGATGCCTTCCTGCAGCACCTGGCCCGCGGCGTCCTCGCGGTAGTACATCAGCTGGTCGGCGTCGACCGGCTTGTACTTCTGGCCGTGCGGGGCGTAGATGCCGATCTGGCGGAACAGGCCTTCCATGCCGAAGGTGCGCGCCTCGTCGGCGACGATCGGCACCAGCCGCGGGCCGACCTGCTTGTCGCGCAATGCAATGTTGAGCATCTGCACGAAGGCCATGGTGGTGCTGATCTCGCGCTCGCCGGTGTCCTTGAGCAGGCGCTCGAAGGTCTGCAGCGGCTGCACCTCCAGCGACTTGCTGGCCTTGGGACGGCGCTGCGGCAGGAAACCGCCCAGGGCCTTGCGGCGCTCGAGCATGTATTCGACTTCCGGCGACTTCTCGCCGGGGTGGAAGAACGGGATCTGGCCGTCCTTGAGCTGGTCGTCGCTGACCGGGATCTGGAAGCGGTCGCGGAACGCCTTGACGTCCTCGTCGTCCATCTTCTTGGTGCCGTGGGTCGGGTTGAGCGACTCGCCGGCCGCGCCCATGCCGTAGCCCTTGACCGTCTTGGCCAGGATCACGGTGGGCATACCCTTGGTGTTCACCGCCTCGTGGTAGGCGGCGTAGACCTTGTGCGGGTCGTGGCCGCCGCGGTTCAGGCGCCAGACGTCGGCGTCGGACAGGTTGGCGACCAGCGCGGCGGTCTCCGGGTACTTGCCGAAGAAATGCTCGCGCGTGTAGGCGCCGCCGAAGGCCTTGCAGTTCTGGTATTCGCCGTCGACGG
Organism: Luteimonas soli; assembly: GCF_042648865.1. Classification (NCBI taxonomy): domain Bacteria; kingdom Pseudomonadati; phylum Pseudomonadota; class Gammaproteobacteria; order Lysobacterales; family Lysobacteraceae; genus Luteimonas; species Luteimonas soli. Next base: position 601,660 of record NZ_JBHRYA010000007.1, on the reverse strand, counting down.
TTTCCATCATCAGCTGGCGCAGCTTGCCGCTGGTGTCGCGGGCCAGGAGCGGATCCCAGTAGCTGCCCCAGATGGTCTTGATGACGTTCCAGCCGGCGCCGCGGAAGTTGCCTTCCAGCTCCTGGATGATCTTGCCGTTGCCGCGCACCGGGCCGTCCAGGCGCTGCAGGTTGCAGTTGATCACGAAGACCAGGTTGTCCAGGCCTTCCCTTCCCGCAACCGAAATCGCGCCCAGGCTCTCGGGTTCGTCGGTCTCGCCGTCGCCGAGGAAGCACCAGACCTTGCGGTCGGTCTTGGGCATCAGGCCACGGCTTTCGAGGTACTTGAAGTTGCGCGCCTGGTAGATGGCGGCGATCGGGCCCAGGCCCATGCTCACGGTGGGTGTCTGCCAGTAATCGGGCATCAGCCACGGGTGCGGGTAGGAGCTGACGCCGCGGCCGTCGACTTCCATGCGGAAGTTGTCGAGCTGCGACTCGTTGATGCGGCCCTCCATGAACGAGCGCGCGTAGATGCCGGGCGAGCCGTGGCCCTGGATGTAGAGCAGGTCGCCCGGGTGGTCTTCGCTCGGCGCGCGCCAGAAGTGGTTGAAGCCCACGTCGTAGAGCGTGGCCGAGGAGCCGAAGGTGGCGATGTGGCCGCCCAGGTCGCCGGGCTTGCGGTTGGCGCGCACGACCATGGCCATCGCGTTCCAGCGGATCAGCGAGCGGATGCGCCACTCCATCTGCGCGTCGCCGGGGGACTTTGCCTCCTGGCCGGGCGGGATGGTGTTGATGTATTCGGTGGTCGGCGCGAACGGCAGGTGGGCGCCGGCGCGGCGGGTGAGCTCGACCATGCCGTTGAGCAGCTGGTGCGCGCGCGCGGGGCCATCGTGGTCGATGACCGCCTTGAGCGATTCGAACCATTCCTGCGACTCGGCAGGGTCGGGATCGTTGTTGAGGACTTCGTTGAGCCAGTTCATCGGGGCGCGCTCCGCCGCGGCCCGCTGGCCGCACAGTGGTCGTGGATTAGAGCTTCCATTCTATCAGGGCGGCCACCCCTGCCGGCCGGCACGCAGCGTTCCCTTCGGGTGCGCGGGAACCCCTCCGGCGCGCGCGGAGGCGGTCGGTTGCGATCCGCGGGCGCGGCGGCGATGATCGCCGCTGGGGGGAGCCGTGGACGCACCGGGCGTTCGCCTCTTTCCGTGCCCAGGCGAACCGCATGTCCGTACCCGTGCCCACAGAACCGACGCAGAAGTGGCGCTTCGCGCTGCTGCTGCTGGCGGTCGTGCTGATCGTGGTGGTGCCGGCCGCCCTGCTGCGCAATGCCTCGATCGACAGCGTGCAGGCGATGGAGCAGGTCAACCATTCGCAGCAGGTGGAGGCGCAGTCGTACGCGCTGACCTACGACCTGCGCAACATCGAGGCCGCGGCGCTGGCGATCTCCGCCGGCGTGGACGCCCCGGGCCTGCGCGGGCGCATCGAGGAGAGCCACGCGCGCATCCGGCCCGCGCTGGACACCTTGCAGGCGCTGACCCGCGACAACCCGCAGCAGCAGGTGCGCATCGGCATATTGCGGGCCAACGTCGAACTTCGGATGGACGAGGTCGACCGCATCCTGGCCGGCACCAGCAACGCCGCCGGGGTGGAACGGCTGGTGACGCGCTACCCGATCCGCGGCATCGCCGCGGAGATCGTCGGCGAGGAGCGCGCCCTGCTCGCGCGGCGCACGGCGGTGGCCGAGAAGACGCGCGAACGCGCCGGGCTGCTGCGCTGGGGCGCGGTGCTCGCGCAGCTGGCGCTGCTGGGCACGGTGATGTTCTTCGCCGTCCGCCAGCTGGCCGCGCGCACGCGGGCCGAACGTTCCACGCAGCGCGCCAGCGCGCGCGCGGCGGTGATGCTCGAAACCGTGCGCGAACCCATCGTGCTGGCCGACGAAGGCCTGCGCGTGGTGATGTACAACGCCGCGTTCGCGGAGCTGTTCGGCGTCGAAGGCAATGCGGTGGGCAAGCCGCTGGCCGAAGTGGGCAACGCCGCCTGGGACGACGAGGAAGTCCTGCGTCGCCTCGGCGACGTGATCGGCCGCGACCGCGAGCTGTGGGACTTCGAGCGCCGCCAGGAGACCGCCGACGGCAACGAGCGCGTGATGCTGATCAACGCGCGCCGCATGTCGCTGCCCGACAGCGAGGACGACGCGGTGCTGGTCACCGCCAGCGACATCAGCGCGCAGAAGGCCAGCGAGCAGCAGATCCGCGAGCTCAACCGCCAGCTCGAGGGCAAGGTGGAGCAGGTGTCGGACGTGAACCGCGAGCTGGAGGCGTTCAGCTACTCGGTCTCGCACGACCTGCGCGCGCCGCTGCGCCACATCGCCGGGTTCTCCGACAAGCTGGGGCGCCAGTTGGGCGACGATGTCGACGAGAAGAGCCGCCACTACCTGGACGTGATCGCAGGTTCCGCCAGGCGCATGTCGGCGCTGATCGACGACCTGCTGGTGTACTCGCGCCTGGGCCGCAGCGCGCTGCGCCTGCAGGTGCTGGACTTGCAATCGATGGTCCACGACACCCGCTCGATGCTCGACGCCAATGCCCACGCCGACAACCCGGACCACGTCATCCACTGGAAGATCGGGCAGATGCCGGTGCTGGTCGGCGACGAGAACATGCTGCGCCAGGTGTGGCTGAACCTGCTGGGCAACGCGGTCAAGTACAGCGCGCGCAGCGAGCCGGCGGAAATCGAGGTCAGCCATGACCACGAAGCCGACGGTAGCCATCGGTTCAGCATCCGCGACAACGGCGCGGGCTTCGACATGGCCTACGCGGGCAAGCTGTTCGGGGTATTCCAGCGCCTGCACGCGGCGTCGGAGTTCTCCGGCACCGGCATTGGCCTGGCCAGCGTCAAGCGCGTCATCACGCGCCACGAGGGCCGTGTCTGGGCAGAATCCGAACCCGGCAAGGGCGCAATCTTCCACTTCACCCTTCCAGCGACCCTGGAACCCACCAACAGCAAGAGCACGCCGACCGCATGAGCACCATCCGCACCATCCTGCTTGCAGAAGACAGCCCCAACGACGCGGAGATGGCGATCGACGCCCTGCGCGACGCCCACCTGGTCAACCCGATCGTGCACGTGGAGGACGGCGTCGAGGCGCTGGACTACCTGCTGCGCCGTGGTCGTTTCGCCGACCGCCCCGAGGGCGACCCGGCGGTGCTGCTGCTGGACATCAAGATGCCGCGCATGGACGGCCTGGAAGTGCTCACCGAGCTGCGCCAGCACGAGCATCTAAAGCGCCTGCCAGTGGTGATCCTGTCGTCCTCGCGCGAGGAAAACGACCTGGCCCGCAGCTGGGACCTGGGCGTGAACGCCTACGTGGTCAAGCCGGTGGACGTGGACCAGTTCTTCGAGGCGGTGAAGACGCTCGGCAAGTTCTGGGCGGTGTTCAACGAAGCACCGCAGGACGTCTGAGGACGCATGGCTTCGCCCGGGGGGAATCCCCCTCGCATCGCCGCTTCCGGGCGGGGGACGAGTGAGAAGGACGGCGCATCGCCACCACCTGCGGCACGACGTTGGCGCGTGCTGCTGGTCGACGACTGCGCCGACGACGCCGAGCTGACGCGGATCGAACTGCACGGCGCCGGCCTCGACGTCGACTGCCTGTGGGTGGCAAGCGAAGCAGCGCTGCACGCCGCACTGGACGGACCCGCGCCGCAGCTGGTGCTCTCGGACCTCAACATGCCCGGCTTCGACGGCCCGCGCGCCCTGGCCATCGTGCGCGAGCGCGCGCCAGGGGCGAAGTTCGTGCTCCTGACCGGCGCGATCGCCGAGGACGCCACCCTTCCCGAAGCCGACGGCGTGCTGCTCAAGCACGAGCTGCACGAGTTGCCGGGGTTGGTGCGGGAGCTGTTAGGGGCGTAACCCAGCCCGACACTCTTGTAGGAGCGGCTTCAGCCGCGAGCTCCTTGATCTTCGACGCGGACCAAAGAGCTCGCGGCTGAAGCCGCTCCTACACAGAGTCCTGGAGCCACCCTGCGTCCCAGAACGGATAGTCGCCGGGCCGGGATACCAATCCCGCGCGGACGGGATTCATGATGAGGTAACGCGCAGCGGGAAGCAGGTCTTCTTCCCTGCGAAGCGCATGGTCGTGGTAGCCCGGCGCCCAGATGCGGTCAAGCGCTGGATGCTGCTGCCGCAAGGCGCGGGCACTCGCGCCCTTTAGTCGGCCAACACACTCGGCCAGCGCCATGCCATCCCCGAGCTCGACCAATCCATGCCAGTGGTCCGGCATCAATACCCATGCGAGCAACCTGCTCTTTCGCCAAAGCGACAACCCCGTCATCAGCCTCGCCGCATCGGAAGCGATCGGCCATGCGAGGAAATGCGGTTGCCTGTTGGCCGTCGTGAACGTCAACAGGTAAATGCGGCCTGCTTCGGACCATCTTCCTCGACGCAGAGCTTCGTGTCCTGATCCCATGCAACCAGCATGCCGGACAGGTTTATCCGTTTGAATCGGCCGAAACCACGATGTCGCGTAGGGGAACCCCGCTCTCCTGTAGGAGCGGCTTCAGCCGCGAGCTTCTTGATTGGCGTCGAAGGTCAAAAAGCTCGCGGCTGAAGCCGCTCCTACAACGGCACGTTCGTACCCGCGTAGGCTAGGCCCCTTCCCGCTGCAGCTTCCGGATCTGCGCCTCCACCGCGACGATGGCGGTCATGTTGACCACGCGGCGGGGGGTGGCGGCGCCGGTGAGGATGTGGGCGGGCTGGTCGGTGCCCATCAGGATCGGGCCGATGGCGACGCCGTCGGTCATCACCTTGATCAGGTTGTAGGTGATGTTGGCCGCGTCCAGGTTGGGCATCACGAACAGGTTGGCGCGGCCCTTGAGCGTGGTGCCGGGGAGCATGCGCCGGCGCATGTCCTCGAGCCAGGCGGTGTCGCCCTGCATTTCGCCGTCCATGTCCAGGCGCGGGGCGCGGCGGGCGAGGATTTCGCGCACCTTGCGCATCTTCGCCGCCGAGGCGTTGTCGTGGCTGCCGAAGTTGGAGTGCGACAGCAGCGCCACGCGCGGTTCGACGCCGAACAGCTTGAGCCGGTAGGTCGCCTGCAACGTGCTTTCGGCGATCTGTTCGGCGCTGGGGTCGAGCTGCACGTGGGTGTCGAGGAAGAACCACAGGCCGGCGTCGTTGATCACGCCGGTCATCGCCGAGGTGCTGGTGACGCCGGGGTCGAGGTCGAACACGCTGCGCAGGTAGCCCAGCTTCTTGTGGTAGCGGCCGACCAGGCCGCAGATCAGGCCGTCGGCCTCGCCGCGTTCGACCATGATCGCGCCGATCAGCGAGGGCCGGGAGCGCAGCAGGTTCTTGGCCGCGTCCGGGGTGACGCCGCGGCGTTCGGTCAGGGCGTGGTACTGGGTCCAGTATTCGTGGAAGCGCGGGTCGTCGTTGATGTTGGTGAGGTCGAAGTCCTCGCCCATGCGCAGGCGCAGGCCCAGGCGCGCGATGCGGCTTTCGATCACGTCCGGGCGCCCGATCAGGATCGGCCGCGCCAGCCGTTCGTCGACCACGGTCTGCACCGCGCGCAGCACCGTTTCCTCCTCGCCCTCGGCGTACACCACGCGCTGCAGGTCGGCACGGGCGCGCTCGTAGACCGGCTTCATCATCAGGCCGGTGCGGTGGATGAACTGGCCGAGCTTTTCCCGGTACGCGTCCATGTCGGTGATCGGCCGCGTCGCCACGCCCGAGGCCATCGCCGCTTCCGCCACGCACGGCGCGAGCACGGTCAGAAGGCGCGGGTCGAACGGGCGCGGAATGATGTAGTCGGTGCCGAACGACGTCACGTCGCCGCCGTAGGCGCTGCCCAGGTCGGACGATTCCATCTGCGCCAGCCGCGCGATCGCGCGCACGCAGGCCAGCTTCATCGCCTCGTTGATCTCGGTGGCGCCCACGTCCAGCGCGCCGCGGAAGATGTAGGGGAAGCACAGCGCGTTGTTGACCTGGTTCGGGTAGTCCGAACGGCCGGTGGCGATGATGCAGTCCGGGCGCACGGCCTTCGCGTCTTCCGGCAGGATCTCCGGGTACGGGTTGGCGAGCGCGAGGATGACCGGCCGGTCGGCCATCGTGGCGACCATGTCCGGCTTGAGGATGCCGCCGGCCGACAGGCCGAGGAACACGTCGGCGCCGTCCACGATTTCGGCCAGCGTGCGCTTGTCGGTGTCGACCGCGTAGCGCGCCTTGTCCGGGTCCAGCCCCGGGCGGCCGGTGTGGATCACGCCGTCGCGGTCGAAGGCGACGATGTTGTCCTTGCGCACGCCCAGCGCCACCAGCATGTCCAGGCAGGCGATGCCCGCGGCGCCCGCACCGGTGGTGGCGACCTTGACCTCGCCGATCTCCTTGTCCGCCACCTGCAGCGCATTGAGCACCGCGGCGCCGACGATGATCGCGGTGCCGTGCTGGTCGTCGTGGAACACCGGGATATTCATCCGCTCGCGCAGCTTGCGCTCGACGATGAAGCATTCCGGCGCCTTGATGTCCTCGAGGTTGATGCCGCCGAAGGTCGGTTCCAGCGAGGCGATGATCTCGACCAGCTTGTCGGGGTCGCGCTCGTCGACCTCGATGTCGAACACGTCGATGCCGGCGAACTTCTGGAACAGCACGCCCTTGCCTTCCATCACCGGCTTGCCGGCCAGTGGGCCGATGTCGCCCAGGCCCAGCACCGCGGTGCCGTTGGAGATCACGGCCACCAGGTTGCCGCGCGCGGTGTAGTCGTGCGCGGCTGCGGGGTTGGCGGCGATCTCCTCGCAGGCGTAGGCCACGCCGGGCGAATAGGCCAGCGCCAGCTCGCGCTGGGTGACCATCGGCTTGGTCGCGGTGACCTTGATCTTCCCGGCCGGCGCGAGGCGGTGGTAGTCCAGCGCGGCCTGCTTGAAATCCTCGGGCTGCTGCGCGATTGGCTGGTCGGGATCGGGCGTCTCGGGAGATTGGTCGGGCATGGTCGCGGCGTTGGGAGATAACGGCTTCGATTCTACCTTGCCCCCTTGCTGCGGGGCCTGTCGCCCGGGCGACTGTCCCCCGCGCGCGACGCGCATAACCGCGGGTTATGCACGGCCTGCGTCTTTTCAATGGTGGGCCGGCAGGCGAGTGGCTAAGGTTGGGCATCCCATGCGGGAACGCCCGGCAAGGGCCGCGCGCCATCGATGCGGGGCACGGCCATTGCAACGTGATCGCTTCGGACGATCGCAAGCGCTGGCGGCGCCGCACGGCCGCCGCGACTCCCTCCGCCCCGCCCCACCCCAGGACCGCCCGACCCTATGTCATCGACCGCCGCGCTTGCCCCGGCTCCGCCCGCTTCCCGCTGGCCGCCGCCCTACCTGCTCTACCTGGGCAACGCACGCGACCACCTGGCAGCCAAGACCGCCCGCGGCCTGGCCCACTGGCGGCCGCAATGGTGCGTCGGCCAGTTCCGCGGCAGCGACTGCAAGACCACGCTCGGCCTGCCGGACCTGGACTTCGAACAGGCCGTGGCGGCCGGCGCCAACACCATGATCGTCGGCGTGGCCAACGCTGGCGGGGTGATGGACGATGAAGCCGTGCAGCACGTCGTCGCCGCGCTGGACGCGGGCATGAACATCGCCTCGGGCCTGCACCAGCGATTGGCGTCGTACCCGGACATCGTGGCCGCGGCACGGCGCAACGGGCGCTTCCTGTTCGATGCGCGGCAGCCGCCGCCGCTGGCGGTGGGCAACGGCCGCTGTCGCGCCGGCCGGCGCCTGCTCGCGGTCGGCACTGACTGCTCGGTCGGCAAGATGTACGCCACCCTGGCGCTCGAACGCGAACTGCAGTCACGCGGGGTGCGCGCGGATTTCCGCGCCACCGGGCAGACCGGCATCTTCATCGCCGGCGCGGGCGTGCCGATCGACGCGGTGGTGGCGGATTTCATTTCCGGTGCCGCCGAATGGATTTCGCCCGCGCGCGACGACGGCGGCTGGGACCTGGTCGAGGGACAGGGCTCGCTGTTCCATCCGTCCTACGCCGGCGTCTCGCTGGGCCTGCTGCACGGCGCGCAGCCCGACGCGCTCGTGCTGTGCCATGAACCCGGCCGCGCCCACATGCGCGGCCTGCCGCACTACCCGGTGCCCGATCTGGCGACGTGCCTGGAGGCGAACCTGCAGGCCGCGCGCCTGACCAGCTCCGACGTCATCGCCGTCGGCGTGGCGGTGAACACCTCGAACCTGGGTGGCGCGGACGCCGCGGCCCGGGCCTGCGCCGAGATCGAGGACGCGCTGGGCCTGCCCTGCGAGGACCCGGTGACCATGGGCATGGCGCGCATCGCGGACCGGCTGCAGTCATGCTTCGCGAGCTGAGCGCGCGCCACCGCAGCTGGCCGCTGGCCACGCCGTTCCGCATCTCGCGCGGGGTCAAGCACTCAGCCGAAGCGGTGGTCGTCGAGATCCGCGAAGGCGGCTGCCGCGGGCGCGCCGAATCGGTGCCGTACGCGCGTTACGGCGAGACCATCGAATCGGTGCTGCAACAGATCGAAGGCGCCCGGCAGGCCATCGCCGAGGGCGCGTCGCGTGCGCAACTGGCCGAACTGCTGCCCGCCGGCGCGGCGCGCAACGCGGTCGACTGCGCGCTGTGGGACCTGGAGGCGCAGCTGGCCGGCTCGTCGGTGTGGTCGCTGTTGCGGCTGGCGCCGCCGCAGGTACTGACCACCGCGCTGACCGTGAGCCTGGACACGCCCGAACGCATGGGCCAGGCGGCGGCGCGGATCGCGACGGCGCGCCTGGTCAAGGTCAAGGTCGACGCCGGCAATCCGGCCGCGCAGATCGGGGCGGTGCGCTGCGCGGCCCCGACCGCGCGCCTGATCGTCGACCCCAACGAGAGCTGGAACATCGACCTGCTGCGCGACATGCAGCCCGCGTTGTCAGCACTCGACGTGGCCTTGGTGGAACAACCCCTGCCCGCCGCGGAAGACGAGGCACTGGAAGGTTTCGAATCGGCGGTGCCGATCTGCGCCGACGAGTCCTGCCACGTCGCCGCCGACCTGCCGCGCCTGCAGGGCCGCTACCAGGCGGTCAACATCAAGCTCGACAAGACCGGCGGCCTGACCGAAGCGCTGGCGCTGCGGACAGCGGCGCGTGCCAGCGGGTTCCGGATCATGGTCGGCTGCATGATCTGCTCGTCGCTGGCGGTGGCGCCGGCGTTCCTGGTGGCTCGCGGCGCCGAGTTCGTCGACCTCGATGGCCCGCTGTGGCTGAAGGCGGACCACGGCGACGGCGTGCGTTCGCACAACGGAGCGCTGCGGCCGGCCGCCGCCGGTTTCTGGGGCCAGGCCGACGGCGCGATCCGCGAGGGCGTGGCGGCCGGCGCGCAGTGACGATCGCAGGACGCACGCCCGCGAACGATTTCGAGGAACCCACATGATTGAATTGAACGCGGTGCAGACCGTGGCCTTCGGCGGCCTCGCCCTTTTCCTCGGCTACGCGCTGTGCCGCGTCATCCCCGTGCTGGGCCGATACAACCTGCCCGCGCCGGTCATCGGCGGGCTGGTGGTCGCTCTGGTGGTGCTCTGGGCGCATGGCCGCGACACCGTGCTGTTCCAGTTCGACACCGCGTTGCAGGGTCCGTTGATGGTCGCCTTCTTCACTGCCATGGGCGTCAACGCATCGGTCGCGCTGCTGCGGATCAGCGGCAAGCAGGTGATGGTGTTCCTGGCGCTGGCATCGGGATTCGCGGTGATCCAGAACCTGGTGGGGATCGGGGTGGCGACGTCGTTCGGGCTCGATCCGATGTTCGGCGTGCTCGCAGGCTCGGCGACGCTAACCGGTGGGCCGGCGACGGGACTGGCGTTTGCGCCGCTGTTCGAGCAGGCCGGCCTGGTCGGCGCCGAATCGATCGCCATCACCTCGGCGATGGCGGGCATCGTCTGCGGCGGGGTGGTCGGCGGCCCGGCGATCACCGTGCTGATCCGGCGGCTGCGCCTGAGGACGGGCGCCGACGCGGTTGCCACCGAACCGGTCGAGGTGCAGGTGCCCGCGGCGGTCGCCGAGGAGCTCGACGTCGCCGTTGGCGAGGGCGTGGTGGTGGATACCGAAGCGGCGCGCGAGTTCAACGCGCTCAAGAGCATCGTGGTGATCCTGCTCGCGATGTGGGTCGGCGCCTGGGTCGGCAAGGGTTTCGATGCGATCGGCCTCACCCTGCCGGTCTACATCGGCGCGATGCTGGTGGGCGCGGTGATCCGCAACTTCGACGACCACACCGGCTGGGTCGGGCTGTCGGTGCAGACCACCGACCTGATCGGCAACGTGTGCCTGGCGCTGTTCCTCGCGGTGGCGCTGATGAACCTCAAGCTGTGGGAGCTGTCGGGGCTGGCGCTGCCGCTGGTGGTCAACCTTGCGGTGCAGGTCGCGCTGGTGGTGGCGTTCTGCATCCCGGTGTTCCGCATCATGGGCCGCGACTACGACGCGGCGGTGATGGGCGGCGGTTTCATCGGCTTCATGCTCGGCACTACCGCCAACGCGATGGCGGTGATGCGCACGCTGGTACTGCGCTACGGCATGGCGCCGCGCGCGTTCCTGGTGGCGCCGCTGGTGGGGGCGTTCTTCATCGACTTCACCAATGCGCTGATCATCACCGGGTTCCTCAACTTCTGGCCGTAGGTCGACGAAGGCCCGGGCAACCGCACCCTGTCACTCCCAACGCAGCGAGGAACATCGCGCATGACACTTCGCATCCTGTACCGCGCCCGCACCTGCGTGTCCGTCGGCGTTCTGGTCGTGTTGTCCGCCTGCGCAACCGGCGGGCACGTCCCGACGCCCGCTCCGGACGAAGCGGTCGTGGTCGCGGCGCATCCGCTCGCGGTCGACGCCGGCACCGCGGTGCTGCGGCGCGGCGGCAGTGCGATCGACGCGGCGGTCGCGGTGCAGGCGATGCTGGGCCTGGTGGAGCCGCAGAGTTCGGGCCTAGGCGGCGGCGCCTTCATCATGGTGTACGACGCGGACAGCGGCGAGGTGACCAGCTACGTCGGGCGCGAGAGAGCACCTGCGCTGGCCACGCCCGCGCTGCTCGACGATGCCGACGGAAATCCGCTGCCGCGTTCCGAGGCGATGCTGACCGGACGCGCCACCGGCGTCCCCGGTGCGGTCGCGGTGTTCGCGGCCGCGCAGCGCGACCACGGCCGTCTGCGCTGGGACCAGCTGTTCGACGAGACCATCGAACGTGCCGAGGAAGGATTCCGCGTCACCCCGCGGCTGGCGCAGCACATCCACGGCAAGTTCCCGCAGGCGTCGGCGCCCGACGTCACCGCCTATTTCTCCGATGCCGCGGGCAACGCGCTGGAGGTCGGCGACCTGCTGCGCAACCCCGCTTATGCCGACACCCTGCGCACCCTCGCCAAGGGCGGGCCGTCGGCGTTCTACCACGGCGACATCGCGCGCGCGATCGTCGCCCGCACGCACCAGCCGCCGCTGGGCGGCGCGATGAGCGAGCAGGACCTGGCCGATTACGAACCCACGACCGGCGAACCGATCTGCCGGCCGCTGCGCCAATACGTGCTGTGCGTGCCGCCGCCGCCGACCAGCGGCGTCGGCCTGCTGCAGCTGATGGCGCTGCTCGACGGCACCGACATCGACCAGCGCGGGCCAGGCGATCCGCAGTCGTGGTTCCTGTTCGCCGAGGCCAGCCGGATCATGTATGCCGACCGCGACCAGTACGTGGGCGACCCGCGCTTCGTGCCGGTTCCGGTGCAGGGTCTGCTCGACCCGGCCTACGTCGACGCGCGCCGCAAGCTGATTGGCGCCACGGCCGCGGTGCCCGCGCCTTCGGCCGGACGGCCCGAAGGCGCGCCGCCAGCGGTCGCCGACCGCACCGACGAACCGGGCGGCACCAGCCACATGGTCATCGTCGATGCGCACGGTAACGCGGTGTCGATCACCACCACGATCGAATCGTTCTTCGGTTCCGGGCGCATGGTCGATGGCTTCTTCCTCAACAACCAGCTCACCGACTTTTCCTGGAACCCGGCCGCCGGCCCCGTTCCCGCCGCCAACGCGATCGCCGGCGGCAAGCGTCCGCGTTCGTCGATGACGCCGGCGATCCTGCTCGATCGCGACGGCAACTTCGTCGGCGCGATCGGTTCGCCCGGCGGTTCCGCGATCCCCGCCTACATCGCCAAGACGCTGGTGGGCCTGGTCTATTGGGACCTGCCGCTGCAGCAGGCGGTCGACCTGCCCAACCTGGTCGCGCGCGGCAAGCGCTTCAACGGCGAGGCCGCGCGTTTCTCCCCGCGCATCCGCGCCGGACTCGAACGCCGAGGCATCGAGGTCCGCGCCGGTTCCGGCGAGGACTCGGGCCTGCACGGCGTGTTCATTCGCGAAGGCAGGCTCGAGTGGGCGGCCGATCCGCGGCGCGAGGGAGTCGGGCGCAGTCCCGAGTAGCAGATCGCGATCTGACAAGAGCCGGGCCGCGCCTTAAGATCGACGCCATGCGATTCCGCCAGATCGAAGTCTTCCACGCCGTCTACACGACCGGGTCGATCAGCGCCGCCGCGCGCACGCTGCATGTTTCGCAGCCCTCGGTCAGCAAGGTCCTGCACCACACCCAGTCGCAGCTCGGCCTCACTCTGTTCACCCTGGTGCGCGGGCGTCTGGTCGCCACCGACGAGGCGCATGCGCTGTTCGTGGAAGTCAGCGAGATCTTCGAGCGCCTGACCTCGCTGCAGAAGACCGTCAGCAACATCCGCAACGTGGGCGGCGGCCACATTCGCCTGGGCGTGGTGCCGTCGCTGGGCCTGCACGTCGCGCCGCTGGCGATCGCGCGCTTTCGCAAGCTGCATCCTCAAGTCACCTTCGACGTGCAGACGCTGCACCACGACGAGCTGTTCCAGGCGCTGTACGAACGCACCTGCGACATCGCCATCGCCTACGACCCGCCCGCGCACCCGCGCATGAAACGCCGCGTGCTGGACACGGGCGAGCTGATGCTGCTGTTCCGGGAAGACGAGCTTGCCGACGTCGGCGATGCCGTGCCGCTGTCGCTGCTCGACGGCCGCAACATGGTCGGCTTGACCACCAGCGGCCCGGTCGGCGACGCGTTCACCGCCGAACTCAAGCGCCAAGGCGTGGTGATCCATGAAGTGGTGTCGAACCAGACGTTCTACATCGCCGCGGCGCTGACCGGCTGCGGCGCGGGCATGACGGTGGTCGACGAATTCACCGCGCGCGCCGGCTCCGAAACGTCCGTGCGTTTCCGGCCCCTCGACCCGCCGATCAGGTTCAAGGTCGAATGCGTGTTCCTGGAGGACCGGCCGCCTTCGAAGGCAGCCGAGGAGTTCATCGCCCTGCTCGCTTCGATCATTGAGGAGATCCGCGCGCCGGCCGGCTAGCGCAGGCCGGCTTGCGCGGGAACGACTCGTCGCCGCTTCCTCGACGCGCCGGTCAGATATCGAATCCCGGCGCCCCGGACACCTGGTCCAGCCGGATGCGGTTGGCGAACAGCGAGAACGCCAGCATTCCCGCCAGGCCATTCGCGCGCGACACCCAGTGCGGCAGCCAGCGCGGCGGCTGCAGCACGCCGGCCTCGAACAGCGGCGCGAAGCGCTGCACGTCGCCCAGCGTCATCTTGCCGGCGAACAGCTGCCGGCACAGCCTCAGCCGACGCTCGCGCAGCGCCCAGCGGAAGAAGGTGTGCACGCCGACCAGGCCGCGCAGGTACACCGCGTCCTTGGTGAACGCGTGGCCACCGTCCAGCGGCACGCCGCGGAACACGCGCTGGGCCGAGGCGAAACTCTCCTCCGCCGACTGCCCGGCATCGAGGAAGTAGCGGAACACGTCGACAAAGCCGGCGCCTTCGAGTGCCATCGCGATCGCCTCGATGCGCAGGCTGACCCGCTTCATGCGCTCGATGTCGATGTTGCCGGTGATCTGCTCGGCGAACACCGCCAGCCCTTCCTGGGTAGCGGTGGCGCGCGGCGACGACAGCGCCAGGCTGCCGAGCAACGCCTGCTCGCGCCCGTTGAGCGCGGTGAGCGAGTGCACGAAGGCTTCGTGCTGGAGCAGCTGGTGGTGGTCGTAGTCGGTGTATTCCGCGCCCGCGCGCAGGCGGATGCGGCGCGATCCGGCGGCGGCCTTGGCGATCATGTCCGGGTCGAGTTCGACCGCGATCACGCGTTCGCCGAAGTAGCGGTCGAGTTCGGACTGCAGCTGCAGCTGCAGCGCCGTGGCCGAGATGATGACCTGTTCGGCCGGCGAGAGCAGTTCGCGGTCGAGTTCGTTGGCGATGTCGATGAAATGCCGCGCGGCCTCGCGCGCGGTGGGGCCCTGGCCGGGCAGCGGATCGTCGGGGCGGCCGTAGAGCGCCGCCGAATGGATGCCGGCGGCCGGCGTGCCCAGCGCTTCGAGCAGCTGCGCGGCGATCGACCAGCTGCGGGTGGACTCGACCAGGTAGGCGCCGATCGGATGCGTGGGGTCGGCGGCCGCGGCGACGGCGTCGAGTTCGCGCCGCACGTCGCCGAAGTCGTGCTTCGGGTACTCGATCCGCGGCGGCACGTCATGCCCGCGCGCGTGGCCTTCGAGGAAGCGCTGCTGCACCTGCGCCGGCCAGCTCGCCAGCGTCAGCACCTTGATCCCGCGCGCCGCGGCGACCATGCGCGCGTCGAGCGCGGCGTGATGGGCGATGTCGGGGGCGTGCGTTGTCATGGCTTCAGCCGGGGATTTTTGCTCCTGCCCCTCCCCCTGCGACGGCAGGGGGAGGTTGGGAGGGGGTGCCCACGGTTCGCGCTGATCCGGAAGACATCCCTCCCCAGCCCGTCCGGCCCGCCAGCACAGCTGGCGGTCGCTCCGCGATGCGCGAGCCACCTCGGCCGCATGCGGCCTCGACTCGCAAGCGCATCGGTACGCCCCCTGCCTTCGCAGGGGAGGGAGCAAAGCTCAGCGCTTTCCATGCTTGTCGTCCAGGCGCTTGTGCAGCGCCTTGCCCTGCACCTTCGCCTCGGCCTTCTGCGCCAGGCGCGTGGCCAGCCTGTCGGCGGCGCCGGCGACTTCATCGCGCAGTTTGAAGTAGTTGGCCAGCCGCTGCGGATCCAGCGTGCCGGCCTCGATCGCGGCGCGCACCGCGCAGCCGGGCTCGCGATCGTGGCGGCAGTCGCGGAACCTGCACTGTTCGGCCAGCGCCTCGATGTCGGCGAAGCCGCCCTCGGCCAGGTCCTCCTCGCCGGTGGGCTTGAGCTCGCGCATGCCGGGGGTGTCGATCAGGCAGGCGCCCGACGGCAGCGGGATCAGCGCGCGATGGGTGGTGGTGTGACGGCCGCGGGCGTCGCTTTCGCGCACGCCGGCGGTCTTCATCTTCTCGACCCCGAGCAGCGTGTTGGTCAGCGTGGACTTGCCGGCACCGGAGCTGCCGACCAGCACCGCGGTCATGCCGGCCTGCAGCCACGGATCGAGCACGGCGACGCTGTCGCGGTCCTTGGCGTTGACCGCGAACGCGGGCACGCCGCCGGCAATGCCGGCAAGCGCGTCGATGGCGGCCTGCACGTCGCTGCCGTTGCGATCGGCCTTGGTCAGCACGATGATCGGCTGCGCGCCGCCGCCGTGGACGAGCAGCAGGTAGCGTTCGATCCGGCGCGGGTTGAAGTCGCCGTCCAGGCCGCTCACCACCAGCACGGTATCGATGTTGGCGGCGATGACCTGCTGCCTGTAGTGCTCGCCGGCCGCGCCGCGCTTGATCGCGGTGCGGCGCGGCAGCAGGGCGACGATGCGCTTGCCGTCGAGCAGCACCCAGTCGCCGACCGCAGCGCGCTGGTCCTGCGACGAGCTGCCCTTGCGGTAGCCGGACGGACGCTGCCATTCGGGCAGGGATTCGACCGCAAAGCCCTCGCCGGGGCCGTCGGCGACGATGTAGCCGGAGCGGTGCTGCTCGACCACCCGCGCCGGCCGCGCCTGCGGGTGCGCGGCCATCGCCTCGCGCCATGCCGAGTCGTCCGGCGCGCCTTCCCACGGCCAGCCGATGACGCGCAGGGCGGCGTAGTCGGGGTTCAAGCGCGGCGGTAGTTGGCGTCCATGGGCGGATTCTAAGCGCAGCCCGGCCGTAGGATGGGTAGAGCGCAGCGAAACCCATCGTTCACCGGACTCCAGGCACAAGCGGCTTGGGCGTACGCCTCCTCCGTTGTGCGGGTGCGTCGCCTGGGTCCGGGCGGGGTGATGGGTTTCGCTGCGCTCTACCCATCCTACGGACCGAGGCGGTGCGGTGCGGGGGGCGTTTTTCCGCTAGGCTTTGCGACCACTTCCGCCGTCCGCCAACCGATGTCGCCGCCCAGCCTGAAGACCCGCGAACGCCTGTCCGAAGTCCGATACGAAATCCGCGGTGAACTGGCCCGCCGGGCCCGCGAACTCGAAGCGCAGGGCCGGACCCTGATCAAGCTCAACATCGGCAACCCGGGCGCGTTCGGGTTCCGGGCGCCCGAGCACCTGCAGCGCGCGATCGCCGACGGCATCGCCGACACCGTCCCCTACACCCACCAGCAGGGCCTGCCGGCCGCGCGCGATGCGGTCGCCGCGTTCCACAAGGCCCGCGGCACGCCCAACGCTTCACCCGAACGCGTGTTCATAGGCAACGGCGTGAGCGAGTTGATCGACCTGTCGCTGCGCGCCCTGCTCAACCCCGGCGACGAGGTGCTGCTGCCCTCGCCCGACTACCCGCTGTGGTCGGCCTCCACCATCCTCAACGACGGCCGCCCGGTGTACTACCGCTGCAAGGTGGCCGACGACTTCCTGCCCGACCCGGAGGAGATCGAAGCGCTGGTGTCCTCGCGCACGCGCGCCATCGTGCTGATCAACCCCAACAACCCGACCGGCGCGAGCTATCCGCGCGAACTGCTCGAGCGCATCGTCGCCATCGCGGCGAAGCACGATCTGCTGCTGATGTGCGACGAGATCTACGACGGCATCCTTTACGACGACGCGGAATTCGTGCCGGTGGCGCCGATCGCCGGCGACGTTCCGTGCCTGTCGTTCGGCGGGCTGAGCAAGGTGCATCGCGCCTGCGGCTGGCGCGTGGGCTGGGCAGTGCTGTCGGGCGACCCGATGCGCAGCGGCGAGTTCCACCACGCGATGGACCTGCTCGGTGCGCTGCGGTTGTGCGCCAACGTCCCCGGGCAGTTCGCGATCGAGGCCGCCCTGCACGGCATCGACACCATCGCGCCGCTGTGCGCGCCGGGCGGGCGCCTGCATGAGGCGCGGCGCGCGGTGGTGGAAAGCTGTGCGGCCAGCGAGCACCTGAAACTGGTGGTCCCGGATGCGGCGCTGTACGCGTTCCCCGGCGTCACCGGCGCCGCGGCCGAAGGATTCGACGACCACGCATTCGCGCTGGAGCTGCTGGAGACGCAGGACGTGCTGATCGTGCCCGGCTCGAGCTTCAACGTGCCCTACCGCAACCATTTCCGCGTCACCCTGCTTCCCGAACCCGATGCGCTGCGCGAGGTGTTCGCACGCATCGACCGCGTGCTGTCGCGCCGCGTGGAAGCGGGCCGCGACGCCGCGCGGGCGGTGGGGACATGACCACGGCGCGCATGACCGGCGGCCCGCTGCCGCCGCTGCGTGCGCTGCGCTACCTGGCGCTCGGGGACAGCTACACCATCGGCGAGGGCGTGGCGCCCGCGGACCGCTGGCCCGTGCAGCTGGCGCGTGCGCTGCGCGCGGAGGGCGTGATGCTGGGCGACCCGAAGATCATCGCCAGGACCGGCTGGACCACGGACGAACTGTCGGCGGCACTGGATGCGTTTGATGCAGGCAAGAAACCTGCCGAAGAAGCTCATGTGGGAGCGGCTTCAGCCGCGAGCTCTTCGGCCCGGATCGAAAAGCTCGCGGCTGAAGCCGCTCCCACGAGATCAAAGGCGGATCCGGATGCCTGGGATCTCGCTAGCCTCCTCATCGGCGTCAACAACCAGTATCGCGGTCGCGGCGTCGACGAGTATCGCGACGAATTCGCCGGCCTGCTCACGCGCGCGATCGGCTACGCGGGCGGCCGCGCCGGCCGCGTGCTGGTGCTCTCTATCCCCGACTGGGGCGTGACGCCGTTCGCCGCGCGCGAAGGGCGCGACGCGGTGCAGGTGGCGCGCGAAATCGACGCCTGCAATGCCGCTGCACGCGGAGTCTGCGAAAGCCGCGGCGTGGCCTTCGTCGACGTCACGCCGGTGAGCCGCCGGCGTGGCGCCGAGGCGGCGATGCTGGTCGACGACGGCCTGCATCCGTCTGCCGCGATGTACGCGCAATGGGCGGCGCTGGCGCTGCCGGCGGCGCGCGGGATGCTCGCGCCATGAGCGGCGAGCCGCTGCCGCGCGAGCAGGCGACCGCGATCGCCGAGGCGTTCCTGCCGCCGCACAAGGTGCTCAACCGCTGGGACTACCACTACATCCGCAGCAAGCTGTCGACCGACCCGCTCTACCCCGGCGTGCTGCGCGCGCTGCGCGGCAGCAACGCGCCGGTAATGGACCTGGGCTGCGGCCTTGGCCTGCTCGCGCACGCGCTGCGCCAGGACGGGCAGGCGATGCCGTACTACGGCGTCGACAACGACGCGGACAAGATCGGGCGCGCGATCGCCGCCGCGGAGCGCAGCGGCCTGGCGCCGACGCGGTTCGAGGTCGTCGACCTCGCCCACCACCTGCCCCGGCACGAGGGCAGCGTCGCAATCCTCGACGTGCTTCAGTACCTGCGCGCACCTGCGCAGCAACAGCTGCTGGAGAACGTCATCGCGATGCTGACGCCCGGCGCGCGGCTGGTGATCCGTACCGGGCTGGTCGACGGCAGCCGCCGCGGGCTGGTTTCGCGGATCGGCGACCGCGCGGCGAACCTCATCGGCTGGATGCAGTCGTCGCCGCGCTGCTACCCGGACGCCGACGGCCTGCGCGCAATCCTGGAAGGCGCCGGCCTGCAGGTGACGATCGAACCGCTGTGGGGTCGCACGCCGTTCAACAACTGGCTGGTGGTCGGCCAGAATCCGTAGGTCGGGGCTACGCCCCCGACGGCTTTTGATCGTCCTGCTCCAGGCTTTTGATCGTCCCGCTCCAGGAATCCGTTGGCTCCGGTTGCCGCGTGCGTCGGGGGCGTAGCCCCGACCTACGTCCGGCCAGCTCTTGATCGTCTCGCACCGGGAATTCATCGGCTCCGGTTGCCGCGCGCGTCGGGGGTGTAGCCCCGACCTACAGGTCTTCGGGCAATACCGTCGCGTAACCCAACGCCTGCATGCGCTCCAGCAGCAATCCGATCATCTCGACGTTGCGGCCGTGCCGCGCACCCTCGTGCAGCAGCACGATCGCACCGGGCGCGAGTTCGCGCTCCAGCCGCGCCACCACCGCAACCGGATCGCCACGCACCGCATCGAACGCGCGCGCATCCCAGGCCACGCGCGCCAGGCCGCAGTCGCGCAGCGGCGCCGACACGAAGGGGTTCGCGTGCCCGACCACCGCGCGGAACCAGCGCGGCGCGCGGCCGGTGATCGCGCGCAGCACTTCCTGGCACTGCGTGATCTCGCGCCGCATCCGCGCCGGCCCCAGCGCCCAGAACCAGGCCTGCGGATGGGCGTGGCTGTGGTTGCCGATGCCGTGGCCGCGCGTGGCGATCTCGCGCACCAGGTCCGGCCGCGCCGCCGCGCGTTCGCCGACCAGGAAGAACGTCGCCTTCGCCCGGTGCGCGTCGAGCAGGTCGAGCAGCGCCGGCGTGTCGTCGGAAGGGCCGTCGTCGATCGTCAGCCACACGCGCCTGTCCGTGACCGGCAGGTGCGACAGCACCGGCCCGTACATCGCCGAGCGCGGCCGCAGCGCGCCCCAGAGGAAGGCCAGGTGGACGGCGACCAGCAGCGGCAGGCCGGCACGCCAGCCCAGCCACCACCACGCCAGCAACACGGCCAGGTGCGCGGCCAGCAGTACCCAGATCCATGCCGGAGACGCACGCGGGACGCGGTGCAGGGACGGCAGTGGTTCGCGGATCGCGCTCATCGGTGGATGATGCCACGCCGCGTTAAAATGCCCGGATGAATAGTGAAATCCGGGACCTGTCCCCCTCCGAAGCCGACGCCCGCCTGCGCGAAGGCAGCCTCACCATCGTCGACGTGCGCCCACCGCAGGAGCGCGAGCTGGCGGCCATCGCCCTGCCCTACGCGGTGCTCGACGCCGGTGGGTTCGAGGACCTGCTGGCACAATCGCGCGACCTGCCGCTGGGCTTCCTCTGCCACCACGGCGGGCGCAGTGCACAGGCGGCCGACCACTTCCGCGCGCATGGCTTCACCGAGGTGTTCAACATCGCCGGTGGCATCGACGCCTGGGCGCAGGACGTGGATCCGTCGGTGCCGCGCTACTGACGCACGACCGGCCGCTCAGAACCCGCCGCCGGCATCGAGCCAGGCCTGCTCGTCCGGCGTGTTGACGCGGCCCAGCTCGCGGTTGCGGTGCGGGAAGCGGCCGAAGCGTTCGATCACGTCGCGATGCGCGACCGCGTACTTCATGTACTCCGGATCGAGCGCGCGCGTCAGCTCGATGCAGCGCAGCTGGTCGGCCATGTCCTCGGAGTGCTCGAACGGCAGGTACATGAACACCCGCAGCGCCGGGTCGACCTGCGTATCGAAACCGGCGTCGACCGCGAGCGCGGCGTAGTGCCGCGCCAGCGGATCGGTGGCGTAGGCGTGGCCGCTGCGGCGGAAGCAGTTGCGCGGGAACTGGTCGAGCAGCAGGAGCAGCGCCAGCGCGCCGTCGGCGGTGTCCATCCACGGTTCCAGTTCGCGCCGGGCGGCGGCCCAGTGGGCGTCGGCGAACAGTTCGCGGAAGCGCGCATCGAAGGCGTCGTCGCGGGCGAACCACTTGGCGGGGCCGGCTTCGCGCCAGAAGTCGATGACGTGTCGCGGTTCGGGGAGGGTGGCTGAGTTGTTCATGCGGTTGTCCTTGGCGGGCGGCTCGAGTCGCGCTGGGCTGGTCGAAGAGCTCGCGGCTGAAGCCGCTCCCACGAGAAGCTGGGGAACACGAGTTCTGGAGCCCCTCTCCTGTTTCGCGGGAAAGGGGCCTTCTTTACATGATTACTTCGCCAACTCGTTCCACAGGAACGTGTAGTTCAGCGCCCACACGTGCGCGGACTGCTTGTTGGTGGCGCCGGCGCCGTGGCCGCCTTCGGTGTTCTCGTAGTAGCGCACGTCCTTGTCGGCGGCAAGCATCTTCGCGGCCATCTTGCGGGCGTGACCGGGATGCACGCGGTCGTCGCGGGTGGTGGTCCAGATGAAAGTCGCCGGGTAGTCCTGCGCCGGGTCGAACAGCTGGTACGGCGAGAAAGTCTTGATGAACTCCCAGTCGGCGGTGTCGGGATCGCCGTACTCGGCCATCCACGACGCGCCGGCGAGCAGGTGGCTGTAGCGCTTCATGTCCAGCAGCGGTACCTGGATCACGATCGCGCCGAACAGCTCCGGGTACTGGGTGAGCATGTTGCCGGTGAGCAGGCCGCCGTTGCTGCCACCCATCGCGGCCAGGTGCTGCGGCGAAGTGATCCTGCGCGCCACCAGGTCCTGCGCCACCGCGGCGAAGTCCTCGTAGGCCTTGTGGCGCTTTTCCTTCAACGCCGCCTGGTGCCAGCGCGGGCCGTATTCGCCGCCGCCGCGGATGTTGGCGACCACGTACACGCCGCCCTTCTCGAGCCAGCCCTTGCCGACCGTGCCCGAGTACGACGGCGTCAGCGAGATCTCGAAGCCGCCGTAGCCGTACAGCAGCGTCGGCGCGCTGCCGTCGAGGGCCAGGTCCTTCGGATGCACGATGAAGTACGGCACGCGGGTGCCGTCCTTGCTGGTGGCGAAGTGCTGTTCGATCACGTCCCTGGACGCGTCGAAGAACACCGGCATGGTCTTGAGCGTTTCCGGCTCGGCCTTGCCCGGCTGTTCGGCCAGCATCAGCGTGGTCGGCGTGACGTAGTTGGTGGTGGTGATCCACAGCGCGTCGCTCTCGTCGGCATCGACCGCGCCCACGCTGGTGGTGCCCAGCTCCATGTCGCCGATCCGCAGCGGCTCGGAGGTCCAGCCGTCGGCGCCGTGGCGCACCACGGACAGGCGGTTCTTGACGTCGTCGAGCACGTTGAGCACCAGCTGCGACTTCGTCATCGTCGCGCCGGCCAGCGAGGTGGTGTCGGTCGGCTCGAACAGCACGTCGAAGTCGCGCCCGCCGGCCATGAAGTCGTCGAAGCGGGTGACGATGAACGAACCGGCCTTGTAGGTCTTGCCGCCGACCTCCCACGGCTCGCGCAGTTCCAGCCCCAGCCATTCGCGCTGCACCGACTTCTGCGCCGAGTTGGGCACGTCGACCTTGGTCAGCTTGCCGTCCTTGCCGCGCAGGTACAGCTCGTTGTTGTAGAAGGCGAGCGCGCGGTACACGAAGTCGCGCTCGTAGCCGGGCGTGTCGTCGTGGCCGGCGCCGATCGCCATGTCGGTGGGCTTGCCTTCGTAGACGACCGTCGCCGATTCGATCGGCGTGCCGCGCTTCCACTCCTTGACGATGCGCGCGTAGCCGGACTCGGTCATCGAACCGGGACCGAGGTCGGTGGCCACGTACACGGTGTCGCGGTCGATCCAGCCCAGGCTGCCCTTGGCTTCCGGACGGTAGAAGCCGTCTTCCACCCACTGCTTCGTCGTCAGGTCGAACTCGCGGGTCACGTCGGCGTCCGCGCCGCCGCGCGAGAGCGCGACCAGGCAGCGGGTGTAGTCCGGGCGCAGGCAGTCGGCGCCGTGCCAGACCCAGTTCTCGTTCTCGGCCTTGTTCAGCGCGTCGAGGTCGAGCAGGGTTTCCCACTTCGGCTCGTCCTTGCGGTACTCCTCGAGCGTGGTGCGGCGCCAGATGCCGCGCTCGTGCTGCGCGTCCTGCCAGAAGTTGTAGTAGTACTCGCCGCGCTTGCCGACGTAGGGGATCTTGGCGTCGGAATCGAGCACGGCGAGGATGTCGGATTCGAGCTTGTCGAAGCCCGGCGCGCCGGCCAGTTCGGCTTCGGTGCGGGCGTTCTGCTCGCGCACCCAGGCCAGCTGTTTGTCGCCGGTGACGTCCTCGAGCCACAGGTACGGATCGGCGGGCGTGGCCGGCATGGCGTCCTCCTTCGGTGCGTTCTGGTCGGCCTGCGCGGCCAGTGCGGGCGTGCCGGCCAGTCCGGCGGCGGCCGCGAGTCCCGCGGCGAGGCAAACGTGCGACAACTTGGACATTCGGATCCCCAGGCTCTGGTGGCGTTGAAACAGGCAACGCTAGCACAGCGGCGCGGGCAGGCCGGGCGCGCGGAGAGCGGACTGCACGCGCGCGGAGCCCCGCAGCGCGGGGCCCGACATGGGGGGGCGGAACGGTTGGTGCGGGACGTTGGCCCCGGGCGGGTCGAAGGTCGGCTGGAAGGCGTCGGGGGGTAGCCCCGACCTACGCTGCGCGGGGCAGCCTGGTGCGCACGGGGGTTGGGCGGCGACGCGCCTGGGTGGTGCCCGGCCGGCGCCGCCGCATGGCCGGTGACGAGTCCGGCATGCGGCGGCGCGGCAGGCGCAGGTGGAGGCGGGCCGCGGCCAGCGCGGCGAGGCTGGCCAGCGGCATGCCCAGCAGCCACAGCGGCATCCAGCCGAAGGCGGCGCTGTCGGCGCGGGCGGCCGGCAGCGAAAGCATGGCGATGGCGCCGAGGAACAGCATGCCCAGCAGCCAGGCGGCCAGGGGTGGCGCGGCGGCATCGTTGATGGCGGCATCGTGGAACAGCGGTCGGCTGGCAGGCGTCATGGCGGTGCTCCTCGGGTCGGGAGCGCAGCTTGGCGGGGGGGCATCTCAAAGGCTGCGACCTGGGGCCTGGGGCGTCGTTGCCGCGCGGGTTGGGCCTGGCGGATGTGCCGTGGGAAAAGCTCGCGGCTGAAGCCGCTCCCACAAGAGCGGGGCGGGGAATCAGTACCCGGCGGTATCCAGCGCCTTCTCCGCGGCTTCGCGACCGACTTCGACCACTTCCTTCGCGCGCCAGAACTCGTAGACCTGGCACACGTCGCGCGGGATGTTGATCGCCAGTTCCGGCGGATCCAGCGCCAGCTGCCCGCGCGCGATCTGCGCCTGCATGGTGTCCAGCGCGCGCGACATGGTGTCGATCATGCTGGCCTCGCCCGGCGGGTTGCCCAGGCGCCGGTCGAGCCAGCGCGCCAGCCGCGAGCCGCGCACGGGCGCTGCGGGCACGCCGTCGGCCGGTTCGCCGGGCGGCCGCCGCGGGCGGCTGTGCATGTCGACGGCGACCAGCCGGTGCGCGTCGGACAGCCGCGTGGCCGTGATCGGCATCGGCGCGAGCAGGCCGCCGTCGACCAGTTCGCGCCCGTGCACCACCTGCGGCGGGAACAGGCCGGGGATCGCGAACGACGCGCGCAGCGCCTCCCACAGCGGGCCGCTGCGCAGCCACACCACGCGCTGGCGCTCCATGTCGACGGCCACGGCGGTGAACGGCAGCGCGAGTTCCTCGATGCGCGGGTCGCCGACCACCTCGCGCATCGCGTCGACCAGCCGCTCGCCACCGATCATCCCGGGGCGCCCGACCACCGGGTCGAGCAGGCGCAGGAACTGGCCACGCGTGAGCTTCTCGAAGCCTTCGCGGAATTCACGCAGCTTGCCGGCCGCGTACACGCCGCCGACCAGCGCGCCGCTGGACGAACCGGCCACCGAGGCGATCCGCAGTCCGCGCGCCTCCAGCGCTTCGATCACGCCGATCTGCGCCAGCCCGCGCGCGCCGCCGGCGCCAAGCGCAAGCGCGATCGGCTCGCCGGTCGCGGCAGCGGACGCGGCGGCGGTCATCGCCTCAGCGCTCGTAGTTGCCCAGCGCCAGGGTCAGCAGCGTGCGCGCCTGCGCGCGCAGCGACTCGGGCTCGACGATCTCGGCGTCGCTGCCGTAGTGCAGCACGTCCATCAGCAGCTCGCGCGGCGCGCTGTAGGGCACTTTCAGCTCGTAGCGGCCATCGGCGAGGTAACGCCCCTGCTGCTGCGAATGCCAGTGCTCGTCAGCCACCCAGCGCGCGGCCTTGGCGCTGAACACGATCGTCGCCACGCCCTTGGGCGGGCCGGAGAAGATGCCGTAGCTGCCGGCCAGGTGCTGGTCGAGCTGCGCGTCGTCGACGTCGCGCGCTTCGGCGTCGAGCTGGCGCGCGCCGGTGATGCGGTCGACGGAAAAACTGCGCAGCGCCTCCTTCTCCTCGTCCCAGGCATCGAGGTACCAGTTGTCGCGGTAGTGGGTGATGCGCTGCGGCGACACCGTGCGCCGGGTCTTTTCGTCGGTGGAACGGGCGCGGTACTCGAACGACAGCCGCTTGCGCGACAGCACCGCCGAGCACACGGTGCGGAAGGCGTGCTCGTCCATGCGCCGGGTGCGATGCGGGATCACCCGCACGCGTTCGACCGGCCACGGCTTGCCGGCCGCGTGTTCGGACAGCAGCTTCTCGATCCGCCCCTGCAGCGGCGCCAGCGCCGACGACAGCACGCCGCCGCCGCTGCGCGAGAGCAGCTGCTGCGCGGCGAGCAGCGCGTGCAGTTCGTCGGAGTTGAGCCACAGGCCGGGCAGTTCGAAACGGTCGCCTTCGTCGGCGTCGTAGCGGAAGCCGGCTTCGCCGTCGCCCACCACCGGCGCCATCAGCCCGTCGCGCAGGAAGGCCAGGTCGCGGTAGACGGTGGCGCGCGAGCATTCCAGCTCGTCGCGCAGCCGGGCCACCGTCACCGGGTAGCGCGCGGTCTTGAGGATGCGGTGCAGCGAGAGGATGCGTTCGTATCGGTCCATGGGGCGATTATGGCCCGGGTTGGCATGTTTCGCTGGCATGTTTCGTATAACCGGGTAACCCCCGCGAAGGAACTTTCCCCGATGTCCATGCACCGCCCGATGACGCTGCTCCTGTGCGCCTGCGCCGCGCTCGCGCTGGCCGCCTGCGACCGGGGCGCGCCCGCGCCGGTTGGCCCGGACGCCCGCGCCGACGCGACCGGGGAACCTGCCGCGCCCGCCGATCCGGCCGTCGATGAAGCCACCAACAACGGGCCCGCCGCGGACGCCAGGGCCGAACTGATGGCCTCGCTGGGCGCGTTCAAGGGCATCCGCAGCTATCACGCCACCATGCAGGTCGAGGCGCAGGGCGCCAAGATGGTCTCCGAACTCGACTTCGTCGCCCCCGACCGCTTCCGCATGACCATGCCCGGCGGCATCGGCAGCCAGACGATCATCGGCGACACCATGTACATGCAGGCCGGCGGCCAGGTCATCCGCTCGAAGATGCCGGCCGGGATGACGGACAAGTGGCGCGACCCGGGCCGGCTGGAGGACGCCCACGACGGGATCGTCGTGCAGGCACTTGGCCCCGCGATCCTCGACGGCAAGCCCGTGCGCAAGTTCCTGCTGCGCCAGCCCTCGGCGGACACGCCGGCGGACATCACGATGTGGGTCGACGCGAACGGCCTGCCGCTGCAGGTCCAGGCGGTCATCACCGAACCGGGCAAGGCGGGCACCAGCCTGATCCGCTATTCGCGCTACAACGACCCGTCGATCCGGATTACGCCGCCGCAATGAACCGGTAACCGCGGTTTAACCGGGCGCTCGACAGACTGCGCGCCTTTCCACCACGGGACAGGGCATGGGACGGACAGGGAGGGTCGACCCCGGCCATGTGTTCGCGTGCGTGCTCACGATCGTCGCGCACATGTTCCTCTGGTGGATGGTGGCGCGGAAGATCGTTCTCCCCTCCGGCGAAACGGGCGGCGCGCTGCAGGTGACCTGGATCGAGCCGTCGTTGCCGTCGCCCCCGCCGCCGGCGACGGAGGTCCGGCCGGATGCGATGCGCACGTCCGCGCCGCACATGCGTGCGCCACGAACCCCATCGCCCGCCGAAGCGCAGGTTGAAGCGCACGCCACGCCGCCAGCGCCGGGCAAGGCACCGATGAGCGCGGTGTTCATCGAACAGGGCCGGGAACTGTCGCGCGCGGCGATCGACGCCGATGCCTTCGCGGCGGACCCGCTCGCACATCGCGCCGCCAGGCTGCCGGGGCCGGGAACGGATGCGTTCCGCATGCGCGAACCAATCTCGGCCGAGCGCGTGCTGCGCGCGATCGGCGGGCTGGTGGCCGGCCCCGGCTACACCACCGACCCGTGCGCACGCGTCGCCAGCAACATCCAGCAGCTCTCCCAGTCCGGCGACAGCGAGCTGCTGCAGGAAGAACTGCGCCGCAAGCGCGCGCTTTGTGACTGACGCGCGCCACGCGTGCACAATGCGGCCATGCGCCAGCCCAGCGAGCCAGCCTTGGACCTGTCGCCGTCACCGGGCGACGAGGTCAAGACAACAACCTGCTACATGTGCGCCTGCCGCTGCGGCATCAAGGTGTGGATGGCCGACGGCAAGGTGCGCTACATCCAGGGCAACCCCGCGCACCCGGTCAACCAGGGCGTGATCTGCGCCAAGGGCGCGGCCGGGATCATGCAGCACTACTCGCCGGCACGGCTGTCGAAGCCGCTGCTGCGCGTGGGCGAGCGCGGCAAGGGCGAGTTCCGCGAGATCGAGTGGGAAGAAGCGCTGCAGGTCGCCACCGACTGGCTGGCGCCGATCCGCGAGCGCAACCCGGACGAGCTGGCGTTCTTCACCGGCCGCGACCAGTCGCAGGCATTGACCGGCTGGTGGGCGCAGCAGTTCGGCACCATCAACTACGCCGCGCACGGCGGCTTCTGCTCGGTCAACATGGCCGCCGGCGGGCTGTACACGCTGGGCGGCAGCTTCTGGGAATTCGGCGAGCCCGACTGGGACCACACGCAGTACCTGATGCTGTGGGGCGTGGCCGAAGACCACGACTCGAACCCGATCAAGCTCGGCCTCGGCAAGTTGAAGGCACGCGGCGCGAAGATCGTCGCGGTCAACCCGGTGCGCACCGGCTACGGCGCGATCGCCGACGAATGGATCGGCATCCGCCCGGGCACCGACGGACTGTTCGCGTTCGCGCTGATCCACGAACTGCTGCGGATGGACCGCATCGACCTGGACTACCTGGTGCGCTACGCCAACGCGCACTGGCTGGTGGTGCGCAATCCGGGTGGCGCGGATGACGGGCTGTTCGCGCGCGACGTGGAGGGCAACGTGCTGTGCTGGGCTCTTGCCCCTCCCCCTGCGAAGGCAGGGGGAGGTTGGGAGGGGGTTGCGTCGGATCCGGTGCAAACTTCCAGAAAGAACGCCCGAGCCGACAGCACCCCTCCCCAGCCCGCCCAGCCCGCCAGCACAGCTGGCGTGCGTTCGTCGGCGCGCGAGCCAGTGGCTCGCAAGCGCACCTCCTCACCCCCCGCCTCCGCAGGGGAGGGAGCACAGGCAAGAGCCGACGCGATCGACATCGCGCCCGCCGTCGTCGGCGAGTACACGCTCGCCGACGGCCGCAGGGCCGTGCCGGTGTTCCAGCTGATCGCCGAGCGCTACCTCGATCCGCAGTACGCGCCGGAAGCCGCCAGCGAACAGTGCGGCATCCCCGCCGACACCATCCGCCGCATCGCGCGCGAGCTCGCGCAGGCAGCGTTCGAGAGCAACCTGGTGCTGCCGGTCGCATGGACCGACGCCTGGGGCCGCGAGCACGCGCAGATGGTCGGCCGCCCGGTGTCGATGCACGCCATGCGCGGGATCAGCGCGCACAGCAACGGCTTCCACACCTGCCGCGCGCTGCACCTGCTGCAGCTGCTGCTGGGCGCCGTGGATGCGCCGGGCTCGTTCCGCTACCAGCCGCCGTATCCCAAGCCGATCCCGCTGCCCAACCGCCCCGGCAAGGCGCGCCGCGCCGACGGCACCCTCGACGCCGGCCCGCTGGGCTACGTGCACGGCCCCGAAGACCTGCTGGTCGACGAACACGGCCGCCCGCGCCGCATCGACCACGCGTTCTCGTGGGCGTACCCACTATCCGCGCACGGGATGATGCACACCCTGATCCGCAACGCGCACGCCGGCGACCCGTACCGCATCGACACGCTGCTGATGTTCATGGCCAACATGAGCTGGAACTCGGCGATGAACACGCGCGAGACGATGCAGTGGCTGACCGACAAGGATGAAAGCGGCGAGTACCGCATCCCGCGCATCATCTACTCGGATGCGTTCGCCAGCGAGATGGTCGCCTACGCCGACCTGGTGCTGCCGGACACGACCTACCTGGAACGCTTCGACGCGATCAGCCTGCTCGACCGCCCGATCTCCGATGCCGATGGCGCCGCCGATGCGATCCGGCACCCCGTGTTCGACCCGGCCACGCAGGCCGGCGGCGACGGCAAGGCGCGCGACGTGCGCGGCTTCCAGTCGGTGCTGCTGGAACTTGGCGCGCGGCTCGGCCTGCCGGGCATGGTGCATGCCGATGGCTCGCCGAAGTACCGCGACTACGCCGACTACATCGTCCGCCACGAACGCGCGCCCGGCGTCGGCCTGCTCGCCGGCTGGCGCGGCGAGGACGGCGAAACGCACGGCAAGGGCGCGCCGAATCCCGAGCAACTGCAGCGGTACATCGAGAACAACGGCTTCTGGCGCGAGGAGATCCCAGAGCACGCGCGCTACTTCAAGATGGCCAACCGCGGTTACCTCGAATGGGCGCAGAAGCTCGGCTTCGTCGGATCCACCGCGCCGATCGTGCTGCAGCTGTATTCGGAGCCGCTACAGAAGTTCCGGCTTGCGGCGCAGGGACACGGCGCGTACCAGCCGCCGGCGGAACATCGCGAGCGGGTGGCGACGTATTTCGATCCGCTGCCGATCTGGTACGAGGCGTTTGAATCCGCGCAGGTCGGTGGGGAAACCCATCCCCTCCCCAGCCCTCCCCTTGAAGGGGAGGGAGCAAGAACAACGCAGTTGTTCCCCCTCCACGCCATCACCCAGCGCCCGATGTTCATGTACCACTCGTGGGGCTCGCAGAACGCGTGGCTGCGGCAGATCACCGCGCGCAACTTCCTGTACCTGCACCCGGACACGGGTGCGAGACACGGCGTGGCAGACGAGGACTGGATCACCGTCACCTCGCACCACGGCAGCATCACCGTGCAGGCGAAGTTCGCGTCCAACGTGCAGCCGGATACGGTGTGGACCTGGAACGCGATCGGCAAGCGCCGCCGCGCCTGGCGACTGGCGGCCGACGCGCCGGAAGGCGACAAGGGCTTCCTGATGAACCACCTGATCTCCGACATCACCCCGCGCGGCGACTACGCCAACGCCGACCCGGTCACCGGGCAGGCGGCGTGGTTCGACCTGCGCGTGGCGATCCGCAAGGTCGGCGGCTCCACGGACGAATCGGAGCCGCAGTTCGCACCGCTGGAGTTCGCCGAGGCCAGCGAGGCGCCGCTGCGCTACGGCGCCGCCATGCGCGCGAAAAGAAGGAGCACACGATGAAAACGTTGATGCGCGTCATCCGCTGGGCCTGCCTGCTGGCCGGCATCATCGGGCTGGTCATCAGCACCTGGGCCTTCATCGATCCGTCCGCGTTCCCGCAGATGCGCATGGGCGGCATGGTGCCGCCGCCGTCGCCGCGTTGGCGTGCGGCGCTGGGCTTCGTGTTCTCGCTGCTGCTGGTCGGCTACGGCTCCGGCAAGCTGCGCCACCGGACGCTGCCGTGACCGCGCTGCCGCCGCCATCGAAGGTCAAGCTCGGGCTGGTGATCGACCTGGACACCTGCGTCGGCTGCCACGCCTGTGCGACCAGCTGCAAGGAGTGGAACGCAGGCGGCATCGCAGGGCCGCTCACCGACGAGAAGCCGTACGGCAAGGATCCGTCGGGGGTGTGGTTCAACCGCGTGCACAGCTACGAGCTGGCCGAAACCGCGCCGGGCGCCGATGCGCCGGAGCCGGCGATGACCCTCCACTTCCCGCGTTCGTGCCTGCACTGCGAGACGCCGGCCTGCGTGACCGTGTGCCCCACCGGCGCCAGCTACAAGCGCGCCGAGGACGGCATCGTGCTGGTCGACGAAGACAAGTGCATCGGCTGCAAGCTGTGTTCGTGGGCCTGCCCGTACGGCGCGCGCGAGTATTCGCCGGTCGAGGGCGTGATGAAGAAATGCACGCTGTGCGTGGACCGGATCTACAACGAGAACCTGGACGAAAGCGAACGCCAGCCCGCCTGCGTGCAGGCCTGCCCGACCCGCGCCCGGCATTTCGGCGACCTCGGCGACCCGGGTTCCGACGTGTCGAAGC
Organism: Luteimonas soli; assembly: GCF_042648865.1. Classification (NCBI taxonomy): domain Bacteria; kingdom Pseudomonadati; phylum Pseudomonadota; class Gammaproteobacteria; order Lysobacterales; family Lysobacteraceae; genus Luteimonas; species Luteimonas soli. The sequence continues at coordinate 570,534 of NZ_JBHRYA010000007.1, read as the reverse complement.
TCGTCGCCGAGCGCGGCGGCGTGGCGCTGATGCCGGAACTGGGGTACGAGCCGGTCAACCGCTACCTGCCGCCGCGTCCGCGGCGCGATGGTGGTGGGAATGACGGTGGAAGCGCGGCGCACGGCACGGACGAGGAAGCGACATCGCCGCTGCATTGGCTCGGGCGGCTGCTGAAGCGCTAGGCTCGGGGGAACAGGAATTTTCGGCCGGGCAGCGAATTGGTGCGGCAGTGGAAGTGTTGGAGGCGTCGGCATGGAAGCTGCCAAGGCTCCCTCAAGCCGTCATTCCCGCGCAGGCGGGGTTTTCAACAGACGAACGTCTGGTCATCCATGGACGCTGCTCCCATGTCATGACGCCGGGGCCGAAGTCACTGGATTCCCGCCTGCGCGGGAATGACGATCAAGAACAACAACAACAGCAACGGCAACACCCGGCAAGGATCGCCAACCGCATCGCACCACCTCCATCGGCAGAACCCGACCACCATGCACCCCGCCCTCTCCGTCATCTTCTTCACCACCCTCTCCGGCGCCGGCTACGGGCTGCTGGCGTGGCTCGGCGTGTCGCTCGCGCTGCTCAGCCTGCGCGGGCAAGTGCAGCCAACGCTGGCAGGCGTGCAGCTGGCGGCGCTGCTGCTCGGCCTGGCGCTGTCGACGATCGGCCTGCTGGCCTCGCTCGCCCACCTGGGCAAGCCGCTGCGCGCGTGGCGGGCGTTCTCGCAGTGGCGCACATCGTGGCTGTCGCGCGAAGGCGTACTGGCGATCGCGACATTGCTGCCGGCGCTGGTAGTCGGCGCGCTGCTGTGGTGGGGCGAGCCCGGCCCGACCCTCGCGGCGCTGCTGGCGGTGTCGGGCATCGTGCTGGCGCTGTGCGCGCTGGCGACGGTGGCGTGCACGGCGATGATCTACGCCTCGCTCAAGCCGATCCCGGCCTGGCGCCACCCGCTGGTGCTGCCGGTGTACCTGCTGTTCGCGCTGCTGACCGGGCTGGCGCTGCTGTTCGCACTGATGCTGGCGATGCTTGGCAGCCAGGGCACGGGCACGATGCTGTTGACGCTGGCGATCGTCGCCGCGCTGCTGGTCGCGCTGAAATGGCTGTACTGGCATGACACCGACCGCATCGGCCTGCCCGGCACCCGCGCCGCGGCGATCGGCCTGCCGGCGCGCGAGGCCACGGTATTCGAGCGTCCGCACACGGAAGCCAACTACGTCACCCGCGAAATGGCGTTCCAGGTCGCGCGCCGCCACGCGCGCTGGCTGCGCGTCGGTGCCAGCGCGCTGTTGCTCGGCGGCCCGCTGCTGGCCTGGCTGCTGCTGGCGGCGGGGATCGGCGGCCCCGCCTTCGCGCTGGCGGCAGCGGCGTTGGTCGTGCTGGCCGGCGCCTTCATCGAACGCTGGCTGTTCTTCGCCCAGGCCCGGCATGTGGTGTCGCTGTATTACTGAATGCGTTGAACTGCGCAAACGAGCCCTGGAACCGAAGGTGGGCTGAATACGTGCGCGAAAACGGCCGTGATCCTTTGGATTGTCATCCGGAACCCGGCATAATCCCGCTGTAATCGTTTCCACTGACGTTTCCAGAGAGTCCCCGCCGTGCCCGCGATCTGGTGGCTGGCGCTTGCCGGCTTGCCCGTCTTCCAGCAGTCCCTGCCCGAGTCGCCGGAAGAACCGGCGGCGCTCGCGATCGCGGCCGGGCATGTGTCGCTGCGCGCGCCGTGCTACCGGCTGATCTGCCCGGACGCGGAGTGGCTGGAACCGACCGCCTACACCACGCTGTGGAAGCCCAAGGTGCCCGGCACCGTGCCGCGCCTGCGCCCGGCCCGGGCATCGCCGCTGGCCACCCGCAGCTATGCGTCGCTGCACGCCCCCGCCACGAAGCGCGAATGGTTCGACGCCGAGGCCAGCTATGCCAAGGTCGACACGACCTACGGAATGGCGGCGATCCGGCGGCCCGACACCCACGTGCAGCTGGAACTGGGCACCGGCTACCGGCTGCAGCCATACGCCGACTACGGCACCGCCGCGATCGGCGTGATCGCCACCGGCGGGCTGCGTCTGTCGCAACGCTTCGGCGACTGGGCGGAGATCAACCAGCGCGTGCGCGTGGAAACCGGCCGCCACAACACCTTCGTGCGCCAGACCCTCGGCGTCGACATCATGCTGCAGCCGCGCCTGACCCTGCAGTCGCGGCTGGAGGTCAACCACGACAGCGCCGGCGACGGCGGCCGCGGCAGCACCGACACGCAGGGGTCGGTGAACCTGCATTACGCGTTCTAGAAGGCCGTTGAATGGGCGGCGTGGCGGCGAGCCAAGACCCGCCCTGCGGGCCTTCGCCCGCGGCGGCTGCCACGCGAAGAGCATGTCGGGGGTGTAACCCCGACCTACGGCCAACCCGCGCAGATGCGCCTTTTGCCGTTGCCGTTGCCGTTGCCGTTGATCTTGATCTTGATCTTCGGGGCCCCTCCGCAGCGGCGGAGCCGGCGGACAAGACCCAAAGGGCGCCGCACATGGATGTGCGGCGTTTTTCGCAGGGGCAGGATGC